>JAQSYO010000005.1 GCA_029256105.1 Herbinix sp.
CCAGATGCCCGGAATGACAGGAATTGAATTGTTGAAAGAAATCCACCAAAAGTGGCCAAGTAGCCAGGTTGTTTTTTTGACGGGTCATGATTCCTTTGATTACGCATATAAAGCAATCCAATATCATGCTACCAGATATATATTAAAAAATGAGGGTGATGACGTCCTGCTTTCGGCTATCGGTGATTGCATTGCTGTGATTGATAAAGATGCGCATAACACCGGTTTATTGTCGCTGGCGGAAGCGGAAGTGCAATCCTATCAGCCGATTATACGCCGTGATTTCTTACAATCTATTTTGGTAGGGCATTTGCCGGAGCTTCAAGAACTGAAAAGAGAGTTTGAGAGGCTAGATGTTTGCCTTGATACATCGCAACCAGTAATGTTGCTGGCTGCACGCATTAGTGAAATTCCCAGAGAAGATATGATTGCTTCTATTGATATTATTCTACGAGACAAAATCGGACACGTGACCCGAAGCGAGATTGCTTGGGTGAATTCAAACAGCATTGCATGGATTATTCAATCAGCGGCTGCTCAAAGCTTGGAACGCACTAAAATTACGATAAAAGGAATGGCAGAAAGTATACAAAGGGTTTGCGCCGGAACAATGAATGTGAAGATCAGTTTCATTTTCGATTCCACGGCGATTCGGTGGTTTGATCTTGCAAAGCGCTTTTCTATCCTCCATCATACACTCGAATACAGACTTGAACAACATCCTGATGTTGCAATTGCCGGGTTGGAGTTTTTCTTAGGAGAATTAGGCAGTACGAGCCAAATCAATAAATCTGGGTTAACACAATATCGTGAGATTGCCGATAAGATTGCAGTGGGCATGGCAAACAATGACAGTAAAAATGTAGCACTGTATACCAATTGGCTTGCGGAGGTGCTGAGCAGCAATGAGATCAAAAACACACTATATGCGATCGAGCTAAATGCAGAGCTTCGGCTGATGCTCCTGACGTTTGTGACGAAGCATGAGCTACAAGACATATTCCAAAACGATGATGAGTTTCGGCTTTTTTTAGCGGACACAAACATGGAGGATATTAACTGGTTTGTTGACCGGTTCAAATCCCTCACCGTACGCATGATGAGCCTTTGTCAACAGGAACAAGGCAAATCAACTGAGGTTTTCATTCATTACCTGTTGCAATATATGAGTACAAACCTTGACGCCGACCTTTCACTTTGCGCCTTGTCCGAAAAAGTATATCTCAATCCGTCATATCTGTCTCGCCGCTTTAAGGAATTGACCGGGAAAAACATTATTGACACCATCACAGTGATGCGTGTTTCTGCCGCATGCCGCTTTCTGGAGGATAATAAGTATAAAATAAGCAAGATCGCTCCAATGGTGGGGTACGAATCGGCCGCTCATTTTTCAAGAGTTTTTAAGAAACAAATAGGAATGACGCCCCAAGATTATCGAGATAAAAATGCATACAAATAAAATATTAGTAAAGATTACGTAGGTAAGTAAAAAGTCGATAAGTATAACTATTATATAAATCGATATACTTACTTATACAATATCCTGTCTTTGATACTCGAAAAATAGAAAAAGCCTGCAAATCATTGATATTAAAGGATTTGTGGGCTTTAATGTTGTTAATAAAAATGCACTGTTTTCAAGGCTATCAATGATTTCGCTTTTTATTCAAGTATCAAAGACCCGAGTTTTTAAGAAACAGGTAGGAATGATGCTCCAAGATTATCGAAGACAAAAATGCATAAAAAAAATATTAGTAAAGATTGAGCAAGGAAAGTAAAAAAGGCGATATGTACAATTATTATACAAATTGATATACTTATTCATGCAATATTAACATTCTAAAGGAGGGTTTTTATGAAAAAATTAGTTAAGTTAGTTAAATCAGCAGCGGTAATAACGCTTGCGATTGTAATGTCTGCCTCTGTCATTGGATGCGGAAATTCTGAGGATACAAAGACAGAAAATGCAACAACTACACCATCCGACTCACCGGAAGCATCGGCTGATACTGACGGTCCATTCGAAAAATATGCCGAACCGATCAAAATTACATCAGTCAAAAACCTTGGCGCGGGTAACCTTGATTTCCCTGAAGGCGATGATATCGAAAACAACGTCTGGACAAGAGAATACAAAGATGCTCTGAACATCGACGTCAACTTACTCTGGACGACAAATGAGCAGCAATATGACCAAAAGCTGAACATCGCCATCACTTCAAATGACCTGCCCGATGTTATGGTGGTCAAAAACACGCAACTTAAAATGATGTATGAAAACGATCAGTTAATGGATATGACGCAGATTTTGCCGGAATACTGGGCAGATTTTACTAAGGAAGTATTGAACGCAGACGGCGGTGACGGCCTCAAATCCGCAACCTTTGACGATAAGCTGATGGCTATTCCGGTAGTCGGCACAGGCCTTATGAGTTGTAAAGTGCTTTGGGTGCGCACCGACTGGCTTGACAGACTCGGTATTGAACTACCTAAAACAGTTGAAGATATGTTAAAAGTGTCGGACGCTTTCACAAACAATGACCCAGACGGCAACGGTGTAAAGGATACTTTCGGTTTGGCCGTTCATAAAGATTTGTTTGAAGGTGGTTATGCCAGCTTGGAAGGTTTCTTCAACGCATATAACGCATATCCTCTTATTTGGACTAAAAAAGACAACAGCCTTGCGTATGGCACAGTACAGCCAGAAGCTAAAACAGCTCTTGCCGTTTTGCAGGATTTATATGCAAAAGGACAGCTTGACCCTGAGTTTGGTGTAAAAGACGCCAACAAAGTAAACGAAGAAGTAGGCGCAGGCAAGTTTGGTATGTTCTTTGGAGACTTCTGGAACATGGCTTGGCTCAACGATGTAAAAGTGGAGCATCCTGAAATGGAGTGGGTGCCAATCGCTATCCCGGCTAATAACGGTACCCCTGCAAAGGCAGGAAAAACCTTTGGAACAGGAACATATATCGTAATTAACAAAAATTGTAAAAATCCTGAAGCAGTCGTAAAAATGCTCAACCTTCAGCTTGAAAAAAGCTATGGTGCAACTGCAGAGCCAACCGTTTACAACATCACACCGGACGGCTACGGTGCATATGCATACACTATACCAACCGGCGTTGAACCAGGTATGAAAAACTTTATTGCTGCAGAAAAAGTCAGTGACGCTGTTAAAACGGGCGATGTTTCAAAACTCAATGACGAAGAGAAAAGCTACTATGATATGAGCATGTTGGCAATTGGCGGTGATTACAAAAACAGCAACTGGCATCAGCTTAAAATGTTTGGTCCTGACGGATCTTTGACTGTCATCAACAAATATTGGGCTGACGGCAACGTCATGTCGGATGAATTCTATGGTGCACCAACTGAGACAATGGCAGAAAAATTGTCAACACTCAAAAAACAAACACTTACCGATTTCACAGCTATTATCATGGGCGCTCCAATTGATGATTTTGACAAATTTGTTACTAACTGGAACAATCTTGGCGGAAAAGTGATGACGGACGAAGTCAATGCATGGTACGCTGAGCAATAGTAAATTGAATCTATAAGTAAAAGGGCGGTCATGCACAGCCGCCCTTATTTTTTTGGATAGGAGAAGTCATATGAAAAAAAGTAAGTTCTTGAAAAATTGGCCGTTGCATATCATGCTTCTTCCAGCCGTCATCTTGTTGTTTGTTTACAATTATATCCCGCTTGTTGGTAATTTAATGGCCTTTGAAAAATTTAACCCGAACAAGGGCCTATTTGGCTCAAAATGGGTAGGACTGGATAACTTCAAATATGTGCTAGTCATGCCTGATACAACGCAAGTGCTTTGGAATACATTTTATATCGCAACGATGAAAGTAATTGTCAGTATTGTATTACCGGTATTTGTTGCATTGCTTCTGAATGAAGTCCGTAGTGTCAAATATAAAAGGTTAATGCAAACAATTGTTTATTTTCCTCACTTTCTGAGTTGGGTTATTCTTTCCGGTATCATGATTGATGTTTTGTCACCTTCAACAGGTATCATGGGGAATTTGTTTGCGCTGTTTGGTGCAAAGGCTCCGTTTTTCTTAGGCGACCCCAAGTTGTTCCCTTACACCCTTGTTATTACAGAAGCGTGGAAAGAATTTGGATTTGGTACAATCGTATATCTCGCGGCTTTGACAGGCATTGACCCGGGTCTTTATGAAGCATCTATGATTGATGGGGCAAACCGCTGGAAACAGGTTCTGCACATTACAATCCCCGGGATATTACCAATTGTCTTGTTGATGGGTGTTTTGAGTATGGGAAATATCTTAAACGCCGGATTTGATCAGGTATTTAACCTTTATAGTGCGCAGGTTTACAGTACAGGAGACATCCTTGACACGCTTGTCTATAGAATCGGTATGCTTGATGCGCAGTATGGTGTTGCAACAGCGGTTGGGCTATTTAAGTCGGTGGTCTCGTTCACGATGCTTTCGATTTCTTATGTACTGGCGCATAAATATACTGACTATAGGGTGTTTTAGGAGGGTGTGAGATTATGAAAAAGACAACAACCGGCAGAAAAGTTTTTGTCGTATTCAATTATATATTTTTGACATTGCTAGCCTTGAGCTGCCTGCTCCCGATTTTAAATCAATTGGCTGTTTCTTTCAGCTCAAGCGGTGCAGCAACGGCAGGCGAAGTAGGCATTTTACCAGTCAACTTTACTTTGGACGCTTATAAATATATGGGTTCTAAGCCTGCTTTTTTTGATTCTCTGCTTGTATCGTTTGAAAGGGTTTTGATTGCAGTTCCTTTGAGTATGGTTGTTTCTGTTTTGGCAGCCTACTCGCTCTCCAAGCAAAACAATGAGTTTGGCGCAAGAAAATATTATATCTGGTATTTTGTTATCCCGATGATGTTTACAGGCGGATTGATTCCAACTTATATGGTTGTCAGAAATACAGGTTTGATCAATTCGATGGGGGCACTTGTAATCCCCTGTGCTATCAACGTTTTCAATATTCTTCTTTTGATGAACTTTTTTAGAGGCATTCCAAAAGAATTGGAAGAAGCGGCTCAACTCGATGGTGCCGGACACTTGCGCGTACTTTTATCGGTCATTATACCAGTTTCTGCACCTGTGATTGCGACCGTTGCGCTATTTTTTATCGTCAACCATTGGAATGCTTGGTTTGACGGATTAATCTATATGAACTCACCCGGAAAATATCCGTTGCAGACATATCTGCAAACCATGGTCGTATCGAGAGACCTGATGGCGATGGAATCCATAAGAGACGTCCGCAACAGCGGTGTAATATCTGACGCAACAGGAAAAGCAGCACAAATCTTTTTGGCTGCGCTTCCAATTTTAATGATCTATCCGTTTTTACAAAAATATTTTACAACAGGAATTGTTATGGGCAGTGTCAAAGGATAAATAGGAAAGGAGATTACGACTATGTGGAAAATTATTTCCCCCAAGGAAAGGTTAAGTATAGAAATTACACAAAAGCTAGACAACAGCTTATGTTACAGTGTCATCAAAGACGGTAATCCGGTCATGGAGGAAAGTCCGCTTGGCATCATCACCAACATTGCGGAGTTTGATAAAAACTTTATTTTCGAAAGAATGGAAACCGCTTCTATCTGTGAAAGCTATGCCCTTCCCGCAGGCAAGAAATCAGAATATCACAATCATGCAAAGGAGATGACACTTTATTTCCAATGCGAGGGTTATCCTTTTATTCTCCGTGTGAGAGCTTATGATGAGGGGGCAGCGTTCCGCTATGAAATCCCGCTGGAAGAGGGTTCTTTACTGATCAAGAAAGAAACAACAGAGTTCTGCTTTACGGCGGCATTTGATATGCTTTGGTTGCAGGACTGGATCAAAACCTATGAAGGACCGTATGATTTTCATCAGTGGGACAACAGCTTAAATGGGCAAGGCTATGGGATGCCGGCCTTGTTGCATGATCAAAAAACCGACAGATGGCTCATGGTGAACGAAGCCAATGTGATTAACACAAACGGCAGTTACTGTTCATGCCATCTTTGTGGCTCAGAAGACCGAACCCTGACCATTGCCTTTGCACCGGAAGAAAAAGGGCAACCAATCAACTCAAACTTGCCTTTTCAATCTCCATGGAGAATGATTGTGGCGGAAGACAGCCTTGATGCCATGGTTAACAATACACTCAATTATAACCTCAATCCTCCTTCTATTATTGAGGATGAATCATGGATCAAACCCGGGCGTGCATTGTGGGCATGGTGGGAATATGAAAATAGTGCACAGCTTTATTCTGAATCAAAAAAATATGTGGACTACGCTGCGGCAATGGGTTTTGAAGCAGTCACGCTGGATTGCGGTTGGGATGCAAGTTGGGTAAAAAACATTTGCGATTATGCTCACAAAAAGAATGTGCAAATTCATATCTGGACGGGTATGCATCGCATTGATACGGTGGAAAAAGCCGAAAAACTTATTTCTCTCTGGTCAGGCTGGGGTGTCGACGGATTAAAAGTGGACTTCTTTGAAAACGATTCCTGCCATACCATGTGGCAATATAACATGATTGCAGACCTTATGATTAAGAATAAGCTGATGATCAACTTCCATGGCTCTACTAAACCCATGGGTGAAGGTCGAACTTGGCCGAATTTCTTAACCGCAGAAGGCATCATGGGGCTTGAGCATTACAAGTGGAGCGATATGCCAAACGCAGAACACAACTGCACCGTACCTTTTACCAGAAACGTTGCAGGCCCGATGGATTATACGCCGATAGGCTTGTCCAATACAAACCGAAACACGACATGTTGTCATCAGCTTGCCTTACCGGTTGTATTTTATTCTGGCGTCACTCATTATTCTATGTCAATTTTTTATATGGAAGCATGGAACGGCACGAGATTTTTACGCCGCACATTTCCAGAATATGATAGTGTCAAAGTTCTTTCCGGTTTCCCAGGCAATCATGCAGCAATCATGAGGAAAAAAGCTAACGAATGGCTGATCGGTGTGATTTCGGCACCAAAGCAGACCATTGAGCTAAAAATGAATTTCCTTCCGGAAGGTAGTTTTGAAGCAGAAATCTATGAAGATGACGATAAAGGAGAAATGATTGAAATAAAAAAAATAACGGTCACAAAAGACACTGTGATCATACTAAATCTGTTAAAAGCGGGTGGGGCGGGCATTTATATTGCAAAGACAATCGAAGAGCCTACAAACGGAGTATGTTCTGGTTATATGACAGAAGGTATTAACCTTCTGGCGTCAGAAGCAAAACCTTTAAAGGGAAGCGAGATTGTCCATTGGAATCAAGAATTAAAAGGACTACAACTTGTAGGAGGGGCAGAGATTGTTTGCAACGTGCCAGAGACAAAACGTTATACTTTGCGCCTTTTCTATACAGCGGCGGAAGCATGGGCGCTTGCAGTGTCGAATGGCATCACCACTGCGCAAGCAAATATGCCGGCCAGCAAATCCAACAAAGTGTTTATCACTCATGAACTGACTGTTTTGCTGAACAAAGGTGAAAATAAGCTGATGATCAACCGTGTATCTGGGTTTGTGCCTGCGGTCCATAAATTCTGCTTGATTGATAACAACCCTGCGGATACCATTACACTAGGTGCCGAAATGGCGGTTTTGACAAACGGAGCAGAGCTGATCACTGCCGCTACAGGTGAATATGAAGCGGTTGGCCTTGGATACGATGCCGAAATGATATTCGAAGACATATGTCTTTCACAAGAGGGCGACTATATCCTGAACATCGGCTATTGCGGAGGAGACAGCCGTGACATCAAGATTGAAGCTAATGGAGATACGTTGGTCGAGACTTACTTGCATAGCACCAGCGGATGGTTCTTTCCTGTTTGGGATAACTATGAAGGCAAGGAAGTTTTGATTAAACTGCGAGAAGGCAAGAATAGGATACGTTTGTTTAATCCAAACGGTACCATGTCTCATATCCGTAACATCGCATTAACGCTTGAATGACTATCAAGTTCCTTACGGGGTGATATTTATTAAAAACAGTACAGATAGTGGTGTATCATTATACCCCGGGCATTATATTTCATCCTATCATACCAACTTATGGAGATATTAAATATAATGAAAATAAGAGAAAAGTATCAAGTGAAATACAACAACGAGAGCAGCTCGATAACAAGCAGATTGATAAATGCTATACGAGGAATAGTTACAATTTTAAATATCAATACGATACGTACTAAATTAATTTTATCTTTTTTGGTTCCAATTGTATTTATTATTATTCTGGGAATAGTTTCATATAATAAAGCGGCAGAAGGAATACGAGATAGTTATGAACATTCCACTAAACAGGCGATTCATATGACAAGTAAATATCTTCAATTAGGTTTGAATTCTGTTGTATCTCTTTCTACTCAATATCGAGTTGATGAAAATATTAAGATGTATTTTCAAGGTGCATATAAAGACGACTTATTTTTATATAGTACTAATAATAAAGATATCAAAAATTCAATTATTACGAAGGAAGCTACTGAAGATTTTATTTCTGGAATTTCATTCTTATCGGATGAGGTTGAAAGTATTACTACTGCTTCTTCGGTAGAAGATGGTTCCGTATCGGAGTTCCTTAAAACAGATATAGGTCAAATCGTTAATAAAACAAACAGTATTGCCTGGTTAGGAAGTAACACCTATTTGGATGAGAAACTAGGAGTTGGACCTCAGAATTATGCATTGCGTCTGATCGGGACTGTTATGGGATCGGACTCACTGATTGTTATTGATATTGATGATGAGGCAGTAAGGAATATTCTAAAAGATACGGAGTTTGAGAAAACAGGAATTATTAGATTGGTAACTGCTGATGGGAAGGAAATATTACCCGGAGATGTCTCAAGTGATTTGGACCTAACCTTTGTAGGTCAGGATTTTTATCAAGACGCTATAGACTCGGAACAGTCAGATAATGCTGATTACGTAGATTATAAAGGCGAACGTTATTTGTTTATATACTCAAAAGTCGGAGAAACAGGCGCAATGATATGCTCTCTGATACCGAATAGTACGATACTAAGTCAGGCTGACAGTATTCTAAAGATAACTGTTTTTATCGTACTTATTGCTTGTATTATTGCGGTCATGACAGGTGCTATTATATCAAACGGTATTGGGAAGACAATCAAATACATAATTACAAAATTGAAAAAAGCATCAGAAGGAGATTTGACTATTAATATTAGTACAAAACGCCATGACGAATTTTTGATATTAATAGATGAATTAAATAACACATTCACCAATATGAAAAATCTAATAAGTAATGTAAAAATTTTAAGTGGGGATGTATCTAAGACATCGGATAATGTGGCAATAACTTCGGAAGACTTTGTTAAAACAACAGGTGATATCTCTTACGCGATGAATGAAATCGAAAAAGGAATCATTCAACAGGCAAAGGATGCAGAAGAATGTTTGATGCAAATGGATAACTTATCAAGTAAAATAACGTTGTTGGGTGACAATACAAGTAAAATTGAAAGGATTACTGAAACGACTAAAACAAGTATTAACAAAGGAACAATAGCAACGAGTAATCTAAATGAACAGACTAAATCTACGAAGGAGATTACCACGATTATTGTTAAGGAGATCGAAAGTCTTGCGGAAAAATCAAAGACAATCGATTCTATCATTAATGTTATAAATGAAATTTCGAATCAGACGAACTTACTTTCATTAAACGCATCAATAGAGGCAGCAAGGGCGGGAGAAGTAGGAAAGGGTTTTGCAGTTGTTGCTGGTGAGATAAGAAGTCTTGCAGATCAAACAAGAAAATCGGTAAATGATATCAAGCATATTATTAAAAGTATT
Organism: Herbinix sp.; assembly: GCA_029256105.1. GTDB lineage: Bacteria > Bacillota > Clostridia > Lachnospirales > Lachnospiraceae > Mobilitalea. The sequence goes on from JAQSYO010000005.1 coordinate 9,857, forward strand.
CAGGAAAATACTAAGAATGCTGTTGTTACAGCAAAAAAAGTGGAAGATGTTATGCATTTGCAAGATAGAGCAGTTGAAAATACCACGACTTCTTATTTAATTATTAATGAGAGTGTAGATAATCTTATGATACATTTACAAAATACCATAGAAAATGTTAGTAGTATTGAAGATTCAAGGGTTAGCACATTAGGAGCAATAGAAAATATATCCGCAGTGTTACAGGAAATAGTAGCTTCTACCAATGTTGTAAATCAGATTTCGGGAAACCAATTGGTATCAGTAGAAACGCTTAATCATTGGGCAAGTAATCTAAATAGAAATTCGGAGTATCTTGTTCAGGAAGTACAAAAGTTTACAGTATAAATTTACAAATACATGGAGGAAGAAAAGGTTTGTCCTGTTATTCTAAATAATACATTGCAAGAAAAGGTATAGATATAACTCTCAGCAAATTGCCAGAGTAAGAAGTTAGTGAAAGACTAACTTTTTATTCTGGTAATTTTTTTGAAATGGTATTTGAGAGTTAACCTTTCCCTTGACTTAATTAGTAAGAAATAAATTTAAATATTATGGTTCGATCAAAGGGGCAATCTGGAGTGGTATAACAGCATTGTTCAGGCAAGAAATTAGGGGAATTGGGTATGTCCTGGGCTTCCAAGGCAATTGCACAGGAATCAGACGAATTAAAACCACCGGCTAAACTCCATTGATCACCGATATAGCCTCCCGAATACAGTACAATACCAGGTGCATCTGTATAAAGCTCCATGATATAGTTAGAAGAGCTATCCCTTAAGTTGAGCGTCTTCTTTACCTGGTTGTTTTTATTATCAAAAATAAATGCATTATTATACCCGTGTGCAATGGATAATTGCTCATGGTTGGGATATAAGGCAATATTGTTCTTGAGTGAAGTGTAAGTGCTAAAATCAAAGGGTGAATCGGAGCAGCTAACAATGGAATCAGGAATATGTTCATAATTATTTGCGACGAACTGAGAGGCGTCTACTTTAATTTGTTGCTCCAAGCCGGAACGGTTAAAATCACCGGAGAGATTAAAGTAGGAATGATTTGAGATGTTGAGGTAGGTAGCCTTATCTGTTATAGCGTGATAATGTATTTTAAGTGAGTTGTCATTTGTTAAGGAATAGCAGGTCTGAATACAACGTTCACCGGGATATCCGTCTAGCCCATCTGATAGCTTGATAGTCAAGGTAACGCTGCAACTAGCAGAATTGCAGTAGGTGGATACCTCGTCCCAATTTTGCAAGGAAGCATTATGAAATCCACCATGTGCATTGTGATTGCCTTCATTTTGAGAAAGGGTATAAGTTTTTTCGTATACAGGTAACACAGCTCCTTCGATGCGACCGGCATTTGGAGCCAAAGTTGCACCTAGATAAAGCGGATTATTCTGATATGTTTCCCAGTTGTCATAGGACAATATTACGTTTTTATCTGTTCCATCTGAAAAAGGAAGCACTATGCTTTGAATTGAAGCACCAAGTGTTAGTATTTGAACCTTAGTATTTAAATCATTAGCAAGGGTATATTGAAATACATCAGACCCATTTATGGATCCTAAATAGTTTTTATTAATATTCATATTGGCTAGTATAATCCGATTATCCTAATTTATAGGCGATTGGATTATATTTTCCTTTCTTTTTTATTGGTTATATTCAAAATAAATTTTATGCGTAATGGAGCTGATCGTTGTATATCATTATCATTTAGTTGAAGATTAATCAGGGGGACTGTCGCGAAATTTTAAAGGTGTAATACCCAGATTCTTACGAAAGGCTGTACAAAAGGCGCTGGAGGAAGAAAACCCATGAGAAAAACCGATTTCTTCAACTGATAAATGCGTGGTTTTTAAATAAAATTTTGCTGAATTAATTCGAGAAGTTAATACATATTCATGCGGTGTATTTCCAGTTATCTTTTTAAAGGTCCTAGCAAAATAAAAAGGACTTAAATTGGCAAGAGATGCCAGACGATTTAAGCTTAATTCTTCTCCTGGATGCTCATTGATATAAGTAGTTATTTCGTCAATTACGTAGGAATGATCAGACACGGGATTGTTTTCGGTGATGGAAATTAATAATTCAGTAAGAATATTAGTAATATAGTCAGAAATCAATACTTCCTTAATAATTTGATTTTGAATGCAATTATCAAGTACCTTCTTCATATTTTTTTCAACAATATATGGATTTTGGATACGGATAACCGGCCCTTTGGAGTTGGTTATTGTATTAAAATACTCTCGTGCCAACAGACCATCAAAATGAATCCATAAGCATTCCCATCCTTTTTTGGAGTAGTATTCATGTGTTTGGTAGCAATCAAGGAAAACCAGCTGTTCATTGGTGGCAGTGTACTGTTGTTCATTGCATACAACGGTGCATTCGCCATGGATTAGGTACATCAGCAAAAAACTGTCATAGGAATTGCGGATCAGGTGGTATTCCGGTTCATAATAAAAATGTCCCAAGCAAATGGGATAAAAGAACATTCTCTGTGCTTGAAGACTAGGTGTATGAAAATATATGACAGATTGATCTTGGACACCGGGTTCATGGGATTTCATATAGATGTTAGCTCCTCTCTTTTTAAGTTATAGCTCAATTAATTATATCATTAAAAAAAAAAATTAAAAGAGCAAGAAATCAAAATTTTATGGCAAGTTATAAGAATGAAATTAATTAAATAGTATGATAAATTAAGGATGTAATAGAAAAAGAAAAGTTTTGTGAAAAGTTTTAAAATATAAAAATTAGACGATTGTAATGAATCTTAAATAGGAATAAGTACCAAGTAGGCAGAAAAGGAGTAATTATGGAACAAGTAAAAGTATGGGAAGAAAGAATTATAATTCCGACCTATGAAATAGGGGAGCCGGAGAAGAACCCGATGTTTATCGATAAAAGAGTATATCAGGGTAGTACAGGAAAGGTATATCCATATCCGACCATCGAGAAAATCAGTGATACTAAAATAGATAAGGAATACAAAGCAGTCTTTCTTGAAAATCAATATTTAAAGGTAATGGTACTACCAGAGCTTGGTGGCCGTATCCAAAGAGCATATGATAAAACCAACGATTATGATTTTGTATATTATAACAAAGTCATAAAGCCTGCTTTAGTCGGACTGACAGGACCTTGGATTTCCGGCGGTATAGAATTTAATTGGCCTCAGCATCACAGACCAACTACTTTTTTACCGGTTGATTATAAGTTGAAGGAGTACGATGATAACAGTAAGTCCGTAATGGTAAATGATGTTGATAGAATCAATGGAACAAAGGGGATCGTTGAATTTAGGATTTATCCAGATAAGGCTTATATTGAAATCAACGGGCAGTTATATAACCGAACTGCGATGCCACAATCCTTTTTGTGGTGGGCGAACCCAGCTATTGCAGTAAATGATGATACTCAGTCTGTATTTCCACCTGATGTACATGCAGTTATGGATCATGGAAAGAGGGATGTATCCAAATTCCCAATCGCAACAGGCATTTATTATAAACATGATTATGGCGAAGGGGTGGATATTTCCAGATACAAAAACATTCCTGTGCCTACCTCTTATATGGCAGCTAAATCAGAATATGATTTTGTCGGGGGATACGATTATGGTAAAAAAGCGGGTATTCTCCATGTTGCTGATCACCATATATCACCGGGTAAAAAACAATGGACCTGGGGCAACGGAGATTTTGGTAAAGCATGGGATCGTAATTTGACAGATGAAGATGGACCGTATATCGAATTGATGACTGGAGTTTTTACCGATAATCAACCGGATTTTACCTGGCTGAAGCCCTTTGAAGAGAAGAAGTTTACACAATATTTTATGCCATATAAATCAATTGGTTATGTAAAAAATGCGACTACCAAAGCTGCTGTCAATATTGAAGTAGAAGGTGACAATGTTAACGTGGGTGTATATGCAACGGGATTGTATGATAATGCCAAGATAATTATAAAGTATAGAAATAAATTGATCTCAGAAGAAATTGCAAAAATCTCACCGGTAGATATCTATCATAAAGTAATTAAACTTCCAGAAGCGAAAGATACGGATATTAGTATTACGGTACAACATAATGATCAAGTATTGGTAGCTTTCGAGCAAGAAGAGAAAAAAAATGAACAACTGCCTGAACCAGCGCGCGCAGCTAAAAACCCCGAAGAAATCATGACAAATGAAGAATTATATTTCACAGGCCTACACATTGAGCAGTATCGTCATGCTACCTATTTACCTGATCCATATTATTTGGAAGGATTAAAAAGAGATGCAGGGGATAGTCGTATTAATACAGCATATGGAGCTCTATTGCTTAGAAGAGGTGATTTTACAAAGGCAGAGTCCTATTTTAGAAAAGCGATAGTGAGACTGACCTGGAAAAATCCCAATCCTTATAATAGTGAGGCGTATTACTATCTTGGACTTACCTTAATGTATCTGAAACAGGATAAAGAGGCTTTTGATGCATTCTATAAAGCAACATGGACAAATGAACAACAAGAAATGTCATTCTATTATCTAGGAGTTTTAACCGCAAAGCTAGGAGAATATCAAAGTGCACTTGATTTCTTAAATAAAGCCCTTGTGAAAAATTCGCAGAATATAAAAGCAAGGGGTATGAAGGCAGCAGTATTACGTAAATTAAATAAATTCGAATTAGCAGAAAAATGGATTGAGGAGAATTTGGAATCGGATCCCTTTGATTATGTTTCATGGTTTGAAAGATATCAGCTAACTGGAAAACAGGAAGTATTAGTGGCTATGAATAATCTGATGAGAGGTTTTGATGAGAACTATCTTCAGACAGCAAGGGACTATGCAGAGGCAGGCTTTTATAGAGAAGCTATTTTGATCTTAAAGCAATGTAGTGAAAGTAAACCAATGTTAAAGTATTATGAAGGATACTACCTAGGACTTATGAGAGAGGAAACGGAGGCTCATGCTGCGATCAAGGAGGCAGAAGGCAGGATACCAGATTACACATTTCCGAATAAAATAGAGGATATTCTGGTTTTACAATATGCAAATGAATGTAATCCTAAAGGTGCGAAAGCTTATTACTATCTTGGTAATTTATATTATGACAAGTTACAATATGATATTGTCAAGGTTTTATGGGAAAGATCAGAGAAACTTGACAGTGCTTTCCCAACCGTGTTACGTAACCTTTCATTAATTTATTATAATAAATGTGGAGAACCTCAAAAAGCGAAAGACGCAATGGAAAAAGCTTTTGCACTGGATACAACGGATGCAAGAATTTTCCTTGAATTAGACCAACTTTATAAGAAACTCGGTATGTCTGCTGAAGAAAGATTGCGAAAGTATGATCAGTACCCAGAGACCTTTGCAAAGCGAGATGATGTATGCGTGGAATATGTAACATTACTCAATATGACTGGTAAGTACAAAGATGCATATGAGTACATAAGTAAACGGATATTTCATCCTTGGGAAGGTGGAGAAGGTAAGATCACCACTCAGTATTCAACAGCACTCCTTGAATTAGCCAAGATTGAAATGAAAGCAGAAAATTATAGTCTAGCAAAATACTATCTAGAGAGAATTCTTGTTTATCCTGATAATTTAGGTGAAGGTAAGTTAGAAGGTACTAAGGATAATCATGCTTATTACTATTTGGGTCTTGTTTGTGAAAGAACAGGAGATAGGAAGAAGGCTGAAGAATTCTTTAGGAAAGCCACCTTAGGTGCAGATGAACCAGCAGGAATGATGTATTACAATGATCAACCAGCGGATATGATTTTATATCAAGGACTTGCGCATCTGAGATTAGGCAATAAATCGGAGGCAGTTTCTAAGTTTTATAAGTTACTCGACTATGGTGAAAGACATATTTTTGATAAAGTTCAAATTGAATATTTTGCAGTGTCTTTACCGGACTTCCTAATCTTTGAGGATACTTTGGAGTTAAGAAATAAGGTCCATTGCTATTTCCTAATTGGGCTTGGTAATATCGGCCTTGGTAGGTTTGAGGAAGCAAGAAAGTACCTGGATAAAGCCAGAAATCTGGATCAGAATCACATGAACTGCATGTTGTTTGAGAAAGACATTACTTCTGGTGATGGATTGTTGTTATAGCTAATCTTAATGGTAGGAATCCAAATGTATTTTATGAATTAGATGCGCAGCACAGGCAGTTTTAAACCAGAAGAATTAGTTGGTATATCAACAGTTCGTTTTAATTAGACAGTATTAATAATAGTGAAGGAATAGTTAGGCACCCTATCAAAAAATGGTAGGGTGCCTTTGTTATATGAATCTGTCCCTTAATGTGGAAATGGTATAGCTAAGTTTCTCTGCCACGAGTTGCAAGCAGATCACCTCGGTATGGAACTTTGTGCCATATACAGAAAAGTTGCATCGCTTCTTTGGAAGTCATAGTTTCTGTCAATGCTGTACTCTGAAGTTGAACTCCTAATAAATCTGCGGTAGATCGCGCCAGTGCGATAGTTTCACAAGCGATGTTCTTGCTTTTAAAACAAAATAATATACCTTTTATGTAAAATATTTTATATTATTTGTTGGATTAGTTCGTTATAATAATAAGGGACGTCTTAACTATACCTCAGCTTGTAAGAAGTAAAGTAGGAATGATTAAGGAAAGAGGAGAAAATTATGTTCAAAGTATTGCTGGTAGATGATGAAATCCTAACAAGAGAAGCTATTAGCATGAATATTCCATGGGAGGAACAGGGCTTTTGCCTGATTGGGACTGCGGAAAACGGACAGGAAGCCATTGAACAGATGAAACATATGCAGCCGGATCTTGTAATTACGGATATCTGTATGCCATATATGGACGGGCTGGAGCTTGCGAACTACATCCATCAGAATTTTCCTGATACGAAGGTCGTGATTTTGAGTGGTCATGATGAATTCGAATATGCAAGACATGCACTTGCCTACCATGTGAAAGAATATATCCTGAAACCGATCACTTCGCTGGAACTTAAAGAGGTTTTAAAAAGAGTAAGAATAAGTCTTGAGGAAGAGGCCGGCAATAAGGCTCACCTTGGAAAAATGCAATTGGAGTACCATAAGAACATCCCCGTACTACGGGAAAGATTTTTACGCCGAATTATCGAAGAGCGCTACCAGGGACGAGACATATATGATAAAATGAATGGATTAAATATAAACCTTTATGGAGATTTTTATACGGTAATTCTGGTTTATGTTGAGGATGCTCAGGAGTTCTGCCTGATTTATCCGGATTCCGAAGATGATTTAATTCGTTTTACTACTACGAATATCATCAGTGAGATAATGGAGGAAGTACATGCCGGAATAGCTGTTCAGCTGTCGGAACACCGAATGGCGTTACTTTTTGCGGCGGATTGCGAGCAGGAGCTTGAGAGACAAGTTGATGAGACCTGTCATCGTATTCTGAAGAGCCTCTGGGATTTTGTGAAGATAAAGGTGAGCTTCAGTGTGGGTATTACGGTGAATACACCATATTCCTGGTGGGATTCCTATCGGAATGCCAAAGAGGCCTCTGAGTACAAATTTATATCCGGTAAAAATGATTTTATCTATGGCCGGGATTTGAAAAAATACGTACCAATGAATGAACCTATCTCTGTTGAAGACTGGAGCGATCGATTAACACTTCAGATAAAACTGAATCAGAAGCAGGAGCTCGAGCGTTCTGTTACCGAACTCTTTCAGGAGATTAAGAGTAAATGCAATTTGAGGAAGGATATCATTTTATATGCGCAGAATATCTTCCTTTCCATCGTATTTGAGCTCAGGGGAGCGGACGTGGATCGTGAGCCCGGTTATACAGAAGAAAGAATAGTACTTAGAAAATTAATGGATAGCAGATATTTAAGTGAACTGGAATATGATTTTAAATCCTTGTGCACAGAGTTGATGAATAAAATCTGCGGTAATAAGGACGGTGAAAGCCGAAAATTGATCATACTGGCCATGGATTATATTGAGAAAAATTATGCAGACTCGAATATTTCTCTAAATATAGTCTGTAGCTATCTGGGTGTTAGTATCAGTTACTTCAGTATTAATTTTAAGAATTATACCGGAGAGACTTTTGTTGAGGCTCTAACCAGAATCAGGATTGATAAAGCAAAGAAAATGATGGATGTCACGGATTTAAAGACTTATGAGATTGCGGATAGAGTCGGATATAATGACGCCCATTATTTCAGCATGATATTTAAGAAGACAACGGGGATGACACCTTCCGAATACGCAAAGAACAGAAAATAAGGAGATGATACGATAAAGAAGATATTGAAATTTAAAAGTATCCGTACCACAATTGTTATGGTATTCACTGCACTGATCGTGTTTATCGTATTAATTTTTGCAACGATAGCCTATAATCAGGGGGAGAAGATGGTCTTCTCTACGGTTACGGATTATGTGACTCAGTTAAATGAACAGATTAACTCCAGTATCAACTCCTACATTTCGTATATGGAGAATGTAGCCCAGCTGGAGATTAACAGTGATAACGTAAAATATATCCTCTTTGCCGATGAAAAAGAGGAGAAACTGAAAAAGCAGAGGGACGCCTGTATCAGGAATGTTAGTGCTCAGTTTAACGTGCTGCGGGAAACCAGAGAGGATATTCACAATATCGGAATACTCGGGAAAAACGGAACTTATCTGATTAATAACCGAATGGTGAAGATTAATTCCTATATGGATTATACGACGACGGACTGGTATCTAAGAGCGATGAATGGCGAATCTGTTCTTACCACTTCCCACGTACAGAACATCGTACAGGACGATTACCAATGGGTAGTTACACTCAGCAATGGTATCACGAATGCAGCAACCGGTAAGATAGAGGGTGTCTTCTTCATCGATCTGAATTACAGTTCGATCAGTAACCTTTGTGACAGCATTGATCTTGACCGCCGGGGATATGTATTTATTATTGATAACAACGGTGATATCATCTATCATCCTAAGCAGCAACTGATCTATAGTGGAGTGCTCAGGGAGAATATCAATGAGATTCTTGCAAATAAGGGTAGTAACTATCTTACTCTGGATGGAGAGAAGATCTACTTTACCGCTAAGTCAAAGAAAACCGGCTGGACCGTAGTCGGAGTAACCTATAAGAGTGATATCATGGAACAGATGGATCAGATGAAATTAATGTATGTTCTTCTGACAGTAGTTTTGTTGTTCTTTGCCACTGTCCTGGCCGTAATATTCTCCAATGCGTTAACGAAACCCATCATGGCATTGCGTAAATCGATGAAACAGGTGGAAACTGGTAATTTTGACATCCAAATAGGCACAACGGATGAATATATGAATGAAATAGGAGGCCTTCATAATTCCTTTAAAATCATGATCTACAAAATCAGACAGCTGATTGAAAATAACATAGCTGAGCAGGAGGCGAAGCGTAAAAGTGAGTTAAGGGCATTGCAGGCACAGATTAATCCGCACTTCCTTTATAATACACTGGACTCTATCATTTGGATGGCGGAGGGCAGTAAGAATGAGGAGGTTATCCGAATGACTTCGGCTTTGTCCAAGCTTCTTCGTAAGAGTATCAGTAACGAGGATGAGCTTGTCACATTGGAGTGTGAGATAGATTATGTAAAGGAGTATCTGACCATACAGAAGATGCGTTATCAGGATAAAATGGAATACGAGATCGTTGTTGATGAGAATATTCTTAAGGTTCCAATTGTGAAGATGGTACTACAGCCCATTGTGGAAAATGCTATTTATCATGGAATTAAATACAAGGAGAATAGAGGTTTGATAAGAATCACCGGAAGGATCTTGGGGAATGACGTGATCATTCAGGTTATTGATAATGGATCGGGCATGGATGAGGAGACCTTGCGAAACATTCTTGTCGCTAAGAGAAAGGATGAATCAAAACGCGTCGGAGTTCAGAATGTGCATAACCGACTTCAGTTATATTATGGTAAGAATTACGGATTGCAATACGAAAGTAAAGAGGGGGAAGGCACCACCGTTAATATCACCATACCAAACCAGGAGTGTATATGATAAATTGGGAGAAATCATAAATTATATGATTGATAGGTGGATGTACGGGGATGGAGTGAATTATGAAAAGAAAAGTTATATTTGTGATATTAATTTCAATATTATTTCTACTGGCAATCGGAAAAGGTGGTTACCAGGTCTATCTGAACTCTTCACAAACTAGTTTGAATATCATCTATATCCCCAAGGAAATGAAAGGTTCTGATTTCTGGTCCTCCGTGATTGCAGGAGCAGAGACAGCTGCGACGGAAAATGGAGTAAATCTGAAGGTAATGGCACCGGAAAAAGAGGCTGATATCGAGGTACAAAACAGAATAATTCTGGAGGCAATTAAGAAAAAACCAGATGCTATCTGCGTATCACCAATCTCTAGTGATGAGAATCTTCCTGCATTAAGAAAGGTGAAGGAGGCTGGTATTAAACTCGTATACATCGATTCGATCACCTCGGAGCAGCTGCAGGATGCAATCGTCGCTACTGATAACTACGAAGCGGGACGTAAGATGGGAGAGTTTATTAACAATACGATAGTAAATACTTCAAAGATTGCGATTATATCTCATATGAAAGGTTCCTCGACTGCCACGCAGCGTGAAGAGGGCCTTAGGCAGGCACTTGGTAATAAGGCATCACAAATTGTCGATGTGGGCTACAGCAATTCGGATTATGATATCGCTTACAAGGAAGCGGTAAAAATTCTTAAGAAATACGATATCAATTATCTTGCCTGTCTGAATGAATATTCTGCGATTGGCGCAGCCAGGGCGGTTAAGGATCTGGGTCTTGAAGGGAAATTAACCCTGATTGGGTTTGACAGCTCCATCGAAGAGATTAAACTCTTAGAGGAGGGGGTATTCTCAGTAATCGTTGTACAGAGAGCCTATAGTATGGGGTATCTCGGAATAGAAACTACGGTAAATTGTATCAGATCCAAAAATAGCGGTATCAGTATAGACTCCGGATCTATATTGATTACCAAGGATAACATGTATGATGTAGAGAATCAGGAAGTATTGTTTCCGTTCTATGGTAAATAAAATATTCCTCTTTTTACAGCCTGTCGGCTAACGACGGGCTGTTTTTTTTGCAGGGAAGTAAAATAATAACTTTTTGGTGGAAGTTAATGAATTCAAAAATGGAGGAAAGATTCTTATAATAAATCTATAATCACTGAAGCGAAAATAGCTGACATGATGGACCTTGATGGTATAAGCAAAAAGAATGATAGAACGGAAGGTGAAAAAGTGGGGGATGTAATTCTTCAAGCCAAAGAAATTGACAAAACATTTCCTGGAGTACATGCCTTGAAAAAGGTAAGCTTTGAACTGAGAAAAGGTGAGGTACATGCCTTACTTGGTGAGAACGGTGCCGGTAAATCTACCCTGATGAAAATAATTACGGGTATTTATGCAAAGGATAGCGGAACAATTATCTATGAAGATGGGGAGATTAATTTTACCGGACCCAAACATGCGCAGGAGGTTGGTATCTCCATCGTACATCAGGAGCTAAATCTTATCAATCATTTGACAGTGGCTCAGAATATCTACATCGGGCGTGAGATGATGAATGGCAAAATGATCAATGATAAAAAGATGAATGAGGAGGCTGCAAAGCTATTTAAACTTCTGAATATCGAAATAGATCCGGCAGAGAACATGGGTAATCTTACAGTGGGTAAACAGCAGATGTGTGAAATCGCTAAGGCGATATCAAGAGATGCAAAGATCATTATCTTCGATGAGCCGACAGCAGCACTGACCGTTTCTGAAATTGATAAGCTCTTCGCAATCATTCGTGATCTGAAAGCTAAGAATATGGGTATTATCTATATCACTCATAGAATGGATGAAATTAAAGTGATCACTGACCGTCTGACGGTAATGCGAGATGGAGAGTATGTAGGAACCAAGTTCTCGGATGACTGTACGAAACAAGATATCATCAATATGATGGTTGGTCGTGTTATCTATGAGGAACCGAAGCAAAAGAGTAATGTCCCTAAGGATGCTCCAGTCGTTCTTGAGGTTAAGAAATTAATTGCCGGTAAGATGGTTAAGGACATTAGCTTCAAATTATATAAGGGTGAGATTCTTGGTTTTGCAGGTCTAATGGGGGCAGGAAGAACTGAGACAGTTCGTGCGATCTTTGGAGCCGATCCATACGACAGCGGTGAAATCTTTGTAAATGGAAAGAAAGTGTCGATTAAATCTCCGATGGATGCTGTTAAGTACGGTATCGGTTATTTGTCCGAGGACCGGAAGAGATACGGAATCATTCAAGAAAAGACCATAGCAGAGAATACCACAATGGCATCACTTGAGAACTATGTTAAGGGAATCTTCATTGATCATAAGAAGGAAGCTCAGATAACTAAGAAATATGTAGAGGAATTAAAAACCAAGACACCAAGCCTTAATGCCTATGTGAAGAATCTATCCGGGGGTAATCAACAAAAGGTGGTAATCGCGAAATGGCTAGCTCGAAACTGTGATATCTTGATTTTCGATGAACCAACCAAGGGTATCGATGTTGGTGCTAAGAGTGAAATCTATCATCTAATGAATGAACTTGCAGCGATGGGCAAAGCAATTATTATGATCTCTTCCGAACTTTCAGAAGTCCTTCGTATGAGCGATCGTATCGTAATAATGAGTGAAGGAAGAAAAACTGGGGAGTTATCGATTGAAGAAGCGAGCCAGGAGAAGATTATGTACGCTGCAACATTAGTTAATGATAATGGAGGAAAATAAAAAAATGGAAAAACTTAAAAGAAATCCGATTATTAAAGCAATCGGTACGCAACGACTAATTGCGCTCCTAGCGCTCATCGTAATATTCGCATTTTTCTGCCTTGCAAGTCCGTCATTCCGTAAATATACAACCTTTATCAGCATTCTGGATGCTTCTTATTATATCGGCTTCATGGCGATCGGTGTATGTTTTGCAATTACAACCGGCGGTATCGATCTTTCGATCGGAACAGTACTTGTATGCTCTTCCTTGATCTCCGGTACTTTATTCATGAATGCTGGTGTTCCGATTGCAATATGTCTTGTGATTAGTATTTTGATCGGTACCTTATTCGGTATTATGAACGGATTTATGGTTACTAAAATGGGATTACCGCCATTTGTGGCAACGCTGGCGAGCATGTTGGTTTCAAAAGGTATCGGATCCATTGCGACGAAGGCTCAGGCTGTGTCCTGGCCACAGATAGGACAGGAAGGTGGCTGGTATCGTTACATCTTTAAGATCAATTATACGGATGCCAACGGAATTCAGCATTTGATCCCAACTGGCTTTATATTACTGATTGTATTAGCAATCGTGATGTCTACCATTCTAAATAAGATGCGTACCGGTCGTTATATTCTTGCACTCGGTTCCAATAAGGAAGCGGCTAGATTATCCGGTGTAAATGTAGATAAGTATCAGTTATTGGCATATGTATTCTCAGGTACCTTTGCAGGTATCGCTGGACTTGCTTATGCAGCTATCTATTCCACAATGCTTCCTGGCGGTGGTGCAGGCTTCGAGTTAGATGCAATTGCCAGTGTAGTAATCGGTGGAACCTCTATGTCAGGAGGTGTTGCAACCATCGCCGGAACTATCATCGGTGTATATATCATGGCAGTGCTTAAAACAGGTCTTCCATTCATCGGTCTTATGAACTATTGGCAGCAGCTGATCACAGGTATCGTACTTGTGGTTGCGGTATTCATGGATGTTTATAATAAGCAAGCAAAAAAGACGAAGGTTGTAAAAGAAAAAAAAGTTCTTGGAAAAAAGGTTGAGTTATCATAACCGAAGGAAACAAAGGTTATTTGATATACTATATAATGAATTTAGGGAGGAATAACAATGAAAAGAAAGTTTTTAAGCGTAATCCTTGCAACTGCTATGATCGCAACGATGTTAACAGGTTGTAGCTCCAAGGAAAGCACAAGCGAAACAAACAACACAGGCTCATCTACATCAACGGATACCACAGCAGATACAAGTACTGATACTAGTACAGATGCAGCTAAGACAGGATTAATTTATTTGGTTTCCAAGGGATTTCAGCACCAGTACTGGCAAGCAGTATATCAAGGCGCTCAGAAAGCAGCTGATGAAGTTGGTTGTGAGCTCAAGATGGAAGGTCCTGCAACAGAATCAGATATCGCTGATCAGGTACAGATGTTAAACAACGCAGTAAATCAGGCTCCGATTGCAATCGGACTTGCAGCTCTTGATACAGAGGCTTGCCTTGATGGTATCAAAGCAGCTCAGTCAACTAAGATCCCGATTATCGGTTTTGACTCTGGTGTTGCAAACGCTCCTGAAGGTGCTGTATACGCTAATGCATCCACAGATAACTATCAGGCTGGTATTCTTGCTGCTACTGAGACCTTCAAATTAATTCAGGGTAAACTCGCTAAGGGTGTTAAGATTGGTGTTCTCAGCCAGGACGCTACTGCTGAGTCAATCATTAGCCGTGGTCAAGGCTTCATCGATGAAATGAAGAAAGAGATCGAAGCAGCTGGTTTTACAGTATCAGTAGAAGGTCATGCAAAGTTTGAAAATGTAGCTGACGGAGCTGACATCACAATCCAGGTAGCTGTTCCTGCTTCCGTAACCATGGAACTTTCCACAATTGACGCTCAGAATATGTTAAATGATAGTGCATTCATTTGTATCTATGGATCTAATCAACACTCCGCAGAAGCATTAGTAATTGCGGATGAGAATTTAAATAAACTTGGTCCTGATGGCGTAGTTGGCGTAGGCTTTGATGCCGGCGTAGTTATTAAGGGTGCAGTTGCTTCCAAGAAGTTAGCTGGAGCTGTAACTCAGGATCCTATGAACATCGGTTACATGACTGTTAAGCTTGCATTTGATGCTGCTAATGGTAAAACTGTTGAGAGTGTAGACACAGGATGTCAGTGGTATACCTCTGAGAATATGAAAGATGATAATATCGCTCCAAATCTTTATGACTAATTGTACATTTAAAATTATATAAACATATGTAATAGAACATAATAAGAAAGACTCCCGCCTTAGAACTAAACTAAGCGCTGGAGTCTTTTCTGCTGAGAGGAAAGAGATAGGTCAATCCTGAAATTTTACGACCTATAGGGTTGCCTTTATTATTTATAATAAAATCTCCAACCTAGCAATACCTTTGTATGCCTTACATAATAATATACACAGTATGCTTGTCAGGGAGAGTACTCTTTCAGTTCGCATCTGCATGTAGTTGTGAATACTGCTTGCTTAGTAGTTTGATATCTTTCCTTCCTGTATAAATTCCACCATGTGGTACCAGTGATAAAGGCCATAGGGAGCAATCCTTTGGGAAACAATCTTATCATTACGGAAGCCTATTGTTCATATGAGCCACTTCCAATGGTGAGTTAATATATAATGGTTCCATCCTTCCTTATTACATTCATCTTGATCAGTTACTTGAAAGCCTTCACGGTTTCAACCTACTTAATATAAAAAATAAGTGCTAATATAATACTTATTTCTAAGTTTATATTAGCACTTATACAAAACCAAGGGCTGCTGCAGAATTTCCAACAGCACGGTCATTCATAAAGTCTGTACAATAAAACACAACATGATTTTTACATTATTTTATAAACGTAGCATTAGTTATAACTTCTATCTGGAACATATCAATGATCTGTTTGTTATCAACTACCAAATGATCAACTTCTTCTACCTCGTTGTTAATGCTTGTCATAGCGGCGAGAATTTCCTGAGTTGTCGCGGAGGCTTCCTCTGTGCTGGCCGCATACTGTTGTGCGATTGCAGACAGATTGCTGCTGATATCAGATACATTTATTTTACTCTGATTCATACGGGAGCAGGCACGGTCCAGTGTGACGATAGCTTCATTAATTTGGTCAAGGGAATTAATGATGGATAAATATCTGTTCTTCGTTTCTTCAATTCCTATGTACTGTGTTTCTACAGCACCTTTCACAAGGTTACTCTGTTCACGGGCGTTGGTTATATTATGTTTCACCTGTTCTAGAATTGTTTCAATCATCCTAGTCGATTTTGCTGATTGATCGGATAGTTTACGGATCTCGTCAGCAACCACTGAGAATCCTTTTCCCGCTTCACCGGCTCTTGCTGCTTCGATGGCGGCATTAAGTGCAAGAAGATTCGTTTGCTCTGAAATAGAGGAGATCATGCTGCTGGCTTCACCAATCTTAGCAGCATTCTCGTAGGTAGTTTCAATGATATCAAAGATATTAGTAAAGGAATTTTTATTGCTTAATGCCTCATCAGAGAGTGTATTCACTGTTATCAGACCTTCCTGACCGGCTTGTGTAATATCTTGGCTTACGTTTATCAGCAGCCCGGCTGCAGATAGATTATCAGTAACAGCACCTCCCAGTTGATTGATTTCGCTGATTAAAAGTTCGGTATCACTTGACTGCACAGTGGCTCCCTCAGCGATTTCTGAGATACTTACTGCTATCTCGTTCATAGCTTTCGTAATTTCCTGTGATTTACCTCTCATGATGTTCGAAGATTTTGCCAATTCATCCGAGGAAGATTTCAGGTTGCTGATGATATTCTTCAGGGAATAAAACATTTTGGACATGGAGGCGGATAATTTACCTATCTCATCTTTTGCTTTCATGTTCTGCGGTAGGAAGGTAAGATCATTCTGAGCCAGTCGGTTCATCTCATCGGAAAGTATGGCCATGTTATTACGTAGGTAGCGGACGATAATAAAAGCCATAACCAAGGTGTAAGTAAAGATAATTAGAATGATAAAGCTGATATCTAATAATTTCTGATCCGTATAATGTTTCAGCGATGAATCTGTGTAGTCAGCATATTCGTCGAGGATTTCATACATCGTGTTAAATCCGGTACGAATGTCATTGAAGGCCTCGATACTGGCTTTGAAATCTCCGGATCCGGATTCTGGTTTATAAGACCACATCCAATTCTGTAATTTCTTATTAAATTCCTTGAATAACTCGGATAAAGTCTGACCGGTGGTCGAATGCTTAAATTCATACATTAATTCCTTATGCTTCTTAAGATTCATGTCCACAGTATTTACCGTCTGAATCAAGGTATTTAGCTTTGTATTGAAATCCTTCAATAAGATGCTTCGATCCTCCTTGGTAATTTCAGTATCCCATACTAGGCTCTTCTCAATACTTAACATCTGGTACAGATCGCGTTCCGTATTCTGTATTAGATAAGAATTCTCATAGATAATATCATGATATGATTCTCTTGTTGTAGTGCGGATATTATGCATCATAATTCCTATAAAAACAGGAGATAGAAACAGAAAAATAATTGCTGGACTTACCATGGTCACTAGCTTTTTCATAATACTTATATTTTTTATTAATTTCATAAAATGCCTCCCTTATCTTAGTAAGATAATAAAATTATAAAGATATAAGAAAGCGTAATCAATTTAATATATAACATATATTGTTCATTTTCTTCCATAAATTATCAATAAAGCTGGAGTAGATAAGCTGTCGTTATTAAATCATACCGGTATGGTTTAATAACTTACTCAATTGGTACTAAATTCTAATCATGGAAAGAGATTGAAATTGTTTAATTAGGTAATGCTGTCATCTGATTTTCAATTCATTTCTATTATCTAGCATGTAGTAATGCAACAGGCCTTCTATTTACTGGAATTTTTATACTAGAATATCTATACACCAATAAATTAATATGAATTGGATTTCCTCCATATTTTACATATAATTTACAAATATATAACATAAAATTGTTAGTTCATTTAAAGTAAAGTGCTATAATTTAATTAAGAAAAATAGTCTATTTTAATAATTTTAGATTAGAACAAGAAAGGATATGTATAGTAGAAAGATGTGCGCTATACAAGGTGATATTATGGAAAATAGCAAAATGAGAGTACTATTTATTTGTGTTTATAATTCATTCCGTAGTCAAGTTGCAGAAGCTTTTTTAAATCATAAGTATGGAGATAAATTTATTGCAGAAAGCGCAGGTTACAAGACGAAAGAAATAAATCCTATTGCTATTGAAGTAATGAAAGAGAAAGGTTATGATATCGCAAACAACAGTATAAACAGAGTCTTTGATTATTATAACGAGGGTAGGAGCTATCAATATGTAGTAACCGTATGTAATCGTGAATCAGAAGGAGATTGTCCGATATGTCCAGGAAATGTTATAAGATTGCACTGGGATGGTTTAGATAATCCAGAAGAATTTATCGGCACAAACGAAGAAAAATTAGAAAAAGCACGTAATCTTTGTAATGATATTGAAAAAAGAGTGGATGAATTTGTGAAAATCATATAAAGTATAGTTAAAAGGTTTTGAGGAGTGATATATCGTTGAATGCAAATTTTGAAAGTATTTGGGAAGAGTTTAGTATACCAATGAAAGCTTTTGTCAAAAAACGTATTAATAATGATCAGGACGCAGAAGATATAGTACAGATTATTTTTCTGAAAATACATGATAATATTGATAACTTGATAAAAGTTGATAAAGCGCATTCATGGATATATACAATTGCTCGAAATACAATATTTGATTTTTATAGAACGCAAAAACATGATTTATGTTTAGAAAACTTAACTGAGGATATCTATAGTGATCAGCAGGAGGAAGTAGTATTAAATAATGAAATGGCGCAATGCTTAAAAAATATGATTCAATATCTTCCTGAAAAATACAAGCAAGCTATTGTTTTGACAGAGTTTGAGAATTTAACTCAAAAGGAATTAGGCTTACATTTAGGTATATCAGAATCAGGTGCAAAATCAAGAGTTCAGAGAGCTAGAGCTAAGCTTAAAGAAATGATACTAAATTGCTGTTACGTAGAGAAGGATCATAGAGGCAATATAATTGATTACAAAGTGAAAAATAATGATTGTAATCATTGTTAATAATCTTTGTTTTTATACATGGTCTGTAAAAATAGCTGGATGGGTAATTAAAATAACCCATCCAGCTATTTTTATAACGACTATTTCATACAAGTGAATCATCTTGCTGATTCATCTTGTATGGATGTTAACAACATCCACTGCAATTACAACATCCAGAATTTTCTGGAGGTGTTGTTTTTTCTTTGTTTAGATCTAATACCTTATAAGCCGCTTTTCGGATGGCTTTTGCAGGTATTTCATCATATTCATTGCCTTCAAATGTGATTGCTCTACAGTAAATATCTTTTCCCAATAGAACGGTGCAGGATTCACAATAACTTTCTGAAACTGTGATATCTAAGATTTCTTCAATAGGTACTCCGTTAAAGAGGATTAAATTTGATTGTGCAATATGATTATCATCAAGCTTTGTATCAATAAATTCCACATTGATTTCCTTGGATTGTAGTACCTTATTTAATCTTTTGATTTCCTGATTAAGGTTTTCGCCTGTGTCATAGCAGCGGTCGCAGGTATCACCAGCCACATCAAGATGCTTCCATTCAATAATTAGTGTTTTCATAAATACCTCCTGAATAGTTTATATATATAAAGACGTACGATCTTATAAATAGACGCAAATAAAGGCGAAGGAATTAAATTGTATTTGCTTGTAATAGCGAGAATTGCTTGATTTAGTTATCCCAGATATCACCTATTTAATAGATCAATTAATGGCAGAGGTGAGACAGGTAGTGAATAGTAAAATGGATAAATATGTAACGCATAACAACTTAGATCGGGGTAAAATAAAGAATGAGATAAAGAAGGAGATAAAGAATGAGATAAAGAATGAGATAAAGAATGAGATAAAGAATGAACTCAGTGAGTATTTGTGGGTTAAGATGAAAAGGAGTCCAATGATATTACCAATTATTATGGAGATATTATAAACCAATATAGGAATTTGGGATTGAAGAGCCAATGAGTCATATACTG
This sequence comes from Herbinix sp., assembly GCA_029256105.1. Taxonomy (GTDB): domain Bacteria; phylum Bacillota; class Clostridia; order Lachnospirales; family Lachnospiraceae; genus Mobilitalea. The sequence continues at coordinate 29,842 of JAQSYO010000005.1, forward strand.
AAAGCTGAGTATGCTTTTCGTGAAAGCTGTGGTGGCTTTTTAGATTACTAAATGGTTAATATAATTAACTGGAATGATGAAAATAATAGGTTTCTAGGCATTGGAATTTTCGCAGGAAAATGCGAGTAAAGCTTCCGATGCCTGGAACCTTTGTTTTTTGTTCGAGAAATGGGTCCTTTTTTATAAGTGTGTCATAGACAAAAGAAAGGTGGTTTTGCATCCGCAATAATCACCTTTCTTTCCATCTTAATAATATCATATATAACCATTAAAAACAAGACTGTTATTCTGATTAGAGTTGTGCTAGAGTTTTTATAATAATTTATAAGAGGAACTTTCTGGCGATTTTAAATATGGAGGGATCTGTAATGGAAAATAATCAGTCTGAATTAGAATTTGAAATGAAAAGGTTAGAAGAAACGATATCATTAGCTAAAAAACAGTTGAATCAAGCGAGACAGAGAAATGAGGAGAATAAGTCGGCGATTATTTCTGCCAAAAAAGAATTACGAGAAAATACAGAACACTCCATTTCAGGTCTTTGGACTTCAGATGGTTTTGAAGCGCTGGCTGAATTAAGTCAATATGTGAATCCTGTTACAGAAAAAATCGCAGACTACGAAGCGGTGGAAAATAAAATCGTCCTATTAGAAAATTTAATTAAGTCACCTTATTTTGCTCGTATAGATTTTAAATTTGATGATGAGGATTTGCCCGAAAAAATATATATCGGACGATCTTCCTTAAAGAAAGACAATTCCTACGAGTCCTTTGTTTATGACTGGAGGTCACCAATAGCTAGTGTCTTTTACCGTTTTGTAACTGGGCAAGTGTTTTATGATGCACCAGGTGGGAGGATAACTGGAGAGGTTAATTTAAAGCGTCAGTATGAAATTAGGAACGAAATATTAGAATATTTTTTTGATGCTGAAGTTCAAATTGTAGATGAATTTTTGAGAAAACTATTGTCTCATAATACTTCATCCAAAATGAAAACGATTGTAGAATCCATACAAAAGGAACAAGATATTGTGATAAGAGATATGGAAAATGACTTAATGATGGTGCAAGGAGTGGCGGGAAGTGGTAAGACTTCCATAGCCCTTCATAGGGCAGCGTATCTTATGTATCAAGGCTTGTCAACTAAGCTGTCTGCTCATAATATAATGATTATTTCTCCAAACACATTATTTGAACAGTACATTTCTAATGTAATACCTGAACTTGGTGAAGATAACATAGTATCCGTTATATTCGAAGAAATGCTTGCTTCCATATTGCCAAACATACGGATACAGTCAAGAAATCAGTTTTTAGAAAATTTAATTACAAGCTCTGGGTACCGGGATACGATTAAAAGCAGCATCGAATTTAAAACCTCACACAAGTTTATGGAAATATTAAACCTGCTTATTCGCGATATACCACTTAGATGGATTGAGTTTGAGAATATCTATATTGATGGCCAGCTTATTCTAAGCAAAGAAGTGCTGAAGGAGAAAATAGTAGGAAAATATGAAATACCCTTAGGGGTGAGATTAAAACAATTAGAGGAATTTATAGTAGAGTTAATATATGATACGAAAAGAATTCGCTTAAAGAAATCATTAAAAAAGGAAATGATGAGATTTACCGAGCTTAATGTTATAAATATATATAGAAGGTTATTCAATGATAAAGAATATTTTTATCATATAGCGAAAGATATAGAGCTTCCCGATTGCATGGGAGATATTTTAATATACACGCAGGAGAATTTAGCTTCCAATCTTTTATACTATGATGATGCAACTGCTCTCGCCTATTTAAATTTAAAAATAAATGGTGTAGATGATTATAGAAACATAAAACAAGTGGTAATTGATGAAGCACAAGATTACTATCCCCTTCATTATGAAATATTCAATTTACTCTTTGCAAATGCTAAATATACGATTTTGGGAGATATTAATCAAACCCTAGAAAAGAATGAAGATATGTCGCTATACGAACAAATTAAAAAAATTCTAAATAAGAAAAAATCATCTCTTGCTACAATGGATAAAAGTTTTCGCTGTACAAATGAAATTTTGATGTATAGTTCAAAATTCATTGAGAAATGCTTCGAAATAAAGAGCTTTAATCGAAAAGGAGATGAGCCTAACATCTACTCGGCCTCTAACCAATCGTCGCTTATTGATATGATTATTTCAGAAATAAATTTATGTTTAGAAAAGGGATACCAGTCAATCGGACTAATCTGTAAAAACGAAAAAAATGCCATTTCCTTGTCAGAGTTTCTAAAAGATAGAGTTGATGTTAAATTAATAAAAAGTGAGAGTACATCAGATCTACAGGGAGTATTTATTATACCTGTTTATATGTCGAAGGGACTTGAATTTGATGCTGTTTTAATATGCGACACAGATAATAAAAATTATCATAGTGAAGATGACAAAAAGCTATTATACATTGCGTGCACAAGGGCACTTCACAGGCTCAACTTGTTCTGTATAGGAGAGACTAGCCCGTTGTTATAATATCGTAGTCTCGATGGTCGTTATCAAAATTATCTAAGAAGGTATTAACGAGGAGGTAACCACATGAGTTCTTATGTATTTGGCTTTCAGGAGATTGACAAGACAAAAATCGAAGTAGTTGGGGGTAAAGGTGCGAACCTGGGGGAACTTTCCGGGATTCCCGGAATACTCATACCAGATGGCTTTTGTATTTCAACAGAAGCATTTCAAAGAATGATTGGAGAAACGGCTTTGATTAATGAATTGCTAGATCAGCTATCGTATCTTTGTGTGGAAGACCGAAGAGAAATAAGTGAACTTAGTGGAGAGCTTCGCAGGGTCATCGAAGGGATAGTCATCCCTGAAGATATGATAGAAGAGATCATCCATTATCTCATCAGACTTGGAGAAAATAATTCCTATGCAATACGATCCAGCGCAACTGCAGAGGATTTGCCAACAGCTTCTTTTGCGGGTCAGCAGGATACGTATCTGAACATTATTGGAAGGGAGGCAATCCTAAAGCATATCAGCAAGTGCTGGGCATCGCTATTTACCGAGAGAGCAGTAACTTACCGCCTTCAAAACTGCTTTGACCACCGCAAAGTACACCTGTCTGTGGTGGTTCAGAAGATGGTATTCCCAGATGTGTCAGGAATTATGTTTACTGCCGATCCCGTAACTTCTAATAGGAAGGTGTTATCGATTGATGCCAGCTTCGGACTTGGCGAAGCTTTGGTCTCAGGACTGGTGAATGCTGATAATTATAAAGTGCAAAGCGGCAAGGTTGTCGATAAGAAGATATCTACCAAGAAGCTGGGTGTTTATGCTTTGAAAAATGGTGGGACAAAAGAAGTGGAGCATGAGCCTGAGATACAGAATAGGCAAGCGCTGACACAGGAGCAGATTTTGCGGCTTGATTACATCGGAAGAAGGATCGAAGAACATTTCGGCTGCCCCCAGGACATCGAATGGTGTTTGGCTAAGGATACATTTTATATTGTCCAGAGTCGCCCAATCACTACGTTATACCCAATTCCAGAAGTGAAGGATAAAGAAAACCATGTCTATGTATCCGTCGGACATCAACAAATGATGACAGACGCTTTGAAACCATTGGGAATGTCTATATCCGAGTTAATATCTTTTGGAGTCAGGTATAAAGCCGGCGGGAGATTGTTTGTTGATGTTGCACAAATGTTGGCATCACCTGACAGCAGAAAAATGTTATTAAATAATATGGCTCAACATGATCCCCTCATGAAAGACGCACTTACGACCATAATAGAGCGAGATTTCATAAAATGTTTAGCAAATGATAATGAGGAACAGAGTGACCGTAATAATAAAAGTACATCGCCTGCGGGGGCTGGGGTAGAAATAGAAAACGACCCGACAATCGTTTTTGATTTGATAAAGAGCAGTCAAGCATCCATAGAAGAGTTAAAGCAAATTATCCAGAGTAAGTCCGGATCGGATTTATTTGATTTTATTCTTGAAGATATTAAGGAGTTAAAGAGGATTTTATTTGACCCAAAAAGTACAGCTGTATTTATGGCGGCTATAAATGCTTCCCTTTGGATGAATGAAAAAATGAGCGAGTGGTTAGGTGAAAAAAACGCAGCTGATACGCTTTCTCAGTCTGTTCCAAACAATATTACTTCTGAGATGGGACTGGCGCTACTTAATGTGGCAGACGTGATTCGACCTTATCCGGAAGTAATTGAGTATTTACAGCAGGTAAAAGAGGATAACTTCTTGGAGGAATTGGCTAAGTTTAAGGGTGGACAGCAAACCCAAGAGGCTATTATTGCGTATCTTAACAAATACGGAATGCGATGCAGCGGGGAGATCGATATTACGAAAACCCGCTTCAGCGAAAAGCCAATAATACTTGTCCCCATGATACTAAATAACATTAAAAACTTTGAGCCAAATGCCGCCAATCGGAAATTTGAGCAAGGACGACGTGATGCTTTGAAAAAAGAGCAAGAGTTATTAAGTCGCTTGAAGCAGTTACCGGAGGGTGAACAAAAAGCAAAAGAGGCAAAGCGAAGGATCGACCTAATCCGGAATTTTATAGGGTATCGAGAATATCCAAAGTATGGCATGGTTAGTCGCTACTTCGTTTATAAGCTGGCTTTAATGAAAGAAGCCGAACAACTCTTACGAGCAGGTGTTATTCAAGAGAAAGAAGATGTATACTATCTCACTTTGGAAGAATTTCACGAAGCCGTACGCACGTATAGACTGGATTACCAAATCGTAAGCATGCGAAAAGATGAGTATAAATCATATGAAAAATTAACTCCTCCTCGTGTTATTACGTCTGATGGTGAAATTATTACAGGAGCGTATAAACGAGAGAATCTCCCGGTTGGCGCTATAGTAGGTTTACCTGTTTCTTCCGGAAGCTTTGAGGGACGAGCACGTGTCATCTTAAACATGGAAGATGCTAACATGGAAGAGGGAGATATATTGGTCACCAGCTTTACTGACCCTAGCTGGACACCATTATTTGTATCCATAAAAGGTCTGGTCACCGAAGTTGGTGGACTAATGACCCATGGAGCAGTCATCGCACGCGAATATGGTTTACCTGCAGTTGTCGGAGTGGAAAATGCAACCAAACTGATAAAAGATGGAGAGCGGATTCGTGTGAATGGAACAGAAGGATATGTAGAAATCCTATAAGGGGGAAAATATGGGTTCAATAAATTTTACTATTATACCACCTAAAAAAGAATTAAGTCATGACGTCGAGTGTTTCAGGATTGCGGAGCATGGTGGCAAGCAAGGGTTAGCTATCAAAGTATGTCCAAATGGCTTTCCGGGTATTGTATTTCAGCATAGCAACGGGAAGCCAACCATCGAAAATATTGTTACTAACTCTGGAAGAGTTTTGCATATGCCGGATACCTTATTTATTTATGGGCAGGTAACCGAGCTTTCTGTTATGAATTTCAAACAAGAGCCATACATTACAGTGCAAGCAATCCTAAAGCCACACGCACTTAAAACCCTGTTCGGAAGGGATGCATCGAAACTGACTAATAATTCGATGAGCAGTTCAGAATTTAATGCAGAAGAATTTAATGAACGTATGATTTCAGCGAAAAGTCATCAAGAATATATCACCTTGTTTGAGAAGTTTTTGCAGGAAATGAAGAGGGAGCAACAATCCAGAGATATTCTGGTTGAAGAGTCGCTGCAATATATTCAATCAAATATCAGCACCATCACGGTAAAAGAGTTACTTGAAAATGTATACTTATCAGAACGCCAATTTGAAAAGAGGTTTATTCAAACAGTAGGCATTACGCCGCAATTTTATATTCGAGTGAAACGATTTAACGAAGCAATGAGGCGGATTGATTCCGGACAATATGAATGTCTTAGTGATGTTGCTTATTCCCTCAATTATTTTGATCAATCACATTTTATTCGTGATATCAAGGTTTTTTCCGGAATTACTCCAAAAAGTATATCGCAGAAGGTAAATGAACTCCATCATGACCTTATCGGTACTTCCTACTTGTCCTAATACGACGGAATTTTACAATTAATTTAGCAGTAAAAATTGTAATATTTACTTATTCGAATAATCGTAAGATTATTCATAAGAATTGGGAGTAATGTAATGAGATTTCATACTGCATTTAAATCGGAACAAGGGAAAATAGCGATTCTGAAATTCTATGATTTACAAATAGAAAATTGGAATTTAACTCATGAAACAATAGATATTAAGACTCAACACGGAAACTGCTTTATAATGGCATGTGGTGAAAAGAATGCGCCACCTCTTATATTGCTTCATGGTAGCGGCATAAACTCATGTATGTGGCTGGAGGATGCAAAAGTCTATGCGAAAAGTCACAGAGTATATGCAGTTGACATTCCTGGTGAAGCGGGTAAAAGTGACGAAAACCAGATGCCGCTTACGGGTTCTTTTTATGTGGATTGGTTGAGAGATGTTTTTGATGCATTAGCAATAGAGAAAGCAAGCCTTATTGGTATTTCCTTTGGCGCTTGGTTGGCAATCAAGTTTTCTGTCAGTAATCCTGACAGGGTAGATAAGCTTATATTGCTTTCACCATTAGGTATAAGTCCCCAAAAGAATTCTTTTCTTTTCATACTGTTGACTTGTATGATAGCGGGAGAAAGAGGAAGAAGTAGACTTTACCATAAAATTAATTTAAATCCCGCGGTTTCTCAAAATATATTGGATTACCAAAGGCTTATCGGAGAAAACTTCAATTCTCGAAATGAATTGATACCTTTGTTGTCAGACCAGGAGTTAAAGAGATTAACTATGCCCGTTCTAATGTTTTTGGGGCAAAAGGATATCATCATTTCTGTAGGAAAAACAGCAAAACGCTTGGGAAGTTTACTTCCAAATGCAAGAATAAGCATTCTGCCGTCCATTGGACATACCCTTATTAACCTTGCGGATAAGGTGTCAGCTTTTATAGATTAGAAAACCCTTAGAAAATGATTGAAAGGTGGAAAAAGAGATGAAGATGATCATACCCAATTTGTTTATTGACAGCTGCAAAGAAAATCTTGAATATTACAAACATATTTTTGGTGGTGAGCTAAAAAACATTGTTCCACGGTTTGATTCAGCTGGTAAAGTGATGCATGCTGAACTACAGATTAACGAAAATTGCATATTGTATTTTGGTGATAAATTGGAAGAAGCACCGCCCACTCCTAACATTCATATATTTTTGAAATTTGATACAGATGAAGAGATCAGGAAGATATATAATGCGTTGAAGAAGGATGGGTGTGTTGAAGTTGAACTAGATGAATCTTTCTGGGGAACGTTGCATGCAGTTGTTATAGATAAGAATGGGTTAACGTGGGATTTGGACAAGTGACATTGTGTTTTAGGGATGAAGTGGGTATCATATTAGTACAACGTCCACGGAAACAAAACCTTTGAATTCTAATCGTACCTTAGTCAAGCGAGTGGTAGCCTTTTTAAGGAATAAGGCAAATAAGAAAACAGCCAAGACATTAAAATCTTGGCTGTTTTCTTATTAAATATATTTTTTGCAAGATAGTTTTAGTGGAATTACGAAGAGATAAGGTAATTATAAGACAACCTATTTCATTATAAAGTAATGAAAATAAATTCCTGTTAATAAGCATTTGAAAGTCAGTCTTTTAATTAATGGTCAATTTTTAAAAATATTAAAAATTACTTTGACAGGTAGAGTAATTCGTGATATTATTACATCAGACAGAACACTACCTGATAGAGTACTATCAGACATAGGTATAATTGAATAATTTAGGGAGGTACGTTATTGATTAGCAGCGATATTATTAGAGGACATCTGGATGCGATTATTTTACGGTTAATTTATGAAAAGGATTGCTATGGCTATGAAATTTCAAATGAAATCATTGACCGAACCAATAATGAATTTAAAATTAAAGAAGCATCATTGTATGCAGTTTTACAGCGTCTTGTTAAAAAAGAGCTTATAGAATCTTATCTCGGCGATATATCGCTGGGGGGAAGACGCCGTTACTACCGCATCACCAATCTTGGCCGAGCGTATTTGAAGGAAGAAATCCGCAATTGGCACAACGCACGTGATATTATCAATATTTTTATGGAGGGTTTGCAATGAACGAAATTGATATGCAAATTAAAAAGCTTTTTGAAGACATACCGGAAAGTAATCGCAAAAATGAAATAATTCAAGAGATTGCCCAGAATCTCAATGAAAAAGTATCAGATCTTGTTTTAAATGGACGGACGAGAGAGCAGGCAATAAAACAGGCTGTAGATGATTTTGGTGATATTGATGACTTAAAAAAGGAATTTATAGATAGCACCAGGGTTGCTGAAAGTAAAAGAAATGGACTTTCACTTGCATTTTCGATTTGGGGTGGAAGCCTAATCCTTGCACTTTTCTTATTTATCAATTTTTATTATACGCCAAATACAATATGGTTTGTTTATCCGGCGTTTGCTGTCGTATGGTGGCCAATGACAATGTACTTTCAATGGTATCGTAATAAATATGATGTACCGATCGGTTTTGCGTTCTCAGTTTGTAGCTTTGTTCTTATTATAGGGCTTATGTTATTTATTAATATTTATTATACACCTAAAATCTTATGGTTTGTTTACCCGATCTTTGCAATAATCTGGTGGCCATTAGCGATGTTTTTTCATAATCTGCGCCAAAAAACCAGAGAAGAGGTGGAATAGATGATAAGCACGAATAATACAGTGAAAAATCGACGTAATTCAATCGGTTTTTCACTTGCCGGAAGCCTTATTATAATTCTGTTTTTTGCATTTGTTAATTTTTCCACTGGGGTGAGCTTCCCATGGTTTATATTTCCGGCATATGCAGTACTTTGGTGGCCAATTATGACAATCTTTATCGGAAAGCATTCCATGAAGATGCTTTCCCTGGTCGGTAGTCTTGTTACTATTGCCTTATTGGTTATGATCAATTACTTGACCTCATGGAACTACCCATGGTTTTTATTCCCCTCCTTTGCAATACTCTGGTGGCCTATCGCAGCTTTATTTGGATTAAAGCGGAGTAAAGTATTTTCGATTGTTGGAAGCATCGCGCTAATCACATTTTTTATCATCATAAATTATGTCACATCACCCTTCGAAATATGGTTTTATTACCCCATTTTCGTTGTAATCTGGTGGCCGTTAAGTGTATTTTACTCTGGACCGAACACAATCAAGGGCTACTCAGTACTTGGAGCTTTAATCATTATTTCTTTTCTGACGTTAGATAATTTTATCAATTTACCATATTGCCCATGGGCGTTGTTAACCTATTTTCCAGTCTTGATGTGGCCGGTGGGAGTGCTACTTGGAAGGCGGTTAGGCAAGCTTACTACAGCCTTGATTATTGGTTTTTCCGGTATTGTTTATTATGTAATATTGAATATGTTAGTATTCAAAGGCTTTCCATGGGCTATGTTCCCCGCATATGCACTTTTATGGTATCCCTTAGCAATCGCTTTTGCAAAACGCGGAAGCTCACTAATCTTTTCCGTCAGTGGATCTATATTGAGCGCAGCTCTGTTTATTGCAGTCAACTTTTTTACCACACCACACAACATTTGGGCAGTCTATCCGATTTTTGCTCTTATATGGTGGCCTCTTTCTATTTATTATTTTGTGTACCTACATCAAAAAGTTGACTCTGTGCGTAGGCATTGAGCCACGTAAATAAAAAATTCCGGAACATGCTTGCATGTTACCGGAACTTTTTTTATCTTTATAAGGTTGTGGAATCCATTATAGATATAATTAATTACAATTTTAATCCAATGATCTAGATCTATATTTTGAAGGCGAAATTCCTATCATGTTTTTAAATGCTTTTTGAAAAACCACCGGATCATTATAGCCTGATATTGTGGCTATTTCTGCAATAGAAAAGGTGTCATCTTTCAATAGGTTGCAGGCTTTATTTATCTTATATTGTGTTAAATATTTCTGAGGAGGAGTATTTAAGCACTCTTTAAAGATAGTTGTAAAATAACTGCGGTCTAAGCCTACATAATTAGCAAGATCGGATACTGTTATATGCTCCATATAATTGGTATGAATAAAGTCGATTGCTTTACGTATGTATTGACTTTTCGTCGTATGTGGATTTACAGAACTATTTTGTTGTACGTTTTCTACTAACTCTGCAAATAGAGAATAGAGCAGAGATTGAATCCGTAAATTTGTACTATGCGTGTATTCATTATTTACCTTGACCATTTCCAACAAACAATTCTTTAGCTGATCACCCCTTGTAAATTGAAAGGTGGGTTGTTCTTGTGTAAGCTCCGCAAGACGCAAATAATTATTAGCATTCAAGCCATGAAAACCGACCCAAACGTATTCCCAAGGATTTTCGACGCTAGCTGAATAGATGGATACTTCATTTGGACTTAATAAAAAGCCTTCATTTTCCTTTAAGCTATATATTTTATCTCTGACTTTCAAGGTACCTTCGCCGGATAAAACATAATGAATAACATAATGCTCGCGTATTGCCGGACCCCAGGTGTGGCCTGGAAGGCAGGAGGATATGCCGCAATAGTACATATATAATTCAGAAGAATTGGTATTGTCATGAAAATGTAATTCTTTCATGGTGTCATCCGTATATATTTCCTTTAAATAGGAATTAAGGTTACTAATCGTTGTACCATCATTCGATAATAGCTCACAATGTTTTACTCTCATAGACAAGACCTTCCCTTACGGTATTCTGCACTAATTTCTTAATTATTATAGCATGATTATTGTAATATTACTATTATGGAGTTTGTTTTGTGGTTTTTTAATTTAGGATGGAATATCACACTGTAATACACACAAAAAGACTATAAAAAGCATCAAAACTCGTCTTAACGATACAGACGGCAAATGTTATGATGATAATTGTTTCAGATCACACATAAATAGTATGCCTGCGGCCCAAAGCTTGCAGACAATGAGAAAGATCTGGTTATTAAAATGGAAAAAAATATATATAAATTTTCAGATTGTATAAGTCATTGCGGATTTCATAACCTACCCAATGGATTGGAAAAATATTTTGATTTATATGAAGAAGGTTTTCAAGGAGAAATTATTGATAAAAGCTTTCTGAAAGATTGCTTTCAAAGATTTAACGTACCGGAGGCTAAACGTAAGCTGATGGAAAATGCCTTGGGCGAAATAGAAGAAGATTCTATCTTGTGCTATTTTACCAGGTTTTTAATCTGGGATATGTGCTTGGCTATGAAACGTTTTGAAGATAATTATTACAATAACCTAGTACCAACCTGTTTACATAATTATAAGGAATATTATCCTTTTATTCTATTACTTGCTTGCGTAAAGCCTTCTATGGAGATGCTTCAAAATAAAGGTGTCCCTTTGAAGTATTATGAAGAGATACCATATACACCTATGAGAAAGCAATTTGATAAATGGATATTGCAAGAGGATATCACAGTGAGTGACTTCCCTTGGGATATCAATTTTTATACGTGTTCCATTTTTCTAATGGATAGATTTTACTTTATACCCTGTAAGCTTGAAGAAGGACTAAGTGTATATCGAAACAGAGTCAATAACCGTGTTGTAGCGCTCCAACATGCAAATAATGAATTTAGGAGGGATGGGCAGTTTAATGGTACGAATGAGGTTTTTGATGATAAGGGTAAATTTTTGTCACAATGGAACGAAGATGACCTTTCGATACGGGCAAATGCAATTAATCCTATGGGTTATGTAGAACAGACTCCGGTTATTTTGCTAAAAGCAGATTGGAGGTTAACCTTGACGAAAGGAGACATTTTGTTGGCGTTCCATATCCCGGATGGTCCTGGATATACACCTCAAAGAGTTAGAAATTCTATGGAGCTTGCACTAGATTTCTATGCAACCTACTTTAGAGAGCTGGGCATCAAAGGGTTTTGGAGTGAAAGTTGGCTTTATGACTCCCGAATTTCATTGGTTATGGAATATGAGAAAAGCAATATTGTGAAAGTCCAAAGTCAGTTTTATCGATATCCTATCAAAACCAGTGACAGAATGCTACTGGAGAGAGTCTTTGGAGATAAAGATGTAGACTTGTCGAAGGTTATATGCACAAGCAACTTGCAACAGGCAATTATAGGTTACATGAAAACAGGCGCACGGTTTAATACCATTAGCATGTTTGTTCTAAAGGAGGATGTCGTTAAAATTGGCGATTGTCCCTACATTTCCACAGATGATATCGAGAGTTTTAAAACAGTCGTTGATAGCCATATGGCGTAAGATAATGATACTAATTTACAAAAAAATCGGATGAATTTTAATGGTAAGTAGAGCAGAGGAAAGGAATGGAAAACATATGACAAGAGAGGAATATTGCTCAAAGATAGAAGAAGTCATTCGTTGCATGGCTTTTCAAGGAGATTGCGTGCATTATGAACGCTTTGGAAATGGTCATATCAATGATACTTTTGTTGTATACACGGAACAAGAAAATAAGTCTAGGGTACGATATATTCTCCAAAGAATAAATCATCAAATATTCAAGAAACCGGAACATCTAATGGAGAATATCGTAGGTGTGACAGACTTTATAAAATGCAAAATTGTTCAAGAGAAAGGTGATGTTGATAGAGAAACCTTGAATATCGTAAGGACGAAGTTGGGCAATACCTATTACGTAGATAGCATTGGCTCTTATTGGAGGGCTTATCTTTTTATTGAGGGGGCTACTTCCTATGAACAAGTAGAAAAACCGGAGGATTTTTATCAGAGTGCAGTGGCTTTTGGACATTTTCAAAAGCTATTATCCGATTATCAGGCGCATACTCTTTATGAAACAATTATGGATTTTCATAATACTCCGGTTCGCTTAGCAAATTTAAAGAGAGCTGTTACGGAAGATGTATATGGAAGAGTCAGGAAAGTTATTTCAGAGCTTGATTTTATATATAAGCAGGAAGAATTTACACATGTTCTAATGAATTTATATAAAGACGGAAAGCTTCCTCTTAGGGTTACACATAACGATACCAAATTAAATAATATAATGATTGATAATAAATCTGGTAAAGCAATCTGTGTTATCGATCTTGATACGGTAATGCCGGGTTTTTCGGTAAACGATTTTGGAGATGCAATTCGGTTTGGAGCCACCACTGCTGCAGAGGACGAAATAAAACTGAACAAAGTTAATTTTCGTATTGACCTGTTTGAATTATATACAAGAGGTTTTTTGGAAGGTTGCGATGGAAGTCTTACCGAGATAGAGAAGAGACTACTTCCCATTGGAGCAAAGATGATGACGTTAGAATGTGGAATTCGGTTTTTAACGGATTATTTACAAGGGGACACTTACTTTAGAATTAATAGAGAAGGTCAAAATCTAGATAGAGCTAGAACTCAATTAAAGCTCGTTTCAGAAATGGAAAAGCAATGGGATGAGATGAAAAATATAGTGATAAAATATTGTTAAGGAGGATGCATGGAGATGGCAGAACAGAAATCCAATGGGGTATCAAGTATAAATAAACAGTAAATTGAACAACTACGAATAAAGATTTAGGAAGGAAAGAATATGCCCATATTATTTCACGAAAACGCCAGAGAGTTTCATTTATACAATGATCAAATCAGTTACATAATGCAAATAATGAAGAATGACCAAATAGCAAATTTATATTATGGAAGTTGTATCAGGGATAGAGAAAATTTTAGTTACCTAGTAAGGACAAAATATTGTTCAGAAGCTGCCTATACTTCAGTGGATGAGGACCATAAGTTATCATTGCAGTATATTCAACAGGAATATCCTTCTTATGGAACTTCGGACTTTCGTTATCCTGCTTACTGTATAAAACAAAACAATGGTAGCAGCATAACTAATTTTACATACAAATCTCATGAGATATTCCCTGGTAAAAAGAAGCTTCCAGGTTTACCTGCAACCTATGTTGAAAGCGAGGAGGAGGCTACAACCTTAGAAATAAGGCTAGTGGATGATTTAATAAATACGGAATTGGTATTAAGCTATACCATCTTTGAAGGATTACCGGTAATTGCTAGGAATGTCAGATTTATTAATCTTGGAGTAGCTGCAATCTGCTTAGAAAGGGTCATGAGTGCCTGCGTTGATCTACCCGAGGATGATTTTACAATGGTACATTTGGTAGGTGCCTGGGGAAGAGAGCACTATGTCAAGGAAAGAGAGCTGGGTGAAGGTATTCAGGGAATATATAGCATGCGTGGTTCTAGTAGTGCAGAGCATAATCCATTTATCGCTTTAAGAAGGAATAATACAACCCAGTTCAGTGGAGAGGTCTATGGGTTTTCTCTGGTATATAGTGGTAATCATCTGGAACAGGTGGAGGTAGATCATAATAATATGACACGTGTGATTATCGGAATTCATCCGGATACGTTTCAATGGGAGCTGACAGCGGGAGCAATGTTCCAGACACCCGAGGCGGTTATGGTTTATTCTGATAAAGGCATAAATGGTATGAGCCAGACATTCCATCAATTATTTCGTAACAGACTGGTAAGAGGCTACTGGAGAGATAAAGCAAGACCAGTACTAGTGAACAATTGGGAAGCGACACAGACAGCTTTTACGGAGGAGAAAATATTACAACTGGCAGCGAAAGCAAAAGAATTAGGCATTGAGATGTTGGTTCTAGATGATGGATGGTTTGGAGATCGTGACGGTGAAGAAGCCGGATTAGGGGATTGGTACGTAAAAAATAATAAGAAACTACCGGATGGAATTGAAGGTTTGGCAGATAAAATAGAGCGTATTGGCTTGAAATTCGGCTTATGGTTTGAGCCTGAAATGGTAAATAAGGATAGTGATTTATACCGGCAGCATCCGGATTGGATTATACATACCCCTGGTAGATTTCAATCACCCAGTAGATTTCAGCATGTTCTGGATTTTAGCAGGAAGGAAGTTATCGATTATATTTATGATCTAATGGATAAGTGTCTATCAAAGGCTAAGATATCCTATGTAAAATGGGATATGAACCGATATATTACAGAGTGTTATTCCGTAACACAGCTTCCGGAGCAGCAAGGGAAGATATTCCATCAATATGTGTTAGGTGTTTATGATTTATATGAAAGATTAATAAGTAAATACCCAACCATTCTATTTGAATCCTGCAGCAGCGGTGGAGCAAGATTTGATCCGGGAATGCTGTATTATGCGCCACAAGCTTGGGCAAGTGATAATTCAGATGCTATTGATCGTATTAAGATACAATATGGGACCTCCTATGTATATCCTTTATCAAGCATTGGAGCTCATGTGTCCCATGTTCCTAATCTGCAGAATGGAAGAACAACTCCTTTATCAACCAGGGGAAATGTTGCTTTCTTCGGAGCATTTGGTTATGAAATGGATTTGGGTGAATTAAGTGAAGACGATTCAAAGCAGGTAAAAGAGCAAGTAGAATTTTATAAAAAGTATGTTAAGTTATTTCATAAAGGAACTTTCTATCGAATGGACAATCCGTTTTCAAAGGATGTAGCTTCTTGGATGGTAATTTCTGAGGATAGGAACGAAGCTTTGGTTGGTTATTATCGATTAAATTTATCAGTAAATTGTGGATGGAAATATTTAAAACTGACCGGCTTAGATCCTGACAAGCTCTACAGCGTAAATCAGGGCAGTCAACTTTCCTATGGGGATGAGTTAATGAAGATTGGAATCATGATAGATGAATTCGAATGGGAGATGCAAAATATAGAATATGGTTCCAAAATAGTTCATTTGTTGTGTGTAGAAAATAAGGAAGTATCATAATAAGGAAATTATTTTTTAATAAATTGCACATAATCCTTGCTTTATTGTATTTATATCTGGTGAAATGACACAACAAAACGTCTTATTTGCCAAACAATACTTCATATTAATTAAGATTTCCTTATGCTATAATCTATCTGTAAACAGTTAATATGTTGTTCGATAATATTTGCAGTTTCCACAAAAATGGAGGAGTTATATGAAACGAAAGGTAATTTCAATTTGATTAGTCGCTATGTTGAGCTTAAGCAACCTGCTTCCTTCAAAAGATATCGCATTGGCGGATGAGACAGGCCGGTTGCAATCGGTGTAATGAAGGAGGGGGCTTACACCTTAGGAATTAAAGTTATAAATCCTCTTGAAAACGGCAATATTCTGGGCTTTGCAAATGCAAACCAAAGAGCAGATGGATGGTTGGAATTAGGGAATATCACAGTAATTAATGCTTCAAATACTGACACATCAACCAAGAATTCAGTGAATACTTCTTCTGATATTCCAAAAACAGGAGAAGGAAATATAATAACATTTCTCTATCTGGTCATGATGACAATAATTGCTGTATGCGGCATTGTTCTTAATAAAACAATCGGTAAGAGAAGAAATGGTAGTTAAAAGTTAGTATTTATATGATTTAATTATTCATATAAGCAAAAGCATGAAAATTTCAAATTACAGAAGCATAAGCAGAAGATTAGAAAGGATATAAACATGAAATTAGCAGTAATCGGTGCAGGACAGAGGGGTATGATATATGCAGAGTATGCAAATACATGTTCCGATGTGGAAATAATTGCTGTAGTGGATCCATCGCAGGAAAGAAGAAATTATGCAGCTGAGCGGTTGAACTTACCTGGGGAAATGCTGTTTGATAACGTAGATAGTTTTTTTTATCAAGGTAAGATAGCAGACGCGGTGATCATTGCATCCATGGACCTTGATCATTATAAGCAGACGATGAAAGCCTTGGAATGTGGTTATCATATACTCCTTGAAAAGCCCATAT
This sequence comes from Herbinix sp., assembly GCA_029256105.1. GTDB lineage: Bacteria > Bacillota > Clostridia > Lachnospirales > Lachnospiraceae > Mobilitalea. The sequence continues at coordinate 46,677 of JAQSYO010000005.1, forward strand.
CCCCTAATCCGACGGAATGTATGGAGATAATGGAGAGTGCCAACGCAAAGCATCTCAATGTAATTGTCTGTCATGTTTTAAGATATACCAATTTCTTTACAACGATCAAAGCAATTCTCGACAGTAAGGAACTTGGTAAAGTGATAACAATAGAACATAGCGAAAACATTGGGAATTTCCATATGGCTCATTCCTTTGTACGAGGAAATTGGAGAAGAAAAGATCTGTCAAGCCCTTTAATTATGCAAAAATCCTGCCATGATATGGATATTTTAACCTGGCTTGTGGGAAGTGAAGCAAAAAGAATTTCCTCCTTTGGTAACTTAACCTATTTTAAAGAGGCAAATGCACCAGAAAATAGCGGCATAAGATGTCTGGAATGTGCAGCTGCAGCGAATTGCAGGTTTGATGTAAGAAAAGTGTACCTGCCTATCATGGGTGAATGGCCGGCAACCAAGGTCTCATTAGTGCAAACAGAGGAAGGGCTTATGGAAGCCTTTCAGAACGGTCCCTATGGACGCTGTGTTTATCGTTGTGACAATGACGTATGTGACAATCAAGTAACCTTAATTGAATTTCAAAATGGAGTAACGGTTAGTTTTAATTTGAGTGCATTTACAAACCGGATCAGCAGAACAATTAAAATTATGTGCGAACACGGAGAAATAAAAGGTGATGACTCTCTTAACACGATAGAAGTGACACACTTTTCACCAAATTCAATAGAAGCCTATGAAAAAAGAATGATTCACCCGGGAACAGTTATTGGTGGTCATGGTGGTGGAGATCTTGGACTAACCACGGATTTTATCAATTTAATTCGAACGAAGAGCAATTCCATCAGGTCCTCCATTTCGGAATCAGTAGAAAGCCATATGATGGCGTATGCGGCAGAGCAGTCCAGAATCAGCGGACAAATCATTGATGTTGGCGAGTTGAAAAAGGAAATTAGAAGCTTGATCAATAAAGAATACATAGAATGTGGTGATGATAAATGCGAGTGAAAAAAGATAGTATTCGAAAAAAGAGTGGTTTTATGAAAGAGTTAAAACAAAACCGAATTTTATATTTAATGTGTTTGCCGGCGTTAATTGTATTAATTCTCTTTTGCTATATACCATTTACCGGTATTTGGATGGCCTTCACTGATTTTAATGTTGTTGATGGTATTTTTGGTAGCAAGTTCGTGGGGCTTGATAATTTTAAATATTTCTTTATCGGAAATAGTACGGCTTGGAGGGTTACCTTTAATACTTTAATTATCAATCTGTTTTGTATCCTATTTGGCTTAATTGTACCAATCAGTATAGCAATCTTTTTTAACGAGATAAGAGGAAAAATATTCAAAAAACTAACACAAAGTGCAATGTTCTTTCCATACTTTCTCTCGTGGGTTGTTGTTGGAGCTATTATTTACGGTTTTTTTGCCAGTGATGTCGGCTTAGTAAACAGAGTACGTGAAATGCTGGGGTATGATTCAATCAGCTGGTATGCATCACCACAATACTGGAAGGCGATTATCATTTTTGCAAATGTATGGAAGTGGAGCGGATACAGTTCCATTATTTATATGGCTGCTATGTCCAGTTTTGATCCCGCCTTATTTGAAGCAGCGGAAATTGATGGTGCCAACAAATTACAAAGAATTTGCTATCTAACCTTGCCGATGCTAAAGTCAACCGCAGTTGTCTTGGTATTATTGAGTGTGGGACGTATCTTCTATGGTGATTTCGGTATGATTTATGGTATTGTGGGCAATAACCCAAGCTTGTCCGATGCAGTTTCGGTCATTGATACGTATGTATATTCCTCCATGAAAACCCTAGGGTTCTCCTACTCTGCAGCGATTGGTTTATATCAATCAATCATGGGATTGATACTGGTAACTTTAGCAAATAAGTTTGCAAAGAAAATAAACGACGGAGAGGGGTTATTCTAGCATGAAGATAAAAAGGTCATACAGCGATAGGGTACTGAAAACAATAGCTTACTTATTCATGGGTTTATTTGCGATAATCTGCATTTATCCGTTAATTCTTACCTTGAGCGTTTCGTTATCTTCTGAAAGGGAAGTAGCATTGTATGGGTATTCGATATTCCCGCAGGGCTTTACCTTGAATACCTATATCTATATTTTTGCACATAGTGGTATGAAAATTCTTAAATCCTATGGGCTTACGATTTTTGTAACAGCGGTTGGAACTTTGGGTGCGTTGCTTATTACAACAATGATTTCCTTTGCAATATCGATTAAGTCATTAAGATACAGAAATGTGATTGCTTTTATATGTAATTTTACCATCATCTTTTCTGCCGGCTTAATACCCTGGTATATCATGTGTGTAAAATATTATCATCTAAGAAACAGTGTTCTTGCATTAATTGTTCCGTCTATTTTCAGTGTATGGAATATGTTCCTGCTGCGTACTTATTTTTCTCATATACCGCAATCTCTATATGAGGCAGCCAAGATAGACGGAGCGAATTATTTTAAAATATATAATAAAATTGCTATGCCTTTATGTAAGACGGGGATTTTAACCGTTGGATTAATGTATGCGCTACAATACTGGAACGACTGGTGGAATGCACTGATGTTCATAAATGATAAGAAATTGTTTACGCTTCAATTTTATTTATACAATATCTTATCGAATGTAAATGCAATTAGTTCAGGTTTAGTTCCTTCAGGAGCAGCAGCAAATATAGCATTACCGGCAGAAACAGTGAAAATGGCGGTAACGGTAATTACCATCGGCCCAATTATATTCTTGTACCCATTTGTTCAAAAATTCTTTATTAACGGTATTATGACAGGAGCGGTAAAAGAATAAGAGATACATCTTTTAAGATGTAAAGCAGTTATGCTTAACATAAATATTAATTTTAACAGGAGGGTTTTATGAAAAAACAAAAACTAATAGTTGTTGTATTAGTAATCTCCATGATTATGGGATTACTGGGTGGATGCAGTCAAAAAAATGAAGGCGATCAAACAGTCGATAAGACGAATCAATCGAGTGATACCGATAATAACAAAAAAGAGAATTCCACCGGGAAGATGGAGACATTAACGATTTTATATCCGGGAGATGAGTCTGATCGTATGACCTCATTTATCGAAAATGAATTTGCTGAAAAGATGGCAGCAGATCTTAATCTAAAAGTCGAAATGATTTTTGTACCTTGGGATTCCTATTGGGAGCAAAAGGACATTATGCTGGCAGCAAATGAACCAATTGATTTATATTGGGATGGTTTGCCAAATCTTTCCCAAATGGTAAATGAAAAGCAGGCAATGCCGCTTGATGATTTAATTAGTCAATATGGTCAGGACATACTTAAGGTTATTCCGGCAAGCCATATTGAAGGAGCAAAAGTAAAAGGAGAGATTTATGGAATTCCTTCCTCCTATGGTTCCTCTTCAGGTATGTATCAATTTGTTACAGTACGCCAGGATTTAATGGATGCAGTTGGTATGACGGACTTGAACACACCAGAGGATTTAAAGGAATATGCAACTAAGGTGAATGAACAGTTCCCTGAATTAAAAGGACCTGGAGACATAATTTTTAAACCTCTCACAAGATATTATCAACCGGAACAATACACCTTTGTAGCAAAAGAAGAAATGGCTGTTTATGGTGAAGATACTGGCAAAGTGTATAGTTATTATGAAACAGATGCTTTTAAAAGCGTAGCAAAATATAATAGAGATATGTTTACGTCTAAACTATATGCAGATGAATTATCTACCAACTACAATGAAAGAACGAATCGTATGCAGACTGGCTTATACATATGGACAGAAGGCTCCTTTGGAAAAGATACCGAAATCGCAGATGCAGTAAAAGCAAACGCACCTGATTCCAAATTAAAGAATTATTTATTAGCAGATGATAAGCCTAGATACATCACAGCTACCGGTGGAGAGGTTCTATGCATTCCGTATACAGCTCCTAATCCGGAAGGCGCTATGAAATTTATTAATTGGCTGTATTCTTCACAGGAAAACTATTTATTTGCAATTTATGGTGTAGAAGGAACAGATTATGAAATGGTAGATGGAAGAATTAACAGATTAGTAACCAATGATTTCTTCTACGAATGGATGTTCCGTAATAAAAACTATACGGTATTTACACCGAATGTTGATGAAGAATATATCGAGCAGTATCAACACTGGGATGATAATGCAAAATTATCCAATGCCATCGGTTTTGTATTTAATAACGAAAATGTAAAAGAGATTGAAACAGCAATATTTGAAGTATGTTCAAAGGATTTGGCTCCGATAAGAAATGGTTTTGTAGATTTTGATGAGAATTACGATGCTGCAATTAAGAAATTAAAGGATGCTGGAATGGATGAATATATAGCAGAGGTACAAAGACAGTTTGATGAATTTATAGCTAATAAAAATAAGTAAAAATATCAATTAATATGTATATATAACCGGACCACCTAAATGTAAAACTTAAGGTAACTGTTTTATATTATGGTGGTCTTTGTTATAACAAGGTTTTAAAAATATCCATTTAATAACTACAAATGCCCAATTTGTCAGTACAATTGGAAGTAATATTGAAGTTAAACCAAAAGAATTATACGATATATTAATGGAGACTAAGACAGGGTTGCAATTAAAAGAGAATCCGAAAGATGAATGAGTTATCTTCAAATACAGTTGAAAATATTACGAAGCATTTTGTAAATCAAACAGGAAATATATCAAAATCAATTTCAGAAATAGAACAGGCTATGCAACAGCAAGCAGGAGATTCCTCTGAAAGCTTAGAAGATATGGATAACCTGTCAGAAGAAATTGGTAGGGTTTATAATATCATCAAGGAAGTAAATCTATTAATATTTGATACAAATAGTAATATTGATAAAAATATAATCATTATAGATGATTTAAGAACAAAAGCCATAGCTACGAACAAAATTACAATACACTTAATAAACGACATCGAAACTACAGATAAATTATATGTAACAAGGAGCAAAGAATGAAAGAGCGAATTATAGAGAATGAATATTGGTATGGGGCTTGTGTTAAGTATGGATTGAATATGCCGCTTCATGAAAAAAGCGAATGCATACTTGATTTTAGTAGTAATACCACTCCAAATCAGGCAATGCCATTGTTAGTGTCCAGTAAGGGAAGATACCTTTGGGGAAAGACTGGCTTCGAAATTACTTTCCATAATGGTGAAATGGAATTTCCTGATGATGTTCTACTCAAATCAGAGTTTGGGAATCTGAAAGGTGCTTATTTATCCGCTATGCAAGAGCATTTTCCTTTTCATCAGAAAATGCCATCAAGAAATTTATTTCATAAAATTATCTATTGTACTTGGATAGAATTAACCTTTGATCAAAATCAAAAGGATATCCTGAAATACGCACAGAATATCTTAAATAATGGAATGCCGGCAGGCGTATTGGTGATTGATGACGGTTGGTCTGAAAGTTATGGTGAGTGGAGATTTCATAGTGGTAAATTCCCTGAAGCAAAGAAGATGATTGATAACCTGCATGAAATGGGATTTGAAGTCATGCTTTGGGTATGCCCATATATTTCAGCAGATACGGTAGTTTACCGTGATGCTTTGAAAAAAGATATTTTAGTTAGGCAAGAGGATGGGGAACCCTACATAGTAAAATGGTGGAATGGATATTCCGCTGTTCTTGATATGTCCAATCAGAAAGCGCAGGAATGGTTAAATAAGCAATTAAAAGAGTTGAGGTCAATGGGTGTGGATGGTTTTAAGTTTGATGGTGGAGACAGCATTTATTATAGAACAGATAATCAGACGGCCTTGAAGGTGAGTCCGGATGAGCATTGTAACCTGTGGGCTAAATTCGGTGAGCAGTTTGAATTCAACGAATTTCGAGCTTCCTTTAATGCAGGTGGCTATGGTCTTCTTCAGAGACTTTGTGATAAAGAACACTCCTGGGGAAACACTGGAATTAATTCGTTAATTCCGGATACCTTACTTCAAGGGCTGACTGGTCATCCATATAGTTGCCCGGACATGATTGGTGGTGGAGAATATTTGAATTTTCTGGAGGTGGCTGAAGAAAGCCATGACCAAGAGTTATTTGTAAGACATTGTGAAATAGCTTGTCTGATGCCAGCAATTCAATTTTCTGCAGCACCCTTTCGAATTCTTAGTGAAGAGAACTTTAAATCAATTATGAGAAGTTTGGAGTTTAGAAATAAATATATTGATAAGATTTTGCATTACATAGAATTAGCAGCAGCGACCGGAGAACCTGTTATAAGATATATGAGCTATGAATTTCCGGAGGAGCCTGTGGAAAGGATTATCGATCAATTTATGTTAGGTGAGAGAATACTGGTGGCACCGGTTTATCAAAAAAACTGCACCGGAAGAGAAGTATATCTGCCAAAAGGTAATTGGAAATTTGGAGATGGAGAGGTAATGAGTAAGGGAGAAAAAATGTATATTAATTCTACTCCCGGCTGTCCTTTAGTATTTGAAAAAATATAAAGTGATAAACTTTTGTGAGATTAGCATTCCTATCATAATTTGATTTCATAGAAGAAATGATAATTTATTGATATATTTTTAGTAGATAATAATGTGGTGAACTAACAAGATAATTAGTAAATATAAATCCCTTACTTTTCGAAGTCTGGGATTTTTTTTATCCTAAAAGTACATCCGAAAGCCATAAAAAAGATGAAAGCTATAAAAAAGATGAAAGCTATAAAAAAGATGAAAGCCACAATAAAGGCATAAAATGCTCCTCTGGAATATAGAAGGTATGATATACTTAACGATTAATATAAGGGGGTATAAAACTTATCAAAGTTCTTCATTTTTATTTGTATTCTGAATTCTTATATTATATAGATAAGGCTTATGCTATAATTATATATTAAATTTAACCAATTTAAAAAATTATGATGTTATATTTGTAAAATTTAAGAAAAATAATATAATTTCAGGAAATATAGTATGAATTTTGTAGCAGATTTCTAAACATTCGATACGCAGAAGGTAATGAAAGTAAAAAATGATAGGATAGCTATGGAACATCCGCTTCTGTTTAATACGAAAGGAGAATTAATATGTATCAATTAGTCATAGTTGATGATGAGGAGAAGATATTAGAGGGAATTTCTGAATTATTTCCTTGGAACAATATTGGATTTAATGTTGCCGCACGTTTCCTTGATGCCAGAAGTGTATTAACCTATGTAAAAAACAACCCGGTAGATGTGGTTATGACAGATATTTCAATGCCTGAAATGAATGGTATTGAACTTACAAAGGAACTAAAATGTTATCCGGAGATTCAAATTGTTTTGTTCAGCAGTTATAGAGATTATGAATATATGCGTGCTGCAATCCATTATGGAATAAGTGATTATTTGCTGAAGCCGATTAGGTACGATGAATTGGTAACGTGTTTTGAAAAAATAAGAGCAAAGCTTGATGAAAAAAATATCATAGAAATCCCAAAACCGAAAACCTATTACAATGAAATTATTGCACGTGTAGATCAATATTTGATAAATAATTACCAAAAAGCATCATTAGAAGGAGCTGCAGAAGCAGTGGGACTCAGCCCCAATTACCTATCAAAGATATACAAAGAAAAATCCGGCAGCGGCTTCCTGGAACGGTTGAATCGAATTAAGATGGAAAAGGCCTGTGAGCTTTTAATGGATCCTAGCTATAAGCATTATGAAATCGCATTTTACGTAGGGTATGACAATCCAAAGAATTTCTCAAGGGCATTCAAGACTTATTTTAATGTTAGCCCTATGGAGTATAGAAATGGTCAAAGGAAGGGGATAAATTAATCCATGCTGCATAAATTTTTCATTAAACGTTTCCGGACTTTTGCATTAATCATGATTATTCCCTTAATGATCATTTTTGGCATTATGGGTTATCTTGTTATGAATGCGCAGCAGAATGATTTTAAGAAAATAGGAGTGAATTCCTTAACCAGTATCAATGATAATATTGTGAATATTATTTACAGTTCAATCCATCAGCAAGATGTAACCATGAGAAATGCGCAATATATGATTTCCATGAAAAAACTAATGAGTCATGATATTTTGGTGTATCGGGATATTATTTTTATGAATTCTATAATCAATTACTTAACAAGTGCTCAAACATCATACCGCTATATTGATTCTATTTATCTTTATATGGATGGACTGGATAATTTTCTGTCATCATCCTCTGATGAACTAGCTTCCTTCACTAGCTTTTATGATACGGAGTGGTATGATCACTATAGAAAAATACCGAAGGATAGCAATCAATTCGTTGAGACTAGGGAAGTGCAAAGACATAGTTATGATACAGCAAAAGAAGTAATTACCATATATAAGCGAATGTCATATGCTAAGGGAGTTATTGTATTAAATGTAAAATCTGACAACTTTGGGGAGAGACTTAAGGACATGTTAAATCCCGGCCAAAGTTTCTTCTTTTTAAATAAGGACGGGGAAGTTTTATATAGAAACAATAAACAAACAGAATCAATTGTAAATTTGGAAAATGATTTTTTCGGTAACATTACAAAGGAGTATGATGTAAAAGGAGAATATAGCCATAACCAGAAATGGATTGAGGTGAATAAGGAATATTATCTGATTAATGTAATGCCGGACGATAATAATCAGACCTATTTGGTATCGATGATATCTTTTGATGCATTTACGGATAATATTAGAGATTTTATAAGGCTTGCCTTAGCTATCTTAATGATTAATTTTCTTATAGTAATGCTTTTGGCTTGGATTACCACTAAAAGTGCATTTAAACATATTACTTATCTGGTGGATGTGTTCAGCGCAGCAGAAAGAGGAGAAGAAGTTGAAAAACCGCAGCTATTTGTAAGGGATGAATATAATCTGATATTGAATAATATTTTATTTCTCTTCATTAAAAATAACCAGATGCAATCGAATTTAATGGAAAAGCAGCATCAGAACCAGATATCCGAATTGATGGCACTTCAAATGCAGATTAATCCACATTTTATTTTTAATACTCTTCAGACGATGGATTTGGAGGTTTTGAAAGAACTGGGGGGACAATCAACACTGCATACCTTAATTCAGGAACTATCCAGTATTATGAAGTATGCGCTGACGGATCCTACAGAATTAGTATCCTTAAAGGAAGAGCTAAATTATTTAAAGGCGTATATCGAAATTCAAGAAGTAAGATTTAACAATAATATCGTCACTTATTATGAAATAGATGATTCCTTGCTGGAGTACTCTGTTTTTCGTCTAATGCTTCAACCAATTATAGAAAACAGTGTTAATCATGGGATTAGATCATCGAATGAACGATGTTGCATAAAAATCAGAGTTTATAGGATAAAGGATGATATCTGTTTTGATGTAATTGATAATGGCGTGGGGATGACCAAGAATACCCTGAATGAACTGAAGATTAAGATTAATGATGCGAAATCTAAGAATATCGGACTGACCAATCTAAATCGACGTTTAATCCTACGCTATGGTGAATACAGCAGACTGAAAATTCAAAGTAAAAAGGACATGGGAACAGTTATTAGATTTAAAATACCGATAGAGGAGATGGAAAGAGAAAGAATGATATTGTAATGATAATGATATAAACGGTAAGTAAATATGGTGGCATATGTAATTAAGGAGATAAAAGATTAAAAATGATACTATCCATCTAAAACACAGTAAAATATGAATTCTTATATTAGAACAGATGCCTTTTTGAGATGGGCATTCAATGATAGAATACTATTATTGAAAGGACTTATTTCTTATGAATTAAGGACATTCAATTAATAAAAATGGGAGGTATTTTATTTATGAAACAGAAAAAGGTTTTAGCGGTCATTCTTGCTACTATGATGTCAATTTCTCTTGTGGCATGTAGTAAAGACAGTTCTGACAGCAATGCTACCAATTCAAGTACGGAACCTAAAGTTACTGGCTCTGCTGATGCAGGTTCAACGGATGCAGGTTCTACCGACAAACATGATCCGGTAACACTTCGTTTCTCTTGGTGGGGGGGAGATCCAAGACACGAAGCAACATTAGCTGTTATTGATGCATTTGAAAAAGAAAATCCTTGGATTACAATTGAAGCCGAGTACGGTGCACAAGATGGGTATAATGATAAACTTATGACTCAGTTTGCATCTGGTACGGCACCTGATATTATCCAGCTAGAGACTGGTGCAGCACCTGAATATTATGGTCAGGGTCAGCTATTAAATCTTTCTGAAACAAGTATTGATTTTTCAAATTTTGATGCAACATTCCTTGAAAATAACGGACAATTCGGCTCCGGAAGCCAGTATGCAATCCCTATGGGTAAGGCAGGAACTGCAATCGTCGTTAATAAGGATTTGGCTGATAAGATTGGAATTGACTTCAGTAAACCGTATGATTGGGATCAGTTAATTGAATGGGGTAAACAGGTACAGGCTTATGACCCTTCCCTATATCTTATCTCTGGTAATGAGTCCTATATGATGCCGTTTGTACTGCGTGCTATGGCAAGGCAAATGAACGGACTGCCTATCATCAATGATCAAGAAGGTAAGTTAAACATGACGGAAGAGCAATTTACGCAGGCACTTGAGTTTGTAAAACAATTATATGAAAACAACGTAGCGGTTCCTCTATCCTATATGGCTACCTATGGAGTGAACAACCAGGACGATCCAAATTGGATTGCCGGTAAATACGTTGCCTACGTAGGTTATACTTCATCAGCTAATGTAATGCAGGCTGCAAACCCGACACCTAATTATATTGCAGGAAACCTACCGATACTTGCAAATGCAAAGAGCGATGGTTGGGTGAATGACTGTCCTCAGTATGTAGGTATTTATGCAAAATCACAACATCCAGAAGAGGCTGCCTTATTCTTAGACTACTTCTTTAATAATGAAGAATCAATGAAAACTTTGGGTACAGTTCGTTCTGTTCCACCTACTGAAAAAGCTCAAGCTCTTACTTTGGAAGCTGGAACTCTGAATGCTTTAACAAAGATGGCTGTTGATGTAAGTATGCAGTACAACGGTTTATCAGACTCCGGCAAGACAACCAGTGCTGAGGTTAGTGCCATACTGAATGATGCATATGAAAACGTTGCTTTTGGTGAAAAAACACCGGCAGAAGAAGCAAAAGAAATAGTAGAATTAATTAATGATTACTTATCAGCACAATAATTACTTATAAAAAACATATAATTCTTCTAGGAGAAAGGGATATCTCTTATTTAGATATCCCTTTTTTAACAAGCGAGGTGATAGGGAATGAAAAGATCAAAAAGTGCTAAACGGGGTTATAAAGCTTACATATATATATTACCTTGGTTGATTGGCTTAATGGTGTTACAATTATATCCTTTTGTAGCTTCTTTGATATATTCATTTACCAATTATAATGCATTTGGAAAAATGAATTTTGTTGGTCTTGATAATTATATCAGATTATTTACAAAGGATAAGGAATTCTACAAATCCCTGGGAGTGACTATAAAATATACCTTGCTGACGGTGCCCGGTAAAATCATTTTATCCTTAGCGATTGCTGTGATGTTAAATAAGGCAAGAAAGGGCATCGGTATTATGAGGACTGTATTCTATCTGCCATCTTTATTCGGTGGAAGCATAGCAGTTGCACTTCTTTGGAAACTGTTATTTATGGATAGTGGTTTAATAAATTCAATGCTACATGTCTTTGGAATCAGCCCTGTATCATGGTTGGGCGATCCTAAGATTGCACTTGCAACACTTAGTTCATTAGAAATTTGGCAATTCGGTTCTTCTATGGTTATGTTTCTGGCTGCACTCAAGCAGGTACCGCAATCCTTATATGAAGCTGCAGGTATTGATGGAGCAAACAAAATACAAGCATTCCTTAAAGTTACATTTCCACAGATTACTCCTATTTTATTCTTTACAATTATCATGCAGACAATTAACGCGCTGCAAAACTTTACATCAGCATTTGTCATTACGAAGGGCGGACCGGTGAAATCTACCTATATGCTGGGCTTAAAGCTTTATAATGACGGCTTCGCTTTTTATAAGATGGGATATGCAAGTGCTTCTTCCTGGGTTATCTTTATGTTAATCTTAAGTATCACGCTTGTCCTGTTTGGAACACAGAAATTCTGGGTGTTTTATGAAGATGAGGCCAAATAATTCCATATATGCAATAATGTTGAAATAAAGAATGAAGGTGAGAATAATGAATAAAAAACAAAAAACGAATATACGCGAGGCTTTTGTATATGCCCGTTTCATAATTTTGGGATTAATCATGATTTATCCGTTGATTTGGATGTTTTTTGCAAGCTTTAAATCCAACGAAGAGATCTTTGGTTCCCTAAGTCTGCTTCCCAAAAGCTTCAGCCTACAGCCGTATCTCAATGGTTGGAAAAGTGTTGGTGGACTAACCTATGGGAATTTCTTTCTGAATACATTTAAATTAGTGCTTCCAACTACATTGTTTACCGTAATATCCAGTACGCTTGTGGCTTATGGCTTCACACGTTTCGAGTTTAAGGGAAAGAAAATATTATTTGGAATATTGATTTCTACTCTTATGTTACCGAATGCAGTTATCATTATTCCTAGATATACAATATTCAGGACATTGCACGTTTTAGATTCCTATTGGCCATTTTACCTGGCAGCTATTTTTGCGTGTTATCCGTTCTTTATCTATATGTTGATTCAGTTCATGAGAGGATTACCGGTTGAATTGGATGAATCAGCTTATATGGATGGATGCGGAACCTTTCGGGTATTATATGGAATTTTATTACCTCTTTTAAAACCTGCATTATTTTCCGCCGGACTATTCCAATTCCTTTGGACCTATAATGATTACTTTAACTCCTTGATTTATATTAATTCGGTAAAGAAATTTACAATTTCTCTGGCGCTACGTCTATCCATCGATGCTGAGACAGTGATTCAATGGAATCAAGTAATGGCAATGGCGTGTGTTGCTGTTATTCCGGTTGTAATTCTATTCTTCTTTGCTCAAAAATATTTTGTTGAAGGCATTTCAACGACAGGTTTAAAAGGCTAATACAAGGTAAAGTAGTTGTATCGTTGTTGTTATTGAATAAGGTACTGGAAGTGCTGGAATGATTTCAATTTAAGGAGGTACTCATATGGCTTATGCTACTAATCCCATTCTTACAGGCTTTAACCCCGATCCTTCTATACTCAGGGTGGGTAATGATTATTTTATTGCAACCTCCACCTTCGAATGGTTTCCGGGGGTTCAGATCCATCATTCAACTGATTTGATTCATTGGGAATTAATCGGACACCCACTAGAGAGGCTGTCTCAATTAAATATGCTTGGAGAGCAGAATTCCTGCGGTATATGGGCACCATGTTTATCTTATAGCAATGGACTTTATTATCTTATTTATACGGATGTAAAATCCTTCATTGGAATGTTTAAGGATACACATAATTATCTCGTTACCGCAACAGACATCAGAGGTCCGTGGTCTGAACCGATATACTTAAATGCCAGCGGTTTTGATGCATCCCTATTTCATGATAAGGATGGAAAGAAGTACTTATTGAATATGTTAATGGATTATAGATACTGGCATACGAAATTTGGTGGGATTATACTGCAGGAATATTCAGAAGAAAAGAAAGCTTTAATCGGAGAACCAATTAATATTTTTAAAGGTACTCAACTTAGATTGACTGAGGGACCGCATCTTTATCAACAGGATGGATATTATTACTTAATGACAGCCGAGGGCGGAACTGGATACGAACATGCTGTAACCATGGCAAGAAGTAAAAATATCGAAGGTCCGTATGAAGTGGATCCAAGGAATCCTATATTAACATCGTATCATACACCGGAAAATCTTCTTCAGAAAGCAGGTCATGCAAGCTTAACGAAAGGTCACAATGGAAAATGGTATTTGGTCCATCTATGTGGTAGACCGGTTGGTGAAAACCGAATGTGCATCTTGGGACGTGAAACAGCACTGGAGGAGGTGGTATGGAAGGATGGATGGCTTCGCCTTGCAAATGGTACCAATTCGCCTAGTGAAAAGGTGGAAATCGAAGGAGTCGAGACGGATTCAACTGTAGAAAAAAAATACTTAATGGAAGATTTTAATAGTGATCAATGGAGTATTCATCTTCAAACTCTACGAGTACCTTTGGCCAATCGAGCATCTTTAACCGAACGCCCCGGATATTTACGGCTATATGGTAGGGAATCCTTTTCTTCCTGCCATTACCAGTCGCTTTTAGCTCATAGACAACAGAGCTTTTATGTGGAAGCTACCACAAAATTAGAGTTCCAGCCAAAAAGTTTTCAAACTATGGCAGGACTTGTCTATTATTATAATTCTTTAAGTTATTATTACTTATATATTACAGAAGATGAAGTGGCAGGAAGAGTATTAAGTATCATTTCCAGCATATTGGGCAAGGGCAGCCAGCCTATTGGTGTAGGTATTTCCTTACCGGCAACAGGAGAGGTTTATTTAAAGCTTACAACAAAAAAGGAAAAAGCATATTTCTCCTATTCCTTCGATAATAAAAGCTATTTAAAAGTTGGTAAAGATCTTGATGCTACTGTATTATCAGATGATTATTATGCTTCAACGGGCCATATTATGTTTACGGGAGCATTTATAGGCATCTGCTGTCAGGATTTATCAGGACAAGGAACCTATGCCGATTTTGATTATTTTGAATACAAGGAACAGTGATTTGAATATAAGGAACAGTAAATTGAATATAAGGAACAGTAAATTGTATTAAAGGAGGATGAAAATGAGTTATAGCAAAGAATTGATTGAAGAATTAAACCAGAAAGCAAAGAAACTTCGAAAGGATGTCGTAATCAGCATCGGAGTTGGTGTTGCAGGACATATTGGGGGATCAAATTCTGCTGCTGACATAGTAACAGCGTTGTATTTCCACAAAATGAAACATGATCCGAAGAACCCTAAAATGATTGACAGAGACCGCTTCCTTTTAAGCAAAGGTCACGTTGCGATACTACAGTATGCCGCTTTAGCGGAAGCAGGATATTTTCCGGTGGAGGATCTTAAAAATACAAAGGAAATTGGCTTTTATTTGCAAGGACATCCGGATGTTCTTAAGACGCCCGGTATTGAAGCGGGTACAGGTTCCCTAGGTCAAGGTTTATCGATTGGCTTAGGCATGGCCTTAGGTATGAAGCTTGATAAGATTGACAGGAAAGTATATGTTTTGGTTGGTGACGGAGAAATAGCAGAAGGTCAGATATGGGAAGCGGCTATGGCAGCCAGTTCCTTCAAAGCAGATAATCTGGTAGCAATTGTTGACCATAACAAACTACAGGCAAATGGTTTGATTAAAGACCGGTTTAATAGCATGCCGTTAATTCCGAAATGGGAGAGCTTTGGCTGGAGGGTAATAGAAATTGACGGTCATAATATGGAGGAAATCCTTACCGCTTTTGATATAGCGGACACAGTGAAAGGGCAGCCGACCGTAATCATCGCACACACGGTAAAAGGAAAAGGTGTAAGCTTTGCCGAAAACGTTGTAAGCTTCCATAATGGAATGCTAACGGAAGAAACATATGCACAAGCACTGAAAGAATTGTCGTAAGAAGGAGGATATGAAAATGGCATATACAAATCAAAGAATGGCGTATGGTAATACGTTAGTGGAATTAGGAAAGGAGGATAAGAGAATCGTTGTTCTCGATGCTGATCTTGGTGGTTCTACTATGGGTAAATTATTTGAAGTAGCATATCCTGAGAGACATTTCGAGATGGGTATTGCGGAAGCTAATATGACTTCAG
The DNA here is from genome assembly GCA_029256105.1 of Herbinix sp. Taxonomy (GTDB): domain Bacteria; phylum Bacillota; class Clostridia; order Lachnospirales; family Lachnospiraceae; genus Mobilitalea. Next base: position 62,543 of record JAQSYO010000005.1, read on the forward strand.
TTGCCGCGGGATTGGCTCAGACAGGTAAGATACCTTTCACTAATTCCTTTGCGGTTTTTGCGGGAGGCCGTGCATATGACCAGATACGACAGACAATTGCAACCGGAAAGCTGAATGTGAAAATCTGTGGATCTTCCTCCGGTATGTCAGATTTTGGTGATGGTGCAACACATCAAGCAGTAGAGGACATCGCTATTATGCGGGCCATTCCCAATATGACAGTAATCTGTCCAGCAGATGCCAATGAGACAGTACAAGCAGTGAAAGCAGTAATTGACATGTCCGGCCCCTGCTATATCAGGTTAAACCGTAATGATTATGAAAATGTTACAACCGAGGATAAGCCCTTTGAAATCGGTGTACCGAGTGTACTGAAAGAAGGCAGTGATATTGTAGTGTTTGCTACCGGAATAATGGTAGGAAAGGCTTTAGAGGCTGCTGCAAAGCTGAACGATAAGGTATCTGTAAAGGTTGTCAACGTTAGTACAATCAAACCTTTGAATAAAGAAGTCGTGATTAGTCTGGTGAAGGGCTGCAAAGCAATTGTGACGGTAGAGGAGCACAGTATCGTTGGCGGTCTTGGAAGTGCAATTTCGGAGGTACTTTGTAAGGAATGCAAGCCGATAGAATTTGTCGGTGTAAATGATACCTTCGGCAGCAGTGCCCATAATTATGATGATGTATTAAACTATTATGGTCTTACAAAAGACAACATTGTGAAAGCCATTGAGAAAATGGCGGCTTTATAAATGTCTTGGCAAGGTGAAGCATGAAGCTTGTGTAGGAGTGGAGGAAAAGTGAAAATAGTCTCGCAAAAATCATGCGAGCCATTACAAGAACTCCAAAATGAATTCCATTGGAAATTCATTTTGAACTTCTTTCAGGCATTGTTTGTGCCTGCGTAGTCCTCGGCATAAATTTATTATGCGCAGAAAGCATGCGCAGGAATGGGGTAGAAATGAAAATTGGATTTATCGGACTTGGAATCATGGGAAAGCCCATGGCAAAAAATCTTATTAAGGCAGGGCATGACCTGATTGTATTTGATGTAATAAAGGAAAATGTGGACGATGTTGTTGTAGCCGGTGCAAAATCAGCAGCTTCTTCAAAGCAAGTTGCACAGGAATGTAAATTAATTATTACCATGTTACCGAACAGTCCTCATGTAAAGACAGTTATTATGGGAGAAAACGGTATACTTGAAGGTGCGTCTGAGGAAACAATCGTTGTCGATATGAGTTCCATCGCACCGAGTGCCTCTCAGGAGATGGAAAAGTCATGTGCAGAAAAGGGTGTAAAATTAATTGATGCTCCGGTATCCGGCGGTGAACCGAAAGCAATTGATGGATCCTTATCTATCATGGTAGGCGGAGATAAAGCTGTATTTGATGAAGTGTATGATATTTTGATGGTGATGGGTGCAAGTGCAGTCCATTGCGGAGATATTGGTGCAGGAAATACAACTAAGCTGGCTAATCAGGTTATTGTTGCCTTAAACATTGCAGCAGTTTCAGAGGCTTTCATGCTCAGCACGAAAGCAGGTGTTGACCCAATAAAAGTATTTGATGCTATCAAGGGCGGACTTGCAGGATCTACCGTCATGAATGCGAAAATTCCTATGATTACAGAGGGTAATTTTAAACCAGGTTTTAAGATAGATTTACATATCAAAGATTTAAACAATGCATTGGAAACCGGCCACACGGTTGGAGCACCGCTTCCTCTAACTGCCACTGTTTTGGAAATGCTTCAGATGCTCCATGCAGACGGTTTTGGCCAGTACGATCATAGCGGTATTGCGAAGTATTATGAGAAATTAACAGGTACTGAAATCCGTAAGTAACTTAACTGGAGTACTACCTGATATTATGTCAGATATATTAAAGGAGACTTTTAAATGTCAGAGAAATCATACTTAGAGAAGCTATTTTCCCTTGAGGGGAAAGTTGTTTTATTCACGGGAGCAGGCGGCGGCATCGGAAGCGAACTGTGTGAAGGATTATCTAAGGCAGGAGCTGTAGTTGCTTTATGTGATATTAATAAACAGAGATTAGATGAGCTAAAGGAAAAGATTGAGGGGGAAGGAGGCAAAGCCTCCTCTCATATCTTAAACGTTATGGACAAAGATAACATCAAGTCCTGCGTCGACGAAGTGGCTGCTCAATATGGACATATTGATGTTTTGGTAAACTGTGCAGGGATTAATAAAAGAGAGGGCATCCTTGATGTGGAAGAAGAAACCTATGACCGCATCATGGATATTAATTTAAAGGGTGTATTCCTTGTATCCCAGGCGGTTGGACATTATATGAGAGAACAAAATTACGGAAGTATCATTAACGTAGGTTCCCATAATACAGGGTGGGTACTTGGCGGTTGCTCTGTTTATGCAGCAACGAAAAGTGGAATAGTCGCATTTACAAAGGCGCAAGCAGTGGAATGGGCAAAGTTTAATGTAAGAGCTAACGCAATCAGCCCCGGGCATATTAAAACTCCACTCACATCAGTTACTTGGGAACATCCGGATCGTTCTAAATACCTTCTTGACCGAATTGCGATGAACCGCCCTGGCTACCCAGAGGATATCGTTGGTGTCTGCATTTTGCTTGCATCTGACGCATCAGCCTATATTACAGGCTGTGAGTATAGGATAGATGGTGGATGTATTGCAGGAGGTCAGCCTTGGCCTTATGACACAAAGTATTAAGTACTAGCTTAAAAAACTGATAGTATAAATCCTATTAATCTAAAAAGACAAAAGAGTATTTCCAAGAGCTCTTTTGTCCTTTTTTATACCTTATTATTTTTAATATCCACAGGATACCGTGAGCTATGTTCTTTAAGCTCCTAAGATTTTACAGCATTCATTATTAAGAGCGAAGCGCTTCAAATACTAAGATTGACAGCATTCATTATTAAGAGCGAAGCGCTTCAAATACTAAGATTGACAGCATTCATTATTAAGAGCGAAGCGCTTCAAATACTAAGATTGACAGCTTTCATTATTAAGAGCGAACTGCTTTAAATACTAAGATTGAACAGCTTTAATTAATCGAAATACTTGAGCAGCTGCTGAAGTTAGGTTCTTCCGAGCTGTATCATATTCCATTGCTTCTTCTACAGTCATTGGAAGCTGGAGGATACTGAAATAGGCATCAATTCCTTCCTCATTACATTTGATCGCATCCTTTGTGGTGCCACCCGCAAATGCAATTACTTTTTTATGATATTGTTTTGCTAATTTCGCAACGCCGATTGGTGCTTTTCCCATCGCCGTCTGGAAATCGAGTTTCCCTTCCCCGGTAATAACAAAATCAGCTTCCCTTATATCATCTTCCAGTTTTATTTCCTTTAAAATAATGCTGATTCCGGATTCCAGAGTGCCATTAAGAAAAGTCAGAAAAGCATAGCCAAGACCACCGGCTGCACCTGTTCCGGGAACGGAAGCGGTATCCTTACCTAGAAACTTTTTAACAACCTCTGAGTAATTTTTTAGGCCATTGTCCAGGATTTCAACTATATCCGGGGTTGCTCCCTTCTGTGGTCCAAATACATGGGAGGCCCCATAAGGTCCGCAAAGAGGGTTAGTTACATCACAGGCTATTTTAAAATTACATTCCTTTAACTCGTGTAAGACATTCACTAAGTTGAGGCTTGCAATTCTATTTAATTCCTTTCCCTCCGATCCGACCGGTTCGCCCTCTGAATCAAGGAATTCATATCCGAGCGCTTGAAGCATACCGATGCCACCATCGTTCGTAGCGCTTCCCCCAATTCCAATAATAAAATTCCGACATCCGCACTGGATGGCATCTTTAATCATTTCTCCGACTCCATAAGTCGTTGTATTTAGGGGATTTAAAGCAGATTTTGGGACAAGATGAATGCCTGCTGCAGCTGCCATCTCAAGTATAGCGGTCTTTCTATCTTCCAGAATCCCATAGGTACACGAAATCACCTGGCCTAAGGGTCCAGTAACTTCAATCCTCTTTTCCTCACCACCCATACCGGCAAGTAATGCATTTACAGTGCCTTCTCCACCATCGGCCAAGGGTTTTACGATTACCTGTGCATCATAGACACTTAGAATACCTTCTTTGATTGAAGCACCTGCTTCCATTGAAGTTAAGCTTCCTTTCAGTGAATCTATTGCTATTACCACTTTCATAATATTCTCCCATTAAGTAATATTTTATTGATTAATCATATCATGTGAGTTTCATTACGAAAAGGTTGAAGGATTATTACTTTTCATCATTACTTATCAATATCCGTGAAAAGTGAAATTTAAACCATTAGTTAGGGCGTATTACAAGTACTATATTATCTTATTTGAAGCAATCGTATAATGAGGTATCCAATGTAATGGAAAATAATTGAAATTACACAATAAAATGTTATAATAAAATATAAACTTGATCAAAACGATGATATTTTAAAACCAATAAGTAATGGGAGGCGCTCTATCAATTGATATGATAGGGTGCTTCTTTTAAAATAATGGGAGTAGGGTAGCTTTATCTATGGATTATATGTCGATAAGATTAAAAAATTGAAAAATATTAGTAGTAAATTATTCCATTTATATGTTATTATAAGTAAATAGTGAATTTTATATAAGAAGGAATTATGTATCATATAAATCAGATTTTTATTCAATAAATTTTCTTATGGGGTATATCCCGAATTTTATGGGATTTGATGATATACAGACACCTAAATAATTATTTGTTTGAAAGGAGATTTTTATGTTAGAAAACAAGGGGTTGCAAAAGTGGGTTGAGGAAATGGCTGATATGTGTCAGCCGGAGGAGGTTTGTTGGTGTGATGGCTCTGATGAGGAGAATGAACGTCTACTGAAGCTTATGGTTGATAGCGGTATGGCGATCAAATTAAATCCGGAGAAGCGTCCGGGCTGTTATCTTTTCAGAAGTCACGCTTCTGATGTAGCACGTGTTGAGGACAGAACCTTTATTGCTTCAAAGGAGAAAGAGGAAGCAGGTCCAACTAATAATTGGGTTGAGCCTGAAGAATTGAAAACTACAATGAAGGGACTATACAAGGGAAGCATGAAAGGCAGAACAATGTATGTTATTCCTTTTTCCATGGGTCCGATCGGTTCCCCAATATCTAAAATTGGTATTGAATTAACTGATAGTCCTTATGTTGTAGTTAATATGCGTATTATGACACGTATTGGAACTAAGGTTTTGGAATCACTAGGTACCGATGGTGAATTTGTTCCATGCTTACATTCCGTTGGTTCACCACTGGAGGAAGGACAAGCAGATTCTTCCTGGCCTTGTGCTCCAATAGAGAAAAAATATATCAGTCATTTTCCGGAGGAAAGACTTATCTGGTCCTATGGTTCCGGATATGGCGGCAATGCACTTTTAGGCAAAAAATGTTTTGCTTTACGTATAGCATCAGTACTTGCTCGTGATGAGGGCTGGTTGGCGGAGCATATGCTTATCCTAAAGCTTACGAATCCGGAAGGCGAGACGAAGTATGTAACTGGCGCTTTCCCCAGTGCTTGTGGAAAGACTAATCTTGCAATGCTTGTTCCTTCCATTCCTGGTTGGAAGGTTGAAACCGTAGGAGATGATATTGCTTGGATGAAGTTTGGTAAGGATGGACGTTTATATGCCATCAATCCAGAAGCGGGCTTCTTTGGCGTAGCACCCGGAACATCCTTAGATTCTAACCCGAATGCAATGCATAGCACCGAGAAAAATACTATTTTTACCAATGTAGCTCTTACAGATGATGGCGATGTATGGTGGGAAGGCATCGGAACACCTGCTCCTGCTCACTTGATTGATTGGAAGGGCAATGATTGGACTCCGGAATCCAAAGAACCTGCAGCCCATCCGAATGCTCGTTTTACAGCGCCGGCATACCAATGCCCCGCAATTGCTTCCGACTGGGAAGACCCGGCTGGCGTTCCGATTTCAGCAGTATTAATCGGTGGACGTCGTCCAAAGACGATTCCTTTGGTTCATGAAAGCTTTGATTGGAAACATGGTGTATTCTTAGGATCCATCATGGGGTCAGAAATCACTGCTGCAGCAATCTCCAATAACATTGGACAAGTTCGTCGTGATCCATTTGCTATGCTTCCCTTCTTTGGTTATAATGTATGCCACTATTTACAGCATTGGTTGAACATAGGAGAGAAGTCAACCGAGGATAAGTTACCTAAGATATTCTATGTTAATTGGTTCCGTAAGGACCAGGATGGCAAATGGTTATGGCCAGGATTTGGCGAAAATAGCCGCGTACTTAAATGGATATTTGAAAGAACCTCTGGAAGCGGAAAGGCAGTTAAAACACCAATCGGTTTTATGCCTACCTCGGACGCACTTGATCTTACCGGTCTTAAGGGGGTAAGCGAAGCAGATATGAAGGAATTACTAAAGGTTGATAACGAGGAATGGCTAAACGAGGTTGCATCCATCCGCGAGCATTATGCGAAATTTGGCGAAGAGCTTCCAAAAGAATTAACCGCTCAGCTTGCTGCACTTGAGGTCAGATTAAGAGCATAAGATGTAATCCTTTATTAAGGTAGCACTAGTAGTGCGATTCAGAAATAATGCTGAAAATTTAACAATTTCAACAATCTGCTTCTGATTAATGCAAAATAATGCTTGGTTAATGTTTTATAAATGAAAGAAGAATTAGCACCCTAACATGTGTAAATGTTAGGGTGCTAATTTTTTGGACAGAAATACTGGTTCTGTTCCGTAGGTTCGTTTTAAAGTCCTTGAAAATCTTTGGATAAATAGATATCTTAATTTTTAAATAAGTCATGTGCAAATTTAACAAATATTATTCAATTTTTTGTAATTATTCACAATTTTCAAATACATGCTAGTATGATAATATACTAGTATACAAACAATACATCAAATTCTTAAGGCAATTATTCAAGACTTTCAAGACTTTCAAGACTTGATAAAAGGCATTGGATGAGCTTGGTGAGAATGGTCTAGGTTTTTTAACAGGCAAGCTACGATTTTCGTATTTTTGTCTACAGTAATTTCTGCGGTGTAATTACTCTGTTTAATCAAACGAATAAAGATCATATTTTCCAATTTTAATCATTCGAAGCAAAGGTTTATAGTATTGGCATTAAATATTTTAATATCAGAGAAAGAGGTGCAAAAATGAAAACTTCCCAGAAGAAACTACTTATCACGAAGACCCGGAAGTCTCACAATTATATAAAACGCTATTGGACACTCTACCTTTTATTGGCTATTCCAATGTTGTACTTTCTACTATTTCGGTACACACCGATGTCGTACATACAAATAGCGTTTAAGAAGTACAGTATCGTCCAAAATGTTTGGGATATGAAATGGGCGGATAACCATGGCTTCGAATATTTTATCAAGGCTTTTTCCAACCGTGATTTCTTCTATGCATTGCGTAATACAATTACACTAAACTTTCTTGACCTGTTAATCGGATTTCCAGCACCAATCATACTGTCCTTGTTACTTAACGAGTTAGCGTTCAAACGCTTCAAGCGCGTTACACAGACGATAGTCTACATGCCGCATTTCCTATCGTGGATTATTATCTCCGGTCTTGCGCTGCAATTACTTGCGCCTACGAACGGCCTTGTGAACATATTGCTGAATTTTATTGGTATTGATTCTATTCCGTTCCTCAATGATCCTTCACATTGGATATGGACTTACATATTTTTGGGAGTTTGGCAGAGTATCGGTTGGAACACCATCATCTACTTGGCAGCGATTACGGGTATCAATCCCGAGTTGTATGAAGCAGCTTCAGTGGACGGTGCAAACCGTTTTAAAAAAATGTGGCATATCACATTGCCGGGAATTCGTCCTACTATCGTTGTCCTTCTCATCATGAGTCTTGGACGTATTTTAGGAAGTGAGTTTGATCGACCATATGCTTTGGGAAACAACTTGGTTAAAGGAGTATCCAATGTAATTTCCACATTTGTATATACAAATGGTATCCGTGGACTACAATTTTCGCTGACTACAGCGGTAGGACTTTTTCAATCTGTCATTTGCGTAATTTTCTTACTCGCGGCTAATGCCATTGCCAAGAAGAGTGGCGAACGAGGTATTTGGTAAGTTGAGTCAATATAAAAGGAGGTATTAATAATGATAAAATCAAAAGCCACGAAAATTGGAGATTGGATTGTTGCTTTCGTTTGTTTTTTAATTATTTTAATTTGTCTACTACCATTATTAAATGTATTGGCGCGTTCACTTAGTTCGTCTGAGGCGTTAATTCGAAATAAAGTAGTGCTGTGGCCGGTAGGGTTGAATTTTGACGCTTATGAGACTGTACTTGGTGACTCCAAGTATGTCTGGTCACTTGGATGGACTGCAATTTTGACAATAATCTGTACCATTTTGTCAGTCTTCATGACCACTATTTGTGCTTACCCGCTCATCTTTGATAAACTCAAAGGTCGAAGCTTTATTAACACTTTCATTATCCTTACAATGTACTTTAATGCAGGTACCATTCCATTCTACCTGCTCTTGAAAGATATAAATATGCTCAATAAGCCAGCAGTACTTATTGTTCCGGGATGCCTTAGTGTATTTAATATGATAATCATGCGAAGCTTTTTCTACAGTATCCCCGAGAGCCTTCGGGAATCTGCGGAGATCGATGGTGCGAGTTATATTCAGATACTTAGAAAAATTTACTTGCCTCTATCAACTCCTGCGATTGCTACTATAGCACTTTTTTACGCTGTTGGACGATGGAACGGTTTTTCAGATGCGTTGATGTATATGAACGATAGACGTTTCTACCCAATACAATTACTGCTATACAACATCCTGAACAACTTCACAAGTGTAGAAGTTGCTACAAAGGAAGGCTTTTCAAGTCCAGGTCTCGCCGAGACACTCAAGTCGGCAACTGTTATGTTTGCCACCGTACCAATCTTATTGATTTACCCATGGTTGCAGAGATATTTTATCTCTGGCGTAACCTTAGGTGCGGTGAAGGAATAGCCGCAGTAAATGGGCTATCATATTAACGGACACAATGTGTCACATATAATATTATTATAATAGGAGGTAAAGAAATGAAAAAAATTATTTCTATTCTTATTGTTTGCTGTTTGATGTTTGGAACCCTTACAGCTTGTAGCAGCAATAAAGGGTCTGACAATAGTCCGACTCCGCAACCGTCCACAGATGGCACGACTGTTGAAGCAACTGCAACAACGGCACCAGAAGAAATTGTAGATGGTAAATTCACAGAAACAAGACAGATAACAGTTGAGGTATATGATCGTGGTAATGATGGTGGTTCCAAACCGGAAGATAACTTCTACACGAACTATATTAAAGAAGGAATGCTTCGTGACCATAATGTTGAGGTTACATTCGTACCTGTTCCCCGTTGGACAGAGGTTGAGCAGATTAACAATTTGCTTGCATCAGGTACTGCACCTGACGTTTGTGTAACATATGACTACTCAACCATCCAGACTTATGCTGGCATGGGCGGAGTAACTGATTTAAGCACCTATGTTGTAGATAACAAAGAACTTTTACCTAACTTATGGTCTTGGTTAGGTGAGACGAATATCAACTGGGACAAAAATCCTACCTACGGTACAATATGGGCTCTTGAAGCTAAGCTTGCAGTTTTAAATCGTGTTAACACATTCGTACGTGAGGATTGGTTAAAGAAGTTGAATATAGCTGAGCCTACAAGTATTGAAGAGTTTGAAGCTATGTTAAAGGCTTTCAAGGATAATGCTTCTACACTACTTGGTGCTGACGCAGATAAGATGGTTCCTTTCTCTATTAGCTTTGATGTCGGCTGGCGTGCAGATCACTTATTAAGTGCTTTCGTACCGAACGACATTACTGATAAAGATTACTATGTTAATGGTTTTGATGATAGAAAACTTCTTCTACCTGGCGTAAAAGATGGTGTTAAAACACTTAATAAGTGGTACAATGATGGTCTGATTTGGAAAGATTTTGCACTATATGGCGCTGGAGATACCACAGAGGACAGCATGATGAAGGCAGGTTATGTAGGCGCTTTCATTCATAACTGGGATTATCCTTACCGTAATGGTGAAGACAGCATCCAGAGCAATCTAGCAAGACTTGTTGGTCCTGATGCAGGATTTATCGCTATTGAGCCTTTTAAGAATGATGCTGGTGTATATAGAAAGTTCCTATCTGGCCCTGTTGACCGTAAAGTATTCTTCCCTACCACCAACGACGAACCAGTTGCTTCTCTAATGTATCTTGATTGGATTAGTCAGCCTGAAAATCGTCAGTTCCTTCAGATCGGTGAAGAAGGTGTTACTCATGAGACACAAGCGGATGGTGCTATTAAAACGATTGCATCTACAGGCGATACTATTATGAACTCCCCGAACAACATCGATTATACTATCACATGCAACGGTTTGGATTTAGGAGATCCTGATTTAACTGTTAGATCAATTGCACAAGGTTATGCAGGCATTGATTCACGTTTCATTGAGAAAGCATTCGCGATTTCACCGAAAGACGGACGTATTGGCCAGAATGTAAAAGTTGGTGCAATTAAAGCGGAAGAGGGAATGGGTCCTGCACTTTCAGCGAAACGTGATACAATATATGATCAGGCAGTAGTTGCTCCAGCTGATCAATTTGATTCAGTATTTGACTCAGGCTTAAATGATTATCTCAGCACAGGCGGTCAGGCGATTATCGATGAACGTAAAGCAGCATGGGAAAAAACCTTTGGAGATGTTACTGCTCTTCCAGCTGAATAATTATAATAAGAGGAGGCTCGTGCAATTGCGAGCTCCCTCTTTTTAATACATGATTAACAGTTAAGCTGACATTTTTTTAATACAGGATTAAAGAAAGACTGCAAGGCTGCATTTCTTTAATAGGAAAACGCATTAGGGCGAAATCTTGAGCGTTTCTATCTCAAAAAATATAACAGCCAGAAATAAATAGCACAAAATGAGAGAAGGGCTCTCTTTATAACATCAAACAGTGACTTTAAATCGTGATGAAAGAAATCTATAATACGGTTTTCATTAATCTATGTTTAATGTGATATATCTGACCATAAATAGTTTGTGAGTACCCTTCTTATTAAAGCTTTTAGGAGATGACCTTATGAAAATGATAATTCGCTGGTTTTCCGGTGGGGATGACAGTGTAACATTAGAACAGATTCGGCAAATTCCCGGGGTTTCTGGAGTGGCAACTATGCTTTCAGATATACCGGTTGGCGAGATTTGGCCGCAAACGCGACTGGAAGCTTTGCGGGATGAAATACATGCAGCCGGACTTGAACTTGAAGTAATAGAAAGTGTTAATATACATGAGGATATAAAAAAAGGATTACCATCCAGAGATAAATATATCAAAAATTATTGTAAAACTATTGAAAACTTATCTAAAATTGGTGTAAAATGTCTATGTTACAACTTTATGCCTGTAATGGATTGGGCGAGAAGCAATCTTGCGTATACATTAGAAGACGGCAGTACAGCCATGGCATATGATCATGATGAGATTCTTAAGATGAATCCTTCAATGATTGCTGAAAAGATGCTCAGTGACTCAAAAGGTTATTCACTCCCAGGGTGGGAACCGGAAAGACTAAAATTAATGTCAGCAGACATTGATTTTTATCAGAATATGACTATGGAACAGTATTGGGAGAATTTAAAGTACTTTTTGGATGCGGTTATACCGTATGCTGAAAAGTATGATATAAAAATGGCGATACATCCAGATGACCCGCCTTTTTCCATCTATGGACTCCCAAAAACTATAAATAATGTTGAAAATATTCGTAAATTTTTAAGTTTAAATTCAAGCCCATATAATGGTTTGACTTTATGTGCAGGTTCACTTGGTGCAGACATGAATAATGATGTACCTGCAATCGTGAGTGAATTCGCCTCAACGGGGCGTGTATATTTTGCGCATATACGAAATATAAAGCATTTGGAAGAGAAAGTATTTACTGAAACAGCACATTTAAGTACTTGTGGTGATTTGGATATGTTTAAAGTGGTAAAGGCATTTCATGACAATGGGTTTGATGGATATATCCGTTCTGATCATGGCCGTATGATATGGGGAGAGCAGGCTAGACCCGGATATGGGCTTTATGACAGGGCTATAGGAGCTAATTATCTTTTGGGATTATGGGAAGCAATAGATAAAAGTTCACCTAAAAAATAGCTTGACAGTTAACATATATGGTGAGGAGATATCATTATGATCATATCAATGAGAGAATCGAGAGAGAGTGCTAGGAAATATGCTTTACGACAAATTCGTGAAAACATTATAACTCTAAAATTGAAACCTGGCAGCGAAGTTAGTGAGAATGAATTGGCCAAGGAGCTTGGAATCAGCAGAACACCTGTTAGGGAAGCATTGCAGGAATTACAGAAGATGGGTCTGATTGAGGTTTTTCCACAAAAAGGAAGTGTAATTTCTCATATTGATTTTGACATTGTTGATGAAATGGTATTTTTACGTAAAATCTTAGAAAAAGCAGTGGTTGAAGAATTGTGTAGCTGCATTACGATAAAAGATTTACAAGAACTTGATAATAACATTCAGTTACAGGAATTTTACCTAGATCAAAAAAATCCTCAGAAAATATATGAGTTAGATAACGAATTTCATCGGTCGCTGTTTGTATTATGCAACAAGGAGCGAATTTATAATCTGATGGAAGAAACGCAAGGACATTTTGACCGTATCCGAGCTCTGAGCGTATATTCCGTGAAAGATATAAAGATTGTTGCTGATCATAAAGCGATTGTGAATGCAATTAGACTAAATGATAAGGAACTGGCAGCTGAATTTATAATAAAACATCTATCAAGATATAAATTGGATCAAAGTGAAATTATTGAGAAGTATCCAGAATATTTTATGAAAGAGTATGAAAGGGTGGTAGTAGTTTAGTGCTTTTACAAAATTAAGTAGAGCGTGAAAATTTGTTTCACGCTTTGTTTAATTTTAAACATTTTATCGTCAACGAATAAAGAGGAAGGGTGGATTCTATGAATGACACCCTTCCTCTTTATTAGGACCTTAAAATAAATAGTTGTAATAGAACTTTCGGAATTGAGATAAGAAAAATTGTGACAAGAAAAATTGTGAAAAGAAGAATTGTGACAAGAAGAATTGTGAAAAGAAGAATTGAGACAAGAAGAATTGAGACAAGAAGAATTGAGACAAGAAGAATTGAGACAAGATGAATTGAGACAAGAAGAATTGGGACAAGAAGAATTGAGACAAGTAGAATTTGACAAGCAGAATTTGGATAAGCAGAAGTTAGACAAGTAGGATTGGGACAAGCTGAATCTGATCAAGCGTATAAATTCATGATAGAGTCTCAGTTAGTTCAGTAATGAGGGTAACACAACAAATCTATTGACATACCTGTATATCGGTATTACAATATCGATATATAAATACTGAATAAAACGAGGTGTATCCGATGTATGAGTATAATAAAAATGCAGTGACCACACAAGCACTTCACAGGATGCCGTACTATATTCAGCAACTGAGAATATTACAGAATGAAAACATTGAAACTGTGTCAGCACCTAGAATAGCAGAGCGATTGAATTTGAATGAAGTGCAGGTACGCAAGGATTTTGCTGCAGTCAGTTCTGTGAAAGGCAAACCAAAAGCTGGATTTTCTGTTTCAGAATTATTAGATAATATGGAAGAACTTCTTGGATATAATAATGCAGACGAGGCGGTATTGGTTGGTACCGGTTCAATTGCGCACGCTATTCTGGCACATGAGGGTTTTCAAAATTATGGTTTAAAAATAGTGGCAGCTTTTGATACCAATACAGACGGCATTGGGTCAGAAATAAATGGTATAAAAATATTACCGTCAGATAAAATCAGTAATTTGTGCCGTCGGATGCAAGTGCATATCGGCATTATTACGGTGCCAGCACAACAAGCACAGGTTGTATGTGATCAACTTGTGGCAGGTGGTGTTCTTGCCATCTGGAATTTTGCACCGGTTCATTTGTCTGTTCCAGATTATATTCTCGTGCAGAATGAAAACCTTGTGGCGTCTCTTGCCATGCTGTCGAAGCATTTGAAACAAGCAATGAAGACAAAGATATGAAATAGTTAGAAAGTGGGTATTTAAATGAATACGCTGCATTTAAAATATGCTGTAGAAGTTGAACGGACATGCTCCATATCACAGGCGGCGGAAAATCTTTTTATGGGGCAGCCAAGTTTAAGTAAGGCAATGAAAGAGTTAGAAGATTCACTGGGATATACGATATTTGAACGTACATCGAAGGGTGTAATACCAACACAAAAAGGGATAGAATTTTTATCCTATGCAAGAAATATTCTTATTCAAATCGAGAAAATGGAGTCACTCTCTGATTCTGCCAATACAAATAAACAAAATTTTAATATATCCATTCCTAGAGGTAGCTATATTGCCGATGCAATTACCAGCTTCGTATCAGAACTCGATGAAAGTAAAGGTATCAATATCAATGTTCAGGAAACAAACTCCATGCAGGTAATTAGCAATATTATCGATGGTCCATTCAATCTTGGCATCATCCGTTATCAGGTGGAATATGAAAATTATTTTCTTGATTATCTTACAGATAAACAGCTCCAATATGAACCGATATGGGAATTTGAACACCTTGCACTCATGTCAGTAAATCATCCGTTAGCTCAAAGTGAAAATGTGGATTATCAGGAACTTAAGAAGTATACTGAGATAGCACATGGTGATACGGCAATTCCATATATATTGCAGAGTAATAACACAAAAACAGAAGTATCTACAAAAACATCAAAACATATTTATGTTTATGAAAGGTGTAGTCAATATGATTTACTGACTACGATTCCAACAACCTACATGTGGGTTTCTCCAATTCCTGAAAAATGGTTAAATCGATATAATCTTATACAACGAAAATGCAAAGCAACCGGTCACAGATATAAGGATGTATTTATCTATCCTAAGGAATATAAGTTTTCAACGCTTGACAGAAGCTTTATAGATAAATTGTCTGAAGCAAAGAATGAAGTCGTATTTAGAGATTACAAATAAAAGTACTGTGTATCGATAATGTGAATCGATACACAGTACTTTTTTGAACTCTACTAAGGGAATTCAATCGTTAGGACGGAGTGAAAGTACTTATCCTACTGCTTCTGTATAATCGTTTAGGGTTTTCATAGAAACAATTTGTAGAGAAGCTTATATTAGCTAATGGGATGCAAGATATTTTACTTTTCTCTATATCGATATTGGAATATCGATATTCCGATATCAACACTTAGAAGGTAGGTTACTTATCCTAATATATACAAGTCAAAAGATAGGAATGATAGTTAAGAGTATCTGATAAATAATGTAAAAGAGATATAAATCAAAGGAAAAGTCGAAGTATGTAGTTCAAAATGCGGTCTAACTAGATACAGTTAATTTATATACAACGTGAATACTGTCTCATATTTTATATCATTTTCTAATTTCTGTTATATCGATAATGGAATATCGATTAACTGTTTTTGCATTTCACTTATGCAATAAAGATTGTTAAAATATAAACAATTCAAGAGCAAGAATACTTCCTAAGGTAGCCAAACTCGCAATAGGCGATGTATATACCGGCACCTATCCTTAAACAATTACCCCTAAGGTAATTGATATATAGCTGTATTGTATTATTACGATACTGAAGTTGCTTTCTAATCCATAACAGATAAATAGTGTCGCCAACACATAGTATGTTATAGATTTGAAAATAAAAAGGCTGTAGCTGTAAAAAGCCACAGCCTCTTTTTTAAGCCAAGAATAGCGAAAGAAATCTAGTAAAAAGAGAAAAGTTGTTTACGTGACTTTTCATGGTAATAATTAAGTCGCCTTGTGGCGACGAATTGGAGGTAAAGATGTATAAGATAATCAAGAAAAAAGAACTTAACCCGACAGTAACATTAATGGAGATAGAAGCGCCTATGGTAGCGAAAAAGGCTGAGCCTGGCCAATTTATAATATTGCGTACCGATGAAGATGGGGAAAGAATGCCACTTACGATAGCAGATTATAACCGTGATAAGGGTACTGTAACAATCATTTTTCAGGTGGTTGGTGCAACAACTGAAATCCTAAATAACAGGATGGAAGGAGAATGTCTGCAGGATTTCGTCGGTCCACTCGGAAGGAAGACGGAAACCGAAGGTAAGAGGAAAGTTGCGGTTATAGGTGGTGGTGTTGGTTGTGCGATTGCATATCCGGTAGTAAAGAAATTCCATGAACAAGGAACGCAGGTTCATGCAATCATCGGTTTTCGAAGTAAAGAGCTGGTAATTCTTGAGAATGAGTTCAAAGCAAACAGTAGCAAACTTGTTCTTATGTCTGATGACGGTAGCTGTGGTGAAAAAGGACTTGTTACGGATGCACTGAGAAAGCTTATTGAAAGCGGAGAACAGTATGATGAAGTTATCACTGTTGGGCCACTGATTATGATGAAATATATCTGTAAGCTTACAAAAGAATTTGGGATTAAAACCGTTGCCAGTATGAACCCGATCATGATCGATGGGACAGGAATGTGCGGTGGCTGTCGTCTGACCGTTGGAGGAAGAACGAAATTCGCATGTGTAGATGGTCCGGAATTTGATGGACATGAAGTTGATTTTGATGAGGCAATTGCCCGTTCCACTTTGTACAAGCCATTTGAGCGCAAAGCACACGAGGATGTCTGCACTCTCTATAAAACGGAGGTGAAATAAATGTCTGCAAATATGTCATTAGTTAAGAATGAAATGCCTATTCAGAAGGCTGAGATAAGAAATAAAAACTTTCAGGAGGTTACCCTTGGTTATACAAAGGAACAGGCGATTGAGGAAGCGAAGCGCTGTCTAAACTGTAAGAATAAGCTTTGTGTTACCGGATGTCCGGTACAGATTGATATTCCTGCATTTATCAAAGAAGTAGCAGACGGTAAATTTGAGACTGCGTATCAGGTAATTACTCTTGCCAGCTCCTTGCCAGCGGTCTGTGGAAGAGTCTGTCCGCAGGAAACGCAGTGTGAAGAAATATGTGTTCGTGGTATCAAAGGGGAAGCGGTTGCGATTGGAAGATTGGAACGCTTTGTTGCAGATTACCATAATGCACACTGCAATGAGAAGGTCGTAAAGCCCGAATCGAATGGTCACAAAGTAGCAGTGGTAGGATCGGGACCCTCCGGACTTGCTTGCGCTGGAGATCTTGCAAAAAAAGGATATGAAGTAACGGTTTTTGAAGCATTGCATCTGGCCGGAGGCGTCCTAGTCTATGGAATTCCGGAATTCAGACTTCCCAAAGCGATAGTTCAGAAAGAAATAGCAACATTGACAGATCTCGGTGTTGATATTCAGACAAATATGGTAATTGGAAAAACCATCTCTATTGATGAACTGATGAAAGACGAGGGCTATGAAGCAGTTTTTATTGGTTCTGGAGCAGGACTTCCAAGGTTTATGAATATAAAGGGTGAGAATTTAAAAGGGGTATATTCCGCCAATGAATTTCTTACTAGGATAAATCTGATGAAAGCATATCAGGATAACACTACGACACCGATACACAAGGGCAGCAAAGTTGCAGTAGTCGGTGGAGGAAATGTTGCTATGGATGCGGCTAGATGTGCGAAGCGTCTTGGAGCAGAAGTAACAATTATATACCGCCGTACCGAAAAGGAACTGCCTGCGCGACTGGAAGAGGTGGAGCATGCGAAAGAAGAGGGAATCAAATTCATGTTTTTAACGAATCCACTTCAAATTGAGGGGCAGGAGGATGGTTGGGCAAAAAGCATCATTTGTCAGGAGATGACACTAGGAGAGGCAGATGCATCGGGTAGACAGATGCCAATTCCCTTACCAGACAGTGAGTTTATAGTTGAAGCTAATTGCGTTATCATGTCCATCGGAACGTCTCCGAATCCACTAATTAAGGACACAACAGAGGGGCTTGCTATACAAAAATGGGGTGGCATTATAACGGAGGAAGAAACCGGATTAACCTCCAGAAGAGGTGTATATGCCGGTGGAGACGCAGTTACTGGTGCTGCTACGGTAATCCTCGCAATGGGAGCTGGAAAAAATGCAGCAGCTGCGATTGATCGTTTTCTAATAGGATAGGAGTGTGATGCCATGGCATTTAAACCAATTTCTACACAAACATTACAACGTATGCCGATGTATCTGAATTATCTAAAGGACCTCCCTGTAGGAGGAGCAGCGAATATTTCTGCAACGATGATGGCGGATGATCTTAGGCTTAACGACGTTCAGGTCAGAAAAGACCTTGCAATGGTAGGACAGGGTGGACGTCCGAAAATAGGTTATGTTGTGAAAGATTTGATTTCTGATATTGAACATTGTCTTGGCTTTAACAATATTGATAGTGCAGTACTCATCGGAGTAGGTAATCTTGGACGCACGTTACTTGAATATGAAGGATTTTCGGAATGCGGAGTTGATATTGTTGTTGCATTTGATGTTAATCAGAGTATTGTCGGTACTACGATTAATGGTAAACGGATACTCCCGGTAAGTAAGCTTTATAGCATATGTTCAAGAATGAAGATAAAAATGGGAATCATTACGGTTGGCACCGGGGAGGCACAAGGTATCTGCGATTTGCTTGTGAAAAGCGGTGTCGTAGCAATATGGAATTTTGCATCAGTTCGTTTGAATGTACCTAGTAATGTTTTTGTACATAATGATAATATGACAAGCTCACTTGCTGTCTTGTCAAATTATTTAGTCGAACGATTTAGTACAAATAAATAAAGTTGAATTAATGTTAGATTTGTCAAATTGAAGGAGGAAAAATCCTCTAAGCTACGCTCTAGTATTTTATTATTTATTTGAAGGAGGAAAATTCCTCCAAGCTACATTTTAGCAATTTATTACTATTTGAAGGAGGAAAATTCCTCCAAGCTACATTTTAGCAATTTATTATTATTTGAAGGAGGAATACATATGAATGAAACATTTGATTTCACGAAGGTAGATAGCATAATCAATGAGCTTGGATCAAGACAAAGTGCAATCATTGCTATTTTACAAGGTATCCAGGAGCATTACCGTTACTTACCCAAAGAGGTTTTCCCGTACTTATCCAAACAGATCGGAATCAGTGAGGCGAGAATTTATAGTACCGCGACATTTTATGATAATTTTTCGTTGGAACCAAAAGGAAAATTCGTGATTAAGGTATGTGACGGAACTGCCTGTCATGTTAGAAAGTCTATTCCTATTCTCGAGCGATTGCGTAAGGAACTTGGATTAACTGAGAAAAAGGCAACCGCAGATGATTTAAGCTTTACTGTGGAAACAGTATCCTGTCTTGGTGCCTGCGGACTGGCCCCAGTCATTACTGTGAATGATAAGGTGTATCCAGCAATGACTCCGGATAAAACCTCTGAACTGATTAAAGAATTAAAGGAGGAATTGTTATGTTAAGAACGAGAGAAGATCTGATCAATATACGTTCGATATATGCAAAATCACTCGAGACGCAGACAAAGAAAATTCTGGTTTGTGCCGGAACTGGATGTGTTTCCAGCGGTTCTCTTGAAATATTCGATCGTCTGACCATACTTATGAAAGAACTGAATGTTGCGTGTTCCGTCGAACTTGCCAAAGAACCTCATGAAAATACGGTCGGTATGAAAAAGAGTGGGTGCCATGGATTTTGTGAGCTGGGACCTCTCGTGCGAATTGAGCCACAGGGGTGGTTATATACCAAAGTGAAGCTTTCGGATTGTGAAGATATTATACAAGAAACCATAATTAATGAAAAGCATATCGAGCGTCTTGCTTATCAAAAAAACAATAACATATGTAAGAAACAAGATGATATCCCTTTCTATAAAAAACAAACGCGTTTAGTTTTGGAACACTGTGGTCAAATTGATGCTACCTCGATCAATGAATATTTCAGTATCGGTGGATATGCGGCATTCGAAAAGGCATTGTTTGAGATGACGGCGGATGACATTATTAATGAAATTTCAGAAGCTAGTCTACGAGGCAGAGGCGGCGGTGGATTTCCGGCTGGTCGCAAGTGGTCTCAAGTGAAAAGGCAGAAGGTACAGCAGAAGTATGTTGTATGTAATGGTGATGAAGGCGATCCTGGTGCATTCATGGATAGAAGTATCATGGAAGGTGATCCGCACCGAATGCTTGAGGGTATGATGATCGCCGGGTTAGCCTGTGGTGCTACAGAAGGATATATCTATGTACGTGCAGAATACCCGATGGCAGTCAGCCGTTTGAAAATGGCAATTGAACAAGCAACTGAATATGGCCTGCTGGGTGACAATATTATGGGAACTGGATTTGATTTTCATATACATATTAACCGTGGTGCCGGTGCCTTTGTTTGTGGAGAAGGCAGTGCGCTAACCGCTTCCATTGAGGGTAAGCGGGGTATGCCAAGGGTAAAGCCTCCAAGAACTGTAGAACATGGATTATTTGATAAGCCAACCGTATTAAATAATGTAGAAACCTATGCAAATGTACCTTTAATTATAACGAACGGTGCCAGTTGGTATAAGAGTATCGGTCCGGAAAACAGCCCGGGAACAAAAGCATTTGCTTTAACTGGAAATATCGAAAATACAGGACTGATCGAGGTACCAATGGGTACAACGCTGAGAGAAGTTATTTTTGATATCGGAGGCGGAATGCGTGATGGTAAGGAATTCAAAGCAGTACAGATCGGCGGTCCTTCTGGTGGATGTCTGACCAAAGAACAACTGGATCTGCCTCTTGATTTTGATTCCTTAAAAAAAGCCGGTGCAATGATTGGTTCGGGTGGATTAGTCGTAATGGACGAAAATACCTGCATGGTTGAAGTGGCTCGTTTCTTTATGAATTTTACGCAGAATGAATCCTGTGGCAAATGTGTTCCTTGCCGTGAGGGAACAAAAAGAATGCTTGCTATTCTTGAACGTATTGTAGAAGGCAAAGGTGAGGATGGAGATATCGAGCTTTTGCTTGAGCTTGCAGATACTATTTCATCGACAGCACTTTGTGGTTTAGGCAAATCAGCTCCATTTCCAATCGTAAGTACGATAAAGCATTTTCGTTCGGAATATGAAGCTCATATTTACGATAAAAACTGTCCTACCGGAAACTGCCAGAAGTTGATGAAGATAACAATTGATCCTGCTTTGTGTAAAGGTTGTTCAAAATGTTCCAGATCCTGTCCGGTTAATGCAATTTCCGGAAAAGTGAAAGAACCATTTGTAATAGATGAGTCTAAATGTATCAAGTGTGGTGCATGCATCACAACTTGTCCGTTCCAGGCGATTAAATAGAAAAAGAATTTTGAAAGAACCAAAATTCTTGGAAAGAACTCCAAAATGAAATCCATAGGAATTTCATTTTGAACTTCTTTCAGGTTAATGCATCTTCAATCGAAAGAAGATTTAACTATATAGGATGCCTTAGAGTGGCATCATGGAGGTAAAAATGGATAAGAAAGATATAATGATAATTGATGGAATACCAGTGGAAATAGGTAGTGAAAAGAACCTTCTTGAACTGATTCGTAAAGTTGGAATTAAAATGCCGACCTTCTGTTATCATTCGGAGCTTTCCATATACGGTGCCTGTCGTATGTGTATGGTTGAAAATGAATGGGGTGGAATTGATGCAGCCTGTTCCACGATACCAAAAGCAGGAATGAACATAAGAACAAATACAGAAAGACTTCGTAAGTATCGTAAGAACATTCTGGAGCTTTTACTTGCAAATCATTGTCGTGACTGTACTACCTGCAGTAATAATGGAAAATGCAAACTACAAGATCTTGCAATGCGTTTTAATATTAAAGGAGTACGTTTCCCTAATACAGCCGAACAGCCTAAAATTGATGATTCCTCGCTTTGCATTACCCGTGATGCAAATAAGTGTATTCTTTGTGGTGACTGTGTAAGAGTATGTAATGAGATACAAAATGTTGGTGCAATCGATTTTGCACATCGTGGTTCAAAAATGACGATTAGTACTGCATTTGATATTCCGATTGCAGAGTCACCCTGTGTTGGCTGCGGTCAGTGTGCGACAGCATGTCCAACCGGTGCAATTGTAGTGAAAAATGATATCCAGAAGGTCTGGGAAGCATTAGATAATAAGGATGTGAAGGTAACAGTGCAGATTGCGCCTGCGGTT
This sequence comes from Herbinix sp., assembly GCA_029256105.1. Lineage (GTDB taxonomy): Bacteria > Bacillota > Clostridia > Lachnospirales > Lachnospiraceae > Mobilitalea. The sequence continues at coordinate 84,787 of JAQSYO010000005.1, forward strand.
CGTGTCGGTCTTGGTAAGAAGATGGGAATGAAATCAGAAGACAATGCAATGGGTATGATTGTTGCTTCACTTCGACGTATGGGCTTTGATGAAATTTACGACACTAGTACCGGAGCGGATATTACGGTCCTTGAAGAAACAAGCGAATTTCTAAAACGGTTACAAAATGACAGTCATATTCCTCTTTTTACTTCCTGTTGCCCTGCATGGGTACAGTATTGTGAAAAGAATTACCCGGAGCTTCTGCCTAACGTTTCCACTTGCCGTTCTCCTATGGAAATGCTTGCATCTATTATTAAGGATCAATCAAGTACTTCCAGCCGCCGCCATGTTCACGTTGCAGTAATGCCATGTACAGCGAAAAAGTATGAAGCAGCAAGAGAAGAGTTCAAAGTGGAGGGTTCTCCAAACGTTGACTATGTAATAACGACACAGGAATTGATCCAGATGGTTCGTGAATCCGGTATTATTTTCACAGAGATGGAGCCAGAGGCGGTTGACATGCCTTTTGGTACAATGACTGGTGCCGGTGTTATCTTTGGTGTGACTGGCGGTGTTACGGAAGCCGTTCTTCGCCGTCTTTCCTCAGATAAGTCCAAAGCTGCACTTGTATCTATCGCATATCAAGGTGTGCGTGGAATGAAGGGTGTTAAGGAAACTACAGTGATGTATGGTGGTAAAGAGATTAAAATTGCTGTAGTTAGTGGACTTAAGAACGCAAGTGATTTGATTGCAAAAATAAAAGCAGGTGAGCATTATGACTTTGTTGAAGTAATGGCTTGTCCTGGAGGGTGTGTATGTGGTGCTGGACAACCGTTTGCCGAGAGTAGGGTTAGAGAAAACAGAGGCAAAGGATTATATGCTGCTGACCGACTCTGCAATATAAAGTATGCGGAAGAAAACCCACTCATGTTACCTTTGTATCATGGAATATTAAAAGGCAGAGTGCATGAACTTTTACATGTAGATTACCTACATGGAAAGGAGCATGAGTAGCATGGTTGAAATCAATGTGTGTATCGGTACCTCCTGCCATTTAAATGGCTCCTATAATGTCGTTCAAACCTTTCAACAACTGATTGAGGAATATTCACTTCATGAGAAAATTGAGTTCGAAGCAAAGTTCTGTATGAAAGAATGTCAGAACAAAGGTGTTTCAGTTTCAGTGGATGGAGTAGCCTATCGAATTGAACCAGAGAACGCAAGAGAATTTTTTCTGAGTACGATTTTATGTAAAATGAAATAGATACTGTTAAGAAGGTATTGAATAAACCGGAAGGAATTGTGGGCTTGGCGAAGTGATTTGGTAGTACTTATGAAGATGCAGCTTATGATGCTTTTGTAACTGCATTTATGGAATGGACATCTTATAAAGCACCGGAAGATTTATGCATTATCTTATCAAGATATCAAAAGGATTATGAAACCTGGTGGATGAAACCTCGGCCATTAGTAAATGAATGGTAACTACTAATATATAAATATGAATAAAAATCAAGTAAAAAGTAATGAGTTCCTTATTAACAAAGAGGTTTTTTGATAAAAGCCATAGAGTTGATTTGGAACTCTTTTTCTATGTGGAAGAGAACCATTATTTAGAAATGTTAATAAATAAGTTTATTCTTATTGACAATAAAAAAATCATCACATATAATAAGTAACAGATGTTACGTAACTAATATTACCTAAAACATGAATTAGGAGGTGTTTGTGTGCCACCCAAAATAAAGGTCACAAAAGACGACATAGAGAAAGTAGCACTATGTATTGTTCGGGAGAAGGGATTTGAAAATCTAAATGCCCGTGATTTGGCAAAGGAGATTGGATGTTCTGTGCATCCGATATATAGAGCATTTGCTTCGATGGAGGAACTTAAAACTGCGATCTACAAAAAGGCGGAGCAAATCTATAATCAGTGCTTACAAAGTGCAGCGGAACAGGGAGCGGCTGATTTTCTTAATGTTGGACTTACTTATATTGATTTTGCAAAGAATGAGAAAAATCTGTTCAAGCTAATATTTATGTCGGATGCATTTCGGGAGCAAAGTATAATGGATATCGTAGGTGCAACAGAGGGAGACGATGAAGTTATAGAAATGCTGTGCCAAAGAACCAACTTAAGTATCCGTGCAGCTAAGGAGTTATATGCAGGAGTTTGGCTTACTACACATGGGATTGCATCCATGTTTGCTACGAATAGCTGCCGATTTAGTGATGAAGAAAATAGGCGCTTATTAAGTAATTCATTTATGGGTTTAATAATGAAATTAAAGAAAGAAGAGGAACAAAACAAATGAAAAAATCTTTTGTACAGAAACACCCTTATATCGCAACAGTCCTTATCGGACTGCTTTGCACATTTATGACCGCATTAGGTATGGCAATCCCACAGATTATGGGATTAGATATGGATACAGTATATATTGTTGCTACAATTTTTCTAGTGATTTCAATAGCACTTGGAATTGCTATTATGAAAAAATCGAGGTTTACCATTGCAGAATATGGGTTTCGAAGAAGTGAAAAAAGGAGTTATAGTAAAGTTTGGTGGTATACTCCGCTAATACTTATAGAAATACTTCCCATTTTAATATTTGGTTTCAGTTCAATGATTACACCGATTCAGTATATTATATTCGCTTTCTTCACCATTGCGGTTGGCTTTAATGAGGAAATCTATTTTAGAGCACTTGCACTTAAGTTTATGGAGGAAAAGGGAAGAAAGAAAGCGATTATCTGGTCATCCATCATTTTTGGAACCCTTCATCTTGTAAATGCGATGAATGGCAAAAATGCGTTATATCTTGTGCTACAGATGCTTTTTGCATTTTTAGTAGGCCTTATTCTTGCGGAAATAGTAAGTATTACAAAAAGTCTTTGGATCGTTATTATTTGGCATGCTTCTCATGATTATATCTCCAGTATAACAGAAGAGTCCCTTGACCAAAAGGCATTGATTATTATTGCAATACAAGTTATAATTTTATTAGTTTACGCAATTAGTATATGGAAAAAGAGTAATGTTGAAGATAAAGAAATACTTAATCTAGATCTCAACAGCTAGTAATAAGTACGGTTTATACATAAGATGTGAGGTCTGACTTCTAGGGATGAATAGTGAATATATATAAAACCTGATGTAGGAAGGGAAGTCTTTTATGGAAACGATTAATTATATACTTTGGGTCATAATGGTGCCATTTGTTATTGCATTTTTATGGGTTAAATTATTAAAAAAAAGAACCTGGATGATCATTGGCATTGAAGTATTTATCGTTTTGCTATTAACATGGATTGGCATCATTGAAAATTATCCTACTGGAAATATGCAAAGTCAGTTATCTTCCTATTTTGGGGATATTACGAATAACTTTTATTTAAAATATATACCCTTCATAATTATGACAATAATATTAATCCAAATGTTGAATAAGCAGAACAATCAAAAATAAATCTATAAAGCATAGCACTCCATCACAATATGGGGTGCTATATTTTATAAATTTATTTTTTACAAAGTATTCAATTTTACCTACGGCGCTTCCACCAATAACTTATATAGCTTTTCTGTAATTTTATCTTAATAAATAACTCGCGAAACATGCTAGTGACTGTATATTCACAGTTGTTGTCAAGCTTTGGTACAATAACAATTACCGTAGCTATTCGTAGGATAACGGATACCGCAATCATGAATTTATACCGATCAGGAATGAAAGCACTAAGGGTGTGACTTGAGTGTATACCTTCCAAAATAGCACCTCCGGCAAGGATACCAAGAAAAGCCCCCAAAAGTGAGGTGAAGCAGGAGAAAAATGCTACATAGGAAGGACGTTGCTCATCCGGTGAGGAGGAGAGTTGAAGACTTGTTGCAGCAAGATTGGCGCCACTCCAAAAGGCTGCACCGATTAAATTATGAAGCAATGTCGGCCATATGCTTCCATAAGTGGAGAACAGGAAGAAGAGTGGAGTAAGAGCAGCGACTATACAGCTGCACCATAATACCGGCTTGCTTCCGAAGTGGTCAAGTAAACGGCCCCAATTAGAAACCACTAACACTGTTACGGCTGCTGCTGTTACCTGACTGCATATGGTAAAGCTTAAATAAGTAAGACCCATTTCAGACAGAGCATATCTGGCTAAATATGCTCCTGACATATTTGCGGTAAAACTCCAAGCTGTCCAAAAAATCATGAATTTGAAAAATGGTTTATTCGAGATAATCTGTCGACATACAGGTATTATCTTCAGTTGCAGAGGTGGGGTTTTATAAACCTCTTCCATAAAAAAGAAGCAGCACATGTCAAGCATACCAAGAATACCGGCCATCACGAACACGAGGGTATAACCGGAATATCCGGGCATACGATCTAGAATACTTGCAACTAGAAGACCCATAGTAACACTAGCAATGGAGGTGATACCATCTCTTTTTGATAGCCAGCGACCACGGATTCCCACCGGAACCAAGTCTGCCATCCAGGGCATCCAACTGACATTGATAAAGGAGCTGTATGCAGAAGATATTCCAATCAGTAAAATAACAGACCATAACCTTAACCAAGCAGGGTCAGCAGAAATAAAATAAGGGACAAGACCGATCACAATCCAGAGTACCCTGGAAAAGAGTCCGTAAGTCATCATGTATTTTTTTCTTTTTTGTGTACGGCTTACCATTGCCGCAAAAGGAATTTGTAATAGAGCCATTGCTAACGGTATCGCTGTCAACAGACCAAATACGAAGTCACTTGCGCCTAAAAACTCAGCATACCCTGTCAAAGAGGAACTGCCACCACCACTAACTACGCCAAATAGCGTACCAAAGGCATTACCCAGAGTCATAAGATAGATACTACGGCGAATTTTAGGTAAAAGAGATGCTTCGTTAAATATTTTCTCAAAGGGCATTCTCATATGTATAATAACCTTTCTTAAACTACTTCGGAGCATTCTCCGAACGATTATCAAACCATTATATGGCAGTATTTAGTGAAAGTAAATGTTTAATCTAATACCACATTTGTAGTATGGCGAATAATTGCTAAAACTGTGAATGGAAAATACTATCTGTGATGAATTATCCAATAATAAAGTTGTCTGATAGGGAACTCTTACGCAAGTAAACGAAGATATCATTAATAGCTGTAGTACTATTTGTAAGAGGATAATTGTAATGTTATAATAAGGTACTGGACAAAGGAAAGCATTTACTGACAGGAATTATTGTATAAAATCTGATACCCTACTATTACAAGGAGATGATAAGAAATGGAATGGATAAAGTCATTAAACCAGGCAATCGAATATATGGAAGATAATATTACTAAAAATATTACATGTGAAGATGTTGCGGAACACATATATCTTTCTAGTTTTCATTTTCAGAGAACCTTTCGTCTGTTTACTGGATTATCAGTTGGCGAGTATATAAGAAATAGGCGCCTTTCGTTAGCTGGTAATGAGCTGTTAACAAGCAAGCATAAAGTAATCGATATTGCCTTGAAGTATGGGTATGAAACTCCGGAAAGCTTTTCAAAGGCGTTCAACAGATTTCATGGTGTTACACCAAATGAGGCAAAAAAGCAGGGTACCGTTCTAAAATCTTTTAATCGACTTCTTATCAAAATTATATTAGAAGGTGGTAATAGTATGGATTACAGGATTGAGAAAAAAGAAGCATTTCAGGTGGTAGCAAAGACTAGGTTATTTACAGAGGATACTACAAAGACAGAGATACCGAAGTTCTGGGAGGAGTATTATAGGAATGGCTTCGAGGATAAAGTTTGCGGTATGATGGGAATCTGCGAACAGATAAAGGTGAATTCGAAAGAGTGGAAGTATGGTATTGGTTGTGAAAAACAATATGTGAAGGAGATGCCGGAAGGATTTGAGCTACTGGAAGTACCTTCCTATACATGGGCGATTTTTACTTGTATTGGCGCTATGCCAGATTCAATACAGAATTTATGGAAAAGAGTATATGGAGAATGGCTGCCGGTGGCAAACTATGAATTGATATCGGATTATGATATTGAATTCTATACGGATGGTGATAACAGTAAAGAGGATTATGTAAGTGAAATTTGGATACCGGTTAAGGAAAAGGAATAACCCAAATAAAGGGATTATTTAGGAAAGTAGAGATCAATAAAACAGCACTATCACTGAATTGCATAGTGCTGTTTTTTGTAGAATTCATTGATATTAGATAGAAAACTTTACGCTATTTAAATGATATATTAATAATTGGTCCTAATGACATACGTCATTGATGATTTGTGCCATTCGAACCAAAATTATTGTTTTATAATACCTCCACCCCACTCAACTAATGCAAATCCTGTCCTTTCAAATTTGCTTAAGTGTTGTTCCTCTACGTCTACAAATTCATCTAATGGCTGAAATACCATATAGATTCGAAGTATACTGTCAGGCTCAGGATATACTGTTAATTTAGCATTCTCTGTATAAGCTGTAGTCTGAAAAGAAATCTTATTATATGAATTATTCTCCATAAAGGGTATCCAAAATTCTATAAAATCTTCTGATTCTTTCTGGCTTAGTCCCATGAAACCAAGCTTATTCCTTAAGAATTGCTCAGTTTGATGGCCTGAAACACAAAATCCTTTGGAAGTATCATATTCTATAGCACTTTCGCCTTCCCAGAATAAATAAGGATAATCGATGCCATTTTCATCTATAAGTGTTCCGTTAGGATAAGCGGTTACCTTCCAACCCTTGGAATAAGTGGGATATGTGTGGGTTAACGTTCCATTATAATCCAATAAAACAGATACCTTTGTTTTAACGGTAGGATAAAGATAAATAACTGGTTTATAACAAACATTTTCTTTTAACTCAAAATCACTAGCTGCTACTAATTTGGCTGTGATTTCATAGGATTTCTCACTTGTTTCAGTCATTTCATCATAATAAACATCAACATAATCACCTATACAGAAGTCCTTATCTAACGATGCAAACACCTTATAATTCTCTGGGGATGGCCATGGTGGTACTGCAAGAAAGTATCCATCTCCAATTTCCTGAATCGAAAGTGTTAAACTTTCTGAATTTTCAATATTCTCTTTAGATTCGTCTTTGTCCTCATTTTTTTTCGAGCAAGAGATTAGTAAACACAAAATTATTATTATGTATACTACTTGAAATATTCTTTTCATAGATTACATCTCCTTCTTACAGTATATAATAAAAAATTTGGGGTGGGATTATAGGAAACCCGCCATATTCCTATGTATTGGACTAGATGGAAAAATGTTTACCTTGTTATAAAGTTCCATGGTGTTTTGGGGAATTCCATATGAAATACGGTATTCTGTACTCCTTTATTGTAAAATTTAAATACCCATATAAATATTGTAATAAGCATAAAAGATCCATAATCTTTTCATCTTACCTCATTTCTGTACCTTTGGTAAAATACTTACCAATTTATATACCCATAATATGTATTTTTAATTATAACGTTTTTGTAAAAAATTACAAGTTTAAGTGTCTAAGCTTACTTTAACTCTATTTAAATAGGATCTAATATTGAAAGATATGATCAAGATGTCCTAGAAACAATTTAAAAACTATTTGAGAGATTTTAGAATATAGGTAGGCAATTATAAAATTCAATAAATCACTTGCGTTATTAGTAAAATATATTACTTTTACATCTTGCAATATATTTATTTTAATATACAGGAATTAAATATTGCTTCTAATCGACATAAAATGTTAAAATAGATAGATAAGAGATATCGTATATTTGTTATGCCAAGGAGATCAAATGAAAGAAATATTAAAACTACCACATCAATTCTGGAGCGTGTTCAGTTCCCGAAATCGCTATATTTATATGGAAGCACTACTCACGATTTATGATGAATATCTATATAATGATTATTTTTTGACGAAAGAAACCTGTATATTGTTGATAGCGGAACATTTTACAGATCGGATTGTGGATATCTCTGCTGACGATGAAGAGCAGGATGTTGACAATATGGAACCGATGGCAACAAAGATTCTAAATCGTTTAATACGGTATACTTGGCTAAAGAAGGTAGAGGATTACAGTTCCTTCAAAACAAATATTATTATTCCGGATTATGCTTCGGTTTTTATTGAGACGATTAAGAAATTAAGTAATCCTGACTCAGATGAGAAGGATTTATACATACAAAATGTCTATACCAATATCTATTCCTTTTATTATGATACAAAAGCAGGAATGGAGCTTTTAAGGGCTGCTCTGATTAATACCACCAGATTAAATCGCGCCTTACAGGATATGCTCCATAATATGGATCAGTTCTTTGGTGCCCTTTTAGAAAAGAACAACTACGAGGATCTGCTATCAGAGCATTTAAATGTCTATGTTGATACGATTGTCAATAAAAAGTACAGTTTACTAAAAACCAGTGATAATTTTTATATCTATAAAAATGATATTAAGAAGCTTCTTCGTACCATTGGTGAGGATGAAAACAGATTGTTTTTGTTAAAGCATAAAATGATGGCGGAAGGCAAGAAGGAAGAAGACATTGAGAATGAATTTACAGATATTCTTTATGAGATAGACCGTGGAATTATTAATATGGAGAAACGTATTACCCACATTGATACGGAACACAGTAAATATATCAGAGCAACCGTAAGTCGTCTGGAATATCTTCTAAACAGTGATAATAGTTTGCAAGGCAATGTGATTGCGTTACTTAATCTTATGTCGGGAATGAATGAATTATATCCACTGGTGGCGTCCTCTGTTATGATGAATGACGCTACCATTATTTCAACGGATTCTCTATATAAAAAGAGAGGAAAACGCAAACTATTTGAGGAAACGGTGGAAACAGAAGTAGAAACAGAAGAAGAATTATCAAAGGAAGATATTCTGCGCATAAACCGTAATAAAAGCCGTTACAGCAAGGCACAGATTGAAGAGTTTATACTAAACAAGATGGAGGGTGATATCTACCGTACGAAGGAACATGCGATAGATACCGATGAAGAATTCGAGTTATTAATTCTTGCTTATGATTACAGTATTCGAAGAAACAGTCCGTTCCATGTGGTGCCAGGGGTAAAAGATACCATTAACAATGGGAAATACTCTTACCCGGATATGATATTTGAGAAAAACAGTAGTAATTTATAAAATTAATCTGTTTAGTACAGTGCTTCCCTTGAAAAGTTATGATAGGTACACTTCAATAACTAAATTGTTAGTTATGAAGGCTTCAACAATACATAATTCCGTAAGGAATTTTATTTTACTAAAATTAATAAAATACAGAGGATATCGATTATTTAAGTTAATAGGATAGGTGTACCAATTCAATTGGTATAAACTTTAATCGATAGAAAGGATACCCATGTTCCCATACTATAATGAACTCTTGGATGAAGAAAAAGAAGAGTTAAAAGAAGTAATTAAGACCTTGTTCCAACAGACCTATCTATTAGAGAGAAAATATGATAAAAAGTCGGAGCGATATCTTCCGAACCGATTATATCGGACCTGTGAAAGACATTTGGATTTTTTGAAGGAGTATTTTCAGATAGCAGATATAGATCTCATTGAAAACAGGCAATTTGGTATTATGCATATTATTACTCAGAATTTGTTGGGAGATAAACTAAGTAGGTTGACTACTATTTTCATATTATTATTAAAGCTGATCTTTGATGAACAGATGAATACGGCCTCTAGCTCGATTCATGTATATACCTCTCTAAACGAAGTATATGACAAAATTCAATTATTCCGCTTGTGGAGTAATAAATCCATTTCTATTACAGAGGTTCGGAAAGCAATCACTGCTCTTAAAAAATATCAGGTGATTGAAATAACGGACGAGATGGGTGATTTGGACGGCGATACGAGATTTATCATTTATCCGACGGTCAATCTATTGCTTAACAGCCAGTCCATAGGAGCAATATTAGAGCAGTATCAAGAGGAAGAGGAGGTAGGCGAGGATGGACAGATATCAAGTACTTTCGAAGATGTGTCTGAATAACTGGCATTATATTAATGAGAAACTTTTGACCTTTCATGACGAGATTAATTTCTTCACAGGTCACTCCGGCAGTGGTAAATCTACCGTTCTGGATGCCTTACAGATTGTATTATATGCAGACAGCAATGGCCGCGGATTTTTTAACAAAGCGGCAAAGGAGGATTCTGACCGAACTTTAATTGAATATCTTAGAGGTATGAAGGTGGTACAGGAGAACAATGAAATCAGCTATCTGCGAAATAAAAATTTTTCCACCACCATTGTTTTGGAATTTAAAGATACAGAGACACAGAAATATCAGAGCCTTGGTGTCATCTTTGACGTGGATGTTTCAATTAATGATGTAAGCAGATTATTTTTCTGGCATACAGGGGAACTGGTTCCAAGTCATTACCGTGATGGAGAACGGGTACTATCAATCAATGAATTGAAGGACTATATACAGGACAACTATTCAAAAGAGGAGTATTATTTTAGCAGAACAAACGAGAAATTCCGAAACGAGTTATACAGCAATTATTTTGGTGGGTTACATCCGAAGCATTTCCCGGCGCTTTTTAAAAAAGCAATTCCCTTTAAAATGGATATGAAGTTGGAGGATTTCGTCAAAAATTACATCTGTACGGAAAACGATATTCATATGGAGGATATGCAAGACAGCGTTGCGCAGTACACGAGATTAAAAAGAAGGTTGGAGGATACAAAGAATGAGATTTGTCTTTTATCCGATATAAAAGAGCAATATGGACGTTTTGAAACCTTCGCAGATCATATAAGACAATACCAGTACAATCTGGACAAACTGGATATTTCAACCATAGAGACAAAGCTTGGAAAGATACAGCTTCAGCAGGTGGAGTATCAAGAAGATATTAAAGTGCTGGATAAATCAATTACTGAGTTAGAACAAGAGATGAAAGGATTGCAAGAACAAAGAGACGAAGTAGCCTTCTCAATTCAAAACAGTGGATATGAACATCTCGAACAGGAACTGAGCTCTCTCAATCAAATGCTAGAACTCCTGCATAGAAGTAAAGCGGTCTTTGATAAAACAGCGAATGGATTAAGCGTCTGGTTTGATACAGAGCTTTTGGAATCCTGGGCGAAAGTAGGCATTGAGCATTTTAGGGATTACCGAGCAACAAATGTGGAAATCGAGAAATTGAAATCCGTACTAAACGAGATAAGAAGAGAAACCACGAAGGATAAAGAGGAATTATCCGGCAAGATCAATGTATTAAAGCAAAAGCTGACGGATATAACAAAAGAGATGGCAATCCTTAAAAACGGTCAGAAAGCATATCCTTATTATCTTCTGGAAGCGAAAGATTATATCACACGTGAATTGGAGCAGGCATATGAAATGCCGATAAAGGTAGATATCTTAGCTGATGTGATTGATGTCAAGAACGAACAATGGTTGAATGCCGTGGAAGGTTATATGGGTAATAATAAATTAAACCTGATTATACCTCCGGATTACGTAAAACATGCGATGGAGCTATATAAAACTCTTGATCCAAAAAAGTATTATAAGGTAGCGATAATTGATACGGAAAGTGTGACTCGTGATACCAGAGCAACGCTTCGTAATTCTCTTGCTGAAGAAATTGAGACCAATTCAGACTATACCAAGGCTTATATTAATTATCTTATGGGTGCGGTAATTAAATGCAGCACGGTGGAAGAACTTCGTCATAATAAAAGTGGTATTACAGCAGATTGTATTCTTTATCAGGGATACAAAATACAACACATCAATCCGCGTAATTACACTGAAGAAGCTTATATCGGTCGAAACGCTATTGAACGAAGACTAAAACTGTTGGAACAAAATCGGAAGGAATTACAAGCACAAAAGGAACCACTGGATCATAAGTTTAGAAGAGCGGAAGAGCTTTTGCAGTATGAATATCTGCAGAATGATACGGATTTTTATGTAAGTGAGCTACAGCAAATCCAGCAAATTCCTAGTAAGGAATTACAAAAGGAAGAATATAAGAGTAAAATTGCGAAACTTAAAGAAATGAATGTGGATGAATGGAAAGCGAAGAAACACGTGCTGGAACAGGTGATAAGCTCAAAAGGTAAGGAAAAAGAGAAAGCAAGTGTTGCATTACTATCAAAAGAGGGATCCATTAAGGATTTTAGTGAAAGCATTCTCTTACTGAATGAAGAATTAATACAGAAGCAAAATACATATCAGTATGAAACGTTACGCGAAGAGGCATATCAATTATTTATCAAGGAGCAGGGGAATAAGAAAACGGAAAGCATTCACTATGACTTGATGAATCTAAAACAGAATAGTGAAACACAGATGACCCTTGAATATGATAAACTGGTCAAAAAAAGGGAGTTATATCATTCCGCCTATGCTTATCGTGGTTATTCTCTTACTGGGAAGGATAATACAGAATATGATCAATTACTCGATACGTTAAGCAGTGATAAGCTGAATGAATTTACGCAGAAGGCAAATGAACAGGCAACTCAGGCAATCTATCATTTTAAGACAGATTTCATCTATAAGGTTCGTGATGCGATCAAGGAAGTAATGCAACAGAAGGATGACTTAAATCGTATTCTAGCTCAGCTGGATTTTGGCAAGGATAAGTACAAGTTCATCATTACAAAGAATAAAGGTGAGGATGGAAAATTCTACGATATGTTTATGGATGAAAATCTGGAAATTAATCCTCATCAACTGACCGGTAACAACAATAACCAAATGGATATGTTCAGTTTACAGCACGAAAAGGATTATAGTGATCTGATTAACGAATTAATTGAATTATTTATGCCACCGGATAATAGCGATACGAAACAATTGGAAGAAGCTAGAGCCAATATGGAGAAATATGCGGATTACCGTACTTATCTATCGTTTGATATGGAACAGCTGGTGGAAGGAATGGCACCTATGCGACTGAGCAAGATGTTGTCCAAGAACTCCGGCGGTGAGGGCCAGAATCCATTATACGTTGCTTTGCTGGCGAGCTTTGCTCAGGTTTATCGTATTAATCTAAAGTCTAACATACGAAGAAGACCAACGCCTAGATTGGTTGTCCTGGATGAAGCATTTTCAAAGATGGATGCGGAGAAGGTGGGAAGCTGTATCGGACTCATCCGAAAACTCGGCTTCCAGGCTATCATCAGTGCTACAAATGATAAAATCCAGAATTATGTTGACAATGTCGATAAAACATTTGTTTACGCTAATCCCAATAAAAATCGTATCTCAGTTCAAGAATTTGAAAAAAAAGAGTTTAGCAATCTGTTAACCTCACAGGAGGATGAAGATGATGGCGCTAATTGATTTGATTCTTGATCAATATGAAAGAAGTTCTAAGTGGAAGGGTGATTTATCCGGTAACGCTAGCTTTCGTGTGGAAGAAGAGCATTATAAGTTACTAGGCAAAAGTACCCTGATTCAAGAGGCGAAGAAACTAGAAGAGGAACAGCTTATAAGAATTCGATGGGTGAAGGGTTATACCAATGAGGATATCGAGAAAGTAGAATATTCCTTATCAAACATAGAGCAGTTTTATATACAATCAAATCGCACACCCAAGCATCAATTCATAGGGTTAAAGATGGATATGGTACAAGACTTTTGTAGGCAGATTAGGAGTCCCTGGATTCGAGAATATACTGAACAAGAAGTATTGCCAAGATTGTATAAGGGAACGGACAAACATAGCATCGAAGAGCTGCAAAAGTTGTATCTATGTTTTATGGGATTAGATAAGCTGGAGGCTCCAATATTCAAAAGAATATTCAGTAAGAGGTTTCTTAAAAACTCTAAGGTATTTGAAAAGGAATTTCAAGACAAGATAATCCGTATTGCCAGAAAGTATTCGACGGAGATTGAGGATACTATGGAGGACACTGAGGTTCTGTCACAGCTCTATATCGAGGAATATGCACAGGAGTTATCGGTAAAGGGTAGTTTGCGCCTGGAAGTCTCGGGATATAGCATAGATACAGGAATATTTCCCTATGGTACGGTACTTAATACTCAAACTATTAAGAATGCCACAATTTTAGACAACCTACAGATTACAAAGGTGTTAACCATTGAAAACAAAGCAAATTATGTTTCAGAGCCCTATGAAGAAGGTAAGCTAATTATTTTCAGCCATGGCTATTTTTCGCCCTTGGAAAGGGAATTCTTAAGGCAATTGAGAAATAAATTGGAAGGACAAGAGGTCACCTACCTTCACAGTGGGGATCTGGATTATGGTGGTGTACGTATCTTTCAGTATATAAGAAAGCGAATCTTTCCTGAAGTACAAGCCTATCGCATGGATTTGGAGACCTTTGAGCAGTATATTTCCTATGGGGAACCAATTGAAAGCGCTCCGCTCGAAAAGCTGAAGCGCATTGATGAACCAAGGTTGCAAGAGGTTATTAATCAAATTATTAAGACCGGATTGGTGATAGAGCAAGAGGTATATCTATAAAAGATTATTATAGGTAACTTATGAGCTTAAGGAAAAGAATCGGCGAAATATAAAGAAACAAACATAATGTTAATAAGAAAGTAACTACAAATTTTAACTCTTAAAATATTCAAGGAGATAGAGCATGGAGATCCGAAATACCGTTTTAGCGGATATGGATAATGTTATGGAGATATACGAGAAAGCAAGACAATATATGAGGGATAATGGAAATCCGAACCAGTGGATAAACGGGTATCCGAGTGTTGAATTAATCGAAGGTGATATTAACGATAATAGTAGCTATGTTTGTATTGATGATAAGCAGATTGTTGGAGTTTTCCGCTTCACACTTGGAACAGACCCTACGTATATCAATATATATGAGGGGAAATGGATAAATGAAGAGCCATATGGAGTAGTTCATAGGATAGCATCTTCAAGCCATAAAAAAGGTGTTGCGTCCTACTGCCTGAATTGGTGTCTAGAAAAATGTGAAAATATAAAAATTGATACACACCGAGATAATAGCATAATGCAAAGATTACTTGAAAAAAACGGGTTTGAAAAATGTGGAATTATTTTCTTAGAGGATGGAGCTGAAAGGCTAGCGTTTCAGAAGACGTTCCACAAGTAATCTGAATGGATAAAGATATTTGAGTTTTAAACGGAGAGGTAAGGTTACTTATTTATCGATATGGGAGGATGTATCATGTTAGGAAATGAAGAAATCAAGCAGATCAAAAAGGTAATCAAGGACAGTGTGGACAAAAATGAAGTAGCTGGTGTAAATTTATTGGTTATCAAAGAAGGTAAGGAAATTCTCTATCATGAAGATGGTATGGCGGACAAAGATGCGGAACAACCAATCAAAAGAGATTCCATTTTTCGATTATATTCCATGAGTAAGCCGGTCACAGCTGCTGCGATGATGATACTTATGGAACGCGGGGAAATAGATTTATATGATCCTGTAAGCAAGTATCTTGAGGGATTTAAAAATCAATTGGTTGAGGTAGGTGGAAACCTGGTTTCAGCAAATCGTGAGGTAAACATTAAGGACTTGCTTTCCATGACTTCAGGCTTGGTATACCCGGGTGAAGGCAAGGCTGGGCAAGATACTGCGGATGTATTTCTAGAGATGGATCAAAGACTGTTAGGTGATCAGCCTATGGATACCTTGGAAGCGATGAACAAATTGGGGAAATGTGCACTAGCTTTCCAGCCGGGAGAATTATGGCAATATGGAACCTCAGCCGATGTATTGGGAGCAGTCATTGAGGTGGTAAGTGGTCAAAGGTTTGGTGTGTTCTTGCAGAAAGAAATATTTGAACCCTTAGGGATGAAGGATACCGGATTTTGGTTGCCTGTGGAAAAAAGAAGCCGCCTGGTTAAAACTTATGCCGATGATGGAAAAAACGGATTAGAGCTTTATAACGGGAATAATCTAGGCATCATTAATCTAATGGATAGAGCTCCTGCGTTTGAATCGGGTGGAGCTGGTCTTGTTTCTACCATCGATGATTATGCTAGGTTTGCTAAGATGCTTATGAATAAAGGAAATCTTGATGGTACTCAGATATTAAGGCCTAGAACAGTGAAATACCTTACCTCAGCTACATTAACGCCTACCCAACAGAAATGCTTTGATACTTGGCTTACTTTAAGTGGTCACAGTTATGGAAATTTTATGCGTATAATGACGGAATGTGGTAAGGCTGGTGACATGGCAAGTCCCGGAGAGTACGGATGGGATGGATGGCTTGGGGCATACTTTAATAACTGTCCCGAAGAGGACTTAACAATTTTATTAATGATGCAGAAAACAGATGCCGGAACAACTACGCTTACCAGAAAATTGCGTAATATAATCTTAAGCGCCTGTTGCGAATAAGTGGTTATGGTTTAGGCTTAACATTTTATGAAAGGAATATCTTGAGGATCGCAGATATGAGGAGGAGTAAGGCGTTAAGTTTGTAGTACATCCGATCATGAATATAGTGAATTATTATAGAAAAATTAATTTAAAAACCTTCTAATTTACTCTAGCATTATATTTATAAATAGTATAAAATATAGTAACAATTACTATTACTGTTATAAATAGATTGAAGGAGCTTAGAAAGGAAGGGGCTTATGGATATAAAAATCAAAAAGCGCAATGGAAGTTACGAGCAACTTTGCGTGGAGAAAACGAAAAAAATGGTAGCTTATGCCTGTGATGGATTAGAGGGATGTAATCCAGTTGAACTTGAGATGGATTCCAATATTCAATTTCGAGATGGCATGAGCACAAAAGAAATACAGAAAATACTAATTCAAACAGCGATTGAGAAAATGATACAG
Organism: Herbinix sp.; assembly: GCA_029256105.1. Classification (GTDB taxonomy): domain Bacteria; phylum Bacillota; class Clostridia; order Lachnospirales; family Lachnospiraceae; genus Mobilitalea. Next base: position 101,612 of record JAQSYO010000005.1, read on the forward strand.
ACAACCAAGGACAATTATGGTAATGCGGTCAAAAGGACCAATATTAATTGGCAATATGTAGCGGCTCGATTATTAATGTCTGATTTATATAAAGAGGCAGCAATTAATAGAGGTTACCATTATTTTGGATATGGAGATTTTTCAGTATTAGTACATAAATTAGTTGGATTAAATTATTATGGGGATTATCTACTTGCGGAATATACCGATGCAGAAATCAAGGAATTAGAAGCTTGCTTAAAGCCAGAGCGGGATTTACTCTTTAATTATGAAGGATTAAAGCTATTAGCGGATAGATACTTAATCCGAGGCTTCAATAAGGAGGTTTTGGAATTACCACAGGAACGATTTCTTGTAATTGCAATGCATCTTGCAATACCAGAAGGCAATAAAAAGATGGAATACGCTAAAAAATTCTATGATTTGTTGAGTGAACTCAAGATGACAACAGCAACGCCAACCTTAGCTAGCGCCGGTACAATGTATCATCAGTTAAGTAGTTGCTTTATCTCGGTAGTAGGGGATAATTTATGGTCGATTTATGATATAAATCATAAGTTTGCGAGCGTATCGAAGCATGGTGGAGCTTTGGGAATCTATACAGGTAAAATTAGAGCATTAAATAGTGAGATAAGAGGTTATAAAAATGCTTCCGGCGGAGTAATTCCTTGGATCAGGCTTTATAACGATACGGCTGTAGCAGTGGACCAGTTAGGCAGAAGAAAAGGTGGAGCCTCCATTACGTTAGATATATGGCATCAGGACCTTTATGAATTCTTGGAACTTAGGACGAACAACGGAGATGATAGAAGAAAGGCACATGACATTTTTCCTGCCTTAAGTATTCCGAATCTTTTTATGGAGCGCTTGCAAACGAGAGGAAATTGGTCCTTATTTGATCCTTATCAAGTGAATAAGGTGATGGGATTTCAATTGGAGGATTTTTATGATGAGGTTGAGGATAACGCATTTACGGAGCATTATCTTGCATGTGAAGCAAATGATAATCTAGGACGTGTTGAAGTAACGGCCTTGGAAATTATGAAGAAGATTATGAAGAGTGCGGTTGAGACCGGGACACCTTTTATATTCTTTCGTGATACTGTAAATCAAGCCAATCCTAATAAGCATGCCGGGATGATATATGCTTCAAACCTATGTCATGAGATTGCACAAAATGTGAGTGAGTCAACTTTTATTGAAGAAGTAATCGAAACGGTCGACCACAAAAAGCAAGTCGTAACAAGAGTACAATCCGGTGATATGGTAACCTGTAATCTCAATTCGATAAACCTTGGACGAGTGAGTATAGAAGAGTTGAGAGATACTATACCTCTGCAGATTCGTATGCTAGACAATGTCATAACCTTAAATCAATCCCCGGTTTCCGAAGCCAGAATTACAAGTGATAAGTATAGAGCAATTGGTCTTGGGACAAGTGGATATCATCATTACCTCGTGAATAATAAGATTACTTGGGAAAGTGAAGCACATTTTAAGGAAGCTGACCGTTTATTTGAAGAGATAGCGTATCAAGCGATTAAAGCCTCAATGGAAATTGCGAAAGAGAAGGGTGCATACCCCGAATTTGAAGGTTCTGAGTGGCAGACTGGTAAATATTTTAAGCGAAGAGGTTATACCTCAGAGAGATGGCTATCCTTGCAAGAAGATGTGAAAAAGTATGGTTTAAGAAATGGTTATATTACAGCTGTTGCACCTACCGGGAGTACTTCTAATATCGCAGGAACAACAGCAGGTATCGATCCCATCTTTAAGAAATTCTTCATTGAGGAAAAGAAGGGAAGCTTTACACCAAAGGCTGCACCAGACCTTAGTGATGAAAATTTTTGGTTGTATAAAGAGGCGCACCACATTGATCAGCTCTATAGCATAAAAGCATGTGGTATTCGACAAAGGCATATCGATCAGTCACAATCATTTAATCTTTATATTACACCTGAGGTCAGTGCGAAAGACATATTAAATCTATATATGGAAGCTTGGAGAAATGGTGTAAAGACAATTTATTATGTGAGAAATCAATCCCTTGAGATGGATGAATGCACAAGCTGTTCCAGTTAATTAAAGGAAAGAGGTAGGATAAAATGATTAAGAAAAAAATATTTAACGAGTATGGTATACGTGGGACAGAAGCCCTGATCAATGGAAATACAACGAATTTAAGAGAATGGAACCGTATCAAGTACAATTGGGCAACGGTATTTTATCGAACCATGTTAAACAATTTTTGGATTCCGGAAGAAATCTCTTTGAATGAGGATATCAAGCAATTTCCTCTGCTAACTGATGGGGAAAGGAATGCTTTTGATAAAATTATTTCTTTTTTGAACTTTCTTGATTCTGTCCAAAGTGAGAACTTACCAAATCTTACAAGATATGTTACTGCACCAGAGATTTCTTCTCTTCTTAATATACAGGCTTTCCAAGAAGAGATACATGCACAAAGCTATTCTTATATTTTAGATACCGTAACGAATCCAGTAACTAGAGATAAAATCTACGATGTGTGGAGGGAAGATAAACATCTGCTTAAAAGAAATCAGTATATTGCTAATATCTATCAAGCCTTTAACGAAAATGCAACGGTTGAGAACTTTATTCGGGCTGTTATCGCCAATTATATATTAGAGGGCATATACTTCTATTCTGGATTTAGCTTTTTCTATACCTTAGCAAGACAGGGTAAGATGGTAGCAACCAGTACTATTTTTAAATATATCAATCGAGATGAGGTTACTCATCTGGTTTTATTTCAGAATATAATAAAAGAGCTTAAAAATGAAAACCCTGAGTTATTTACAAAGGAAGTATTGGAAGAAATCAGGGAAATGATGAGAGACGGTATCGATCATGAGATCGCTTGGGGTCAATATGTAACCAATAATGAAATATTAGGAATGAACGATGATCTGATTGATAAATACATAAAATATTTAGGGAATCAAAGGCTGAAGGCAATTGGTCTCGAGGAGCTTTATCCTGAAATAGTAGAAAATCCTATGGCTTGGATTGAAGGATACTCAAATTTAAATAGAACTAAGACAGACTTCTTTGAAGCAAAAGTAACGAATTATACCAAGGCAGCAGCGTTTGACTTTGATGACCTGGAATAGTAAAGTAAAACCCTTGGATGGAAGATAAACTAAAACATTAAAACTCAAGTGGCATTATCATTTTGTAAAATATATGATAATGCTTTTTTGTTAAATAAATATAGGTTAATTCGATCGAATTATGGCAATTGTGAGTGTGAAATATGGGGTAAATTACGAATAATTGTCATATTGTTATAAATAATTGCTATATTTGATTGTACAGATTGAGTATATTATTGAAGTCTAATATCATATTACCATACTAATATACAAGCAAAAAACAATTATTGTATTGGATGAAATAGGAGCTTAAGGATGACAATAAAAACATTATTCAATGATAACTGGGAATTTACGAAGCAGATCATTGGCTGCAACATCGAGGATATTTTAAAGGATGATTATGCTTGGAAAAAGATTGACATCCCTCATGACTGGATGATATATGATACCGCCTATTTTGGTGAATCTAGAGAAGGATGGTATAAGAAGCAATTTTTAGTTAATAGGGAAGATGGGGATACTAATCGTTACCTTTTACGATTTGAGGGAGTCTATATGGACAGTACCGTATATGTAAATGGTATCAAAGTTGGTGAATGGAAATATGGATATTCTACGTTTGAATTTGATATTACAGATACCTTGAAGGAAGGTGAAAATGAGCTACTGGTTCGTGCAGTTTTGCAAATACCAAACTCCAGATGGTATTCCGGTGCTGGTATTTACCGTAATGTATGGTTAAGTACTGTTCCTAAAGTACATCTGACTCCCGATGGAGTGTACATTTCAACTCAAAAATCGGAGACTGTTTGGAACGTAAATGTTGAAAGTGAAATTAATTTTACCGGTTCAAAGGATGTATCTGATGAAACGCAGAAAGCATATACAATAAAACATACCATTATGGACAGCAATGGTACTGCTATTGCAAATGTTAAAGGAAACACTAAAGCGCAGACATTGTCAGTATCCTCCCCTTGTCTTTGGGATATTGAAGAACCTAATTTATATTATTTAAAAACGGAACTTTTACTTGAGGGAGATGTGATTGACGAGCAAATAAATCGTTTTGGTTTCCGTACACTTCGCTTTGATGTAGATAAAGGTTTTTATTTGAATGACCGGCATGTAAAACTTCACGGAGTATGTCAACATCATGATTTGGGTACACTTGGAACAGCCGTAAATCGTACAGCATTGAAAAGACAGTTGGCGATTTTGAAGGAAATGGGTGTTAATGCCATCCGTACTTCCCACAATATGTGTGCCGTAGAACTTTTGGAGCTTGCCGACGAGATGGGCATCTTAATTAATGCGGAATCCTTTGATATGTGGGAGAAGCAGAAAAACATTTATGATTATGCACGCTTCTTTAAAGAATGGGTAGAGCGTGATGTTGCAAGTTGGATCCGTAGGGATCGAAATCATCCAAGTATTAATATGTGGTGTATCGGTAACGAAATCTATGATACACATGCTGACGAGCGTGGGCAGGAATTAACAAGAATGCTGATTGACCTAGTCCACAGGCATGATCCTAATCATAATGCACCCGTTACCCTTGGATCCAATTACATGCCATGGGAGAACGCTCAGAAATGCGCTGATATTGTTAAATTGGCAGGCTACAACTATGCAGAAAAATATTATAGTATACATCATGAACAGCATAAGGACTGGATGATATATGGTAGTGAAACCGGTTCTGTAGTTCAAAGCCGCGGAATCTATCATTTTCCGCTAAGTGCAGATATCTTGAGCGATGATGATGAACAGTGTTCTTCTTTAGGTAACAGTATCACTAGTTGGGGTGCCAGAAGTATTGAAAAGTGTATTATCGATGACAGAGATGCCGAGTTCAATGCCGGTATGTTTATCTGGAGTGGATTTGATTATATTGGAGAACCAACACCTTATCATACAAAGAGCTGTTACTTTGGACAAGTCGACACTGCAGGATTTAAAAAAGATTCCTTCTATATGTATCAAGCAGAGTGGACCGATTACCGAACATCGCCGATGGTACATCTTTTCCCATATTGGGACTTTAACGAAGGTCAAATAATCGATGTGCGTATCTGCTCCAATGCTCCCAAGGTTGAACTTTTCTTTAATGACAGTTCACAGGGTATCTTTGAAATCGATCATGTGAATGGTCAAAAGTTGGTGGGTGATTGGCAATTGCCTTACCGTAGGGGTGAACTTCGGGCTGTTGCTTATGATGAAAATAATAAAGTAATTGCCGAAGATATACAACGCTCGTTCTCAGATGCAGCACAAATTATTCTAAATACGGATAAGAAGGAACTGAAGGCGGATGGGCAGGATCTCATATTTGTAGAAATCTCCATGGCGGACCAGTCTGGTTATCCAGTTCAGAATGCCAATAACCGTGTTGATGTGAAAGTTAGTGGAGCCGGGCGTCTGATTGGCCTTGATAATGGTAACAGCACAGATTATGAATCCTATAAGGGAACAAGCCGCAGATTATTTAGCGGTAAACTGCTCGCTATTATTGCTGCTAAGACGGTATCAGGAGAGATACAGTTGGAAGTTTCGTCAGCAGGGCTTCCATCGGCTAGTTTGATTCTAATGGCAAAGGAGTGTGCAGTGCCAATAGGAATATCAGCCAACGAAGAGAATGCTGCGAGTTCTACCGTAACTGAGATTCCCATACGAAAACTCGAGATAATCAGCCCGAAAGGGACACAATTGCAGGAGGATCTCCGTGAGGTCGAAGTTGAGCTAAAGATTTATCCTCAAGATGCTACATATGATGATATCGCATGGCGTGTGACAACAGTATCCGGAGTAGATTCAAACATTGTAAGTATTCAGCCAAAGGGCAGAAAAGCTGTTATACAGGCGTTGGGAGACGGTGTATTTTATATTCGTGCTACTGCAAATAATGGAGATAAAAAAATTCGTATGATCTCCGTTCTGGATTTCCAAGTGACAGGATTAGGTACTGCTTTCTTTAATCCATATGAATTTGTTTCCGGTAGTCTTTATGGTAAAACCTTTGGTGAAATCGGAAGCGGTAATGATCGTGGCTTTGCAACCTCTCGTGATGGCGAAAGCGGGGTTATTTTTGAAAAATTAGATTTTGGTGCAATCGGTTCGGATGAGATAACAATTCCAATATTTGAGCTTGGCGGTAAACCCACTGAGATTGAGATATGGGAAGGCAATCCTAATGCAGAGGGAAGTAATCTGCTGGCGGATGTAATTTATAATAAACCATCGATCTGGAATACGTATCAGGAAGAAACGTATCGGCTTAAGAAACGTTTGACAGGAATCACTTCACTTGCATTTCTCCTAAGAAATAAGGTGCATATCAAAGGATTTTCTTTTACGAGGATTGAAAAAGCGTATGAACAGCTTAGCGTTCTTTCCTATAATAACATATATGGAGATTCCTACACAATTGGAGAGGACTGTATTACTGGAATAGGTAATAATGTAACAATTGTTTTTGATGAGATGAATTTTGGTACAGACGGCTTTAAGAAGTTAGTAGTTTGTGGACGTTCTTCCATTGATAAGAATACGATTCATGTTCGCTTTAACAATGCAGAAGGTGAAGTGAAGCAGTTGGCTGAATTCCAGTATTCGGATCAATATGTAGAGCGTGAGTTTAATTTGGAAAGTGTTACTGGAGTACAAACCGTGTCGTTTGTATTTTTACCGGGATGTAAATTTGATTTCAAATGGTTTCAATTTACGAACTAATGTTTTGTTAATAAGTACTAAAAAATATAACTGCTTTGATTAGTTTTATTAGTTGCAAAGTAAATACTGATATGATAATATACTAGTATACAAGAATAATAATTAGTTAATTTATGCTACGAAGATTGGTTCGTTAGAACAGCTAAATATATTTTCAAAGTTATATAAAAACAATTGAAATTGTATCCAAGATTGATGTAAAATGTATATGTTAAAACATAATTACGATATAGCTTTGTAAAGAAGTGAATTAATTAATATATTCGACCGTATAGGTCTATAAGAAGTAATGGATAAGGGCATTTTAATTAGGAATTATAATCATTGATTATGATAAGGAGAGAATGAGATGGACATTTATAGGCCGGCATTAAAGGAGAGCGCAAGAGAATATGCATTACGTCAAATTCGTGAAAATATCATAACCTTGAAATTGAAACCGGGAAGTGCGATTAGCGAAAATGAATTAGCTAAGGAACTTGGTATGAGTAGGACCCCTGTTAGAGAAGCATTGCAAGAACTGCAGAAGATCAATTTGATTGAGGTTTATCCGCAGAGGGGCAGTGTTATATCTCATATAGACTTTGATATAGTCGAGGAAACGGTATTCTTACGTAGGGTTTTGGAAAAAGCAGTTGTGGAAGAATTGTGTGATACCATAACAGAAGAAAAGCTGCTGGAGCTTGATAAGAACATAAAGCTCCAGGAATTTTATCTGGATACCAGATCCCAGGAGAAAATTTTGGAACTTGACAACGAATTTCACCGGTCATTATTTGTAATGTGTAATAAGGAACGAATTTATAATCTGATGGAGCGTATGCTGGGTCATTTTGATCGTATTCGTGCATTAAGTTTATATTCTGTTAAGGAAATTAAGATTGTTGCAGATCATAAAGCAATTGTAAACGCAATTAGATTAGGGGACAAAAAACTAGCAGCGGAGGCAATTGTGAAGCACCTTTCGAGGTATAAATTAGATCAAAGCGAGATTATGGAAAAATATCCTGAATATTTTGTGTTTGAAAATGAAAAGGCAGTTGTTTCAAGCAATTAATTATAATATTGGAGTACCTATTGCGAATTTGAAAAGTCCGGGATGTTTTGTTTATATTAGAAAACTTGGATTATGATAATAAGTAGTATAAGGTATTTGAATGCAAAGATGAAAGAGAGGCAAGAAGGAAGCTTATAAAGCAGAAAAAGTATCAATATGGAAGCATATCAGATACTTTTTTTATTTATGTTCTTGTATCTCTCTTCTTTGTAAGTACATTCCTTTGTATTCGGAAGGTGTGCAGCCTTTCTGTATTTTAAACATGCGGATGAAGGCAGACATACTTGTGAAACCACATTGCTGGGAAACAGTATTGATGGATATTGCAGGGTTCCTTAATAATGATGTGGCATGCATGATACGCGTCTTGTTTAAGTACTGATAAAATGAGACATCGGAATATTGTTTGAAAATCCTGGAAAAATGATATTTGCTAAATCCTGCGAGGTCAGCGACTTGTTCCAGTGTAATATTCTCGTTAAAATGATTGTTAATATAGTTACATACAGTTAAAAAAACTGTGGAGTATTCCATTTGTTTGGAGGAATTAGTGCGAGGAAATATTTCCTCAATCGCATGGTTTCTGCCAATTATTGTGAAGATAGAAAGTAGTATAGTATACATGACAGTATCACGGTAAAGCGAGGCATTTCCATATTCATTAACGATATTATTAATCAAAATTTGAAGTCTCTTAACTATCTTAGGAGAATTGTTGGGAGTAATATGAACGATAGGGGATAGGATTCCTACTAATGTATTAAATTCGTTTAAAGAATTTAATTGAGACAGGTCTGCGATAATAATGTATCGTCTACCTTTACTCGGTGCTGTGAGTTGATGCAGTACGCCTGAGCTGATGATTAGGATGTCACCCTCCTGTAAAACATATTCTTCGTCATTACAGTAGACGGTGTATATATTTTCAATTGGCATGATGATTTCAAGGGATGAGTGCCAATGAAGTGGATAATTCTCAGCTTCAATGTTGTCATATAACCTTATTGTGGAATCACCCAGATAATTTACGGTTTCTTTGGTACCGCTCAATGTCTCAATCATATCGAAACCTCCAATAAATGAATGCTCATTATAATTATACATAAATTACAATTAATTTTGCATTAATGATAAATTATAGTATATTTTAGCCGAGAAGTAAACAGAAGATACTATTTTGTTTTGCCATAAAGAGCTGAGTAAAAAGTAATTAGAAGATATACCAAAGTAGAAGAAATGTGAATTGCGAAATAATAAGGTGTAAGAGAAGAATAAAGTGGAAGAAATGATACGCAATAAAGAAAAAATAAAGGAATATAAAAGCGAGCAAAAGAGATAGTTAATCAGATGACGTTGGAAGAAAAAGTAGTTCAGATGAAGGCAACCGTGCTAACAGCTACATTTGATGAAGAGTTAATGATGCTAGGCGCATAGGCATTGCATTATATTATAGAGTGGAAGTACCATGAAGGAGGATATTATGGAATATACGAATTGTTGGCTACAATATCAAAGCATTTCAGCTACAAATACGACAGAGGTAGCATTATTTTGTGATGCAAAAGGAGTTATCGTTAAAAATGCAATTGAAGAAGTGAGTTTCGCGTTTCAATCACTCTATGGCCGTGCCATAAAGATAGTGGATAGCGAGATTACCTATAATAAGGCTGAGATAGGCATTTGTATGAAGCTTGATTTAAGCATGCAAATTGGAAAAGAGGGTTATCGATTCGAAGCGCAAGATGGCAAAGGTACGATCATTGCTGCTTCTGAAGCAGGTCTCCTATATGGTGTATTCGCCTTGTTAAGAAATCTCCAGGTTCAGAAGGTAACGGATTATGATAAGTGGACATACTCCGAAGAAAAAGAGCCTTCAAACCCCATCCGTATGTTAAATCATTGGGATAATATAGAGGGAAATATCGAAAGAGGATATTCCGGCAATTCATTCTTTTTTAAGAAGGATGAGATATTGATCAACGAACGTACGAGAGCATATGCAAAAATGATTGCCTCCACTGGAATTAATGCAGTAGCGATTAATAATGTAAATGTAAAAAATGCAGCCACAGAGCTTATCTCAGCTAGGTATTACGAGAAGCTACGCAGCATGTCTGAAATCTTTGCTGCCTTTGGAGTTAAACTTTTCTTAAGTATAAATTTTGCTTCTCCTATGGAACTTGGTGGGTTGGAGTCTGCTGATCCGTGTGATAAAAAAGTTTGTAGCTGGTGGATGGAAAAAGCGAAAGAAGTCTGGGAGAATATTCCTGAATTGGGAGGCTTCTTAGTAAAGGCGGATTCAGAAGGAAGACCGGGACCCTTTACGTATGGCAGGACGCATGCGGATGGTGCTAATATGTTAGCAGAAGCCATCAAACCTTATGGTGGTCTTGTTATTTGGCGTTGTTTTGTATACAACTGCCAACAGGATTGGCGAGATTTAAAGACGGACCGGGCAAGAGCTGGTTATGACAATTTCATGCCAATTGACGGTAAATTTGCTGAAAACGTTGTTTTACAAATTAAGAACGGACCGATGGATTTTCAGGTACGTGAACCGATATCCCCGTTATTTGGTGGTTTGAAAAAGACCAACATGATGTTGGAAGTGCAAATAGCACAGGAATATACGGGACAACAGAGGCATGTGTGCTATTTAATCCCTTGGTTTAAGCAAATTCTTGCTTTTAACACGCACTGTGGTGAAGAGAAGGGGACGGTAGCTGATATCGTCAGCGGTAGAACATATAAGAATAATTATTGTGGTATGGTTGCCGTTACTAATACCGGAGATGATGCTAACTGGACCGGTCATGATCTTGCCGCAGCCAATCTCTATGGTCTTGGAAGACTTGCTTTTGATACCACCCTTACTGCTGAGGAGATTGCAAAAGAATGGATTACACAGACTTTTGGCTCTAATGAAAAGATAATGGATAATGTACTTAAGATTCTGATGATGTCATGGCCAACCTATGAAAAATATACCTCACCGCTTGGTATTGGCTGGATGGTCAAACCGAATCATCATTACGGACCGGATGTTGACGGGTATGAATACGACAGATGGGGTACTTATCACAAAGCGGATCACAAGGCGATTGGTATGGATCGAACGGAAAATGGAACTGGATATTGCAACCAGTATAATGAGCCACTTGCGTCGATGTATGCAGAACGAAAGACCTGCCCGGAAGAACTTATCCTGTTCTTCCATCATATGGAATATGATTATGTCCTATCTTCTGGTAAGACAGTATTACAACATATATATGATACACACTTTGAGGGAGCAGAAGAAGCCGGGCAGTTTTTAGAGTTATGGAAAGAATTACAGGGATTGGTTGAGGCTGAAACCTATCAAAGAGCATTCGATCGATTTGCAAATCAAAAGGAACATGCAAAGGAATGGCGTGATGTAATCAATTCATACTTTTATCGAAAAACGCTAATTCCAGATCAACTTGGTCGTCCTTTGTACTAGAAGTATTTGTTACAAATATAATTGATATAATTTATCATATAAAGGTGGTTAACCGACATGGAGGAAAAGGGACTTGTACTTTCGCCGATTTTATGCGATGGAATGATTTTACAACGAGAGGTTTGTAACCGTATTTATGGAACGGAAAAGAAAGCAGATACAGTTACCGTCTGTTTTATGGATAAGGAATACAGTGCCAGGGTAGAGGATAATTTTGATTTTAGTGTAGAACTGCCACCGGTAGAAGCCGGTGGACCGTATCGTATTACGGTAAAGGGAAGCAGTGAGATTACGATAAGTGACATTTTGTTCGGAGACGTATACCTCTTAAGTGGACAATCTAACATGGAACTACCTATTCGAAGGGTGCTTGATGTATCAGCAAATGAAATTAAGAATACAAGTGAGCCTATGATCAGGCAATATTTGTTACCTGCAACTTTTAAATTCAGTGAACCGGAAAAGTATATGTATGCAAGTTCCTGGAAAAAGGCCATGGGGGAAGATCTCATGAATTTTAGTGCCGCAGGATACTTTTTTGCAAAAGAAATTAAGGAGTCCTACCAGGTGCCGATTGGTCTGATTATGTCAGCAGTAGGGGGATGCAGGGTTGAATCCTGGATGAACCCGGTAACACTCCGTAAGTTTGGGGATTATGAGGATATCGTAAAAGACTTTAAAGATCCTGAATACTTTAAAAAATATCTCCAGGAACAGCAAAATAAAGCAAATGAATGGATCAGTCACATCGAGGAAGAGGAACAGAAGTTTCTGGATTCGGACAACTATAAGGAGTGGGATACCTGCAGGATTCCATCCTTAGTTTCTGACTATGACAAAGGTACCTTTAACGGCTCGGTATATCTATGCAAGGAAGTGATTCTGGATTCGGAACCAGTAGAAGAAGATGCTTATATTTATATGGGTACTATTATTGATTCAGATAGGATTTGGATTAATGGGATATTAGTAGGAAGAACAGAATATAGATATCCACCCCGTAATTACCCGATTCAAAAAGGGGTGTTGAAAAAAGGCAGTAATCTAATCACGGTGCGTATTGTGATTAATAATAACAACGGCGGAACTATTAAGGGAAGGCCATACCATCTGTACAGTGATGGTCTGAAGACTACTCTGGAAGGGGATTGGTACTACAGAGTTGGTAAAAAAACCGAAAGGACAATGCCAGCGGTATTGTTTCCTCCAAACCTTCCAATCAGTTTTTACAATACGGTTGTAGTACCGCTTTCAAAATTACCGATCAAAGGTGTATTATGGTATCAGGGTGAAAGTAATACGGCAGATCCAAAGGATTATGCAGAAAAGTTCTCTGCTATGGTATCCGATTGGCGTGAACTATCTGGTTGGCAGGTGCCATTTATTTATGTACAGTTGGTTAATTATAGGGAACCGTTAAATACTACCGAGGATACGGGATGGGCCGAGCTTAGGGAGCAGCAGAGACAGAATTTATCTTTAGAAGATGTTGCAATGGTGGTGGCACTTGATATAGGAGAGTCAAACGATCTACATCCTCAGAATAAAAAGGCAGTTGGTGTTCGTCTGGCAAAGGCAGCTAGACACTTAATCTATAAGGATACGTTGGTACATAGTGGGCCACTTCCGAAGCAAGCAAAGCTAGTGGAAAAGAGCATTGAAGTTTGCTTCGAATACTTGGAGGATACGGATGACGAGTGTAAGCTTAACAATTTTGAACTTGCTAATACAGATGGTACCTATCATACTGCATTAGCAATAAGAAAAGGTAATCGAGTATTCATTTCATGTGATAAGGTGGAGACTCCAACTTCGGTCCGATATGCTTGGTGTGATAATCCAAGTAACGTTAATTTTTATAACGATGCTGGTTTACCAGCTACAGGCTTTCGCTTGGATATTTAAAATCCACGTAGTACATGAAACGGTTTTGTAGAGGAATATAAAAACCCGAGGTAGGATATAGTTTTATAATTGTATAGCAGGTATCTATAATTAGCTTGAGCACTATCATTTTGTAATAAGTAAATGGTAGTGCTTTTGTCATACATATATAGTAAGAGACAATGGTATAAGCCACAGACGTAAAGGTAATCATGAGATCGGCGCTTTCTAGAGTTGGTAGGAGGAAGCGGGAGGCAGTGTTACAAAGTATTGAAAAATATGGAGGGTAATCCTATAATAGTAAATATGCTTTATGAGTAAATAAAAGGGCATATTGTGGAACGAAAAGGGTATTAAAGGCGTCTGAAGTAATATAGGTAAAAAATAAAAAATGTTATACACTAAAAAAGTGACACTAAAAAAGTGACAATTAAAAAGTGACAATAAAAAAGTGATATTAAAATGTGATACTAAAAAGTGTTACTAAAAAAGTAATACTAATATAGTAATACTAAAAAGCGATATTATAAAAGTGAAAAGAATATACAATTAATGGGAATTTGTATTTAGGGAAAATATTATTATCAAGTGAGGAGATAGATCATGATACATACAGTTGTTTTAGACATAGGAAATGTTCTGGCACAATTTCGTTGGAAGGAATACTTAGAGAAATGCGGATACGACGAAAATGTAATTCAAAAAATAGGTAATGCTACGGTTCGTAGTGAATATTGGAAGGAGTGGGACAGAGGAGCACAAGAGGATGATGAATTGATTTCTAAGTGTTGTGCGCTAGAGCCTAGTGTAGAAAAGGAAATAAAGGCCCTATTTAATGATGTGGAGCAATTGGTTAGAGAATACGATTATTCGGTTGAATTTATTAAAAAGCTGAAGGAAAATGGATATCAAGTTTATCTATTATCTAATTATGGTAGAACGCATTTCCAACGGGATCAACGTAATTTTAGATTTATGAAGTATGTTGATGGAGCTATCATTTCTTCACAGGTACAATATATAAAACCGGAACCTGAGATATATGAAGCTCTGATCAATCGATATCATATTAATCCGTCGGAAGCAGTATTTTTAGATGATTTGCAAGATAATCTGGAGGGTGCTAAACCATTTGGATTTCATACGATACTAGTTAGGTCATATGAGCAAATGATAGAAGATTTAAAAAAACTCGGAGTAAGCCTATAAGAATCAAATTTAGGATGGGGCATTGTCTATTTTTTATACATGGGATAATGCCTTTTATTATACGAGCAATGTCTTTATTTTTACTCAATTATGGGTATTTATGTAATAATTATATAAATTGTTATTAAATGTTACAATAATTTAAAGAAATTGTAATCAAAAATATTTAAAATAAGCGCATATATATGGTACAATGTAAATGGATACAAATATACTTTTAGAAGAGATAAAGGAAATTAAAGTGAGAAGGTGCAATATGACTGAGAAGAATATAAGTAAAAATGTAAGTCAAGAGAATAGAAGCAATAATATTAGAAGTAAAAAGAAAAAGAATAAAAGGAGGAAAAGATTATTTTATGGGAGCGTTGGTGTAATTACACCGGTACTTCTATTGTATTTATTTCTTTCCTTTTATTATCATAATCATTTTTATAACAATGCGGTTATTAATGGTGTAAGCGTCTCAAATATGGTAGTAAATCAAGCGGAGGATGCGATTAATGCACAGGTAAAATCTTACTTGTTAACCTTGGAAGAACGAAATGATGTGTCTGAACAGATTAATGGAGAGAATATTGGTTTACATACTGTCTTTGATGGAAGTTTAAAAGAATTATTAGCAAAACAAAATGGTTTGGCATGGCCGATTTCATTGTTCAAGACACATGTAATGGAAATAAATACAATGTTGGAATATGATGAGTCTTTGTTGAAAATATATTTTGACCGACTAAAGTGTTTTGATGAAGCAAATGTTGAAGAGCCTGTAAATGCTCATATTTCAGAGTACGGCAAAAACGGCTATGAGATAGTGAAGGAAAGCCTTGGAACTAAGGTATATGCAGACAAATTATATGAAATAATGAAGGAATCAATTATTAATTTAGAGCCCACGATATCTTTAGAAGAAGCAGAATGTTATGATGAACCAAAGATTAACTCTCAAGATCCGGGATTAGCAAAAGCCTTAGATAAAATGAATAAAATAGCCGGAGCGAAGATAACCTATGAATTTGGGAAAGATACCGAAATCTTAGATGGAAACCAGATTAGTAAATGGCTCACCCTTGATGACAATTATGATGTTACTCTAGATAAAGTTGGCGTGAAAGAATATGTTGATTACATAGGAAAGACATATAACTCTTTTGGAAGAGTTCGTACCTTCCAGACTTCTTATGGAGATATAATAAAAGTCAAAGGTGGTGACTATGGCTGGTGGTTGGATCGACCTACGGAAGTAGCGGAACTAACAGAATTACTTTTAAAGGGGGAACAACTAACGCGTGAACCGGCATATTTCCAGATAGCACAACAATATGGACCGGACGATATTGGAGATACCTATGTAGAAGTAAATTTAACTGCACAACATTTATTTTTCTACAAAGAAGGTAAACTGGTTTTAGAGTCGGATTTTGTATCTGGTAATCTTTCAAAAGAATTTGGGACACCTACGGGCACCTATCCAATTCAATATAAAGAAAATGATGCTACTTTGGTTGGTGAAGATTACGCAACTCCTGTTAAATACTGGATGCCCTTTAATGGTAATATTGGTTTTCATGATGCCACTTGGCGTGAAGAGTTCGGTAAAGATTTCTATATTAATAATGGATCCCATGGCTGTATTAACATGCCACCGGCCAATGCTAAGAAGATGTTTGAAAACATAAAAAGAGGAGTAGCAGTTGTAGTATATGAACTTGAGGGAACAGAAAGCTTTGATATAGAAAAAGATAAAGAAGAGAAAGAAAAGGACAAGGCGAATACAGAAACAACTACAGCTTCGACTACAGTCAGGTAATATGTGATATTCTATGATATTACATTAAATTTCTTGATGAAGTAAGGCAAGTGAAAGCGAACTCTAAATGTTTGACCAAAAGTCTAACATCGGGTGGTTTACTTTTCACTTGCCTTACTTTTTTATTGGTCTTCCATCGTTACACAACTAATACTATATTAATAATATATGCTGAGAAAGAATTAAGCTTGTATATAATGGAACATATTCACATATCTATAAACATAAGGTAATTGAGGGGGTGCCGGTACGAACATTTTTTATATGGTATATGCAATTTTAGCTGGAATTTTTACAACCATTGAAACAAGTATTAATTCCCAACTCGGCAAACACCTTACTCCAAGCATCGCAACGCTTCATAGCTTAATTACAGGTATGACCTTCATGTTATTGATTAATCTTTTAAAGGGTAATATTACAAGATATCAAAAGATAGTAACGGTGAGTCCGATTTGGTTAATCGGGGGACTATTCGGAGCCTTTATTATATATTTATCTTCAAAAGCAATTCCGGTACTCGGTATCTCAAATTCATTAATCTTAATCCTAGCTGGTCAGCTTTTAAGTGGTCTTATTATTGATGTATTTGTTAATAATGTAGAGATCAGTCTGAAGAAAATGGTAGGTATGGGGATGTTTCTAATTGGGACGATCATTTTTCTTCAGAAGTGATTAACTATTTTATATCTAATAGCATTTGTGTCTTTTAAATACATATAATTTCATTATATATCAATGTTTAGGTGATGACTGAATGCAGAAAGAATCTAATTATAAACAATACTTTAAAACTCTTTTCGTAGTAATTGTTTTTACTTTGTTAACAATTTCTATTGTAAAAAATGCAACAGAGCTTCATGCTGTTTCTTCCATGCAACAACCTATATGTGTACCAATCATGATGTATCATCAGGTGAAAGGTAATTATTTTAGTAAAGATGTCATAAGCCCATATGAATTTGAAAGTGATTTAAAATACCTAAAAGAAAATAACTACAATACAATAACAATGACACAATTAATTGATTACGTATATGAAGGCAAAGAATTACCACAAAATCCAATTATACTATCTTTTGACGATGGATACTTAAGCACCTATAAGAATGTCTTTCCATTGCTGCAAAAGTATGATATGAAGATTGTATTATCAATTATTGGTAAGGTTACGGACGATTTTTCAAAAGTGGTTGATAATAATATTAATTATGCACATTCATCCTGGAATCAAATTAAAGAGATGAATGATTCAGGGCTGGTTGAAATTCAAAATCATACTTATAATTTACATAAAGTTTGTGATGGACGGTATGGATGTGGACAAATGGCAAATGAAACGATATCCAATTACGAAAAGTTAATGATAGAGGATGTAATTATCCTTCAAGAAAAAATAAAATTGGTGACGGAAAAAGTTCCGAATACATTTACTTATCCCTTTGGAAAATATAATGATAATACGGATACAATCATTAAAAAATTAGGTTTTAAAGCAACGCTTTCCGTAAAATTTGGTGTGAATATGATTAGTAGGGAAAAACCTGAAAAACTATTCGGATTAAAAAGGATATGTCGTGCACATAAACAAAGCATCGGAAAATTAATAAAAGACGGAATGGCAACGCTTAAATATAGTAAAGATTAAAGAGAATCATAGATCAGTGATTTAAATTTTTTTATTATCATAGAATACTTAATAAACGAGTAATTTGGTGTATTGGTTATGAAAAGGAATTATTTTATGATTACTTTTTTATGCTTGGTTTTATTGGCATATATATTATTTTCTCAAAAAGGTATCGAAGCGATTAAGCACATGAGACGTCAGGTAGATAAAATAACAGTTGTTATTGACGCAGGCCATGGTGGCTTTGATCCAGGTAAGATAGGGATTAATAATGCTCTTGAAAAAGAGATTAATTTAAGTATCGCCTATAAACTTAAAAGTTTATTAGAACAAAATGATATTCAGGTAATTATGACAAGGAAAGATGATAATGGATTATATGAGGAAAAAAGCCGCTATAAAAAAAGTGTAGATATGAGAAAAAGAGTGGAAATTATTAATTCAAGTGATGCAATCATCGCAATTAGTATTCACCAAAATAGTTTTACGCAGGAAAGCTCGAGAGGAGCACAAGTGTTTTATTATCAAAAATCGTCGGAAGGGAAAATTCTTGCAGAAATATTACAAGAAGGAATTAAAAGATCTCTTAAGGATGGTAATCATAGACTTGCAAAATCAAATGGTAGCTATTATATGCTCAAACAGACAAAATGTCCATTGGTCATCGTTGAATGTGGATTTTTATCAAATTGGAAAGAAGCAAAGCTATTAAATAATGAAGCCTATCAAGATAAAATGGCATGGGCAATTCATTTGGGTATTTTGGAATACATAAATTCTAAGTAAGTTCACATGGTAAAAGGGTGTAAATTAAAAATTTACACCCTTTTACCATTTATAATTATTCTATCTTATAATATACGCATCCAGTTTATTTTTTAACTGCTCTGAAATTTGCGTCAATGGAAGACGTACCTCGGGGGAAGTTATCAATCCCAGTTCCTTTAAGCAGTACTTAATGGGCGAAGGGTTAGGCTCCTTGAACAGGAGAGGAATAAAGTCATATAGTTGTTTCCAAATTTGCATCGCAGCTTCTTGGTCATTTTCTCTCATTTTATTATATAACGCTACAAACTGCTCTGTTCTAAGGTGAGAAGATGCAAGTATTCCTCCTTGACCTCCCATTGCGAGAGTTACATAAAACAAAATATCCTCTCCGGTTAGTATTGAAAAATCTTTTGGTGGATTCATAAGTAATGCCATTGATTGCTTTATATCTCCGCAAGAATCCTTTAATCCCACGATATTTTTGAATTCTGCCAACTTATATATAGTTTCATTTTCAATATTCACACCGGTACGATAAGGAATGTTGTAAAGGACAATATTTAATGGGGTAGCCTCGGCAATGCTCATAAAATGATTATAAATACCTTCTTGGTTTGGTCTGTTATAGTAAGGACAAACCGATAAAATACCTTGTACGTTGTATTCTTCAGCAATCCTTACTTTCTTAATTACCTTCGCTGTGTAGTTGCCCCCTATTCCTATATAGATGGGTAGACGGTCTTTGTTGTACTCCATGGTCTTTTCCATCATCTCTTCAAATTCGTAATCACTAAGTACCGGGATTTCCCCTGTGGTACCCAATGGAATAATTCCGCTAATCCCTGTATCCGCATAATGATCGATTAAATTTTTGTACGATTTATAGTCTATTTTATCCTCTAAAAACGGAGTTATAATTGGTAACCAGACGCCTGTAAGTTGCATAAAAACCTCCCAAGATAATTAGCCAAATGCTTCAGCTATTTCTTATTATATTATACATAACATTATTTAATAAAAATATCATTATAATGCTTTGAATAATGCATATAATGCTATATAATTGTTTTCAAGAATGCAATATAAATAGTTAGTAGGTTAATGTGAAAAAGATTTTTGATTGTAAATTTGTGCCTGCGGTTCCAAGTTTGCAGGTTGTGAAGAAAGGCTGGAGTTTAAATGAATAATTATGAAAAAATAGGATATTTAAATAATGATTTTCAAATGTTTCATATCATAGATAACAAGCAGAAAGAATTCACTTTTCATTATCATGATTTCAATAAAATAATTATCTTTTTAAGTGGCAATATAAATTATTCCATTGAAGGCAAGAATTATTTATTGAAGCCTTATGATATCGTACTTGTTAATGCTGGGGAAATACATAAACCTTCCATCCTTGATAATTCTACCTATGAAAGAATTATTATTTATGTCTCAACCCAATTCCTAAATACATATAAAGGAACGGACTATGATTTAAATTATTGTTTCGAGCGTGCAAAAAAAGAGCATTCGAATGTTCTTAGAATCCCTTCAATAGATAAGAGTAAACTCTATCAAGTATGCCTCGAATTGGAGCATTCATTTACGGATCATGCCTTTGCAAAGGAGCTTTACCAAAAGATCTTATTCCTAGAATTTATGATTCAGTTGAACAGAACTGCAATATTGAATCATATCAATTATCTGGATTCAGTTAACGAGAGGGAGAAACTTCTTCAAATTATTGAATACATAAATGAGCATCTTGTGGAAGAGATAACGATTGATATATTATCGGCATATTTTTATCTTAGTCGTTATTACCTGATGCATTTTTTTAAAGAAGAAACAGGGTATACCATAGGAAATTATATCACTGAGAAACGAGTATTATTAGCGAAAAACCTTGTTCAAAATGGAAGTTCGCTTACGGAAGCGTGCTATCAAAGCGGCTTCAAAAATTATTCTGCTTTTTCAAGAGCTTTTAAGAAAACATATAACACGGTTCCTAAAAAAGCATTGATTATTGATTAATAGTAAAGTAATCACCGATGTCGTAATACATAAAAGTATAAGATAGAAATTGAAAACCACTAAAGTTAGCCTATTAAATCTAACTTTGAAGGGTACACTATTGTGGTGATTAGTAGATAGGAATGTGACAATATATGATTCACTATTGAATAATGGTAAAATATGATTTAGAATATTTGCTGTGTGTAGGTTTCCTAATAGGGAGTATATAACAAAGTTAAAATATGCTAAAATAAAGGATGTGTTGCATGTCATATAAAGATTTACATACTTTTATAGAGGAACTTAAGAAGAAAGAGGAATTAAAGATTGTTACTACCAAGGTATCGGCAGAGCTTGAGATTACGGAGATTACAGATCGTGTTTCAAAATCCCATGGTCCTGCATTATTATTTGAAAACGTTGCTGGTTCAAAGTATCCGGTTTTAATGAATGCAATGGGTAGCTTCGATAGAATGAGTATGGGTTTAGGTGTCAAAGAGTTGAACGATATAGGTGCAGATATTACAAACTACCTAGATTTAAGCAACTATCTATCCATTAAAAAATTAATAAAAAATATCCCGTGCCTAATGAGGTTGTTGAAGGTATTTCCAATCAAAAGTAGATTAAAAGGCAGATGCCAAGAAGTAATTGAACATGAGGTAGATATGAATACACTTCCAGTGCTGCAATGTTGGCCCGAGGATGCAGGTAAATTCGTAACGTTACCTTTGGTTTTTACAAAAGATATTAAAACGAAACAGCAAAATGTTGGAATGTATCGTATGCAAGTCCTTGATAAAACCAGTACTGGAATGCATTGGCATAAGCATAAGGATGGATCAGAAATCTATAAAGGATACCAGGAAAGTAAGCAAAAAATGCCAATATCGGTTGCACTTGGATGTGATCCGGCAATCACCTATGCTTCTACAGCACCTTTGCCGAAAATGATAGATGAAATGATGCTGGCAGGTTGGCTACGTAAATCAAGAGTTAAAATGGTGAAAAGCATTACGAATAATATCTATGTTCCTTCGAATGCAGAATTCATATTGGAGGGGTATGTAGATCCGGAAGAAGAACTGGTTCTGGAAGGTCCGTTTGGTGACCATACCGGCTACTATTCACTGGCAGACTATTACCCAAGATTTCATATCACATGTATTACTCATAAGAAGAAAGCGATTTATCCGGCAACTGTAGTTGGCAAGCCTCCTATGGAGGACTGTTATATGGCCAAGGCGACCGAACGTATTTTTTTACCCATGCTCCGATTAATCATTCCAGAGCTAATAGATATGAATTTGCCACTAGAGGGAGTATTTCATAATTGTGCCATTATTTCAATTAAGGGAAAATATCCTGGAAGTGCACGAAAAGCGATGAACAGTATCTGGGGAATGGGACAGATGATGTACACGAAATTAATTGTAGTTGTTGATGAAACAGTTGATGTACAAAATTTAGCTGAAGTTCGAGATGTTGTACTTAACAATGTGAAGGGTAGTAGTGACCTATTTATCTCTGAAGGACCACTGGATGCACTTGATCATTCATCGGACCAAGCATTGTATGGCAGTCGGCTCGGAGTGGATGCAACAAATAGCAGAATAGTGGATAAAGAAGAGAAGGTTACCGCAACCTACCATATCCTTACCCTTCAAAAAGAAAAAGCTTGGCAAGGTAGAGATACCTTAGAAGAGTATTTGAAATGTAATTCAGATAAGTTTGTAATTGCTGTTGATGATGATATCTCTCCTACTGATTTATCTACAATTATGTGGAAAGTGTTTAATAATATTGACGCAAAAAGAGATCTGGTTATTATAAACCATAAGATAGGAATTGATGCAACAAAGAAGTGGAGAGAGGAAGGCTTAACCAGAGATTGGCCAAATGATATTAAAATGACGGACGAGATAAAACATCTAGTAGATGAGAGGTGGAACGAATATGGGATTGATTCGATTTATCAATAGATTACTTAATAAATTAATCAACAAATTAAAACAATATGGAAAGCTTGTTATGTTTTCCCATACAATATTTTCATTTAGTTTTGCACTTCTATCTATGACACTAGCAGCGCATGGATTACCGGAATTATCTACTCTATTTTGGATAATCGTCTGTTTCATGGGTGCCAGAACTGGAGCCAATGCTATAAATCGTGTCATTGATGCCAAAATAGATGCACGCAATCCAAGGACTTCAGGTCGGCAGATACCAAAGGGAGAAGTGAAAAAGAAAGAGGTAGTCGCATTTACTGCAATTTGTTTTCTTATCATGTTAATTGGCGCCTATCAATTAAATTGGATTTGCTTTCTACTTTCGCCTGTAGCCTTGTTCCTGATGATTATCTATTCTTACTGTAAACGTTTTACTTTTTTGTGTCACTTAATATTAGGAGTTACCTGTGCTTGTGCACCTGTTGGGGCTTGGCTTGCGGTGACGGGGGAACTTTCCTTTATTCCATTGTTTATGGGAGCAGCGAATACTTTATGGGTTACCGGTTTTGATGTAATTTATGGATCACAGGATTATGATTTTGACAGAGCCAATGGACTTCATTCCATCCCTGTTAAGTTTGGTGTGAAAAATGCATTATCCATAGCAATGTTTTTTCATGTTATTACATTGCTCTGTCTAATTATTATTGGCATTTTGGCACCAGAGTTAGGGGTAATTTATTATATAGGAATAACCATTATCACATGTTTATTTATCATAGAATATCGGATCGTTTCCCCAACGAATTTAAACAATGTCAATATAGCATCCTACAGTATTAACCAGCTTGTTAGTATTGTTTTACTTGTCAGTGGTTTATTAGATACCTTGATTTTGTAATTGTATTACTAATTATTAGATAACAAAAATAATTAGTAAGTAAAAATAATTTAAAAGAAAAAAATTAGAATGAAAAATCATTTGTAAGTTAAATCATTAACAAGTAAAATCATTAGATGTTAAAATAAAAGTGAGGTTTAAAAATATGAAAAACAAGTTAAAAATCATATCTATAGTATTAGTTATCGCATTATTATTCACAGCTTGTAAAGCACAGGAGAAGGTTACGAATTCTGTGGGAACAAATGAGACTGATAAAACAGAAAGTACAGATATTACAGATAGTAAAGAAGAAGCGGATAGTGCAGACAAAACAGAAGCAGCTGAAAAACCAGTGTTACGCATAGGCATGATGTCATCTTCTGATGTAATTCCTTATGTATTAATTAACGAAAATGGATTAGCAGACAAATATAATTTCGAACTGGATTTAGAAGTATTTACCTCTGCAAAAGATAGGGATGCAGCACTTCAGGCAGATGAATTAGACGGCGTATTAACAGACTACATAGGTATCTGTATGTATCAAAATGCCAATTTTGATGTCAGAATCACAGGAATTACGGACGGTGATTATATCTTAATGGCAGGTAAGAATACAGGTATCACAGATATTAATGATATCAAGGGAAAGAGTATAGCGATATCAGAAAATACGTTGATTGATTATACTCTTGATAATATTTTGCTGAATAACAATCTAGTAAGTACGGATTTAAAGAAAGAAATCGTTCCTAGAATACCGGACAGGCTTGAGTTACTTCGTAATGATAAGATAGATCTTGGCTTAATGCCGGAACCTTTTGCAACACTTGCACTTAATGATGGTGCAATATCCTTAGGTAGCGCAAATCAATTTGGACTATATCCAGCGGTATCAGCATTTTCCAAAACTGCATTAGAGGAAAAGACGGAAGCAATCCATAACCTATATGTAGCTTATAACGAAGCCGTAGATTACATGAACAAGACAGATATTAAAGAGTATGAGGAGACAGTCATTAAAGCGGTAGGATATCCTGAGGAAATGTTAGGCAAAATCGAAGTTAAACAATTTAGAACGAGTACACTTCCTCCAAAGGATGAGGTGGAAAAGGCAATTAAGTGGGCAAGTGATAAGGGCTTATGCAGTGCATCCCTTACTTATGAGCAGATGGTATATGATGTATATACAAAATAAATTAAGAAGAATACGCGGGGAGCAATATGCTTATTGTAGATAATATTTCTATCAATTATAAATCAAATAAGGATATCATCTCAGTGATACATAACCTCTCCTTGCAACTGAAACAGGGAGAGGCTTTAGCCATCCTAGGACCCTCGGGATGCGGTAAATCTACCCTAGTGAATGCAATGGCTGGAACGATTGCAATAGAAAGCGGCAGGATAGATTACATAAAAGAGAACGATAAGCAGGTCTTAAACCCTAAGGTACACAAAATTGGTATGATACCGCAAAACTGTGGGTTACTTCCTTGGAAGACGGTCAAAGAGAATTGCTTATTACCACTTAGAATTCGTAAAGAGCAAGTGAATCGAGAACGAAAAGAAGAAATAATAAAGATTTATGAATCTTTGAAAATAACTCATTTGCTAGATAAATATCCAAGAGAGTTAAGCGGTGGTGAAGTTCAAAGAGCAGCGATTGGAAGAGCCTTCATTCTTAAACCGGATTTATTATTAATGGACGAGCCATTTTCTGCATTAGATGAAATTACAAGGGAAGAGGCGAGAGAACTATTTTTGAGGGTTTGGGAACAAGTGCAACCAACTACGATACTGGTAACACATAGTATTGTGGAAGCACTGTATTTAGGGCATACGATTATCGTAATGGGGAAACATATGGGTGATGTGAAATACCAAATGCAAAATCCATACTTTGGGAATTTATACCCTGAAAATGTAGAATATCTGGCTACCACACAGTTATTACGTGATAAATTAAAATCCCGAGAGGAAAGGAAGGAAGTATTTGAGTAAACTATTCAAGCAATGTGAAATGTTTCTACTGGGCTTTCTTTCAATAAATCTTATATGGATCCTTGCCTATGTATTAACTGATACAACGGTAGTTCCAAACCCAGTCCTCGTATATAAAAACTTTGGTAATATAGTGACTAATCATATTATCATTCATATTCTATACAGTTTGAGAAGAATTGGAATTGGGTTAGCACTTTCCCTTGCAGTGGGTATACCAATCGGAATCTTAATGGCATATTCAAAGAAAGCAAACAAGGTACTATATCCACTAGTGTATTTTAGCTATCCAATACCGAAGACAGCATTACTTCCCATTGCAATGCTGGTTTGGGGAATGCATGATGGATCAAAAATCGCGATTATGTTCTTAGTAATTGTATTTCAAGTAATCGTATCTGTACGGGACAGTATTCAAAATATTGACCCTACAATGTATCAGGTGATCCTTAGTACAGGAGCTAACAGGTGGCAAATTATACATCATGTTACATTACCAGCGATATTACCCCAATTACTTACCAGTGTTAGGGTATCACTTGGTGCAGCAGTCTCCATCTTATTTTTTGTCGAGGGTTATGGCACGAAATTCGGGATGGGCTATTATATCTTAGATGCATGGTCGAGAATTAATTACATTGACATGTACATTGGAATCATTGTCATTTCTATTATAGGATTTTTACTGTTTGCCTCGATTGATTATTTTTCCTATAAATTATGTAAATGGAATAGTACCATTGGATATAAGTAGCATAGAGAGGAGATTTCTATAATGGAACTACAATTAAATACCAATAATAAGAAACGATTAGTGGTCGGTATGAGTGGAGCAAGTGCTGCCATACTTGGAATTAAGCTATTAGAGATTATGAAAGAACAGCCTCAATGGGAGACACACCTGATTATAACAAAAGGTGCTGAGATGACAATTACTTATGAAACGGGATATACGTTGGAACAGGTAACGAGTTTAGCTGATAAAGTATATGACATAAAGAATATCGGGGATAGTATTGCGAGCGGCTCGTTTCGAACAGAAGGGATGGTAATTGTTCCATGCAGTATGAAGACGGTTGCTGGAGTTGCTTGTGGTTATTCTGATAATCTGTTACTTAGAGCCGCAGACGTTACTCTGAAAGAAAGAAGAAAATTAATAATCGTAGCAAGAGAAAGTCCACTAAGTACAATTCACTTAAGAAATATGCTAACGCTCTCAGAGGCTGGAGCCTGCATTATTCCACCAATGATTACTTATTATAATAAACCGCTTAGTCTTGATGATATGAATCTTCATATCATCGGTAAAATACTGGATCAATTTGGGATTGAAGTACCTGGGTTAAAACGTTGGGGCGAAGAGTCTTCGATTTAGATTGGACGAGTTTTTCACAACAATATATATTTAGCAAATGAAAACGGAGGGGACGAAATGGCTAGAATTAGAATAGTGGCAGATAGTACTTGTGATTTATCTAAAGACTTAATCGAAAAATATAGGATCTCAATAATTCCACTTAATATTGTACTAGATATGAATAGCTATTTGGATGGTATAGAAATAACACCCGATGAAATCTATCAATGGGCAGATGAAAGGAATACAACTCCAAAAACTGCAGCACCTGAGTTAGGTAGCATTCTAGAGGTTCTAAGACCCATGGCCCAAGCAGGTGAGGATATTATTTTTATTGGCCTTTCCGAAGATATGTCGGTCACCTGTCAGTCTGTGCGAATGGCGGTACAGGAATTATCTTATGACAATATATGGATTATTAATTCGAAAAATCTGTCAACAGGTATTGGATTACAAGTACTGCGTGCAGCTGAACTTGCAGCTCAAGGGTTGGAAGCAGAGGAAATAGTTCGCGAAATTAAATCTAGCAGAGATAAGGTGCATGCTTCCTTTGTGGTGGATACACTAACGTATCTTCAACGGGGTGGTCGTTGCAATGCAGTAACTGCTTTATTAGGTAATGCTTTGAGGCTTAAACCGATGATAAGCGTTAAAGATGGTAAAATGGGAGTTGCAAAAAAATACCGTGGAAGACAATATTCGGTTGTTCGTAGTTATGCAGCAGAGCTGGAACCACAATTAATGCAGGCTGATCCAACCAATGTTTTTATAACACATTCTGGAATTGACCCAACCATAGAAGAGGATACCTATAATTATCTACAAAGCCTTAATTATTTTGAAAACATCTATATTACACGTGCCGGAGGAGTTATTTCCAGTCATTGCGGTCCAAATACACTAGGAATTTTATTTTATTCAAAATAGTACATAGTAGCAGCAACAGAATTGATTTTATCATTCTATTGCTGTTTTTTATTTATACTCCTTCACAACTTAAAACTCTTACTTTAACTATAATTTATCAAATATGCAAATAAATAACTTGTAAAATAAAGTAATGGAAGATTTTATCCGATATATCCATTAGAAAATTAATGAAAGGTTGCTCTTTGCTAATTTATATTATCAGAGAACAATCAATATAGTAGGAGGAAGTATTATGCAGATAAAGAATACACAAAACGCAAATGAGAAATTTTCGTATAGCGATAGGCAAATGACCAACAATAATAAAACCACGGAGTCCACTTCCAATAAGAAACCTCATAATATCGGTCAGAAACAAAGGTCCAATACAATTTATGCGGGTAATTTAAACTTAAAACAGAATGCCATAACCGTTGAAAAACTTCAAGCACAGAAGAAGGCGATGAAGGCTATTTTGGAACAATTCAGCAATGAACAGTCTATAGATAATGGCATTGAAGTTCGCCGTGACCATCAAAAAGAATTAACGAAAGACATGGATTTAGCTGCGAAAGAGATAAGCAATATCAAAAAAAGCAGACAGGATTTAGAGGAAGCCTATGGAATTACAGAGGATAGTGAAGAGCAGAAGGATTTGAAGCTCCTCGAGAAGAGTATGTTTGGAGAAGCGGAACTGTCGGAGGAAGAGACAAAGCAATTGGAGAAAATGGGACCTCTAACCGAGTATCAAAAGACAGCGCTTCACTATGATGCGATGGAGGAAATCTGGAAGAATAGAGTGGAGCAAGCAGATACCGGTATTACCAATGAAACTCGAACGATAACAGCAATCAAATTAGCGCGTCTTAAGACACATCCGATGATTGATGCTGGGAAAGAGGCAGCAGAAATTATTGAAGAAGCCGGGAAGGAAGTAGTAGGAATAATTCTTCAGCAAACCAAAGAGAATATCGATGCGGAACAGGATCAGAATATGGAAGATGCCAAGAAACAACAGGAGGCTACCGAGAACAAGCCTGACAATAAAGATACAAAAACTGGTGTTAATCCTGTGGTAAACCTGATTAGCCAGGAACAATTATTGAAGGATCTCAAGAGTATCGCAGATCAGCAGAAAATACTGGAAGAGGATATCAAAGGAATTGTGGTGGATGAAGAAGTATGAGAAAGCAATATTCATTATAAGATAGATGCAACAGAGGATTAATACAACGAATGTTTTTTGGTTAATATTATTGGTTATTATACCGAACGAAGGAGGGAACTACAAAATTACCCCTTCTTTCGCTCGTTAATGGTAACGTAGATACATTTTTAATTATAAATAAGTTTGTGCTTTACAGTATGATATTTAATAATCATAATTTGCAGTTAATAAATTGAAGTATTATAATGGAAGTAAACATAAAATAAGAATAACACAATTCGTCGATTACATTGAGATTTTAAGCGAATCAAGAAAGCGGTGATGCGATGTTGAACAAAGAATTATTAGTTGCAAGAGGAATCGAAAAAGCAGATCTTGTATTAAAGGGCGCAAATATTATCAATGTTTTTACAGAAACGATTGAACAAGCAGATGTCGCAATTTGTGACGGATTTATCGTTGGAATCGGTGAATATGAGGGGCAGGAAGAAATTGATTGTTATGGTAAATATATAGCTCCCGGTTTTATTGACGGTCATATCCACTTGGAAAGCTCCATGCTAAAGCCGGTTGAATTTGCAAAGGCGGTATTACCACATGGGACAACGGCTGTTGTTACCGACCCGCATGAAATAGCCAATGTTAGTGGTATGGACGGAATAGAATATATGATGGAAGCCTCCGAGGGTTTACCGCTTGATGTTTATTTTGTATTACCCTCCTGCGTTCCTGCCACAGCTTATGATGAAAGTGGATGTATCTTAAAAGCTCAGGATTTGGAACCTTACTTTCATAACAAGAAAGTACTTGGACTTGCCGAGGTAATGGATTATTATGAGACGATTCATGGAGATTATGACATATTGCAAAAAATAGCAGATGCAAAATCCCATCATAAAATAGTAGACGGCCATGCCCCAGGACTTAAGGGAAAAGAGGTAAACGCCTATATTGCTGCAGGAGTCCAGTCTGATCACGAGTGCATTAATATGAAAGAAGCTCTTGAGAAGCTTAGTCTCGGTCAATGGATTATGATAAGAGAAGGAACCGCAGCAAAGAACCTTGATGCCCTAATGGGTTTGTTTACTCCCCCATACCATCAAAGAGCAATGTTGGTCTCCGATGATAAGCATCCTTACGACATTTTAACCTATGGTCATATCGATGATATGTTACGGCAGGCAATCCAAAAAGGTGCAAATCCATGTATAGCAATAAAAATGGCTACCTTCAATACAGCCAACTATTTTGGAATAAAGGATACCGGCGCGATCGCACCGGGTTATAAAGCAGATATCGTTATTCTATCTAATTTAGAGAAGGTAAAAGTTGAAAAAGTGATCAAGAATGGGAAACTCATTATCAAGGATCAAAACCAAATTGAACTTATGGAGCCTATAGTCCGAAAAGAAATTCTTGATAAAGTATACCATTCCTTTCATTGCGATGAAATTGTCGCCGAAGATTTTAAAATTACGCCCGAAGAGGATGTTGCCGGGGTGAATTATTATCGAGCAATTAATTTTGTCAAAGGGGAAATTACTACGAGGTCAATAAAAGTGCCTCTTATAAACGGAAAGCCGGAGATCGTAGTCGCAGACGATATCTTAAAAATTGCAGTCATTGAACGTCATCACAATACAAATCATATTGGCATAGGTTTTGTTCATGGATATGGCTTGAAAATGGGTGCTATCGCTTCGTCTGTATCGCATGATTCCCACAATATAATCGTAATTGGTACGAATGATACGGACATTGCGATTGCAGCAAATTGCATTCGGGATATGCAGGGAGGTTGGGCTATAGCCTTGGAGGGTAAAATTATTGCTAATTTACCGTTATCCATTGGGGGATTAATCAGTAACCTAGATGCAGTGACACTGTCTGAGAATATCAGCGAAATGAAAGGGATTGCGACGAGTCTGGGTGTTGAGGAAGGAATTGACCCTTTTATGAACCTTGCTTTTATCAGCTTGACGGTAATTCCGGAACTACGTTTGACAACCTTCGGATTGTTCGATGTGAGCCAACAGCAGTTGGTTCCAATCCTAATTTAAAGAATGTTATTGCTTTATTTCAACCATTCCTCGGAAGTATTCGAAATGATAAATCGGCAGCATAAAGTACACGAATAAATTCATCTTATAAATATTAATAAAAAACAGGAGGAATTATTTAATGGACAAATTGTTTCCACGTACAGAGGTAGCAGGAATTTCTTTATCCAGAATGATTATCGGAACAAACTGGATTCTTGGTTGGAGCCATACAGGTGCCGCCGCAGACAGGATGATTACGAACCGATACGATGCAAAAGAAAAGATGTATCCCATATTGGAAGCGTATATGGAATATGGTGTTGACACGATTATGGCTCCTTTTGGATTAAGCCCGATCCTAGTGGACTCGATCAAAGCTGTGGAGCAAAAGACTGGTCGACCAATGTTTATGGTCGATACGCCATGCATTAATGTGGATAACACGTTAGAAGGACGAAGAGAGGCAGAAGCTGTAATAAAGGCTTGCGCAGACAGAGGCTCTAAGTTTTGTCTACTCCATCATTCCAGTGTAGAACAGCTTGTGAATAAGAACAAAGGTATCATCGAGAGACTTCCCGATTATACAAAAATGATCCGCGATGCTGGACTTATCCCCGGACTTTCTGCTCATATGCCGGAACTAATCACCTATTCAGATGAAAATGGATACGATGTAGAAACCTATATCCAAATCTATAATTGCATGGGCTTTCTTATGCAGGTGGAGGTGGAAACCGTTGCCCGAATAATACATAATGCCAAAAAACCGGTAATGACCATCAAACCGATGGCAGCAGGACGTACTACCCCATATGTTGGGTTTAATTTTACCTGGAATACGATTCGTGACTGCGATATGGTCACGGTGGGTGCATTTTCACCCGATGAGGTTCATGAGGATGTGGAGATTTCTATTGCCGCTCTCGAGAGAAGGTTACCCGATTTGGAAAGACGCTCAAGTCCGGTTAATAATCAGGCCGCATTCGGAAAATAGTGGTTAGGGGGTCTTATGGAGAAGATAAGTAAGAAAAATTGGTCACTGATTTGGATCTTGGGTTTGGCAGGTCAGCTTTGCTGGAATGTGGAAAATGCGTGGTTTAATACTTTTGTATATGATAAAATAGCGCCTAATCCAACAATCATCTCTTGGATGGTGGGGATAAGTGCAACGGCTACCACCTTCGCAACCTTCTTTATTGGTACTATGGGAGACCGTAAGGGAAAGAGAAAACCATTTATAGCAATTGGATATATTTTATGGGGAATCTTTACGATTACCTTTGGAATATCGGAATTTCTACCAATTAGTTCTATCTTTGCTGCAGGTTGCTTTGTGGTAGGTATGGATGCAATTATGAGCTTCTTTGGCTCGGTTGGATATGATAGTGCTTTTTGTGCCTGGACCACGGATATCTCCAATGAAAGTAATCGAGGTAAGGTGGGCGGAGCATTTGCAACAATGCCTGTTCTTGCGACCATCTTTGGATCAGTTGTTTCGGGTATTATTATTGATACCCTTGACTTCTTTGCATTCTTTATTATGATTGGGAGTCTTGTGTCTCTGATTGGTGTTTTTACTTTATTCACATTGCAGGATGCTCCGACATTAAAAGCAAAGAAGGATGAGAAGGGCTTTTGGCATCAATTCTTTTCTGTATTTCATTATAAGACAGTGCGCGAAAACAAGGAATTGTTCTGGGTGTTTGTTATCATGATGATATATTTTATAGGGTTTAATGTGTATTTCCCCTATGTGACGATTTATTTTGTAAATTATCTAGGGATGGATTTTACCATGACAGGTATTGTCCAAGGGGTAAGCTTATTGGCAGCTGTGGTGCTTACCATACCTGCAGCGAGATTTATAGACAGGGGAAAGAATACGAGTGTTATTGCGGGTGCGCTGCTAATTAACATAACTGGTTTGACAATCATCTGTCTCAGCCATTCCCTTGCGACCCTTGGAATTGGTATGCTGTTAACTGGGATTGGATATGTTATTATTCTACAGACCTTGACCGCATGGTATAAAAATCTGTATCCAGAGGAGCAACGAGGACAGTTTGAAGGGATTAAGCAGTTATTCTTTGTTTGTATTCCGATGATTATCGGCCCTACAATCTCTAATATCATTATCCGCAATTATGGAATAAAAGGAGTAGTAAATGGAGAAGCTGGTATGATCCCAAATGAGATCTTATTTGCAGTATCAGCGGTGTTAACCTTATTTACCTTCCTACCATTAATTCCAGCAGGGAAGTTATTAAGGGATAGAAAAAGGGAGGTTATCTAATGCAAAAGCAATTTATTCAGCCGGGTCCGGTGCTTGACCAGAAGGGTTCACCATATCCTGGGTATTCAACGAAAAGTATACTAGATTATAAACGAAAAGCAATCAAGGCATCTCCCTTTCGTATTAAAGAATGGGATTTTTATCAGGTAACCGATGGTACGAGGTGTCTTCAATTTACAATCGGCCATGCAGCTTATGCAGGGCAGGTCGGGGTAATGTTTTTTGACTTTGCTAAAGGTGAAAAATTAGCGGAAAAGGGAACTTTACTAGTATTGCCATTTGGCTCCTTACATTTACCGGAACATGCAGAGAAAGATCATGTAATCAATTATCAAAAGAAAAATAATAGGATACGCTTTGAAGCAATTCATAATACCAGACATCTTTCTTGTAAATGGGACGATTTTGAAGCGGAAATAATACTTACCAGACAAAACGAAAATTCACTTGTTATAAATGTTCCCTTTGATGAATCACCGAAGGCCTTCTATTATAACCACAAGATTAATTGTATGTTAGCAGAAGGTTTTGTAAGATATGGAGGTCAACAATATCATTTTTCACCTGAGGACTCCTTTGGGCTATTAGATTGGGGCAGAGGTGTTTGGCCATTTCACAATGAATGGTATTGGAGTAATGGTACGGGGTATATTGGGGATAAAATATTCGGATTTAATCTTGGCTGTGGATTTGGCAACACAAAAACTGCAACCGAGAATATCCTATTCTTTGGGGATACAGTACATAAGCTTGGTGAAGTGAGATTCGATTTGGGCTCAGATTATGATAAGCCTTGGCATATTTATGACTTAGAAGGAAGATTAGACCTTATCTTAAAACCGATTTATGACCGCACGACCCGTACGAAGCTGTTATGGGTGGACAATTGCTGCCATCAGATGTTCGGTGAATTCAAGGGAAAGGCAGTGCTTGACGATGGAAGTGAAATAACAATAGAGAATCTAATATCCTTTGCAGAGCATGCAATCAATAATTGGTAATAATAAGAATTTATTACTTAGAATTTAGTGTAGAAAGGGAGCAGTGTTTGCTGATCTGCTCCCTTTCTAATACTATAAAATTAAAAAACCATTCGCTGAACATCAACCTCAGCGATTTCCATTAATTCCTTTTCAAATTCATCTGCTTTGTCTTCTGCATCATCAATAAACTCCAATAATATGAGCCCTTGAGAGCTACAGGTATCGGGGGAGGCAACATGAAGACCAATGCGTGTGTTTATTTCACATCCATACGAAGTCAGCAATTCTTGAACCTTACTAGCAGTTTTAACTCGTTCATGTAATACAAAGCCCATTATCACCTTTGCCATAATAATTTTCCTACCTTCCTTTCAATGTAACGTATCGCTCGTAGTAATACTAAAACTAAATTAATAAATGGAGAATACGTTAAGAATGCTATTATTGTAACTAACTAAGCAAATAATATGAGCGATTTGTAATATTTATATAAAGATTTATTGTGATGCTATTTGAACTTATAGGGGCTGAATCAAAAATAGAGAGTAAAATGTGGACAAATACCAACCGGTAAGTCGATATATTGAAAATCTGTTCCATTTTGTTAATGAAATCATTAACTTTAGGGCAGACTTTTTATTAATTTTAGGATATAATGATATAGTAATTATAGGCAATAATGGTATTATGCTTTAGAGCGAATAATAAGTCATTGCAATTTATAGAGAGGAAGTGTCGTATGCAAATCAGTAGAAATAAGGTTGTAATTATCGGAGCCGGACAGGTTGGTACAACGATTGCATTTAGTTTAGTTGTCCAGGAGGTATGTAATGAAATAGTATTGGTTGATATAAATGAGACAAAGGCAACCGGTGAGGCGATGGATTTACAACATGGTATCGAGTATTTTGGACGAAATACAAAAATAGTAGCTGGAACTTATGCCGACTGTAAGGATGCGGATATCGTGGTAATAACAGCTTCATCACCCTATAGTGGAGAACTTGATCGTCTGCACATGATGGATAAAACAGCGGGGATTGTAAGAGCGATAGTACCACAAATTATGGAAAGCGGATTTGATGGTATTTTTGTTGTAGTAACCAATCCGGTTGATATTATCTCATATCTGGTTTATAAATTATCAGGATTGCCGAAGAATCAGATTATTGGTACTGGAACAGCGATAGAAACCTCACGTTTGAAGCAGCGCATTGGACATATGTTAAATATTGATCCAAGGAATGTGGAAGGTTTGGTTTTGGGAGAGCATGGGGATTCTTTATTTGTTCCTTGGAGTCTTGTTCGAGCAGGTGGAAAGAATTTGATGGAAATCATCAAGGATAATCCGGAATATAGTTCAATCGATCTAGATCAAATAGAGGAAGAAACTCGAAAAGCAGGGTTTACCGTATTGGGTAAGAAAGGAAATACCCAGTATGGAATAGCAAGTGTAGCAACCGGAATTATTTCTGCAGTGCTACGAGATGAGTATAAAGCAATACCAGTTTCAACCTTAATGGAAGGGGAGTATGGCATTACAGAGGCTTTCTGTGGTGTTCCTGCGATTCTTAATCGTTATGGAGTTGTAGATGTTGTAGAATTACATCTAAATGAACGCGAGAAAAAGGCTTTGGAGAATTCAGTTTCGGTGATAAAAGAAAACATTAAAAAATTAGGATTATAGTTATTTAAAAGCTGTAGTAAAAACTCAATGGTACTCCATTACTTTTTGGAGTAATTATAGTGTTTACTACAGCTTTTATAATAATAATATTATTAGGAGTGCAGACGGTCATTAAGGGTATTACTACTCTTTAATTCAGGCCATACGACTAGCAACATGGTTACAAAGCAAGCAGTTCCTCCGATAAAATTCGAGATGGGTTCCGCTAGGAAGACACCATGTACGCCAAGGTTGAATAGTTTAGGTAGGTATAACGTAAGGGGAATCACGATAACGATTTTTCTCAGAATAGAAAAGAATATCGCATGTTTTGATTTGCCAAGTGCTACAAAGGTGGACTGTCCTGCAAACTGCAATGACATCATAAAAAATCCAAAGAAATATATTCTTAAGGCTGGAAGTCCAAGCCGAATTAACTCAGCATCATGATTGAAAATCTGAATAAAAAAGTGAGGGAAAATATTTAAAATTCCCCAAGCAATCAAAGTGTAAGTAATACATACAATCGACATAAATTTAATTGCGGAACGTACTCGGACGTAGCAACCTGCTCCATAATTATATCCGATTATTGGCTGAGCTCCATTGGTTAAGCCGGTTACCGGCATGACGATAACCTCACGAATGGAATTGATAACCGTCATAACACCGACATAAAGATCCCCGCCGTAGGATTGTAGAGTTGCATTACACATGATTTGAACAGAGCTGTTAGTTATTGCCATCGCAAAACCAGATAGACCTAACAGTGTGATCTTATTAACCCGGCTCTTCTTTAACTTTAAGTTGCCTAATCTTAATTTTAAAATCGTTTTCTTTCCGGTCAAAAACCGAAGTATCCACAAGGCAGACAGAAATTGTGATATGACGGTGGCAATAGCTGCTCCTTTAACGCCAAGATGTAAACCAAATATGAAAATCGGATCCAAAATAATATTAGCAATTGCACCCAAAAGCACAGAAGACATTCCAATCTTTCCAAAGCCCTGAGAATTTATGTAGCTATTCATACCAAGGCTAATCATAACGAAAATAGTACCTAGTAAATAAATACTAATGTAATCATTGGCAAAGGGAAAAGTAGCATCACTTGCTCCGAATAGATATAGCATTGGTTTCTTGAATAGTAGTCCTAATATGGTCAATAAAACACCAGATATCAATAATAGAGCAAAGGAATTGCCCATAATGCGTTCCGCTTCTTCATCATCCCCACGCCCCCTGGCAATGGAGCATAACGGTGCACCACCCATACCAAAGAGATTGGCAAAAGCGATAACAATGGTGATAATCGGTAGGGTTAATCCTAAGCCAGTCATTGCTAACATAGCATTATCCGGCATTCTTCCAATATAAATACGATCAACAATATTATAAAGAACATTAATTAATTGCGCCAGAGTCATCGGAAATGCAAGGTTTAAGATGGTTTTTACAATACTTCCTTTTGAAAAGTCGTTCTGTTTCGTTGCTGAATTCAAAGTCATTCTTCTTTCTTGAAAATCTTTTACTATGTAATATATTATTTTTTGTCCTAGCTATTGTACCACAATCACGAAAGGGAACCAAGAGCAATATGTGATAAAAAGTTACCTTTGCAACCTGGAATATTTGTGCTACGATAGAAAAACAGATATATAAAATTAAGAGTATGGAAGTCTTATGGAAATGCGGTGATAACTACAGATTGTGAGGAGATATTATGGATCATTATATTGATGTATTATTGAATTGAAAATAAGCAAACTACATACGCTAATTTAGTCAAAGCGAATGGTAAGGGAGTTTATCAGTTCAATGAGTGAGCATTTAAAATACATCCAAAACGGTACTACCCAGTTCTTTGCAACTTATGTATTAGCAAATTACTGTATGCCGACATTACTAAAAGTGAAGCCTTCGAACCTGATTAATGTTAATAAAATATTCATAACGAACGAAATCGATTTTTTTAAAGATATTGCAAATGAATTAGAACAATTCGACAGTTGTTATTCGATACTTTATGAAGATGATGTAATGTTTATCATATTAATTTATAATAGAGAACACCTATTCCATACAATTATTCTTGCGGAAAACGAACGATTTCTAAAATCCTTTGGATATGAATTTTATGGGAATATTATTAATAGTACAATTGAAAGATTAAAACAGAGATACAAGAACTACAAGAATCGAACGATGGATTTTCCTCATGAAATTGGTGTTATGCTAGGCTATCCACTTCGAGATGTAGAGGCTTTTATTAATAATAAAGGAAGAAATTATATTCTTAGTGGTTGTTGGAAGGTATATCACGATGTAGACAATGCAAGCAAGACATTTGATGATTATCGTAGAATTCGTGAAAATGCAATAAAAGTTATCGATGAGGGGAAAACCCTGAGGGATATCTTGGAATAAGGGTTGATAGCAAAGGAAAGAATAGAACGGATTTTGTTTGTATTTTAGCGTAAATTATACTTGGAGGATGATATTTATGGTGAACAGAGAAAGAATTATAAATGAATTTTGCAGATTAGTAGCAATCGATTCTATACCATTTCAAGAAAGAGAAATGGCAGATGTATTGAAGAAGTATTTGTTTGAATTGGGATTTGAGGTTACAGAGGACAACGCAGGGGAACATTATCAGGGAAACTGTGGAAACCTCTATGGATATCTGAAAGGTGATCTAGAGGGCGAGCCCATACTATTCTCGGCGCATATGGACACGGTGGAACCCGGTAATAATAAAAGGGCTATTGTACATAACGATGGCACAATAACCAGTGATGGAACTACGGTGCTGGGTGCAGATGATTTGTCCGGGGTGGTTTCCATCCTAGAAGCAGTACGGACGATAAGAGATATGGGAATTCCACACAGAAGTATAGAAGTCCTTTTTACGATTGCAGAGGAAGTCTATATCCGAGGGAGCAATGTATTTGATTACAAAACAATAAAGTCGAAAGAGGCCTATGTCTTGGATCTTGATGGACTGGTTGGGACAGCGGCAATCAAAGCCCCCTCCTTATTATCCTTTACAGCCCAAATACATGGGAAAGCCTCACATGCCGGCTTTGCACCAGAGCAGGGAATTCATGCGATAGCAATTGCTGCAGAAGCAATTGTTCAAATTCAACAAGGAAAAATTGATAATGAGACAACGGTTAATATTGGATTAATAGAAGGTGGTAAGGCTAGAAATATTGTTCCAGAGGAATGTATCTTGAAGGGTGAGGTTCGTAGTCTTAAGCATGAAAAATCGCTGTCAGAGATTAATAAAATTAGAGAAATATTTGATGCAGTTACGGTAAAATACAGTGCAACGATGGAATTTACCACTTCTATCGGCTGTATTGCCTATGAGGTTTCATTGCAGCATCCAGTGGTTTCACGGTTTGAGAAGGTATGCCAAGAATTACAATACCCAACGAATCTGATTGAAACCTTCGGTGGAAGTGATAATAATAACTTCGTTCAAAACGGTATCATGGGAATTGTATTATCCTGTGGTATGAATAAAGTCCATTCTTGTAATGAATATTCTAATGTTGAGGAACTGGTGAAATGCAGTAATATAGTATTGAAACTAATGACAAGTAAATAAATAACGATTTAATTGGAAGGCAAGGAAGTAAACTTTTCGAAGGAGAAGGAATACTTCCTTGCCTTTTTTATTTCTAGAAATCAAATTATTCTTATATAACTTACTTTGTTTTACAAATTTTAATCGAATTTTTACTATGCATTAAGGCATATTTAATCATTTTATTGTAAGATAGCACTATAAATGAAAAGTAAAATAATGTATAATAAAATGTAAGATAATGTAGTATGCTGGGAAAACGAGGGGGATTTTTATGTTAATTGTATTTCAAGTCTGCTTTTTTACTGGTATTGGGCTTATATTTCTGTCATTTATAATGGGAAGCTTACTTGATGCGATCGGAATCGAAGGTTTGGATTTTGATTTATTTGGTGTGGATATTTATATTCCAATTAACCCGATATTATATATCCTGTTCTTTGCTGTATTTGGTGGAGTAGGTTGGATATTAATGAGTAAGCTTCCGACCTTTGCAGTCCTTTTCACGGTAATGATTTCAATCGGAGCAGGTGCCTTGGTGAGCTCTCTTATCTTATTTCTTGTAATAAAGCCATTGAAAAAGGCACAGAATACCAGCGCTCCGGAAACACAAGAATTAATTGGACTAAGAGCAACTGTAACCGAAACCATAATGAGGGATGGCTTCGGTGAGATACAATATGTGATTCATGGTAATAGCTTTACAGCTCCTGCTAAGGCTACCGATGGTGGGGAGATAAAAGCAGGAAAGCATGCAGCCATTTGCTGGATTAAAGAGCACATATTTTATGTAGTCAGTATGGACGATATGTAGGTCGGTGATTGTAACAAGCCGGTTTTATATATAAAATAATAAGGAGGATATAGTAAGATGGATGCGTATATGATTGCGAGTATTTTAATTGTTGCAGTGGTTCTTGTCGTATTAATATTTGTAACAATGTGGAAAAGAGTTCCACAGGACAAAGCTCTTGTTGTAACTGGATTAAGGAAGAAAGTAATATCCGGTGGCGGTGGTATCGTAATCCCTATATTAGAACGTGCAGATAAAATCTCTTTGGAAAATATGAAAATCGAGATTAGAACAGAGGGGGCACGAACTGAGCAGGGTGTAGATATTCAAGCAGATGGAGTCGCTGTAATTAAGGTAAAGAGTGATAAGGAAAGTATACTTAGTGCAGTAGAGCAGTTTAATACTGGTAAGGAACAAGAAACAGTCGATGTAATTAAGGATACGGCGAAAGATGTCTTGGAAGGTAAGCTTCGCGAGATTATCTCCAAGATGACGGTAGAAGAAATCTATAAAGATCGTGAGAAATTTGCTTCGCAGGTACAGGAAGTTGCAGCAATGGGGCTGGCTAGTATGGGACTGGAGTTAAAGGTTTTCACCATTCGTGATATCTCAGATAAAAATGGATATTTAGAGGCACTTGGTAAGCCAAGAATTGCAGAGGTAAAAAGAGATGCTGCTATTGCAGAAGCGGAGGCTTATCGGGAAACGAAAGTTAAAGTAGCGGAAGCCGAGCGACGTGGAGAAGAAGCAAAGATTTTAGCAGATACCTTTGTAGCGGAGGCGAACAAAGAAAAGGAATTAAAGATTCAGTTATATCGTGAAGAACAAGAAACAAGTAAGGCTCGCGCTGACTCAGCTTATCAGATTGAGAAGAATAAGGTGGCAAAAGAGCTTACGGAAACAGCGATGATGGTAGAGCTAACGAAGAAGGAAAAGGAAACTGAAATTCAGGATAAGGAAGCAACCCGTAGAGAAAAGGAACTATTAGCAACCGTTAATAAGCAGGCAGATGCTGATATGTACCGTGTTAGTAAGCAAGCCGATGCAGACATGTACAAAATCAGTAAAGAAGCGGATGCAAAGAAATATTCTGAATTACAGCAAGCAGAAGTACTCGGGAAAGCGATTAAGGTAAAAGCAGAGGCGGAAGCTGAAGCGATTCGCATGAAAGGTGAAGCAGAAGCGGCTGCAATTCTTGCAAAAGGAAAAGCAGAAGCCGAAACCATGGAGAAAAAAGCAGAAGCCTTTAAGCTATACAATGATGCTGCAATAACCCAGATGATAATTGAAAAATTACCTTTGATTGCGTCTGCTGTATCAGAACCGTTGGCAAAGACAGAGAAGATTGTTATTATTGATCACGGTGGAAGTGGCGATGGGTCAGCGAAAGGGGCAGCCAAAGTTAGTGGATATGTAACTGATATTGTTAGTCAATTACCAGATACCATAGAAGCAATGACTGGCTTTAATTTTATGGATGCGATTAAAGCAAAACTGGCTACGGATAAAACTGCTGAAAAAATTACAGAAGTAACAGTTGAATAATAGTTACCATTTTAGTAAATAAACTAAACCATCTTAAGTACTATGAGAATGTCGTAATGAATACTATAGATGTTTAAGTTAGATATAAAATGTTGAAGCGAAGATATAATAGAATATATTGAAGATGAAAGTGTATCAATCGAAATCGATGATGATACACTTTTATTTTACCTAAAATGTTAATGAAGAGGAACTCTTCGAAAATAATAAAATATCATAAATTATAAAATGGTCCTCGTTTTAGATCATTTCGTTCTGCTTTGCTCAGATTTACTTACTCATTCTTTGTAAACACAGTAATTAGATAGATGGTATCATAAATTCTGAAGTCCTCATAACAGAGGAGTGAATTTCCATGATATAATAGAACTTATTATAAAATGTACAATTCCGAAATTGCGTACTACAAATTAATACTACATAATGGTATAATATTGGTGCTGTTATTATTCATCATGAAGGATAACTTAAATAATGAATTAGTAGAAATGGAGTTTATATCATGTTGGATATATGGATATTGTTTGCTATCATCTCCGGTATATTTGTCAGCTTAAGAGAATTGTATATTAAGAAATATATTAAACAATCACCGGAAATCATAAGTTTCACAACAAGATTTTATGGAAGTTTTGTTTTTATATTTATTGCTTATCAAGGGAATATTAAAATCAATAATATTCCACTTTTTATAGGAATAACGCTTCTAACCGTTCTAATAACAGCGTTTACAACCTTGATTCGATTACGTTTAATCAAAGCAGAGGATTTATCCCTAACAACTCCTTGGTTGGGTGCTGTGCCTTTATTTGTGGTCCTTTGGAGTGTAATACTCTACAAAGATGTTCCTAGTATAGTGGCACTAATTGGAATAGTCTTAGTATGTATAGGGGCGTTTACGATTAATATGCAGGGAAAGAGATTGCAGGTCAAGAAGGCAAGTATTTGGATGCTTTTCATCGCAGTGCTATTGGGCTTCACTACTTCAGTGGATAAAATCGCGATTGGGGCTTCGTCCGCAGTAACATATTCTTTAATCTGGACGATAGCATCCGCCGGTTTAATGTATGTAGTAGCAAAAAAGAAGACGAAACAAGTAATCATTGTGGATAAACATCTTATGATGCAAGCAGTATTGTGGGTAGCTGAGTTTTTGTTTCAAATGCTCGCAATACAAAAGGTTAGTCAGATGTCTTCTGGACCTACCTATGTAAAGACATTAACAATGCTCAATATTGTGATAACAACAATAGTAAGCAGCATCCTCTTTAAAGAAAAAGACCGGAGAAAGAGAATTCTTTCGGCAATCATGATATTTGTTGGAGCAGCAATCGTGGTAATATATCGGTAACGTAAAAAAGGGACATCGCAACAGAAAAATGAATATAAAGAAGGAGTTTTTACCATGGATTATAATAAGAAAGAAACTAATATAAAAATGATAGCGGAGCTATCCAATGCAATTGGTGTATCCGGGTTCGAGGATGACGTAGTGAATATAATTCGCAAATATTGCGAAGATTTAGGTACTATGAAAGAAGATACGTTGCGGAATTTGTTCCTTTATCGCAATGGTAATACCGGTAATCGCCCGGTTGTTCAACTCGATGCCCACACGGATGAGGTTGGCTTCATGGTGCAGGCTATTCGATCAAATGGAACCCTACAGATGATTCCCTTGGGAAGCTGGGTAACTAGTAATATTCCAGCACATAAGGTACAAGTAAGGAATTTTGAAGGTGAGTACATTTCGGGTATTATAGGTAGTAAACCACCCCACTATATGAGTGAACAGGAGAAGAAATCAGGCTTAGATATTAAACAATTATCCGTTGATGTCGGAGCAAGATCACAACAGGAGGCAATCAACGATTTTGCCATAAGAATTGGTGAACCGATTGCACCCTTTGCTGAATTTGAGTATATCGAAAAGCGGGATATAATGATGGGAAAAGCATTTGATAACCGATTAGGCTGTGCTGGACTAGTAACAACCTTAAAGCTTTTGGAGCAGGAACAATTACAGGTTGATCTCGTAGCTGGTTTTGCTGCTCAAGAGGAAGTTGGTACCAGAGGAGCTGTGGTTACCTCAAGAGTAATTAAACCGGATATTGCTATTGTCTTCGAAGGATGCCCGGCAGATGACACCATTGTAGATACCTTTGAAATTCAAACTGCTATTAAGAAGGGACCAATGTTACGTCATATCGATGCAAAGATGATTGTCAATCCACGATTTCAAAGATTTGTGCTTGATCTTGCTGCAAGGCATAATATTCCGGTGCAGGAGGGTGTTAGATCTGGTGGTGGTACGAATGGTGCAGCAATCCATTTATCGAATGAGGGTGTACCAACGATTGTAATTGGTGTTCCGGTATGCTATGCTCATACGCATTACGGTATCTCT
Source organism: Herbinix sp. (assembly GCA_029256105.1). Classification (GTDB taxonomy): domain Bacteria; phylum Bacillota; class Clostridia; order Lachnospirales; family Lachnospiraceae; genus Mobilitalea. The sequence goes on from JAQSYO010000005.1 coordinate 145,906, forward strand.
ACCTATTATGATTATGAAAATTCAGTGAAGTTAGCTTGTGAAATCTTAAAAGTATTAAACGAAGATATTATTAAGAGCTTTTAATAAATCGACATGGATATCATCTTTTTTTATGATATATACTATGAGTAATTAGCCTGTAAAGGCGTTTACAATAAGTATAGTAAAAAGGTGGTAGCATGAAAAAGAAAAGAGTATCCGATATTCAAAAACAATACCGATTTGAAAAAGAAGCGAATGCATATCTAATTGAATTATCCTTGGATGATTTTGATGATGTTTATGATGAATGGGATCCTGCCCCCTTTAAGAAAAGATTTATCGAAGAAGAATTTAATGAATTTATTATGACTTCAGCGGAAGATATTCCGAATGCCTATAATATTGTAATCGTACTTCACCTACCGGAGGATAAGAAGAATACGAATAAGGAAAAATCAGTAATTTCAGCATATGAAAATTTTTATCTTTATGCGGCAGCAAAGGAGAAACGTAATTGGTTAAGGTTAAGAAAAAAGACCTTAATGTATTTTATGTTATCACTATTACTTTTGGGAATCGGTTACTTTTACTTGGATGAAACGAACATGGTTATATTAAATGTTCTTCGGGAAGGGATATTTATTGGTGGATGGGTATTTTTATGGGAAGCAATCACAAATATTTTTATCACAAGACATGAACTAATAAGTACTATTAATTTATATAAACGACTATATTTATCAAACATTAGGTTCACATATCATAGTACGAATTGATTCAAACCTCACTTTTACAATTGGAGGATTACCAAGAAATGAAGCAGAAACGGATCTCTATTAATAAATATCTGTTGACATTCCAATTGATTGGATGTATATTCATATAATATTAATGCATAAATATACGAAATTTATATGAGGTGAACCGATGAAAAAGAAAATATTTGTAGATGGTCTGACCGGAACGACAGGACTTAAGATTCATGAACGATTAAGTCTTTACTCCGAACTTGATATGATTACTATAGATTATGATAAAAGACGTGACCCAAACGAAAGAGCAAGATGTTTAAATGAGGCTGATATTGTATTTTTATGTTTGCCAGATGATGCTGCAAAGGAAGCAGTTAGCTTGGTTACTAATCCAAATACTAGAATTATTGATGCCAGTACGGCATATCGAACGGCTACGGACTGGGCATATGGTCTACCGGAATTGTCAAATGCACATAGAGAGTCAATTAAAGTGAGTAAACGTGTAAGTAATCCAGGATGTCATGCGTCTGCGTTTAACCTGTCCGTATATCCATTGATCCATCATAAAGTCATGGCACCGAACTACCCAGTGACTTGTCAAAGTTTGACCGGATACAGTGGTGGTGGTAAATCATTAATTGATAAGTACGAACAAAATGAGGGTAAGAATGAATACACGAAAGCACCGAGACCTTATGGATTAACGCTTAATCATAAGCATTTACCGGAGATGACGCTTCGTTCAGGACTAGCGGAAGCACCAATCTTTATTCCTATCCTAGGGAATAACTATCAAGGCCTTGCCGTTATGGTATCGCTCCATACGAAATTGTTGTCAAAGCAAATAAGTGCGAAAAATATTCATGAATTAATATCGGAACACTACCAGAATGAAAAGTTCGTTAAGGTTATGCCATATGCTGATGATACGAATTTATTTGACGGAGCAATCGATATCACAGTCTGCAATGATACGAATAATGCAGAAATCTTTGTATTCGGAAACGATGCATTGGGAAGTACTGTGGTTATGACGAGACTGGATAATCTGGGTAAGGGTGCCTCTGGTGCTGCAATACAGAATATGAATATTATGCTGGGGTTTGAAGAGGATTTACATTTATAAAACTATGTTGGGTGTTGCAGTCAAACTGCAGCACCTTTTTTAATAGTATGAGATCATGAATGACTGTTTTATAAGAATGCGATTGAGTATTTTATATGAATGCTTCTGAATGTGTTTATAAGAACGCGATTGGGTGTTTTATACGAATATAAATGAAGTTTATATACCAACAGGAAGGAGTGTTTATATACGATGATGAATTTATTTGTCAAATAACATTGTTTCTTAATGCACATTTCCAAGAAATTGACAGTTATAAAAAGATTGAAAATAAGAGATAATAATTACAGTTGCTTTTTATCCCAAGAATATTTAGAAAATAAAAAGGGCATGAACATAAACGTGAACATGAACTTAAAATTAGTAAATTGGAGTGTGGTGGTAGAATGAATTATTTTGACCGAATAAAAAGGCGGATAGAACGAGAAGGAATTCTCAAAACAATAGAGTATTTATTCAGTGTTAGTTATTTTCAGTTGATCGATTGTATCTGTATCACATGGTTGGACATGAGGTATAGTAAAAGACTTCTAAAGGGCAATCTAAAGACAGCATATAAGCACCTAGGAGCGAATGACATATATCATACAAAATATAGTGTTATGCCGCTGATATTTAGCCTCGTACCAATTAGAAAGAAAGATGTATTGGTCGATGTGGGGTGCGGTAAAGGAAGAGTGATTAATTATTGGCTAAGCAAAAAGCTAGAGAATCAGATCTATGGTTTGGAGCTTGATAATAAGATAGCAGAACAAACTGCGGAACAATTCTCAAAGAGGGAAAATGTAACCATTATAGAAGGAGATGCGGTTTCTAATATTCCGTTAAGCGGCACGATATTTTATTTTTACAATCCTTTTTCAGCGGAAAAGGTGGAGCAATTTGAAGAAAGGTTGTCGGAATTATTTCCAAACAAAGCAATTAAGGTTGTTTATTATAATCCGAAAAGTCTTCATGTATTTTGCAACGATAACTGGAATATTAAATATATTAATTTTGAGAAGGATTTGGGGATTAGACGCTGGGGGAGGCTAAATAAATATGACGACCTAGCAATTATAACACGCAAAATAACGAAATAAATTGCACCATAGATTAGAAAACGGATTTTAATTCGTAATTTTTGTTGGTGATGATAATTGATTAAGTCGTTTGAAATCCTTAGGTAAGATAGGGATATATAAGGTCTCAGCCAAGGAGCAGAATTTATCCACGAGGCAGACAATTAGAGATTCTTTGCTTTTGGGATACTTATAAATCGTTAAAGGCCACATATGCTTTTCTATAATATCTTCTTCCAATGAATTAAGCATAAAGTATTTCTTGGCATTCTTAAGGGCAAAGCCTGGATGTACAAAGCCATGTAGCTTATGGCTTTTGTCTGGGATATGCCAGTCGTACAAGTAAAAATCGTGGAGAAAAGCTCCTCTTGCTACACTCTTAGTATCCAAGGCCATTGGAAGACGCAGAGTAATACAATAACTATAATAAGCCACTACCATACAATGTGTAAAGGTAGTGGTTTTACCATGTTGGATATACTTTTTCATATCATGCACTTGTTCGAGTTGTAGAAATTCGTAAACATGATTTTTGAAATTAATAATTTCGTTTTCAGATAATCTCATGAGTATAACCTTTCTTTCGAAATCCTAATAAGACAATGCTTGTCTGGTGAATTATTATCGTCTAAAACTATCTCATACAAAATATTTATTTTATAGATATTTAATCACTCTTTAATTCAAGATTTTGTATTTCACCATCAATATTAACGCTAACTTTTATCACATTATCTTTGTTTTCTATTCTTAGATCACTTTGGCCACCACCACAATTAATCGTAAATACTTTATCAGTTATAGAACTATTATTGGTGAGTGTTTCAGATTGCTTACCACCATACCAAACACTTTCATAAGATATTTCCCATGTTTTCACTGTAGCTAAGTCAGCTAAATCATTTTTATATGTTACTGTTAATGTCTTATCTGCAGTATAAACATCATTGCCATCTTCATTCGTAGAGGTCTCAATATTATATACCCTAAAGTCAGCCTTCCAATCTTCACTTTCACCTTTGAAAATTAAGGCCTTGGAAAATAGTTTTGAGCATCCCACGAGAGTAACAATAAAAAGTAATATTCCAATAAGTACTACAGAAGCTTTCTTCATGTTTCACCTCCAAATTAATTACTATGGTATGTTCAATTTTTTATATGCTTTCTATTTATTAATGTAAGAATATAGGTATCATTTTGTATTTCGTTATTAAGAAGTCGATACCATTATTATACAGTAATTGTTTCGTTTTACTACAGTTATTTTGGCATTGTTTAGCATCAATTAATAAAAACAACTAATATTTCAGGAGTATACAATCTGCCTCCTAAAGTCCCCAATAAAATCGATATACGAAATTTAGTACTCTTATGCTTGCAGCGCGGATATTGGTTGAAGTTTCAACCATTTGGAGTTATGATGGATTTATGGAATTATATCCTAATTACGTCCGGAAAGGCTTGGTAAATAAGATGGAGAAGAGTAGTTTACAAACAGGCAAAGTAGAACGGTTATCCTATGCTGGATTTTTTCTGGGACAGAATATTATTTATGTAATACCTTTTCAGTTTTTAACTTATTTTTATACCGAATATGTTGGTTTAACGCTGGGAGATACAACGCTGTTGTTATTATTAGCAAAGGTATGGGATGCAATCAACGACCCAATCATGGGAGCAGTCGTTGATAAATGTAATTTTAAAAAGGGCAAATATTTACCTTGGCTTAAAGTGGTTACTTATACTTTACCAGTATCATTATTGTTCATGTTCGTAAATGTGGATGGACCTTATATTATTAAATTAATTTATGCGTATTTGACTTACATAGTATTTGATATGGTATACACTATCTCTGATTCACCATTGTTTTCTCTGTCAACCGTAATGACCAGTGCTACCTATGAAAGGGATAAGCTAATGTCATATGGAAGGCTAGCAGCAGCAGTAGCAGCAATATCCAGTGCTGTATTCATGAGTGTAAAAGCGAATGTTGGTTGGACTTGGACCGTTGGGATTTATTGTTTGATATCCTTCCTAGTGATGCTTCCACTACAATTTACCGCCAAGGAAAGGGTGAAGTATCAAAGAAGTGAGGATATTACGTTCCTTAAGATTTTCCAATATCTCTTTAAAAATAAATATCTATTGATCTATTATGTTGGTTATATGGCTATTGGCATTACCAATACCCTTCAGATTATGGCTGTTTACTTTGCTGATTCCAATTTAGGCGATGAGACGATGGTTACAGTTATTATGGGTGTTACAATTGTTCCAGTTATTATCCTTGCACCGTTTTTACCGATGATGATTCGAAAGTTTGGTAAAAAAAAGCTTACCGTATCCAGTTCCATAGCAACAATTGTATTATGCATTGTGCAATACTTTACCGGATACGATAATCTTTTGATTTTCTTATGCGTTGCTGCCGTTCGCGTTGCATGTATGGAAATTCCCTTAATGCTCTATGGAATGTTTACGGCAGATTGTATTGAATATGGAGCATATATTAGCGGAGAACGGACGGCGGGAATTGCTTTTTCACTTCAAACCTTCGTAACAAAGCTTTCGGCAGCGTTTTGTAATACCTTATGTTTGGTCCTGCTGAGTGCTTTTGGCTATGTGGAGATGGCAGCCAAACAATCGACACAAGCACTACATGGAATATGGATTATCATGAGCCTTGTACCAATCGGTGGATTTGTTATTATGCTAATCATCATGAGAATATATAAGCTAGATGAAGAAAAGGTAGCCGAAATGATGATTGAAAATCATAAGAAGGTGCAGGATATGGAATAAAGTTTCTAGTTATTGCGTGGAGGTATGGGCAAGCCTGCTTCTTCATAAGCGTCATCAGAGGCATGGGATAGGATACCAAATACGACATAGGCACCAGTAACAAAGATAGCGATACTGTTACGCAGATATCCCGGTAAATCCAAGCTTGTTACATCAAGTAGCGCATATAAAATTCTGATCGTAACTTTACTATAGATCGCTGTCTTAAATATGGTCGCATAAGTTAAATTCGCATGGCTTATAGAGGATACGAACAACCCTACGAGAGAATACAGTAAAGCAGTGAAATAATATGCAGCTACGAGAAACAAATAGATGAGTATTGCAACTAAGAATAATAGCGGATAGACAAAAGGTATTAATGCAGCTAAAGCCTTATTATCAAAATGAAAACCGCGAAGATCAGCAAAATTAATCTCCTGCAGCTTTCCATAGGACTGATAGTTTAAACAATTTGTCCTACTAACTAACACAACCTGATTATATTCCTTATTAATATCTTCATACTCAAAACGCTCCACGTTAGAATCGATTAAAACATACACATTATCATCATCATTTTCAAATCGTTCGCTTACATATAATTCGCCATTACTTAGTTCAAAATCCGGTAAATCTTTTTGAAAAGTTCGAAAGAAGCCAGAAGGTCCAATCGTAGAATTTAACATAGGAAGGATAGTAAATAGACTAATGATAAAGAGGAATAGGAATACAAAGGCAGTAAGTCGCCCTCCACTTACTTTTGTCAATCGATAATACTGCTTTGGTTTTATTACTGCATAAAATATTTGTTCAAAGAAATTCATTTTCGTGTTTTGCATATGATTACCCCCACATTCTTTTATATATCATAGTATATTTTAATAGGTATTATTTGTCAAATGCCGTTTACTTATCCTAAGGAACATAATTCACATTAGTAGAACCATAGTATATGCTGATTCGTTGGAGGGAGAAATGGATAAAAAGTTGAACTATCACAGTAAGATAAAAGAGATTTATGAAAGTCCCATCGGACATGACATTATTCATAAGCTGCTATTACAATTGAATAAAAAGGAAACGCTAATCACCAATCCGATTATAGGAAATCTTCATCTAAAGACAATAGCAAACTTAACGAAGAAACCCTTGGGGGACGGTTTTTTTGAGACATTACTGGAGTTATTAAACAGTGAAGTAGATACTTCAATTGTAAGTCCGAAGAAAACAACGAGAACTTGGTGGAAACAGGCAGTATTTTATCAGATTTATCCCAGAAGCTTTCAAGATTCGAATGATGATGGAATAGGAGACTTGCCGGGTATTATCTCAAGGTTAGATTATCTGAAGGAACTTGGAATTGATGCAATCTGGCTATCTCCAATCTATGATTCACCGAATGATGATAATGGTTATGATATTCGTGATTATTATAGTATCTTGAAGGAGTTTGGTACCATGGAGGATTTTGACCAACTGCTCTTGGAACTCCACAATCGCAGTATGAGATTGATTATGGATTTAGTCGTTAATCATACCTCAGACGAGCATCCTTGGTTTAGGGCAGCAGTAAAAGATACGAATTCGGAATATCGAGATTACTATTTGTTTCAAAAGTCTAAAGATAGCAATCCTCCGAACAATTGGAGTTCTTTCTTCAGCGGTCCGGCTTGGAATTATTATGATGAGACAAAGGAATGGGGACTACATTTATTTTCAAAGAAGCAGATGGACTTAAACTGGGAGAAGGAAGAAGTAAGAAAAGAAATCCAAAGAATGATCCAATGGTGGCTGAGGAAAGGTGTGGACGGCTTCCGTCTAGATGTTATTAATTATATCTCCAAAAAGGAGGGGTTACCTAATGGGAATGAGACAATCGGAAAACTCATGGGGTATTACGGAATTGAGCATTATTATTACGGTTCGAAGCTTCATCACTTCTTACAAGAACTAAGAAAGGAAGCCTTTACTCCCTTTAATGCGTTTACAGTGGGAGAGACGCCGGGGGTAGGGATGGAGATGAGTAAGCTATTAACAGCGGAAGATCGAAAGGAGCTCGATATGGTATTTTCCTTCGATCATCTTGAAACACCCGGACATGTCCGCTTTGAGGATTATCGCTATGATCTGAATTACTTGAAAGAATATATGAGTGATTGGATGGAGCATTACGGTGACAACTGTTGGATGTCTCTGTTTTATGAGAATCATGATAACCCTAGAATGATATCAAAAATTAACCCGAATCCTATTTATCGTGAAGTATTGGCAAAGCTTTTGGCTATGCTTCAGTTAACCCTAAAGGGAACACCATTTATCTTCCAAGGACAGGAAATTGGTAGTATTAATAAAGAATTCACTTCGATTACTGATATGAGAGACGTGGAAAGTATTAATTTATATCAGGAATTAATGTCTACACTTGGGAAGGAGGCGGCGTTTGAGAGGGTATTGAGCGGCAGCAGAGATCACGCTAGGACGCCAATGCAATGGAAGGATACGAAGAATGCTGGTTTCTCAGAGGGAACCCCTTGGATTAACACGGATCAGGATTATATCAATTGGAATGTGGAGAAGCAAATTGAGCAGGAGGATTCGGTATTGAATTTTTATCGGAAACTAATACACCTAAGGAAGCGGGAAGCTGCTTTAGTTTATGGTGATTTTGAGCTAATGAACCGTTCAAGGAAAAACCTCTTTACCTATTACCGTAAGTTACAGAACAAGTGCTATTATATTGAATGTAATTTAAGTAGTAAAAGGAAGAATAGAATTACCTCGGTCCATGGGTACGAACTTGTATTATCAAATTACAAGGGATACTCCGGTGTGCTTCGACCTTATGAGGCAAATTTGTATCAACTGTAATATGAATGATCGTAAATCTGAAGAACTAAAGAACTAAAGAACTAAAGAACTGAAGAACTGAAGAACTGAAGAACTGAAGAACTGAAGAACTGAAGAACTGAAGAACTAATGAATTGAAAAACAATGGCATTTGGAAGAAATCAATATATGTCTGCTATATAATTATATTACAATTAAGTAACAATTGTATTATAATACGACTTATGAATTATAATAAATAAGCCGATAAATCGGAATTGGAAGTAAAAATTGTAAGCGGTTCGTAAGACAGGCACAGATACGATGGTACTTGCAATTAATGAGAGGAATTAAAATGGAACGAAATGTTAGTCTTAATGAAATATCAGATGGCAAGCTGTACGACTTAAATGATTTAGTAAAAGCAGATTGTAATGAATGTAAGGGATGTTTTGCCTGCTGCCAGGGGATGGGAAATTCAATTATGTTAGATCCTCTGGATATTTATCGATTATTAATAAACCTTAATATTACCTTCGCTGAATTAATAGCAGATAAAATTGAACTTAATATTGTAGATGGAATTATTATGCCAAATCTTAAAATGAATGGATTATCAGAAAGATGTTCCTTTCTTAATGAGGAAGGAAGATGTGGCATCCATGCATTTCGACCAGGAATCTGTAGATTATTTCCTCTTGGAAGATATTATGAGAATCATGCATTTAAATATTTTCTACAGGTTCATGAATGCAAAAAGCAGAATAAAACAAAAATAAAAGTTCGTAAGTGGATTGATACACCTGACTTAAAGAAAAATGAACAGTTTGTGATTGATTGGCACTATTTCCTGCAGGAGTTACAGAACCTTGTAAAAGGAACGCAGGATGAGAAGCTGATGAAAGATATGAATATGTATATCCTTAAAAACTTTTACATAACGCCATATGACGCGAAAATCGATTTTTATTTACAGTTTAATGAACGATTAGGTAGTGCGAAGGAATATGTAGCAGAGAATTTATAGCTGAAGAAATTATAGCTGAAGAAATTATAGCTGAAGAAATTACAGCTGAGGAATTTAAAGCTAAGGAATTTATAAGGGGAGGACAATAATGGAGAAGGGTAGCAGTAGGTATCACAATTTATGGAACGAAAAAACGGGGGAGCATGTAAGTCAGATAAACAGGAATGAAAGGGCGAGGGAGTTAGTCAAGCAAATGACCTTAGAAGAGAAGGCTGGCCTATGCTCTGGGAAGGATTTTTGGACACTGAAACCGGTGGATCGATTAGGACTTACTTCAATCATGATGACCGATGGACCTCACGGCCTACGCAAACAAGTGGGTTCTGAAGATAATCTGGGAATTGGTGATAGCGTTCCATCGGTTTGCTTTCCTACAGCCAGTGCGCTTGCCTGTAGCTTTGACCGGGACCTGGCTTATGAAGTAGGGAAAGCAATCGGTGAGGAGTGCCTTCAGGAGGATGTATCTGTAATACTTGGTCCGGGAGTTAATCAAAAGAGAAGCCCACTCTGCGGCCGCAATTTTGAATACTTCAGCGAAGATCCTACGCTTTCCGGGGAAATGGCAGTTGGAATGATTAAAGGGGTGCAAAGTCAGGGTGTTGGAACCTCGTTAAAACATTTTGCCGTAAACAATCAAGAACGTCGTCGTATGACGGTTAGTGCGGTAATAGATGAAAGAGCATTACGTGAGACATATTTAAAAGCCTTTGAAATAGCAGTGAAAAAAGGAAACCCCCGTACTGTAATGTGCGCCTATAATCGGATAAATGGGGAATACTGTAGCGAAAATCCTGACCTATTGACGAAAATCCTTCGTGAGGAATGGGGCTATGAAGGTTTAGTTATGTCGGACTGGGGAGCTGTGAATGACCGCGTACTTGGAATTAAAGCAGGCATGGATATCGAAATGCCAGGAAGTCTTGGAATAAATGATAAAAAAATTGTCTGGGCTGTAAATAACAATACGTTGTCCGAACAGGATTTAGATAAGGTTGCCTGTCGTGTAACAGAATTGATTTTAGATGGTATGGCATCCAGGCAAGAAGGCTTTCGATATGATGCAACGGAACATCATCAAATAGCAATTAAAGCGGCAGAACAATCAACGGTACTATTAAAGAATGAAGACAAAATATTACCGGGAAACCTTGGACAAAAGGTTGCTGTAATTGGAGCATTTGCTAAAGTACCAAGATATCAGGGAGCCGGAAGTTCTAAGATTCACCCGGTTAAAGTAGATAATGCTTGGGATGCACTTACTGATAAAGGGTTGAGTGTGAGTTATTCTCAAGGATACATAACAGGGAAGGATATTGTATCGAATAAAGATAAAAAAATATTAAAAACGGAAGAGACACTTATCAAAGAAGCCTGCGAAACAGCAAAAAACAAAGATATTGTATATCTTTTTGCGGGACTTCCGGAAGGATATGAATCCGAAGGTTTTGACCGAACAAATCTCTCCCTGCCGGAGGGACAAAATCGCCTGATTGAAGCAGTGGCAGCGACGAATCCGAAGGTTGTTGTCATACTAAATGGTGGTGCACCGATGTTATTACCTTGGGCTGATAAGGTAAAAGGAATCTTGTTAACCTACCTAGCCGGAGAAGGCTGTGGTATGGCGGTTGCAAATCTATTATTAGGAAATGCAGTTCCTTGTGGGAAGCTAGCTGAGACTTGGCCATTACAATTATCGGATAACCCTTCCAATCATTATTTCCCGGGTGGAAGAACTACGGTGGAATACCGAGAAAGTATCTATGTTGGCTACCGTTATTATGAAAAGGCCGGAAAACCGGTACGATATCCTTTTGGATATGGACTTTCCTACACTAGTTTTACATATTCTGATTTGCAGATTGATCAAGTGGCATGTAACTATGGTGATCAAGTTACACTATCCTTCCTGTTAACGAATGATGGGACAGTAGCAGCAAAGGAAACTGCACTAGTATTCGTAACACATAAGAATGACAAAGTATTTCTACCGGAGAAGGAACTAAGAGAGTTTACGAAGGTTGACCTGCTGCCAGGTGAGAGTAAGCGGATTTCGATTAAACTGGATACCAAAGACTTTGCTTATTATAATACCTTAATTCAGGATTGGTATGCAGAGAGTGGTGAATATAAGATTATGGTTGGTTCCTCTTCAGTGGATTGTTGTCTTCAGGCTTCTGTTCAGTTGAACAGTCCTGTCAAATCACAACCGGACCTCAGGGAGGAAGCGTCCTCGTATTATCAATTACCCAACCAGGAGTTAATCATCTCCGAACAGGAATTTCGTGCACTTTATGGAAAATCAATACCTATAGATGACTGCAACCCAACCAGACCATATGATGCAGGCAACACACTGGAAGATGTCAGTCATACTTTCGTAGGTAAGATTATCATTTTTGTGGCAGACCAAATGGCTAAAAAGGTTACCACTACTTCACAGGAGGAGGAAGGTATGATGTCCTCCATGATAAAAGAGATGCCTTTTCATTCTTTAGCCGCCTCTAGCAATGGTATGATCACAGAGAATATGATGGCAGGAATGATAGACCTAATGAACGGACATGCGATAAGGGGAATTCGTAAGTTAATTAAGAGATAAATATTTGCAATAAGAAAACGGAGTCGAATATCTCGGCTCCGCAATAGTTGAATTTCAACGTAAGGAATTTATCAAGGAACTATTCTTCCGAGGTTTCTAATTTATTCATCATTTGATGAAGACCGGTTAGTAATTCTCCGGCATGCGTTGGATCCAAATCCAACGTACAGATAAGATTTTCAGGGATTTTAATAGCTTCTTTTTTTAAATCTCTCCCTTTTTGATTTAACTGAATAAATACATTACGCTCATCGCTGGAACTCCGAATTCTTTTAATATAATTCTGAGCCTCCAGCTTTTTTAACATTGGAGTAAGTGTACCAGAATCTAAGTAGAGCCGTTTCCCTAAATCCTTCACCGTAACATTGTCTTCCTCCCATAGAGCTAGCATTATGATGTATCCAGTATAGGTCAAGCCGAATGGATCAAGTAATGGCTTATATTTCTTAATAATTTCCTTCGAGCAAACATACAGGGAAAAGCATAGTTGGTTATCCAGCATAAGAAGCTCATACCCCTTTGTTTTTCCATTGTTGTCGGAGGGCTGTTCCATCGAATTTGTTTTCTCCATATATACCTCACTTTCATTCATAGTGTTTCATAATAATATATATTTAAGTAAAAATTCATATAATAAGTATTCTCTTCGATATAAATTTGTTCCTCTGTTCTATATTGCAATGTTTTACTGTGTTACAATTAGATTTTATACAATTATTTATAAAAAGTCAATAAAAAGTATTGACAGTTACAATAAAATAGTGTTTAATTGAATTGTAAACAATCAAATGTAGATTTTACATATTGGTTTATCTAAGAATAAAACAACGATGAAAACATAAAATTAAGAGGTAACACCAATCGAATAGGAAAACAAAGGATATTAATAAATAATTAAGAAGAGTTGAACGATTGGTAAGAAAGGTAGGTATTATTTATGAATAAGAATTTTAATCAGGTAATAGAAAATCGTAGGTCAATTTATGCAATCGGAAAAGAGTCTCCGATCTCCGCAGAAGAAATTCAAAATATTGTGGAGCATGCCGTAAAGTATGTTCCCTCAGCATTCAATTCCCAGAGTGCCAGAGTGGTAATATTACTTGGTGAGCAGCATGATAAACTATGGGATATCACTAGAGAAACATTGAGAAAGATTGTGCCAGAAGCTAGTTTTGCATCAACTGATGAGAAGATAAGCTCTTTCCAGAATGGCTTTGGGTCTGTATTATTCTTTGAAGATCAGACTATTGTAGAAGGACTTCAGGAACAGTTTGCTTTATATAAAGATAATTTCCCGGTATGGTCGCTTCAATCTTCAGGAATGCTGCAGTTCACGGTTTGGTCATCCCTGGAAGATGCAGGTCTTGGTGCTTCCTTACAGCATTACAGTCCACTGATTGACGATGAAGTTAAGGCTCAGTGGAACCTTCCTGATAAGTGGAAGCTGTTAGCTCAGATGCCATTTGGAAAACCGTTGGCAGACCCTGGTGAGAAGGCATTTTCACCGTTAGAGGATAGAGTAAAGGTATTTGCATAATTATTATAAGATGGTCTATGAAAATTCTGAGTCTCATTAACATTCTTATGAAAAGAATATTGAGGCGATTAATTTATAGATTAATGAGAAGTCAGACTTAGGTCTGGCTTCTTTTATTGCTGTTTGACATTTTACATCAATTATCTATATATTTAACAAAACTGAGGTAGAAAGTAGTTCAAATTAGAAATATGATAAAGAGGAAGATAACCATCTCGAATTGGAGGACAATATGAATAAAGGATCGCATATTTCTTTAGCTCATTTCTTAGTTGATAAGATGGATTTAGCAGACTTTACCTCGTATAAAAAGGCCTTCATATTTGGCAGCATTCTACCGGATTGTTTACCGTCCTTTTTAACAACAAGACATACTATGAATGAAACATTTGAATTATTGAAAGCTGAGATAAGTAGAATTTTAGAAAATTATGATAAAAGAAAAGGAATTACATCATATTATTGCAGGCATCTCGGTATTATAACCCATTACATAGCTGACTATTTTACATTCCCTCATAATCCGGGATTTAACGGCTCAATGAGAGAACATTGTAATTATGAAAAAGAGTTGGGTATTGATTTTGCAGAATATCTGCAAAACGGTAAGTCTGAGCTGTTTATATTACGGAACATAAGACTAAGCTCAGTGGATGAAATCTGTAATTTCATCTGTGGAATGCACGAAGAATACTTAGAAATACCCCATAATATTCGTAACGATTGCAATTACATTGTTAACTTGTGCCGAACAATAGTGGAGGCAATTTTATCGCTGATAAATATAAAATTACCATTGGATCAGACAGAACAGATATATGCAGCCTAATCAAGTGTAACTGGGGGGAATTTAATAGAGTTATAGAAAAACAAGAAGGAGGCAAGTCTCCTTCTTGTTTTTTCTATAACTCTATATAATTAAGTGAATAAGAAACGTTATTTGATAAAAAATCCTCACGATAAATCCTCACGATTAATCCTTTTAATCAATCTCACACGATGTATATTAATTATATTAGTAAGTATAAAACAATATAAGCAGATACAAAAATAAGAATTGACTTTTACTTACAATTTCTTTTAATATAAGGTTAGTCAAATTAAAAAGTACAATACAGTAGCTTATATTGTAATAAACAATTTTAGAAACAACAAAAGCTTGAGAAATAGGAACTTGCAACCATAGTTTATATAATAATACTTCAGGCACATAGGAGATATGGATGAGTGATAATAATGATTTACAAAAAAGAAGTTCCAAAAGGGTACTTTTGCTTATTATAACATCCTGTGCTATAATGGCTTTAATTGATGCAGCTCTTTCTCCAGAATATTTTATTAAATCGGCAATTAAGTTAGTGCTATTTCTAATCCTGCCTATTATTATCTTGAGAAAGCAAAAAGACATCACATTAAAAGACTTATTGAAGATGAAACGAAAAATGATGTTGCTTCCAATTCTACTGGGTATTGGAGTGTATCTTTTAATCTTGGGTGCTTATTACATCATCGGACCCTATTTTGACTTTACTAATGTAACAGTTGCACTTGCTGATAATTATGGGGTAAAGAAAGAGAATTTTGTACCGGTGGCTCTTTATATCTCTTTTGCAAATTCATTATTAGAGGAATTTTTCTTTCGAGGATTAGCATTTTTGACCTTAAAGAAGCTTACCACCAGACGATTTGCTTATTTGTTCAGCTCCGTTGCATTTTCCTTATACCATATTGCGATTATGTCGAGTTGGTTTAACCCGTTCTTAGTCCTTCTTCTAATTGTCAGCTTATTTATTGCGGGTTTATTATTTAATTGGTTAAACGAGAAATCGAATACGATTTATACTTCATGGCTAGTGCATATGTGTGCGAATTTTGCTACGAATACCATAGGATTTATACTATTTGGGATTATATAGTGATTTAGGATGAGATGAGATATATGATTTATAATGATATCGTGCTATAGTATTAATATTGTTATAATTCTTTTTAAGAATGAATAGAAAATGATACGTTGAGATAACAGTTTATATATATGAATTCATAAATTTTTTGGTAATTATAAACAATCGCATAACCTATAAAGGATGGATACTATGTTTCTTGAAGATAATACGAAATACAATAATTATATATATGTAGTTTTTGTTGTGACAAACACGAATATGGGAAAGTTAATTAGATTTTTTACCCGCAATCAATATAGTCATGTCACTGTGGCTTTTGATAAGGATTTGCGCAATATGTATTCCTTTGCGAGGTATCATATTAATTCCCCTATCTCCGGTGGCTTTGTTATTGAACAACCGGAGCGATATTTGAATGGGAATAATGATGTAACAGTAAAAGTCTGTGAACTACCAGTGACAGCAGAGGAGTACGAGCGAATCAATGCTGAAGTAACCTTCTTTAAGCAAAACAAAGAGGAAATGATCTATAATACCCTGAATGCAGTCCTTTCTCTGTTAAGTAGACGAATTATAGTGAAAAACACATATACTTGCCTGGAATTTGTAACCTATCTTCTCCGTTACCCCAATATACTTGCAATTAAAGAATTGGAGCGCAGGTTAGAGAAAAATGTCGTGTATCATGGCAGTTTAAAAGGAATTACACAGTGGGAACAATCCTATGTAAATGAAGATGATTATTTCAGACGGCGTCATGTGATAGGAATTGTGGCGGATACGGTTTATCATTTTAGAAAGATTGTAGCAAGAATTATTCATGCTTAAATAGCCTATACGATGAGGGGTAGAAATAAGCAGATTTAAATACTTAGGTATAAATCTGCTTATAACATATAAATATTCACTTTAATTTACAGTGATTGCAATAACAATAAAAAGACTATTTAGATGAATTAATAAGCAGCTTATATACCAAGTTGCGATTGAGCTCTAATATCTTTTGCTAAATCAGCGATAGAGTTAATAATTTTATTTGGAATAATGCTAGGATTTATAGGAAGACCTTCCTTTCTAAAATTATTCCAAATAGAATAGATCCCAACTTTTTGTGGTGCTTCAATATCCCATTCTAAATTATCACCAACCATCCAAACATCTTCAGATGATAAAGATAATTGCTCTAAGGCTAACTCGTAAATTCTTATGTCTGGCTTTCGAAAGCCGACCTCAGTTTCAATCAAAATAAATTCAAAAAACCCATTCAGATTAAATCGATCTAACTTGACCCTTTGTATTTGGGATTTTCCATTTGCAATGATAGCCATTCGAATGTTTAAATCACTTAATATCTGTAGTGCCTCATATGCACCATCGAACAGGCACAGGAACTCATCTTGTAAAGCACTATGATTATCTGCCAACTGATCAGATTTTTCTATATCATAATAATCTAAATCTTCAAAAGCGTATTGAACAATCTGTCGAATCGCAATTTTCATGTTCTCTCTTCCGGCTTTGTGCCGTGCCGGATCACTCCAATACCATTTTCGTTTTTCAAGGATTTTATGTAAAAGGGTAACACTATTAAATGTTACTGCTTCGGTTGTTACAAAAACTTCACAACACTTTTCCCAAGCTAATTCTTTCGCACTGGTAAAAGATATTATTGTATCATCTAAATCAAATAATATTGCTTTTGGTAAATTCATTGATGCATCCTTTCTATTCTTTAATAGTGTCACCATTTAGCCACCTTTTTTATTGTACAATAAATAGTGACAGGATACTACTATATTTAAGATTGCTAAGGAGCCATTTTGCTTAATCTACTGTTATTGAGTAAATGTTATTAAGTAGCGAGAAGAATATTAGATCGACATGTAAATATTAAGTCTATTTGTAAATATCAAGTCTACTTGTCTATGTTCAATCTGATTATTGTTAATGTTAGTATTTATAATTACCTCCAATTAGGGAAATGATAGGAATGAAGGTTGGAAATTTGATAGAGATGTGCTACAATACATGTAATATTTTCTAATTAATTCATTACAGACCGAGAAAGAAAAGAGGTACGTTGATGAAAAATGCATATATTTATGAAACAACCATAGGGAAGATATTAATTGCAGAAGACGAACTAGGCATCACAGAGCTTACTCTGGCCTCTGAGCAAGAAGCAGAGGACAAGAAGGAGCAGTTCGTTTTAGAATATGTGTTGTTGGAGACAGAGCTGATCAAAGAAGCAGCAAAACAATTAACCGAATATCTAGAAGGCACTCGTAAGGAATTCACGGTAAAGCTTAATCCAAAGGGGACTGAATTTCAGAGAAAGGTCTGGGATGCACTTAGGGCAATTCCCTACGGCGAGACCCGTAGCTACAAACAAGTTGCGGAAGCAGTTGGTAATGCAAAAGCCTCCCGTGCAATAGGAATGGCAAACCACAACAATCCAATTATGTGTATTATCCCCTGCCATCGTGTGATAGGAGCAAATGGTAGTCTGGTCGGGTACGCTGGAGGATTACCGGTGAAGGAACATTTACTTAATCTAGAAAAACAGAAGGAAAGGAAGTAAGAGAAATGAATAAGGAATGGTCATTAGATGTATTGTATAAGGGTTTTGATGATGTAAAATATAAAGAGGACAGAGAACGATTAGAAACGCTTACCCAGGAAGTAATCGTCTTTAGTAATTCTTTAACAAGTGGCGCGGTAGAGGAAGAAGCAACACTTTTACAGGCCGTTGATTATCTGGAACAATATCAGTTACTCGGAACCAAGTTAAGTTATTATGTACAACTACGCCAGTCTGTAAATACCTCGGACAGTGTGACAGTGAATGAAATGAATGCCATTGAACGTATTTCCAGCTTATCCTCCAAACCGATGGCTGTAATCCAAAAGTTTATTGCAGGAATTGAGAATATGGATACTTATCTTAATAAATATCCAAAGTTAAAGGAATATGAATATCTTTTCTCTGAGATGAAAAAAGAAGCGAAACATCTCTTAAGTGATGATGTAGAGGAAGCAATCGCAAAGCTTAATATTTCCGCTGGTTCCGCGTGGGGCAGTATGCAGAGCTTCTTAACCTCAACACTTGAAGTGGAATATCGTGATAATACAATTACCTTACCTGAAGTTCGTAATAAAGCTCATGATGAGGATGTTGAAGTCCGTAAAGATGCGTATGCAGCCGAGTTAAAGGCATACGAGAAAATTAAAGATGCAGTTAGCTATTCATTAAATAATATCAAGACTCAAGTGAATACCATATGTGAATTGCGTGGATACGAATCACCACTTGACATGACCTTAATGCAAGCCAAAATGAAGAGGGAAACCTTGGATGCAATGTTAGAAGCAATCAGAGAAGCTTTGCCCTCTTTCCATAAATATTTAAGACACAAAGCGAAAATCATGGGTCATTCCAATGGTCTTCCTTGGTATGATATGTTTGCACCGATTGGTGAAAGTAATACAAAGTTTACTACGGAGGAATCGAAGGCGTATTTGGTAAAGCATTTCCGTGGCTTTGCGGATGATTTGGCTGATATGGTAGAAGAAGCTTATGACAATGAATGGATTGATTTTTTCCCCAGAAAAGGCAAGGTTGGTGGTGCATTCTGTGAGAATATGCCATTTGTGAAACAGAGTCGTATCCTTTCCAATTTTACAGGTGCTTTAAACGATGTGGTAACTCTTGCTCATGAATTGGGGCATGCATATCATGGACTTAACATTCAGGAGCATTTACCGCTTAACGTTAACTACAGCATGCCAGTAGCAGAGACCGCTTCGACCTTTAATGAAGCCCTAATCATGGAAGCAGCGATTAATGAAACAGAGGGCAGAGAGAAGATAGCACTTATTGAGAGCCAACTACAGGATGTTACTCAGATTATCTGTGATATTTACTCCAGATTTTTATTTGAAAGTGCGGTATTTGAGAAGAGTAAGACTGGCTTCTTGTTTGCAGATGAGTTAAAGGAAATGATGCTTGCTGCACAGAAGGAAGCTTATGGAGACGGGCTTGATCATGATTATCTGCATCCATATATGTGGGTATTAAAGGGACATTATTATTCGGAGAACTTAAGCTTTTATAACTTCCCTTATGCCTTCGGCGGACTATTTGCCAGAGGTTTATATGAGAAGTATAAGGTGGAAGGAGAAGCATTTGTACCAAAGTATAGAGCACTCCTGAATGCTACTACCATAATGAGCGTAGAAGATGCTGCAAAGCAGGCGGAAATTAATCTGGAAGATCCGCAGTTTTGGAGAACCAGCCTTCGTACCATAGAAGATCTTATTGAAGATTTTGTTCGTTTAGCATAGATATAAATTAAAGAGGCTGTTCCAAACAGTAGCTCGAATAAGCAAACAGGAGAATATAATTGCCTGGCTTGCATTGAGTTATTGTTTGAAACAGCCTCTATTTATGTGATTACTGCATATCACTAAAAAAACATATAATCCTTTTTTGTTTCTGATATTATAAAAAGAAATCTTAGTAATTGTAGGGCTATATGTATTTTTATAAGATTAATGCAATATTATAACGAACAAAGAAGAAATAGGAAATAAAATATCACATAAAACACGAAAACTATCAGATACTAAATATGAATCAAATAACGAACATAAGCTGACAAGCAAGAAAGGAGCAAAATTATGAGTTTGATTGATAACGAACATCAACTTCCGGTGGGACTTGGAATGCGATTGGCACTGGATATGGACGCAATGACGAACTTTGTTAATTTGCCCGACAACAGTAAAAAACAACTAGTGGATTATATAGAAGGATCAACATCAGGAGATGAAGCAAAACAACGCGTAACCGAAGTGGTAAGTAATCTTCATAAAGGGGACTCATTCCGATAATTCTTAGTTATTAGGGTAGAGTAGAGAAGAAAGGGCATCCAGTTTATATCGGATAAAAACGGATTTATATAAAAAAAGAACAGGAGCTGATGATAAGAACCTGTTCTTTTTTGCACATGTTATTGAAATTAATATTATAAGAACATCTCTACGGAACGAACCATCTTAGCTCAATGATAAACAGATCTTTCTCAATCTTAGCTTCAATCTGACCCTTCATCTTTTCAACCAATACCTTAGTAATTGTCAGGCCCAATCCGGTACTTTGGTTATTGCGGGATTGGTCTCTGGTGTAGAAGCGTTCAAAGATGACGTTCAATTCCTCTTCGGTCATTGTATTTTTATCATTCATAAACTGAAGGATACAATAGCCCTCCAGAGTAATTTGCTTTATGATAAATTGCCGTTGCGCATATTTTAAAGCATTCTGAATCAGATTATTTAATATGCGGTTAAATTGTATCTTGTCTGCAATGAGGAAGCTCTGAGTTTCTTCTAGCTCCACAGTTACCTGAATATTGTTTTTCTCAAATTCATGATAGTAGGTAACAACAGCTTCTCTTAACGTACTTTGAACCGGTATGCTATCTAACAGGAATGGATAATTATCTCCTTCAATCCGAGATATTTCATAAAAATCTTGGATAAACCCTTGCAGTATCTTCGCCCTTTTGTAAATGATAGATAAATATTCTACGCGTTCGGTTTCTGTTGTTTCTTCATCCTGAATCAAATCCACATAACCAAGGATTGAGGTAAGCGGGGTCCGTAAGTCATGAGAAATATTTTCTATTTCACGTCGGATTTGTGTTTCTCTACGTTGGTACACAATACGTTCCTCTTGTCTTGCATCGTAAATATCATTAATTTTTTTGAGAAGTCCTTCTACCTTACTATCAGTAGTAAATGCTTTCAGCTGTCGGTTCAATTCCGGATGTAGCTCAATCTCCTCCATCTGTGTAGAAGTTGTAGCTATTGCTTTACGTATAAAATAGAGGCGTGCAGAAAGAATAACTACGATAAGAAATAAACTAATACATAAATAAAGCATTCGTTCTGCACCTCCATTTTCGATCGATTTATAGGTAACAATACAAAACGTTACTATGTCAATAATTATTTGATTTCTTTTTTACGGAATATCATAAACCCAATTAGGGTGAAAAGAAGCATTTGTATCAATCCAAAGATCCAGTAATTATAGTACCCAGCAGTTCCTTCCCAGGGTAGCATTAATTGATTGGCTTTTTCATCAAAACCGATGTTATTTATCAAGTTCCAAGGCAATATTTTCGATAATTTTTGAAAGAAGATAAACTTCATTCCAAGATAATTACTAATTTGAGGAAATACGAGTAACAATCCTATGGTAGCCATTATTGCACCACCAGTACCTTCGATGATAAATATAAAACAGTTTGTTACTGCTAGGGCATAGAACAAAAGTGGTAAACTTACAATGCAGGTATGAAGTAACAATACCAAATCGTTAGTTCCGGAGTTCTCCAGTAATAGAAATGCACTTGTGATATGAAGCCCTGCTATTATTACAAAAGCAATTAAAGCATAAACCATTTCTACAATTAGTTTACTAAAATAAATATAACCTCTTGGAATACCATAGGAAATGCTATTTTTCATTGTATGATTACTATGTTCATTTCCAAATACCATTGATGCTACAGTAATGCAGAGAAGAAATATTATGGGAAAATCCGAGAAAAAAAGGCTAAGAGAAAAGCGAGTATTCGCATAAGGAAATTCGCTTTCGGCATAATTTACGGCTGCAAGCACAACATTAGCACTGATTAATAACAAAGAACATATTGCGATAAATAAATAGGTCCATTTATAACGAATTAATCGAAAAAATTCACTTTTGATATAATTAGTCATTGCTATTCCCTCCTATTAATTGAATAAAATAACTCTCCAGATTGATATCTTTCACAATAATTGAATTCAAACCAACGCCGCCGAGTACAGCCAGTTCACTAATTTTTGATGGTTGATCTAGATATTCATAAATATGAATAGAATAATCCGGGGTTACCTTATAAGAGGTACATCCTAGTTTTGTTTCAAGGAGAGCAGTCATTGCTTCTACCTTGTCGACTTTAAGCTCTAAGTACTTATTACTTTCTTTCGATAAGTCCTCATGCGATATCTGTTTCACCATTTTACCGCCATCAATAAACCCATAGTAGGTTACCAGATTAGAAAGCTCAGATAAAATATGGCTTGAAATAAGAATGGTTATATTCTTTTCATGATTTAACTTTAATAACAGATTACGTATCTCAACAATTCCGAACGGATCAAGTCCATTGATTGGCTCATCGAGTAATAATAAATCCGGCTTATTCATTAGAGCAAGTGCAAGCCCTAACCGTTGCTTCATACCAAGCGAGAAAGTTTTGTACTTTTTATTTCCTGCGCTAAGTAGCCCTACCTCTTTTAATGCTTCTACTACACAATGCTTCCCAGGAATTCCTCGTTGGATACGATAATATTCCAGATTTTGTGTAGCTGTCATATAGGAATAAAAGCTGGGAATTTCTATTATTGACCCAATTCTTTTTCTCCCTTTATTCAATTCTTGTTCGGAAGTGGCGTCAAATAAAGATAGTGCTCCCTCTGTGGCAAAGGCTTGCCCGGTGATAAGTCTTAGTAATGTAGTCTTTCCTGCACCGTTCTTTCCAACAAGACCATAAATCTCACCCTGTTTCAATTCAAGATTGACATTGTTAACCACACTTACGTTATTGTATTTCTTTGTCAGATTTTTTGTTTTTAATATAACCTCACGCACCTTACTACTCCTTTCAAAACTTTGTAATACCTACAGTGAGTAGACTTAACATTGAAGCATGAACACCATAGGTTACTTTCTTGTTAACATTTATCAGTATAGTGAATTACTTTTAACAAGTACTTAATAAAGTTTAAAGAAAGTATTAAGATGGTAGTTTTATAACAGTAATTATTTTGGCTTAGCAGTCAATATGGTATGGGTTATACAGTATCTAATTTAAATCCAATTCCCCATACTGTTTTAATATAGGAATCATCATCTTGTTCTTTGATTTTCCTGCGTATATTACTCATATGGACATTAATGGTATTATCTTCTCCGTAATATCCTGTTTTCCAGATGTCTTGGTAGAGTTGATCTTTCGTAAAAACACGGTCAGGATATTGAAGTAATAGATATAATATATCAAATTCGTATGCAGTGAGTGAAATTAAGTGATCTTTCACATATACTTCTCTAGAAGCAGGCTTTAATACTAAATGTTTTAATACATAGTCATTTTCCACAGATACATTCGGTCTGGACAGCTTACTTCTTCGAAGGATTGCACTTACTCTAGCCAGTACCTCATCCCGTTCAAAAGGCTTTATCATATAATCATCAGCACCATTTTTTAAGGCATTCACTTTATCCTCTAAGGCACTTTTCGCCGAGATTACTATGATTGGAGTCTGAGAATTTTTCCTGATTTCGCCGATTAATTCCTCCCCGCTAATACCAGGAATCATTAAATCCAATAGGATTATGTCAAAGTTATTTATCGTTAACTGCAACTTTGCTTCTGTACCTGAAAAAGCAGCTACCACTTGATACTGATCCTTCTCAAGGTAACGGCTCAGAATTCTGTTAATATCTGCATCATCTTCCACAACTAATATTTTTGTTAGCATGAATGATCACTCCAATCAAAATATCCTTTAAAAGGATAGACGTATTTTCTAACGGGATTATAGCATACCATATAATGTAAAACAACCTAATCGTGTGATTAGGTTGTTCATGCGTTTATAATTTCTTATATATATACTTTTGTTCGATGATGTTACTTGAAGCTAGAAACGTTATCTTTCCGTCCCCATAAAGAACAATGCCACCGTACCAGGACCAGAATGTGCACCAATCGTTGGGCTGACATAGCTGATTAAGTAATCCTTAATTCCAAGGCGTTCTTTAATAAGATCAGCTACGAATTCAGCATCCTCTAGACAATCCCCATGGCTGATAAATATAATATCATTCTTAACAGGATAATCTTTTATACGAATCTCCATTTGATCGACCAAGGAGATCAAAGCCTTTTTTCTGCCTCTAACATTGTTAAGTGGAACAAGATGTCCTTCATTATCAACATGGAGAACCGGTTTAACGTTGATTAGGGTTCCAATAATCGCAGTGGCCTTCGATACTCGTCCACCACGGTGAAGGTGGTGCAAATCATCTACTGTAAACAAATGGCATAAATTCAATTTATTCTTTTCTAGCCAAGTTACAATCTCATCCAGAGACTTTCCACTTTCCTTTAATTGAACTGCCTTATGGACTAATAAACCTTCGCCAAGAGAAGCACAAAGAGAATCAACTACCGTAATTTTTGCGTCAGGCTGTTCCTCGCATAATTCACGGGCTGTGGTTGCGGCTACCGAACAACTTCCACTGAGGGGGGATGAGAAGGCGATATGTAAAATATCATACCCTTGCTCTAATAATGCACTAAATTTTTGTCTTGCATTCTCAGGATTAACAGCCATGGTGTTAGGCATTGCACCTCCACGCATGATACTGTAGAATTCCTTCGGTTCAAGATCAGTTGTATCTCCATAAATTGTTCCATTTAAGTTATAGTATAGTGGCAGAAGGGTAATGTTGTGCTGATTTAAATAATCCTGTGGTAAATCACAGGTTGTATCCGTAGTGATGATAAACTTTTTCATTGTACTTCACCATTCCTTTCTTATGCATAATCTTCTAAGCGAAGTTGTATTATAAAATCAAGTAGTATTGATTACGATATCATAGATTATATCATACCGTACCTATCCGTTACAATACGCATTTCCATAAATATCAATTATTTCATAGATATAGAATTGCAAAAAACTCTTTTCTTATGCATATACTTGTGATATAATAGCAAAAAGTTAATAGATGCTAAGGAGGCAGTTAAATGAAACATATTAAGACCTTAAACACCAAAAACCTTAAGGATACCATGAAAAAAGGCGGATGTGGAGAATGTCAGACATCTTGTCAATCAGCTTGTAAGACATCCTGTACAGTTGGCAATCAAAGCTGTGAAAACAAATAGATTATAAGTACATAGAATACGTAATTGCTATACCAACTACATGGAATAAACGACAATGAGGGTGTCTTAAGAAGTTTTGCCTACTTGAGATGCCTTCCATTCATTGTGGGACTGCCTCAAAATATTTTTCGGCACAATTAACATTTCGGAAGATATTTTAAGACAGTCCCATTCGTTGTGACGATACAATTGTCATATAATTAGGAGGAATAACCGTGGTTCACCAATATAAAAATAATGGATATAATATCGTACTGGATGTAAATAGCGGTATGGTCCATGTTGTAGATGATTTAGCATATGATATCATCGCAATGTACGAAAACAACAATCAGGGAAGTATCGTTTCCGCGATGGTTGAAAAATATACCCAGCCTCAATTTATGTCACTGGTAGCTTGTAAGGAATGTAAGAAAGAGAATTTTACCGATAACGTGGAATCTCTTGTAAGCCAAATCCTTGAGGTGATGGAGGATATTGAACAGCTGAAGAAGGATGGCGCCCTTTTTACGAAGGATGTTTATGAAGATTATATCAAGGACTTTAAACAACGATCTACGGTTGTAAAAGCTCTTTGTTTACATATTGCACATGATTGTAACCTTGCCTGCAGATATTGCTTTGCAGAAGAAGGGGAATACAAAGGCCACCGTGAACTAATGAGTTACGAGGTCGGAAAGCAAGCCTTAGATTTTCTAATTGCCAGCTCTGGAAATAGACGAAATCTTGAAGTTGACTTTTTCGGTGGTGAGCCTTTGATGAACTTCCAAGTGGTTAAGGATTTGGTGAAGTATGGTAGGGAGCAGGAAGTACTCCATAATAAGAAGTTCCGTTTTACCCTAACAACGAATGGCGTATTACTTGATGATGAAGTTATGGAATTTGCGAACCTTGAGATGAGCAATGTTGTCTTAAGTATAGATGGACGAAAAGAAGTAAATGATAAAATGCGCCCCAGCAGAAATGGAAAGGGAAGCTATGAATTGATTCTTCCTAAGTTCCAAAAACTGGCGGAAAGCAGAAACCAAAATAATTATTACGTAAGGGGAACCTTTACCCATAACAATCTTGATTTCTCAGAGGACGTATTACACCTTGCAGATCTCGGATTTAAACAGATCTCAGTGGAGCCGGTAGTGGCATTGCCAGAGGATTCCTATGCACTCACAGAGGAAGATCTGCCCATCCTCTTTGATGAGTATGACAAGTTAGCAAAGCTTATGTTGGAGCGTAAAATAGCAGGGGAAGACTTTAACTTCTTCCATTTTATGATTGATATGACCGGTGGACCTTGCGTGGCCAAACGTTTGTCCGGTTGTGGTTCAGGTACGGAGTATCTGGCAGTAACACCTTGGGGTGATTTATATCCTTGCCATCAGTTCGTTGGTATTGAAGAGTTCCTAATGGGCAATGTATTTGATGGTGTGACCAAAACGGAGATGCGGGAAGAGTTTAAGATGTGTAATGTATATTCAAAGGAAAAGTGCAAGAACTGTTTTGCTAAGTTTTATTGCAGTGGAGGCTGTGCAGCCAACTCCTTTAAATTCCATAATGACATCAATGATGCTTATGATATCGGTTGTGAACTACAGAAAAAACGTGTGGAATGTGCCATTATGTTAAAGGCAGCCACGGAAGAATAGGCTAGATCGTTTATGCGCGGAGGCAACATGGAGAATTGGGTTATTAAGAATAAAAAAGCAGATTTTAATCATATCATGCAGCAATGTAGCGTAAGTGAAGTAATCGCCCGTTGTCTCGTGAATAAGGGCTTAACCACGCCGGACGAAATTAATGCTTTTTTACATCCAAGCATAGAGGATTTGTGCGATCCGCTTTTGATGAAGGATATGAAGACAGCCTGTGACATCCTAATGGATAAAATACGATCAGGTAAAAAGATTCGAATCATCGGAGATTACGATGTGGACGGTGTTGTAGCTACGTATGTATTGTACCGCGCCTTGACGAGGCTTGGAGCAAAAGTAGATTATGAGATACCGGACCGAATTAAAGATGGCTACGGCATCAATATCAATATGGTAGAGGAAGCTCACTTGGATCAGGTGGATACCTTATTGACCTGTGATAACGGTATTGTAGCGATGGATCAGGTTATCCTTGCAAAGAGCTATCAGATGACGGTTATCATCACGGATCACCATAGCTTACTTGAGCTGGAGGATGGGGTAGTACAGGTGCCGCAGGCGGATGCTGTGATTAATCCCAAACAAACAGAATGCGGTTATCCGCATAAAGGGTTATGTGGTGCTGCCATTGCCTGGAAATTATGCTGTGCACTTATAAGCAATTATGATGTCTCAGAGAAGTTAGAATTGGAAGAAGAGCTTCTATCTTATGTTGCAATTGCTACCGTTTGTGATGTAATGGAATTAACCAACGAGAATCGAATTATCGTTAAGCATGGTTTAAACTTACTAAAAAGAACAAAGAATAAAGGTTTACTTGCTTTGATGGATGTTAGCGGGGTAGACAAAGAACAACTTTCTGCATTCCATATGGGCTTTGTTATTGGTCCCTGCCTAAATGCCTCCGGGCGACTTGATTCTGCTAAGAAAGGTTTACAGCTACTGCTTGCTACCTCAGAAGCAGAAGCGGTTCAACTGGCAACAGAAGTTCGAGGCCTAAATGATCTTCGAAAAGAAATGACGGCTGAGAATGTCGAGAAAGCGATTCGAAAGATTGAAGAGAGCAATTTAAAATACGATAAAGTATTAGTGGTATATTTACCTGACTGCCACGAAAGTATCGCAGGCATCATTGCAGGTAGATTAAGAGAACGATTTAATAAACCAACACTGGTACTAACGAATGCAGAGAATTGCGTCAAAGGCTCCGGTAGATCCATTGAGCAGTATAATATGGTGGAGGAATTATCAAAGTGCAGAGATATCTTTCTAAAGATGGGCGGGCACCCTATGGCAGCAGGCCTCTCACTAATACCGGAGAATATCGAACCATTGCGTATATTTTTAAATGAAAATACGAACCTGACCGAAGAAATGCTTATCCCTAAGGTAGCCATTGATATTCACCTACCGTTTGGATATGTATCAGAGGCTCTGATTAATGAGTTAAAGCAATTGGAGCCCTTTGGCAAAGGAAATGAGAAACCACTATTTGCAGAGAAGGATCTTAAGATTAAATCAGCTTTTATCATCGGTAAAAACGCCAGCGGAATTCGGCTGAGGGTTGTAAATCAATACGGCAAAGAGATGGAAGCTCTTTATTTTGGAGATGTAAAGGAATTTTTCACTTATATCGGTAATACTTACGGTAAGGATGAGGCGGAAAAGTTAAAGACAGGAAGAGGCGTAACCGCTACATTATCAATTACATATTTTCCACGTATAAATGAATATAACGGCTTTCGAAGCGTACAGCTGATGATACAAAATTACCGTTAAATAGGACCATGTTTCATTCGTTTGTCATTTTTGTGTAAAATATGCAGTAGTTTGGAGAAATATTCTTTACGAACTGTAAAGGATAGTGATATAATTATCATCTATACAGAATATAACATTGTCATAAATGGTGATTAATCTTAATAAAACCGGTTAATATGTAGGTTTTCGCTAATAAAATGAATTGAAATAATAGGAAGGTTTGTAAAAAACCTGAGAAAGGCATGGTTATAAAATGAAGAAATTAGAGGATTATGTAAGAAGTATACCGGATTTCCCGGAGCCTGGAATCATATTTCGCGATGTAACAAGCATATTGCAGGACAAGGACGGATTAAAGCTTGCAATTGATCAAATGCAAGTACTTTTAGATGGCTTGGAGTTTGATATAATTGCTGGACCTGAATCAAGAGGTTTTATCTTCGGAGTTCCAATTGCATATAATTTAAACAAAGCATTTGTTCCTATTCGTAAAAAAGGTAAATTACCTTGTGAGACAATTTCCATGGATTATGACTTAGAGTATGGCAAGGCTACCGTTGAGATGCATAAAGATGCGATTAAACCGGGGCAGAAGGTAGTTATTATTGATGATCTGATTGCAACTGGTGGAACACTGGTAGCTATCATCAAGCTGATAGAGATGCTTGGCGGTGAAGTGTTAAAGATTGTTTCCTTAATGGAATTAAAGGGCTTAAATGGACGTGATAAGCTGGTTGGATATGATGTGGAAGCAGTCATCCAATACGAAGGCAAATAATCTAAGTAGTCGATTAAGAATGAAATATAAACTGTAAGATAAATAAGTACTGTGGTTCATTATAATAGTTTTGACTTATATTTGACATTGTGATGAAGGGTGGTGATAGCATGGGTGAAGCTAAGGAAGATTCCAAAGAATTATTGGGTAAAGAAGAGAACATTACTTCGGCAACCTTTAATGTGCCGGCTGATTTTACTGCGCCCGAAACTCTTTATCAAGAATTAATTGATAAAATACGAAGTTATCATCCTTCGGCTGATATTTCCATGGTTGAGAAGGCTTATATTCTTGCGGATAATGCCCATAAGAATCAACTTCGCAAGTCCGGGGAGCCCTATATCATTCATCCACTCTGTGTAGCTAACATCTTAGCAGAACTGGAACTGGACAAGGAAACGATTGTAGCCGGCATCCTTCATGATGTCGTAGAGGACACGGATTTTACTGTAGAGCAGATTGCAGCGATGTTTTCCGATGAAGTTGCACTTTTGGTTGATGGTGTTACAAAGCTGACGAAGATAAACTATTCTATGGACAAGGTGGAGCTACAGGCAGAGAACTTGAGAAAGATGTTCTTAGCTATGGCGAAGGATATCCGTGTTATTTTAATTAAATTAGCGGACCGCCTCCATAACATGCGTACCCTAAAATACAAGGAACCACATAAGCAAAAAGAAACTGCAAGAGAGACTATGGATATCTATGCTCCAATTGCTCAGCGACTTGGTATTTCCATGATTAAAATTGAGTTGGATGATTTGTCCCTCAAATATTTGGAGCCAGAGATCTATAAGGAATTAGCAGAGAAGATTGCTACTAAGAGGAGCGAACGTCAGGCTTATATTGATGATATCGTTAATGAAGTTAGAACACACGTAGAAGAAGCTGGGATAGAGGCTAAGATTGATGGCCGCATCAAGCATTTTTTCAGTATATATAAGAAAATGGTGAATCAGAATAAAACGTTGGATCAGATTTATGATTTGTTTGCAGTACGTATTGTTGTTGATTCCTTAAAAGATTGTTATGCAGCTCTCGGTGTTATCCATGAGATGTATAAACCGATACCGGGTCGTTTTAAAGATTACATTGCTATGCCTAAGCCAAATATGTATCAATCACTGCATACCACGTTAATCGGTCCCAAAGGAGCACCCTTTGAGATTCAAATCCGTACCTACGAGATGCATCGTACAGCGGAATATGGTATCGCAGCTCATTGGAAATACAAAGAAGGTGTTGATGACAAGGGTGGTACTGCGAATGCGGAAGAAGAGAAGCTTACCTGGTTGCGCCAAGTGTTGGAGTGGCAGCGGGATTTGGCAGATAATAAGGAGTTCTTAAGTCTAATTAAGAATGACTTCGATTTATTCTCGGAAAGCGTATATGCATTTACACCGAGCGGAGATGTTAAGACCTTACCCACCGGCTCCAATCCGATTGATTTTGCCTACAGTATTCATAGTGCTGTTGGTAATAAGATGGTGGGTGCCCGTGTAAACGGTAAGCTCGAGCCAATTGATTATGTGATTCAAAATGGTGACCGTATCGAAATCATAACCTCGCAAAATTCCAGAGGGCCGAGTCGAGACTGGCTTTCCATCGTTAAGAGTACGCAGGCAAAGAATAAAATCAACCAATGGTTTAAAACAGAACTTAAGGAAGATAATATTAGTAGAGGTAAGGATTTAATTGTCTCTTATTGTAAAACAAAAAACATTGTACTAAGTGATTTGCTGAAAACAGAATTTATGAATTCTCTTATGCGTAAATATGGCTTCCGGGATTGGGATTCTGTACTGGCAGCGGTCGGACATGGCGGTTTGAAGGAAGGCCAGATTGTCAATAAACTCTTAGAGGAATATAAAAAGAAGAACAAAAAAGAGATGACGGATGAGAAGGTACTTGATACTATCTCAGAATTCAAGGATACCAGAGTACCACCTAAGAAATCTAAGAGCGGTATTGTGGTCGAAGGTATTCATGACCTGGCAGTACGATTTTCGAAATGTTGTAGTCCGGTTCCAGGGGATGAAATCATTGGATTTGTAACCAGAGGAAGAGGTGTGTCCATCCATCGAACAGATTGTATTAATGTAATTAACCTCTCAGAAGAAGACCGAGCAAGAATGATAGATGCAGAATGGAATGTATCCGATGAAAAAAATTCCGGTGGAGTTTATAGCGCCGAAATCAGAATCTATGCAAATAATCGAACTGGCGTATTGGTAGATGTATCAAGAGTCTTTACAGAGAATAAAATTGATGTAACATCGATGAACGTTCGGACTAGTAAACAAGGAAAAGCAACGATCGGTATCGGCTTTGAGATTAACGGTAAGGATCAGTTAAATGAGATTATTGCAAAGATTAGGAATGTGGAAAGTGTAATCGACATTGAGCGTACCGCAGGTTAAGAAGATTGGTTTGATCAATTTCTCATTCTTAATAGAAATATGGAGGTCTTTATGAGTGAATTAATTCGAAAAACCCTTATCCTTGGTATGGTTCAGACCAACTGCTATATCATCAGTAACGGGGATACGAAGGAAGCCATTGTATTTGATCCGGCAGATAATGCCGATAAAATAGAACAATATTTAAAGTCAAATGACCTCGTGTGCAAGGCTATCCTTCTCACGCACGGTCATTTTGACCATATTATGGCGGCAACTGAGTTAGCTGAAATAACCCATACTTCTATCTATGCACATGAAGCAGAAGTTGGATTATTAACGGATGCAAAGGTAAATGCCTCCGCCCATATTCATAAGGAATGTAGCCTTATTCCTGATGTGTTACTAAAGGATGAGGAGGTATTACAACTTGCCGGATTTACAATTAAAGTAATTCATACGCCTGGGCATACAGCTGGAGGGGCTTGCTATTATTTCCTTGGTCATGGGGTATTAATAAGCGGAGATACTTTATTTCGAGGAAGTATCGGACGTTCGGATCTTCCGACGGGTAACGGCAGGCAATTAGTGGAATCAATTCTCAATAAACTAATGATCTTGGAAGATCAGGTTGCAGTATATCCAGGTCACGGAAATGCAACAACGATTGGATACGAAAGAGATAAAAATATCTATTTGACCCGTAATTGGGACGCATTTGATATGTAATCTTTACAGGAGTAAGGTTGAAGGAAATCATTTTCAACCTCAAAAGTTTGTGCCTGCGTAATCCTCGGCACAAACTTCAGATATGCGGAGAGTATGCGCAGGAATGGGTATAAAAATGATTAATATAATCTTATCAAATATAGCTTATGAATATGATGTATACACCCTGGTGAAGGCTTTTTATCCGGAGGAGACGATTAAAGTCATTGGAAAAGATGAATTTCATCAAATCGAGGCAGATAATAATATTATCTTAGAAGTGAGTAGCAGTGTAAAATCGAAGGAAGCATCAACAGTACTGCTCCGAGAGATTAGTGTAGATTTTCTGGAGGACTGTATTCAATTTACTTTTGCTGACACCAGCTATAAATCACATATTCAAACACTTACAATTGACGCCTCTACTCCAAAAGCACAATATAAAAATGCAATGAAACGTATGCTTTATGGGATGCTTTCAGAGACCACACATCGTACGCTTCCATGGGGAATATTAACAGGAATTCGTCCAACGAAGCTGGTTTATGAGATGCTGGAAGAAGGACATCAAGATACGGAAATTCGTGAAAAGATGAAAGAAGTATATCTTTGCTCTGAGGCAAAGCTCTCAATGAGTCTGCGTATAGCAAAACGAGAAGAACAACTCCTTAGGGAAATAGATTATCGGCAGGGTTATAGTCTTTATATCGGAATTCCTTTCTGTCCGAGTACCTGTCTCTACTGTTCGTTCACTTCCTATTCCATAGCGAAGTATTCAAATTATGTGGAAGCTTATTTAGTAGCACTTCAGAAAGAAATCGAATACGCAGCAACTTGTTTTCCAGATAAGAGATTGACTACCGTTTATTTTGGTGGAGGAACCCCTACGACTCTGACTGCAGAGCAATTGGATTACCTCTTGGGATTAGTAAAGAAGAATTTTGATTTTACTCATGTAAAGGAATTTTGTGTGGAAGCAGGTAGACCGGATAGTATTACACGGGAAAAACTTCAGGTACTTAAAAAATGGGGTGTTGACCGTATCTCCATCAATCCACAAAGTATGCAGCAGAAAACGCTTGATTTGATTGGAAGAAAGCATACGGTAGACGAGATAAAGGAGGCTTTTCATCTAGCTAGGGAAACCGGACATGAAAACATCAATATGGATATTATCATCGGATTACCTGGTGAGAATCCGGAGGATGTTGCGGATACCTTAAAGCAAATTAATGAACTAAATCCAGATAGTCTTACCGTGCATACGTTAGCAATAAAGCGTGCTGCCAGACTTAATATAGAGAAAGAGAATTATAGTAATCTCAAAGCCTCTGAGGTACCTGCTATGCTGGAGCAGACAATCGAATATGCAGAAAAGAACGATTATCTCCCCTATTATCTCTACCGACAGAAGAATATGGCAGATAACCTTGAGAATATCGGTTATGCAAGATATGGCAAGGAAGGATTATATAATATATTAATAATGGAGGAACAACAGACTATTCTAGCGCTTGGAGCAGGAGGAATGTCAAAGTTCGTATTCCATGAGGAAAACCGAATAGAACGTGTCGATAATGTAAAGAGTGTTACAGACTACATTAGTAGAATAGATGAAATGATTGCAAGAAAGCAGCAGTTTCTTCAGCAGAATGATAATTTATGATTGCTCCAAAGAATTATTAATAACTACAGAAATCTATAGTTACTTCTGTGAGAAATATTATTTTTTAAAAAATTTAAAAGCTTTGATTACTTCTTTAGAAGTATCCATTGAAATTATATTAATAGATATAGAACGGAGGACTAGGATGATTACACAAAGACCGAAAGGAACCCAGGATTGGTATGGTTCCAATATGCATAAGCGTACCATCATCGAGGGTATTGCAAGAAAGATTTGTAAGGCATATAACATCAAGGAGATTATAACTCCTGCATTTGAACATACGATTCTATTTCAAAGAAGTGTTGGTGAGACGACAGACGTTGTTCAAAAAGAAATGTACACCTTTGATGACAAGGGACACCGTAGTATTACCTTAAAACCGGAGGGAACAGCTGGTGCAGTACGTGCATATCTGGAGAATAATCTTTATGCCGAAAGCCAGCCGACTAAATTGTTCTATGTAACACAGGCATTTCGTTATGAAAATCCACAAAGCGGTAGATTTCGCCAGCATCACCAGTTTGGTATCGAATTCTTAGGTTCTGCAAGTCCATTGGCAGAATTAGAATTAATCTCTTTATTGACACAATTTATGAAAGAGTTAGGATTAAAAGGAGCAAAGCTTCATATTAACAGCATTGGTTGTGGCAATTGCCGCAAGACCTATAATGAAGCATTGTTAACGTATCTAAGAAAGCATGAAGAGAACCTTTGCCCTACCTGTCGTGAAAGAATGCTTAAGAACCCGCTTCGTGTCATTGACTGCAAGGTGCCATCATGTAAAGTAATAGTAAAGGATGCTCCTCGAACAATTGAATATTTGGATGAGGAATGCAGGAATCATTTTGAAGAATTGCAGGGTTTGCTTACGGAGATGGAAATTCCCTTTGAAGTGGATACCAGCATTGTTAGGGGATTGGATTATTATACCAAGACCGTATTTGAATTTGTGAATGCAGAAGGCTTTACCTTATGTGGTGGTGGAAGATATGATAACCTAATCCATGAGATTGATGAAAAGCAGGATATCCCGGCGGTAGGCTTTGGCTTTGGTATTGAGCGTATTATCAATGAACTTGCAGCGGAGGGTGTTGAACTAGAAGCGGAACCCGCAGTAGAATTATATGTAGGAATTCTTGGAAAAGAAGCAAAAGCCGCTGCCTTCAAGTTGGTTCAGAAGCTGCGTAATCAAGGAGTTGTAGTTGAAACAGACTATATGGACCGCAGTGTGAAAGCACAGATGAAGTATGCGAATAAAATCGGTGCAAAAAACACTGTTATTATTGGCGCTGATGAATTAACGAATAACAAAGCAAATGTTAAGAACATGGAGACAGGAGAGCAAACGGAGGTTTCTTTGGATCAGATTGCAGAACTTTTCGCTTAATAGTTTTATATTATTTATTACAAATATACATTTGCTGTACTTTATAACCCCGAATAGAGAAACTGAAAAAGTTTCCTGTTCGGGGTTTTTGCATAATTTTATATAAATCGACATAATAAAACACATATTGACAAATTAGTACAATATACCTATAATTGAATTATAAAAAAGAGAGTGAGTGTTTACTACGGCAGGTGGAATAATATGGGTATTAATTTGCTTCACAGAAAAGAACAGCTTATATTAACAGCAATTGATATAATCGATGAACTTGGCATCCAAAAGCTAACGACAAGAGAAATAGCTAGAAGGCAGGGTGTCTCAGAAGCTACTTTGTTTCGCCATTTCAAGAATAAAAATGAACTATTGTTGGCTGTATTAGATTATTTTATCCAATTTGATGAGGACATTCTTCAATCAACGAAAATGAATGAGCTTAAACCGATGGAGGCTTTGCAATTTCATGTCATCTCTTATGCTGAATACTACGAGAACTATCCTGCAATAACAGCAATACTACAATTGTTTGATGTGTTACGGTATGAAGAAGAATTAGCAGATAAAATTAAGTACATTCAGGAAAGTAGAACTGCTATGTTGCAGCATTTGGTAGAAGAGGCACAAAGAACTGGTGAGATATGCAAAGAAGTAAATAGTAACATGCTTGCAGTGATAATATCTGGTTTTTGCAGAGAAATTTGTTTAAATTGGAGACTCGCAAAGGGTACATATTCTCTTCGAGAAAGAACACTGACAACATTAGGGTTACTTCTAAATACCATTGGTAATACGAAAGAATATATATAAGGAGACTTACACTATGAAAAAAGTATTAATTGTTGATGATGCTGCATTTATGAGATTGGCGATTAAAAACATTCTTGTTAAAAATGAATTTGATGTAGTCGGTGAGGCGGAGAATGGTAGTATAGCAATCAAGAAATACATGGAGTTGAAGCCTGATGTTGTTACTATGGATATCACAATGCCGGAGATGACAGGGATAGAAGCATTAAAGTCAATTATTGCATTCGACGCTAATGCAAAAGTGGTTATGGTTTCTGCCATGGGACAGGAGCATTTAATAATGGAAGCAATTATGGGTGGTGCGAAATCGTTTATTGTAAAACCATTTAAGGAAGAGCATGTGATACAAACTCTAAATAAAGTATAGTTCATTTATAATATTGTCAGGGGGTAGTTTGATGTCAGACCAGTATGCGGTTGAGCCGTTGATGGAGATGTTCCTATTTGAAACATCACAATTGCTAGAGCAATTGGAGCATACGATTTTAAGCAGTGAAAAAGAATTAGATTTTACAGAAGATGCAATTAATGAAATCTTTCGGATTATGCATACTATTAAAGGCTCAGCAGCAATGATGCTTTTTGATAACATCGCTAAGCTTGCACATTCCATAGAAGATTTATTTTTTTATCTGAGAAAGGAAAAGTCGGTGCAAGTGGATTGTTCTGCACTATCAGATTTGGTTTTAGAAGGCGTTGATTTTATTAAAATAGAAGTTGATAAGATTAAGAGTAGTAATACGGCAGATGGTATTGCCGATGATTTGGTTATTACAATGAAGAAATTTCTTAATGAACTTAAATTGAACAGGAATACGACTGAAATAGCAGTACCTAAAGTCCATGAAACTGCAATCGAATCAAATACAAAAACTGATACTGAAATATCAGAAGAGCAGCATTATTACATAAGTCAAATAAAAAAAGAAAAGGGTATTTATAACTATTCTTATAAAGCAATTATACATTTTGAAGAAGGCTGCGAGATGGAGAATATCCGAGCATATACTATTATTCACAATCTTAAGGAATGGACAGATGAGATTGTCTATGTACCCGAAGATATAATCGACAGTGATGATAGTATAAACATTATACGACAAAATGGGTTTCATATTTACTTGAAAACGAATCTCAGCTATGAGAAAATGCGTGAAATATTCATGAAGACCATATTCTTAAGGGATATGGAATTAGTTCAGCTTGACAATGATATTGAGTTAATGAAAGTTGAGAAACAAAACATATTATTACCAAAGGTGGATTTTACTAAATCAACTGCAATCGGTGAAACATGCATTTTGGAAAAAAATCGTGGAGTTAGTAAGGAACGCCTAGAGAAAGATGTTATGTCCTCTTCAACGGCACAAAGTATTATTAGTGTTAGTGTATTAAAACTGGACAAGCTGATGGATTTAGTTGGTGAGATGGTAATAGCGGAAGCGATGGTAATACAAAATCCAGACTTAAAAGGCCTATTATTAAATAATTTTACGAAGGCTGCAAGGCAGTTGAATAAGATTACGAGTGAGATGCAGGACATGGTAATGTCAATTCGGATGGTTCCGCTTTCTGCAACCTTTACTAAAATGCATCGCATCGTCCGGGATATGAGTAAGAAGCTGGACAAGGATATTCATCTCGATATCATTGGTGAAGATACAGAGGTGGATAAAAATATCATTGAGCATATCTCAGATCCATTAATGCATCTGGTACGTAATTCTATTGATCACGGAATAGAGGCTGAGGAGGAACGTCTAATAACAGGGAAGCAAAAAGCCGGAACAATTACGTTGGAAGCGAAAAATGCCGGAAGCGATGTATTAATTATTGTCCGTGATGATGGAAAAGGGTTAAATAAAGAAAAAATTCTAAAAAAAGCGAAAGAGAATAACCTGCTTTTCAAGAATGAAGAAGATATGTCTGATAAGGAAATATATAACCTCATACTACTCCCGGGTTTTTCGACGAAAGATAAAGTTACGGAATTTTCAGGTCGCGGTGTTGGGATGGATGTAGTAATGAAAAACATAGAAGCAGTTGGTGGCTCAATTACTGTGGATAGCTTTATTAACAAAGGGACGATAATTACCCTTAAAATTCCCCTTACTCTTGCAATAATCGATGGAATGAACATCAAAGTAGGGAAATCGCGGTATACAATACCAACGATCTCTATCAAAGAATCCTTTCGACCCAAGGAAGGAGATATCTTTTCTGATCCAGATGGTAACGAAATGATTATGGTAAGGGGGAAGTGTTATCAGATAAGACGTTTACATGAATTATATAAGGTAAAAACAGATATAACAAAATTTACAGATGGGATCATTATAATGGTTGAGCAGGATGATAATACGGTATGTGTATTTGCAGATGCATTGCTTGGACAACAACAAGTAGTTGTAAAGGCATTACCCCAAT
The DNA here is from genome assembly GCA_029256105.1 of Herbinix sp. Lineage (GTDB taxonomy): Bacteria > Bacillota > Clostridia > Lachnospirales > Lachnospiraceae > Mobilitalea. Next base: position 185,111 of record JAQSYO010000005.1, read on the forward strand.
ACATTCAGAGATTTAAAAGAATTAAAGGGCTTGCTGGTTGTACTCTGTTAGGAGATGGTAGCATCAGTTTGATATTGGATATGGTTCGAATGTTCAATCAATAAAATAAATTTAAGCGAAAAGGTATTATGAAAGGAGGAAGAAATGCAGGATATATTGGATAATACACTGGAGCTGGAGGAAGATACGCAAAAAGATAGATATTTGACTTTTGTATTAGGCAGGGAGTGTTATGGAATAGAAATTAAATTTGTAACCGAAATTATTGGTATTCAGGTAATCACAGAAATACCTGAGCTTCCGGAGTATGTGAAGGGGATAATAAACCTGAGAGGAAAGATTATACCAGTAATTGATGTCAGAACACGCTTTAAAAAAGAACCAAAGGAATATAACGATCGTACCTGCGTAATTGTAGTTGATATTAAAGATATATCCATAGGACTTATTGTAGACAGTGTCTCAGAAGTTCTTACTATTTTAGAACAGGATATCGTAGATCCACCACAGATGAATAAGGTATCAAATAACGGTTACATTAAAAAGATTGGCAAGGTTGCAAATGAAGTCAAATTACTTCTAGATTGTGAAAAACTACTCACTGAGAATGAACTGGAAGATTTAAATGAGGTTACATAAAAAAATACATCTTATGGAGGTAACGCATATGATATGGTTTAAAAATTTAAAAATATCAATAAAGTTAATATTAGGATTCCTTATAGTTGCGGCAATATCTGTAATAGTAGGTGCAGTAGGATTGATAGGTATACGAAGTATAAGCACTGCGGACAAGCTGTTATATGAACAGAACACGTTGGGCTTGGAATACTCTGGTGATGCGGCTAGTAATTTTCAACGTTTAAGATATAATGCTCTTAAGTTAATTGTAGTACAATCTGAAGTAGATAGTGAAGAAGAGGTAGTCAAAATAGAGGAATTATGTACAAAAATTAATGAATTATTGGAGGATTATAAAACAACGGTATCTTCTAAGGAAGCTGATAGTTTGCTAAATCAGATTAATTCAGAATGGGATGAATATGAGGATTACATAAAAAAGGTTCTTCAACTGGTTGAAGCCAATCAATTTTCAGAGGCAAAGGAGGTAGTCTTTGTAGATGCAGATGAATCTGGCACCAACTTAAGGGAAGATTTAGTTAAGCTAATGGAAATGAATGCGACTGAAGCAGGTCAAAGAGCTGCCGACAATGATGAAATGGCTGCAAAAGCTACAATAATTATGATAACAGTAATTGTATGTGGAGTGGCAATATCCATAATACTTGGCTTATATATAGCAAATGTAATAGGTAAACCTGTTATCAAAATGGTACAAATTGCTGACAAACTTGCACTTGGTGAAGTAAATGTTAATGTTGAGGTGAACAGTAAAGATGAGGTTGGTAAACTTGCTACATCTTTTAATAAAATGATTGATAATATCCGAAAACAAGCAATGGTGGCGGAACAAATTGCGTCAGGAGATCTTACGGTTGAAGTTACTCTACGGTCTGAAAATGATCTGTTGGGTAAAAAGCTGTATGAAATGGTTCATAATAACAATGAAATTTTAAGTGGAATAGCAACTGCTTCAGAACAAGTGGCAGTAGGTGCAAGACAGGTATCAGATTCTAGCATAGCTCTTTCTCAGGGTGCAACGGAACAGGCCAGTTCAGTTGAAGAATTAACGGCTTCCCTAGAGGAAATAGCTTCACAAACAGAATTAAATGCAAAGAATGCGAGTCAAGCAAATACATTAGCAGAAAGCGCGAAAGAAAATGCAGTACAGGGCAATAACCAGATGAGGGAAATGCTGAAAGCAATGGAAGAAATTAATGAGTCTTCCGCTGATATTTCCAAGGTAATAAAGGTTATTGATGATATCGCCTTCCAGACCAACATCCTCGCTTTAAATGCAGCAGTCGAAGCTGCTAGAGCTGGACAACATGGAAAAGGTTTCGCAGTAGTTGCGGAAGAAGTCAGAAATCTTGCAGCACGCTCCGCTAATGCAGCAAAGGAAACCACAGATATGATTGAGGGTTCCATTAAGAAAGCAGAAGGTGGTACAAGGATTGCGAAAGAAACCGCGGAAGCATTGAATAAAATCGTGAATGGAGTTGATAAGGTAGCAGCTCTAGTTAATGATATTGCAATTGCATCCAACGAACAATCCATGGGAATTACACAGATTAATCAAGGAATTATGCAGGTGTCACAGGTTGTCCAGACAAACTCGGCTACATCAGAAGAAAGTGCCTCCGCAAGTGAGGAACTCTCAAGCCAAGCTGCTCTATTGAAAGAAACAGTTGGTAAATTCAAATTAAAGCAAAACGTAAGGTCTTTTAATCGTTATGATGAGGTAGGCCCAGAAGTATTTAGGATGCTAGAAAATATGTCAGGTAAGAAAAATCGTCATGCTGATGCAGACGCATATGAAGAAGTTACTGCCTCAAAACATAAAATCGTATTAAGTGATAAAGAGTTCGGTAAGTATTAATTATGAAAAGTTGTTGCAAAACAATAGGAATCCCTAGTCTTTAGCATAGAAGCTCTATTGTTTTGCAATTACTATAAAAGGGGTAGTGCTTGTGATAACAATTACAGATAAAGAATTTAATCAATTATCAGCATACATCAAAGCTAATTATGGTATTTATTTAAAGCAGGAAAAGCAAACCTTAGTAATTGGCCGACTTCAAAATGTATTAGTACAAAATGGATTTCAGAATTTTTCTCAATATTATGAATATGTTATCTCAGATAAAACTGGAATTGCAGTATCTACGTTACTCGATAAAATTACAACCAATCATACCTTTTTTATGAGGGAGGCAGATCATTTTAGCTATTTTAAAGACATAGTTCTTCCCTTCTATTCTAATAACTTATTGGAAAGAGACTTAAGGATTTGGTGCGCAGGGTGTTCTAGCGGAGAAGAGCCCTATACCTTGGCAATGATTATTGATGAGTATTTTGGAAAAGAGAAGTCACTTTGGGACACTAAGGTTTTGGCCACAGACATTTCGAATAAAGTACTTGACGAAGCCCAAAAAGGTGTTTACTCTAATAAAGAGATGGAGACACTACCAGCAAAATGGAAACTCAATTACATCAATAAACTGGATAATGAATTCTCTGAATTCACGGATATGATACGTAAGGAAGTGATTTACCGTAAATTTAATCTCATGGAAAGTGTATTTCCATTTAAGAAAAAGTTTCATGTTATATTTTGCAGAAATGTGATGATATACTTTGATGAAAAGACGAAAAACAACTTGGTAAGAAAATTTTATGATTTATTGGAGCCAGGAGGCTTTTTATTTATCGGTCACTCAGAATCCTTAAATCGTGAGGAAACAAAATTTAAATATATAATGCCTGCAGTATATAGAAAGATTTAAAGAGGGGATATGGTCATATGACAAAAAAGATTAAGGTTTTGATTGTTGATGACAGTATCTTATTTCGAGAGGTACTGTTAAGAGGTCTTTCCTCTGATGATTTAATTGAAGTTGTTGCTACAGCCAATGATCCTTTTGATGCGAGAGATAAGATAATTAAGTATGAACCGGATGTAATGACTTGTGATGTGGAGATGCCAAAGATGAATGGAATAGAATTTATCCAAAGACTTATGCCTCAATATCCTTTACCCATCCTTGTAGTGAGTTCGACCTCTGGGACAGTTTTTGATGCAATGAATGCTGGAGCAGTTGATTTTGTAGCGAAGCCAGACCTATCCTCAGCGAAAAATGTAGAAGGCTTTATTCGAGATTTAATTGCGAAGATAAAAATTGCTTGTAATGCAAAGGTACAAAAGTCAATTGAAGAGAATACATCAAAAAAGATAGAAAGTACATCAATTACAGATAAGAATAAAATAATAGCAATAGGAGCTTCTACCGGTGGGACAGAGGCTATTTATAGTATTCTAAAAAAACTGCCTTCTGATATTCCTGGGATTGTGATAGTACAGCATATTCCTCCGAATTTTTCACGCATGTTTGCAGAGCGCTTAAATAATACGACCAGTCTGGTGGTGAAAGAAGCTAAAACTGGTGACTATGTAGAAAAAGGACAAGTACTAATTGCTCCTGGGGATAAGCATATGATGATCAGAAGAATAGGTGAAAGATATAAAGTAGAATGTTTTGACGATGAAAGGGTGAATGGACATTGTCCATCGGTCGATGTACTTTTTGAATCGGTTGCTAAGGAAGCAGGTAAGAATGCGGTTGGTGTTATCCTCACCGGTATGGGGTATGATGGTGCCAAGGGTCTTATGTCGATGAGACGAAAAGGTGCGAGGACGATAGGCCAGGATGAAAAATCATGTGTGGTATATGGTATGCCAAAGGTAGCTTTTAATATTGGAGCAGTTGAAAAACAAACGCCTTTGGAGAACATCGCTTATGCGATATATTCCATGTTTAGTTAATGTGACAATAGGAATGTAGTAATGGTAACGTATGCAAATAATATAAGATAAAATATATAACATAGATATCAAACACAAAGTAAGGATGGTCTCAAATGCAAAAAAAGATCAGGTATGGAGAAAACTATGAACTTGCAGCAGCTATTTTATCGTGTATAGGCGATGGTGTTATCTCGATGAACCTTACTGGCGAAATAATATATATGAATAGCATAGCGGAAGAAATTATGGGTTGTGATGCAGACAGTACCATCGGTAAGAAATTCGATGATGCCTTTGTTATTTATAATGCTGAAACAAACAACACATTGAAAAGCCCGGTAGCCTATGTGCTAAATAATAAAACGAATATCGGTCTAGAGAATAATAGCATTCTTATACTAGATAATAACATAAAAAAATATATATCAGCAACCTGTACACCTGTAAATGATTCGGATGGAATAATGGTTGGTGTTGTTATTGTGTTTCGGGATATTACTAAATTGAAAATGTTTGAAATTAATCACCTAAATGAAGAAAAAAATTTACAATTAATATTTGATAATACGACAGCTGGCATGCTTTTACTAGATGAGAATTTCAAAATTGTTAAGTCAAATGAAGTGATTTTTAGATTTCTTGATAAAGATAGTAATGAAATTCTTGGGATGAGATTTGGGGAGTGCTTTAATTGTATAGAGAGTACAGATGGTCAATTGGGTTGTGGATATGGAATAAAATGTCCAAATTGTGAAATCAATAAAGCAATTATGGTTGCTATAAAGCAGGACCAAGTAACAAGTAATATGGAAATGAACATGAGGATTGATGTTAAAGGGACCTCAAGGGAGGTTTGGTTTCGGGTAAGTGTAACTCCGATTGTTGATAAAGGAATTAGGAAAGCAGCTATGACCCTTATGGATATCAGTGAGAGTAAAAAACGGGAAATCAGTGCTACAGAAGCTAGTGATTATTGTAATAATATTTTAAATCAAATACCTTTCATAGTATGGATGACCGATGAGAATATGGTATTGAAATATACGAATAAAGAAGAAATGCTAGTTGCTAATATCGTAAATAATATGACTTCAAAGGATTATTGGAATAATATAATCCCTACCGAGGAGATAGAGAATAGTCAAAGAAGTATTGTTGATGTCATAAGGGAAAGAACATTATTTCAGAGAGAAATAATGTTACAGATGAATAATAATGAAAATCGATGGTTTCTTCTACAAGGTGTTCCGTATTATGATAATAACGATCAATTTGCAGGATATATTGGATCAACACTTGATATTACAGAACGAAAGGAAACGGAAGAGGAGATCAAAAGATATCAAACTTTACTAATTACTTCAAAGGAAGCCGCAGAAGCAGCCAATAAAGCAAAAAGTGAATTTCTTGCGAATATGAGTCATGAAATTCGCACTCCAATTAATGGTATTGTCGGTATGGTGGATCTTACGCTGATATCTGAATTAAATGAAGACCAACAAGATAATTTACTAACTGCAAAGGCCTGTGCAAATTCATTAATTAAAATCATAAATGATATATTAGATTTTTCTAAGATGGAAGCTGGTAAGATGCCCTTGGATTATGTTACATTTGATCTAAAAGAATTGATTGAGGAAATTGCTCGGGCTCATGCGCCGAGAGCTACGGATAAAGGATTGGAGTTAAATTATACATTTTCCTCTATGATCCCACAATTTCTGATTGGGGATCCTAACCGCTTACGGCAGATTTTGAATAATTTAATCAGTAATGCTATTAAGTTTACCGAGCATGGTGAAGTAGCAATCACAGTAAAAAATATAACAACTGCAACAGAAGAAGTTGAACTAAAATTTTCGGTAGTGGATACAGGAATAGGAATTGCGAAAGAGGATTTATCTAAATTATTTCAAAGCTTTAGCCAGATAGAGTACTCCTTCACCAAACAGTACGGTGGAACAGGTTTAGGATTAGTTATTTCAAAGCAGTTAGTGGAAATGATGGGGGGAAGGATTGAAGTTGAGAGTAATGTTGGTATCGGAAGCTCCTTCAAGTTCATTATAAAGTTCAAAAAAGGAAGTTCCATAAATTCTCCCCAAAAAACATTCCTATCTATTTCAAAGGCATCAAAGCAATTAAATGTATTGCTTGTAGAGGATGATCTGATTAATCAGAAGGTTATTCTTAAGATGTTACATGAAAAAGGTCATAGTGTACAAACTGCTATGAATGGAATCGAAGCCTTGGAGCTATTTCATAAAAAGATCTATGATGTAATACTTATGGATATCCAGATGCCGAAAATGAATGGTATCGTAGCAGCAGCAAAGATTAAATTATTAGAAAAAGTAAACCAGCATACTCCTATTATTGCTATGACAGCCTACGCATTACGAGGTGATAGAGAAAAGTTTCTTAATCTGGGTATGGACGCTTATATTGCTAAACCGATTCTAATGGATGAGTTATTTTATATACTGGAACAGGTTACATCGAAAGTAACCTCTAATACTCCGGAAAATGTTGTTCTTAATCAAGATGGTGAGGTTATATTTCACTTTGATAAAACCAGTCGACTTACGAACAATGTAACAGAACTAAATAACATTGAAAATAATATCAAGCAACTGGAAGAAAAAGCAGAGCAGGGAAACATAAACCTCATAGAAAAGTTAGCAAGTGTAATAAAAAAGATATCAAATAATATCGACGCTATCGATTTAAAAGACACTGCCTTTAAGATTGAGCTCGCAGCTAGAAGAGGTAATATAACAGAAGCAAAAAGGTATATTGAACAAATCAGCGATGAATTTAAATTATATCAAAGTATCAAAGAATAGGAGGGTTACAATGAGAATATTAATTGCGGAAGATGACTTATCAAGTAGAAAGTTTTTATTTAAATTCCTTTCCAAATATGGGGAATGTGATTTGGTAGTGGATGGATTAGAGGCTTTGGATGCTGTATTGATTTCCTTAAAAGATAATAACCCTTATAACCTTATTTGCCTTGATATTATGATGCCGAAAGTAGATGGTGTAAAGGTCTTAAAACATATCAAGGATCTGGAAACACAAAAAGGAATGCTTCCGGAGAAAAGATCAAAAATTATTATGACAACAGCACTTGCCGAAGCACAACATGTGCAGAATGCATTTAAAATTGGTTGCGACGCATATGCTGCGAAACCAATTGATACCAACAAATTTATTGAAGTATTGCGTAAATTACAGTTAATTGAAAATGAGTAATCGATTTTTGTATGGTGTCTTTGTTGAAGAAAGGAAAATAATTTAAAGTTATTCTTGTTCGTATTATCATATATGGTATAATGATACTTATATATATAAATACTTGTAAGTGTAATTGAGAAGCATATTTATAAAGATATTAAATATGTGATAATAAACTGTTTTCGAACTAAAAAGGAGGATTTCTTATGGTAAGACATATTGTGGCCTGGAATTATGCGGAAGGATTAACAGACGAAGAAAACCAAAAAAATGCAGGTCTTATGAAGAAAGAGCTGGAGAACTTAAAAAATCTTATTGATGGTATTATATCGATTGAGGTTTTTGCCAATCCGCTAGAAACTTCAGATTCAGATATTTTACTCGACAGTGTTTTCGAAAGTGAAGAGGCTTTGAAAGCATATACCGTACATCCCGAACATGTTAGGGTGGGTTCGACTTATGTGAAGCCAGTAACAACGAATAGAAAATGTATTGATTTTTTCATAAAATAGGATAACTGATTTCTGTATTTACGATACAAAAAAGTTCAACGAAAGTAATTACATGTCGTATTAAAGTACTTCGTTAAGAGGCGGATTGTATGAACAATAAAAATAGAAGGTCCATGCTGACAGAAGAACTGCTTCATGCTTTATCAGAAACAAAACACCTTGATGAATTTTTACAAAATCATGAGGGAGAAATTAATAGTATTGATTTGCATACTTATCTCTATGAGTTAATTGATAATGCAGGCCTTACAATACCTCAGATCATCGAAAAGGCTAGTATTGGAAGATCGCTAGCTTATCAAATTTTTAACGGACAAAGAACACCTAATCGTAATCTTTTAATTCGTATTGCAATCATTATAAAATTAAGCATGGTAGAGACCCAACGTTTATTGAAAATTGCAAAACGGGGAGAATTATACCCACGAATTCAACGGGATGCAGCCATCATTTTCTGCATTCAACATAAATACTCGTTAATTGATACCAATGAATTGTTAGAAAACCTTGGCGAAGCAATATTGCTAAAGGAAGATTAACCGATTAAAAAGTACACAATTTGCAGACCAAAAGAAACTCCCAAACTGATATACTAAATCCTGATATTAAATTACAAAAATCGGGTTTTATATATTAGAAGGGAGTTTTTGAATTATGCAAGCTAACAATAGGAAAAAACATAGTTATCAGTTACTGTCCATTTTGCTAACAATTGCATTAGTGGTCTCTTTATTATCACCTGCCAAAACGGCAAGTGCTTCGTCCGCACCTGTATTTACAAAGACATCACAAAATATCTTTGTGGGGGATGCCTATACAATAAAAATTAAAAACAAGATTTCAAATTCTAATTATGCTTGGAAAAGTAGCGATAAAAGTATAGCTACTGTTGATAATGGAGGTAAAGTGACTGGTATCAAGAAGGGTACTTCGCTGATTACTTGCAATATCAGGATAGGAAAACAATCCTACACTCTTAAATGCAAGGTTACAGTTAGAAAACCAGCCACGGAGATTGTCATTAGTAATAAACCAGACTATGTGCTGGTAGGAGAGACTTATGATCTAAACAAATTATTAATGCCGGAAAACTCCAATGATCTCACGACTTGGAGTAGTAACAATCCTACCATCATAAAACCGGATAAACAGGGGCGATTTACTGCGACAAAAGCCGGTGTTGCAACAATTACAGCAACTACCTTAAGTAAAAAAAGTGATTACGTTACAATATATGTAGTAGAAGAAAAGTCGGCAGTAATAACGAAGGCTGATGTTATTGATGGTAAAGTAAAGATAGATAATAAAAGTTATGGAAATCTAACGATTACAAATAGTGTTGGAGCAGCTCAAATTGATCTAACGAAGGTAACCGTTGGCGGAACGCTGACATTGGAATCCGGAGCAGCTTACACCGTTACAACGAATGAATGCGCGATTAATAATGTTGCAGCGGTTAATAAGATTGAAGTTGCTAGTTTCGATATCACGGATGATACAACGGATACATCGAACCAAACAGCAACCCCTTCTTTGATAGCAGGAAAAGGTTCCTTAATTGTAACGATTGATTCAGAATGCAATATTAGTGTAAAGCAAGCGAATGGAGCTACAATTCAAAGCTTTCGTGTAGTTACAGATCAAGATGGTTCCATTAAGATAGAATTAGAAGGCTTTACGGGTGATTTAGTTGTTGATTCGCAATCCCAATCAAATATTAATATAGCGACTACTTCTTGTGATATATCATCTGCAACTATCAAAAGTGCGACAGAAGGGCAGTCGATTACATTGACAGATGCGAATGCTGGAACAGACAAGGCTTCCACAATTCAAACTGTTAATATGGATGCAAATGCTGCGCTTACCGTTAATGTAAAAACAGAAGAAGTAAAAATATCAAAAGAAGTTAATCAAGCGGATTTAGTGATATCTCAACCGGTTACGAAGCTGACAAATGAGGGCAATAAATCTTCTTTGCAGATTAACAGTCAAATTGGTGAAGTGACATCAAGCGGTAATGAATCTATGGTGTCTCTGGGAGATGCTGCAAAGATTCAGAATCTGAATGTTTCCGGAACGAATACCAACGTCGAGTTAATGAAAGGTTCTGAGGTAACGACAGTTACTTCCTCTGCTGATAATACGAAGGTTTCTGTATCAGAAGGTTCTTCGATACAAAGTGTAATTACATATGGAAACAACTCCTCAGTAGGTGGTAGCGGTAAGGTAGATAAAGCTGTTGTAACGGGGAATGATTCACAGATAAATACTACGGGCACCAGTGTGCAGGTAGCACAGGGAACAACGAATGTTAGCGTAGGAGGAGTTGAAGTAAAGGAAGAAGATAAGGTACTTATTGTAAAGCCCACTCCAACATCGACTCCCACGTCAGCACCGACATCAACACCAAAACCTTCTGTAACTCCAAGGCCTACGGTGACACCAAAAGCGACCCCATCGCCAATACCATCACTCATACCTACACCTACGTCAGTACCGATTATAGTGCCGCCCCCGTATATACCTAGTACGCCAAATCCCACAGCAGTACCAACTTCGGCACCAGTGCCAACCTCAACACCGGTACCAACGACTACACCAGTACCAACCTCAACACCAGTACCGACGTCTACACCAGTACCAACGACTACACCTATACCAACCTCAACACCGATAGCTACACCAACACCAGTGCCTACATCGACGCCAGTACCGACAGCTACACCGACACCGGTACCGACAGAGCAACACAAATTAGAGGATTACAATGTCCTTCTTATGAATTTACATCAAGTAACGACTGCTTATGTCGCTACAACAAATGCAACTAATCGAGCTGCAGTAAAGGCTAATTTGAATTCCTTAAAAGATAAAATGGAGTTATATGGCGATGTAGATTCCGCTTATGCATCAGTGGAATTACAAGACGGCTATCTATTTGATTACGCGGAATACATTGAATTTCTAATATCGAGCGGAAAAGAGTTTGGGTTACCAATCAAGCAGTATTATGAGAGTAAGGCAGCAGATGAGGAAACCCTGGAGCTGGCAATTTCTGCAGCAAATAGAATCCTATGGCTGATTGATAGAGTAAATAACGAAACAGAATTCCTTGTGGGAGATGTCAGTGGAGTTTTCCTTTCTCTACAGGGAACCACACAGGATTTCTATACGGCTATGAATAAATTAATTGCGGATCAGGAGGAATATTCCGGTTTTACATTAGAACAGTCTTCCTATTATCAAAGTAAGCTTTTAGAACGGATATTAGCAGATGACTACACGAAGGAGTATTATCAAGGAGAGAAGGAATTTACCTTTTTATCAGCAATCAGTTGTTTTCTTAATATCAACCGATTTTATGGAGAGGAAAAAGCAGCCCTTGATTATAATGCACAATATCAGGAACTAGTAGATAATGTGATTGCGGCAATGCCTGCTTTGACAGTATATAAATGGGTGGACGATACCGATGGAAGCGTGCATTTTGACCATGTCGAATACGACATTGAGGCAAATTTAGATGAGGTCACACAAGCAATTCAGGCAGTGTTTGATCAGGTAGACCTTACAAAATATTTTGTGGGTTTTACCGAATATGATGTTAATTCGAAATACACAAAGGGTTTTATCCGCGACCTAGCTAGACAGCTCAGTTATTTTGAGACATATGAAGATGGTTCGAATGAAATGCTGAATTATTATGTAGTTAATAAGTCTACACTGAGTAACGAGGAAAAAGGTCAAGTTTTAAATAGGTGCATTCAGGCAATCCTGTGGACGACATTCAACCATCAGAACTGGAGTGACTGGTACTTAGGTGAATACCAGAACATCGTAGATGGAATACTTGCTGCAGCAGAGTTAAACGATGCAGATGCATTATACCAAAGATTAGTTTCTCTGTATGTGAAAAAAATTTCAGAAGGTGGTGAGACAGCGGAGGAGTGGTCTCATTATGATAGTCCGATTGATGAAGAGCAGCAGCCTGCTATTGCAATAAATTACTTTCTTGAACTTATCAGAGCAAAAATGCAGCCTTTATCGGAAGAAATAGACGGGATACCGACCAATTCAAGGCTTTATAATTATTTGCAGAACAAAACATCTGCGACTGCGGATACATTGGACTTAGCGATTTACGATCTAGTCGATGAAGTAACAGAAAGTGAGCTCTACAGGTATAATCTTTACGATGGGTTTAAGGGAATATTGGGTGATCTAATAACCGCCTTAGAAACAAATAATGCAGCTTCAACCTATAATGCAATAAAGGATTTAAATGAGTTCATAACTACTACATTTGAGGAAAACGACGGTGTTGTAAAAGGCGAAGAATATGCTGAGGCTTATTTGAATGTTTTACGAAGAATAATGTTCAATGAGGAGGAAGAGCAGCAAGCGTTACAGGTATACTATAATATTTACAAAGATTTAGAAGTGGGTGAGTATTCTAGGTATATCTTTGAGAAAGCTTTTGATGCTTTGTGGGCAACCGCTTGGTGGCTAGGAGGAAGTACCGATGCTGAAAATCAACTACAGGAGGAATACGATTTAAGTAGCAAATGGACACCAATCATGGAAAACATTGATTTCGTGTTATATGATGCTGAATCAGATAGTGAAAAGATTTCGGCTCTTCAAGCTTTACTTGATTTCGTAAAGTCGGATGAGCAGATAAGGAATAATTATTTTAGTGATGTTGAGAACTTTGATTCTATAGCAATTAGTTCAGAAGATTTATCACTTTATTTGGTAGATATACAATCCAAGGTCGAGGATGGTACCATAGACTCTAATGAAGAGACAGGTGAGTCATGGAACCGATATGGATGTAATGTTTATGATCAAGCCAAGTTACATGGCTTACCGATATCTTATAATACAATAGAAAGAACTTGTACGGATTTACTTTGGAGTGTTATCAATGTTAACAGATCAAAAGCAGCATTTCCGATTATAAATGATTTGGTAGTGGCACTTGCAAATAAGGATGCCGGCCAGACCTATGAAGTTCTAACTGATTTAAATTATTATTTTATTAATGATTTGGATGTGAAGGATGGTATTTTGTTAGGAGAAGAATACGCTGAAGTCTATCTGTCGGAACTAAGATTGTGGATGTTTACTGATGATATGAATCGCTTATATCAATACTATAATTTATATCAGAATAATCCTGATAATGAATATACCAATGAGATTGCAGCGGCGGTAAATGATGCAATTTGGTCTGCATATTCAATTTTATCAGAGAATTCCGGAATGTGGATTCAAAACAAATATAGCAATACGGATCAGTATCAATTACTAATTGATGCAATCGTTGATGCAATGCCAGAGTTTCATGTAATCACTTTTACAAATGAAACTGGAGAACATTTTGATCATGTAGAATATGCTTTAGATGATACTATCAAGTCCGAGGTTATAGCCGCTGTCCAAGCGCTATATAATGGCGTGGAGCTAGAGCCGTATGAAATACCAGAGGTTACCGTTAATCCGAATTATTCAGAACAGATTATAGAGGAACTTTCCAATCGGATTAGCAATTTTGAACTAAATCAGGATGGATCCTATAATAGTTTGAATTATTACACCCAAAATAGTGCAACAATGAGTTCAGCAAAGAAAATGGTAATAATACATGATTGCGTAAATGACATTCTTTGGTCAGTATATCGTTTACAAATTGACAATGATATTAAGATAAATCGCTGGAATCCGGTACTGGATGATCTGGAAGGGGTATTAAATGATACGGAAGAAGATGCTGATTGGGCTCTAGCGATGAATAATTTGATCGATTTTGCAAAGTCAGATGAAGCATTATCAAGTCAATTTACAACTAACGAGCGTGAAGAACTTATAGTGATGGAAGATATGATAGGACTTTACAAAGAAGTCATTCAAGCACGTAAATTAGACAGTACCATTTATTCTGATGATTTCGGAAATACATGGCAATATAGTTACTATCTATATGATCAGAGTATTCAAAATAATGTGGCACTCTCTAATAATCTTCTTGAAGCTACCTGCAGGGATTTACTGTGCATGATATTAGACTATAGGCAGAATAGAAAAATATTTGAATTAGGAAATCAGTTATATGCTGCATTAACTAATAATAGTACCAATGAAACATATGATGCTTTAGGCAGTATCAATAGTTTCGTTACAGCCACAGATTATAACAACGCTGGCTCTCTAAAAGAGAGAGAAGTATACGGGCAGATTTATTTAAATATTCTAAGAAACCGTATGCTTAGTGGCGATCCGATTGACGCATTTTCAGTATATTATAGCATCTATCAAAATAATTCGGAGAACATCTATTCAAATGAGTATGCAATGAGTGCGAAAAATGCAATCTATTGTGCAGAGTGGTTTCTTCAGGGAAGTGCTGATGCAGAAACTCAATTGCAAAACGAATATGATAATATTTATACCTCCAACCCACTTGCGACTAATCTCGATGTAGTGATGTATGATGTTTTATCGGATGAGGATTGGGCTTTAACAATGAATCTATTGATTAATTATGCAATGTCAGACGAGGCGATGCTAATTCGATTTTCAACGGAGGATTTAAGTGATTTAGCAGTGTTAGTTGATAATATAGCGGCTTATAGGATGGAAATTCAAGCGCACAGAATCGATGGTAGCACGTATCCAGGTGAAAGTGGAGATTGGCAATATAGCTGTTATTTATACGATCAGAATCATCAAAACTTTATAACTTCCTCCAATGATCTGATTGAAAATACAATAGCTGAATTGCTAAGGATTATTATTGATTTGAACAAAGCTGAATAAGGCTAATTCGAGCAAGTGTATAGGGGAGAAAGGGAGCTGTTCCGACATGGGAATGGCTCCCTTTCGATTACTATTCGATTAATAATAAGGATCAGTTGCATATTCCGTCAATTGCTATCAAGTCATTTTAGTTCATTTTGTTTTTCTATTGTATTCATTTGAATTCTATAGATACTTACGGGTATATAATTGTAGATTTTAAAATAATATTGTAAATAAAGATAGCCAGATGTATAATTATGTTAATTATTTAACTGATTATGAATGAAAAAGGAAGAACTAATATGGGTGTTTTAGTTGATTTTTTGCAGGAACATGATTTCGATAAAATTGATAGTATGGAATTGCCTTCGGCTATCACACAAAAATATGATATTTGTGCATGCTTAAAATCGACCGATAATAAGCAAGTTTATTTAATTCGCGGTAAAATGAATGGGAAAAAATATATCTTGAAATGTGTTACTCCAAAAAGCCATGAAAATTTGGAAGAGGAATATATATTACATCATTTCTTAATCCATCCGGGATTAGTTCCTTCGGTTGAATTTATAAAAGACGAACAACACAGTTATTTTATCAGAGAATTTGTGGAAGGCAATACAATTACAGAAATGGTCGAGATGACAAGGAATGGGTATCTAGCGGAAGAAGAATTAGTTAATATAACGCTTCAACTATGCGGCATATTAAATTACCTTCATACGCAAAATCCACCGATTATACATAGAGATATCAAGCCGGATAATATCATAGTTACGAAGCAGGGAGAATGCAAATTAATCGATTTCGGTATCTCTAGGCGCTTTATCAGTGAACAGGAAAAAGATACTGTTGCATTGGGAACAGAGTATACAGCGCCGCCAGAACAATTCGGGTATAAACAGACGGATGCAAGGTCGGATATTTACTCGATTGGGGTATTAATGTTCTACATGGCTACCGGAAGTCTTGACATTAAGGAAATCAATAATTTTACTATTTCGAGTAATATTAAAAAATGTATTCAAAAGAGTACGGAATTTTCACCTGAGGACCGTTATAAATCAATAAAGCAACTTGAAGCAAAATTGATAAAATATAATAAACTTGGAAGTAAGAAAATGTTAATAACTATGGGCTTTGCTGCAACCATTATTATAAGCCTATTGCTGGGCAGCTCCCAGTTTATATTGGAAAATAGTAAACCAGAACAACGAAATGATACGGAGCAGCTAAATGAAATAGACCAACAGAATATAACGGATCATCTAAGTGAAACAGAGCAACAAAGTGAAACAGAGCAACAAAGTGCAAGAGGGCAAGCGAATGAGACAGAGCAACCGGGTGTAACGGAGCAATTAAGTGAAGAGGAGCAAGCGAGTGAAGAGGAGAAACTGAGTGATGAGGAGCAATTGAATGAAACAGAACAACCGAGTGAAACAGAGCTACTAAATGTTACAGAGAAACGAAATGAAACAGAACAATCTAGTGAGACAGAGCTACTAAATGAAACAGAGCAACGAAATGAAACAAAACAACCGAGTGAAACAGAGAAACGAAATGAAACAGAACAGCAGAATGAAATGGTGCAACCGGATAAAACGGATCAAAAGAATTACGTAAGCGAGGATACACCGTTTGTATTTACTTCCGCCCTCATTGAAGACGCGGTAAGGCATGAATTGAGCAAAACTGAGAATGAAATTATTACACGCAAAGATTTAAATAATGTAGCCGAGTTGTATATCTGTGGGAAACAGATCTATAATACTTGGAAGGAGCATTTTGTATATGGAAAGTCTCAATACATGATACCGTCAGAGTATGTTCGGGCCGGCTTATATAATATACAAGGTAACATTGTGTCATTAGAGGATCTGGCCTTTATGAGGAACCTTCAAACTTTAGCAATATATAATCAAAATATTAGTGACTTATCACCGTTAAAAGAACTCACTAACCTGACCTGTCTTGGGTTGGGAGCAAATAATATTCGTGATATTTCCATTATTTCGGAGTTGGAGGACATCGAAGTCCTGGATTTGTCGGGAAATCCAATTGTTAATAATGATCTATATTCGATATGTCAACTATCCTCCTTGCAAGAGTTGGATTTGGGAGATACCGGAATTACCGATATAAGTGTAATTAGGGATATGAAATTGACTACATTATCCTTGTTTGGAGCGAAGGTCATGGATTGTGATGGGCTAGAAAACATGACAAGCTTAGTGAAACTAATCATAACGGGGGTAAATAACACAATAACGGAGGTTGGTTTATCGAATATTGTTAAGCTTTCTAATCTAAAGGAGCTTCGAATCATGGGAGGCGAGTTTAAGGATTTATCAATACTCTCAAAGCTTACTTTCCTTACGTATTTGGATTTATGTGGTTGCAAAATTGATAGCTTGGATGGACTAAAGGGGTTGAATTTATCTACTCTATTATTTGATGAAACTCCAGTGAAGGATCTATCAGCATTACAGAATTTTGATAATTTGACCACTGTCGGCATCAGAAATATTCCATGTAATGATTATTCACCTCTCAGGTTACTTCCTAAGCTTAAGTTTATCAGCAGCAATGAACAACAAGCGTCAGAGATAAAGGAGCAACTGGGAGAAGACCGATATAATTTCTATATTCAATAAAATATAATAAGATTAATCCAATATGTATAGCAATAGAAGTAAAAAATCTGTGGACAGAAAGTTCAAAATGGATTAAAATAATTGAAAACACGCATTGCTTGTTTTTAATTTTTATGAATTAAATGCTTAAATAGATTAGAAATGTAATTAATATCTGCTAGATAGAGATGAAGGAGAAATAAAACCATGGCTGAATCAATGAAGGGCTTACACAGAAGCCACAGATGTACCGAAGTTTCCAGTAAGAATATTGGTGAGACAGTTACCATAATGGGCTGGGTTCAAAAAAGCAGAAATAAAGGTGGTATCATATTTGTCGATATGAGAGACCGTTCTGGTCTTTTGCAAATAATATTTGAAGAAGGCGATGTTGGAAGTGAGAACTTTGCGAAAGCGGAACGCCTTAGAAGTGAATTTGTAATTGCTGTAGTAGGAAAAGTAGAAGCACGTTCCGGTGCTGCGAATGAGAACCTTGCAACAGGTGATATAGAGGTTAGAGCTACGGATATCCGTATCTTATCCGAGGCAGAGACACCTCCGTTTCAGATTGAAGAAGCTTCAAAGACGAAGGAAGAACTTAGATTGAAATACCGTTACTTGGATCTTAGGAGACCGGATCTTCAAAAGAATTTAATTCTTCGAAGCAAGGTTGCTGTTATCACAAGACAATTTCTTGCAAGTGAGGGCTTCTTGGAGATAGAGACGCCGATGTTAACGAAGAGTACACCAGAGGGTGCGAGAGATTATTTAGTACCTAGTCGTGTACATCCGGGCAACTTCTATGCATTACCTCAATCTCCTCAGTTATTTAAGCAACTTTTAATGTGTGCAGGTTATGATCGTTATTTCCAGATCGTAAAATGTTTCCGTGATGAAGACCTTCGTGCAGACAGACAGCCGGAATTTACTCAGATTGATATGGAATTATCCTTTGTTGATGTGGAGGATGTTCTTAATGTAAATGAACGTTTACTTCAGTTAATGTTTAAAGAGAGCATTGGCATTGATGTCCAACTGCCGATCCAAAGAATGACCTATGCAGAAGCAATGGATCGCTTTGGTTCTGATAAACCGGATATTCGTTTTGGTTTTGAGTTAAAGAATGTATCCGAAGTTGTGAAGAATTGTGGTTTCAGCGTATTTACCGGAGCTCTCGAAAAGGGTGGTTCCGTTCGTGGTATTAATGCAGAAGGTCAAGGAGATATGCCAAGAAAGAAGATTGATGCATTGGTTGACTATGCGAAAGATTTTGGTGCAAAGGGATTAGCATATCTTGCAATTGATGTGGATGGCTCCTATAAATCCTCCTTCGCAAAATTCATGACTGAAGCGGAATTAACAGCATTAGTAGCAGCTATGAATGGTAAGCCGGGAGATCTTTTGTTATTTGCAGCAGATGAAGAGGATACCGTATTTGCAGTACTTGGTAACTTGAGACTTGAAATAGCAAGAAACCTTGGGCTTCTTAACAAGGATGAATATAAATTCTTATGGGTAACCGAGTTCCCGTTATTGGAATACTCAAAAGAAGAGGGAAGATATACAGCGAAGCACCATCCTTTTACCATGCCTATGGACGAAGATTTAGCACTTCTTGATACTGACCCAGGTAAAGTTAGAGCAAAGGCTTACGACATCGTACTAAATGGTACCGAGGTAGGCGGCGGCTCCGTAAGAATTTTCCAAAGCGATGTACAGGAAAAGATGTTTCAAGTGTTAGGCTTTAGTAAAGAGGATGCTTATGAGCGTTTTGGCTTCTTATTAAATGCCTTCAAATACGGAGTTCCTCCTCATGCTGGACTTGCTTACGGCTTAGATCGTCTGGTTATGCTTATGGCAAAGGAAGACAGCATTCGTGATGTTATTGCTTTCCCTAAGGTTAAGGATGCATCCTGTCTATTGACAGAAGCTCCAAATGTAGTGGAAGATAAGCAGTTGAAGGAATTAGGAATCGCACTTGCTGTAGAGGAAAAATAAATGAATCAAATATTAGCTGCCATACTCATGGGCTATCTTGTATTGATGAGTTTGGTTGGTTTTGCAATGATGGGTGTCGATAAACGTAAAGCAATTAAGAAGGCATGGCGTATTCCTGAGCGAACGCTGTTAATAACAGCTTTTGTTGGCGGTGGTATCGGATCTTTCCTTGGGATGTATGCTTTCCGACATAAGACGAAGCACGCGAAATTCATAGTCTTGTTCCCTGTGGCAGCAGCACTGTATGTATATTTACTGTACCGATTATATGAACTTATTTAATGTTTTATTTGTTATAGTAATCAAAGTGACTTTGAAAGTCTAAACATATAAAAATTGCACTTGTAATGTTAGAGAAATTATCTAATATTTCAAGTGCAATTTTTATGTATAATTTCAGCTAATTGATATAATTTTATCAAAAGCTGACAAAAATTAGGGTTATCATATTGACAAACTTCTTGTGTTTTGATACCATTGCTTTAAAGTGCCGATGCTTTAAAGCGCTAAAGTATTAAGGGAAAAGGGAGAGAGGGTAACAGGATGTTAATTAAAATAATATTCTTAATTTGTTTTATTACTATAATGGTTATCGTTGGTATTTATGCAAGAAAGCATACCACCAGTGTTGGTGATTTTGTATTAGGAGGAAGAGCAGTTGGTCCGTGGCTGACCGCATTTGCCTATGGCACTACCTATTTTTCGGCGGTTGTTTTTGTTGGTTATGCCGGACAGTTTGGGTGGAAATACGGAGTTTCAGCTACTTGGATTGGTATTGGTAATGCGCTTATCGGAAGCTTACTTGCATGGGTGGTTTTAGGACGTAGAACGCGTGTAATGACACATCATTTGAAGTCAACTACCATGCCTGATTTCTTTGGTAGCCGATATAATAGTAAGTCATTGCGAATTGTGGCTTCTGCGATTGCATTTGTTTTCCTAGTACCCTATACTGCATCCGTATATAATGGTCTCTCTAGATTATTCGGAATGGCGTTTGATGTTCCATATTGGGTATGTGTTTTAGCTATGGCAGTATTAACTGGAGTATATGTAATCCTTGGTGGGTATATGGCTACAGCGATTAATGATTTCATTCAGGGAATTATTATGTTGGTAGGTATTGTTGCAGTTATTGCTGCAGTAATAAATAATCATGGTGGATTTATCGAGGCAATCGGAACTCTTGCAAAGATTGATAGTGATATCCCTGCCACAATGGGACAACCGGGAGCCTTTACTTCTTTCTTTGGACCGGATCCGATTAATCTATTAGGTGTTGTTATTTTGACCTCCTTAGGAACCTGGGGTCTTCCGCAGATGGTACATAAGTTTTATACAATTAAAAATGAAAAATCAATAAGAACCGGAACAATAATTTCAACCATATTTGCTATAATAATATCCGGTGGATGTTATTTCCTTGGTGGTTTCGGAAGACTATATGATAATCCGGCAATTTATAAAACAGATGGCTCGGTAGCATACGATGCAATCGTACCTCATATACTTTCTTCTTTACCCAATGCTTTGATTGGTATCGTGGTTGTATTGGTATTATCAGCATCCATGTCAACCTTAGCAGCATTGGTTATGACCTCCAGCTCAACCCTGACACTTGACTTTATTAAGGGAAATCTTGTGAAGAATATGAGTGAAAAGAAACAGATTTTGACAATGAGGTTATTAATTTTGCTCTTTATCGTAATATCCGTAATAATTGCACTTGATCCTCCGACTTTTATTGCACAGCTCATGGGTATATCCTGGGGAGCATTGGCCGGTTCGTTCTTAGCTCCGTTTTTATATGGACTTTATTGGAAGGGTGTTACAAGAGCAGCAGTATGGGCAAGCTTTGCTGCCGGGGTTGGCATTACGGTATCTAATATGTATTTAAAATATATTGCGTCTCCAATCAATGCGGGAGCATTTGCTATGATCGCCGGATTAGTTATTGTTCCGATTGTAAGTATTATTACTCCAAAGTTAGATAAGAACAATATAAAAGATATTTTCTCCTGTTATGATGAAACGGTAACAGTACATACGAAGAAATCCATTGAGGAATAGTACTTAGATAATAGAATGCTAGTAAAGATATCAAAGAAGCTGACTCAAGAGCGTTATTAATTAACTCTTTTGAGACAGCTTCTATTAGTGCATAAAGACCTCAAGCTTGTTGAAGTCTTGGCGAATATAAGAATAATTTCCATAGGTAATTCATATTTGATTAGTCACTGGAGTGACTTTATATCCTTAATTTATTATATGCAAGAGCATGTAGAGGGAGGTTATTATGATTTGGGCAAAGGAAGAGACACTTCCAAGAGAGGAAATGGAACAATTACAGCTATTGCGGTTACAGGAGACGGTAACCAGAATATATGAGAAGGTTCCTGCATACCGTGATAAAATGATTGAGGCGGGGATTAAACCGGAAGATGTGAAAAGTTTAGAGGATTTAAAGAGACTTCCCTTCACAAATAAGAAGGATTTGAGGGATAATTATCCCTTTGGATTATTTACGGTACCGAAGAAGGATTTGGTTCGTATCCATGCTTCCTCGGGAACAACAGGAAAGCCTACCGTAGTTGGTTATACGGAAAAGGATCTTAGGACCTGGACTGAATGTGTATCAAGAATTGCGGCTATGGGTGGAGCTACCCAAGAGGATGTGGCTCAGATTTGCTTTGGATATGGTATGTTTACCGGTGCACTAGGTCTACATTATGGATTAGAAAATCTCGGTGCAACCGTATGTCCAACCTCCTCGGGCAATACGCAGAAGCAGATTATGTATATGCAGGATTTTGAAACCTCGCTGTTGGTGGCGACTCCTTCCTACGCCTTACATATTGGAGAAGTAGTAAGGCAGATGGGCTTAGATCCGGAAAAGGATCTGAAGGTTCGCATTGGGTTATTCGGCGGAGAAGGTATGACAGAGCCGATGCGCGAAGAAATGTATAAGCTTTGGGGACATACGATGAAGGTAACGCAGAAT
This sequence comes from Herbinix sp., assembly GCA_029256105.1. GTDB lineage: Bacteria > Bacillota > Clostridia > Lachnospirales > Lachnospiraceae > Mobilitalea. The sequence goes on from JAQSYO010000005.1 coordinate 207,722, forward strand.
TATGGAATGAGTGAGCTTATCGGACCAGGGGTATCCGGGGAATGTCTTGAGCTATGCGGTATGCATATCAATGAGGATCATTTTATTCCGGAGATTATTGATACGGATACGGGTGAGGTATTACCTCCGGGATCGAAGGGGGAACTTGTCATTACCTGTATCACCAAAGAAGCGCTACCGCTCATTCGTTATCGAACAAAGGATATCTCAAGATTGATGTATGAGCCTTGTAAATGTGGAAGAACCACGGTGCGAATGGAAAATCTGTCGGGACGATCGGATGATATGCTCATAATCCGTGGCGTGAATGTATTCCCGTCCCAGATTGAAGAAGTATTGCTAAAGGTTCCGGAAATTGGAGCTCATTATGAAATTGTTGTTGATCGTAAGAAGCACCTCGATTATATGGAGATTAAAGTTGAATTAGCAGATGAGTCACTGCTTGACTCTTATGCAAAACTTGGCGAATTAGAGCAAAAAATAAAAACGAGTTTAAGGGTTGTACTTGGACTGGATGCTATGATAAAATTAGTTGCACCCAGAAGTTTACAACGCTTTGAAGGAAAAGCAAAAAGAGTAACGGATTTACGTAAAGATTTGTAAAAGTAAACAATATAGTATTTAGGTGCAAAAATGAAACGGTTCTAACATTTGAGCGAAAGTAGAAGCTCAAAACAACCATGACAAGATAATCTAACAGTGTTTTACATAAGAAAGGAGATCTACATAGTGGCTAATAAAGTAATTATGCTTGGTAATGAAGCCTTTGCCCGTGGTGCATATGAAGCGGGTTGTAAAGTGTCAGCAGCATACCCGGGCACACCCAGTACAGAAATCAGTGAAAATATAATAAAATATGAAGAAATTTATTCCGAATGGTCGCCGAATGAGAAGGTGGCAATGGAGGTAGCAATTGGAGCCTCAATCAGCGGTGTAAGAGCATTAGCATCCATGAAGCATGTAGGGTTAAATGTAGCCTCAGATCCTTTATTTACGGTATCCTATATCGGAGTAACCGGCGGTTTGGTGGCAATTATTGCCGATGACCCAGGGTTATACAGTTCTCAGAATGAACAGGACACGAGAGCAGTTGCAAGAGCAGCTAAAGTTCCGGTGCTTGAGCCTGCAGATAGCAATGAAGCAAAAGAATATGTTAAATTTGCCTTTGATCTTAGTGAAAAATATGATACTCCCGTAATCGTTAGAGCAACAACAAGATTAGCTCATTCCCAGGGGATGGTGGAATTAAATGAACGGATTGAGAAGGAAGACAAGCCTTATGTTAGGGATTTTGCTAAAAATGTAATGATGCCAGGGAATGCGAGAGGCCGTCATCTTGTGGTGGAAAGCAGGGAAGCAGCACTTGTAAAGGATGGTAGTAATTTCTCGATAAATCAAGTGGAATATAAGGATACAAAGATTGGATTTATAACCTCGGGTATTCCGTATCATTATGTAAAGGAAGCATTTCCGGAGGCTTCTGTATTAAAGCTTGGTATTGTTAATCCACTTCCTAAGAGATTAATCGAAGAATTTGCGGGTAAGGTGGATACGTTATATATTGTAGAAGAATTAGACCCAATTATTGAAGAACAGGTGAACTCCTGGGGAATTAAAGCAATCGGAAAGGAATTACTAACTGTTCAGGGAGAGTATTCTGCCAATATGCTTCGGATGGCAATTAACGGCGAGGAGTTATACCTTGCTCCTGCAGCACAGGCTCCAAACCGTCCTCCCATTCTCTGTCCGGGATGTCCCCATAGAAGTGTCTTCTCAGTGCTTAGTAAACTTAAGATTCATGGTGCAGGAGACATCGGTTGTTATACGCTTGGGGCGGTAGCACCGTTAAGTGTTGTTGATACAACGATCTGCATGGGAGCAAGTATTTCCTCCCTACATGGAATGGAGAAGGCTAAGGGCAAGGATTATATTAAGAACTGGGTCGCAGTGATTGGTGATTCCACGTTTATGCACACGGGTGTTAACTCCCTAATCAATATGGTTTATAATAAAGGTACCGGAACGGTTATGATACTTGATAATTCCACCACCGGGATGACCGGACATCAAGATCATGCGGCTACTGGCAAGACCTTGATGGGCGAAGATACTTATGCAGTGGATATTGCTGCTCTTTGTAAAGCAGTAGGTGTAAATCATGTCTATGAGATTAATGCCTTTCATACAGCGGAATTAGAGCAAGCCATCAAGGAAGCAACTGCTTTGGAGGAAGTGGTAGTCATTATCACAAAGTCACCCTGTGTATTGCTTGATAAATCTCCGGTTTCAAAGCAATATCGCATTGAGTCAGAAGTATGTAAGAAATGCGGAATGTGCATGAAGCCAGGATGTCCGGCTATCACGAAACAAGAAAACGGAACGATTGTTATTAATGATACCATGTGTAATGGTTGCGGTCTGTGTGAGACAGCTTGTAAGTTTGGCGCAATCAAACCGGTTAGTTTACGATAAGGAGGATTACCATGGAAACGAAAAATATTATGATAGTTGGTGTTGGTGGACAGGGTACCCTACTTACCAGCAGAATTCTGGGAGCGTTGACGATTCAAGCTGGATATGATGTGAAGCTATCGGAAGTACACGGTATGGCGCAACGTGGAGGAAGCGTTGTTACCTTTGTGAGATATGGAGATAAAGTCCATGAGCCAATTGTAGAAGAAGGCCAGGCGGATGTATTAATCGCATTTGAACGTTTGGAAGCCTTGCGTTACGCTCATTATCTTAAAAAAGGTGGAGCGATTGTAGTAAATGATTATCGTATTGATCCAATGCCAGTAGTAATCGGTGCAGCAAAATATCCGGAAAATATCTTAGAAGAATTAGAAGGGGCACATCGTGTATTTAGAGTAGATGCGATGGAGGAAGCGAAAAAGCTCGGCAATAGTAAGATATTCAATGTAATCGTACTAGGAATTGCAGCACAACATATGAATTTCAGCAAAGAAGAATGGTTAAAGGTGATTGAAGATACCGTGCCAGCGAAGACCGTAGAAATTAATCAAAAAGCATTTGAAATTGGGTATAACCTACATTAATAAAGTGGAAGAAATTTACGGATTAATTTCATCGTAAGAATAAAAATTAAAGGGGGTATTACTATGATTAGACAGCTTTCCGTATTTGTACAGAATGAAATTGGCAGTCTGGCAGGAGTCACAACGGTATTAAAAGATAACATGATTAACCTGAGAGCAATTGCATCTTTTGATACACCGGAATTTGCAATCTTAAGAATTGTCGTAGATCAACCGGAGAAGGCGAAGGAAATCTTAAACTCACATGGATTTGCTGTAAAAATGTCAGAAGCAGTGGCAGTAGAGCTGGAGGATAAGCCAGGAGAACTTGATGGTATGTTGCATGTTATTGCAGATGCAAAATTAGGTGTCAATTATATTTACTCCATTGTTTTACGAAATGGAAAAGCTCCACTAATGATAGTAAATACGGAAGACTTATCAAGAACCGCAGCTGTTTTGAAGGAAAATGGCTATATTGTTGCAGAGCAGGAGGATATGATTTCATGATATGGAATGAAACGAAGGAATGTATGAGTCGCGATGAGATTCATAATTTGCAAAGCGCAAGATTAGTGAAAATGGTGAACCGAGTATATCACAGCGTTGAGTTTTATCGAAAAAAAATGCAGCAGCTAGGATTGGAACCAGGAGATATAGGCGGTATCGAGGATTTAAACAAGCTACCTTTTACTACGAAAAATGATTTAAGGGACAACTATCCCTTCGGACTATTCGCAGTACCTCAATCAGAGGTCGTAAGAATTCATGCTTCCTCCGGTACCACCGGTAAAGCTACAGTGGTTGGGTATACTCGTAAAGACATTGATTTATGGCAGGAATGTGTTGCGAGAGTACTGGCTATGGCAGGAGTTGGTCCTAATGATAAAATCCAGGTAGCATACGGTTATGGTTTATTTACCGGTGGACTTGGACTCCATTACGGAGCGGAAAATCTAGGGGCTACAGTAATTCCAATGTCTACAGGAAATACACAGAAGTTAATTACCATGATGCAGGATTTTGGAGCGACAGCAATAGCCTGTACACCCTCGTATTTGCTGCATATAGCAGAGACTTTAGAGGATGCGGGACTTATTAACAACATCCAGTTAAAAGCGGCTATTTGTGGTGCTGAGCCATGGACAGAGAACATGCGTAAAGAGATAGAGGCGAAGCTGCATATTAAAGCCTATGATATTTATGGTCTAAGTGAAATATTAGGACCCGGTGTGGCAGCAGATTGTGAATACCACAAGGGACTTCACGTTTATGAGGATCATTTTGTACCTGAGATTATTAACTCGGATACCCTGGAGGCTTGTAAAGAGGGAGAAGTTGGCGAATTAGTATTTACAACAATAACGAAAGAAGCCTTCCCGTTATTCCGTTATCGGACGAAGGATTTGACAAGTATCACATATGATAAGTGTGAATGTGGCAGAACCTTAGCACGTATTGATCGCTTCAAAGGTCGTACGGATGATATGCTAATCATCCGTGGTGTAAATGTGTTCCCGTCACAAGTGGAGGCTGCACTTTTAGAAATGGGAGAAACCAGTCCGCATTATATGCTTATTGTTGATCGTGTGAATAATCTCGATACTTTAGAGGTCCAAGTTGAAGTAGAAGAACGTTTCTTCTCGGATGAGATCAAACAATTGGAAAGCTTAACCAAGAAAATCGCGTATGTACTTCAATCAGCATTAGGACTCTCCGTAAAGGTTAAACTAGTAGAGCCTAAGACGATTCAAAGAAGTGAAGGAAAAGCGAAGCGCGTTATAGATAAGCGTAAGCTTGTTTAACTTGAGTTAGTTTCGTTTTGACAACGGGATTATTGATAATCATAGACTTGTTTGAGGATATTATATTTGAATTGACATGCTAACAAGATTTCAAAAGCCGGTTGTTATTTTAGTAGAGAATGCATAAGATGGAATTAAGAATAAGGAGGAGGACTATGGTTATTAAGCAATTATCAGTATTTATCGAGAACAGAAAAGGCAGCTTAAAACGAGTTACGGAGGCATTAAAAGATCGAAATATTAATATTGCATCCTTTAGTCTGGCTGATACATCAGAATACGGTATGCTCAGAATGATAGTATCGAATCCAGAGGAAGGCAGAAAAGTATTGAAGGAAGAGGGCTTTTCTGCAATGCTTACGGATGTGATTGCTGTAAAGATTGCTCAGAAACCCGGAACGCTGTACGAGGTACTTAAATGTCTCTTCGAAGCAGGCATTAGTGTAGAGTATATGTATACACTTGCTACAGTAGGAAAAGATACCTCCATCATCATGAAACTTTCCGATTTGGAGGCTGCTTTGAAGCTCTTAATGACTTGTGGATATGAGGTTTTCACGGATGAAGAAGCATATGATGTGAACAATTCTGTCGACAAATAATATTTGACATGGGTACGAAAGAGTGCTATCATAAATCTGTTGCCGAAGATATCGACAATAGATTATTATTTATTTTTGGAGGAATTAACATGAACAAAGGTACAGTAAAGTGGTTCAACAATCAAAAAGGATTTGGATTTATCTCTGACGAGCAAGGCAACGATGTATTCGTACATTACAGCGGTCTTAACATGGACGGCTTCAAGTCTTTAGAAGAAGGCCAAGAAGTTCAGTTCGAAGTAACTCAGGGAGCTAAGGGTCCTCAGGCAATCAATGTAACAAGAGTATAATCAATGTTGGGTTTACAGTGTACCTTTTTCTAAACTATAAATTTTGTTTTTAAAAGAATAAGTTTATAAAGAAATGGCTATATTGTTTGAAACGATTGATTAAAGGTTATCCTTAAGGAGTATTCCTTAAGGATAACCTTTTTTTAATTACCAAATTCTTTTAAAGTATAATTACATAAATTCCATCCGCTTATTAATTTTATCAAGTATATAATAAATCGGATGAAACAAGATTAGGGCAATAACAAAATTACCGATGCCATGGGGGATGTCATAGGGGATTCCGGCGATCCAGTAAGCAAAACCTGATTGAACACCACTTGTTATGAAATAGGGTATGGAACATAATGCACCAAAGCCCAATCCATAAAATCCTGAAACGATTGCCCATAGAAAAGGCGAGCGCTGTTTACGTAATAATAAAGTAATCAAAAATAAAACAGTCCATACATATAAATAATTGAACCACCAGAGTCCGAGACCATATAATAAACCTTCTATGACAACGAAGACATAAATGATATAAATGGTTTTTCGTCCAAAGATTAAGGTGTAAATAATGATCAGCAGAGATACCAGTTCGATGTTTGGAATAAATCTGAGAGCAACTTGAAGTACAAACATAATTGCACCCATCATTCCAATAATCACTATATCTTTAATCCGCATAGGAGCCTCCAAATTTAGAAACCATTAATATCCTACGGTAAGGGTAATCTCGAAATGGTCACCATCTGCGATTGGGGTTTCATCCACGCCGGTAAATACATCTTCGCCATCCTTAGTGATACACCACCATTCTTGTTTGGTATCATCTACAACACGTCCATTTACTTCTGTAATAAAGAGACCGTAATCGCTTTCTGTTCCTTTCACCAAACTCTTTTCCTCCAAAGCTTGACGTAGAAATTCTGCATCTGTATTAAGTGTAAATTCCTTTGTTTCTTGCTCTGGAATAGCGACTTCAACGACGATTTCCTTCGAACCTTTAATACCCTCTGGTTTAAAATTAAAGTATGCAATTAACATGATTATAATGACTACAGCCAATAGTGCAAATGCTATCATTGGTTTAAATGGATTCTTATTTTGTCTCATTTTTCTTTCTCCCTTTTATTGAAATAAAAAATCCTTTACCCACAAACAGGAAAAGGACAATAAAATCATACTGCAACTGCAGCTTATTTATTGTACCCTTGTCCAAATCCTCGTGGAACTGTTGGTACAGATTTTAAGCAGGTATTCTGACTCATGGATCAACACATCGCTTCGTATCTTCCCGAACGAAATAATAACTGAAGTATTATTAATGACAGTTCAGTGACATGTGACAAGGCATTCTTCCTTGCCGAAGCGAGCTCCCCAATTACAGCGGCGAGACCGTACAGGCTTTGAACCTGTTTCCCTATTATGTTGAATATCTACGATAAACAGTAGTCCATCTTCCTTGCTACGTAAACATGAAAAAGATGAATGGGATATTCAACTACTTAGAACCTTAATATTATATTGGTAATGCTTCCTAAGTATAGCATTGGTATCATATTGTGTCAATTCAGAAAATATTTGCTATTTTTTATCAATATGCTATAATAATAAACTAAGGATGTTTAGTGAATTTATATTTTAAGGAGTAGGAAGAAACATGAAAATAACACAGAAATCATTTGGAAAAACTGGTCGTGGTGAAGAAGCTACTTTATATACCGTTACCAATGGCAATGGTATGAAGGTTTCATTTACGAATTATGGTGCCAATATTGTAAGTATTATTGTTCCGGATGCTAAGGGTAATATGGCTGATGTGACAATGGGATTCGATAATCTTGCAGGATATGAGGAGAACCCTCCAGGTTTTGGTTCCTTTATAGGGAGACATGCTAACCGTATTGGTGATGCAAAGTTTGAATTAAACGGTAAAGTTTATGAGTTAGAGAAGAATGATGGAAAGAATAACTTACATGGTGGATTCGTAGGTTATAATAAATTCATATATGAAACGGAATTTTATGAAGATGAAGATATCGCCAGCATCGAATTTTCTAGATTAAGCCCTCATATGGAGCAAGGCTTCCCGGGAAATTTAGATGTTACGGTTACTTATAGCCTAACAGAGGCGAATGAATTGGTAATTGAATATCTTGCAGTATCAGATAGAGATACTATTGTTAACCTGACAAATCATGCTTATTTTAATTTAGCAGGACATAATGCTGGATCTATCTTAGAGCATAAGGTTTGGATTAAGGCGAATCAATTTACACCAACAACAACGGATTTGATTCCAACCGGAGAGTTAAAGGATGTTACTGGTACACCAATGGATTTTAGAACTTTAAAGAGCATAGGTAAGGATATCGATGCTAATTATGAACCCCTAACAATGGCTGGTGGATATGATCATAATTATGTTCTGGATATCAATGGAACTGAGGTGGAAAAGGTAGCAGAACTCGTGGATGATAAGAGCGGCAGAAAGATGGAAGTATTTACTGATTTGCCCGGATTACAAATGTATACTGCTAATATGTTAAGCCCCGTAAAGAACAGTAAGAGTGGAGCGACCTACAATAAGAGAGATGCAGTATGCTTTGAGACACAATTCTTCCCTAACTCCTGTAACATTGCGAGCTTTCCGTCCTGTATGCTAAAGGCGGGTAAAGAATTTGATTCTGTGACTATTTATAAATTTTCAAATAAATAACCCTTAAAAAACAGCTCCCATCATTACTCATAACCTATAATAGGAATTGAGTAAGAATTGGGGGCTGTTTTTATTGTTAACATTTTTATTTTAGTGTCTACTTCGTTCCGTAGATTCTGTCGCCTGCATCTCCAAGACCTGGCAAAATGTAGCCTTTTTCATTTAATCTTTCATCCAGGTTACCAATATAAATTTCAACATCTGGGTGAGCCTTTGTCAAACGCTCTACGCCTTCTGGAGCTGCTATTAAGCACAAGAAATGAATTTTAGTGATACCTCTCTTCTTTAAGATATCAATTGCTGCAACAGCGGAACCACCGGTTGCAAGCATTGGATCTACTATGAAAATCTCGCGGTCAGCTGCATCGGATGGAAGCTTGCAGAAATATTCTACTGGTTCTAAGGTTTCTTCATTTCTGTATAACCCAACATGTCCAACTTTTGCATTTGGAATTAAATTTAAGATACCATCTGCCATATGAAGACCTGCTCGTAGAATTGGAACGATACATAACTTTTTACCTGCGATTTCCTTTGCAATTGTTTTTACAAGGGGAGTCTCAATCTCTATGTCAGCAAGTGCAAGCTTTCTAGTTGCTTCGTAACAAATTAGCATAGCAACCTCTGATACAAGGTCACGAAACTCCTTTGTTGATGTAGTTTTACGTCTCATAATTCCCAACTTATGTTGAATTAACGGATGATCCATAATAGTTACATTTGACATTTTTCTTCCTCCTGAGTTTTATTCTTAAATTCCTAACGACCATTATAACAAATATCTGTACCATATAAAAGGATTAATTTCATAAATTTCGTTGTTTTTATCTAAGGTACAAGTTTCAAAGCAAAATACAATATAATAACATTATATCGTCTGTTGTTAGCATTTTTTAGTCACAATTTCATTTATCATTTGTTTTTTTGTCAAATAAACAATTTTCTTGTTGATTTTGATAAAAACATGTGTGAAAATGATGCTTAAGTAGGCTTATTTTATTAAGATGTTTCGTTAAACATAACAACAATTAAAGAAAGTTATGGAGAATGTGAGAAAACCAATGATAAATGTATTAGTAGTAGATGATAATGAGGTCAATACAATGATATTGGCTAATATGCTTGAACTATTTGACATTCATGCTGATCAAACAAATTTTGGAATGCAGGCCGTAATCATGTCCAGAAAAAAGGCATATGATATAATTTTTATTGATCATATCATGCCGGAAATGGATGGATTACAAACTACAAAAGCGATACGCAGCATTTCTATAAATCAACAGAATGCGATTATTGTAGCTTTGACCTCTAATATAACGGATCATATTAGAAGCTTATATCAGGATGCAGGAGCAAATGCGTTGTATTCAAAGCCATTAAGCTTGATGGAGTTGATTTCAATTTTAAATCAATGGTGTCCTGAGTTGTCAATCGATAAAATTCCTACATTTGAGACAAATGCTAATTCTTCCGAAAAAAACAATGAATTAATCAAAACAATCATTGGTGATATAGCAGAGATAAATTATTTTGTAGGACTTAGGTATGCAATTGGAAAACCGCTTCATTATATCAATATTTTAGAAGTATCCTTAAAGGATATTGGACTTTGTATCCATAATTTATACATGAGCTACGAGAATAAATCCATGGAGGAGCTCAAAATTGGATTGCATAAAATAAAAAGTATTCTAACCTATATTGGAGCAGTTGATTTATCAGAAGAGGCAAAATCAATTGAAAAAAATATATTACAGGGTGATGTCAACAATAGCAACCAGCAATGCATTTATTTTATTAATCGTATTGAAAATCTTAAGGAAGAATTGCAATCAGCGTTGGCAAAATATAAGGCTATAACTCAAAATGAAAGAAAAGAGCAAGAGCTGGTTAAAATTCCTATGCAAATAGAGGAATATGAACAAAGCCTTTTAAACACCATATATTATATCAAGAGATTTGAATATGATGCAATCATGAAAGAATTGGAGTATTTAATTTTACGAGGGCAGCCGGATTTAAAACAGGAATTTGAACGTGCATTAGCAGATGTAAAAGAATTTAACTATGAAAAGGCATTGATTAGAATGATTGAAATTAAAAAATGAGATAGGTAATTACCTATCTCAGAAATCAAACCATATATAATTGTAATTAGAATGGAGCACCTCTGAGATTAGGTTTAAATAGAGGAGAAGCCCGGTAGAGGGGGGAGGGTAGCTGCCGGGCTTATTTTATGAAAAAAATTATCTTGTAAGCAATATTAGTTTTTATTAACTTCTTAACTTACTTCTGATTATAATAGACATATATGTTTTTTGTATGGATATATTATGAACATTCTGTTAATATTTCGATGTTATTTATTTAAAATCGAATAAAATCGAAAAAAATTGCATTTTGGGACGTTAGATAGAATAGATTTATTAGGTAAGAGTGACAAAATTTGCAGAGTTTTATTTTGTGTCCTCAGCGAATAATAGTATTATAAAATTAGTTTTGACAATTAGGCTGGACATTTAAAAAAGGATGTGTTATAAAAATCAAAAGGAAAGATACCCTGATATAGTAATTGAGAGTAGGTGGTTATATGTCAAATGTTTTTAAAAAATTGATCAGTAGAGAATTGGGTGAAGTAAATTATCGCCGTTATTTTTCCTTTGTAAAGAAAAACTTGGAGACAAAGATTAGTGATAGCCAAACGATTTATAATGACATGTATGAAAAGTTGAAATATAGAGATTTAAAAGCTATTACAAAAATGCACAATCGTTTAAACGATACAATGCTCCTAGCCTTTCGCATAAGTAAGAACTTCTTTTTTGCATTTATATTTTATCTATCGGCATCCGTATTTTTGATTGTGAAGGCGCCTAAGCCGGAGCTCACAATTGTTGCTTTAGTACTGATGAGCGCTTGTTTTATCTATAAAGCTTATGAATTTATAGCGAATAAATTCTGTTACATCGATGCACAGATCGTCTTGGTCTATAAAGCAGTACTTGATCGAATCATCTTAAATGAACACAAAAGTGCGCAGCTGAAAAGATAATCGGATTTATAATAAAAGACGGTATAAAGTATCGCCCAGACTGGCAGGGACGTTATACCGTTTTTTTGATTCTATTTATTCCTTGCGTAATTAATGGGATTGTATAGAAATCGGACATCACTACGAGGCTTCGGTTATGGAGATGTTATGATTTGGTATAAGGTCTTCCACGTCCGCAATTCAAAAGTTTACTTATATTGATACGATAATTCAATAATTATACTAGATACTTTGTGACAACAGGTTGGTTAAAGAATATTGATGTTGGTTTGTTGATATTGCTTGTAATTTAGTACTTATTATGCTAAGTTTAGTAGCAAGATAAATATACAGGAACAAGCAAAGGGGCTATCTTACTCTAAAGGGAGTAAGTAGCCCCTTTTTTAGGCTTTTAGTTGAATTTTGATAATACAAATTAGGGCATACTTTTGAAGAAGGGAAGGATGAATATGGCGATCACTTTGGGACATTTATGTAGATATGCGAAAGAGACTTACGGAATGAAACAAATATGCGGTGAAAATAATATGAACAACTTGGTGAATTGGGTTCATATGCTGGAGGATCCGGAGACTGCAGGATTTCTCCATGGTCAGGAATTGATTTTTACTACCGGAATCGGGCATAAGAATACAGAGTGGCTCATTGATTTTGTTAAGGGGCTTGTAGAGCGTCATGCAATAGGATTGGTAGTTAATATAGGTCCTTATATTCCATCCGTCCCAGAGGAATTAATTAACTGTTGTAAGGAAATGCATTTTCCACTGTTTACTATTCCGTGGGCGACGCGAATTGTAGATATAACTCATGATTTCTGCCGCCAGATTATTAATGGAGAAGAGAATGAAATAACTGTGGCAGGAGCGTTTCGTAATGCAATCTTTTTCACTGAGAAAACCTCTGAATATCGTTCAGTATTAGAACGGAAAGAATTTGATTTGTATGCAGAATTCTGTATTGCAGCTATATCTCTGCATGTTCCTTCTACAAAAAAAATAATCGAATATGAAAAAATTGTTAGAATGCATTTGCAGAAAATCTTGTTTGGTTATAGTGATAGGTTCAGTATATTTCGTCAGGATAAATTTCTGATCATCGTTCTTCAAAGTTTTCCACTCGATGTGGTGGAGAATTCGTTAGATCGTTTAAAAGAGGTATGTAATTACGGTGATGAGCGGTATTGGCTACGAGCGGGTATTAGTGATAATGAAGTGGGGATAACTTCGCTTACAAGAAGCTATAAAAGAGCAATTTCAGTATTACAAATTGCAGAAAAGCAGAATAAGAATAAATGCTCTTATCGAACGCTTGGATTATACCAGCTTTTAATCGAGGTAGAGGAGACGCAAGTGCTAGAACGCTTCTATAGTGAGACGCTGGGGAGGTTGGAAGATTACGATGAAAAGAATAAAACAGATTACCTTGTAACCTTAAAATGTTACTTATATAGTAATGCAAGTGTACAAGAGGTTGCGAAGGAAACCTTTGTGCATCGCAACACAATAAATTATAAAATGAAGAAAATAAAAGAAATTCTACAATGTGATATTAATTATGAGGACAGCTTAAAGCTTATTTTAGCGTTCTATATTAAAGAAATGTTATAATTTTCTAGCGAAATGTTATAAATTTCGATATCCATCCTCCTATGTGCATCAGCACAATAGATTTTGTGCTGGAATTAGTTGATACGAAATAAAAACATGATATCATAGGACTATGTTTTTCAAATATCACAATTGCGAAGAGGCTTGTTCAAACGAACGAGCCTCTTTGTAATTCATTTAATAGAAAGTTAGCGTAGCGTGCTTACTATTGTATAGAAAATGAGGTGGATGGGTATGGAACTTAATTTAAAGACAGCAAAAGAAATCAGCGATACATCAGTGAAATATAACCTTCATTCCTGGAGCACGCAAGGCATGTTAAAACCAAAGGTTATGGCAAAGGGTGAAGGAATTTATTTTTGGGACGGAGATGGGCAACGTTATTATGATATGTCCTCCCAGTTAGTTAATTTAAATATTGGTTATGGCAATAAGAAGGTAATAAAAGCCGTTCAGGAGCAGGTAGAGCGGTTGGCATTTTCAGCCCCCTCCTTCGCAATTGATGTCAGGTCACAATTAGCAGAAATGGTAATTGATCTAGCACCGGATAATATGGGAAAAGTATTCTTCACCTTGGGTGGTGCAGATGCAAACGAAAATGCAATAAAGATTGCTAAGATGGTAACCGGGCGAAATAAAATATTTTCAAGATACCGTTCCTACCATGGTTCCACCTATGGAGCAGCTAATTTGACAGGTGAGCCAAGAAGATATACTTGTGAGCCTGGTATTCCTGGTTTTGTTAAATTCTTTGACCCTTATGTATATAGAGCGCCCTTCGCTTTTGAAAGCGAAGAAGCGGCCACCAAATATTATATTGACCAATTGAGAGAGCAAATTCTTTATGAAGGAAGACAGTCGGTAGCGGCAATCTTCTTGGAGACAATAACAGGTAGTAACGGTATTATTATTCCGCCCAAAGGATATTTGCAAGGGGTTCGAACTATATGCGATGAATTTGGTATCTTAATGGTTTGTGATGAAGTAATGTGCGGTTGGGGTAGAACCGGGGAATGGTTTGCGGTAAATAATTATGATGTAAAACCGGACATTATTACTACGGCGAAAGGTATCACCTGTGGTTATGCTCCTCTGGGCTGTGTAATTGTAAGTAAAACCATAGCCGAATATTTTGATACGAACTTCCTAAGCTGTGGACTTACTTATTCAGCTCATCCTCTTGGCTGTGCAGCTGGCATCGCAACGTTAGAATTCTATAAAGAAACCGGAATGATTGATCAGGCAAAGGAACGTGGAGTTGTCTTAGGGACTATTCTGGAAGAATTAAAAGTGAAGCATCCCTGTGTTGGAGATGTTCGATATATTGGTCTATTCTCGGCAATTGAATTAGTAAAGGATAAAGCGTCAAAGCAGCCAATCGTAGAGTATGGTTCCGATCCGGAAAAGATCATGTCAAAGATTCTAGGTATGTTAGTGGCAAGAGGATTTTATACGTACACCCATGAAAATTGTCTAATTGTTGCTCCACCATTAATAATTACGGAAGCGGAATTAAAAGAAGCTATGGATATCATGGATGAAGTACTTTATGAAGTGGATAAGATGGTAAAATAATACCTCTTATGTGGATAATTTATATTACTTGATAGGAGTGGGTGAAAATGAGCTTTAAATATTATATGCCAACCAGAGTTTTTATGGGCAATGATTGTATTGTTGATAATAGAGAAGCATTGAAAAGTCTGGGTAAGAAAGCAATGATTGTGACAGGAGCCCATTCAGCGAAAATAAACGGATCTGAAAATGATGTGAAGAAAGCCTTGAGTATGATGGGGATTACCTATTTAGTATATGACAAGGTAATGAGTAACCCAACCATCTCTTGTGCGTATGAAGGAGCCGCTATTGCGAAGGAATATGGCGTGGACTTCATAGTTGCGATTGGAGGGGGATCTCCAATGGACGCAGGGAAAGCGATTGCACTACTAGCAGCGCAAGAAATCACAGAGGAGAATTTATTCTCAGGTGTTTATGAAAATAAAATATTACCGATGGCTTTCGTACCGACAACAGCAGGTACTGGTTCAGAGGTTACGCAATATTCAATTTTAACGAACGATAAAGTTCAATCGAAGACCAGCATTGCGTCAGATCTTCTATTTCCGCAGGTGGCATTTCTGGATGAAAAATATACGGAGGGGTTACCCATAAATACAACCGTAAATACAGCAATTGATGCGTTATCCCATGCAATTGAAGGAATGTTGTCAGTAAGAGCATCGGTAGTATCCAATGCGTTAGCAAAGGATTGTATTGAGAAAATTGTCAATAGTATACCGGAGCTACAGCAGGCAATGCAGGTATCCTCCTTAGGAAAAAGTAATAAAATACCGGTTCTGTCACCGGAAAAAAGAGAGGATTTACTCTATGCTTCCTTTATGGCAGGGATGGTAATCGCTCAAACCGGAACGACTGTGGTTCATGCAATGGGTTATTCACTCACCTATTTTAAGGATATTGACCATGGGAGAGCAAATGGACTTCTGTTAGGTGAATATTTGAAATTAGTTTATGAGAATAATCCGGATTTGGCAGAGAAGGTCTTAAAGGTGATGAAGTTCACTAGTGTAAATCAATTTATTGAGATGTTGGATTTACTACTCGGAAAAAAAGAAACAATCAGTGCCTTGGAAATATTGGAATATAGTCAAAAAGCAATCCAGACAAAGAACATGGGAAATTGTGTTGTAAGACCGACAGAAGAAGAAGTACGGAAAATCTTTCAGGCATCCTTAGATTGATAAAGTGTTCTTGATCGGAAGACCAACATCGGTTATTCCACGATGCAGGCCCGAAAACTTTAACTAAGGTCGAAGGCAATTTAAATATTCAGATTTTATAATATCATTTGTTGCAAACCAATTATAGAGGAGGTTAGGGACATGGATTTAATCATTAAAAACGGTACAATTATTTCACCAACTGAAACATACCAAGCCGATATCGCAGTAAAGGATGGAGTTATAGTGGCCATCGGTAAGGATTTTACAGAAGAAGGTGCTACTGTTATTGAGGCTTCGGGGAAATTAGTATTGCCGGGAGCGATTGATGTACATACTCATCTGGCGATGCCCTTCGGTGGTACCGTATCGGCAGATGGTTATCTATCCGGTACCAGAGCAGCAGCTTGTGGCGGGGTAACTACCGTATTTGATTATCCGGTTCAGCGAAAGGGAAAGACCATTCTTGGATTGATTGACGAGAAAAAAGCCATTTGCGAACAAGAGGCGTGTGTCGATTATGCGTTCCATTGTTGTATTACAGATTTAAATGACGGTGAAATTCTTGAAGAGATGGAAAAAGCGGTAGCAGAAGGAATTACAAGCTTTAAATGCTTTATGGTATATAAAAAAGAAGGCATGATGGTGGATGACGGTACCTTCTCAAAATTATTGATGAGAGCGAAAGAAATCGGTGCCATGATCAATGTACATGCAGAGAATCCGGATTTAATTGATCTTAACATAGCAAAATTCAAGGAAGAAGGAAAATTATCTCCCTGGTATCATTATATGAGCCGACCGGAATTTGTGGAAGCAGAAGCAGATAAGAGAGCAATCCACTGGGCGAAGAACCTGGAGGCTTCCCTTTATATTGTTCATATGGCAGATAAAGAAGGCCTTGAAGCTGCCATCGAAGCAAAGAAGGACGGACATGATATCTATGTAGAGACTTGTCCTCAATATCTGGAATTTACCAACGAGGTGTATAAAAGAGAAGATGGTAGAAATTTTGTTTGTTCTCCACCAATGAAGGGTAAGGAAAGTCAGGATGCCTTATGGAAAGCCTTAAGGACGGGTGGAATTGATACCGTTGCAACCGACCATTGTCCTTTTCAAAGCTATGAAAAGGATTGGGGCAAAGAGGATTTCACTAAGATACCCAATGGCTGTGCCGGAGTTGAGAACTTATATCCTTATATTTTGGCAGCAGCCAATTCTGGGAAAATAAGTTTCAATAAGGCCGTGGAGCTTTGCGCTTCCAATCCTGCAAAAATCTTTGGATGTTCGCAGAAAGGATCCATTACCGTTGGTAAGGATGCGGATCTCGTAATTTATGATAAAGATAAGGATTTTACAGTTTCCGTAAATACGATGCATTCCGATT
The DNA here is from genome assembly GCA_029256105.1 of Herbinix sp. Lineage (GTDB taxonomy): Bacteria > Bacillota > Clostridia > Lachnospirales > Lachnospiraceae > Mobilitalea. The sequence goes on from JAQSYO010000005.1 coordinate 224,948, forward strand.
ATGATCATACCATCTGGGAAGGGAAGGAATTTCATGGATACCCGGTTATGACCTTCTCAAGAGGACAACTGGTTTTTGAAGAAGGCGAATTTGTTGGAAAGCCCGGTTGGGGCAAATTTGTGAAACGCGCTAGCAAGAAGTAAAGGATAGAGAAGCAGAGACGCTCTTTTCCCTGGGAGAAAGGAGCGTTGCTTCGTTTTTACAAGTAGAATTAAAAGCATAAGAATTCGTTTCGTTAGGAGGATGCCATGTGCAGGAATTAACAAAAAGTAAAGATTTAGAATATAAAAAGAATTGGCAAACCAACCTACTTGCCATAAATAATGAAACATCAAATTGTTTGCTTTGTTATAATGCACCCTGTACAAAAGAGTGCTCCCACGGACTTGACCCTGCCAAAGTAATACGCTCCTTGCGTTTTGAAAATAAGAATGGAGCAGCACAAGAAGTAAATGGTAGTAGCCTGTGTGTGGAATGTGAGGAAAAATCATGTGTGAAGGCCTGTAACAAGGGAAAGCTCGATCATCCGATTAGAATTCCACAGCTTATGGAGTACGCAGGAAACTTAACACAAGTAAATCATAATCCAGACAAATCCTTGGAGATTACCTTTTGTGGTATCCCCTGTGAGAACCCATTTTTTCTGTCCTCCTCGGTGGTGGCAAGTAATTATGAAATGGTAGCAAGGGCATTTGATATGGGATGGGCTGGAGTTGCTTTTAAAACGATTGGTACCTTTGTACCAAAAGAAGTCTCTCCTAGATTCGCGACACTTCGTAAGGAAGGAAATCCTTTTATTGGCTTTAAGAATATTGAGCAAATATCGGATCACACCTTGGAAGAGAATATCCAATTTATTAAACAATTAAAGAAGGATTACCCGACTAAGATCATAATTGCATCAATTATGGGTCAAGATGAGAACGAGTGGACTTACTTAGCAAGGCTGACGACAGAGGCAGGTGCGGATATTATCGAATGCAATTTCTCGTGTCCTCATATGACCGGTGAAGGGTTGGGCTCGGATGTCGGACAAAATCCGGATATGGTAGCTACCTACACTGCTGCAACAAGAAGAGGTACAGACTTACCCATATTAGCTAAAATGACACCGAATATTGGTAATATGGAAATTCCTGCGATAGCAGCAAGGAAGGCTGGAGCAGACGGAATAGCTGCTATCAATACCATCAAGAGTATTATGAATATTGATCTTAGAGATTTTAGTTCTGCACCGGAAGTGGACGGAAAGTCCAGTGTGGGCGGATATTCCGGTAAAGCAATAAAACCGATCGCGTTGCGTTTTATTCATGATATGAAAAAGCACCCAGACCTAATGAACACACCGATCAGTGGAATGGGAGGAATTGAAAACTGGCGGGATGGGGCGGAATTTTTATCTCTGGGATGTGCGAACCTACAGATTACAACAGCGGTGATGCAATATGGATATCGGATTATTGAGGATTTGATCGATGGTCTTTCTTCCTACTTAGCGGAAGCAGGTTTTACTTCCGTTCAGGAAATGATCGGAAGGGCATTACCCAAAATCGTACCAGCAGACGAGTTGAACCGACATTCCATAAGCTTTCCCAAAATAAACCGAAGTGAGTGTATTGGTTGTGGAAGATGTTATGTATCTTGTCTGGATGGAGGGCATCAAGCATTCGTAATTGAGGAGGCTGATCAAAAGCCAAGGTTAATACCAAGGAAATGTGTAGGCTGTCAATTATGCATTCAGGTATGTCCCACCGGAGCAATCGTACCGGGAAAAAGAATAAATCATTAAATGCAAAGGCGCAGAGGAATATCCTACTGTGCTATTTTTATATTGTAAAAGAGAAGTGTCTTACCCATTTTGCTTTTTATGAACGAAATAATCCAAGTGATGAAGTAAAGAAATAGTAATATGAATTGTTACTTTTGTCACAGGAATTAAGATGTGGAGGTTAATTTATGAATACACCGGAAATTCAAATTAAAGATGTGAGCATGATCTATAACGATAATAATGGCTCATCAGTTACAGCCCTGGAGAAAGTAAGTCTGGATATTAAACAGGGGGAATTTATATCGCTGCTTGGTCCTTCCGGTTGTGGTAAGACTACCTTACTTCGCATCATTGCAGATTTACTTCAACCAACCTCAGGCAGTGTAGCAGTACGTAATCAGACGCCAAGAGACATCAGGATGCAGAAGAAATATGGTATCGTATTTCAGAGCCCGGTTCTCTATGATTGGAGAACAGTCAGACGAAATATATGCATGCCAATGGAGATCATGGGGGTACCCAAGAAGGAGAGAACTGCTCGAATTAATGAAATGCTGGAACTGGTGGGATTACAGGATTTCGGATATCATTATCCTTTTGAATTAAGCGGTGGAATGCAGCAAAGAGTTGGAATTGCAAGAGCGTTAGCACTTCACCCGGAGATACTTCTGATGGATGAGCCTTTCTCAGCGCTAGATGAGTTTACGAGAGAGAAGTTAAATGAAGATTTACTTAGTATCTGGAGAAAGACCAATAAAACAGTAGTATTCGTTACACATAATATACCGGAGGCAGTATTTTTATCAGACCGCGTGGTGGTATTATCACCTCACCCAGGCAGACTATCCGCCATTGTTGATATTGATCTCCCACGTCCCAGAGATAACAAGATTAGAGAGACTCCAGCGTTCTACGAACATGTATCAAAGATTCGAAGAAGCTTTGAGGGGGTGTAAATTTGATAATACAAAGTAAAGACCGAAAGCTGGTTACCGTAGTTTGGCTTGTTGGCATTGTTGCCATATGGGAACTGGTTGCCTTCCTTTTACAATATATATTACACGATCCCTTGGCTGCAACTAAACTTCCATTTCCCCATGTCATTCTTATTACCTTTATTCAAAATGGTTTTATGCTATTAGGAGCGGGTGTTGTAACCTTTTCCAGAGCAGCCTTTGGTTTTGCCCTAGGAGCAGGAGTGGGATTTGTGTTAGCGATTATCATGAGCTTATCAAAAACTGTGGAGCGGATCGCATTTCCTTATTTAATTATCTCACAGATGATACCGGTATTAGGGCTTGCACCGATTATCTTCAATATCGTAAGAGATATGGACACATCAAGAATCGTAATTGCTGCTTATATCACGTTCTTTCCTGTTTCTGTTAATATGCTAAGCGGTCTTAAGAGTGTGGAACAGGACAAAAAGGAGCTATTATATTCGATTGCAGCGAATAACTACAAGATTTACCGAAAGTTAATGTTACCATTTTCAATGCCGTATTTGTTCACTGGATTAAAAATAGCTGCTCCTATGGCAGTAACTGCTTCCATCTTGGTTGATATGTTAGGCTCAAGCAGCGGCATCGGAGTTAAGCTTCTTTATTCATTATATTCCGGTTCCACAGATATCTTCTGGGCCTCCGTGATTACCAGTGCTATCATGGGAATTCTCAGCTATTACATGGTAGTTACAGCTGAAAAAATTCTTATCCCTTGGCAGAATGTAAGCACGAAGAAAAGAAAGAAGGCGGTGATTGTGAATGAAGAATAAAATTAGTAATATTCTATGGCCGCTAGCCTTCGGTCTGGGATTTATCTTACTTTGGCAGTTTGGAGTATTTCATAAGCTCTTGGATTTGAAGCCATTTCAATTACCCATTCCAACAGAAATTGCTACAACCTTATATGATAATTTTCCGAAAGCGATGAAAGATTGTATGGTAACAATATCAGGTGCATTAATTGGAATGGCGATAGGTTCCTCGATTGGATTTGGAATTGCACTGATTGCAACCTGTTTTCCGAAGTGGGGCTATGGTGGAATGATTGTAGTCACAGCCTTTAATGCAATACCGATTGTCGCATTATCCCCAATTATGAACCGCTGGTTTAGCTCGGGAATGGGGCAAAAAATAGGTGTAGTGTCCGTCGTATGTATGGCAGCAATGGCAATCAATGCTTATAGCGGTTTAAATACGCTAAAGCCATTTTCCATAGATTTAATGCACATGGTGGCGGCAAATAAATGGATTATATTCAAGAAATTGCGATTACCAAATTGCATACCGAATGTTTTGACTGCTCTTAAAATTAACATAGCATCTTCCATTATAGCAGCAATTATCAGTGAATATTTTGCAGCTTCCACTTCCGGACTTGGTTTTGGTATCAAGGATAATCTTCGGAAGGCAGAGATGGCAATGGGATGGTCCTACATTGTTGTGGCATCCATTGCCGGAGTAATACTATATTGTATCATTTTGTTGGTCGAACGCAATGCTATCAAATGGCATGCTTCACAAAGATAAACTTAGAAGAGGAGAGAATAGGTTGAAAAGAAAGTCTTTTTCAACCGGCAAAAAGCACAGAGCGTGCTTTTCGCTCAGTATATGTACGCCGCCAAGGCGGCAGATGGAGGTTATTATGAAGAAGAAATTATTATCTGTTTTATTAGTATTATGTATGGTGTTTGCTGTGTTGGCTACCGGATGCAGCACAGACACAAGCAAGGAGGAGCCAACGGGAACCCCTGACAAGGCAGAAGCGACAAAAGCAGCAGAGCCAACCAAAGCTCCTGAAGCTACGGAACCTGCTGAGCTACAGAAGGTAACGTTGCAGTTGAAATGGTTACCACAATCACAGTTTATGGGATATTATGTAGCGCAAGAAAAGGGTTATTATGCGGAAGAAGGAATTGAAATTGAAATTCTTCCCGGTGGAAGTGATATTATCCCGGAACAACAGGTATATAACGGTGTTGCAGATATCGGTGTAACTTGGGTTTCTAGTTTACTGAAATATCAGTCACAAGGCTGGGAGTTAACGCATGTGGGACAGATCTTCCAGAAGAGCGCAATGTTACTTGTATCAAAAGCCGCAACCGGAATTAATAGCCCAGCAGATTTGGCAGGAAAGAAAGTTGGATCTTGGTTTGGTGGAAATGAATATGAAATCTATGCATTACTTGAAGCGAACGGCCTTGACAAAGATAAGGACTTGGAATTGGTACAACAGGATTACACGATGAACCAGATAATCGGTGGAGAGATCGATGCTGCTTCTGCTATGACCTACAATGAATATGGTCTTCTTCTTGAATCTGGTCTTACCGATGCGGATCTTAAGGTTCTTGATATGAATGATGCTGGAGTTGCCATGTTGGAAGATTGCTTATTTGTTAACTCCGAGTGGATTGCAGAAAATGAAGACTTATATGTTCGTTTCTTAAAAGCTTCCATCAAGGGCTGGGCTGATGCATGTGCTGATCCGGAAGCAGCAGGCAATACCGTATTTAATGTAGACCAGAGTGTATCTCTTGATCATCAGATTTACATGGCAAAGGAAGTAGCGAAGTTGGTAGTTCCGGAAGGCTTTGATGCTGCTAATATCGGCTATATTGATATGGATGCAATCGGACAGACCGCAGATCTTGCTTTAAAATATGGTTTACTTACAGAGGCTGCAGTATTGGATGATACGACGATAACAAGTAAGTATTGGGAACAAGCGGTAGCAAAATAAGTAGAGTAAAATAAGTAATAGAATATAAGTAGTATAAAAATAAGCTGTAGTAAAATTATTAGTAGTTAATAAGTATTTTCATAGGAGACCGACTTTAGTAAGAGAATGAAATAGTAGGCTAGCATAAGATATAATGGAATCTATTGTATGGACACTTTAAAAGGAGTCTTTATAATAGGTTCCATTTTTTGCTATTAGAACTTTATATCCTAGAATAAATTCATGTAATGTTATACAGATTATTGACAATAATAAATGAATGAAATAACATTAATATACGGATGAAAGCGGAATTGATTAAGATGAGATTTTCATCATAGTTTAATACTTATGATACAATAGATTAAATATAAAAAGGCACGAGAGTGAGGAGCAAATAGTATGAACGTATTTGATGTTATGGGACCAGTGATGGTCGGGCCATCTAGCTCTCATACAGCAGGAGCAGTGAAAATAGGATATACGGCCAGACTGCTTCTAAGAGAAGAAGTTAAATATGCTGATTTATATCTGCATGGATCCTTCTTGGCTACAGGGAAAGGTCATGGAACGGATAAAGCTTTGATCGCGGGATTGTTAGGGATGAAGACGGATGATGAACGCATTCCTACAAGCTTTACCTTCGCAGAGCAAAAAGGATTGGATTATCGTTTTTCTGGAATTGAATTACGAAATGCTCATCCAAATTCGGTCCTTCTGAAACTAGAGGGAATTCATGGTAATAAAATAGAAATTGTAGCCTCATCCATTGGTGGAGGAGCAATTGTTATTAATAAAATTGATGGAGTGGATGCTAATATATGTGCATGTTATCCAACACTAATAATAAACAATGTGGATGAGCCGGGACATGTTTCGAAAGTAGCGTCGCTGCTGGGAGAAAGATCAGTTAATATTGCAACCATGCATATTTATCGTGACAAAAGAGGTGGTAATGCGGTTATGATAATTGAATGTGATCAAGAGGTTTCCCTTGATGTAATTGAAGGGTTGAGAAAATTAAACGGAGTGATTCGAGTGACATACCTAAGTATGGAGGAGAAAAATGAGCTTTAGATCCCTTGAGGAGATAGTGAAACGAAGTGAGGATTTACAAAAAGCCTTCTGGGAAGTTATTCTAGAGGATGATATCGATGAAAGAATGGTAACTAGTGAAGAGTCCCGTTATAAGATGGAGCAGCTCTACCTAACAATGAAAAATGCGGATGCAGCCTATGATAAAAATCTTAAGTCAGCTAGTAAACTTGTTGGCGGTGATGGAGAAAAGATGAATCGCGCATTAAAAGAGGGCAAGGTACTTAGTGGACCATTTATAGGTGAAGTTATTGCAAAAGCATTAAAAATGGGTGAGTCCAACGCATGTATGAAAAAGATAGTGGCGGCACCAACGGCTGGCTCTTGTGGAGTTATCCCGGCTGTTTTAATTACCTATGAAGAGCAGAATGAGATTTCGGTAGAAAGAATGGTAGAAGCAATGTACGTTGCCTCAGGAATAGGAGAAGTGATTGCTGCTAGAGCATTTCTGGCAGGTGCCGCAGGAGGCTGTCAAGCAGAGATCGGATCCGCTAGTGCCATGGCAGCAGGTGCACTTGCATATCTTAATGGAGGGGACAGTGAAAGTATCGTTCATGCGGCGGCAATGTCTTTAAAAAACCTCTTAGGTCTGGTTTGCGATACAGTAGGAGGTCTCGTTGAGGTTCCCTGTGTAAAGCGTAATGTAGTTGGTGCTGTCAACGCAATTGCAAGTGCCGATATGGCAGTAGCCGGTATTCGTAGCCAGATACCACCGGATGAAGTAATTGATGCAATGAGAGATGTTGGTGAAGCATTACCTCGAACACTTCGTGAAACTGGAGAAGGTGGACTGGCTGCTACTCCGACAGGGGTAGATATTATGAATAGGATAATGGAGTAAAATGATGAATTCTATACGAATAGATATCCATACTCATTCCATAGCAAGTGGACATGCAACGACGGATACGATTACCGATATGTCAAAAGAGGCAAGTAGTAGAGGATTGCAGGTACTAGCAATCACGGAACACGGACCTGCAACATTGGGTTCCTGTACCAGCTCTTATTTTCGAAGTCTTAAAAATGCACCTAGAAAGCGTTTTGGCGTTGAGTTACTGTATGGCTGTGAAGTTAATATTCTAGATTGTGAAGGAAAGCTTGATCTAGAGGACCCCATACTTAAGGATCTTGACCTAAATATTGCAAGTCTTCATACGCAAAATATAAAACCTGGTTCGGTTCTTGAAAATACAAGAGCTGTCATCGCTGCAATACGAAACCCCTATATTCATATCATTGGTCATCCGGATGATGAGAAGTACGAGCTGGATTATGAACTTATAATTAAAGAAGCTATGAATAACCATGTACTTTTAGAATTGAATAACAGTTCACTCAACAAAGGTGGTTATCGTGGAGATACAAAAGCCAATGATATAAAGTATCTTACACTCTGTAAAAATCACTCCTATCCAATTGTTCTTGGAAGTGACAGTCATGGGAAGGAGCATATAGGCGAATTTAAAGAAGCTCTTTCCTTGCTAAATCAGTTAGAGTTTCCTAAGGAATTAATATTGAACTATGATGATGATTTATTTCATAAGTGGATAAAGTAGAAGAAAGGTTTACAGGAAATAAAATATATTTAAATTTATTAAAAAACACATGTAATAAAATTACGTAAAATAATAATGTAAATTAAATCATGTGAAATAAATCATGTGAAATGAAAAATATATAAAATATAAAACATGTAAAATAGTATCATGTGAAATGAAAAAATAATTAATAAAAAATATGTAAAATAAAATGAAGTTAATTAAATATACAAATAAGGACACTTTTTTGGTCAAAAGGTGTCCTTTTATTTATAGTTTAATTTAATTATACTATAGTTACAAGAAAGCATAAAATGAAACTTAAGAAAAGAGATATTTAGGCTTCTAGAGAGAAGTATATATACTTCAAGGGAGATTTATTAAGGAAACAAGAAATATTTAGGCTTCAAGAGAGATTTACTTAGGATTTCAAGAGAGATTTACCAGGGATTTCAAGAGAGATTTATTTAGGATTTCAAGAAAGATTTATTTAGGATTTCAAGAGAGATTTACTTGGGATTTCAAGAGAGATTTACTTAGGATTTCAAGAGAGATTTACTTAGGATTTCAAGAGAGATTTATTTAGGATTTCAAGAGAGATTTATTTGAGATTTCAAGAGAGATTTATTTAGTATTTCAAGAGAGATTTATATAAGATTTTAAGAGAGATATATTTAAGAATATAAAGTATTATAGGTGGTTGCAAATACAATAATTTAGTAGATATCTTCAACGTATGTTTAAAGATATCACGAAATAGAAAAATTTATTCAGTGGAGGTGTTTAATATGACGATATTAGAAACGAAATTCGTAAAGGATTTTATCAGGATGGCAGATGACGGATTTGCGCAAGGATGGCATGAGAGAAATGGTGGAAATTTATCCTATCGAATAAAACCTGAGGAAGTAGCGGCCATTCAATCAAGACTAAATGCTCCGGGGGACTGGACTTTGATAGGAGCAAGTGTACCTGGATTAGCTGGTGAATACTTTCTTGTCACTGGCGGTGGAAAATATTTTAGAAACATTATAGTGGATCCAGAAGTTTGTATCACGATAATACAGATTGATGAAACGGGTGAAAAGTATAGAATACGATGGGGACTTGTAGAAGGCGGCAATCCTACGAGTGAGTTGCCTACCCATTTAATGAATCATGAAGTGAAGAAAAGAGTATCGAATGGAAAGCATAGAGTTATTTATCATGCACATACGACTAATATTATTGCTCTAACTTTCGTACTTCCATTATCAGATGAAGTGTTTACAAGAGAATTGTGGGAAATGGCAACCGAGTGTCCTGTAGTATTTCCGGCTGGTGTAGGTGTTATTGGTTGGATGGTTCCGGGTGGCAGAGAGATAGCGATAGAGACCAGCAAATTAATGGAGATTTACGATGTAGCTATCTGGGCACATCATGGAATGTTCTGTTCGGGAGAGAATTTTGATTTAACATTTGGATTGATGCATACGGTAGAAAAGTCAGCAGAAATTTTAATCAAAGTATTATCAATGAGATCAGAAAAACGTCAGACAATATCGGATAATGATTTTAGAAAACTTGCGAGGGATTTTCACTTAAATTTATCGGAACAATTTTTATACAAAAAATAATGAGTAAAAAATAATGAGTAAAAAATAATGAGTAAAACTTAATGAGTAAAACATAATGAATAAAACAAAATGTGGAATTACTAGAGGACAACAACCAATGAACTTCATTTTTTCATAATGAGAGCTATTGGTTGTTTGTTTTTATGTTTCTATTCTATGAGTGGCTCAACTCTGTGGCAACACAAGATACTGTTATTTTTGCCCAATATAATTTGATGTAATCCATTAATTCTTCACTATAATGAATATAACAATATTAAAACAAGATAACAAGATACTATAATATAATGCAGTTGGAGGTATACTTATGAAAAAATCACATGTTCTACAAAGATGTATTTCAGTGATTAGCGGCAGGATTAAAAATGGGATTGGAACTATGGGGCACGAACATCAGAAAGAAGTAGGGAGAAAAACTAAATTTGGGATAAAGGTAAAATTGATTGTAGCATTTTTTATCCCGGTTTTATTAATTGCAGTGCTCGGTAATCTTTCTTATTCTCAGGCAGCGAAGGGTCTCATATCAAATTATGAACAAAATTCAAGCAGCACCATGGACATGACGGCAAAATACATAGAATTTGGACTAGCTTCAATAGAGTCCATAGCTTTGGAATATACAATCGATCAACAGATATCTCAATATGTACTAGATTATTATTCCGATGATATGGATAGCATGAATTCAATTATTGAGAATTACGAAACGGAGTTTAATAGAAAGGCTGTTATAGATTCATTTATACAAAACATCCATATCATTCCAATGAGTGGGATAAAAGCCTTGTCAAGTTTAAAGAAACCGGTGGACGGATTTTATGATAATATTATTGGCGCAGAAGAAGGACAGAGGATAAAAGATAATAAATCTGCTTTTAATTATTTGGGAGAACATTCGACCATTGATAAGATATTTGGAACCAATCCGGAGGACTATGCCTTTTATCTACATCGTGAATTCCAGATGGGTAAGGCGGGCTTAATCATTGATATAGACAGAGCAACAATAGAAATGATATTAAGTGAATTGAATTTAGGTGGATCCAGTAAAATTGCTTTGATTACTAAGGATGGAAAAGAAATTTTTGTTGGCAGGAATAAAGATGGTGCCATTGAAGAAGCTTCTAATGAGGAGTTTCAGTTTTACTCACAGGATTTTGTACAGGACAGTATTGTTTCAGATGAAATGAGTGCTTCACAATATATTAAAGACAATTCCAAAGAGTACCTTTATATGTACAAAAAAATAGGCGAGACCGGTCTAATCCTTACCGGAATGATTCCTAAGACAATCATAATGGAACAAGCTAGGGATATAAAAACGAATACGATTATATTTACTATATTATGTGGTGTTATAGCAGTGTTAATTGGTACGTTTATGTCACAAAGCATAGGGAAAGCGATTCATAATATTACAAAAAACTTAAAATTAATAGCACAGGGTGATCTAACCGTTCATGTAAAAGGTAAGAGAAATGATGAATTTGCAATTATAGCTGAAGATCTAATGGAAATGCTAAAAAATATACGTAGCTTAATACAGAAGGTAGCCAATGTCGGTGATCGGGTTTCTGATTCCGCATTGCAGGTGATAGATACCTCGAATACAATTGCAGCAGCTAGCAATGAAATTTCTACAGCCATCGATGATATTGGCAAAGGAATTGGAGTTCAAGCGGAGGATTCACAGGATTGCTTAACGCAGATGGATGGATTGTCGCAGAAGATATCAGCTGTAAATGAAAATATTGTGAATATAGAAACAGTCGCAAATGAGAATAGGGATATGATAGTAAAAGGAATTACTACAATGGAAGAGTTGACAAGCCAATCAAAAGCAACGAATCAGATAACAAAATATGTAGTAGATAATGTTTCAGCATTAGAAGAAAAATCCAAAGCCATAGGTATCGCAATACAGACGATAAACGAAATTGCTGATCAAACAAATTTGTTATCTTTAAATGCTTCCATTGAAGCTGCAAGAGCAGGGGAGTCAGGAAAAGGATTTGCTGTTGTAGCAGCTGAGATAAGAAATTTAGCAAGTAAATCGATGGAATCTGCGCAACAAATTGAGAAGGTAGTAAAAGAAATTAAGCAGCAAACAGCGGATACTGTTATAACAGCAAAGAAAGCAGAGAATATCGTAGGGATGCAGGATAACATTGTAAATGCTACTATTGAAATCTTTAACCATATGATCAGTGGAGTTGAGAGGTTAATGTTTAATTTAAATACGATAGGTGAAAATATGAAGAATATGGAAGGTGCTCGTATCAGTACTTTAAGTGCAGTTGAAAGTATTTCGGCTGTTTCCGAGGAGACCTTAGCATCTTCTGATACTGTATATGATATCGTTAGTGCTCAATCCAATGCGATTGTCAGTTTGGAGCAAGCAGCAACACTACTAAATGAAAACTCAAAAGAGTTGGGTATCGCAATCAATAAATTCAAATTATAGGCGAAGGAACAACCTTCAGACGATTTCTGATAACGCATTAAGGAACCTAGTAGAAGATGTAATTTGGATTTGTGAGAACGGTTTTAGTACAAGAAATATAGTTGTAACCAGAGCCTTAATCGTTTCTAAATAGATTGAGGCTCTGCTTTTATAATTATTTTGTAAAAAGATATCCTAACTAAATTATAAAAAATAATAAACTAGTCGAGAAATATCTCACCATTTATTTATTTGTCCTCATCGTAATATTCATTAATGTTAATTCAGCAAAAATTAATAGTACAGCATTGCAACATATAAATGGGTCTGGTGTGTTTAAGACAATTCAATCAAATGGTATCTCGTTTTTAGAGAAGATGTTACCTGACGGAAGAGGTATACGCTTGAATATGGATGGAACTTTTAAGGGATTTATTGATCAATTTAGATAAGAAGAGGAGCTAGTAAAAAAGTGAATATAGAAATTATCATTGAGAACATAAATCGTATTGAACTGGATAATATAATTTTTAAAGAGCTAAATTTGGATAGGAGAAAAATAAAGTCATCACACTTTTACGATGAAATGAAAAAAGAAGATATCAATATGGATATAATATCCAGCTTGAAAGAGTTCTATACCACTTCTGGAACAGGTAATATATATATAAAAGAGCTGGATTTAGGAATATGTATTCATAATGTAATGATAATAATTTCGTTTGATAAAGTTTATGGTGATATTGTTCTTAATTTTGAAGAAAACGAATTACTTCAAAAGAATATCGATATTAATAAAGATTACGTGTCCTTTATAAGAAAATCACAAAATATGGTTAAAAATTATGATATTGGTGCTATTATTATTGGATATGAACCAGCTTCAGATGAAGATATGCAATTAGTTACTTTTTCAAAAAAAGAAGACACTAGAATAATTGATATCAATTTTCCAACAATAATGAACGAATTTAAAAAAATTATATATTCCACCCAATGAGTACCTTGGAAGGTTATGAGGAAATACTGGAATATCTATATCTAAAATTTCCATTCCTTACGGAAATTTAACGGAGTCCTTCCTTCTCTGTCTTTAAAAAGATTAATAAAGTGACTCACGTTATTCATACCACAGGAAAATGTTATCTCTGATACAGAAAGATCAGAATATTTTAAAAGTTCTTTTGCATGACTAAGCCGTTGATCAATCAGATATTCATTAACAGTTGTACCGGTATGCTTCTTAAACTCCTTGGCAAGATGATATTTGCTAATATTTAATTCTCGTTCCAGATCATCTAATGTTATCCTGTCTTTATAACGATTGTTAAGCATTTCTTTTATTTCTTTAATATAGTTTGGAGTGTAATGACTATAGAGCTCTTTTGGAGTATTCATCAGTATCATTTCAGTTAGGATATTTACAATCAAACTTGAGGTAATAAGCTCACGATTAACGTCCTTCTTTTCGTGCAGAGACAGGATACGTCTTAATGAGCTTTCTAGGGGGAAGGTATCCTCAGGCTCTAGGATCGAAAAACCGTTTTTCATCAGCTCTTCATAATATCCCATAGCATAACTTCCATTAAAATGAACCCATAAAATAACCCAAGGATCATCTATGGAGGATTCATAATAATGATATTTGATACAATCGATGAGAAAAACAGTCCCTGAGGTTAAGGTATAATCTTTTTCATCATATTTTAAATGTCCCTTGCCGGATATTGTATAGATTAATAGAAAAGAATTTAAGTTTTTACGTTCTGTAAAATAAGGATATTTCGTTTCAAAATACCCAGCTTCTTGAATGTAGAGATAATTATTTTTAGCGGTTTGGCTGGCAGTTTCTATTAATCGAAGGGAATTATCCGACCATGTTAAAGAAGCTCGCTCTAAATATCCATCCATTCATCCTACCTCTTTCCCAATGACAAGATTCTATTATTTTTACCCAATATAGTTTGATGTAATTACACTATCGTTTGATATAATGAGTATATCAGCAGTGACACAAGATTTCAAGATGTTATTATTATAGGGAGAAATGCATATGGCTGGATTGAAACTATTATAGGGAGGAATGTATATGGCTGGAATGAAACATTTAAAAGAGGTTAAGAAACCTCTGATAGGTCTCTATACTGTCGGTTTAAAACATTATTGGGGACAGTTTCCGGGACTGAAAGCTAGATTAATGGAATATGGAGGTTTCATTGAAAAGAAGATGGCAGGTTATGCAAATGCGGAAATCTTTAATTTTGGATTAGTTGACAATTCTGATTCAGGAATTGCTGCAGGCCAATACTTCAATGAAAATAATGTGGACTTGATATTCTGTCATAGTGGCACATATGTAACAAGTGACTGCGTACTGCCCGTACATCAAGCCTGCAAAGCACCGGTTGTGGTACTTAATCTGCAGCCGGCAGCTCGAATTAATTATGAAGATACCACAACAGGTGAGTGGTTGGCTCATTGTGGGGCATGTGTAGTACCTGAGATTTCGAATGCCTTTAACCGCGCCGGAATTAAGTACCGTGTGATCAATGGATTATTAGGTCTAAACTATACACCTGCTATTTCCTTAACGGACGAGGTCACCTTCCAAAGGCCGGAAGCAATTCGCGCATGGAAAGTGGTAGAAGATTGGATTAAAGCGGCAAGTGTTAGGAGTGCGCTACAGAATGCAAGATTTGGTTTCTTAGGTAATACCTACAGTGGTATGCTCGATATGTACAGTGATTTTACCATGTTACAAGCACAGACTGGTATCCATGTGGAAGTATTAGAAATGTGTGATTTGGATAGACAGCTGAAATTGGTAACAGAAGAAGAGATTATAGCAAAAAAAGAAGAGATTTATAATATGTTTGAGATCAGTGAAGATTCATCGGCTGATCCGATTGCAAAGAAGCCTACCGAAGAACAGATCTATTGGTCCTCAAAGGTTGCTGCAGCACAGGAGCGTCTTGTGAAAGAATTCAATTTGGATGCGCTCACCTATTACTACCATGGTGCACCGGGTGGAGATTACGAGAAACTTCAGGGTGGTTTTATTGTTGGACATTCGTTACTCACAGCAAAAGGAATCCCCTGCTCCGGAGAAGGGGATTTAAAAACTGCACTGGCTATGAAGATATGTGATATCTTAGGCGTAGGCGGGAGCTTCTGTGAGATAGTTGTTACCGATTATGAAGATGGAACAATCCTTCTGGGACATGACGGTCCCTTCCATCTCGAAATTGCAAAGGGCAAACCGATCTTAAGAGGTATGGGATTATATCATGGGAAACAGGGAACTGGTGTATCGGTAGAAGCAAAGGTTAGAACAGGGGATATAACAACATTGAATATTACCCAAACAGGTGATGGCAAGTTGAAAATGATATCTAGTGAGGCAGAATCTACAGATGGAATCATTATGACAATTGGGAATACCCAGACACCAGTAAAATTTAATAAGGATCCGGATTCTTATATGGAACAATGGTTTACTGAAGCACCGACGCATCATTTTGCAATGGCAGTAGGGCACAATGCTTCTTTGTTCGAAAAGGTTGCGGATATCATGAATTTAAACCATGTAATATTAAAGTAAATCAATGTAATAATGTAAAATGATTATATGCAAATCTCAGATACTATTCAATAAATATGATACATTCGCATTTATATTTCAAGTAAGCTTTGGGTTGAATTATGAATAATTTTGCTACATAATTCATCTAATATTTGTAGACATTTTTATAATAGGACACATTCTGATTATGGTATATAATCATTTAAAAGAATGTCAAACTAAGTAATGTAAAATAAAGAAATGTAAAATAAAGTAAAGCAAAATAACGCAAAATATATAAAGCAAAGAAATAAAGCAAAGAAATAAAGCAAAGAAATAAAGCAAAGAAATAAAGCAAAGAAATAAAGCAAAGAAATAACGCAAAGAAATAAAGCAAAGAATTAAAGCAAAGTAATAAAGCATGATATATTTTATTGTATTAAAAAAGTACTGTTGAAATAAGATCGGAATCTTATTTTAGCAGTACTTTTAAGGTATAGATTATGAATATCAAATAGGTTTTATTAGAATTTCACATCCAAGTAGAAACTAATTATACCCCGGATTGGTCTAGCCTTATTTATTTAAACAAATATAGTTACTTGGTAGCGGGTATCCTGATTTCTACTTCCGTATAATCCCCTTCTTTGCTTTTATAAGTTAGTCCGAATTTCGTATCATAGAAAAGCTGTAATCGGTTATGAATGTTGGATATGGCGATACCACTACCTTTTTTGCTTTCCACATTACCGGTTAATAATTGTTCTAACGTATGAGCTGGTATTCCAATTCCGTCATCCGAGATCAGGAAAACGAGAGTATCCTCCTCCAACCATCCGGTGATTACAATATTGCCTTCTTTGCTTTCTTTTCCTAATATCCCATGAAGGATAGCATTTTCTACGATGGGTTGGAAGGTTATCTTCGGAATCGTATATTCAAGCATGTTATCAGGAACATCGACCGTAAAGTGAATTTTGTTATCGTAACGCATGCTTTGCAATTGCATATAGAGTGATACATGCTCTAATTCTTCTTCAATGGTAACCGTGAGGTTGCCTTTTCGTAAGGTCATCTTATAGAACTTTGATAAGGTTTGTACCGCCTCTGATACCTCATCTGTGGACCCTTTTTTCGCCAGCCAATTAATCATATCCAGTGTATTGTAGAGAAAATGTGGATTAATCTGTGCCTGTAAGGCTTTGAATTCCGCAGTTCGTAATTCAGAAGCCGCTTTTATTTGTTGATCCGAAAGAACGTTAATTTCGTCAACCATAAAATTATAAGTTTCGATTAAATCACCGATTTCATCCTGCTCTGGGGGATGGCTTAGAGAGGTAGGTTTTCCAGTTTTCACAGTTTTCATCGTAGTAATAACGTTGGAAATTCGTTTTACGATAGAATTTGATAGTGACAGGGATAAAAATAATACAAAAGCAAGCACAAGTAAATACGCAATGATAAATTCAAGCAGCAGCATCTTGTTTTCTGACCAGATGCTGTCTACCGGAATTACAAATATCATGATCCAGTTCGTTTCCGGAATTTCCAGATAAGAGATGTAGCAGCGTTCCGAAGAAAAAGTCTTTACTTCAAACTTATTGGTATCAGGAACTAGGGGAGGAATGTCATCGTAATCAACAAGGAATTCGCCGACTAGGTTGCGGTTGGTATAAGCAACAAGGGCGTCCCGTTCATTGATTATGTACTTCGCACTACCCGGAAGTGTAGTATATTTTTTTAATAAAGAATTGATATGTGCCTTATTAAAATATACGGATACATAAGCAATTTCATTTTTTTCTGAATCAACAATCTTATGGGTGTAGGATAATTGCCCGTTGCGTGCAACCTCATTGGCGGTAAGATACAAGGTGGGACAGAATAGGGACTTGCTATTGCTACTGGCAAAAATACCATGCCAATAGGAATTATCAATATCGGTGATAGGTTTATATAAGCCGCTTTTTGAGAGAGTAGAATTATCTAAATAATCCTGATAATTTTCATTCAAGTATATCTTAATATCGGATATGGCGTTACCATCAATCATCGAATTTACATTTTTGGTAAAGGAAATTAAATCTTTATATTTGCTGCTCTTTGCATTTAATGAGGAGTCATTGGATAGTAACTGCTGAAAAATCGAATCTTCGACAATACTATTCGATACATTTTTAATATCCTTAATATTATTATCTATATTTGCTATGGTTTCTCTTGCAACACTTAATTCGGAGGCTTTTGTATTTGCAACGATCGTATTGAACAGCTGGTTATAAAACATGGCTGTTATGATAACAATTGGTGCAAAAACTAGGATCAAATGGGAAATTAGCAGTTTGTGCTTTAATTTCATATTATGCGTGTAATAAAATATCACGTATTTCAATTTATTCATCATTTACCAAACCTTTCCCGATATTCAGAGGGGGATAAGCCTACCAACTTTTTGAACGCTTTTCCAAAATAATTACCATCACTATATCCGACTTTTGCGGATATATCGGTGATTTTATATCTGAAATCCTTCAACATATTCTTAGCTTTTTCTATTCGGTATTCGGTAAGATATTGATTCAAGGTTTTACCGGTTTCGTTCTTAAATATCGTGCAGACATAAGTGGAGGAGAGAAAGACATCTTCACTGATATCTTTAACAGATAAATTGTCATTACTGTAATTTTTACTGATAAATTCTTTGATAGCAAATATAGTAGCATTTTCCTTTTTTTCTGTTTGTAAAGCAGAATAAAAGCATTCGATTTTATCAAGTAGTAATTGGTTTAATTCCGTAAGACTGTCACACTTAGATACATTATCAAGAATTGTTGAATTGTATTCCTCGTTAAAAAGGGAAATGTGATGGCTTGCCGCAAAATTCTGTAATAGGATAAATAGTTTATAATAGAGGTCCTTTGAATTGTTTGGCAATAAGGACTGATTATTTTTCAGACTATTATAAATCCCAAATACAATGCCACATACCTTTTCCTGGTCGTTAAATTTAAGCGCCTCCTCGAATTTAAGTGCATAGTTGTTATCAAAGTTAATCGGTACTGATGTATTTTCACTGGAGGTGATTATGCTGTTGTAATCATAAAAGAAAGAACACTGCATTAATACAACAGCAGTATTGTAGGATTGATATACATTTTGAATTCCGTGAACAGTTTTTCCTATTGAAATATAATGATAATATTCTTTACCTAAATAGGTTGATAGTGAACTGCAAATTCCATTTAGATTATAGTCAACTGTAGTTCCATTTGAAAAAAGATGAAGAATAATATACTCATCATTCTTTATTCCGAAGATGTAATTCATTCGGTACTTTTTTATAATGTCTCCAATTGTTAAGTATAATTCATTAAGGACATGCTCAGCTATGCTAGAGATGGCCTTTTTTAAGGTGATAATTAATGTTGTAAATTCGGTATTGGTTTTTAAGGTAATTCCTAATTCTTGAAATTGGACTAAGTATTCGGTAACGCTTTTTTTTAAAGGTGTATAAATAATCTCGAGAGAAAGCTTATTTTGCATAAACTCATTATGTGTATGAAAAGTAGCTTGGTTTTTGGCATGTATCTTTTGCAGATGGATGGCATTTATAATAGCAGCTTCAATTTCGGAGGCTTCAATTGGTTTTTCAACATAGCTGATCGCTTTTAATGAAATCGCTGCCTTTAGATATTCCTTGTCAGAATATCCGCTCATAAATATGATACTTGAGTTTGGTAATATGTGAAGAAGTTCCCGGCACATATCAATGCCATTCATTCTAGGCATTCTGACGTCACTTAATATAATATCCGGTTTATGAAGTTTCGCTTGTTTAACACCGTTGATGCCGTCATCGGCTTCCTGTATTTCTTGAATACCAAGGCGCTTCCAATCTATATTGGAGATGATACCCTCTCTGGTAAGCTTTTCATCATCAATGATTAATATTTTCAAAACGTTCACCTCATATCATTTCTATTTTGCTATAATTCATTTCTATCATTCTATTCTATCAAATTTATTCAAAAAAGCAAATGCAATCATAAAACAACATAATAATTCGACAAAATTGCTCACAAAAAAGACAAAACCAACCAATGTAAGTAAAAAACTCATGAAAAACCTGCAAGAATTTATTCTTTATAGTAAAATAATACCCTTCTTCAAAGAATATTACCATAGGAAACTTCAGGATTGGATGCTAAGATAAATACAAGAAAACAAATACATATGATTTGAAAAATAAAAAATGATATTTTCAATGATAGATGGTGGAAGGAGAATTATCATGTCCGAATATGTTCTGGAGTTAAAAGGAATTACGAAAATATTTCCTGGTGTAAAGGCTTTGGATAATGTGCATTTTCAATTGAAAAAGGGAGAAATTCATGCATTGATGGGTGAAAACGGTGCGGGAAAGTCGACATTTATTAAAGTAATAACCGGAGTACATAAAGCGGAAGAAGGTAAGATGTACCTTGATGGAAAAGAGGTAAATTTTAAAAATCCGAAAGAGGCACAAGCCGTTGGAATTGCAGCAATCTACCAGCATGTAACTGCTTATCCACATTTGAGCGTAACAGAAAATATATTTATGGGTCATGAAAAGGTTCAAAAAGGGACCGGTAGAATTCTATGGAATGAGATGCATGCAGAAGCAAATGAATTGCTGAAGCAGTTGAGTGCAGATTTTAGTGCGACTACCGAAATGGGAGCATTGAGTGTGGCACAACAACAGATGGTGGAGATTGCTAAGGCGTTATCCATGAAAGCGCGTATCATTATTATGGATGAGCCCACAGCAGCGTTAACACAAAGTGAAAGTGAGAACTTATATCGAATTACAGAAAAGTTGAGAGATGAAGGCGCTTCTGTTATTTTCATATCTCACAGATTTGAAGATATGTATCGCTTGGCAACCCGTGTAACTGTATTTCGTGATGCACAATACATCGGATCTTATAATGTGAATGAGATTACAAATGAAAATTTAATAGTAGCAATGGTTGGCCGAGAGATTACACAGCTTTTTCCGAAGCCTGTGATTAAAATCGGCGAAGAATTACTTAGTGTTAAGAATTTGGGCAGAACAGGTTATTTTAAAAATGTTTCCTTCCATGTAAATAAAGGCGAAATTCTTGGCTTAACCGGACTTGTTGGAGCTGGCCGTACCGAAGTATGTGAGACGATATTCGGCATTGTTGCGAAGGATGAAGGTAATGTATACCTAGAGGGCAAAGAAGTAGAAATTAACGGACCGTTGAAAGCCATGGAATTGGGAATTGGTTATCTACCCGAGGATAGGCAAAGACAGGGCTTGATTTTAGATTGGGGTATCGGTCGTAATATAACGTTGCCGGTTCTTGAAAAAGTATCAAAGCGTGGCTTTATAAACGAAAAGAAAGAAAAAGAAATGGGTAAGCTATTAGCGGAAAAAGTGGATACGAAAGCAGTTACCATTTATGACAAAGCAAGCTCACTTTCCGGTGGTAATCAGCAAAAGGTTGTTGTTGCAAAATTATTGTCTTCTGATCTAAAGGTACTTATAATGGATGAACCTACCAAAGGTGTTGACGTTGGTGCAAAGGCTGCGATCTATGAAATCATGGGTGAACTGGCGCAACAGGGTTATGCGATTATCATGGTTTCCTCTGAAATGCCTGAAATACTTGGTATGTGTGATAGAATCGTTGTTATGTGTGATGGCAGGGTAACCGGAGAACTAAATTCTGACGAGGCTACTCAAGAGAGAATACTGCAGCATGCTATGGCAAAGACGAATCATAATTAAGGGGAAGCGAGGTGGATAACGAATGGAAACGAAAAAGGGTAATTTAAAGAAAATAACTGGTTCCAGAGAAATGAGCTTGGTTTTCATATTAATCATATTAAGCTTGTTTATCGAATTAAGAAATGATACATTTTTGTCCTTAAGTAATTTGAACGATTTAATAACGAATGCTGTTATGATGAGCATTTTAGCAATTGGTATGATGTTTGTCCTGCTGATTGGCGGAATTGATATTTCCATCGGATCAACAATAGCATTTTCCGGTATGTCTGTTGCATTACTGTTAAGAGCATATCCGGGAATACCAACACCGATTGCTTTTGTTCTGGGTGTCCTTATCGGTAGCCTTTGTGGACTGGTCATTGGACTGATAATAGCGAAAGGTAAGGTTATTCCGATTATTGCAACACTAGGATTTATGAATATTTATCGAGGTGCTACCTATTTAATAGCAAATAATCAATGGGTGGCAGCATATCAACTGCCAGATGGTTTGAAATCATTTGCAACTGGTAAATTTCTTGGTGTGAACAATATGATCGTCGTTGCGATTATAATCTATATCATATTTGCCTATTTCATTAAATACACAAGAACCGGTCGTAAGATCTATGCGGTCGGAAGTAATGTAGAGGCAGCCAAAATCAGTGGTATCAATATCACACGAATTAAAATATTAGTTTATTCCATCATGGGTGGACTTTCCGGATTGGTTTCGATCCTTTGGCTTTCCAAATATGCATCTGCTCAAGGAGATGCGGCTTCCGGAATTGAAATGGATGTTATCGCCGCTTGTGTTATCGGTGGTGTCAGTCTAAACGGCGGAAAGGGAACCGTAATCGGAGTACTGCTTGGAACAATTACGCTTGGTATTTTAAATAACGCGCTTCCACTTATTAATGTATCTCCTTTTTGGCAGGATGCAATTAAAGGTATCGTAATTATCAGTGCGGTAATTATTAATACCATAACGCAGAGAAAGATGGAC
>JAQSYO010000094.1 GCA_029256105.1 Herbinix sp.
GAGTTCGTTTTGTTATATGCAAAAAGCGAAGATGGGACTTCAAGGTTTTATCAATTTGATAAAATTGAAAATACATTACAGCGTTTTAATGAGGAACAAAACGTGAATAATAATATCGATGAAAAAAATCAGGGGAATATTATTATTCTGATTGTTATAGTCATAATTTTTACGATTGTAACAATCGTAATGACATCATTTGTTATTCGCATTTATTTGCAGAAAATAAATATGTAGGTTTTAATGAAAAATATTATCAACTGCAAAACTTGACAAAGACATTTTTGTGTTATAGTATGTATATAACAAATATAACGAACTAATAGGAGGTGGATGATTTGATCGTAACTATAGATTTTAATAGTGATGAGGCTTTCTATATCCAACTTCGTAATCAGATCATAATTGGGATAGCATGCGCTAAGATCAGGGAAGGTGACAATCTGCCTTCCGTTAGGGAACTTGCAGAAGATATAGGCATTAACATGCATACAGTAAATAAAGCATATACCATTTTAAAACAAGAAGGTTACGTTAAGCTTGACAGACGTAAAGGAGCAGTCATATCGGTAGATGCGGATAAATTAAAAGCAATGGATGAGATTTTTGTTGATATGAAAGTTATTTTGGCTAAGGCCATTTGCAAGAATATATCCTGTGAAGAAATTCATGAGATTGTTAGTAAAATTTATTCCGAATACTCACCCGGCATTGATTAGGATTAGGTAATTGCGAAACTCGAAAGTTTTTGTAAGTTGTATCAAAAATTGAGAATATTATTTAGTTTTGTAATTACCTAAATGACTAGTACCCTAGAAAGGAGGTTGTTACTATGTTATGTGATAAATGTAAAAAGAATGAGGCAAAGGTTTACTACACAGAGATTGTTAACGGAGAGAAAACCGAGCAGCATTTATGCGAGGAATGTGCAACAGAAATTACTTCTTTTCAAATGGGGGCATCTTTATTAAATCCAGAGACGTCCTTAGGCAGTTTGTTATCTACAATCTTAGGCAATTATCATGGGAATCTGTCCCAGGAGAAAGAACGAACAGGAAAGGAACTCCATTGTGACAAATGCGGTATGACTTACTCCGAATTCCTTCGTGTTGGAAGATTTGGATGTGATCACTGTTACGATAGCTTTGAGAATGTGTTAGAACAAAGTATTCGAAATATTCAGGGCTCAGATGCCCATACCGGCAAGAAGCCAAAAGATTTCGAGAGTAAAACGGAAAAGATTATTAAAGAAATGCCTGAAATAGATAAACTATCCATACGCTTGCAGGATGCTATCGAAAAAGAAGAATTTGAAGAAGCAGCCAAACTAAGGGATCAGATTCGTAAGTTAAAAAAGGAGGAGATAAACAATGCTTAAATGGTATAAAGAGCCAGCTAAGAATAGTGATGTTGTTATCTCCAGCAGAATAAGGCTTGCACGTAATTTGAGAAAATATCCGTTTTCGGCTAAATTATCAGAGGAACAGGCAGTAGAATTGGTAAATGAAGTGAAAGAAGCAAGTAAAACCCTGGAACTTCAAACTGAGAGAAAGTATAATAGCAGTAATGTGAATACTTTATCAGAAATCGATAAGACTGCAATGGTAGAGAGGCATATTATTAGTCCCTTACTAACAGATAAAAAACAAAGTACCGGCTTAATATTATCTGAAGATGAAAAAATAAGTATTATGATAAATGAAGAAGACCACTTAAGAATTCAGTCAGTAACTGGCGGCATGAATATGAATGAAGCATTTCGTAATGCCAATAAGGTAGATGATGTAACAAGTGGAATATTTGAATATGCATTTCATGAAAAATACGGCTATCTTACTTCCTGTCCTACAAATGTAGGCACGGGACTTAGAGCATCCTACATGGTATTTCTCCCTGCATTAACAGCAGCTGGACGTGTAGGAAAATTAACGGAAGAGCTAGGAAAGTATGGAATTGCATTACGAGGAACCTATGGAGAGGCAACAAAAAGCGTTGGCAGTCTGTATCAGATATCTAACCAGAAGACCTTAGGAAGTACAGAAAGAGAGATTATAGAAAGTCTAAACCGAATTGTTGAACAGGTAATGAAGCAGGAGAGAAGGCAACGGGAATATATACTAACCAATAGTTACGATGAAGTGGAAGATAAAGTACATCGTTCTTATGGTATCATGCGATATGCAAGACAGCTGACTTCAGGGGATGCAATGACACTGCTGGCCCAATTAAAACTTGGAATAGATATGGAATTAATTCATGCTAAGGAAGAGTTCAATGTCCATGAATTAATGATGGAGATACAACCCGGTAATCTGCAGAGCCACCAGGATAAGAATATTGGGTCAATACAACGAGACAAAATCAGGGCAGATTATATTCGAGGTAAATTGCCTGAAATAAATTGAGTATAATGGTAGAAACTAATACTAATTTGGTTTAGTAAGTTGGTTATGCTATCAGTTAAGGAGGTTATTATGAACGAGCGATATACAGAAAGTGCAAAAGCAGCTATCACATTTGCTACCGAGGTAGCTTATAAGCTATCACATAACTATGTTGGAACGGAACATCTTCTAATTGGATTAATAGAAGCAGATGGGGTAGCTTCCAAGGTATTAGAGAAAAATGGAGTGGATGAAGAAAAGGTAATTGAGTTGGTAAATCAGCTTATTGCACCTAATACAGCTACAGAAGTT
>JAQSYO010000095.1 GCA_029256105.1 Herbinix sp.
TATTGGAAAATGTGAATTGGATATTGAATTAGATTATGCTAAGTAGTATAAGCTGTATAGCTTATTCATAATATTTATTAGTTTCGCTTATTTTTTAGGAGGATTGCGTGAATTATATAGATAAGATTAAAAAAAGGTCATTCAGGAAAAACCGGGTATTTATAGGGGCAGTAATGATGCTTTTGGCGGTACTTTTTGCACCGATAGTAAAATCAACCCCGGTTCACCTTGAGCCGGGGTTGATTTGCGATTTTTAAAATAGAAGTTCTTTAAAAATTATTTATCCGTATCTTTAAATATTTTAATGGCTGAGAATATAAGTAATCCGCCAAGAAGAAGTTTAAGTAAATCGGAAGAAATATAATCTACAAGTAAAGCTCCGATACGTGCACCGACAATAGATCCAACGCCCATAGGAATAATTAAGTCACTGAATTCGGCTCTTTCGGAATACATGTGATTTTTGGCGTGTCGGCTGATACCAATAAGTATAGTGGGAAGACTGATTAGTAAGCTAACAGTACCTGCTAATTTTGCATCGAGACCAAAGATCAAAATCAAAGTCGGAATAATAACTTCGCCACCGGCCACACCAAGAAGGCTGCTGATAATGCCGATTCCTACTCCACAAAGTACAGCTACAATAATTTTAATTCCAGTGTTGCCAAACGGAATTCCCATGGCTTCAAATGGTAAAAAACCTTCCAAAATCAAAATGCAGCCCATAACAATTAAGAGGATAAGTAATACCTTTTTAAATAGGGCATCTGATATTTTTTGTGAAAGCCCGGCCCCAAAGTAGGCACCTGTCATAGAACCTACAATTATTGCTACCATAACAATCAGATAAGGTTCTAAAGCGGATAAATTTATTTTTGAAATTCGAAAGTAGATAGAGGATAGTATTGTTATTAGGCTGATAGACATATTTAATGCTACCGCTTTCTTTGCTGACTTTTTAAATAAAGTTACTAAAAATGGGAGTCGAAATTCTGCGCCTCCAAGTCCCATTAAGCCGCCCAAGCAACCCACAGGGGCACCAATTCCTAAAGAAAGTGTTATTGATTTTGTTTTTTTCATAGATTACTCCTTATATAATTTTTGCTATTTATATACACCTTATGATTTTCATTTTTCATATTGCTTGAAATAATATGAAATAGTACGAAAAAATCATGGAACGACTCTGTTCGTGCTGTTAAGGTGAAATTATATTGAATTTAATTTAGAATGTCAATATAATGAGCTATATTTCTGTTTCTATATTGCAATAAATGTACGAAATAATATATAATGGTACTAGAAGATATATACCAGGAGGCTCACGATGGAACGAAACAAGGCTTTATCTACTCAACAAGTAGCTGAAATTTTACATGTTAGTAAAAGTACAATTTATGATTTGATACGAAAAGGTGAAATTAAATCTTATAAAGTAGGACGAAAAGTTCGATTTACGCAGGATGATGTGGATGATTACATTTCGAAATCAAAGACACGTCATTCTAGTGTTAATATAGAACAAAACAACTTACATAGGAGTGACCTGCTTTTTAGTAATCCCGATGCAAGTAACAGTTTTATTATTTGCGGACAAGATGTAATACTAGATATTCTTTCAAATTATCTAAGATTAAATGGAGTACCTGCGCTAAGAGCATATATTGGAAGCTATGATAGCCTTATCTCTTTATATCAGGATAAAGTTCAGGTAGCCTCTGCACATTTGTGGGACAGTGATATGAATCAGTATAATATTCCTTATGTGCGAAGAATGCTCCCGGGTATACCAACAGTTATTATTCATTTGGCTTGCAGAATGCAAGGATTCTATGTGGCAAAAGGTAATCCAAAGAATATTAATACATGGAGTGACTTGGCGCGAGGTGATGTGGTGATGATTAATAGGGAAAAGGGAGCAGGTTCTAGAGTTTTATTAGATGAGAATCTTCGCCTACTTGGCATTAGAGCAAGCCAGATTAATGGTTATTTCAATGAAACTTTCGCACATTTGAGAGTGGCAAGTGCCGTTAGCAGTGGAGATGTAGATGTAGCAATTGGTAACGAGAAGATTGCAAGGCAGGTAGAGAATATAGAGTTTATACCAATTCAAAAAGAACGATATGAGTTGGTTATTAAGAAAGAAGCAATGAATACGCCTGAGATAGATATTATGCTTAAGATTATTCGTTCTGCTGAATTTAAGAAAGAGTTTGGGAATATTGGTGGCTATGATACGAGTGAAATGGGAAAAATTATTGCAGAAATTTAACCATTGGAAAACTATATTGATAGGAAAAGATTAATCATATATAGTGTATTTATACACAAACACAACCATATTATGGAAGGTATATATGAAAGTTAAAAGTAATCGTTTGGCCGAAAATGCACCAAAATATGATCTGAAATTTCAGGAAAATGGTACTACAATTCTGCTATGGATGATTTTTGGTGCGTTTATTTGTGGGATTGGTCCATTTGTTGCTATGCATATTATAATAAGAAATACAAATGCCTTAGCAAGTGAATATAATTCAAAAAGTTATAGGGACTAAAAAATTATAATGCAGAGAAGGAGGATGGTCAATTATTGACTATCCTCCTTCTAGCTTATACTATGAATGAATTTTTATAACAACATTTGTTACGTAGCAGTCCGCCCTATCTTTTATGGCATATTATCT
>JAQSYO010000096.1 GCA_029256105.1 Herbinix sp.
TTTACGGGTGAACCCCTAACAGATCAAGAGCTGGAGACTGTAATAAGAGCCGGCTTCCAAGCTCCATCGGCACATAATTATCAACCATGGGAATTTATGATATTAAGAGATAAAAGTAATATGGAAAGGATAGCAAAAGTTCACACATATGCGAAAATGCTTCCTAATTCAGAAGCCTGTATTATAGTATGTGGTGATAAGAAAAAACAAACAACGACAGGATTTTTAATAGAAGATTGTTCGGCAGCCATTCAAAATATACTCTTAGCAGCGCATGGTATTGGACTTGGAGCGGTATGGTGTGGGTTATATCCTATCACACATCTTACGGATGAGGTAACAAAAATATGTTCTTTACCAGAACATATCGTACCAGTAGGAATGGTGGTAATTGGGCATAAAGGTGAAGTTAGGAAGCAAGAAGATAGGTTCGATAGTTCTAAGTTACATTATGAGGTTTGGTAAATATTGTTTGAGCCTATCAAATTTAACTTATACACTGGATGTTTTTAACTTATATGATAAGTATACAATCGATATCAACCGAGTAATAAATGGTAATAATAAGCTGAGGAGGAAATTATTCTATGTTAGATATTGATATTACAAGGGCGAAAATTGAGGATAGAGAATTATTGAATGAATTCTTCCGAAATGTCTTAATCGATACATTTGAGAAAAATGATATATCAGAATTAGTAGAAACACTAAACAATGAAATCGAAGATAAGCGACGCTGTCTAGACCAAGATTTTGAAAGTGCAGGAAAAAACAGGTGTTTCCTTATAGCAAAAGATAAAAACATGGTTGTAGCATCTGCTGAATATGGACCGTCGAATGATTTGATATTAACCTGTACCAATGGGGAATTGAAAGACATAAAAGAGATAGGGACGGTTTTTGTACATCCCGATTATCAGAGGAGAGGGATCGGTAGCAGGATGTTTTTCTCGTTATTAGCAGAAATGAAAAATGATGGTATCGAAGAATTTTGTCTGGATAGTGGGTATAAAATTGCACAGAGAATATGGACGAAAAAGTTAGGAGAGCCCCAATATCATTTCAAAAATTATTGGGGTAAGGATGCTGATCATATGATATGGAGAAGAAGAATAGAAGAGGTGCTGTGTTAAGTAGGGGATGGAATCAGACCATCTGAACGAAGGAAAGGCTATGCTACAAAGATGATCGGTTTGGCATTAGAGGAATGTAGAAGCCTTGGTATTTACAAAGTAATAATGGTATGTGATAAAGAAAATATTGGCTCTGCGAAAAGTATCATAAATAATGGGGGAATCTTAGAAAACGAAATTGAAATGGAAGGGATTATTGAACAAAGATTCTGGATTGAATTATAAGGGGGATAATTATGATTTTGTCATGTGAAAAACAATATGACTTAGCTTTCATATTGGATCAATTCGGACTGACGAATAAAATAATGCGTGAAAAATCAGTTTTAGTCAAGATTAATCTATCTCGGCCGGCAGCACCGGGGCATCCAAGAACAGATCCATTCTTATTATCGGAATTAATAAAATATATCTATGCAAATAACGGTACCTGCGCTATTGCAGAGAGTGCGAACGGATATTTGGCTGTAAATCTGGAGCAGGCAGGGTTGACTGATATTATTAGTAGATATAATGTGAAGGTGATTGACCTGGATTTTGAAGATACAGAAGAGATAACATATAATGGAGAAAAGCATTATATACCAAAATGTTTTCAAGCTTATGGCATAAGAATAGCACTTCCCGTCGCGTCAAAGCGGGAAGGGATGGTGTTTTCTAATAACATTAAGCTTTTTGTCGGAGCGGTCCCCAGACGAATGTATCAGATAGACAATAAAATAGTGGATTGGCGCCCTCGCGTTCATCTGGACCTTCATAAATCAGTTGCTGACATATATGACTCAATACAAAGATATTCGCCCTTTACGGTATTTATCAATGGAGGACTCGCTATGGATGAGAAGAAGGGAGAATTCTTAATCAATGAAATATTGGTTGGTAATGATGGACTTGAACTCGACCTATACATATTAAAGAAATACTTTGGTTATCTTGATATACCGGAATATTTGAAGAGAATTCATGTGGATTAATATATTTATTTTAACCTTAACATTTTGATTTAAAGCAAACAGAAATTAAATAAAGAGGTAAGTGATATGAAAGGATTAAAAAGAATATTATTCGGTATCGCATTAATTCTTATTGCAGGAGCTTTTATAATCAGTAATGATAGTAGTATGGGTGGGTATGGAGAAGCCTTACTCCTTATAATTGGATTAATGCAATGTTATAAAGGGCTTAAATCCGATGAATGACAGATGAAATACTGATTTATTTCTACAGAGGTTTATATATAGATTTGTATCACTATAATATATAAAGAAATGAAGTGGGTGCACGGTATAAGACATCGAATACATTATGATACTATTATGTTAATAATATACAAGCGGTAAGATGGAACTGGATGATTGATTAAATGAGGTATGGTATGAAAAGAAAAATATCGGTTGCAATTATATTAGTTGTATTTGTTTTATTACTGAGTTATCAATACTATGTTACAAACTATTCCAATCATGGGATATTAGAGAAGGTTACGAATAGAAATGGTTATGTTTTAAAGGAGGTTCAAGAACCAATCAGCATAA
>JAQSYO010000097.1 GCA_029256105.1 Herbinix sp.
CCCTATTAATCAAAAAGCCCGACCGGCAGGATGCACACTCGCACGTAAAGTATATGCCAGCTTTGCTGGCCGCGCTCGACCAGGTATGTGCCAAGTCACATTCTTTGTTCTAAAAATTACATGAATTTAATAAATAGTTTCAATTATTCAAATAATACAAATAATGATAGAAATCGTTTGACACATAAAGAGAGTCATGATATAATACAGACTGAATATTTATCTGGATAAGCATCAAAAAGCGAAGGATTCGTTTTAAATAATATAAATTAATTAATTATGTTATATGTTAGCTCTTTGTCCTAAGACCTAGAGCTTTTTTCATGGGTTTTCTCATTACCAGAGATTACTATCTTTTTGCTGATGCTTAGCGGGGTATGCGGAAAATAATTTGAACTGATGGTTAAGGTAAATTATATTAAGCCTCGCAGGATAAAATAATAAAAGATATTCAGGAAAAAGAAAGGAATCTATCTATGCAAACAGTAAGATTTGAAGAATTAAACATTAGTGAACCAATATTAAAAGCAGTTGTTGATATGGGATTTGAAGTAGCATCTCCTATACAGGCAAGTGCCATTCCGGTTATTTTATCCGGTAAAGATATTGTTGGGCAGGCCCAAACCGGAACCGGGAAAACGGCAGCTTTTGGTATCCCTTTATTACAATTAATTGACCCGAAAAACAAACAATTACAGGCAGTAATTTTATGTCCTACCAGAGAACTTGCAATTCAGGTTGCAGATGAAATAAGAAAATTAGGAAAATTCCTTCACGGTATCAAGGTATTACCTATTTATGGTGGACAGGAAATATCAAAGCAAATTCGTTCACTAAAGGCAGGAACCCAAGTTGTTATCGGAACTCCTGGCCGTGTAATGGATCATATGAGAAGAAAGACCGTTAAATTTGACGACGTTAAAATGATTGTTCTGGATGAGGCAGATGAAATGCTTAACATGGGCTTTCGCGAAGACATTGAAACAATCTTAAAAGATGTTCCGGAAGAAAGACAAACAGTATTATTCTCTGCCACTATGCCAAAACCAATTATGGATATTGCAAGAACTTATCAGAAGAATGCAGAAATCATTAAGGTAGTGAAAAAGGAATTAACGGTACCTAAGATTGAACAATACTATTATGAAGTAAATGCTAAGAACAAGGAAGAAGTATTATGCAGACTTTTAGACATTTACAATCCGAAATTATCTTTGGTATTCTGTAACACCAAAAGACAGGTAGATGAACTAGTTAGTGCATTACAAGGTAGAGGATATTTTGCAGACGGACTACATGGAGACTTAAAACAGCAGCAGAGAGACCGGGTTATGAACAGCTTCCGTAATGGTAAGACTGAAATATTGGTTGCTACTGATGTTGCAGCAAGAGGAATTGACGTAGATGATGTTGAAGCAGTATTTAACTACGATGTTCCCCAGGATGATGAGTATTATGTACATCGTATCGGAAGAACAGGACGTGCGGGAAGAACTGGAAGAGCATTTAATTTAGTTGTTGGTAAAGAAGTATATAAATTAAGAGACATTCAAAAATATTGTAAAACGAAAATTATCGCACAGCCGATTCCATCAGTAAATGATGTAACTGCTGTTAAGGCTGAAAAGATATTAGAACGTGTAACAAATATGATCCAATCAGAAGACTTAAGCAAGATGATTGATATCATTGAAGCACGTGTTAATGCAGAAGATTTTACCTCTCTAGACGTAGCAGCAGCATTTTTAAAGATGGCTATGGGTGAAGATAACGGGCAGTCAGAAGAAAAAGCAAGTTATGAGGACTACGGTGATACCGGTGCAGAAGAAGGTATGGTTCGTCTGTTCATCAATATAGGCAAGAAACAAAACACCCGACCGGGAGATATCCTTGGCGCTATTGCCGGAGAAACCGGAATGCCGGGTAAATTAATCGGAAGCATCGATATGTATGATAAATATACATTTGTTGAAGTGCCAAGAGAATATGCATCAGAAGTAATTCAAGTCATGAAAGATGCAAAGATTAAGGGTAAGAGCATTAACATCGAACCTGCGAATCGCAAATAACTTATAGTAATACTATAATTGAGGATTAAGAGTCTAATCTAATATGGAAAGACTTTTAATCCTCAAATGAATTGTATGTGAATGAGGTAACCTTTTAGCAGAATGTAAAATATATAAAATAAAAAAGAATCGACTTTGGGGTAGTCGATTCTTTTTTTAGGTTAAATAACTATATACGGAGAGGTACATATATTTGGGGAGTTATATATACACTGGAATAAGTAAAATTATGCGAAGTAACGGTCTAATAAGCCTTTGAATGCTTTGCCGTGTCTAGCTTCGTCTCTTGCCATTTCATGAACTGTGTCATGGATAGCGTCAAGGTTAGCAGCTTTTGCGCGTTTTGCAAGATCAAATTTACCTGCAGTAGCACCATTTTCAGCTGCAACTCTTAATTCAAGATTCTTCTTTGTGCTGTCAGTAATTACTTCACCAAGTAATTCAGCAAATCTTGATGCGTGGTCAGCTTCTTCATAAGCGGCCTTTTCATAATATAAGCCAACTTCAGGATATCCTTCTCTAAAAGCTACTCTAGACATTGCTAAATACATTCCAACTTCAGAACATTCACCTTCAAAGTTAGCTCTTAAATCAGCA
>JAQSYO010000098.1 GCA_029256105.1 Herbinix sp.
ACGGGAAGAACTGCGAAGTTCGCACAGTGGTGCTCACTCCTTGTTCTTCCGGGCTATTGGAGATGCCGCGTAGCGGCATCATGTAGGTTAGTATGAAAAATCAAGATTATTTCATAACGCGAATTAAAATTCACGTTATGAATTTTAATTCGCGGTGTATCGGCAGAATGGAGATTAACATGCTTGAAACTTTTGCTTTGATTAGGTACAATAGGCATAAAAAGGAAATACAAAAGAATAAATCAGAGGTTTTAAATTAACCGATATTACGAAGGGGAATTGGAATGGACGATAATAGTATCAATTCGGAAAACGCTGCAATACAAATGAAAGCAGGAATATACATAGCAATTAAGGACAATTTAGCACTTAGAACGGCCACAATTTTGGATGCAAAGCATCTCTGCAAATGGTGGAATGACGGAAAAGTTATGGAGCATGCGGGTTTTCCAAAAGGGCTTAATACCAATGAAGATGAAATCATTGAACATATAAAAAATGAGAACGACAACCACCGTAGAATCATAATTGAAATTGATTCTTCCTGTGTCGGTGAGATGAGCTTTCGCATCAAAAACGATATCGCAGAAATAGGAATTAAGATCTGTGACTTTTCCTACCAAGAAAAAGGATACGGAACAAAAGCAATAAAACTACTGATTGAATATTTATTTCATAAGAGGAAGGTTCAGAAGATCATTTTGGATACTAACTTAAAGAATACGAGAGCGCAGCATGTTTATGAAAAAATTGGGTTTAAGAAAGTAAAAGTTAATTATAATGCCTGGCAGGATCAGGTTGGTGTTTTACAATCCTTTGTAGACTATGAATTACTTAAGGAGAACTATGAAAGGAAGGAGACTGTATTGCGTAACTTGGCTACGATTTATCTTAAGTATGATAATCAGATACTTATGCTTAAACGAATTGGGTCAAGAATATTCGATAATCCGATGTGGATAGGTACGGGAGGTGGACATTTTGAACAGGATGAATTAAATCATCCCCTGCAATGTGTTCTCCGTGAAATCAAGGAAGAGATGGGCATCGAGGAAAATGAGATTCAAGATATTTCCTTAAAATACATAGCATTATGTAATATCAAAGGTGAAGTGCGACAAATCTATTATTATTTTGGTGAATTCAAAGAGAAACCAAGGATAACACCCGTAAGTAATGAAGGCGAATTACAGTGGGTCGATATTGATCAGCTGTTCCATCTGGAAATGCCCTTTACCGCAAGCGAGTGTCTCAAACATTATTTTGCAGAAGGAGAATATAACAATTATACTTATGTTGCTGCAGTAACGAATAAAGAAGGGAAGGCAGCCATGTATTTCACGGAACTTTTGGAATATTAAAGGTTCCAAAGATATAAAATTTTTATAAAAAATAAACAAGAGTAGTGATAAAATAACTAAAAATGTCGATTTCTGGGTATATTGTATCATAGTACGATACAAGCATATTATTGACTTTCCGTGTGATTTGAAATAACATTACGTAGTAGGCATTTACTCATATCACACGTTTTATTACCCCGGGAAGGTTATGTGTGAATAGGGTAAGACTCTTATATAAAGTTAATATTAAGCAAAATTATAATTTGTGCAAACAACTATCGTGTGGGCAGGGTGAACAAATGAAGAAAATCGAATTGTCTCAAGGAATCATCCAATATATCTTTGAACCAAAAATACAACAAAATATTGGTAACAATATCATAGCAATAATTAATGATGACAGGGCGGTTCTTATTGACACCGGCCTTGAAGAGCAAACCAAAGAAGTAAAGAATGACCTTGAAGAAAGTAAGATAACAATAGATAAAGTTATCATATCTCACTTTCATAATAATCATATGCAAGGGCTGGGGATATTGCCCGACGTTACAGTATATGGCAGCAGCCATTATATGCAGACCATAGATTTGTTGACTCCTCAGTGTGAACATTACTATAATCCTACTATTCTTGTGGACAAAAGCCTGACATTAGAATTTGGTAATCATAAGATTGAGATGATCCAAAATCCGGGGCATTCCTTATGTACCCTACTGGTTAAAATTAATGAGGAATTCTTATATGTGGCGGATGAAATGATTTTTTCTAATACAGGGGAGCCGGTTTTACCTCGGATTACGAAAAATGATATTATTAATCTATATATTTCTGTGCACAATTTGAGGAAATACAGTAAATATGCCTTTATACCAGGTCATGGAAAGATAATATATAAGCAAAGCCACATTATTGAAGAAATCAAAAATGTTTGCCGCTATTTATGTGAGATTTTAAGCAACGATGAGAAAATAACAGTGGAAGAGGCTACTAAGAAATGTACCTGCAACTTTTTGCATCAAGAATGGCATGATAATTTATATTAATAAAAAGAAGAAAGTCCTACAATTATAGAGTTTATAATTAACTAGAAAACCTGATATTTTAATTGAACTTCCCCTCTATTTGTTTGAGCGGATCAGTTTATTAAGTTTATCAGTTTTTTTATTTTATAACTTAGGGGGATATTTTAATGAAGGACGTTACAAATAAAATTATGGTAAATGAAACTTACTACATTGAGCGTGCAACTGAGAAAGATCTAGAGGAGATGGATGGACTATATAATGCTCTACATGATT
>JAQSYO010000099.1 GCA_029256105.1 Herbinix sp.
CGATCTCTCTATAACCTACAGCAGTGGAGTGAAAATTCGATAAATTCAGTTAAGAAAATGAGCTGAATGTTTTATTATTGAAATTACTAATGATTAAACTTTATATAACCGATATAATATATATTATGTTTAATGATCTCATTATAAAGAAGCTTAAAGTTACTTATTATTGTTATTTAAGGAGGGAATACGTATGATAAAGCAAAGTATTAAATGGTCTCAAGTATTCGTATGCATATGTTTATTGTTCATTGGAGTACTTTTGCTACCAGAGCAAAAAGCATTCGCTGCAGCAACACCGGTAACAATTCAGAAAGTTGATTATGACAATGAGAATATTTACGTTAACAATAACAGTAATTCGCGCATATATTTTGCTACGGAGACGGAAGCAGCAAAGGGTAACTGGGAGATTATGGACGCAGAGGCCGGTGGCGTAACCATGATTGATTTTTCTTGGCTGTCACCTACGACAGATAATATTCTCAAAATTAAAGGGGAAGAAGATCAGACTCAGGCTCGAATTACAATCAATGAAAGAACTAAAAAATTGGAAATATCCATCAATTATACAAATGTGAATAATTTAAGTATCAATGATACAATTGCCTCACTTGTCAACATCATGTCCTCTGAGGTGTTAATCCAATTACCTTTAATGATCTGGAATGGAAAAAGGGAGATGGAGGACGCTGGGCGGATTCTTCATCCTTGAAAAAATACGACCTGGAGAAATTTCAGGTAAAAGGAACCTATATCTTTTTCCGCATTAAGGCTATCAATGATGTGGAAACTGCATCGCATATAGTAGATGGAACTACTGGGCGACGTGTCAGCAGCGAGGTAAAGGTTAAGATTGCGAAGAAAACATCACCAGTCGTAGTTGGGATTGATGGTGAAGAGTTTACAGCGGATATTCGATATGGTAAAGAGTATAGAGTAACATCTATTGATGGAGTGGCACAAAGTCCTGCTTCTTGGATTCAAGTTACCGATCGAACAATAAAAACATTACCTCTTTCGAAAGTTTTGAATAAAACGATAACAATTGCTGGCGTAACATCACTCATTGATGGTACAATAGCAGCAAAAGCATTCCCTGCAATGGAATTCGAAATCAGAGATTATTCCACCGGCAAGGCAGCAGCTTCAAAGATTACAGAGATTTCCTTAAAAGCGCAACGTACCTTAGGTGGTACAATTAAGGTAGAAGCGGTACCTGCCGGAACAACCGCAGCAGATAAAAATATTTATATTGGTTATATCGGAACGAAGAATATGACGATTACCATTCCTTCGGCTTCATTGACGGTACCTTATGAATACTGTATTGTTAAACCAAATGATTTCTTTGAGATGGACCATGTTACGTGGTCATCCATTACAAAGGGTACGGAGGTTAAGATTTTAGCTAGCAAGGCAGTGGATGGCGGAATAATCTATGTAAGACAAAAGGAGATATTGTCCAAGGCAGCAACACGAACAACCAGTGCAGTTGATTATGAGTTAGCGTCTACTTACGAATTTGCCGGTATTAAGTATCCTTCTGTTCCAACTATAACAAAGGCAAACTATACCTTTACAAAGGAATATTCCGGATCAATTACCTTCAATGTTACATTGAATGAAAAGGGTAGAAAGCCATTTGAGACACAAATCAAGAATATTAAACTTGGAACCAAAGAAATTGGCTTTGCACCGCCCACAACATCAACTGATGCAGACGGTGTTAGCACCTTGACTGTAACCTTATTAGATACTTCCCTAAAAGCTATGACAAACTGCTATAATCGAGCAATTACTATTACATATATGAACGGTACCATTGATAAGACTTCGATTAAACTTACAATCCAAAGTCCTACTCCTGCAACTACTTTATCAGCGACTGCAGCACCTGGAACGACAAAGGGCACTGTAATTACTGTGGCTACCACGGTTGGAGTAGGAAATACAAGAGTATATGTAATCAGTGATACAGCTGAAACAGGCAAGAATACACAGGATAAATTGCCCACAGGTACAGGCTCTGCCTTCACCTCAGGAGTAGTTATTCCCGAAATAACTGCAGACAAGTATATTACAATATATGAAGTTACCAATGATACCAATCGATATATTATGAAATACAAGAGTATTAAAATAACATCAAGTTTAATTACACCATAATAAATTGGGAAGAAACTTCGTAACTATTTGTATTAAATTGCTTCCCTAATATAAACAATGTCGCCGCTGGCGGCAGAATAGAGGAAATGATGATAACCGTCAGTGTGTGTATGATTGTAAAGGATGAAGAAAAAGTTCTAAGCAGATGCTTAGATTCTTTGAAGGGTTTTGCAGATGAAGTTATCATTGTTGATACAGGATCCACGGATGCTACAAAACAGATAGCAACCCGGTATACAGATAAGATTTACGATTTTACCTGGATCCATGATTTCTCAGCAGCAAGAAACTACTCCTTTACGAAGGCTACGATGGATTATATCTACGTAGCAGATGCTGACGAGGTAATTGATGAAGA
Source organism: Herbinix sp. (assembly GCA_029256105.1). Classification (GTDB taxonomy): domain Bacteria; phylum Bacillota; class Clostridia; order Lachnospirales; family Lachnospiraceae; genus Mobilitalea. Next base: position 2,528 of record JAQSYO010000099.1, read on the forward strand.
AAATCGGCAACGGCTTCTGCTCTTAAAGCAGAACCTGTTGCCGGAAATTGAAATTGTTCAAATGCAATATGCGAATCAGTTAGCCTTTAATACGACCTATAATTTTAACGTGGAATACCGGCCGAAATTGTACAAGCGCCTACGCAGCTTCCGTTGGGTTGAACCGCTTCATGAAAGCGTAGCCCTGTCTCCAGTTATATATGACAGTGATATCGTAATTTTACATATGCCGGTATCCAATCATGCGGGAAGAGATTTTCAGACCTTTCTTAGAGTAATCAAGAGAGAAGGAAAGCTATCTCCCAAGCTATATGAGATGTATGCAAGGGAATTGTATATTGCAGGTGGAGAGAAGGATTTTACCGATGCGCTGGAGTATTTTAAAGGTTTTGCAGAGCACGAGGAATGCAGTGAGCGGGAACGCAAGATTTATGAATGCGTTCTTGTCAAATGCTATCGCCTAAGTAAGGATTCTACAGGTTTTATGAAGTATAGTCTGCGAAATATCGCAGATGGTAAGGGAACATCAGAAGTATGCTATGAACTGGGTGAGTATTTCATGGAAATAGGAGATTATCGTGAAGCAACCATC
>JAQSYO010000021.1 GCA_029256105.1 Herbinix sp.
CTTTCATTATATCATGAACAAATAGCATGTTCATGATCTTGTTACTCCAATCGGAATCTTCAAGCAAGCTTGTAGATTCCTCATTCCGCTTTCATTATAATGTAATATTGCTATTATACTGCCTAATATGGTATCATAAAATATATTTGATATTTTAAAATATAGATTAATAAAAAATATATTTCTATGGAGGCTTTTATGAAACTTAAATATATATCATGGTTTCCAGCGGTATTAATCATGGGAATGATATTCTTATTTTCTTCGAAACCTGCTGCCGCATCTGATGAGAGCAGTTTAGTAATTGCCAATACGATCTTAAATGTATATGAAAATGTATCAGATACTCAATATGAAATCGAGTTGAGAACTGAAAAATTAAACGTCATTGATCATGTTGTAAGGAAAAGTGCACATTTTACAGAATATGCACTTCTAGCTTGTGCAATTGCCTTTCACTTTTTTGTGTGGAAGCGTAAGAGAATCTGGTGGTTACTTGCACCGATAATATTCGCTGGTCTTTATGCCGCTACAGATGAATTTCATCAAACAATGGTACAGGGAAGAAGCGGACAAATAAGAGATGTATTATTGGATACAGCAGGAGCAGTCACAGGTATCTTTTTACTCTGGCTTATTAGAGCAATCATTGCTAAAAGAAAGATGAAACGAGAAAAAGTAGCTACATCACCGCAATAAAACGATTCAATTCACTAACATACGTGTAATCAATCGAAGATAAAGTGGCTTCTACTTGGTCACGGTCAAGCTCTAAATTTTGACATAAACCATCTAAATCGCGATTCTCATCGCGTAATTTGGTGTTGATATAGCTTAATAATATATATGGATCCTTAGGGATTTTCATAATTTGCCTCCAAGTTCTGAGAATAACTTCGTATAATGCGTTCTTACCCTATTTATTATGCACATTATAGGTAAGATTTCAAGACTTTACCTAAGAAATTCTTCTTAAGTAGCTGTAGCTGCTTTAGTAACTTCAACTGCTTAAAGTAGCTGTAGCTGTTTTAGTAACTTCAACTGCTTAAAGTAGCTGTAGCTGTTTTAAGTTGTTTAGCTACTTTTAAGTAGTTTAGTTATTTAAAGTTGTTTAGCTACTTCACGTTATTTAGTGGGAGGAAGATGAGTTTACCATAAATGAAAAACATCACCAAGGAGGTGTTTACTGTGGATTTATTTGATTATATGAGAGATAGCAATATGAAGAAGGAAGCACCTTTAGCTTCTAGGCTTCGTCCATCTACTTTAGAGGAAGTTGTGGGACAGAGCCATATCATTGGGAAGGATAAACTGCTTTACCGCGCAATTAAGGCAGATAAAATAAGTTCCATTATCTTCTATGGACCGCCGGGAACCGGCAAAACGACCCTTGCAAAGGTTATTGCAAATACAACAAGTTCCATCTTCACTCAGATTAACGCAACAGCCTCTGGAAAAAAGGATATGGAAGCTGTCGTGGTAGAAGCAAAGAATAATCTGGCAGGGTATGGAAAGCGAACGATATTATTTATTGATGAAATTCATCGTTTTAATAAAGGGCAGCAGGATTATTTACTACCGTTTGTAGAGGATGGCACAGTTATTCTGATTGGTGCAACAACAGAAAATCCATATTTCGAAGTGAATTCTGCGTTATTGTCACGCTCGATTATATTTGAGTTAAAGCCACTCGATAAAGAGGATATTAAAATATTATTAAATAGAGCGGTTTGTGACCGTGAAAAAGGACTTGGAGTTTACAATGCTGTAATGGAGGAGGATGCATTAGAATTCCTCGCTGATATTGCGAATGGAGATGCCAGAGCAGCTTTAAATGCAGTGGAAATTGGTGTTCTTACCACAGAAAGGTCAGAGGATGGAGTAATTCACATTACACTTTCAGTGGCATCCGAATGTATCCAGAAAAGAGTCTTAAAATATGATAAAGATGGGGATAACCATTATGATACAATATCAGCTTTCATCAAGAGTATGAGAGGGTCTGATCCGGATGCAGCTATTTATTATCTTGCACGAATGTTGTATGCCGGTGAGGAAGTTGCATTTGTCGCTAGAAGGATTATGATTTGTGCTTCAGAGGACGTATCCAATGCTGATCCTAATGCACTGGTAGTTGCGACCTCAGCAGCCTTAGCGGTGGAGAGACTAGGAATGCCGGAGGCACAGATTGTTCTGGCACAGGCGGCAGCATATATAGCCTGCGCGCCGAAAAGCAATTCCGCTGTGTGTGCGATTGGGGAAGCAATGAAGGTCGTGGAGAATGAGAAGACAGCAACAATTCCTGCCTATTTGATGGATGCTCATTACAAAGGAGCAGCAAAATTAGGGCATGGTCTAGGCTATCAATATGCTCATAACTTTGAGAACCATTATGTGGAGCAGCAATACTTACCGGATGAAATCAAGGATAGAGTATTTTATGTTCCGTCGGATAATGGATATGAAGTTAACATCCAAGAATACTTCAAAAAGATTAAAGGCGGTTTTCCGGGTCAGAACCATTAGCAGTGGTTGTATTATCGTTAGTTTTTGGCTTGTCATTTTTATGAATGTATTTGTATAGGGTAATAAATAAATATATCATAATTGGAATTACTACAGTACTAAAAACACTGGCTAAAAATAATCCGGGAAATTGTTCCGTAGCAAAGAATGCAGAAATCAATGAGATTAGGTACATGGAAAGTATTAATCCTACACCGATTAATGCAGCGGTACGTTTCACTTTATTCATAATATAAATCCTTTCGTAGTTTAATTATTTATTATTATTTCATTATATAGAAGATTGCTTTAAAATGCAAGAAACAGGAAGGAAGGTACAAGAAATTGTTGTAGGAATATAATATATTTAAGAGATACCTTCATTTTTCTTTGCTAGAAGAGTCTTCCGTAAACATCTGATGAAGCAATTCAGGATGGGATAATATATCGCCACCTTCGTACTTCCCATTGCAAGTGATAAAGTAGGTACTTTTCTTTAATACTACCCCTATCCTACGCAGGGTTTGATGAGTAACTTTTCCATATCTTCTGGCTCTTATAATCTTCTGAGCAAAAGTGAGACCAATACCAGGGATACGTAACAATTGCTCATAATCAGCGGTATTGACTTCTACCGGAAACAGATGGATATTGCGGAGTGCCCAGCCCATCTTAGGATCCATTGATTCTGTTAAGTTCGGAACCTTGTCTGGAGTAATCTCCTCAGGCGTGAAACCATAAAGCTGAAGAAGACGATCTGCCTGATATAATCGCTTCGTTCTCCACAAAGGGGTTGAAGTGAAAGGTAATTCATAACCCTTCGCTTCCTGTACATATTGAAATGCGGTATAATAGACTCGACTCAGGTTGTACTTCTTATATAAGGCTTTCGATAAATTCATAATTGTACGGTCGGTTTCCTCCGTGCTACCTGCCATTAGCTGGGTAGTTTGGGATTTCGCAAGGATTGGATTGCCATTACTTTTATATTGTTTGGCATTTCGAACTAAATTACTTATGTGCTGCATAGGTACTAATATATTCTCTTTATTTTTCTGCTTTGCAACTCTCTCATAGCCAGCATTTTGTGCCACTTCAATATTAACGCTTAACCGGTTTGCATACTGACCTGCCTTTTCTATTAAATGTGGATCCGTGCCTGGCATAATCTTTGCATGAATATATCCATTATAAAATAGTTCCTTACGGAGAATGCGAAGTGTCTCAATGATGATCTCTTCTGTATAATTTGCATTTTGATAAATAGCAGAGGTAATAAATATGCCATGACCATTATCCTTTGCTTGCTGTAATGCAATTTCGGCTAATTCACTTGGGGTGTTGCAATATCTCTGATCCGTATCACGGCTTGCTCTACACCCACAATAGGCACAATTGAAGATACATTTATTTGAAAGAAAAATCTTCGGAACCTTAGGAGGTGCTTGCGCTGCGTGAATGTCCTGGAACATGGAGGGATCTGGTATGCTCTCGTCTTCCGATTGCGTAGTTCCATAAGAAAGCTGCGGATCGGCAACATCAAAACGAGCATCCTCCTGCATCAGTAATATTTTATTTTCTAGGGTTAGTGTGTGATCATGATTGATATGTATCATAATAACATCTCCTTATTTGTTGTAACATTAACATATGGGTTGAATAACGAAGAGCTTCCCATTCGAATTACAAGATTATTATATCATCGGGTAAAATTAATGTCAAACATATGTTCGAATATTCTTAAGAGGAAGAACTATAAAAGATAATAAAAAAGAAGATAAAAAGACAAAAAAGACTATAAATAAACTAAAAAAGAGCCTTAAAAGATGCGTTGATATATTGCTTTTATTAAAATAAGATGGGGGGTTGATTATGCAAGCAATGATGGAAACTATTTTTGACAGTATTTATTTAGTATTTGTCATTACCATCGGTATTCGGATGATGAAAAATGCGATGGGAAATAAGGAAAGGAAACTTCTTGGTATTATGGCAGTGGTATTAGGAGGTGGCGATGCATTTCATTTACTACCAAGAATGGCTGCCTTATGGGTGATGAATACGGATTCGCTAATTGCAGTATTAGGAATTGGAAAATTAATCACCTCAATTACAATGACAATTTTTTATTTATTATTATTCCAGATTTATTTGTTAAGGTACGCCGTAAATGATAGTAAAATTTTATCCCTTTCGTTATATTCGCTGGCGGCCGTACGAATATTTTTATGCTTATTACCACAAAACGACTGGCTTAGTGCAGATGCACCTGTTACCTGGGGAATTTATCGAAATATTCCATTTGTGATTATGGGAATAATTATAATTGTTTTGTTCTACAGAAAAGCCAAAGAAAAGATGGACCATCAATTTAAATACATGTGGTTAGCTATAGTTCTTAGCTTTGGTTTATATATTCCAGTTGTATTATGGGTTGATCAGGTTCCCATGCTGGGAATGTTAATGATTCCAAAAACCTGTGCATATGTTTGGATTGTTTTGATGGGATATCGGGGATATAATAAAAACAATTAGATAATAAAGTTTTGATTTCATAATATTTTTAAGGACTAAAAGGAGAACAGGACATGAATAAAACTATATTAATCACTGGCGCATCTAGAGGGCTTGGTTTATGTTTTACAAGAAAATATCTTGAAGACGGAGAGACTGTATTTGCAGGAGTAAGGGACACCTCCAATCCAATATTAAGGATGTTGCTAGAAGAATATCCGGATACACTGATACCAGTGACACTTGAAGTTACAGATTCAAACTCAGTACATGAGGCTACCTTCCTTATTGGAAAATATACAAAAAGCCTTGATATTGTTATAAATAATGCAGCAATTCATAACTCTACTTCCTTTGAAATTCTTGAAAACGCAAATATTGATGACTGTCTACCGGTATATAATGTAAATAGTTTAGGCCCATTAAGAGTTGTAAAAGAGTTTATACCCTTCCTTAGAAATAGTTCTTTAGCTAAGATTATTAATATCTCTTCAGAGAGTGGAAGTATTGGTGCTTGCGAAAGAGAGAAGGAATTTGATTATTGTATGTCGAAGGCAGCACTTAATATGGGCACAAAGCTACTTGCCAATTATCTGAGGAAGGATAAGATTGTTGTACTTACTGTCCATCCGGGTTGGATGAGGACGGACATGGGTGGGAGTAGGGCTCATCTAGACCCTTATGAGGCAGCTTGTCAGTTGGTTGAGTTGTTTAAAAATATAAATAGTACTGATACTCCTATATTTATTGATAATAAAGGGGATGCCTTTATGTGGTAATTTATAATTTGTTATGATGTTGATTTATGTGAATGGCCTGTTTCAATTGGAACAGGTCTTTTTATGTTGAAATTGTCAGGAAATTTTGAAATTATGTTTCGTATATATAAAACAATTTGTTCGAAAACCATCTAACAAAACAATTGACATAAATAGAACGACATGTTAGAATTTCATCTAACAAGAAAAATATGTTTATTGAGGAGTTAAGCGATGGGAGATCACAAGATTGGTTACAAAGATATATTCAAGCAGAAGGAGTATATGAAAACGGTTATTGCAGACATCATTAACAGATTTGGTGACTCAATTGATAGTATTGCATTTACTTGGCTGGTATATCAGGTTACACAGAGTGCAGCCTGGTCTGCAATCATATTTGGTGTAAATCGAATACCGACTATTTTTTTACAGCCATTTGCAGGAGCCGCCATCGAAGGAAAAAACAAGAAACATATTATGGTTGCCACTGATATCATCCGCGGAATAAGTGTTGGTTTCGTTGCAACGGCACTAATTATGGGATTTCTTAATCAATGGATACTATTAGCAGGAACAGTTGTAATATCGTGTGCAGAAGCCTTCAGAAGGCCTGCTTCAACAGCAATGCTTCCAAAGCTTCTAGATAAAAAGTATTATGAGTTCGGATTATCGTTAAGTACAAGTGCCTGCAGTATAACAGAGCTTATTGGCCTTGGTGTTGCCGGTATTATTATTGCTGTATCTTCCGTATCAATAGCCATTTATATTGATATGGCAACGTTCTTCGTATCGGGCTTCATTATTCTTTCTTTAAAAGTCAAGGAAGAAAAGTTGACAAAAGGTAAAATTAATGCTAAGGAATATATAGACAGTTTGAAAGGTGGTTTTTCCTACCTTAAAGAAAAGGCAGTATTACGTTATTTTGTTTTATTAGCGGTGTTTCTAAATGGAGTTCTTGTTCCCCTTAACAGTCTTCAGGCACCACTGGTCAGAGAGGTTTTAGGAGCAGGAGAAATAATGCTTTCGGTGCTGCAAATATCAATAACACTGGGAATGATAATTGGCGCAACCGTCTATCCATATATCAGTAGAAAATTAAGCAGACATGCGATTGCGAGCTTGGGTGGGTATTCGATTGCTGTGTATTACTTTACCTTTGTATTTGCTGGTAACTATGTTGATTCAGTATTAATCTTATATATAATTATATCCGTGGTCTCATTTGCGGTTGGGATAGCTGTTTCACTATTTAGTAGCTTATGCAGTGTGGAATTTGTTAAAAATATTGAAAGCGCATATATGGCAAGAGTCTCAGCAATATTTGGTGCAACCTGTGTAGCAGCAATTCCGGTAGTTTCGCTTATTGTAAGTGCTCTTGCAGGAGTTGTATCAACGATTGTATTATTTTTTGTAGCGGGTGTACTTGATGTCATTATCTGCATCAGTTTATGTAATAAGAAGAGATTTCGTACTATGAAGGAAGACAAGATGGAGGGATTATTAGATGGGTAGGAAAATAGAGATAGCGCAACATGTTAATTTGCTGGATGAAGCCTTTTTGCTGTTATATTATTGGATTAATAAAGATAGTATGGAAGAAAACAGGGCGAAATATGCAGATAATTATCAATTGAATATAGAAAGTTACAATAAAAGATTTGATACTATAATCGAAATATATAATTATGTAAAAGATAATCTAAAGGCGAAAAAAGATATAATTGAATACTACTTTAAAGAGCGTAATACGGATTATTCTACCTATTGCGCACTAGCCGTCCTTTGGGATTACCATAATTACGATAATAATCTGCAATCCTATGGCGAGCGCTTCAATACAATTACAAATGAGCAGAAAATAAAAGAGTATGCTAAGATAATTAACATGGAAGAGGCGATGAATACTTCGGGGGACGAGTTAAGAACAATATCGGATTTGATTGCATTCATTGAAGCGTCTCCTTATGAAAAAGAAGCGAAATGGGAAGCTATTAAAATATATAATAATCAAGAAATATACTATAAGGAAGCTCTCAGTATCCTGACGGAAGTAATGGAGCTTATTAATCGTAAGTACAGCCAGGAGATTTCTGAAATAGAACAGGAATTCTATGAATACTGGAAGGAATATCAAAAAGCTGACGATGTAATAAATACGATTAATGAGAAAATAAATGTATCCTGGAGTTATAGTGAAAAAGGATCAATTGTAGTACCACTAATATTTTTTCCCTTTAGCGTCACCATATCGATTGATGAAGTGGAAAGCCGGAGTAGTGATGTTATTCGAATAAGTGTTATGTTGGATAATCGTTTTATTTTGGTTGGGAACAAGCTAAAAAAAGAAGATGTCGTTAATATTGGTAAACTTTTATGTGATAAAAGTAAGGTTGATATTCTGGAATATGTGAGTAAAAAGCCGGGTTATGGGAAAGAAATTGCAAAGGAGCTTAATTTATCTACAGCAACAATTTCGTATCACGTAAATGCGTTACTTAAGATCGGATTTTTAAAAGCTGAGGTAAATGCAAATAAAGTATATTACAGTATGGATAAGGAACGGATTTCCTCCTATCTTGAAAATGTACGGGATTATTTTATTGAATTATAAATCTGTTAGATTCTGTTATCCCATAAAATTAAGCATATAGGGCTATTTTATATTAACCGATTAGGTTTGCGAAACGCCTTATTTGCATATATAAAATATATGCTTGCCGCGTTATACTCCTATAATCTGCAATAAATTAAGCTGCCAAAAATGTATGTGAATTTTTGTTGAATACAATAATATAAATGTTGAATACAATACTATAAATGAATCAGAAAACGGAATACAATAATAGAAATGTAACTTGACTTTCCATATATCTAGTGTTAAAATTTGAAAAAATGTAAAGGCTTTGACAAGGAATAGTATATGTTCATTAGAATATAACAAAGGGATTGGATGCGATTCCTTTGTATCAGAGAGAAGATGGTTGGTGTGAATCTTTATGATAATGACATAGAAGGCGCCTTTGAGCTGTGGGTTGAAAAGAGATTTCTGAGTAGATACCAACGGAGCTTCCACCGTTATCAGGGAAAGCAGCATAAAGAAGTAATTCTCAAAAATTCTCGTGTTGTAATGAAGTGCAGGATATCCTGAATTTAGGTGGTACCACGGACGTGAAATATAAGTTCGCCCTAAGCAATTGCTTAGAGTGGACTTTTTTTTATAAAATAATAAACGGAGGTAGATACAATGAAAAAGTTTTCAATGGAAGAATTAGCAGCGTATTGTAATCAGTATGGATTTATTTTTCAAGGAAGCGAAATATATGGCGGTCTGGCAAATACTTGGGATTATGGTCCATTGGGTACAAGGATGAAAAACAATCTAAAAGATGCTTGGAGATATTATTTTATTCAAAAAAGAGATTATAGCTATGAAATAGACTCAGATATATTAATGAATCCCACTGTATGGGAAGCAAGTGGGCACTTGTCCAGTTTTACAGATCCATTACTGGATTGCAAAGAATGTAAGACCAGACATCGTGCCGATAATTTGATTAACGCCTTTGACACCTCTGCGAATGCAGATGCCATGACACAGGCCGAAATGCTGGGGTATATCATAGATAATAAAATACCCTGCCCCAGATGTGGGAAATCCAACTTTACTGATATTAGGCAGTTTAATCTTATGTTTGCAACACAGCGTGGAGTAACCCAAAGCAATACAAACAATATTTATCTAAGACCGGAAAATGCACAGGGCGAATATGTGAATTATCTTAATGTTTTGCGAACGATGAGAACAAAATTACCGTTTAGCATAGGTCAAATAGGGAAAGCCTTTCGAAATGAGATAACTCCCGGTAATTTTACCTTTCGGACCATAGAATTTGAACAGATGGAATTTCAGACTTTTTGCAAAGAGGGAAATGACGAAGAATTATATGATTATTTTAAAGAGTATGGGATAGAGTTTTTTGAATTTTTGGGACTGAACAAAGAAAAATTAAGATATCATGATCATGACAAATTAGCTCACTATGCAAAAGCAGCCTGTGATATCGAATATCTATTCCCGTTTGGATGGGGGGAGATTAACGGAACACATAATAGAACTAATTTTGATTTGACTAGACATCAAGAATATTCGGGAAAGAGTATGGAGTATTTTGATGAACAGACGCAGGAAAAATATATTCCGTACATTGTAGAATCTACCTATGGTGTTGACAGAATCTTCTTAGCGGTTCTGTTTGAAGCATTGGTGGAAGAAGAACTGGATAAGGGAGAGACAAGGCAAGTGTTAAAAGTCAGCCCATTATTGGCACCTATTAAAGTAAATGTATTGCCATTGATAAAAAAACGACACAGCGAAAAGGCAATAGAAATATACAATATGTTAAAAAAACATTTTATGGTTTCCTTTGATGATTCCGGCAACATCGGCAAGCGCTATCGTAGGGGGGATGTGATAGGGACTCCATACGCTATAACCGTGGATAACAATACTCTTGACAATGGGACTGTTACTTTACGTGACAGGGATTCTATGAAGCAGATTACTGTTTTTACTCATGAATTAGTAGAATACATTGGGAAAACTTTAAACTTTAGTTCTATACTATAAAGGGTTTCTTAATGAAAGGGTATCTTTATGAAACTGGTATCGTAATGAATTGGTTTACCTTAGAGGGGTATTGGTAGGAGGTTACGCTAGCTACGTTTTCTCCTGTATTCTCTTGGCTGGCAACCACAGATGGATTTAAAATCCCGGTTAAAGGTGCGCTGATTTTCATATCCACACATCAAACTAATAGACAGAATATCTTTGTCACTGCCCTGCAAAAGAAGCTTCGCATAATCAATGCGCATGGTGTTTAGATAGTCACTAAAACTTGTATTTAACTTTTCACTGAAAATGCGGGAGATACTATATTTGCTGACGCCAAGTTGTTTTGCAAGTAATTCCAGCGTAACAGGCTCCGTATAATGCTCGGAAAGATAGGTAATCAATTGTGAAGTCAAGCCGGGTGGCTGATTGTCGCGGTTTTTCAATAGCTTTATCTGTGGTAGCAGGCGTGACAGAACTAATTGTATATATGCACGGATAATCGGTAGGTTGTCTGAGATATCGGGCGGTGTCTGTAAAAGGGAGTGTAAAGCATATGAAATATCAGGGTGCAGATTTTCCTTAGTGATAAAAGGATTCGATGGATGATATTTTAATATAGTTGATAAAAAATCACCACTAATATCCGCTGGACAGAGAATTAAAATACTTTTATTGTAATTGTGTACAGGATCCGTCTCGTAGCTATGAATTTGGTTTGGGAAAGCAATTGCAAAATCTCCGGCACTTAGTTGTTGGCTACAGCTTCCTACTGTGACCAGGATTTCCCCTTCCTCGACCAGGAAGATTTCAAGACCGGCATGCATATGTGCAGGGAAAGTGATATTGGTTGGTGTATTGAATATAAAACGATATGAATTATTCTCATAGATCAGTTTCATACAAAGGGTCTCCTTCCTCCAGGGGGATATCTTGATCGCAACAATTGTCCATTTGTTACATCTATTTATTGTATTATAGCCTGTACAGAACGATAATTCAAGAGAATATCCGAAGAGCATACAATACAAAAAAATCAGTTATGATTTAGTGAATAGCTATCATTTAATAGGTATCCTTAGATTCGGAAACTTTAATCTAAGGGTACTTTCTGATTTTAGAAGGGCAATTATTGTCTAATAATTGATGCTTAATGTCAAGTATTATTGAAGAAGCGATGATATAATAAGGTAGCAATAAATGATATCTAGAAGTGAATTAATAGATATAAAATATTTATATGGAGGCAAAAATTATGGTAAAGAAGGCACTAATATTTCAAGGTGGATGGGATGGACATGAACCGAAATTAACTTCAAAGCGTTTTGCTGAGTTGCTTGAGAAGAATGGTTATGAAACAACGATTTCTGATTCTTTAGACTGCTTAGCAGATGTGGAAGAATTGAAGAAGCTAGATTTGTTAGTAGCATGTTGGACAATGAGTGAGATTGATAATGAATATGTTAAAAACATTGCAGCAGCTGTCGGTGAAGGTGTCGGTCTTGCAGGCTGCCATGGAGGCATGTGTGATTCCTTTCGCAATAACACAGAATGGCAATTTATAACGGGAGGACAGTGGGTAAGTCATCCGGGTGGTGATGGTATTGATTATACGGTTAATATTTGTCATGGATCGAGTCCAATCACAGAGGGTATATCGGACTTCCAGGTGTGCAGTGAGCACTATTATCTACATATTGATCCATCGATCGAAGTGCTTGCTACCACAAGATTTCCGTTAGTAAATTATTATCATGTATCCAATAAACCGGTGGATATGCCAGTGGCTTGGACCAAGCTCTGGGGAAATGGACGCGTTTTCTATACTTCTCTTGGTCATCATGACGATGTATTTGAAAAATCACCAAGTGCTCAGGTTCTAATGGAGAGAGGTATGCTTTGGGCTGGAGAAGGAAAGCAATATGCCATTGAACATAAATTAACAACAGAACGTTATTTAAATAATGCAAAAATGTACTAAGATGAGGGAGGATAGTAAGCATGATTAGAGTTGGAATGGTTGGTGTAGGTGCCATAAGTGGCATTTATCTTAAGAATTTAACAGAAGTATTTAAAGAAGTTGAACTAGTGGCAGTCTGTGATTTGGTACGGGAAAAAGCAATAAAGGCACAGGAAGAATACAAGGTACCTAAGGTATATGATACCATGTATGAGTTATTTAAAGATAAAGAGATCGATATTGTGTTAAATCTTACACGCCCCTACGAACACTTTGAAGTCACCAGCGAAGCATTAAAAGCCGGAAAACATGTATATTCAGAAAAACCGTTAGCAGCAACCTTGGAAGAAGGACTGGAATTGGTAAAACTGGCAAATGAAAAAAATCTCATGCTTGGAGGTGCACCGGATACCTTCTTAGGAGCAGGAATTCAAACATGCCGTAAATTAATTGATGATGGGTTTATTGGGAAACCAATCGGTGCAGCAGCATTTATGATATGTCGTGGACACGAAGGTTGGCATCCGGATCCGGAATTCTACTATAAACAAGGTGGTGGTCCTATGTTGGATATGGGTCCTTACTATCTGACCGCATTAACGAACCTTATGGGTGGTATAAAGAGTATTACAGGCGTAACAAAAACCTCCTTTGCTCAAAGAATGATTACCAGCAAACCGAAGGAAGGCGAGATAATTGAAGTTGAGGTACCTACTTATGTGACGGGTATCTTAGAATTCGATAGTGGTGCAGTAGGTACTTTATTTACTACCTTTGATGTATATAATCATGGGCAGGCGCGTTTTGAAATATATGGCTCGGAAGGAACGCTTATGGTTCCGGATCCAAATACATTCGGAGGGCCAATTTACCTGTTACGACCCGAGGAAAAAGAGTATAAGGAAATTCCTCTTATGTTTGATTATGCAGAAAATAGTCGTGGTCTTGGATTGGCAGATATGGCTAAGTCAATTGAAACAGGACGTTCCAGCAGAACGACATACAAGCAAACCCTTCATGTATTAGAAGCAATGACAGCGTTCCAATCAAGTAGTGACAAAAAGGCAGCAGTGGCTTTGAACACGAAATTTGTAAGAGAAGAGCCAATGAAAAAGAATCCTTTAAAAGGAATTTTATAAAAAGGCCAATCATCAATAAAGCATAAGACGTTAAAGCATTTGACACTCTAATTTATATCAGTTTTATTCTATTGGGGAATATATCTGTTTGTCTTATGCTTTATTGAAAATTGAACTTAATAAAGGTTAACGAAACCTTGGAACATTGTCCTTATACATAGAAAAGAAAGGCATTATACATATTATAATCGCTTAATCAAGCATCAATCTTGATAACTTATTAAAATAAATAGATCTATTAATCATCTGATTTAGTTTTTAAATCGATAATTGTGATTAAAATATCCTTCTTCTGTAATAAGTCCAATAATTTTATTGCTTTTAAGATGTCAAGGATATCTCTTCTCAACATCGGAATCTGTTGATCTTCTTTCATTCATTTACCTCATAAACTTCAATGATGGCTATGACAGCGATTAATATTGACTATGACAATATTATACATATAATTACACTCCTTGTCAATATAAAACGGCGATTATAATTGACTAATTTAAACAATTTTGATAATATCAGATTGGAAAGGGTGTGTCATGTTGAATACTAGAGTTAAATACATTAGAAAAAATTTTAATATGAGTCAAGAGACCTTTGGCAATAAATTGGGGGTTACCGGAGCAGGCATTTCAAAAATAGAGAGTGGTCAACGTAGCGTAACCGATCAGATGATTCTGATGATCTGTAAAGAATTCAATATAAATGAAAATTGGTTGAGGCATGGAGACGGTGAAATATTTAGGCAGAAGCTTCCTACAGGAATTGAGCAGCTAGCAGAATACTATCAGTTAGATGAGCTTGATAAAAGGATTATAAATGAATATTCTATGCTGGATGAACGAAAACGGAAGGTAATAAAGGAATATATCATGAGAATTGCTTATGGCAATCATAACAATGCTGTAATTTTAGATGGTGATGTGGAGAATGAAGTTCTGAAATGTGCTGAGGGGCCGGATACTGGAGAAAAGTATACGGGATAAAGGATGATAATAACGCATAAGTTCTATTGCGTGAATAGTCTCTTGAGTTATTTGAAGATCTCAATATTCGTTCTTTACTTCATATTTCCCCGGGATAGGTTGAAGATAAAGTTGTAGAATAATCTGTTTATAGGAAAACATAGGGGTAGTTTTCAGATTTTAATTATAAAATATAAAATGTTTGCCTATGGTTATTAGGATAAGGATAAGCAAATTATATACAAATGATATTACGTATGTAATTCATTTAATTTCATATAAAGTGGGTAAATAGGACATTCAAATTATGGAGTGTCCTTATTTTTATGTATAAAATGAGTTAGTTCTTGGCGGGGAAGAAGGTATCCTTATTCAAAAATTTCTTCTTGACAATTCCTGGTGACAGATGTAACATACAAATATGGTGACATATGTCACATGAGAGGAGTATTATTATGAATGATAACATGAAGGATAACATTAACCGAATTTCTCAGGCCGAACTTGAAGTAATGAAAATATTGTGGCAAGCAAATGGACCTGTATCTACGGGTGATATATATAAAGAACTTTCTGAACAGATGGGATGGGATCGTTCGACTGTCCGTACACTTTTGAAGAGACTAACGGAGAAAGGGTCTGTGATAACGAATAAATTAAAGGTACTCAATTATCTGCCTGTTGTATCGGAAAAGGAATATTGTGATGTTCAGACAAAAAACTTTGTCGAACGATTATATGGTGGTAGTGCCAAACGGTTAGTGTCTTCACTAGTAGAAAATTATAATTTAACAACTACTGACATTGAAGAATTGAGGGAATTATTAAATTCAGGAGGTGGCAAAGATGAGTAGTATCTTTAAACTCATTATATCGATGTCATTATCGGGATCCGTTTTGATTTTAATTCTTATGACGCTAAAAACGCTGTTCAAAGAGGGATTTTCAAAAGCATGGCATTACTATATATGGATTGTTGTACTGGTTCGACTACTTATACCATACTCCCCGGAATATGGACTTATAAATGATTTATTTAAAATACAATGGGTACATAATATTAGTATAGCTACAAATCAATCGCAAATAGGAACTGATGTAACAGCGGAAAATACTTCAACTAATACAAATTATAATACTCCACAGACAGGCAACAATTTCCAAGAACCTTCTATATCAGAAACAAAAGGTGGCGTATTGCTTCCAAACGGTTGGGAATTAGCAGGCTTTACCTGGCTTGCAGGAATATTACTACTATTGCTTATTAGGATGATTCAGTATTTACATTTTACACATTTGGTTAGAAGAGGCGCAGACCCAATCGCGGACAAAGGAATATTATCCGTTTATAAAAGAATAGCTCAGGAACTTGGTATCAAGAATAGACCACGAATATTTTTCAGTGAACAAATTATTTCGCCAATGTTGATTGGACTAATGAGACCTACAATTTTTCTTACGGATACAGTGATTACTATGGAGGAAGAAAGTCTTTCCTACGTGTTTCGGCACGAATTGATGCATTTTAAGCGTCATGACCTTTGGTACAAATGGTGCAGTGATTTGACACTATGCATTCATTGGTTTAATCCACTCGTCTATGTGATGAGCCGGCAGATTAATTCTCAGTGTGAAATTTCCTGTGATGAAGCTGTAGCCAAAGATTTAAATATGGAGGAAAGACAGATCTATGGCAACGTGCTCTTGAATGCAGCCTCTGAGAACATAAAATACCAACATCAAGTGTTATCCACAACTTTATATGAAGATAAAAAGAGTTTGAAAGAAAGGATTAAATCAATAATGAAAGCAAAACGTAAATCAAAAAAGACTAGGATACTATCTGTGGTAGCAGCAATAGTAATATGTACAGCAGCCTTTATGTTAGGGGCTTATACCATAAATGGAGCAGGTAAAACAAACAATGATACTTTAGTAAGTGCTGTTGGAGATAATGATAAGTCAGCTAGTCCAGACGCTCCGTCCGATAGTTCAGTCAATACAGATGATGCCAATACAGATAATTCCAATTTAAATAGCTCCAATACAGATGATACCAGTACAGGAGATACCAATACAGAGAGCTCCAATAATTCAACAGAGACATCTGATACAAATGTGGGCAGTACTGAGGATATAGATAATACGGATTCTTCAACAAATAATACGGGTTCCTCTGAGGAAGAGAACGATATCATTTATACTAATACCAAATATGGCTTCCAATTTACCCTTCCGGAAAGTTGGAAAGACTATACGCTTCAAACGGAGGAGTGGCAGGGAACAGCATTAACTGGAGGGAATATTAGTGAGGTAGTGGAGGTCGGTCCGAAGATTAGCATAAGACATCCGAAATGGACTACGGATAATCCTCATCAGGATATTCCTATTATGATTTTTACAGTAGAGCAGTGGGATATAGTTCTGAAAGAAGAAATTGCAGTTAGTGCAGCACCAATAGGGCCGAGCAAGATTGGCAGTAATTCCAAATATGTATTTGCTATTCCGGCACGTTATAATTTTGCATACCCCACTGGATACGAGGAAGTGGAGAAAATCTTAGAAAATAACCCTCTAATACCAAACGAAATATTTGAGTAATAAAAAAGCCTGCTGCAGTTGCAACAGGCTTTTTACGAAGTTATGGGATGCCAGTTAAAGTGAGCATTATCACAGCTGATGAGCAATTAAATTAATTGACATTATTAATTTAGATAAATAACCAGGTCATCTGATAATGACATTATTTCAGAATATAATATATCACGAAAATCAATGCCTGCTTTTTCATCCTTATTGTTAGTAACTTTGTCGATTAACTTATTTTCTTTATCGCTTAACTTATTCCCTTTGTTGACAAAAAGCTTTATCTCTTTCTTAGTCAAGGAAGCATAAGTTTGTTTTAATAATATGTTACCCTTGGATACATAAAAAAGCTTGAAGCCTTCTTGAATTGGTATTTTAAGCAAGATATTTCTAGAGAATAAATCTTTATAACCATTGATACCGTTTTTTAAATATTGAAAGCCCATCATGATATCACGATATAGGGATGCCATTTCATATTTGTATAAGGAAGCTGCTTCAATCATCTTATCGCCTAAGCAGCTAATAAATAATTCTATATTATGTTCACTTGATAACAAGTTGATCAAGGTGCTTTGATTTTCATGGAATATAGCAGCATCCATCTTGGTGGGGAATATATGATATTCAAAATCATAAATATTATTATATAAGCGAACAGGATAAATATTTTTTAATTGATCAAACAATGTATTTAATGCATATTTTCTGCGAAATGGACCGTAAGTATTATCCTCTCGGTGTTCTACCAGGGTGAGCGAATTGTAAATATTATATTCTTCAATCTTTAAATAGACATAATTTCTGTCATTTTTCATTTGAGAGTTGAAGACAGGTTTATGGGTTTTAATCAGTTCACATTCCAACAATCTGGCTTCTAGGTGGGTATCAGTAACGATATACTCAATGCAATCAATTAAGGAAACCATCTTCTTAACCTTTTCCCATTTCGGAGTAGCACAAAAATAGGATTTCACTCTTTTTTTGAGACATTTACTTTTTCCAATATATATAATTGTTCCACGGGAATCAATCATTCTATAAATACCCGGAAGTTCGGGGATAGTATTCAATTCATCTTTATAGTTATTTGTTATTTTAATCATATCATCACCATGTATATTCTGATTTTCGAGGTCCTTAACAAGTATAAATTATTATATCATAGTGATTTAATATTTGAATAGTAAAAGATTTTTGTACAGCATTTATTTAATTTAGTGAAAGTACAACTCGGGTAGCTAAGTAGTAAATTATATTCTGAAGTTGTATGTAAATCTGAGATGTCTCTATTTTACAAAGCAAATAGCCTGTACATTTGCAACAGGCTATTTACATAATCAATTATATAAGCACAGTGAAATCTTTATTCCTCATTTTAAAGGACATTTTTATTCTTCATTCATAAAGTGCATTTTCATTCTTCATTCCTTAAAGCCCATTTTTATTCTTCATTCCTTAAAGGACATTTTTATTCCTCATTCATAAAGATCCATTTTTATTCTTCTTCCTTAAAGGTCCATTTTTCTTTCTCTTTCTTATAAAATCCGGTTTGAAGCTCTTCCTGATCCTTAGTAATAATATAATCAGTAGGACCATGAAAAATACTATTAATATCAACGATATCGTCAGAATTCTGTGCCGTATAAACGATTAACGGATTTTTATAATTTTGGGGATTTGGCATAGCGGTTATAAATGTTAAGTTGGTACCTTCATATTCCTTATCTGCCATTATGCCATCCTCCTTCACTTGGAAGGGAAAAGTATCTTTGTAATGATCAAGCCATAAATTTCCCTCCATTGTTCCGTAGGCAACGATGAATGAATTCGTTAGATCTCGTTCTAAGGCATCGACATCGTCCACTACTTCTGCCTTTGGCCAGAATTTTTTCTTGATTAATTCTACATATAGTTGAATTTCTTCTTGTGTTTTATTATCCTTTTCGTTCGTAGGGGTAATTATTACAACGTCCAAAGTATCGGCAAAATTAAATGCAGAGTTAATCGGACCAATAAATTCCTGTTCAAAGAAGCTGTCTGGCAAGTCCTGTTCCGAAAGCTCTTTAAACACCTTAATCAGTTGTGGGTAATAATTATCAAAGGTTGGGTAAGTATCCCGATTGCTTTCGTATTGCACTAAACTATCACATAAAGCTCCAATGTAATAAAATCCACGATTTCTCTCAGCTGCTAACGCCTCGTCCCCGGCAGTCTGTCCTAAATAGAGGTAGGTCAATCTGGTTGTAACTGCTCTTACAATATGTTCATTTACACAGATTTCCCACTCGGGATAAGCCTGTGCTGACATTTCAGATCTTATTTTGGAGAAGAGATCTTTATACTGATTGATTTCGTCAATATATTTTTCTGTCGTAGGATTTACAAAGGAATGACTAAATTCATGCCATACTAAGTAGTTGATAGTCTCATTGGAGAATTCCGGAACAATTTGTCCGTTTTGCTCTAAAGTACTGGTTGGACCGATAATTCCATAGACATCATATAACCCGTTTTTTGCGGGTACTCTAGGACCATAACCACCGCTGTGAAGCATGGGCGCTAATATGAGATTATATGAGTTGACCTCCATACCATAATAGTCATCTAGAGCTTCGGTTAACTTCAAATCCTTAATATTATTATAAACCTTGTCAACAAGAGTTTCATAAAAGGGTACATTCTTTTCGTAAAAATCTGCAAATTTGGTATCTATACTAAAGGCTCTAAGATTCTGATAAAAACTTAGAAGGTTTTTCTTGTTTCCAGCTCGGTCTATTAGACTATCACTATAATCGATCGCTTGTTCTAAACGTGGTGGATTGGTCAGATATAACATGGATGTTGGAGGTGCATCATAACTAAAGTTTACTTTACTTAATTTTTTGAATACATTAACAGATTTATGATTTTTGTAATCATTAAAAAAATCTTTCATATCATTTTTATAATTAAAATCTAATTGAGTAAGTCTTTGATACCCTGATTGAAGCTGAACAGCAGTGAGTAATTCAATTCTGGGGTCAATCAATACCTTAAGAGACCCCAGATTTTTAGATATTGGCTCAATCTCTTTTACAGATAGGCTACTGCTGGAATCAATGCTTGAATCTTTTTGTTTTATACTTTGAAACATGAAATATGATGTTATAAATAGAGCAATCGGTAGTAAAATTAATAATATCATACGTAACACTTTTATAGACTTCATTTAGTATTCATCCTACTTTCTTTGTATTAAATTCAATAAACCTTATTATGGCAAAAACTGTATATTATTGCAAGCTAAAACGATCATTTATAATGTAATTCTTATTTACTTAACTTAATTCTTATATCTGAGTTGATAAATTCTCAAAATATATGTACATAAGTGATTAATAAATATAAGATATGACATGATATAGAATTCCATAAATAATGGACATAATTAATAAAACCGAGTAAACTATAAGCATTAATGGAGAATGAATTGGAGGAAAGTGTGAAGAAAGAGTATCTTCACACGTGAAAAAGCCACACAGTGTCTTTTTCATAGCTATGTAATTGCCTGCTGAAGCAGGAAAGGGAGGATGAAATGAAACAAAATATAAACCCAAATATAAAAGCCGGAGATGCAAATCAAATCACTCGTGAATACTATGATTCACTGTTAATTGAAATGCGACACATTGACTCCGTATTACCGTGTACTACATTTGAACTTTATGGAGAAAAATTCGCCACCCCAATCATGACAGCTGCATTATCACATCTTGACAAGACTCGCCTAAATGGCACAATTGAAATGTCAAAGGGTGCATTTGATGCCAATGCAGTTATGTGGACTGGTATGGGCGATGAAGCTGAACTTGAAGCAATAATAGCAACCGGTGCGAAAACTATAAAAATCATAAAACCTCACTCTGATAATGACATTATTTTTAGAAAAATTGAACACGCAGAAAAATGCGGTGTTTTGGCAATGGGTATGGACATTGATCATGCCTTCAACCATAAGGGAGAATATGATACCGTCTTAGGTGAACCAATGTCTCCTAAAACACTCGATGAAATCAAAGGCTTTATAAAAGCTACGAAGCTGCCGTTTATCATAAAAGGAGTGCTTAGTGAGCAAGATGCATATAAATGCTTGGAAGCTGGAGCAAAGGGAATTGTGATATCCCATCATCACGGGATACTGGATTATGCTATTCCTCCGCTAATGATATTGCCAAAGATTGCAAAGGTAATTGATCACAGCATACCTATATTTGTTGATTGTGGCATTTTAAGTGGTCTCGATGCATTTAAGGCATTGGCACTTGGTGCTACTGCTGTATCCGTAGGCCGTGCACTAATGAATTCACTTATTGAGGACGGAGCAAATGGTGTTAAGAAAAAGATTGATGATATGACAGTGGAATTGTCTGGTGCGATGGCACGTACCTGTTCTAGAGATATTATGCATATCGATTCATCTGTGATTTGGAAGCAGTAACAAACATTAAACTTAAATTAAAATGAAATAAATTTTATGTTATTCTACATTCTGTTAAGCAAATATTCTCTGTTTGTTTGGCGTTAAAATAATTATGATAGGGAACCTATAGCATAAGGGGTTGTTGCACTAAGTAATTAGTGTGCAACTCCATTTTCGTCTTAATTACTTATTATGAATAAGTTGAGCATTGTTACTATGAATTTGAGGCGGTACTAAAATTGTGTTAACTAATAATTCCTTGCGTTTCCTTTTTTTGTGTGTTAAAATTAAGTCCTTTAACAAAAAACAAAAAAACTTGATAATTTTGACTATTCATTGAAAAGAATAGGGAATCTTGTATAATGATTTAAAAATGTGGTATCATCAGATATATTTGATGAAGATGTTAAATTGCAAAGGAGATGAGGATAGATGAATTCTATAATAGAAGTTAAAAATTTCACTAAAACATATGGTGACTTTAAAGCGGTAAATGATATTTCCTTTAGTGTAGAGGAAGGTACTATTTTCGCTTTTCTAGGACCTAATGGTGCCGGAAAAAGCACAACAATTAATACCTTATGTACAATATTTGAAAAGACATCAGGTACGCTTTTGATTGATGGAAAAGATGTTACTGCACAAAAAAGTGATGTTCGATCAACAATTGGAGTCGTGTTTCAAGATTCAACCTTAGATGCTAAGATGACAATTGATGAAAACCTTAAAATGCATTGTGTTTTTTATAACATTCCCAAAAAAGAAGTGGAAGAACGGATACAATTTGTTTTAAATTTGGTGGATTTATTAGGCGAAAGAAAGAAATTAGTGGGTGCTTTGTCAGGTGGAATGAAACGTCGTGTAGAAATTGCCCGTGGGCTAATCCACTATCCAAAGGTTTTATTTCTTGACGAGCCAACCACAGGACTTGATCCGCAGACACGCGCTCATATTTGGGAGTATATTATCAAACTTCAAAAAGAAAGAAATATAACAATTTTTCTAACAACTCATTATATGGAAGAAGCAGAAATATGCAATAAGATTGCCATTATTGATGGTGGAAAGATAGTAGCACATGATACACCTTACGCTTTAAAAAAGGAATACACGAAAGATAAAGCCTATATCACTACGAAAAAGGAAGCTGAACTTGAGCAATTGTTAGAACAATATGAACTGAAGTATGTGAAAAAAGATAGTTATTATAAGGTAGATGCTGAAAATATCGAGCTATTATTACAAGTTGTAAGCCTGCATAAAGAGGATATTACGAATATAGAGATCAAAAAAGGAACATTTAATGATGTTTTCTTAGAGATTACCGGTAAAAAGATTAGGGAGGAGGCATAATATGAATACAGTATTTGCATTGTGGAAAAGAGGATTAAAAGCCTTTATAAGAAATAGAACAGGATTAATTTTTTCACTTATTTTTCCGTTTTTCTTTGTTTATGTATTTGGTGCAATTTTTAAAAATGACTTTATCGATAATCCGATTGCTTACATGCTCTCCGGTGTTATCATAACGACAGTGTTTGAAAGCTCACTTAATCTAGCCTCATCAACAGTTGATGATATGGTAAGTGGGTTTATGAAAGAAGTTTTAGTATCTCCTGCCAAAAGGATGGCGGTAGCATTGGGGCAATTATTATCAGCAGCAACTGTATCCACGTTGCAAGGTATTTTGATTTTAGTGATTGGATTATTTATAGGAATTAAATTTACTACCTGGACCACACCTTTATTTATCCTTTTAGCGATGATAAGTGTTGGACTTGTTTTCTCCGGTGTAGGGTTATTTTTGGCTACGAAGGTGCGTAGTGGTCAAACATTCCAAATAGTTAAGACAGCAGTAACGATGCCCTTAACGTTCATATCCGGTGCATATATTCCCTTATCACTGTTGCCTTCTTCACTTAGATATGTTGCTTATATTAATCCCATGACTTATGCGACCGCTTTCTTTCGTATGATTGTCTTGGAAAAAACTGATTTATCGACTGCGGAGCTTGTAAAAGAAGGGTTAGCGATTGATATAAATGGATTTATTGTTACTCCGGTCATGTCTTTCGCTATTATTATTGCGATCGGCTTCCTGTTTTTGATATTATCAACGAATTCATTTGTTAAAACAGATTTCTCTCGTGTTAATCGAAGCTCCAGTGATGCGAGTGCTTTGTGGGGTTAATGCGAAGAAAGAATTCAGAATGCTGAATTCTTTGTAAATATAAGAATGAATCCCAGTGAAAATTCATCCTTATATTTACAGGTATTCATCTGCATATGCGGCCACGATGTGGCCCTGCTGGCTATTGGAGTTGCAGCGTAGCGGCATCATGTTGGTTAAGTTTAATAATTTTAGTGAAATTATTTTTTAAAAACAGGGGTAGGTTAAATGAATTACGGAAAAGTAATTGGTGTTGGTAATACGGCAACTGTTTATGAATGGGAAGATAGTAAGGTGCTTAAGCTCTTTTATCAAGGCTATCCAAAGGAAGCCGTAGAAAGAGAGTTTCAGAATTCAAAGGCAATAAATGATATGGATTTTGCAAAACCGAAGTCGTATGAAATCATTATTTGTGAAGAACGAATGGGTATTATATATGACAAGGTGGACGGTGAAGCCCTGGTGGATTGGGTTATGAAAACCGGAGATGTCCAGGAATGTGCGATATATATGGCAAAGCTTCACAAGGAAATAATCCAAAATAGGATTAGTGATGTACCGAATTACAAAGAATTTTTAAGATACCATATCATAAATGCATCATCGACTCCTACAAAGAAACAAGAAGTATTGCAAATACTAGATAAACTTCCGGAGGGAACTACGCTTTGCCATGGTGATTTCCATCCGGGCAATATATTAATATCGGATGGGCATACAATGGTTATCGATTTTATGAATGTGTGTCAAGGAGATTATTTGTATGATGTTGCAAGAACGGTATTTCTGGTGGAATTCACACCGGTTCCCTTCGAAATAGAAGATAGAGAAATGCTCTTGCAACTAAAGAAAACACTGGCAGATTTATATCTAATACAGATGAAGGTAACCAGAGAAATGATACAGGATTATTTGACAGTTATCATCGCAGCTAGAGTAGGGGAATGCCCTAACGAGTAGTTAAATGCAATATAATACATATTACAAAGCAGATAGCCCACTATAAAAAGTGGGCTATCTGTCTTAGAATAAAAGATGGAAATAACTTGTCTTAGAATAAAAGATGTAAATAATTTGTTTTAGAATAAAAAATGTAATTAACTTGTTTTAGAATAAAAAATGTAAATAATCTGATGTACTGTATTCTTTCTTCCTCTCAAGCTTAATTAAGCTTCTTTTTATATAATAAAAAAGAGAAGATGACGGGAGTTAATACTAGTATTGCGATTACTACCCCCGGTAACCATTCTATTTTAACAAAAGCATTTAATATGAGTACAAAACCACCTAAAATCCATATATATCCTGAGATCCGATGTGTTTTATTCCAATTGTCGTTGTCATTGAGTGTCCACGGTAACTTAATGCCTACAGTATAATTCTGTTTGCATTTGGGCAAATAGTTCCCCAATATTACCACAACTATACCTACCAGCAATAATACGTAAAAACTCCAATCGAAGGTAAATCCAATCGCATAAGAGGTAAGAGCAGTTTGCATTATAACTGCAGTGAGGGGTATCAGCCATTTTGATAGACGCTTCAATGCTTTGGAGGAGTTTGCTTTTTTGGGATCATTCTCCAACATAAACCAATTATATAGATTCAAGCAAAACATAAGAAGCGGAACGCCGAATGCTACAAACAATCTGGGCGCATAGTTGTCAGGATCCCCGTTAAAATTAAAATGGATTGCCACTTGCTCCGGCAGTTGTTCATAGAATGCTGCCGAAATAATAAAGGGTATCAAGCAGAATAAAATTGATAAAATCAATTGAAAGTTAATCTTGTTTTTCATGACTATTTCCTCCTATAAATTGTGCAAACCAAAGCATAGTTTCTTCAAACACTGAAACATTTAGTTCATAGTAGATAAAATTCTTATATCGTGTTTCCAAAACCAAGTCCGCCTTTTTTAGTTGCGAAAGATGGTAAGATACGGTTGCGCCGGTCATGTTAAATTTTGAAGAAATTTCTCCGGCAGACATCTTGCCATCCTTTAACATAATAAGGATTTCTCTTCGAACTGGGTCAGATAAGGCTTTAAATGTATCTGGAAATCCCATGGCCATTCCTTTCATTTGGGTGTATTTAGAATATATTCTAAATAGATTATAGTATGAGTGAAGCAAAAAAACAACACCTATTTCGAAATATTTCAAAATAGATGGTTATGATAGCATTTTAGATTAAGAAAGGGGATAATCAAAGAGTTTAATTTTCGTTGTAGTTCATTAAGAAAGTTAGTTTTGAATTTAATTATATCAACAATGATTAGAAATTAATAATACATATTTCGGGATAAATTGACACTTTAAGCCATAATCCGAATATTATAATCATGGAAACTAGTTTTCTAACATTAATATATAAGGAGTGGATAGTATGGGTTGTAGATGTAACATTTGTCGTAGGCGCAGACGTAGACGTAGATGCTGTTTCTTTTAATATTTTAGGCTTAATAAATGCAAAATACGCGCCTTACTTGTTGGTATAACACAATAAATCCTCTGCATCATTATTTATATGCGTATTTAATGATGCAGAGAATGAAATCTAGAAGGCCTACGTGATACATTCAATAACTGCATAATGAAAGAAATTATTTACTTCATATTTTTTACCATTAAGTCATAGCAGATATCAGCCATGACTTCGTCACTTTCCTTCATACCATTGTTAGCCCATTCGATTAACACTTTATAAAGCCCTCCGGCTGCGAACTCTATAATATATTTTTCTTTTAACGGTAAATGTGAATTTTGACAAACAGTATTTTGAGATAAGGTATAGAAGTAGCCTATACATTTCTCGAGAATCAGATAATTTAAATTTGAGCGGATAAGATTCATAAGTAGCTTATTCTGCCCTCTGAAGTAGGAAAAGAACAAACATACTCGTTCCCTTCCGAAATCTTTTCCACATCCTAGAATCTGATGGGAGTAATCATCAAAAAGCTCATCTAGATGTACGGTGATAATGTCTTCCAGTATATTATAATTCCTGTAAAAGGCCATTCGCGAAACACCAGCTTTTTTACATACTTCTGTTATTGTTATTTGGGTAAAATTTTTCTTTTCCATAATCAACATTAGAGCTATGAAGATGCTCTCTTTTACTATTTTACTTTGTAAATTGGTATTTTGCTTATACATAAACATTATCTCCACTTTTGTAACACTAAGCTTCTACGTTATTGCGTTGTTCTTATTCTTCAATTATACTGTACATCATAAAGTGTTACAAGTGTAACGTTAAAAATGGAGGTAGAAATGAAGGTATTATACTTTACTGCAACAGGAAACAGCTTATATGTAGCGAAAAGTTTTGGAGGAGAGACCTATTCTATTCCGAGGTTACTAAAAGAAGGTCATTTTCATTTTGAGGATGAAAAAATAGGAATTGTTTTCCCGGTTTTTCATAATAGCGTACCAAAGCTAGTAGAAGAATTCCTTGATAAAGTGACGATTAGAAGTAAGTATATTTTTGGCATAGCGACCTATGGAATGTATTCAGGGGCAGCGACGCGAACCCTTATTGAAATTGGAAAAAGGAATGGTTTTGATTTTTCTTATATTAATGAAATTGTTATGGTTGATAATTACCTTCCCGGGTTTGAAATGAAAAAACAGCAAGGGGGAGAAGCTAAAAAACTTATTGAAGAACATTTGAGTCAAATTGTCAATGAGGTAGGAATAGATCGTAAGTATATAAGGAAGCACTCTGCGGCCACAGAATTAATTCGTTATCTTAATTTAAAACTGTATGATAAGGAATTTGAAAAAAACTTTACGGTAGACGCATCTTGCAATGGGTGTAAGACTTGTGAAAGGGTCTGTCCGGTGGATAATATAAAGGTGAATAAACAGCCTGATTTTCAAAGTAATTGTCAGCACTGCCTTGCATGTATTCAAAATTGTCCACAGAAGGCGATACATCTAAAAAATGAGAAAAGTACGGAGCGGTTTGTTAACTCCAATATTACCTTAAGAGAAATAATTGATGCTAATAAATAAATTTCTGAGTCTCTAATAAATAGTGTGTTCCACTACTAAGACAATAGCTCAAAGTCCTAATAAATAAGCCTCTTACAGCATGTGAAAAAGGAAGGTGTACCTCAAAAAGAAGGTGTACATCAAAAGAAAGGTGTATCTCAAAAGGAAGGTGTAATTCAAAAGGAAAGTGTACCTCAAAATAAGGTGTAATTCAAAAGGAAAGTGTACCTCAAAAGGTAAAGGCACATGAAAAGTCGCTACCTTATGAGGTACATTTTCCTTTTCTTTTATAGTAAAAACTAAGTGCATTTTGAGGTATGCTTGTTTTCTACTTAAATATACAATATAATAGTATTGTTTATAAAGAATGGACGAAAATTGTTAACAATTAAAATGATAATATAGAATTAACAACATAGTTGATGAGTATTTCATAGTAATATGGAGGTTCGAACTAGGAATTAGCTTATAAAGTCAGAGGCTGAACACCTCGCCAT
Organism: Herbinix sp.; assembly: GCA_029256105.1. GTDB lineage: Bacteria > Bacillota > Clostridia > Lachnospirales > Lachnospiraceae > Mobilitalea. Next base: position 28,158 of record JAQSYO010000021.1, read on the forward strand.
ACTGAAAATTAGTTTGTATAATGCAGGAGGTTGCGATGGATGAAAATGCGGTATTAACTACACAAGAAGTTGCAGATATGTTGAAAATTGCAAAAAATACAGTATATGAATTAATAAAACGTGGAGAACTAAATTCATATAGAGTCGGTAAAAAAGTTAGAATTGATTTTAAAGACGTAGAAGAATATAAGAATAAAACGAAAAATTTTAAAGCTAATTTGGATACAAAAATAGATCCTAAGCCATTGCGGAGTACGGTAAGTTTATCCGAAGATTATCCGAAACAAAGTGGTTTTGTAATATGTGGCCAAGATATCATACTTGATATTCTTTCTAGATATCTTCAATTTCACCAAAATGGGGTACAAGCTTTACGTTCTTATGTTGGGAGTTATAATGCTCTTTATGACTTATACCATGGAAATGTTCAAATAGCGACAGTTCATTTATGGGATGGAGATTCGGAACAATATAATATCCCATACGTGAAAAGAATGCTTCCGGGTATTCCTGCAATAATAATACATCTCGCCACACGTCTCCAAGGCTTCTATGTGGCGAAAGGTAATCCGAAAGATATAAGGGGTTGGGAAGATCTGAAAAGAAAAGACATATCGATTATAAACCGAGAACGAGGAAGTGGTACACGGGTACTATTGGATGAGCACTTAAGAAAACTGGGAATTCAATCAAATAGCATATTGGGGTACCAACGTGAAAGTACCTCTCATCTTGCGATTGCAAGTACCGTTGCCCGAGGTGGTGCCGATATCGGAGTTGGCAATGAAAGGTCAGGGTTGCAGGTAAAAGATATTGATTTTATTCCACTTCAGACAGAAAGACTGGACCTTGTTATAAAAAAAGAAGATATGAATAAAGCTCCATTTCAAGCAGTTTTGGAGATACTAAGTTCTCAAGAATTTAAGTTGGAATTAGAAGGAATAGGCGGGTATAATCTGAATGGAATTGGCCAAATTGTTGCTGAAACATAGTCCTTTTGATTATACTAAGTTTTAGATACGATTTTTCTAAGCAGGCAAAACAATGTAAAATATCATATATAATTTATTGAATTAAATTCCCGAAACGCGCGAAGTATTTTAATATCTTTGTTGCGATACCGGGAATTTTTTTGCTTCTTAAATTTATATATTTTATTACGAAAGTAGGAGAGTCCTATGAAAACCTTAATGTGAGATGTAATTACAGTAAAAATTTACAAAAACACGAATAAAAAGAACACAAAATTATATGATTACATGCATTGATAATCCTAAGGTATCATTTTATAATAACTACAAACGAAACGTGACGTAACATTACAAAACGTATTATAACGATATATGAAATTGTAAAAAAGATGACAAATCGTATCATAAAAAGCGGAATACCTGCAAAATTGCAATCGAGTTTATATGATAATAATGGTATCAATGGTATCAATGGTATCAATGGTATAATCCAACTTCTTTCGTTGGTGTTATATAGATTTGTAACGATGAGACAATATTAGTGAAAAAGAAGGAGGAATGCTATGAAACGTAAGTTATTAAATTTAATGATGATTTTAATATTGTGTATTGGATTATTGACCGGTTGTTCCAGAGACACCGATTTAACAACAGGGAATGTAGTTGATAATGCAGTAGTAACAAGTGTACCTACAGTGTCAAATGCATCTACTGCTACAAGTGTACCTACTAACACCATTGAACCAACGGCTACGATCGCACCAGCGAATATTACTTCATTACCAGAGACAGAAATCTATGTATTTATCGCTGCAAGTTTGAATAATGCTATGACAAAGATTCTGGACATCTATAAGCGAACACAACCTAATGTAAATATAATACTTAATGCAGATAGTTCCGGTACCCTTCAAACACAGATCGAGGAAGGTGCTGAATGTGATATATTTTTTTCGGCAGCGATGAAGCAAATGACTTCATTAGTAGATGGAGGTTATATCGAAGATACGTCCGTTAAAAATTTACTCGAGAATAAAGTTGTATTAATCAAACCGATTGGCACACAAACAGCGGTAACCGGCTTTGAGAATATATATGAGGCAAAGAATATTGCTTTGGCAGGAGAAGATGTACCGGTAGGAGCATATGCACGTGAAATCTTTACAAACCTTGGTATATGGGATCGCGTTGAAAAAATGGAAATTAATGAAGGAGCCAATGTGACGGCAGTCCTTGCGGCGATAAGTGAAGCAAGCAATGAAATCGGAGTGGTATATGCTACAGATGCTAACTCAGTTATGGATTCAGTTGAAATTATTGCTGAAGCACCGGAAGAAAGCTTAAATACTCCGGTTACTTACCCGGTCGGACTTGTTAAGAATTCAGAAGCGGATGACGCTCAGCAAAATACATCTAAGGATTTCTTGGAATTTTTAGCATCAACAGAAGCTACTGCTGTGTTTGAAGAATATGGTTTTACTGCTCATATAGAATAAGGGGTGATATCATAATCTCACGTGAAAGGGGGAGCTTCCATGATAGATATCATACGAACTATTGATTTTAGTCCATTTTTTATTTCACTAAAAACTGGATTTGTTGCAACCGTGATGGCATTTTTCCTTGGAATATTCGCTGCCCGTTTTGTAATGAAGGTTGGTAAAAAGGTTAAATGGATAGCAGATGGGATCTTTACATTACCATTGGTGTTACCACCTACGGTTGCTGGATTTTTTCTATTACTTTTATTTAGCCTTAAAAGGCCTTTTGGTAAATTCGTATATGTAAATTTCGATATAAAATTCGTTCAGACCTGGGCAGGCTGCGTGATTGCAGCCTGTGTAATTGCATTTCCTTTGATGTATCGAAATACAAGAGCAGCTTTTGAACAGGTGGATGTTAACCTAATTTATGCCGCCAGAACCTTAGGTATGTCGGAACATAAGATCTTCTGGAAAGTGATTATACCTGCTGCCGGACCGGGGATAGCATCAGGAACGATTCTGACATTTGCAAGAGCAATCGGTGAATATGGAGCTACCTCAATGCTAGCAGGTAATATTCTTGGAAAGACCAGAACCATAGCAGTTGCAATTGCTTCAGAGGTATCAGCCGGTAATTATGCAACTGCCGGTTTCTGGGTTACTTTAATATTAATTCTATCCTTTTTTATTGTTTTATCCATTAATATGGTTTCCGGAATTGGCATGAGGCAGATAAGGAGGTGGGATTAATGTCTTTGGAAGTTAACATTAAGAAAAAGTTCAAGGGGTTTTCGCTAGATGTATCTTTTTATCATGAGGGACGTTGTATGGGAATCCTAGGTGCGTCCGGCTGTGGTAAGTCCATGACCTTAAAATGTATTGCAGGCATTGAAAAGGCGGATGAAGGGAAAATTGTATTGGACGACAAAGTTCTTTTTGATTCTTCTTTAAAAATTAATCAAAAGCCTCAACAAAGAAAGATTGGTTATTTGTTCCAGAATTATGCATTGTTTCCAAATATGACCGTAAATGATAATATTGGAGTTAGCCTTCGTCTTCCGCAAGAAGCAAAGAGAGTATGTATCCAAGAATTTCTTGAGCGTTTTCAACTAAACGGGCTGGGTAATCGATATCCATCCGAATTATCTGGAGGGCAGCAACAGAGAGTTGCCTTAGCGAGGCTTCTGGCATACTACCCGGATATGATTCTGTTGGATGAACCATTTTCTGCATTAGACAGTAGCCTTCGAGATTCACTACAACAGGAGCTATTGAATATCCTTGAAGATTATAAAGGTGATGTTATTCTAGTTTCACACAGCAGAGATGAAATTTATAAATTTTGTGATCGACTTTCCATCATGACTTCAGGAAAACAGCTTCTAAACGGTAATACGAAGGATATCTTTATCAATCCAATCCATATGGAGGCTGCAAGACTGACAGGCTGTAAGAATATTTCACCAATTAAAAAAATAGGAGATAATGAATTGATGGCCTTAGATTGGGATATCAAACTTAAAACCTCTGTACCAATTGGGAACCAGATACGTTATGTTGGTATAAGGGCACATAGTATACAACCATCCCTAATTTCCGAAGAAGAAAATTCGATGCCAATATATTGTAAAGGGTATACGGAATCGATTTTTGAAAATGAATATATGCTCCATAATAAACTTAGTGCGCAAAAAAAAGAACTATGGTGGAAGGTAGCCAAACAGAACAAAGGAAGTTCAGCCAAAGATAGAACTTTGCCGGATGCTATTACTCTACCGAAAGAGGAACTTATGCTACTCGTATAATATAATTAATACATTGTATAGTTATGGGTGATAAAATTGTTATTGGTATCATTTGTATCATAGTAGTAAACAAATAGTCTGCTGTTTTATTACGGCAGACTATTTGTTTGCTACTATCCTTTTTAAACCAAATTGCGATAATCTTAAATACGATGTGAGTAATCTTTTGAGTTGCTACAATATTTAATTAATAGAATAAATTGATTATATAGAATATATTCTAATCTCATTTTAACTTGTGAATAAGTGTAAAAATTGCTATAATATAGGGAAATGTTGATTAATAGCATAGAATGAGGTGATGCATATGAAGATGGTAAAAAGTAAATCAATTATCCCTATTTATTTAATCGGATTGTTATGGCTTTTGTATGCTTTTTTGTTTCCGCTATATCGTATGACCGATTATTTTATGGTAAGTATCTTATCAGTTTTACTATATTTTTCAACAATGTTGGTAATACCTACTCTATTTCCTAGAAAAGGATACGAGGGTATAAATACAAAGGATCCCTATACAGATGAGATGCTGATCACTGCTATAGATAATCTGGAAAAATTAAGATTAATACGCAATGCAATTGAAAATGAAAAGGTTAGAAAACAAATACAAGATTTGGATAGTGATACCCATAAGATAATCGAGCTTATCAAGAAATATCCCGATAAATGCTCAAAGGTTAGTCAATTCTTTCTGTATTACTTACCTACTACTGTAAAGCTTATCAACAATTATAAGGAACTTGAAATGCAAGGGCAGGTAGGGGAAAATCATTCAAAGGGCATGGAAAAAATGGAAGGTTTTATGAATGAATTAGTGATTGCTTATCGCAAAATATTGGATGATTTAAGTGAAGATAAAGTAATGGAAGCATCGATAGATATCGATGTTATGGAGAAAATGCTTCAACAGGATGAGTATTTGAAGGGATAGTGGCTTAAACCTGGTGGGAAAGGAGAGTTATATGAAGTACCTGAATAATAAAAACATAGCAGTTAAAATCACTTCTTTTCTTATTTTGTTTTCCATATTACTTGGAGCGCATTTTTCACTTACAAAGTTAAGAGACGAGGCTTTGCAGACATTTTATAATGGTGAAAATAGGGACGGTAAAGGAATTCAGAGTGATTTGAATTACATAGCTGACCAATGTTATAATCTGACTGTTGTTGCAAGCAGATACTTGGATAAAGATGATGAGAAGATATTGGAAGTAATACAAAATCGAGACTTAATTGAAAAAGCGAATTCTCCAGGAGATAAGTATCAAGCGAAGGAAAAACTTATCAAATCCTCCATGATTTTATATGATAATCTGAAATCTTTAAATTTGAGTGAAAGAGATCAATATTATAATGATAGTTTTCCCATTAATATAGAGTCAAGACAATTGATTATCTCACATAATAGTTATAATGATAATGCGCTTGAATTTAATAGGATATTAAAAAAATTTCCAGCAAACTTAGTAAGATGGATAATATTTATGAAACCACTGGCATTATATGAGTAAAGAGGGATGGGAATAAAAATATGATAAAAAAATGTTATGCAATTTTAGTTTTATTATTACTGGTGGGATCAATAAATTATAAAAGTGCAGCTGCAGAAACAGCATTGCAGCCTACGGATGCATTTTATGTTAACGATTTCGCGGATGTAATTAATGATGAGGTAGAAGACAAAATAGTTCAATATGGTAATCAGTTAAGTGAACAGTCAGGAGCACAGATTGTCTTGGTTACAATAGATTTCACAGATGGTAAAACTCTTGAAAATTATGCCATGGAGCTATTTAATGAATGGGGAATTGGATCAAAAGAGAAGAATAATGGTCTATTGATGCTTTTATCCATTGGCGATGATGATTATTGGGCTATGCAAGGGGAAGGGTTGGAGGATACCCTAACAAGCGGCAAGATCTCCAGCATTCTGCAAGAATATCTGGAGCCGGATTTCGCGGCGAAGGATTACAGTGCCGGAGCTGAAAAAGTATATGGTGCGTTTGTTCAAGAATTAGGTGGACAATGGAAGGCTGATACAGATACATCGGTAGATACATCGGAGGAAGAGGCGGATACCACTACCTATCAATATATATATGATGAAGCAAAGATACTTAGCAAGAAATCGGAACAGAGTATTCAGGATAAAAGTAGCGAAGCACAAGAGCTTTACGGTGCTGGATTTTATGTGGTAACAAAAGATAAAGCAGAAGATGGACTGAGCTTTCAAGAAGATACAATTAATACCTTTGAAGAGATTAATGCTGGTAGTCGCGATGCATTATTGGTTTTATATAAAGATGATGATAACTACTGGTTACTTCCGGGAAATGAAGCAGAAGAGTTTGCAACAGTAGATGTTATAAGTAATATATTGGATAGGGTATTAGAACCTAACTTTGCTAGCAAAGAATATAGTGTAGGAGCCATAAAGACAGCAGATGAATTTTATGATCTCTTTAAAGAAAACTATAAGAAGGTTGATGCTGCTTCTTCAGATATAGAAGGTAGTTCTAATAATATAGAGGGTAAAAATACAGAAGTAAGTTCTAAAAATATAACTCAAATTTATCCCATGTTATTTTTAATATTAGTTCTTCTTATTTTATTAATAAGGTCAAGACGCAGAAGACATTTCCGAAATGTTTATGGTATTCCTTTTAATCCTTATGCTCCTAGGTATATTAGGCATTATGGTCCCGAGGGCTATTGGGGACGACAAGGACGACCTATGGGTTACGGTAATTGGAATGATGGGATGAATACTCAAAATGGATATAATATGAATAATGGATACAATACGAATAATGGAGCAGGTCGATCTTCCGAAAACCATTCTTGGGGAAGTAGCGGTGGAGCAGGCCGATCTTCAGCAGGTGGATCATGGGAGAGTAGTTCAGATAATAACCAGTCTTCCTCCGGAAGTATGTTTTCAGGAGGTGGCGGTACAAGCCGTGGAGGAGGAGCCGGTAGATCTTCTGGTAGTACTGGAAATTCCTCTGGTAGTGCTGGAAGATCCTCTAGTAGTATAGGAAGATCAGGTCCTTCGGGCCGTTCTTCCGGTGGAGGGCGAAGCTCTTCCGGAGGTGGAGGAGCAAGTCGTGGTGGAGGAGCCGGTAGAAAATAATGTATCTTAGTATATAGATGAATTTCAAATGCATTAATAAAATGAAGAATGATTATGAAATACCCTAGACAATTCTAAGATGAACCCCCCTTGGTTTGACGAAATCAAACTAAGGGGGTATTTAATACGAACCTTATTATGAGGGTGCTTATACTTTAAATCTTTGCACTTCCGATACCAGATTATCGGCATTGGTATTGAGCCTACCGGCAGATTCATTCAAGGATTCAACGGATGCCAGCTGGTCACCAGAGGTCATACTAACGTTGTTGGAAGATGCAGCGATTTCTTCCAGTACAGCAGAGATATTCTCTATGGCACCCAAGGTACTGACTCTCGCTTCCTCAATATTATTTACATTCTCTGCTATGTAATCGAGAAATACTACCAATTTTTCTACACTCTCATTAATATCATGATAAGAATCTGTAGTATTCTTAACTGCACTTTCCTGTAATTTAAGTACTTTCTCAGCCTTACGTGCCGTCTCCGCCACATTAGTGGTATCCTCCTGGATGCTACCGATAATTTTCTGGATATCATTAACCGACGACTTCGATTGCTCTGCAAGGGTTCGGATTTCACTGGCTACAACTGCAAAGCCCTTACCATGCTCACCTGCCCGCGCCGCCTCAATAGATGCGTTCAGTGAAAGCAGATTGGTCTGATTTGCTATATCATTGATAACGTTGATAATTTTATTGATAGAAGTGGATTTCGCGGCCAGTTTCTCTATCTCATTTACGATACCGATTGTAATCGAGATTGTCGAGGTTGTCTGTTGATTCAGCTGATCAGTAATGACGGTTCCCTCGATAACCCTCTTCTTTGTGTTATCTGCAATCTGACCAATTTCTTTTGTGTTTTCTCCTACAAGTTCGATTTTCCGTGACAGGTTATCCATCTGAATTAAGCATTCCTCAGCATCCTTCGCCTGTTGATAGATACCCTGCTCGATTTCATGCATCGCACCGGAGATTTCTCCGGTTGACTTTAAGAACTGCTCCGAGGTTTTTGATACATTGGATGAAGAATCCGATACCTCACTGCTCATTTGCTTTACATGTTGGATCAAGACCTTCATATTACGGAAGGTTGTCTGAATTTCATCAATTAGAATATGGAATTCGTCCTTGCGTTTTGAAATAAACTCTACGGTAAGATCGCCCTTTGCAGCTTGTCTCAGCTTGGAATTGATGCCTCTGATTGTTCTGTCAATACCCATGGATAACAGTGCTGCCGTAATCATCGCTAAGATGCAAGCTACTATAACAATGATAACTGTAATTTGCTTAATCTCGTCAGCCTGACTGGTTATAGTAGATTTCGGCATCAAGGCGCAGAGCATGGATCCGGTATCACCGATTTTTGAATACATGAACAGATATTGGGATCCTCTATAATCTACATATCCTGAATTGCGGTCATCATCCGCAACTAATGCTTCTTGATAGAAGGCTTCCCCTGTAAATATTGGCTGAGAATCTGTCACAGCAGCATCCCCTGTGTTATTTTCCTTTCCCTCCTTCTGTGATATATCTATAATCTCTCGCCCATCAGGAGTAACGACACCAAGAAAGCCGGCTTTGTCAAAGGATAGGTCTGCCAAAATTTTATTTATGGTATCCGCTTTAATTTCAATAATTAAAATCGCATCCATTCCTGGAAAGTATCTGACCAGACGTTGGGAATAGTCCTCAGGACTTGTTCCTAGAATTTCATCCAGATAAGCGTCTTGTCCGTCCCAAGCTATTTTAGTGCGGTTCTGCCCTAAATACTTACCGATATCGTTTTCGTTAAAACCCTTAAAAAAGGCATCCTCTAGAGTTAATTTAGAAGTAGTATAAATTGGTAGAGAAGCGTCAGATATCATGAATATGTTCTGAATGAACTCGTCCGATACTTTCTTAGCCGCTAATGAATTTGATACTGTTTTTCTGGTATTTTGTAATGTTAAATTATCCCCGTTGTTTCGCAGATAAGTTGTAATAGAAGTGTCACTTAAGTATTGACTGCTTGTAGCCGCCACATTATCAAAGCCAAAGCGAATAAATTCAGATGCCATATTAATGGAATTGGCCGTAGCCATTTCATAATTACCTTCAATACCTGAGGAAGCCTTATGAAAGGAAACAATGCCAAGTATTATAATAAATGCAATTGGTATAAAAAATGATGCGATTAATTTAAATTTCAAAGTGGAAAAAAATTTCACTTTTGAAATGCCTAACAGGATTTCCCTTTTTTCTTCTTGGCTTCTTTCTTTCGCTGCACGTAATTTCGTCTCTTTCTCGTCCCATTTTTCTTCACCTGTTTTCTTATCTAACTTTTTGATTTTCCCCCATAAACCTTCTACCATTCTCTTCATACTGCGTTCCTCCAGAACATTCTTTTGTACTAATTAAAGTATCAATCATTCATATTGAATAAATATAAATATATAATAACATTATATATATACAAATTCAATAAAAACTTGTATTCTAGTATATTACCATTGCAGTTTAACTGTGAAAAATTCAATGCTTATATAGTTGATTGTTGGTTACGAAAAGGACAATGTAATTGGAATGAAATTATATACGGATAGAATTTCCAAGTATTGTTAACATTCATAGATTATGTTAAACTACTAAGAGGAAAATAAAAGTAAAAATCATTAGTTGGAGAAAATGATAATAACTGTTACAAGAGGAATGCAATAATTAATAACTAGGGGGAATAGCTATATGGCATACAAAGAGATCAAGGTAATAAAAAACAATCCGAACTTAAATGGAATGGCTGTCATGATTCCAGACATTGTTTATTCTACAATACAGGGAGTAGAATTAAAAATGCAGGTTATGAAACCTTGGGTAGTGGATACCGATAATCAGCGAAAATACCCATTAATCGTGTTTGTGCAAGGCAGTGCATGGACTTTTCCTGATGTATATTATGAAATTCCACAGCTTGCAGGGTTTGCGCGGGAAGGTTATGTAGTTGCAACCTTAACACATAGAAACTGTTTGGAAGGCCATCCCTTTCCGGCATTTTTACAGGATATCAAAACAGGTATCCGTTTCTTAAGAAAACATGCAAAGGAGTATCAAATTGATTCTGATCGAGTTGCAATCTGGGGGACTTCTTCCGGTGGTAATACTGCGCTTTTGGTAGGACTGACAGGGGATGATGTTAGATATAAAACGGAGGAGTACACTGAGTATTCCGATGCTGTCAAAACTGTTGTGGAGTGCTTTGGCCCCACAGATTTAACTTGGCCTATCAATAATATAAAGAATCTTCAAGAAGGGATGAGACAGATTTTTGAAGGCTTAAGAGGTCAAGATACAGAAGAAAATGTGATGAAGCTGCTGGAAATTAATCCTGTAAATCATATTATTGAAGGAAAGGAATATCCACCTTTTTTCATCCTGCAGGGGAATAAAGATGATCTTGTGGACTATTCTCAGAGTGAACTAATGTATCATAAATTATTGGATGCGGGGGCCGACGCATCGATGGTATGTGTAGAGGGTGCACCTCATGAAGGTTCCTTCTGGAGTAATGAGCTTCTAGGAATGATTAAGGAATTTATTGATAAAAACTTATAAGAGATACTGGTCAAAAATTAATAGCCTGTTGCATTCGCAACAGGCTATTTACTAAAGAGGAGAGAATAAGCAATTATTATAATTTCATTTCTTCTTTTACTTCTTTAAAGCATTTTACAATGTAATCAATGTCATCTTTTGTATGGGAAGCGGATACTTGAGTTCTGATTCTGGCTTTTCCCTTAGCAACTACAGGAAAAGAGAAGGCAACCACATAAACACCTTTTTCCATCATGCGTTTTGCCATTTCTACTGCTGTTTTTTCATCGTATAACATAATCGGTACAATTGGATGTACTCCGTTAATTATATCAAAACCAGCATCTTCTAACTGCTTACGGTAATAGGCAGTAGTATCTTCCAACCGATCTCGGAGTGTTGTATCATTTTCTAACATAGAAAATACTTCAAGGCTTGCACGAACAATTGAGGGAGCTAAGGTATTGGAGAATAAATAAGGACGGCTTCTTTGTCTGAGCAAATCAATGATTTCTTTCCTGCCACTTGTGTATCCACCAGAGGCTCCGCCCAGTGCTTTACCTAAGGTACCAGTAATGATATCAATACGTCCGGTAACTCCACAATGTTCAGCGCTACCACGGCCGGTTTTTCCAACGAAGCCTACGGAGTGACTGTCGTCTACCATAACAAGGGCATGGAATTCATCAGCGAGATCACAAATGTTCTTTAGGTCAGCGATAATTCCATCCATCGAAAACACTCCATCGGTAGCGATTAATTTGATTCTGGCACCTGCGGTATCTGCTTCCTCTAATCTGGCACGTAAGTCTTCCATATTATTGTTTTTATAGCGGTAACGTTTTGCTTTGCATAAACGAACCCCGTCAATAATGCTTGCATGATTTAATTCATCACTGATTACGGCATCCGCTTCCGAGAGTATAGTTTCAAACAAGCCTCCATTTGCATCGAAACAAGAAGAGTACAATATGGTGTCGTCTGTGCTAAGGAAGCGGCTGATAGTTTGTTCTAAGTCTTTGTGAATGTCTTGTGTTCCACAGATAAAACGAACAGAAGATAAGCCATATCCCTTTTCATCATAGGACTTTTTTGCGGCATCTATGATACGACTGTTATTAGCAAGACCCAGATAGTTATTTGCACACATATTAATAACCGTTCTTCCATCAGCTAATGTTACTTTTACGCCCTGAGCAGAGGTAATAGGACTTTCCCCTTTGAACAAGCCTGCTTCTTTGATTTCGTTGATTTCCTTTACAAATATGCTTAATATATCTTCTTTACGCACCATTATATTTATCAACACCTTTCACATTATTTGTGCTTACAGCTATCTTATTTTCAATCGTTGATATGACTCCAGTCCAAAATTACTTTACCACATAATCCGGATTTCATAACCTGGAAGCCTTTTTCATAATCTTTAATATCAAATCGGTGTGTAATCACTTCATCAATTGATAACCCACTTTGCAGAAGTGTTGACATCTTATACCATGTTTCATACATTTCTCTGCCATAGATACCTTTGATGGTAAGACCATTAAAGATGACTTTATCCCAGTCTATTTTGGCATCTGATTTTTGTAGACCAAGGAGAGCAATCTTTCCACCATGTTTCATATTATTAATCATGTCATTAAATCCAGACTGATTTCCTGACATTTCAAGACCCACATCAAATCCTTCACGCATCCCAAGTGTCTTCATGACATCAGATACTTTATCTTTGGTCACATTAATCACACTGGTAGCACCTAATTTCTTAGCCAACTCCAAACGATAATCGTTTATATCGGTTACTACAACATGTCTGGCGCCTACGTGACGGCATACTGCCGCAGCCATCATTCCAATTGGTCCGGCACCTGTAATGAGTACATCTTCTCCAACTAAATCAAAAGATAAAGCAGTATGTACTGCATTTCCAAAAGGATCAAAACAGGAATACAGCTCTTCTGATATAGTCGGCTCACAACGCCAAACATTCGTACTAGGAATCACCAGATATTCAGCAAATGCACCATTACGATTAACACCTACACCCTGGGTATCTTTGCATAAATGACGATGCCCTGCTAGACAATTACGGCATTTACCACAGACGATATGACCTTCACCAGAGACCAGTTCTCCAACCTGGTAACCTTCTACATTGTCACCGACCTCCACGATTTCTCCTACGAATTCATGGCCGATTGTCATTGGGACAGGAATAGTCTTCCTGGACCATTCATCCCAGTTATAAATGTGTAAATCCGTACCACAGATAGAAGTCTTATGAATCTTAATTTTCACTTCGTTCTTACCAGTAGACGGAATTGATACACGTTTCATCCATATTCCGGGCTCCGCTTTCTCTTTCACTAAAGCCCACATTGTTTTACTTTCATTTTCGTTCATTAGCACCGCTCCTTTACTAATTTTTTGCTATTATAACTCTAGTATTTTGTAATAATCATATACTAATATTATGTTTTTTGCAAGCAAAATTCTTTGTGGGGCGAACATTTCGTAACGGATGTCCTCGAATAACGGACAAATGTAGCTATAGCAAATTGTACATTTAACCATCGTTTAAGCAGATGTGGTAAACAAATTTTGTTATGTGATTTGGTTTATACTGGGTATTATAGATGTATATAGAATGGGCCTGTAGTTGAGTCTAGGTTAAGCCAAAATAAAATGGAATAATATAAAAATAAAACGAATTGCTAACCAGTACAGGGAGAGTAGCTTATATACTTAGTTTGGAATATGATGGGGCAGATAAAATATTATTTCTATATTATATCTGCCCCATCAATAATTTCTATATAGGAATTTATGTATTTATTATTACTCATATATTAATTAGAGATATAACAGTTGTGGTATGCAATCTGCTAACGTATAATTTTTCTTTTTAAAAAGTTGAAAAGCTATGTAGTTAAAATTAGAATGCTCAATTAAACGGAACATCGCAGCAAGGCAATCGACCAAATTTCCTGAAATGGTTTTATCGGACATATAACCGAGGATATTAAACCTTAAAAAAGAATACATAGTTGTAAGTGATAGAAAAGCGTCATTTACTTTTTCCTGATTGTCTGTATATGGAAAATTATTATAAAACATATGATTTACGATAAGTTGTTCAAAAAGTATCTGCCAATCTGGTAGGATATATTCCAGATGTTCTGATGCTGATATATATTTTACATGAATAGAATTCAGTGCTTCTACAGACAACTCTGCTTTGCTATCGATGTCAAAGTAAGTTTGCGATGCTTTGCAGTAATCACAAATACTGACATTGTTTTCAAAATACTGATTAAAAACATCTAGTAACTGAAAAGCAAACGATAGATTATCAGGTATGGTCAAGTAAATATCCGCGCCATTAAGATAATTTCCGAGGTTGATAAAGCGTTCAGGTAATGACAGGTTACGATCCTGCATAATAGATATTGATTTAATACAGCACTCATACTTAACTGTGGATAAATTGATTGAAAATTCCGGTATAATCGATAAATCCGTTACTTCGAACAGTAAAGCTTTTTTAGAAGTTAGCAGCAATTCCACAACCTCTTCGCAACTGTTGGAGCAGGAACAGTTATAAATTTCAGTAAGATGCTTAGCACTTCGAGGATAAAGTCGGCAAACTTCAGGAAGACTACTTTCACCAAGCTCTGATTGAAGAGCGCAAAACCCATCTTCACGATGAAGCATACAAATACCGCGCCAGTCAGCCGATATCTGCTTATAACTTTCATTACGTGGCTCAATACAGATTTTAAGCGCGCAATCAAGTTTAGCACGTAGTTCGTCAGAGCATTTAATTCCTAGAAGATGATAATATTCTTTCGTAGTGATTCTAATCGGCCACCCTTCGCAACAGGAATGTCGGCATTCGCTACTTTTACATTTAAAATCCTTGTAATATTCGGGAACTAGGTATTTCATTTAATCAACACCTGCCAATTTGAATTTTATATAACAAAAAATGATTAGAGTGTCAAAAGCCCACTTACAGAGTATCCTTCGTCAATTTGCACAATTTAGTTCGTGATATCGTGATTTAGAATATAGTTCATTCGCAACACGCTTTCGCTTGGATGAAGTACGTAATGGTACATAAGGTACTAAAATACAGGACCTAAGTACCAACGACTTCATACAGATGCTCATCGAACTATATTCTACAACACGTTTGCAACGTTTGTGGATGTGCAAATTGACGAATCCAAATTAATAGAAGGGCTTTTGACACTCTAATCAAAATTAGAAATATAATATCAATCTTATGTTTCTATTCCTGATTTGTAAAGTTATATATTTAGAGTAGCTTCGCCTATCATGTATATTCTTTCTGTAAAAGTATCATGAAAACTTATTCATTACTACCGTTTGAGCAATATGATGAGGATGGCATTACTCCTATTGGTTTAGATTGCGATATTATTGAAGCAATAGCGAAAGATATGGGCTTAGAAGTTGAATATGTTGATACTGCCTGGGATGGAATCTTTGCTGGCCTTGATACAGACAAATATGACTGTATCATTTCAGGTGTAACAATTACGGAAGAACGTATCGCTAAATATGATTTTACACAATCGTATATTCAAAACTATCAGTGCATGGTTATTATGAAAGATGGAAAAGTTACAGCAAAATCTCCGGATGAATTATCCGGACTTAAAGTTGGATACCAATCAGAGACTACATCTGATATATATGTTACCGATTTAATTGATAAGGGATCAACGGTAACTCCATTTGAATATGAAAAAATCTTAGAATGCTTTTCAGACTTAAAAGCAAGAAGAATTGATGCAGTAGTTTGCGATAGTACTGTAACGTATCCATTTAGGAAGATATGCAGTCGAATAGGAGATTGTTATTGACATTAACAGTAAAAAATGATATGTTATGCGTAACGATATAACGCGACACGTAATAATGTGACGCATAATAGATAGGAGAAGTAAATATGCCATATCAAGAAGGGCCAATGACAGAGGCCATGTATTATGTACTATTGGCACTAAGTAAACCAACCCATGGTTATCAGCTGATGATAGATATAAAGGAAATATCCGGCGGACGAATTGAAATGGGCCCGGGTACTTTGTACGGAGTACTCACTAGATTGCTGAAAGAGAAGTTGCTAAGAATAAAGCAAGATGATGGTAGAAGAAAAACGTATGAATTGACAGAGCAAGGGGAAATAGCTTTAAAAGTGGAATATCAACGTTTGAAATTGATGATAAAGGATGGGGTCTTTTTAGAGGAGGATTCGTTATGAGGGTGAAGAAGTTTCGAACCATTAGTCTATTTGAGATAGGTAAGATGGAGAGTTATCTATCAGATATGGCGAAAGAGGGACTTTTTTTAATTGGTATGAGTCAGAGCTTCAATGTATTTAAGATAAATGAGCCGGCAGATATGGAATATCGAATAGAATTTGGGGCGAAGGTATTAAGTAAGGAAATGAGGGATCTGTATGAATTGTCAGGGTGGAGATATGTATGCTCCTTAAAGGGAATCCATATCTTTCGGGCAGCATTTTCTGATACTTTGGTGGAGATACATACAGATCCGGAAGAGCAGAGTTATACACTCCGCAAATCATGCAAGATGTTTGTCAAGTTGATTACACTCGAGATAGTATTGATATTAATTATGATTGCACTTTCGGTTTTTGCTATAAGAATTGGTGGCACACCAGTATTGAATATACTCGAGAATAATTTTATATATGTTATCAATACTGCATTTATGTTATACATTATATTTGAAATTGTTAGGCAGATGAAAACGCTCCTTCAAATAAAGAAAAGACTCCAGATGGGGTTTTATATCAATCATCATGAGCCATGGAAAAAGCGATCGGCAAGTCAATTCATCATATATAGTATTTTAGCTATTATGCTTATTATATGTCTAGCATCCATTGCCAGCAACATACGAACTATAGTTGGATTTATTACAGGTGGGTCAAATTATGAGCTCACACTCGCTACAGAGCTTCCGGTTGTACGATTAAATGATATTGAAAAGCTTGAAGCACCGGTGATACGCACATATTATTCAAAAGATAGTAAACATTTATTGAGTAATGTTAGCGTCAAATACAATGTATTTATCAAAGAAAAAGAGATAAATGAAGAATTTATCCAGGAAGGCATGACTTGGGAAGGGGAGGTGTACATGCCTTCAATTCATACAAATTATTATAAGGTATATGTACCTTTTTTGGTACAAGGTGCGCTTTCGGATGTATTGCATAAAGCAGAGAATTATTTTATAGGATTGCCGGATGAAAAAATAGCGGTTGAAACGCTTGACTGCGATGGATTAGATGAGGCTTATTATATATCGTCTGGATTGAATGGAGAGAATTATTTTGGTCTAGTTGTAAGAAAAGGGAATGTTATATTATGGATGATATACAACGGTCAGAATACTCGATCAGAAGTTGTGGAAGCCTCACAAGCATTATTTGAATAATTTCATATGAAAAGTAAAAGCCTGCCGATCAACGGCAGGCTTTTGCTTTAGAAAGAAGCTATTATTCCATGGGTTGGAATAGATGCATCCAGTAGCAATGAACACCTTCCTCAGCACGATAATAGAGAGAATTAATAGCAGGGCTAATATATAACTTGATAGAAGTGAATTTTGTCACAGTAACAAATTGGGCTAGTTAGCAAATATATACATTATAAACAATGCCATGATTATCCATTGATTTTACGTTGTGTATTATGTATAATAAAACTCGGTTGCAAAATAAAATGTTGTACAAAATAACAATAGATAAAGAATGGTAATTTTCTTGTAATTGGCAATGATTGCTATATTATTATGAAGGAGTCGATTTTATGCTGGATGTTTTTGATATTATTGGTCCAATTATGATTGGTCCATCAAGTTCCCATACTGCGGGAGCAGTACGCATTGGGAAGTATACTTTTTCCATATTAGGTGAGAGACCTGTCAAGGCTAAGGTTGGCTTTACGGGATCCTTTGCTAAAACTTATCGCGGACATGGAACGGATAAAGCGATTATTGCTGGTATTCTTGGTATGGATACCGATGATAATCGAATTAGTAACAGCTTAGAAATCGCGAAAGAGGAAGAGTTGTATTATACCTTTGAAACATTGGAGTTAGATGGAGTACATCCAAATACTGTAGATATTGAATTAGAGGGAGAGAGCGGAAGGATAGTTAACATTAGAGGCTCTTCCATAGGTGGTGGTAACATATTAATTAATAAGATTAACGGTACAGACGTGTTGATATCTGGCAAATCGGCAGCCTTGATTATTTCGCATTTGGATATTCCTGGTATGGTTGCAAAGGTGAGCAATGTTTTAGGTAATCATGGTATTAATATTAATAAATTTTCGTTGAGCAGAGAGGAAAAAGGAGGAATTGCGATTATGACGATTGAAATTGATGGAGGAATTGAGCCATCTATTCAACAAATCATTCAAGATGTTCCTAACATTATTTCAGTTAGTATTTTAAATGCGATTTAAGGAGATTAGTGTGAAGAAAGAATTCTGCATAGCTGAATTCTTGATAAATATAAGAAGGAATTCCATTCGAAATTATTAAAATTCTTTTCGATTTCTTTGTGATGCTGATTTACAGCATCATGTTTGTAAAGTGTGTAAAATCAGAGATTTTTCACACGCTAATTTATGCGCTGTTAAGCATGAAATTCTTCGATTTTATGCTTAAAGTTTGCAGGCTTTGATGAAAGGCATGGTTATTATTATGAAATATGATTCGATATCAGAAATGTGCCGAATAGCAGAAGAAAAAAACATTAAGATTTCAGAGTTAGTCTTAAAGGATCAGGCAATTTTGAAGGAAAAGAGTGAAGAAGACTTAAAATGCACAATGAAGAAAATGCTTGAGGTAATGAGGGAAAGTACGAAAGAGGGCTTAGATCACGAAAAGCGTTCCATTAGTGGATTGACAGGTGGGGATGCATATAAGATGGATCAGGTAGTTAAGGAAGGAAATGCTATCTGTGGAACGATGATTGGAAAGGCTCTTGTCAAAGCACTTTCTACATCAGAAAATAATGCATGTATGGGTAAGATTGTCGCAGCACCGACGGCTGGAAGTTGCGGAATTATTCCTGCAGTACTTATGACAATTGCGGAAGAAAGAAAAATTGATGATGAACAGTTGATTATGGCTTTATTTACATCATCAGCATTTGGTATGGTTATAGCGAATAAAGCTAGTATCTCAGGGGCAGAAGGAGGATGTCAAGCGGAATGTGGATCTGCCAGTGCCATGGCGGCGGCAGCGTTGGTAGAACTTTGTGGTGGGACCCCGGCGATGTCGGGACATGCATGCGCTATTGCAATAAAAAGTGTACTTGGTCTGGTATGTGATCCTGTGGCAGGATTAGTAGAGATTCCTTGTATTAAACGCAATGCTATGGGAGCAGCAAATGCCTTTGTCTCAGCGGAATTAGCATTGGCAGGAATTGAGAGCAAAATCCCAGTGGATGAGGTAATTCATGCAATGAAGGTGGTAGGAGATTGTATGCTTCCAGCACTGAAAGAGACAGCGGAAGGAGGACTGGCAGCAACACCAACAGCGAAGAAATATATGAAGCAAATATTCGGATGATAAAATTTAAGTCTATATGAAACAATAACGTATCACTATTGACATTGAAAGTATAACCAACAGGTGAAAAAGTGGAGGAAAAATGAAATCAATATTGAATGCATGGAATAAATTGGGTTTGATTCAGAGAATTTTAATTGGTATGGTGATTGGTCTTATATTAGGATTGACAGTACCACAGTTTACTACAATTGGTATTTTAGGTAATATGTTTGTAGGTGCCTTAAAAGCGATAGCACCAATATTAGTTTTTGTCCTAGTAATGTCTTCTATTGCAGGTGCAAAATCTGGATCCAAAAGTAATATGAAGAGTGTTCTTCTGCTTTATGCGCTGGGGACATTAGCATCTGCATTAATTGCTGTAGCAGTAAACGCTATTTATCCAGTCAGCTTAGCACTCAGTTCAGAACTGGGAGTAACAGGAGCGGAAGTTACAACAAATATCGGAGAAGTGTTAAAGACACTTTTAATGAATCTAGTAACCAATCCAATAACAGCACTATATAGTGCAAATTATATTGGAATTCTAGCTTGGGCAGTTATTTTAGGTATTGCATTTAAGAGTACTTCTGAAGGAACTAAAAAGGGTTTATCAGATATTTCAGATGCAGTATCTCAGGTAGTAAAGTGGGTGATCAACTGTGCACCATTTGGTATCCTTGGCTTGGTATTTACAACAATCGCAGAAACAGGTATTGCAGGTTTTGCAACATATGGAAAAGTACTGATTGTACTTGTAGGTTGTATGATTGGTGTTGCATTAATTTTAAATCCACTAATTGTATTCTTGACTATTAAACAAAATCCATATCCGCTAGTATTTAAATGCCTTAGAGGAAGTGCGATCACAGCGTTCTTTACCAGAAGTTCTGCAGCAAATATTCCCGTAAATATGGAACTCTGTAAATCTCTTGGGTTAGACGAAGATACGTATTCTGTAAGTATTCCACTTGGGGCTACTGTTAATATGGCAGGTGCAGCTATTACAATTACTACCATGTCTCTGGCAGCGGTTCATACTCTTGGTATCGCAGTAGATTTACCGACTATGTTGGTATTAAGTATATTAGCAAGTGTAGCGGCAGCAGGTACATCAGGCGTTGCTGGTGGCTCTCTAATGTTGATTCCTCTAGCATGCAGTTTGTTTGGTATTTCTAATGATATCGCAATGCAGGTCGTTGGAATTGGATTTATCATTGGTGTTATTCAAGATTCTTGTGAAACAGCATTAAATTCTTCTACAGACGCATTGTTTACGGCAGCTGCAGAATTTAGATTATGGAAGAAAAACGGAAAAGCTCTACCTTTTTAGAAATATAAGTGGTGAAGGTTACATTATATTATAGTATTAAAGTTAAAAAGAGCACTCGCGCATAATAAAGGAGCTTTTGCAAAATAGATGAGTAATCATCTGTAGCCCAAAAGCTCCTTTATCATAACCAGAAACTTAAATGCGGATTCTTAAGAATCCGCAAATGTGGTTTTTTATTCTTTATTAGCTGAAAGAAACAGCTTAATATCACGCAAAAATCCACATATAGTAAAGAACGTTAAAAATCGAGAAAACTTTAGGAGATACACAGAGCATCGGATCCTCCAGCTATTAGTATAATCAAAGAACTGGGATAGAATCCGTAACTCATCTGATATTTATTCAGCTTCTTTATATAACAAAGCTAAATCATTAAGATCGGTTAAAAAACGAATGATAAATTGCAAATCCTCTCTAGCATATTTTTTTAATAAATCATTTGCACCTGATTCTAATTTCCTATGCATAGCCTGATGAAGATAAAAAACCTCTTTCCCAAGCGGAGTAATTTTAAAGAGGGATTCCTTTTTATTATTTGGTATTGCTTCTTTTATAATAAACTCCTTTGATATTAGTTTTGGTATGATTTTAGAAACAGTACCTTTGGGAATACTCGTATCTTTTGAAATAGTTATGCTGTTAACGTGTTCAAGTCTTCCAATTGCATCTAATACATGAAGCATTATTATGGTCATATCATCAAGCTTTTTCAGCAATATTGGATCATTACAGTTAAGTAGTATCCAACGCTTTTCATCATCGATCTCGGATTCGTGTTTTATCAATATTTTATTGAACAGCATTTTTACTTCATTAACAAGTTCCACTTTATCGTTATTATCTATGGAGTCATAATTATCATTTATATTATTTGTCACAATAATACCTCCCTGACATTCTAATTTCTTTCCCATATTATATCATAAATATAAAGTTAACAAGCAAATATTTGGTTTGTTTCCAGGAAACAATATTGACTTTGGGGTTAATAACGAGTAAAATAGTTTCCGCGAAACAATAATTCATCTAATGATTAGATGAAAAAGGTTTCGATAAAAAAGGAAATGGATACTAAAGTGATAGGTAACTAATTGATTTGTATTTTAAATGATTAGATGAAAATCATAAATAAGGAGAAAAGATTTGAAGAATTTATTGATTAAACTTGCAAAAAAAGCTAGAGGCGATATACATAATGATTTAAATAAATGTTTATACTGCGGTAACTGCCAAAAATGTAGAGCAAAAGCAATCACGGTTAATCGTAAAGAAAAAGAGTGGAAATGGGATGATGAAAAGTGTGTAAGATGCGGACATTGTATAATCGAATGTCCGGCAAAAAGCTTAAGTTTTTGTAAATAAGGAAATGTAAGCAGTAAGTAAATGAGACCAGTAAATAAGTGTAAGCAGTAAGTAATACTAATAGCCTACCGAATTCTGGCAGGTTATAATATGTGCCGCTGCATGTGCGCAAATTAAGTAGAGCTATCCCCTGTTGGCAGACATGCAGCCAACAGGGGATAGCTCTTAATGCGTGTAGATATAGCATTTTTTTCATCCGGGAATCGTAAAACTGTTTCAAGTACATCTTGTGTCGTTTTTTCATTATAAAATTGCCTATAAAGTTACCTATCTAGATGGTTATAAAGTTGCATATAAAGTTTACATATTAAGTTGCGTATAAGTTGTTTATATGTTGCGTATTGCTAGGAAGAATTATAAAATTTAAGTAAAGAAAGCACTAGAAATAATGAAACCCAATTGTGATTAGGTCGATGGTATGATAAGATTTTAAGGAGTAGAAATATAAATAGTTGACCTGCTTCGGTCAAGTATAATAAAAGGAGCATAAAAGGAATGAAGAAATCAATTCTTATTATAGACGATGATGAGGATCTTGCAGCAATTACAGCTGACTTACTGAAGAACTATGATTATCTTGTGACTATAGCTCATGATGGGGAGGAAGCTTATTCGTTATTAGGTAGCAACAAATATCATCTGATTCTTTTGGATATTAATCTTCCAAGGGAGACAGGTTTTACTTTCTGCAGAGAGTTAAGAAAGGTATCATCTGTTCCTATCATCTTTGCAAGCGCAAGGACAAGCGAAGATGACAGAATTACCGGCTTTGATATCGGAGGGGATGATTATTTACCAAAGCCATATTCATTGAAGGAATTATTGTCTAGAGTAAATGCTTTAATGCGACGTACCTATGGTTTTGGTGAAGAGGAGAAAATATATCATATCGGGGATATTGAAATTCGGACATCAGCACGAATGGTCCTTCGGAAGGGCGAACAGATTATGCTGTCTTTGAAGGAGTATGATTTGCTGAGTTTTATGGCGGAACATCGGAACGTAGCACTTTCGAAGGAAAAGCTGCTTAATGAGGTCTGGGGAACTTATTGTGAGGTTGAAGTATCCACGGTAGCAGTACATATAAGATGGCTTAGGGAGAAATTAGAGAGCGACCCATCGACCCCTGTTTATATAAAAACGATTTGGGGAGTTGGATATTGCTTAAGTGATCAAGGAAGATAAGGGTATCTATTATGAAGAAACAATTAATTCGCATTATATTTTTCTTTTTCATTATAATCACGGTTGTAGTATTGGGATTTAACAGGCAAGAATTGAATGATTCTTTTGAAACTTCATATCAGGAGAAATTGGTTGATCTGAATGAAATTGTGAAATTGAGTGAGAAAAGGGATGAAAAAAGTCAGGAAAAGCTTGAACAGGCAGTTGCAGATTTTAGAGGAGCTCTTATTATATCACAGAATAAAGGCAGAGAAAATGATAGAAAGACGGTATGGATTTTGTATTGTCTCAGTATTTCTTTTTTAATGTTAGTGTTTCTCTATATTTATAAAGTTATTTTAAGACCATTTGATAAACTGCAAAGATTTACGGAAGAAATTGCGAAGGGCAATTTTGATATCGAATTACAATATGAAAGAACGAATTACTTTGGTAAATTTACATGGGCTTTTGATCATATGCGAAAAGAAATTACGAAGGCTAGAGCATGTGAAAGAGAGGCAATTGATAATAATAAAACAGTAATTGCAACCTTATCCCATGATATAAAGACACCGATAGCATCAATTCGTGCTTATGCGGAGATGCTTGATGCCAATCTGGCTTCTGGTCCGGAAATGAGAAGAAAATATAGTATGGTAATAATGAAGAAATGTGATGAGGTTACAAAACTGACAGACGATTTATTTCTTCATTCCTTATCGGATTTAGACAAGCTTAAAATAAACCCGAGAAATGAAAACATACGTGAGCTTATAGAGAAGATAATATCCGAATTGCAAACAAATGATAGGTCGGTCATTTTGTTAGGGAAGATACCGGATAAATACATATTGATTGATGCAAAACGTTTTGAACAGGTGGTAGATAATTTGATCAATAATATAAAAAAATATGCTCCTGAAAGTATAATAAAAATATACTCCGAGGCTGATGAAAATAATATATACCTCTATGTGCAGGATTATGGAAACGGAATAGTAGATGAAGATATGCCGTTTATCTTTGATAAATTTTACCGTGGAAGAAATGTCGGTGACCAGCAAGGCTCCGGACTCGGATTATACATAGTAAAATATATTATGGAGCAGATGGAGGGAAGTGTTACCCTTATGAATACCGGTGAGGGTCTTAAGGTAACTCTTTCACTACCGATTAGCTCTTAAAGATTTCTTAATAACTTTTCTGATAGAGTATTCTTACGATAAAAAGTGGAGCGTGTACAATAAGTATATGCCCCTGATATGCTGCCAAGGCAGCAGATTGGAGGAAGAATGAAACAAAGTATTCTGTCAGCAGATAACGTATGTAAGAGTTTTGCAACGAACGGAGTTCAGAACCATGTACTTAATAATGTGAAGATGAAGATTTATGAGAAGGATTTTACCGTTATTATGGGGATTTCCGGATCGGGTAAATCAACGCTGCTTTATGGGCTTTCCGGAATGGATACAATTACTTCGGGTGAGGTTACATACCAGGAAAGATGTATTACAAGATTAAATGAAAACCAACTGACCGAACTTCGAAGAGAAGATTTTGGATTTATATTTCAGCAAATTCATTTGGTAAGTAATTTATCTTTACTCGAGAATGTTACTGTACCTGGATATCTTGTAAAGAAAAAAAGCTCCGTTGAAGTTAAGAAGTATGCCCTTGAATTATTGGAAAGAATGAATTTAAGTGATGCAGTTAACAGACTTCCCTCTCAAGTATCCGGAGGCGAACAGCAAAGAGCCGCGATTGCCAGAGCTATCATAAATATGCCACAGATTTTATTTGCAGACGAACCGACAGGAGCCTTAAATCGAAAAAACACTACTGATGTATTGGATCTTTTATCCCAGCTACATGAGAACGGGCAGACGATCCTTATGGTAACACATGATATCCATGCGGCTCTTCGGGCGGATCGGATACTTTATCTGGCGGATGGAAGTATTCTAGGTGAATTATCACTTCCACCTTACCATTTTGAAGATTTAAGGAGTAGGGAAGCACAGATTAATGCTTGGCTTACTTCGATGGAATGGTAGGTGATAACAATATGGAGTTATTAACTTTATTAAAAGCGAACATTCGGTATAAAAAGGGAAGTTTTATTAGTGTACTTATATTGACTTTCCTTATGTCACTATGTTTGACCACTATTATCAGTATAAATTATAACGTTGAAAAACGGGTAACTGAAGCACAGGAGGAAGTCAAAGCAAGTGACTTGACAGTGATTATATTGGATATTCAGTGTACAGATTCCATGCTACAAAAGATTGAGGATAACCATAATATTGATCATGTCAGTGTACTGAAGACAATCACACAGCAGCTTCAAATTAATGACATTACAATAAATTCGTCAACTTTTTTTGCAGAATATGACCCGGAGAAACATCCATATCGGATTTATAATGAAGATGGGTTATCCTTTCAGAAAGAGCCTCAGGATTTGAAGGTTGGCGAAATATATGTTCCAATCAGCTTTCAAAGGTTATATGACTGTAAAATTGGAGATATAGCATATTTCTCCAGTGGTGATACACGCAGAGATTTTATTGTAAAAGGCTTTTTCGAAGACCCCTTTATTGGTTCAGAAGTAATTGGAATTAAGCTGGCACAGATGAATAAGGAAGATTTCATTCATCTATACAGCCAACGTAGTCAAAAGGAAGAGGAAATTAAGGAGAAGAAGGATAATATTGCAGGGTTTAATTTTGTTAATCTTTATCAGACTAGTGACAGTAGTTTGACGATGAGTGAACTGAAAAAGGAAGTGAATGAAACTTCTGCAATAATTGATTATTCCTTGCTTTCTATTAGTAAAGAACAAAGTAAAACATATACACTTATGTTTATGCAGATTATCAGTGGAATTATGTTAGCATTTTTGATCGTGCTATTCATAGTAATTTTAATTATTATGGGGTATAGCATAAGCACTGGAATCGAGATTAATTACTCAAATCTAGGTATCTTAAAAGCAATCGGATATCCAAAAAGAAAACTTCAGATTGTATTTGTTCTTGAATATGTATTAGCAGAGTTGCTAGGTATAGTAATAGGAATGGTTGGGAGTATTCCGGCAATCTACTATCTGAATAGGATATTTGTTAGTATGACAGGACTGCTCAGTCCGGTAAGGCTTGCCGTTGGAAGCTGTTTATTCATTTTAATAATAGTAGTATTGATTAGTGCATTATATATCTTTACAAAGACGAAAGGGATTACTAAGATATCGCCTATTCGGGCTATCTCGGGGGGAAGGGAAAATATATATTTTCATAGTAGACTGGAAATTCCCGTGGAAGGAAGAGGGCTAGGTATTAGAATCGTATTAAGGCAATTGACGTCTAATATAAAACAATATATTAGTTCGGCACTCATAGTTGCCATTCTGGTATTCTTTATAATTACAATAACAGTACTGAGTCACAGTATGGACAGTAAAACGATTAGTCAAAGATTTGGTGAAGTTTACAGTGATGTAGGAGTTATCTATCATCAGGAGGACAAAGAGAGCGAAGAGGATAAAGCATTATTACAGGAAAGAGTAGAAGAACTCATATCTGAGTTGAGTCCAATTGTCACATCTTTTCAGATTGGAAATAATTACTTTACTGTAAATGGCGAGGAGTATCACGGTAGCATATATAGTGATCCGACTGTAATGAAAAGCATTTTGAAAGGGAGAGTGCCAACCTATGATAACGAAATTGTCATCACAGAAATCGTTGCTGATGAGATGGGTTTGCAAATGGGAGATACCATTATTGTAGGAAACGAAGATATAGAAGATGAATATATCATTTCTGGTATTTATCAAAGTACGAGCGATCTTGGAAGAACAATTGCGATGTCTTTCGAAGCTGCTCAGAAAATAATTCCTGACTATAAAATATCAAGTGTAGAATATATCATATCGGATTCTAGTAAATCAGCTGAAATAACGGAAACATTAAAAGAAAGATACGAAGGTAAGATAGAAGTTAAAGATATAAATGCATTAGAGGGCTCCGGGAGTACTGTAAGATCTGTGTTAAAGAGTCTTAATATATTAATTTACACGATCTCAATTCTAGTTTCCTTCGTAGTAATTATAATTGTATGCGGGAAAGTTTTTTTGAAAGAGAGAATGGATTATGGCATTTATAAGTCATTAGGTTTTACTTCCAGGTCCCTGAGGATACAGTTCGCCCTCCGTTTTGCTATGGTTGCGTTTCTTGGGAGTGTACTTGGAGTTTTATTAAATATCAGCCTAAACAACTTTATTATGAGTGCTCTTTTAAGTAACTTTGGAATAACCAATTTTAGATCGGAATATTCCCTAACAAATTTTCTTAGTCCTATATTAGTATTAATCGCCTGCTTCTTCGTATTTTCTTATTTGATTTCGCACAAAATTAAAAGTGTTGATACGAAAAGTTTATTCAATGATAATTAAGTTACTATTATAGATATTATCGAAGAAACAAAACTAAAGCATTAAAAAGCAGATAGCCTGCCGTATCCACGGTAGGCTATCTGCTATAAAAGGAGAATTTCCTTGGCTAAGGATACATAATAAAAATTTATAATTTATTATATTTATTTTATATTTGCTTTAATCTATTATGGTAAGATATAAAAAAGCAATAGAGAGGTGAAAATAAGTGGATAAAACGGTTTTGGTTGTAGATGATGATAAAGATATTGTAAAATTAATCACAAAAAGCTTAAGATTTGAGCAATTTGAAGTAATTCCTGCATATTCGGGGAAAGAAGCCTTATCTATACTAAATGAAAACCATATAGATTTTGTCGTACTTGATATTATGATGCCCGAAATGGATGGGCTGGAAGTCTGTAGAAATATCAGAAATGTGTATAATATCCCAATTCTATTTCTTAGTGCTCGGGATAGAGACATTGATAAAATTATTGGACTGGAAATTGGAGCAGATGATTATATGACCAAACCCTTCAGCATCCAAGAGCTTACCTCCCGGATAAAAGCTCATTTCAGGAGGATCGATCGATTGTATAAAGAATGGAATGAATTAAGTCCGGACAACGATAGCAATACCTCACCGCTCGTATTGAATGAAAAGACATATGAGGCTTTCTTAAATAACCAAAGGTTAGATTTATCAACAAAAGAATTTCAAATTTTATCGTTTCTAAAACATCATTCCAATAACGTCTTAACCCGTGAGCAAATCTATGAAAATGTTTGGGGAGATGAATATGGAGAAATAAACACCGTTACAGTACACATTAAAAATATACGCAAAAAACTCGGCAATCAATGTGATTTTATTAAAACAATATGGGGTATAGGATATAAATATGTAGAAGGGAAGGAATAGTATGAAGCTAAAAATCAAACTTCCCCTGTTATTTCTATTGGTGTTTATGATAGTCATTTTTTCGATTGGTATTTATGCAAAAAGCACGATTATAGGAAAGGTCCCCTTTATCCAGACTGAAATAAAAGAAAAATACACCGCCAAATATCAAAAAAATGCGGATCATGTTTCAGAACTATATCCTGATATGGAGGAAATTAATGATTATCTTAAACAGATTTATGAAGACCAGAATATTTCAATCATCCTGCATAACAGTGACTTAT
The DNA here is from genome assembly GCA_029256105.1 of Herbinix sp. Taxonomy (GTDB): domain Bacteria; phylum Bacillota; class Clostridia; order Lachnospirales; family Lachnospiraceae; genus Mobilitalea. Next base: position 57,245 of record JAQSYO010000021.1, read on the forward strand.
CGGACGTAGTTCTGTCTTTCCGAATATCCTCCAATAAAAGTATGTTGACGAATTACTGGCTTCCTGTAAAAACCTTTGACAATCAGATCGCATTTTTTATGGAAATTGAAAGCCCCATTACCATTGAAGATACCCTGTTGAATCCGGAATATTTTCAGATACTTCTTCCTTTACCAAGTATTATATGCTTTATATTTATTATACTGATGATATATTTCCATTTTAATATAACAAAACCGATACAGATTCTAAATATAGGGTTGGAAAAGATTAGTATAAGGCGTCCGTTTGCACCTCTATATTCAAAAAGGAAGGATGAAATCGGGGATCTGTATAAACGCTTCAATGAGATGGAGGGAAGGCTTCACCTTTCACGGAAGGAGCAGACTGACATGATTGCGGCAATCGCTCACGACCTAAAAACTCCGCTGACGTCAATTAACGGTTTTGTGGAGCTACTAGCCACACATAAAAATCTTCCCGAAAAGGAAAAGCAGGAATATTATGAGCTTATTCAAAAGAAATCAAAGCATATTACGGAATTGATTAGCTACTTTTCCACCTTCACCAAGGAAGAACTAGAATTGGAGTCTATCGATTTAAAGCCTGTTGAGGCCTTGAAATTGTTTGAGAATATCGCGGTGGAATATGAAACCGAGTTATCAGGACTTGATTATGAATTGACCTTTAAGCATACCTTCGCCGCAAATCTATTCCTGATGATTGATGAACACATGATACGCCGTGTTTTCGGAAATCTTTTCAGCAATGCTGTAAGATATGGAGGAAAACAAGAGCTTAAAGTCTATCTAAACGGCTATACACAAGGGGATTACGCATATTTTCAAGTGGAGGATAATGGAGCGGGAGTGCCGGATAAGGACATAGCTTCTCTATTTCTCAAATTCTTTATGGTTGATAAATCCAGACAAAGCCAAAACGGCGGAATGGGGCTTGGCTTGGCAAGCTGTAAATCAATTATTGAACATCACGGTGGAGAGATTTATGCATTTCATTCTGAGTATGGAGGATTAGGAATCCAGTTCAGACTTCCGCTTGTGATGTAGAAGTGATGGTAAATTTACATTGATACCTGTACTATACATTATAGTTTAGATGGGAAAGAGAAAAGAACAAGGTCATATGCCTTTCGTAATACTGATAGGTATATGACCTTGTTCTATATTTTGTGGTTTTGTACACTTCATAATTTTTTATATTTGCTTTATCTATATTTATTTTCTTTTTATTCGAGCTTTATCTTCGACTTTTATAATTTATTTATATCAAAAGAAAGGAATTACAGGATATGGATGAAATTATTAAAACCGATAAATTATCAAAAAGCTATCAGGAGGTACATGCTGTAGAGGGTGTTTCTCTTAATGTTAGAAAAGGAGAAATCTACGGATTTTTAGGGCTAAACGGAGCGGGTAAAACGACAACCATAAGAATGCTTTTAGGGATGATTCGTCCAACTTCAGGTACCTCCTACTTATTAGGGAAAAAAGTTGATGCTGGAAATCAGCAATTATGGAAAAGTATTGGGTATCTGGTGGAAACGCCTTATTCCTACCCCGAACTTACTGTATGGGATAACCTTGAAATTTCGCGTCGGTTGCATAACATAGCGGATAAAAGTACGGTTGATTCCGTAATTGATAAACTTCAATTAACTACTTACCGAGATAGAAAAGCAAAAAATCTGTCATTGGGTAATGCGCAACGGCTTGGTTTAGCGAAAGCTATGTTGAATAATCCTAAGATTTTAATCTTGGATGAGCCAATCAACGGATTAGATCCAGCCGGAATTGTTGAAATTCGAAAATTGTTACAGGATCTTTCAATGAACAAAGGAGTGACCGTATTTATATCCAGCCATATTCTAGGAGAAGTTGCCAAACTTGCCAACCGAATTGGCATTATCCATCAAGGAAGTTTAGTACAGGAGGTTAATACAAATAAATTGGATCTACTTCTTCATAAGCGGCTTGTTCTGGGTGCTCGTAATATAGAAGCGGTTCGAGGAAAGCTGATTGAGAAAGGATATTCTCTTGATTTTACAGAAGACGGGAATCTGGAATTGGCAGATGGTAAAGCCGTAAAGCATCCCGAAGAAATAGCAAATATTTTAGTCCATTCAGGAATGCCGCCAACATTACTTAAAACAGAAATAGAAGACTTGGAATCCTATTTTCTTAGAATGATCGGAATGAAAGGAGGGAATGCAATATGAAAAACTTACGAGCAGCTATTTGGAGTGAAAGTCTGAAGGTTCTACGTTCAAAAGTGTTTTGGTTAACGTTTCTATTTTTTGCAATTATGCCTATAATGTTTGGACTTATGGGTTTTATCCAAAAGAACCCAGAGTTTGCCCAAAGTATCGGTTCTATCGGTGCAGGAGTATCGCTTGACGGTGTGGCTGATTGGACATCATATCTGGGAGATTTAAAGCAAGGCATTGCGGGAGTTGGATTAGTTGGATTTGCATTTGTGGTAAGTTGGATTTTTGGCCGGGAATATTCGGATAGAACAATAAAGGATTTACTTGCTTTACCTGTTTCACGTTCCTGTATTGTTCTATCGAAATTTATTGTAATATCTATTTGGTGTATTTTACTTTCCTTATTTATGTTTATTATTGGGCTTATAGTCGGAATAGTAATTGACTTTGAAGGATTGTCGGCTGCAGTCTTAATTCATAGCTTTTACAGATTTATTGCGACAGCGATCCTTACAATGATAATAAGCACTCCAGCCGCCTTTCTTGCCAACTATAGCCGTGGATATTTAGTTCCTCTTGGGTTTGCAATATTGACAATTATACTTGGAAATTTTATAGGTCTAATGGGCCTTACGCAATATTATCCTTGGGCACTCCCATCAATTTATCAAGATGCCGGATACCTTGGATCTATTAGCTGGAGTATTCTTTGCCTCACAGGTGTCTTGGGATTACTAGGAACTTTTGCATGGTGGAGATATACGGATCAAACCTAATTCGCGAGGAGTATTACCATGTTGGAGGATATCATAGAAAAACTAAATCATGAAAAGGAAGCACATATCGAAACAAAAAAACAACTAGAAATAGTGATACAAGAAAAGGAAGAACTGCAATGCAAAATAGAAAACCTTGCTAAATCAATTTCAACGAAGTTGAGTAAAATAATTACGATTTTTCATTAACCACTTTTGATTACTATACTGAATTATTATGTTATTAAAAAACTGCAACCATTAAGAGAGATGCTGACAATTGAAATCGCTCTCTCGATTATAATTGCATTTACTAGTATATTTATGGGGGTGACAGGAAGAGGACTAGCAGGGAAATTAAAGCGAATACTCAAAAAAGCAGTGTATAGACTATTTGGTATTAGATCTTTATAACGGGGAATTCCATCACTGAAGCAATAGCCTCATCTTTTGCTGTATGCCGAAACATAAGAAATGAATAGAACAGATAATTAATTTTTATAGAAAGTCCTGTGCAACAAAAGAAGCTGGTGTGCGGGGTTTCTTTCTATGTTTACATATTATGCTATTTGGGATATACTTACATGGTAACATATGGGATATACATAGGAGGAGGGTAATTTTGAAAAAATTAATAGCATTAGTACTAGCATTTATTTTGTGCTTGCCGTTGGTAGCTCCAGGGACAGCATATGCAGCAACTATTAAACTGAACAAATCAAAATTAGAATTATACGCTGGTAATTCATACACCATAAAGTTATCAGGAGTGTCAGGTTCTATTAAATGGTCGAGCAGCAAAAAAACAGTTGCAACAGTGTCGTCCAAGGGAAAGGTAGTTGCCATTAAAGAGGGTAAAACAACAATAACGGCCGTTTATAAAGAAAAGAAATACAAATGTGATGTTACTGTTAACAATAATAAAACGGTTAACGTAGTATACACAGCTTATATTTTTGACGATGCCACAATAGAAGAATATGCTAAACAATATAAAGAAGATAATCCGGATTGCATTGAGGTCAAAGCTTATGATGACGAACATATAGTAGTGACCATGTATGAAGTTGATCGGGTAAAGACTATAAAAGATTTTAATACCAATATTGATACATTTCTAACATCTATTGTAACGGATGATAACTATAAAGACATATTCACGGATGTGAAATCGGATAAGCTGTTACAAAACATCAAAATATACGCCAACAAGGACAATTATGAAGACTCATATGCAGGTTTTACGATATTATTATCTTTTGGACTTATTAGTGAAGCAGTGCAAGCTATAAATCTAGTGGATGTCAACGACAGAATATGTAATATTGATATCTACGATAATGAAAATGGCGATATTCTTTACACTACATCTGAATAAGATTTTTTATGCCCCAGCCAATTATGACTGGGGCTATCTTATTTTACTTACTATGCCACCTTTTTTCATGGGGTGGCTTTATTATTTATTTAGGTGTGAATAAAAAGATAAAAAAGAGTGATTTATATACTTTTGTACTTATGATCATTACGCTACTTAGCTATTTTAAATAATAGGTATAATCAAAGAAAAAATAACTGTCTCTGTCTTGGTCGGTCGATTGGGCAGTTATCTGAATGTTAAGGATAAACACTTTGCAGGCGGTTGCCCTATTTCTTGCTTGTACTTAAATATGATTCAGGGAAAAGTAAAGCTAATATATGATTGAAACTACGGAGTTTCAAGTTTGTAGTTTTGAGATAATTGAGAATTATTAAATAAAAAAGATTGGAAAAATGACAAAATATGTTATAATAATCCTTAATGAAGGATAATATGTAATTATCCTCAAAATAA
>JAQSYO010000049.1 GCA_029256105.1 Herbinix sp.
AGACTTTTGCAAGGATAAAATTAGGTGGTTGGTGGATAGAATGCTTGGAATACAGGTTACATGTGGATTAAAGTTTGGAGGAAATAGGTTATGGTGATTGATTTTCATACGCATATATTCCCGGAACGGATTGCGCAGAAGACGATTGAGAAGCTTGAAAGGGACGGTAATGTCAAGGCTTTTACAAATGGTACGCTGGAAGGTTTAAAAAAGTCAATGTTGGAGAATAATATCAACATATCCGTCGTTCTTCCGGTGGTAACGAAGCCTTCTCAATTTGACTCCATCAATTCTTACGCAGCAGAGATTACGGGGAAGGAAGGGATTATCTCCTTTGGAGGAATTCATCCCGATACTGAGGATTTCAAGACGAAGCTGGAGGAGATTAAACGGATGGGGTTGCTTGGTATCAAGCTGCATCCGGATTATCAGGTAACTTATGTGGATGACCCTAGGATGGTTCGAATTATCCAGTATGCAGTGGAGCTTGGGTTGATCATAATAATTCATGCTGGAGTGGATATTGGGCTTCCTGAACCTGTACATTGCACTCCACAGAGGGCAGCGAAAATGCTGAGTCAGATTGAAGGTGAAGATGCGAAAATTGTACTGGCTCATATGGGCGGGTATGATCTGTGGGATGAGGTGGAGGAATATATTGTTGGGAAGAATGTGTGGATTGATACTAGCTTTACGATAGGCAGACTTAAGGAAAAGCAGTTTGTGAGGATTGTGAAAAACCATGGGGCCGATCGGGTGGTGTTTGCTACGGATTCGCCTTGGGGTGGACAGAGGGAGACTCTGGAGAGTATAAGGAAGATGGACTTTGAGGAAGAGGAATTGGAGAGGATGCTTTGGAGGAATGCTTTGGAATTGTTGGGGATGGATGGAAATATTGATGTGTGAAGTGGGGATTTTGACAGGTATTCAGGGGATTTGGAGTGATTAAAGAATGAAAGAGAATATATCTTAAGAATTAATTTGAAAAAAATAAAATTAATTCTTGAAAAATAGAAAGTGATAGGTTATAATATCATTCGTGGCGACTGAAACATGCCATAAACAAAATAAAGATTGGGCTATCGCCAAACGGTAAGGCACTGGACTCTGACTCCAGCATCTCAAGGTTCGAATCCTTGTAGCCCAGTAAATGCAGTAAAGCAGTTGTTTCTGCACGTTTTATCAATACTGAAAACAAGAATAAGGTACTGGATTATTCCTATTAATTTAGGCAATCCAATACCTTCTTTTTTGCGTTGAAAGGACGATAATCATGAAGAAAATAACTATGAGTAAAAATCTAGGAAGTAGACAGTACATAACATTAGAGGAAGCATTTCAAAGTTTATTAAGATGTGTAGACTCAAAAATCTTTCTCCAAACACAATATCAACATATGAATGGCATTATAAGATATTCATAAAATGTATTGATAGAAATATCCCAGTAACAGAGATTGACAGAAAGTAAACCCGTTGTAATTTAAATTTTATAATTGGAGTCCCCTACTATCTTAAGGTCTGAAATACGATTAATTTTTGTTTCTGTTTTATTAATAATTATTAATAATTTACCTATTTTTATTTTATTTTCCTACTTTATGATGGTATTATGATCAATCGAAAAGAGGAGTAATACCATGTGGATAAAGAATCTGAGACAAAGAAAGCTGCAGACAATGCTGATATTTATGATTGTCGCCATCTGCACAACCTTATTGACTGGGGCAATGAGTATTTTAACCTCACTTGAACAGCCCTGTCGTGATTTTGCGAAGGCCTGCGACGCAGTTACCGTTAAGGTATATCCCTACACCGATGACGAGGCGAAAATATCAGAGATGGGCGAAAAGTTCAAAGCCTTACCTGATGTTGAGAGAGTCGAATATGTCAGAAATCATGCTATAGATGAAAATATATTCCTGAATGGTAAGAAGGTTATTCTATTTGTTAACCTGACGGAGTATAACGACAAAATCTTCGGTTCTGACCTATATACTGAAGGCGATAAAAGTATAGCTAAATCAATGGCTGATAATGAATGTATTCTGCCTGTCTGTATCAGCAATGAATATAATATTCATATTGGCGATACCGTAACCATTGAACTTGCTGATAATGAGATTGAATACAAAGTGGCTGCTGTATATACCGATCCCTTTGAGACTAGCACCGCTTTTGACAGTGACATCCTAATTAACAAGATACCTGATGTTAAAAGTAGTCTTGATATCTTCGTCTACGGAAAGGATAATGTAACCGGAGCTCAAATCGTCGATTCCTATCGTGAAACCTATAATGACGTATTTAACGGCTTAACCTTTACTTTAGATGATAGAATCAGCAATGGATTAATCGTTGGCCGCATTATCGGTGCTATGTTCCTATCCATCGGTGTCATTATGCTCCTTGTCAGTGCACTTATGATTTATTACATGATTAAAAATGCCATGCTTGCAGATGCGAAATCTATCGCCGTCTACAAAACCATGGGTTATACTTCCAACGATATCCTGTTTATGTATCTGAAGCTATATTTTGTGGTAGTTACCTTAGCCTGCATTCTTGGACTTGTATGTTCTGTCTTTATATCAAACAACATATTAAGTTCTATCTATGAGAACATGGGTCAGTTGAAGGTTAACAGCTCATTACTATCAGGAATTGTATGTTACCTGATCATCACAAGTTTTATTATCTTCATCATTACCATGATAATCGCAAAAACAAAGGGTGTGAAACCAGTACATGCATTAAATGGCGCCGATTATGGCGGAACAAAGAAAAAGAAGCGTTATAAAGGGAATTCTAAGCTTCAGTTTTCCGCTTTCGGTATCGCTTACAGAACCTTTGCCCGTGAGAAAAAGAATGCCGTCAGTATCATCATCACTTGTATTGTTACTATATTCAGTATCAATTTTATCGTAATTTCTTTGGATGTTGCCAATACCATGAAGAATAATAACGATTTCTGGATTGGTGTAGATAAATCAGATGTTATGATAAGTATACCTGATACCCATGATTTCGATAACGTGAATAAGATTGTAAAACAGGATAGCCGAACCAAGTATTGTCTAGGTAGTAATTTTAATCCCAGAGTAACAATGAAATGGACTAAGGGCATCTCAACCACTTCGATGACTGCATTTGTCTATCGTGATTTTGAGGAAGCAAACTTACCAGTTACGGATGGAAGAAATCCAAAAGCCGCAGACGAAATTGCAATCACTACAAAAATGGCGGAGGAACTTCACAAAAATATAGGTGATTACATTGAAATATATCTAGCAGAAGATACCAGAGCGGATATGCTAATTACCGGATTTTTCCAATCCTATATGCAATTCGGCAGGTTATGTCGCCTCACCACCTCCGCTTATACTGAGCGTAATTGTGAATTTTCATATAATAATATTTCTGTCTATCTAAAAGACAGTAAGGATACCAATAACTTTATCAAGAATATTAAATCACAGATTGGTGGTAAAGGTAATGTAATTAAGAGGACTGAGCAATTTGCCAGCATAATGAATATGATTATTAGCCCCCAGCAGAAGGCAATTCCCCCTGTTGCCAGTTTAATCATACTGATTGCAGCAATTAATATCTTCAGTATTGTTTTTCTTAAAAACCTGAAAGCACAGAAAATTAATGGCATCTATAAATGCATTGGATACACAACCTGGCACCTGATATTTTCCAACCTTTGTTACGTAATCGGAATTTCACTGGTTTCAGTTGTGATCGCATTTCCCCTCACCCTCTTTACCTATACTCCGATCATGAAGCTGAGCTTATCTGCCTTCCATTTCACCGAATATCCGATGCAGGTGAACACTGCTCATCTGCTCCTTGCCAATGCAATTATTATCATTATCTTTATTATCAGTACATTAGCCTCCTCCAAGGCATTATATAAAGTAAATGCCAGAGATTTGGTTCAAGAATAGAAAGGATTTTAATATGAAAAATACAATTATAAAAACCGAGTTAATGTGTAAAAGTTTCATCAGTGACGGTGAAGTAAACAATGTAATCAAAAATATGGATTTAGAAATTTATGAAGGAGATTTCACCGTAATTATGGGGAGCTCAGGCTCCGGCAAATCAACCTTATTATATTCCATCAGCGGAATGGATGAGATCAGCACCGGAAAGGTATATTTTGATGGTCAGAACATCAGCAATCTGAAGGAGAAGCATTTATCTCGCCTTCGCAAAGAAAAGTTGGGCTTCGTATTCCAAGGAATCAACCTGATTCCCAACTTAACCGTATACGAGAACATCTTAAGCCCAACCTATAAGCTTAAATTCGATAAGAAGGATACTGACAATAGAATTAATTACTTATTAGAGAAAATGGACCTTACCACTCAAAGGAAGAAATTCCCCAACCAGATGTCCGGTGGTCAGAAACAAAGAGTTGCCATTTGCCGTGCATTAATCAACAATCCTAAAGTACTATTTGCAGATGAGCCCACAGGCTCCTTGAATTCCTCACAAGGGCAGAGTGTTCTTAATATCTTTACCGACATCCACAAGGAGGGACAGTCCCTTGTAATGGTTACTCATGACTTAAAGGCTGCCATCCGCGGCAACCGAATCATTTACTTAAAGGATGGTCGTATTGATGGCGATCTTAGGCTTGAGGAGTATGAAGAAGCCACCTATCAAGAACGTGAAGAAACCGTATATAAATTCTTAAAGGATAAGGGATGGTAAAAGGATCAATTATTAGTACTCCACTTAATTATCGTTTTAAATTAAAATGATTATTGCATGACAACGTACAAGGCAAAGCATATTAAATTAGAGTTGTAAAATATATTTGACAAAGCTATAATTATTTCATAAATATGGGATAGAAGTGGGGTTCTTATGGGACAAAAGATATTAATAATTGAAGATGAAAAGGAATTAGCACAGATTTTAGGCGCTTACCTTGAGGTAGAAGGTTTTATGCCAATTGTTAAGCATGATGGTGTAGAGGGTGTTACTGCCTTCTTTGAGGAGCAGCCCAGTCTGATTCTCCTTGATATTATGCTCCCTAAGAAGGACGGTATCTCTGTATGTAAGGAAATACGTGAAAAAAGTGATGTTCCGATTATCATGATTTCCGCCAAAAGTGGTGAGATGGACAAAGTCATAGCTCTTGGAATCGGTGCAGATGACTATGTAACTAAGCCGTTCAGTCCCTTGGAGTTGGTAGCAAGAGTAAAAGCTAATCTGCGCAGATACGAACAAATGACAAATAAGAATAAACTCTCCAAAGATGAAGTTGTCTTCGGAGAACTTGTATTAAAGAAATCCTCCTATAGTGCCGCTGCGAAAGGTCAGCTTTTAACATTAACCACCAAGGAGTTTGAGATTTTATATTATTTATCTACTAATCCGAATCAAGTATTTACAAAAGAACAGATTTACAACGGAGTATGGGGCTACAATAAACTCGGCGACGACAATAGTGTAACTGTATATATTAAAAGACTACGTGAAAAGCTTTCCTCGTATGAGTTAGATTACATAAAGACTGTCTGGGGTGCAGGATATAAATTAGCTGCGGAATGATTTGTACGGAGGTATTTATGAAGAAAAAACTACAACATTTAAATATCTTAACGGCTGCTTTCATTGTGGCCGTTCTTTTCGCATCCTTATTCATCAGTTTCTTCATTTTCACATCCCTGGATTTTAACCAATATGATAATACGATAAGGTTATCCGTGCAAGAACAGAAGCAATCAGTTGAAAATGGTATCTACACAAAGGGTAAATATCCTTATCTGGTATTTGACCTTGCCGGTAAAATACTTTACTCCGACCCGGAATTCAATCTTAACGTTGGTGAGGATGTTAACGTTCAGGAAATGCTTCAGTATGATAAAAGTTTTGCTTATTTAAATAAAAATAGCCGAAAAGAGAGTTTCATCCTTCAAAAGGACGGTGTTACCAATGGTTTTGTCGTATTCCTGATACCAGAATCAGAGGTCATCACCAACGCTAATCATAGCAAAATTATACCTGTCTTTTTTCCCCTTGCCCTTGGTATACTTTTAAGCGTTATACTACTTTTGGTACGAACTGTATATTGTAATAACCGTGTCTTAAAGCCTTTAAGAGAAATAAGTACTTCTGCTAAAGGCATCATTGCAGGCAATTATAATCTGGAAGTTCTTCGAACCTATTGGAAAAATGTCAATGAGAATGAGGTTGGAGATTTATCCTATGCCTTTGAGTTAATGCGGGATGAGTTAAAAGCGAAACAAATAAGGGAGGAAGCATTAAAGAAATCCCAGAAAGAGTTAATCTCTTGCATTTCCCATGATTTAAAAACACCTATCTCAACGATAAAGGCTTATAGCGAGGGACTACGGGACAATATTGCAAAGAATCCAAAGCAACAAGATGAATTTATCGGTATTATTATTAATAAGACTGATTTGCTGATTGGAATGATTAATGAACTGCTGGAATACTCCAATGCCCAGTTAAATCAACTGGAGATTAAGCGGGTAGAGCTGTATTTCTTAGATTTCTTTATCCCGTTGATGTCAGAAGTTAAGGTATATGTTGAGCAGAACGGGTATGAATTCTCTTATCATTCCAGTCTGCCTAACATAATTGCAACAATTGACCCGAAGCGAATTACCGAAGTAATCTATAATCTTATTGAGAACAGTATGAAGTATATGGGTTACAATCAGGGAAAGATTGAAATCGAAGCAGAACGAGTGGATAAGTTTATCCTAATTAAGGTCAAAGACAGAGGCCCCGGTATCAGCGCCGATGATATTCCCTATGTCTTTGATAAATTTTACCGCGCTGAGAAGTCCAGAAGCTCCAGTATTCCTGGCTCTGGACTGGGATTATCCATCTGTAAATATATCGTGAACGAACATGGCGGAGATATCTACTGTAAGAGTACTAATAAGAACGGATGCGAAATAGGGTTTACGATTGAATAAAATCTTAAGATGTCCCATGATTCCATATTCATTTATGGCTAAACGAATTGGCCTCAAAAGATTATTAAGGTACTAGTATTGACAGTAGTAATTTGTAAAGGCTGGAGCAAAAATGATTATCAGTATAGTTCCAAACCTACAATCTTCATGGTTGCAGGATTTATATGCCACAGAATTCGCCATATTCTTATAGAATTATCGGAACCTTTCGTACAATTTAAACTTCATCTGGAGAAGTGTGGTAACTATGCTAAAACCACAATACCATTTGAATTAGCGATTTTTACTTTGCGCAAGGATGAGAGTCTTTTTAGTGATTATTTTATTTCTTTGTTTTGCCATACTATCGTTATTTGGCTTGGTAGAGAGTTGGTAGACATTTCTTAAAATAGATGCTAAGATACAGATAGCATGTATACAAATATTTCTATTTGATAAAAAATCCACAAATCATGGCAGATATAAAATAACTTTATAAGTAAAGGCTATACATTAACCTAGAATGACAATCTAGAAAAATATTGTAAACAGTGATAAGTAGGATATGCATCATATCGCATTAAATTATAGAAATGTTCCTAATATAAAAGAATAAATAAGTGGAAACCTTCAAAAGAAGAATACCCGAAAGGGGATTAAGCATATGAAATAATAGAAGCAGCAAAAACGGGATTAATTGATCAAGTAATTGACTCGTCTGAGAAGCTACGCCCAAAACTCTTATGTGATACTTTTTTCGCGCAAGGAAAAAGGAGAGCTGCATGAGTTATCCGACATGGATCAACGAAGCAGCACATAAAATTTCTTGAAAGTTTGTACATATGTGCAAACTTTTTTATGGTTCAGTTGGATTTTTCAAAATAATATTAAATTTGCCATTTATATCATTGACTTGAAAATTTAACATACGCATCATCCAACCAAAATGTGGTAATACAAATATATACATTATCCGGATCATTCTTACTATAATAAAGTTGGCCTGTTGCTTCAAATTTGGCAATAAATTGTAAATCTTGAGTTAATTTCTCATCACTATTATATTTTATATCACCAACATATTCATACCCTTTCGGGAGTATACCTTGAGGCAGTTTATTGACAGGGCCAGCCATACTATTCCAATAGTAAATGGATCCATTATACATTACCGCCGGATTAATCTCAGTTGCTCCTGGTAGTGTACCATTTTGTATTGAAAATTTGACATGATTCATTAACATTGGAATGAATGCTACTGATATACCAATCAAGATACATATACTCGTTGCTACAACAATAATATTATTGTAGTGATATTTCCGTTTTGTTACTTTATGCTCTGTTTCTTGATGAATATCATCTCCGATAAGATTTATCATATTACATATTTTATTTAAGTTCATAATCTAAACCTTCTTTCTTTAAATAATTTCGTAGCTTTTTTCTTGTACGAAAAAGCATAGATTCTACTTTACTTTTACTCATATTATATGTTTCATAATATCATGTATTGAATCATAATACCAATGTCTTCTAACAAAAAGATTACGACTCTCTGAATTAAGAGAACGTAAAAAATCATTTATAAAATTTGATAATTGTATATCATTATAAGATAATTAGTAACTGGTACTATTCGTAGTACATTCATCAAGTTCATTAAGTGCTATCAATACCTTTGGATTTCTTCTTTTCGCATGCATGTATTCATACTTTTTTAGTGCTAGATTTCCTGTAATACGGCATGAAAAAGATGACAATAATTCTGGTCTTGCTGGTGGAATGGCATTCCATGCGCCAAGCAATGTATCATTAAGACATTCCTCAATGTCAGATGTATTATATAAAATATTAGATGCTACATATTTGCATAAATTGCCATACTTAATCGCTGTTTCTTTAATTGCCTCTTCTGAGCGTTCCCAATATAAATCAATAATCTTATTATTATCCATTTACTAATCTCCTAATATAGTTCTAAAAAATTATTCTATACTTATTAATTAACTACGGAAAAATTTGTATTGCTTGCATATAAATAATATATTTTATTAAAAGTATATGTATATCTGATTTATTCTATAAATTGACCTCAGACATTCTTACCTGTTTTAATAAATACATTTTCTAAATTCACAGAATATGTTGGTAGGTAGCATAGGAATGCATATGTATGAAATCTCCTTAAAATGTTATTTTTATACAAATAGAAAATTCTACTATTAGAGTAATTATCTTTTTCTATATCTCATATCTATGCTCCATAACCTGATAAAGATAAAGATACTCCACTGTATAAACTGGTATATTTATATGTAGTTCCATTAGAAACTGCACTTGCAAAACCATATTCAGGATCCATTATAGAAATATAACCGCCTATAATATTCATTCCGTAAATAACCATAGCATGTCTACCTCCACTATAACTCCATACACTATAAAGAGGTTTATTATTAGATAATTTATTAATAATAGTAGAATCCGAAGGAATAGAACTATAATAATTATGAGTAGTACCATAGAGATTATTTAATACGACCATAGCGGTACTATCATTAGTTATACCATGATTATAATCAGATCATATAAACTAGTTGCAACATTAACTCCAGTTAAATTCCTACCTGTTAGGTAATTACCAACACAAGCGACACTACATGCCCAACAAATATTTGATGGAGGATTCTGAGATACAAAAGATACATTACAAGATACATAAGACGAAGTTGTATTAATTATATTTAAATGTGGAGTACTTGAGAACGTTGAATCTAATGTATCACTATTTGAATTATCATTTATTGATTTAACAGGAGCATAGTTATTAAGTTTGGTATTTTTAAAGAATGACTTATCAGAAAAGTTATTTAAAACTTGCCTGTTATCTTTTTCCATCGTTGTTTTACAAAGTGAAATCAAACCATCATCAGTATAAGCATAGCAGATATTTTTATCATATATAAGAGCAAAGGATTTATTTGGATCAATATATGATGAGATTTTATCAACAAGCTCTTTCGTAATCTGAACAGGGTCTATTGTATCATATTTAATAGCAAATGCAATTAGTTCACCGTTATAAGTCAATGGATATAAAATAAAATCAAGAGTGCATAACGTATTATTTACATATTCATATGAATCTATTGCATTTCCGACAGTTATTTGCTCAAAATCAATATTACTAAATCCATATGCATTTCTATCCAAACAATAAAGTGCATTTTTAATATTACTAAAAATATTACTGCTATTATTTAAAGATTTTTCTGATCCGTATGCTGTAAATGTGAATGAAAGTAAAAATATTGCTGTTAATAATATCGAAAATACTTTTTTTATTGATTTTATATTCATAATTTTATTCTCCTTTATTATTAAATATTTTTAGGCGTTTGAGAAACGCCGGAACCCATTGATTTTACTGGGTTTTTGCTAATCTTTATATTAATTTTCTCTCCGGTAAATGGTATAATATAAGTGACGAAACCTATTAAAATATCATTTACACGGAGGAAAAATTAATGGCTTACTATTCCCAACTGTCACTTTCTGATGTTTATAAGAACTGTCAGGATTTAATGATTTCTGATAAACCAGCCTTCTTCTCTCTTCTGGAAGAACACCTTGATTTTTCTGATTTTATTCCCATTAATTTTTATAATGCTTATTACCATAAATATGGGCGTAACCGGGTTTATCCTTTAAGTGCATATATTACTTCCCTTATTTTTCAGAAGGTTGCTTCTATTCCTACTGATTCTTTGCTCATTCTTTTACTTAACATCTGCAAGGTGCTTCGAGATTTCTGTGGCTTCAAAAAAGTCCCTGATGCCTCTAAATTTACTCATTTCAAACAGGATTTTGAACCCTTCCTTGAACAGATGTTTCATAGTCTTGTTGATTATACGGAACCTATTTGCCAAACCATTGACAAAGTTCTTGCTTCCTCACTGGCTTTTGATACATCTGGTATTGAAGCGTATGTTACTGAAAACAATCCGAAGTATGCGAACAAAATCATCCGTCAATTAAAAGCATTTCATAAGTCTTTAGGTGACAATGCTAAAATTCAACCCCTATGATAAAGCTTATTCTTCCATGCCTTCTCAGGCAGCTTCAAACCCACAGATAAAACAGCTTCATATCAATGGTCATTTCTGCTATGTCCATAAGTTTGCCATTATCACCAATGCTCTAGGCATTGTCCGTCATATCACATTTCTTGATGATGATTTCAAGAAGCTTCATCCCGAACTCATTATTGAAAAGAAGTCAGACTCTCCAGAGGAAGATAAATCAGTTGGAGATTCCTCTGCACTACAGCCGGTGATGAATGATTTCTTTGAGCTTCATCCGGATTTTCATCCGTATACTTTTTTGGGTGATGCAGCCTTTGACAAACTGGATTATTATAAATTTCTTAATAAAACATGCGGTTTCCAGAAGATTCTGATTCCCCTTAATTCAAGGAATTCATCGTCCCTTCCTAAGGTTGGTTTTAATGAATTCGGTTATCCGCTGTGTCCCAATAATTCTAATCTCACGATGAAGTACTGTGGTATTACTAATGAAAAAGGTCGTTCTAACCGGATTAAATGGACATGCCCAAAAGTACACATGGTAAAAGGTTCTTGGGTATGCGATTGTGAAAGCCCTTGTTCAGACGCCAAACTAGGTAGAACTACATATACCAATGACGCCTCCATTCTTCGTAACTATCCTGGTATAGAACGGGGTACGGTTGAATGGGATATTCAGTATAAAAAACGTGCTGTAGTTGAACAAACCATTCAGCATTTGAAAGAAAACATGTGTATATCAAACCGAAAAACCAGTAATCTGATGACAACAAAGGCTGATGTATTTCTAGCAGGCATCGCCAGTCTTTTTACTGTGATACTTGCTGATAGAATAAAAAAACCAGAATACATACGCAGCTTAAAGCCT
>JAQSYO010000022.1 GCA_029256105.1 Herbinix sp.
CCCTATATTACATTAAGCATAGGGAGGCACAATAATGAGCAAAATTATAGGGAGCTCTTTACCAAATATACCTTGGCAAGAAAAACCGGATGGATATGATATGCCAGTGTGGAGATATAATGAAAATCCTATTATTCAGAGAAATGCAATCAAAAGTTCCAATAGTATATTTAACAGTGCTGTAATTCGACATAAGGATGGATTTGCAGGAGTGTTCCGATGCGATAGCAAAGCTGTAAGTATGGATATATTTGCAGGATTTAGTGAAGATGGTGTACATTGGAAGATCAATGAAAACCCAATCACCTTCCTCGGTGATGATGAAGAAATTTTAAAAAGAGAATATCGTTATGATCCAAGAGTATGTTTTATTGAAGATAGATATTATATTACATGGTGTAATGGATACCATGGCCCTACCATCGGGGTAGGATATACATTTGATTTTCAGACCTTTTATCAGATAGAAAATGCTTTTTTACCTTACAATCGTAATGGCGTATTATTCCCACGAAAAATAAACGGAAAGTATTGTATGCTCAGTAGACCGAGTGATAACGGACATACACCGTTTGGAGATATTTTTTACAGTCAAAGTGAAGACCTGGAATATTGGGGTCATCATCGTCATGTAATGTCAACGATTAAAGATGATGTGTCCGCATGGCAAGGAACAAAGATAGGTGCAGGACCGATACCGATTGAAACCGATGAAGGTTGGCTTTTAATCTATCATGGTGTAATTACTACTTGCAATGGTTTGGTTTATCGTATGGGTTGTGCTATTTTGGATATCGATCAGCCATGGAAGGTAAAATATCGCTCGAAGTATTACATAATGGCTCCTTATGAAAATTATGAATGCGTAGGCGATGTTCCGAATGTGGTATTCCCTTGTGCAGCGTTAACCGATAGTGAAACAGGTAGAATTGCAATTTATTATGGTTGTGCCGATACAGTAACTGGTCTTGCCTTCACAACAGTGGATGAGTTGGTACAATTCACAAAGGAAAACAGCTTTTAGTATCTAGTGGATAAAATGTAGTTTGTACTGGAGGAAATTTATGTATTTTTTAGATAAGAGAATAAAAGTAATCTGTGATGAATTAAAAAAACTATCCGTAGTTCAGACATTACCTGTGGAAAATTGGATCATGAAAAAGGGTAATTTTATTCACCCTCAGGACGTTGAGCTTTCAAAAGAGGAGTGGATAAATTTTGACAGCAAGACAATGCATTGGTATGGACCGGATGAGCATTATTGGTTTCGCAACGAATTTATCGTACCCTCATGTCTTGAAGGTAAAGCAATGTGGATGCATGTTAAGACACAAATTGAAGAATGGGATGACGGTAAAAACCCTCAATTCCTTCTGTTTGTTGATGGCGAGGCGACACAGGGTATTGATATGAACCATCGTAAGGTTCTATTAACAACCTCAGCTGTCGCTGGACAGACATATCGCCTGGATTTGCAGTCTTATACTGGAACCTTGCATTCAGAGTTTAATCTGATTGTTGAAATGCAGGAAATTGATCCGAGAATTGAAAAGCTCTATTATGATATCAGTGTACCACTTAGCGCTTTTCCTCGTATGGATAAAGATGATACGACGCGAAGAGAGATTGAGACAGTACTAAATAATACAATTAATTTACTGGATCTTAGGACACCTTATAACGATGCCTTTTATGCAACCTTAGCGGATGCAGATCAGTATCTAACCAAGGCATTGTATGAAGATATGGCAGGTTTTTCTGAGGTAATTGCTACCTGTATCGGACATACCCATATTGATGTTGCTTGGTGGTGGACCGTGGAACAGACTCGTGAAAAAGTAGGTCGAAGCTTTGCTACAGTGCTTAAGCTAATGGACGAATATCCGAACTATAAATTTATGTCTAGTCAACCACAGCTTTATTATTTCCTAAAGGAGCGATATCCGGAACTGTATGCTAGACTCAAAGAGCGAGTAACGGAAGGTCGTTGGGAGCCGGAAGGCGGAATGTGGGTTGAGGCAGACTGTAATCTTACCTCAGGAGAATCCCTTGTACGTCAATTTATGCATGGCAAGAAATTCTTTAAAGATGAATTTGGTATTGATAATAAAATTTTATGGTTACCCGATGTATTTGGCTATTCCGGAGCGCTTCCTCAGATCATGAAGAAGAGTGGAATTGAATATTTCATGACCACCAAATTAGCTTGGAATCAGTTTAATAAGATACCATTTGATACCTTTGAATGGAAAGGTATTGATGGAACAGAAATCTTAACACATTTGATAACAACACTTGGTATTGGACAGAGTACAGAGGAGTTCTTTACCACCTATAACGGTGCACTCCATCCGGATTCCATTATGGGAGGATGGCTTCGCTATCAAAATAAAGACATTAACAATGATATTCTAATTTCTTATGGTCATGGAGATGGCGGTGGCGGCCCAACCAGAGAGATGATAGAAAACTCAATTCGTATGGAAAAGGGTGTTAAGGGAATTCCTACGGTAAGACAGGAATTTGCTGGAACCTTCTTCGAAGAATTAGAAGAAAGAGTCAAAGATAATCGCAACCTACCGACTTGGGAAGGCGAGCTTTATTTTGAATATCATAGAGGTACTTATACTTCTATGGCGAGAAACAAACGCTCCAATCGTAAGAGCGAATTAATGCTAATGGATTTGGAATTATTATCTGTATTAGCGGCTTCTAAGAAAGAATATCCTTATGAAGCTCTTGATCAAATGTGGAAAAAGGTATTGCTCAACCAGTTCCATGATATCCTTCCCGGTTCTTCCATCAAACAGGTGTATGAAGTAACGAAGGAAGAGTATAATGAGCTTTCAGAACATGCTTCAGAATTAATTGATCAAAGACTGAAGGCATTAACACCAAGTGGAAATGGAATTACCGTATACAATACCTTAGGCTTTGTTCGTAATGATATTGTAAATATAGGCGAATGCAGTGCGAAAGCATTAAAAGATGATAACAATTATTATCCTATTCAGCAGACTGCTGAAGGAGCTTATGTTTATCTACAGGGAATTCCTGCAAAAGGCAGTAAGACCTACGAAATCGCAGAAGTAGTTGCAGATACTCCATTTAGACTTACCGATTTCTTCTTCGAGTCACCTTTTTATAAGGTTACGCTTGATAAACAAGGCATGATAACTTCAATTTATGATAAAGAAAATGATAGAGAAGTTGTTCAACAGGGTGAACGCGCAAACTTAATACGTATGTATGAAGACAAACCGATTTATTATGATAATTGGGATATTGATATCTTCTATACAGAGAAATCCTGGGATGTGGATGATGTAACAAGGTTTGAATGGACGGAGCTTGGAACTGTTCGTGCTACACTTGAAATTGATCGTAAGATTAGCAACTCCATCATTAAGCAAAAGATACATTTCTATGCGGATAGCAGAAGAATTGAGTTTAATACCTATGTTGATTGGAAAGAGCATCAACATCTGTTAAAGGTACACTTCCCGGTTGACATTCATACGGATGAAGCAACCTTTGACGTTCAATTTGGTAATGTAACCAGAAAGGTTCATTCGAACACCAGCTGGGATGTCGCTAGATTTGAAAGCTGCGGTCATAAATGGATGGATTTATCGGAAGGCCATTATGGAGTAAGTTTGCTGAATGATTGCAAATATGGTCATTCCGTAAAAGATAGCAATATGGCATTAACCTTGATTAAGTCAGGAACAGAGCCAAATCCGACGACCGATCAGGAAGAACATTACTTTACTTATGCACTTTATCCCCATGCAGAGGATTGGAGTTACAGTGAGACGGTTTACGAAGCTGCAAAGCTAAACCAGCCGGCGTATGCAATTGCAGGTGGTGTTGCTGGAGAGGAATACTCTTTCGCAGCTGTGAATAAGAAAAATGTTATGCTAGAAACAGTAAAACTCGCTGAGGACCAAAGCGGAATCATCCTTCGTATGTATGAATGCGAGAATGCGTTCACAAAGGCACATGTGACACTAGGAGCTGTAGCAAATGTGGAATCTATTGAAGAGTGTAATCTTTTGGAGGAAACAAGCAATCAAATTCCAATGTCCAATGATGGATTTGATATTACAATTAAACCTTATGAAATTAAAACCTATAAGATAGTCCTAAAAAGATAATCTTAAATCAATAATCCTAAACAATCGAATATATGCTTCACGTATATTCGATTGTCATGAA
Source organism: Herbinix sp. (assembly GCA_029256105.1). Taxonomy (GTDB): domain Bacteria; phylum Bacillota; class Clostridia; order Lachnospirales; family Lachnospiraceae; genus Mobilitalea. The sequence goes on from JAQSYO010000022.1 coordinate 4,219, forward strand.
TAAAAGGAGGATAATAATATGCCTCAACTATACATGGATAACAAATTCTCTGCCCTGGAACGGGCAGAGAATTTGTTATATCACATGACTTTACGCGAGAAAATTGGACAATTAAATCAACGATTATATGGGTTTTCTGTATATGAACGTCATGGGCAGGAGATTACCATAACCGAAGAATTGAAAGAAGAAGTTGAAATTTTTGGAGGGTTAGGTGTACTTTACGGATTATATCGAGCAGATCCGTGGTCTGGAAAGAACTATACCAATGGATTAACTGGTCAATTGGCAATTAAAGCTTATAACATAGTACAAAAATATGTGATCGAGCATTCCAGACTTGGAATTCCGATGCTTTTAAGCAGTGAATGTCCGCATGGACATCAAGCCTTGGACGGATATTTATTGCCGGTTAATCTATGCACCGGAGCAACATTTCATCCGGAGCTACTACAAAAGGCATATGAGGTATGTGGAAGCCAGCTAAAGGAAATGGGAGTGGATATGGCATTAGTCTCCACACTGGATGTTCTTCGTGATCCACGCTGGGGTAGAAGTGAGGAATGCTACAGCGAGGATCCATATCTTGCATCAGAATTTGCGAAGGCGGCAGTTACAGGCATTCAAAGCCAAGGCGTTGCAGTGGTAGCGAAGCATTTTTGCGCTCAGGGAGAAGGTACCGGAGGCATTAATGCTAGTGCAGCCAGAATTGGGGAACGGGAGCTTCGGGAAATACATCTTCCTACCGCAAAGGCTTGCTGTGAAGCTGGTGTTCAAGGAATTATGGCTGCCTATAATGAGATTGATGGTGTTCCGTGTCATGCAAATAATAAATTATTAACACAAGTGCTTCGAAACGAATTAGGCTTTCAAGGTGTTGTTATGTCTGATGGGGTCGCTATTGATCAACTAGATATTATGACGGGAGACCGGGTAATGTCTGGAGCGATGGCTCTGAAGGCGGGAGTAGATATCGGTCTTTGGGATACCGGTTTTGGACGCTTGGAGGAAGCTTATGAACGAGGTCTTGTATCGATAGAGGATATAGATAGATCAGTTCTACGGATACTCACTATGAAGTTTGAACGAGGCTTATTTGAGAAGCCGTATTTGCCGGAAGAGACTCCTTTGTCCAATTTCCATTATGACCAATGCCCGGAAGCACTTCAATTGGCGAGAGAATCAGTTGTTTTATTAAAGAATGATAATAGCATACTGCCCTTGAACCCTGATGAAATTCATTCCATTGCTGTGATTGGTCCTAATGCTGATGAAATCTATAATCAAATAGGAGATTATACGCCTCCTATTCTGGATGAAGAGGGAAGTACAGTTCTTCATGGTATAAAGGAATTCATCAAGAATAGCAAAAATGATATTGAGGTAAAATATTGCAGTGGCTGCGGTCTTCTTGAAGGAACAACGGAAGGAATTGCAGAAGCGGTGGAACTCTCCAATTCCTGTGATATCACTATCCTGGTACTTGGAGGTTCCTCCAGTCGATTTGGAAAGGTGCAGTTTGACACAAATGGAGCTGCTATAATAAAGGATTCGGTTTCCATGGATTGTGGAGAAGGAGTTGACAGCGCAAGACTTGAGCTTCCGAAGAAACAACAACAATTGGCGCAAGCGATTTATCGTAACCAAGCCATCGATCATAAGCCCTCGAAAGTAATCACAATCTTAATTCAAGGACGTCCATATGCAATAGAGGATATTGCAAGTCAGTCATCAGGTGTGTTATGCTGTTTTTATCCGGGAATGAAGGGTGGGCAGGCGATCGCTGAGATTTTATTTGGTCGTATCAGTCCCTCCGGCCGACTTCCGGTATCCATACCGCGGCACGTAGGACAATTACCGGTTTATTATAATTATAAATCCTCCTATGCTGCCATGAACTATTATGACCTGGAAAATCGACCTTTATATTCTTTTGGTTACGGACTAAGCTATACCCAATTTCATTATCAAACTATAAGACTGGAGAAGGATAGTCTTTCCCTGTCCGATCTGTGCCAGAACAGGCTTCAGCTTATTTTTGAAATAACGAATTCTGGAGATATCGATTCATATGCGGTTCCTCAGCTTTATATCAGGGATATGCAAGCGAGTACTATCCGAAGAATAAGGGAATTAAAAGACTTTAGAAAAGTATGGGTACCAAAGGGAGAGACGGTTAAAGTCACCTTTACGTTAGATAAAGAGAAGCTATCAATATGGAATGATAAGATGGAATTTGTCGCTGAGCCGGGAGATTTCGAGATTTTCTTAAGTGATTGCGGAGAAGATATCTGGAAAGGTGTTTTCACCTTGCAATCCTAAAATTGTTCACGTAAAAACCCGTTGCTTTGTGATCAACGGGGAAGAAAGCGAGGAGTATATGTATTTATTACCCAATCCACAGAGTATTCAATATTTGAATCAGAATTTTCTTATTGCTTATAAAGGGAAAATTATTATCGATACGAACTGCAGTAATGCAATATATCATTATGCAACAATACTGAAAAAGGATCTACTGGAGAACCTGGGGTTTGCACTTTCCATTACCAAAGGAGATGCCGAAAATGGAGGTATCTATCTTTCGGAGAACCCTTCCTTACAACAAGAGGAATATACGCTGGATATTACCTCGGAACGTATTACAATCCAAGGGGGGAATGACAGTGCAATTCTCTATGGAATTCAAACGCTCCGACAGATTATCAGTCAAGAGGGAGCAGTTCTACCTTGTGTCATAATTAGAGATTATCCTGAGATAAAGAATAGAGGGTATTACTTTGATGTAACCAGAGGCAGAATACCTACGCTTGATTACCTAAAAGCTTTTGCAGATAAACTCAGTTATTATAAGATAAACCAACTTCAATTGTATGTGGAGCATAGTTATTTGTTCAAAGGGCTAAGCGAGGTTTGGCGTGATGATACCCCATTAACCGCGGAAGAAATTCTAGAATTGGATGCCTATTGTAGTAACATCAATATTGAATTGGTTCCTTCATTGTCCAGCTTTGGTCATCTTTGCAAGTTGCTTAGCACAAAGACCTACTCCCATTTATGCGAACTTCCGAATTCAGAACAAGCTATATTTTCCTATAAAGATCGCATGGACCATCATACCATCGACGTTACCAACCAGGAAAGTCTCAGCTTAATTAAAAGCTTAATTGAGGAGTATCTTCCTTTATTTCGTTCTAAGCATTTTAATATTTGTGCAGATGAAACCTTTGATTTGGGAAAAGGCCGTAGCAAGCACCTGGCAGATAGTATCGGGTTAAATGCCATGTATGTGGAATATGTAAAGGAATTATGTTTATTTTTAATCGAGAAAGGGAAACGTCCGATGTTCTGGGGAGATATTGTATGTGGCTTCCCGGAAGCCTTTAAACAATTACCCAAGGAGACCATCTGTCTAAACTGGGGATATGCGTCTAATCAAAGTGAAGAAACAACGAAAACATTCCACGAGGTTGGCGCTACCCAATATGTATGTCCCGGTGTTGGAGGTTGGAATCAATTCATTAATATATTAGAATCTTCCTATGAAAACATTAGTCGCATGTGCAGCTATGCTCACAAATATCAAGCAATCGGGGTTTTAAATACGGATTGGGGCGATTTTGGACATATTAATCATCCGGAGTTTTCCACAACCGGCATGATCTATGGAGCAGCATTTTCATGGAATCGAGATATACTGCCCTTTAAAGAAATTAATAAACAAATATCCTACCTAGAATATGGGGATCATTCGGAAAGCTTCGTTGACCTTGTTGCGAAGATTTCAACAAAAAGTAATTTCGAGTGGTACCACATCGTTTGTTATATGGAGATGGGAGTACGAGGGAATCAGATAAAAGAAATGGGCGAATTATTCTCTGATTTAGATCTGAGCATAGCGAAAAAAGTAAATGAAGAATTACAAGTTGGTTTGCTTAAGCTCTATGAGGTGATGAAACATATGGACATCAGGAGAAGAGCATTGGTAAAGCCTTACCTAGTTTTTGCCGAGGGTATGAAGTTGTTTAATTCGATTGGTGCGACAATAAGCAATTTATTATATGATATCCCGAATGACGAAGCCAAGAATCCAATGAAATTAGCGGTAGATTTAGAATACTGGTTTTATTCTTATAAAGATATATGGAGACAGGTTAGTAAAGAATCAGAACTATTTCGTTTGCAAAATATAGTGATTTGGTATGCGGATTTTCTACGAGATTTGAAGAATTAATTCCATAGCGGATTATGGTTAAACACCATCAAATTATGCTTAATTAAACAGCGTTTCTAATGAAAAAGAAAAAGGCAAATAGAAATTAACTCGACAGTTTAAAAGTTCCTATGTTACATAAGAAGAAAGGTGGAACCCCCTTGAAGATTGGTTTTTTTGATTCTGGAATTGGCGGACTCACAGTGCTACATCAGGCGATGCGGATGCTGCCCGAAGAAGACTTTATCTATTATGCAGATACCGATAATGTTCCTTATGGAACAAAGACAAAAGAAGAGATTATCGGTTATGTTGATTTGGCGATTGAGTTTTTAGTTAATCAAGGGGTTAAGGCTATCGTAATTGCTTGCAATACTGCAACAAGCGTCGCGATTGAATTCTTGCGAGAGCGATATTCTCTGCCTATTCTTGGTATGGAACCGGCGGTGAAGCCGGCTGTGGAAAAATGTTCGAATAAACGGGTCATGGTAATAGCTACTCCCTTGACGGTGAAAGAGGATAAGCTGAAGAATTTGCTACGGCAGATTGATGATGATCATAGAGTAGACCTACTACCCTTGCCTCAGTTGGTAACATTTGCTGAGGCGGGTAAGTTCGAAATAATGGAAGTAGAAAACTACTTGAGAAAGGAACTTTCCACGTATCACCTTGAGGATTATTCTGCTTTAATCTTAGGCTGTACCCATTTCAATTATTTTAAAGATACGTATCGAAGGATATTCCCTGCTGATGTGGAGTTCATTGACGGAAGCGAAGGTACGGTCAACCATTTGCTTAGCATACTTCAGGATAAGAAACTTCTGGAGCATAATTTGCCAAAGGTAGAGTATTACATGTCTGGTAGATTAGTGACGGAAGAAGATGAATTAGCTCGTTTTGCACAGCTTCATGAACGTTTGGAGCGTATGCTTCAATACTAATAATAGCAATACTAATAATAACAATTCAGGATCAATACTAATATATACCTAGTATTGATCTTTTTTAATACAGGAATAAAGAAAGGTTACAAGGCTGCCTTTCTTTAATATACGCTTAGCCTAATAAGAAATAACATTTATTTAACGGAAATATGCTTATGGATTTTACAATCCATCGATATAATATAATCATAATAAAAACATTATAGAGATTAAGACATTAGAAAGCAAAAGAGGCTAACGTATGGTAGGATTGATGAAGCAATTATTTGATGAGCAGAATATTTATGATATCTTTGATAGTTTCGAGGAATTATTAGATGATATGGAAGATATAGATGACATGGAAGATATAGATGACATGGAAGATATAGAGGATATGGAAGATATAGAGGATATGGAAGATATAGAGGATATGAATGATATAGAGGATATGGAAGATTTAGAAGACATGGAAGTATAGAAAACCGCCGAAGACTACGATGGAAAGGAGGTTAACATGAAGAAAATCAAAATTTCATTGAATTCTTTTGATAAGGTAAAAGACTTCGTTGATATAACCTGTAAACTAGATTATGACATAGATTTAATTTCAGGTAGATACGTAGTGAATGGCCAGTCCATCATGGGTATATTCAGCCTTGATTTATCAAAGCCGATTGATGTAACTATTGTGAATGAGAGAAATGCGATGCAAGAAATTCCGAAAGAACTGGAAGAGTTTATGGTTTAGATTATGTGGTAAACATAAGTTGGATTAATATGCGCATTAAAGACTAAAAAGCTTGAAATGGTCTACTTAATTTATTAAGCAGTAAAACATTTGAATATATTTTTACATGTGAGTGATACAATTAGATTGTATCATTTTTTTGTTGTAATTTATTCTTCTACACCATGGGAGAATAGATCCGAATGATTTTATAAAAACGTAGAAACCAAATATCCTGTAATTGCGCCACCCAATACCAACCAAAATGAATTTATTTTGAACCGAAACACTACAATTATCGATAAGATGGCAAGTAGCAGGGTTGGGATATCAATAATAGCGGCGATCGCCAGCTTCCAACTGACGACAGTCATGAGTCCCCAGGAAGCTACATTGACACCATCTAGTATACCGGAGAACCAGGTGGAGCTTCTTAGCCTATGAATATAGGGATTTACGATAACCACTAATAAAAAAGCGGGAAGAAAGATTCCGATGGTTGCTAGGATACCCCCAGGAAAGCCATGAAGTATGTAACCGATGAAGGTGGCAGTTGTAAATACCGGTCCCGGTGTAATTTGACCCACAGATACGGCATCCAGGAGCTGCGTCTTCGTTAGTACTTGGAAACGCTCAACAAAATCGGCTTCTAGAAAAGCCAACAACACATAACCACTTCCGTACAACACGGAACCTATTTTTAGAAAAGTAAGGAATAGACGAGTTAATCCCATAAACTTTTCTGGAGAAGTTTTTGTAGTGAGAAAGATTGAGGGGGGAGCTACAGCAGTAAGGAGAAAGAAAGGAACAAATACGGATAACCTTGTTCCGGTTCTCATTAATTTACCACGATTTGCAATTAGCATCATGATCAATCCAGCAGCTGCTAAAAGCAGTAATTCGTGAAAACCAAAGAAGGAAAGTACAATAACAAGGACACCAATTACTCCGGTTGATTTGTTTTTAATAGCAGACTGACCAAGTCTTATTAACGCCTGGAGTATGATTGCAATAACAACTGGCTTAATGCCATACATAATCCCGGTTATTTCTGGTAGAGTTCCGTGAATGGAGTAAATCATAGCAATTATCATGACAATTATCATCGCAGGCAAAATGAAGCAGGAACCAGCAAGAATAAGACCCAACCAGCCACCACGTTCATACCCAATATGGATCGCTAACTCCGTGGAATTAGGTCCGGGTAACAAATTAGTGGCACCATATAAGTCAAGAAATCTATCTTTTTCTAACCATTTTCTTTTCTTAACCAGCTCATTCTCCATCATAGCAACATGAGCCGCAGGCCCACCAAAAGCAACCGAACCAAGCTTGAGAAAAACCAATGCGATTTCTTTGAGTCTCTGATGTTGCTCTGCTTTTTCGAGTGAATAAAATTCATTCTTATCAGTTCTATATTTTCTTACCTTTGTCTGCATCCAATCATCTCCTGTTATCTTACAGTAAATTGGCAACGGTTTTATCACTAATTATATAATAATTTTATCATAGTATTACGTAAAAAACTTACATATAATAATAAAATTCAAGTAAAATATTTGCAAAGTATTTCTAAGAAGCTTACTGGAATTCTCATTGCGCCGATTTCATCGTAACATGCTAAGCCAATGATTTTAATCTGCATAATTATGTTATCTATGATGGGATAAGCTAGAAACTGGTATTAATAGAAAAAAATAGGTAACAATTGCTTAAATCACCTTATTTTTGGATGTTCTTATTAACAGAAGTAATGTTACTTATTAATTTTACTAAATTGAAAAAAGTCGAAAGAACGGATAAAATTACAGTAAAGGTATCAATCCAAACCACCTTTCAAAAAAAGAAAAGTAGGGTTAAATAATGCAGCTTCTAAAAGATAGAATTCGTAAAGACGGAAAAATACGTTCCGGTAATGTATTAAAGGTGGACAGCTTCTTAAATCACCAGATGGATATCGAATTGTTCGGAGAAATCGGAAAGGAATTTAAAAGAAGGTTTGCAGAGCAAGAGATTACGAAAATTCTGACGATTGAAGCCTCGGGCATTGGAATTGCCTGTATCGCAGCACAATATTTTAAAGTACCAGTAGTATTTGCAAAGAAGAACCAGACAAAAAATATCGCAGGGGATGTCTATACGGGTAAAGTGGAATCTTTCACCCATGGACGTATCTATGATATTATCGTAGCGAAGGAATTCCTTAAGTCTGAGGATAGGATATTGATCATCGATGATTTTCTTGCCAATGGAGCTGCTTTGTTGGGACTTGCGAAGCTTGTTAAGGATGCGGGAGCAACCCTAGTTGGAGCTGGTATCGTTATTGAGAAAGGTTTTCAAGAAGGCGGAACATTGATTCGTGAAAGTGGTGTCAGGTTAGAATCGTTAGCAATAATTGAATCTATGAGCGAGGATAATGGAATTGTGTTTCGAGATTAGGGAGTTGTATTTATAAACATCAATATCCGAGATTTTCATAACTAAGATTTACTAGGGGCATATGCCTTGTAAATAGAGATCAAATAAGGGGACTACACCCCTAAACCGGTAAAACGGTTCAAAATTAGGAGGAGAGAATATGTTGAAGAAATTATTATCATTTATCCTAGTCGTTGCAATGGTATTATCATTTACCGCATGTGGCACAAAGGACGAGAAAAGTACAACTGACAAAACAGATACAACTACAACTGCACCAACAGCTACACCTGCTGATACAGAGGATGCAGCTACAGATGAAGCTACAACCGGTATAGCAAAAGAAGATTTAAAAGTTGGTGTTATCCATATCGGTGATCCTGCTGACGGTGCTGGTTATACTTTCGCACATGATCAGGGAATCGTTGCTATGCAGGCTAATCTTGGTCTGACCGATGCTCAAATAATTCGTAAGAATAATGTAAATGATGCTGATGCAGTAGCAATCAGAACAGCGATTGAAGAGTGCATCGAAGAAGGTTGTAACATCATTTTCGGAACAAGCTGGGGTTACATGGATACAATGGAGCAATTAGCAACTGAATATCCTGATGTTATCTTCTCTCATGGTTCTGGTTATAAGAATAATGGTACTAACATGAACAACTATTTTGGTCGTATTTATCAAGCTCGTTACCTTGCTGGTATCGCTGCTGGTATGAAGACACAGTCTGATAAGATTGGCTTTGTTGCAGCAATGGGTATTGACAATTCAGAAGTTACTGGTGGAATTAATGCATTTGCAATGGGTGTTGAGTCTGTTAATCCTGATGCAAAGGTTTATGTAAAGGTTACAAATTCATGGTTTGACCCTACCTTAGAAGGACAAGCTGCAGAAGCTTTACTTGATATGGGTTGTGACGTAATTGCACAGCATGCAGATACAACAGCTCCTCAGATGGCTGCTCAGGCTAGAGGCGTATGGGGTTGTGGATATAACTCAGATATGACGAAAGATGCTCCTCAAGGTCATTTGACAGCTCCTATCTGGAACTGGGGTGTATACTATACCAAAGCAGCTCAGGCTGTTATTGATGGAACCTGGACCAATGAAAATTACTATGGCGGTATGGATGACGGACTTGTAGATATCTCTCCTCTCTCTGCAAATTGTGCAGAAGGAACACAAGAAGCAGTGGATGCAGCTAGAAAACAAATCCTTGATGGCTTTAAGATTTTCGAAGGCGATCTTTTCGACAACCAAGGCAACCAAGTATGTAAAGAAGGCGAGTTTATCTCTGACGCTGACATTACTGGTGCTATGAATTGGTATTACAAGACAGTAGAAGTTAAATAAAGAAAAACTCGCTTCGCAAGTTTTTCTTTATCAAGAATAAATAAAAAAATTAGGCTGGTGGCATTGTGGAGAATAAAAGTAAGGAAACAATGGCAATCGAACTTAAACAAATAACAAAGACATTTGGGTCGGTTGTGGCTAACAACAGAATAGACCTATCCGTTAAGCAGGGCGAGATACTCGCCCTGCTTGGCGAAAACGGATCGGGAAAAACTACACTTATGAACATGCTTTCAGGTATTTATAAACCGGACAGCGGTTCTATTTTAATTAATGGACAAATTGTTACAATTAATTCACCGGAAGATTCCATAAGGCTTGGTGTTGGTATGATACATCAGCATTTTAAACTGGTGGAGGCACTTTCAGCAACGGATAATATTATTCTGGGTGCTAAGGAGAAGGGCTTATTTTTACACAAATCCAGATCTGAGAAAATCCGAGACATTAGTAATCGCTTCGGCTTGGATGTGGATCCTGAGAAAAAGGTTTATCAAATGTCCGTAAGCGAGAAGCAGACTGTAGAAATACTGAAGGTGCTTTATCGTAAGGCGGATATTTTGATTTTAGATGAGCCAACTGCGGTACTTACTCCGCAGGAAACAAAGCGTTTGTTTGAAATTCTTAGACGAATGAAAAAAGAAGGTTGTGCTGTAATCATCATTACACATAAACTGAATGAAGTACTAGAAATCAGTGACCGTGTAACAATCCTTCGTAAGGGGGAAAGCGTACAAACGGTAATGACTGGCGAAAGTAGCGCGCATGAGCTGACAGAGCTTATGGTTGGACGACCTGTGGAACTGTCCATTGAGCATCCGGAAACTTATTTTGACGAAAATCTTCTCGAAGTACACCACTTAACTGTGGGTAACGAAGAAGGAATTGAAACTATAAAGGATATCACCTTTGATTTGAACCGCGGAGAAATTCTCGGTGTTGCCGGTGTTGCAGGTAGTGGACAAAAGGAGCTTTGTGAAGCGATTGCAGGACTTCTTCCGGTAAAAAAAGGTGCAATTCTATATCACAACGAAAATCTTGTAGGTAAAACACCAAATGAAATCATAAAAATGGGCATCAGTATGAGCTTTATTCCTGAAGACCGCCTTGGTATGGGACTTGCTGCATCTATGGGCATGGTAGATAACATGCTTCTGAAAAAATATAATGAAGGAAAAGGTCCTTTCATTAGCAAGAAAGAAGCCAGGGAGTTGGCAAAACGTCTGGTAAAGCAATTAGATATCGTGACACCAAGTGTCGATACTCCAGTACGAAGATTATCCGGTGGTAATGTACAGAAGGTTCTCTTAGGAAGAGAGATTGAATCTGAACCGAATGTATTAATAACAGCCTATGCAGTTCGAGGTCTTGATATTAATTCCTCCTACACGATATATGATTCACTAAATGAACAGAAGCAGAAAGGTGTTGGCGTACTCTTTATCGGAGAAGATCTTGACGTCATGTTGGAGCTTTGTGATCGAATTATGGTATTATGCCACGGGAAGGTTACCGGAATTGTTGATACGAAATCTGCAACAAAGGAAGAACTTGGCTTATTAATGACCGACGCAACTACGAAGAAGGGAGAGACCAAATGAATAATGTGAAAGTAAAAACAAAACAGGAGCCTTTTGTTCGTGTTGTAAAGAAAGCAGAAATATCATTTGGTAAAACTCTTGTTCTGTCACTATTAGCCCTATTTGCAGCGATTGTAGCAGGAGGTATCTTCATCTTAGCGATTGGTCAAAATCCCATCCAAGTTTATGCTACCATCGTGCAGGGTGCCTGGCGCAGTAAAATTGCAGCAAAAGGTACCATCAAGATTGCTATTCCGCTTTTGATAGCGGCAATAGGAATTACACCTGCCTTCCAGATGAAATTCTGGAATATCGGAGCAGAGGGCCAGATTATCATGGGTGCTATTTTCTCAACTTATTTCGCTCTGCATTTTGATTATCTGCCACATGGACTATTGATTGTTATTATGCTGGTTGCCGGAATGATCGGTGGTGGAATATGGGGACTCATTCCCGCATATTTCAAAACAAAGTTTGGGACAAACGAGACTTTATTTACATTAATGTTAAACTACATTGCACTCTATCTAATAAAATTTTTCATCGAGGGACCTTGGCGGGATCCGGCTTCTTCGGGTTTTCCCAAGATTGCTACCTTTACTGAAAATGCAAGACTCAATCAGGTCTTTGGTGTTCATGCGGGCTGGGTAATTGGTTTGATTCTTGTAGTAATTCTCTTTGTTTATCTCAAATTCACTAAGCAGGGTTATGAAATTGGTGTAGTTGGTGAAAGTATCAATACCGCTCGTTATGCCGGAATGAACGTAAAGAAAATTGTTATGCGTACTATGTTTATTAGTGGAGCAATCTGTGGAATTGCAGGTATGACACAGGTGACTGGTGCAGCGTTTACATTAAGCGAGGGAGTTGCAGGTGGCGTAGGCTTTACTGCAATTACGGTAGCGTGGCTCTCCAAACTTAATCCACTTATAATATTGGTAGTTACCGTATTATTTGGTATGCTGGATAAGGGCTGTAGTGTTATGCAGAGTACGTTTGGATTATCCTCCGCTGTATCCGGTATCCTCCAGGGAATTATCCTGTTCTTTATTCTTGGTTTTGATTTCTTTACCCGTTATCAGTTTGTATTTAGAAAGGGGAGGAAAGCAGTATGATAATAAACTTTTTATTCGCAGCAATAAAAGCTGGTACTCCTTTGCTTTTTGGTACTACCGGTGAGATTGTTACCGAGAAGACAGGTAATTTAAATCTTGGTGTTGAAGGTATGATGTTCATGGGAGCTTTTATGGGTTTTTTTGCAGCATACCATACCGGAAGTTTACCGATTGCTTTGCTGGCAGCTTTTGCTATTGGAGTATTTGCAGCCCTTATATATTCGGTTTTAACAGTTACTTTAATGGCGAATCAAAATGTTGTTGGCCTCACCTTAACCATCTTTGGTACCGGCTTTGCAAAATTCTTCGGTGAAATTATGATTCGTAATGCGGATGGAACACCAAAGTTGTCAACCGAATTCATGGCTTCAATCGCAGAAAAGCCAATTCCGTTCTTGGGTGAAATACCTATCCTGGGTAAACTGTTATTTTCACATAATCCTTTGGTTTATCTGTCAATCCTGGTGGCTGTTATATGCGGGATTTATATGATTAAAGCAAAAGCAGGTCTCAATATGCGTGCAGTTGGTGAAAATCCGGCGGCTGCTGATGCAGCAGGTATAAACGTAACACTGACAAAATACATCCATATCATGATCGGAGGAGGTATCTGTGGTCTTGGCGGGGCATATTTATCATTGATTAACGGTGGTGGTGTGTGGAATAACAGTAGTGTTGTTAACGGACAAGGTTGGATATCAGTAGCTCTCGTTATTTTTGCAAGTTGGAGTCCGGTTAAAGCAATCTTTGGTTCTTTAATTTTTGGTGCCTTCAGTGTATTGCAATTTTATGTACCGAAAGATATCATCGTAATCCCGAATGCCTTCTACGCGATGTTACCCTTCGCAATCACAACCCTAGTATTAATCATCACCTCCATGCGAAAATCTAAGGAGGGTTCACAACCGGCAGGCTGCGGTGTGAATTATTTTAGAGAAGAACGATGATTTAATTAAATATTTTTCTGTATCTTATAAAAGCGGACAGTACAAAACACTAATTTAAAGAAATGGTGTGTTTTGTTACTGTCTTTTTTAAATTTTATCAAAAATGTGATAACATCACAGAAGCCTACTGCGTATCGTGGTATAGTAAGCACATAAAGTTAGCTTATACCGGATTTAACGGTGAAATGGAGGAAGTTATGGCATCAATTAAAATAACAAAACATAATTTTGATCAAGAGGTATTAAATTCAAAGGAGCCTGTTTTACTTGATTTCTGGGCAACCTGGTGCGGACCTTGTCGTATGGTAGCACCTACGGTTGAGGAAATTGCAAATGAGATGGAAGGTACAGCTAAGGTAGGGAAAATCAATGTGGATGAGGAGTCTGAACTTGCATCCAAATATCGAGTAATGAGTATTCCGACCCTTATGGTAGTAAAGGACGGAAAGATATCTGCAACATCAGTGGGAGTAAAACCTAAAAAAGATATCTTGAGTATGCTGGAGGTTTAGGATATAATGAAAGCAGAATGAGGAATTGCAAGCTTGCTTGCAGATTCCGATTGGAGTAACAAGATCATGAACACGTTTTATGTTCATGATATAATAGGAACGAGATACCTATAAATGAATACATTCGAAAAAGGAGAGTTGTCTATGTGTAAGGAACATAAGTTCTACAGATGCAAACATTGCGGAAATATCGTTGGAATGATCCAAAGCTCTGGAGAGAAGATAGTCTGTTGTGGTGAAGAGATGGAAGAATTAGTAGCAAACACAGTAGAAGCTTCAAAAGAAAAACATATTCCGGTAGTATCGATTGTTGATAATACGGTTTTGGTAGAAGTCGGAAGTGTAACTCATCCGATGGAAGAGAAGCATTATATTCAGTGGATTTACTTACAGACAAAGCATGGCGGACAGAGAAAATGTCTGGCACCTGGTGAGCAACCGAAGGCAACCTTTGCACTTGATGATGATGAAGTGGTGGCAGTATATGAATATTGTAATGTCCATGGATTATGGAAAATTGAGCTATAGAAAACATTTTAAATTAACGAAATAACGTGATTAGCGTTATACAAAACAAATGCATGCAAGACCGTGATACAGTGGATAATACGTATACGGACCTTGCATGCTACTTTTGTATTTCGAGTGAAAGGTACTAATTTCATTACTTATAGCATCCTTGTTATGATTTAAAATGATTGGAGGGAGCAGATTGGTTCTGCAAAAAGAAGATAATGCTTTCTTTCGTGATACCTTAAGCTTTTGGAAGGATTTAACGGAGGTACAAAGGAATGCCTTGCAACATGTCATTATAAAGAAACAATTTGTAGCAGGAGATTCGATGCACAGTAATTCAGATAACTGTGCTGGGCTTTTTCTAATTCATAGTGGTCAAGTCAGAGCCTATATTGTATCGGAAAGTGGCAAAGAAATCACCTTGTATCGGTTATTTGAGCGAGATGTCTGCATCTTTTCCGCTTCTTGTATGATGAAGAATATTGCCTTTGATATTTTTATTGAGGTAGAAAAGGATACCGAAGCTTATCTAATCCCAACATCCACTTTTCGTAAACTTTCTATGGAATCCTTGCCGGTGCAAGTGTTTACGAATAGTTTATTAGCCTCAAGGTTCTCGGAGGTAATGTGGATTATGGAGCAGGCTTTGTTTACGAGCTTTGATAAACGATTGGCAAGTTTTCTCTTGGAGCAGGCAACAATTGAAGCATCCGATACCTTAGTAACTACGCATGAAAAGATAGCAAATCATTTAGGTACAGCCAGAGAGGTAGTAACCCGAATGCTGAAATATTTCCAAAATGAAGGAATGGTCTCCTTAAACCGAGGGGTAATTGAAATACTTGACGAAAAGAAATTAGTACAGCTGTTGGATAGATAAAATGAAAGAACATCAGATGAAAGTACATAAGATAAAAGTACATAAGATAAAAGAACATAAGATGAAAGAATGTAAGTCGAATGAACATAAGAGTAGCTGAGGATGAAGTAAATTGCTAAAATAATGGATAAGAGAACAAGCAGAAACGTTGGAAAGTAGGTACTGTCATGGAACTAACGATACGTGAACAATTAAATGAACTTGCAGAGGAAAAGTACCGGATATTTACCTCTGCACTTACACCGGGAAAGGATAATATTCTTGGAGTTAGAACGCCTTTACTTCGGAAAATGGCTGCACAAATTCGAAAAGGAGACTGGAGACGATATCTGAAGGAAGCCAAAGCAGATACCATGGAGGAAGTGATGCTTCAAGGTATGGTAATTGGAAGTTGTGGGGCAGATATTGAAGAAGTTCTTCAACTGTCACAAGACTTTATTCCAAAGATTGATTGCTGGTCCGTTTGTGACAGCTTCTGCTCAGGATTAAAAATCACGAAAAAACATAGAGATCGGATGTGGGAATTCTTACAGCCGTATCTTACTTCTAGTAAGGAGTATGAAATCCGCTTTGGAGTTGTTATGCTCCTACATTATATCTTACCAGAATATGCAACTTTTGCCTTTGCGCACTTTGATCGAATAAAACATGAGGGTTATTATGTGAAGATGGCTGTTGCGTGGGTATTATCCATGTACTATGTCCACCTTCCTGAATTGACGTTTGAATATCTAAAAAAGA
The DNA here is from genome assembly GCA_029256105.1 of Herbinix sp. Taxonomy (GTDB): domain Bacteria; phylum Bacillota; class Clostridia; order Lachnospirales; family Lachnospiraceae; genus Mobilitalea. The sequence continues at coordinate 20,151 of JAQSYO010000022.1, forward strand.
ACAATCTGGAAGATTATACCTATAATAAAGCTCTGCAGAAAATCACAGAATCTTTGCGCGTGAACCAAGAGACCAAGGCAATAATAAAGAGCATGAAAAGAAAATAATAAAGTATGAAAAGAAAATAGTAAAGTATGAAAAGAAAATAGTAAAGTGTATGAAAAGAATAATAATTGGAATGTGTAAATGATTAAGATTATTAAGGTTAGGAAATAATCCAATCACATGCACATTCCTTTCTTTATTGACATAAAATTCTTTAAAGCGTAAAATATAGTCAATAAATCAAAAGAGGATGAAAACAATTCCCAGATACTAATATAATCTGATTTATATTCACACATAATTTTTTATACGAGATATATATAGGAGGATTACCAATGAAATTGACATTTTTAGGAGCCGCACATGAGGTTACGGGAAGCTGTTATTATCTAGAAGCTTGTGGGAAGAGTATATTGATTGACTGTGGATTGGAGCAGGGCATCGATACCTACGAGAACCAGGAAATACCGGTAGCATCTGCGGATATCGATGTGGTTCTTCTAACACATGCGCATATGGATCATTCCGGAAAATTACCGCTTTTGTACAGTAGGGGATTTCGTGGAAGTATACACTCAACAAGTGCTACAAGTGCTTTGTGTAATATAATGCTTCGTGATAGTGCCCATATTCAGATGGCAGAAGCAGAATGGAGAAATCGTAAGGGTAAACGAGCTGGTGATTCGGCTGCACAACCAATTTATAATATGGAAGATGCACTTGCAACCATTCGATTGTTTGCACCTCACGAATATACAGAGAAATTTGTACTCTATGATGGCATTGAAGTGCGTTTTACGGATGTAGGTCATTTACTTGGTTCAGCTAGCATTGAAGTGTGGATTACGGAAGAGGGGATTACCAAGAAGATTGTTTTCTCCGGGGATATCGGTAATATCAATCAACCACTGATTAATGATCCGCAATATATCAAAGAGGCAGATTATGTTGTCATGGAATCCACCTATGGAGACCGTTCTCATGGAGCAAGCCCTGATTATATCAGGGAGCTGAGTCAGATCATACAGTCGACCTTCGATCGGGGTGGTAATTTAGTCATACCTTCCTTTGCAATTGGCAGAACGCAGGTATTATTATATTACATTCGGAAAATTAAGGATGATCATCTAGTGAAGGGACATGGGGACTTCCAGGTATATGTTGATAGCCCCTTAGCAGTAGAAGCAACTCAGATTTTTCATGAATATATGACTGGGTATTTTGACGAAGACGCAATGAAGTTAGTGAATAAAGGAATTAATCCATTATCATTTCCAGGTTTAAAGACTTCAATTACCTCAGATGAATCCAAGGCGATTAACTTTGATGAGGAGCCGAAGATTATCATCTCAGCTTCTGGTATGTGTGATGCGGGTAGAATTCGCCATCATTTAAAGCATAATCTGTGGAGGAAAGACAGCACAATCCTCTTTGTAGGACACCAATCGGTAGGTACCTTAGGACGGATTATTCAAGATGGTGCGACAGAGGTTAAATTATTCGGTGAGACAATTCAAGTTAGCGCTGAAATACGTAGGTTATCCGGCGTTAGCGGTCATGCAGATAAAGATGGACTTTTAAAGTGGCTGACAAGCTATGAGAAGAAGCCGGATCGCGTATTCGTGGTTCATGGAGATGAAAAAGTATGTAATTTCTTTACTGAACATATCAAAAATGATCTTGGATATAACGCAATTGCACCTTACAGTGGTACGATATACGACTTAAAGACCAACCTCTGTATTGATGAAGGAAAGATAATTCCAGCTGGCACAAAACATGAGATGGTTGAAAGAGCTGATTCTGTATTTGATCGTCTGGTTCAGGCGGGCAAACGGCTTGCAGCTGTCATTTCGCATAACAAGGGTGGGGCCAATAAGGATTTGGCTAAGTTTACAAGTCAAATTAATTCGCTTAGTGATAAATGGGATAGGTAAATAAGAAATCAGGAAGGCATTTCTAAAGAAGCCACTTTCATTGGGTGTGGTAATTTAGAAATACCTTTTTGATTTGTATCGACTTTAATCAAACACAGTTTACTGGAATACAATATATAAAGTTATCGTAAGTTACGCAGTAACTTTTACAAAGGAAATCAGGAGATTATATGGAAAAAAACAAAATAACTGAATTTTATAGTCGATTTTCGGAACCTGAATTTATAGAGACAAATTATTATCAGGGGAATGACTTGGGTTCTGTTTGGACAAAAGAGGAGACTCGTTTTCGCGTGTGGGCTCCTACGGCCGAACAGGTCACCGTTTATTTATATAGGTCTGGAGAACTGGGGGATTGCTTCCTCAACCTTTCGATGTCAAAGGATAGAAAGGGAACCTGGTTGGCAGCAGTGGAGGGAGACTGGAATGGAACCTACTACACTTATGGAGTTACCGTTGATGGTGAGACAAAAGAAGCAGTAGATCCCTACGCAAAGGCGGTTGGTGTCAATGGCAATCGAGGCATGGTCATTGACCTACTGGCTACGAATCCAGAAGGATTTACCTTAGAACAAAAGCCTTTCTTCGCACAAGCAGCCGATGCAATAATCTATGAACTTCATGTAAGAGACTTCTCCTCAGATCAGAGCTCTGGAATTCGGAACAAGGGTAAATATCTTGCATTTACCGAGAAGGGTACTACAAATTATCATGGGGACAGGACCGGAGTAGATTATCTGAAAAAGCTTGGAATTACCCATATTCATCTTTTGCCCTCCTTTGACTTTATGACTGTCGATGAGACGAGATTGTCCGAGGAGCAATATAATTGGGGGTACGATCCTCAGAACTACAATGTTCCGGAAGGATCCTATTCTACGGATCCTTACAATGGTAAAGTCAGAGTAAGGGAATTCAAACAGATGGTTCAATCGTTGCATCAGAACGGACTTCGCGTTATTATGGACGTAGTATATAATCATACTATGGAAAGTAACGAATCGAATTTTAACCGGATTGTTCCGGGGTATTATTATCGGTTAACCCAGGATGGAAGCTTCTCCAACGCCTCCGGTTGTGGCAATGAGACTGCCTCGGAGCGGTTAATGATGCGTAAATTTATGGTCGATTCGGTGGTGTATTGGGCAAAGGAATATCACATCGATGGTTTTCGTTTTGATTTAATGGGAATTCACGATATCCAGACAATGAATGAAATAAGGCAGGCGTTAAATGAAGTAGACCCGAGTATACTTGTCTATGGAGAAGGGTGGACGGGTGGTATGTCGCCTTTACCGGAATGGAAACGGGCATTAAAAGATAATGTAAAGAACATGAATCCTGGCATCGCCGCCTTTAATGATAATTTACGTGATGCGGTGAAGGGCAGTGTGTTTCATAATTCGGATCGAGGATTTGTCAGCGGTCGGGATGGTTTGGAGGAGTCAATTGAATTTGGAGTTGCTGGTTCGATTTGGAATGAGGGAGTGGATTATGGCCGCGTTTTATACACCAATTCACCTTGGGCAGTAGAACCGACTCAGACAATCAATTATACCTCGGCTCATGATAATTTGACCTTGTGGGATAAGCTTTCCTTATCAAATCCGGATGATAGCAGAGAGAATCGTATTCGTATGAATCTTCTAGCAGCAGCGATTATATTAACCAGTCAGGGAATTCCCTTCTTCCAGGCAGGTGAGGAATTCTTACGAAGTAAACCGTTAAATGAAGAGGGAACTGCCTTTGATGAAAACAGTTATCGTTCTCCGGATGCTGTCAATAGTCTGAAATGGAATGATACAACAACGAATAAGGAAGTGATTAATTATTATAAAGGGTTGATAGCATTTCGGAAAGCACACAGCGCCTTACGGATGTCCAAAGCAGAAGACGTACGAATGAAACTGAAATTAATGGATTGGTCACAACCTAATGTCGTGACGTTTACGATCGTGAATGATATTGATGGCATGCTATGTGTAATCTACAATGCTAACCGTGAGGCCAGGACGGTTCATATACCGGAAGGTGAGTGGAAGGTGTATGTAAAGGGGAATCAGGCAGGCACAGAAGTGATTGAGTTTATTGTAGGTGAAGAAGTATCCGTGGAAGCAATCTCAGCAATGGTATTAATAAAGTAAATAGAAGTTGGGACAGCTTTAGAAGGTAATTTCGTAAGCTTAAACTGTTTGACAATCGAGGGTACTTACTCTAGACTTGTAAGTAGTACATTATTTTTACGAACGAAAGAAAAAAGGATTATCTTTTGATATACAATAGGAGGAAATGAATTGAATAAAAGAAACACTTCAAGCTTAGGACCGCTAAAAAGAATTATACTAATCGTTGTGTTGACAATTGTTTCAATTCTGATGTGTTTTTTATATCTGAATTATCAATCAGGGCAGAAAGAAAAAGAAGCTATGATAATTCTTAATGTATTTGGTAAGCAAAAGATGTATACACAAATGATTGCCAAGGATGCCAGCAGTTTGTACGCGATGGTACAGGCATTGGAGAATAAGCAGTCATATCAGACCAAAGAGAATTTAAAGCAAAAAATTCTTGAAACAAAGATTAGTTTAGCTCATGAAAAACAAGAGTTTGCTAATACGATTACCTCATTACATAATGGATATCTTTTTATTGATGCTCATGGAATTAGTATAAAGGATTCTATCGGGCAAGACTCCAAAGATTTAAAAGCATTAGATGAAAGCTGGTTAGAATATGAAAAATATGTTGATGTTTTGATATATTCTGATGGAATTAATGAAGAAATGGCAAATGCAACAATATATATAAATGAGAATAATCTTGAATTAATGAAGTTATGTGATAACTTACTGAAACATGTTGAGAAAGCTTCTATCAATGCATCAGAACGCTTGAAATTAATAAGCTATCTATTGATTGGTTTATTGGGAGGTATCTTAGTTGTAACCTTATACAGTTTAATTCAGCATGTTTTTTTACCCTTTCATCAGTTGTACAAAGGAGTTGTCGGTATTGGAGTAAATCAAAATCTGAAACAATCCAAGTTTCTGACAAAGAATAAAATGGTGCCAATCGTTTCGGATATCGACAATATGTTTCACAAAATCAACAATCTGATCACCTTGATTGAAAACATTAACAACAACGCTTCCTTTACGGAAACCCTGAATTTTATAAATGAAACCTTTTCCGCCTACATCCCATATAACTATATTGGCATAGCACTTATTGAAGAAGATAAAAAATTATTAAGGGCATCTTACGGCGTTGCGGATGATAATATCGTCGGTTTACCTGAGAATTTAGTGGGCAGTACATGGCCGATTAACGATACAAGCCTTGAAAGCTTGTTACAAACCGGAGAAGCGAGAATAATTAACGATCTGGAAGAATACACAGCCAAAAAGCCGCTCAAACCATATAATGCAGCCATTCTTGAAGCAGGAATTCGTGCGTCTATTACGTTACCTTTGAAAGTATCAGGGGAACCGGTGGGAGTAATATTCTTCTCCAGTAATCGAAAAAATGTTTATAATGAAGAGCACCTGAAGTTCCTTAATTCATTGGTTAATAGTATTGCTATCAGCTTCAATCAGAATATCTTCATAAAGGATGTTCTTTATAGCAGTGTTTTAGCTTTAGCAAAATTGGCAGAGGCAAGAGATGAGGATACTGGAGAGCATTTAAATCGAATGAAGCATTATTCGAAGGCAATTACAGAGCTTCTCTATGAGAATAGTGTATATGCTGATGAAATTACGGTGGAATATATTGAAAATATTGAGCGCTACAGTCCTCTGCACGATATTGGCAAGGTCGGAATTCGGGATGGTATCTTATTGAAACCTGGTAAGCTGACAACGGAGGAGTTTGAAGAAATGAAACAGCATACAAAATATGGTGCTGACGTACTTCGCTCTGCAGAAAACAATATGCAAAAAAGAGGAAAAAGTCTTTTCAACATGGGTATTGAAATTGCAGAATCACACCATGAAAAATGGGATGGCTCTGGTTACCCTTATGGTAAGAAGGAGAAGGAAATCCCTTTATGCGCAAGAATTGTTGCGATTGCGGATGTCTTTGATGCCTTGACCAGTAAAAGACCGTATAAAGAACCGTTTTCCCTCGAAGTATCGTTTGGTATTATTGAGGAAGGACGCGGGAAACATTTCGATCCATATATTATTGATATTCTTATGGCGAATCAGGATAGATTTATCTGGTTATATCATAGTCTAAAGTTGACACAAAAGGATACTCCGAAACAGATTGCATTGGTAAAGGGGAATTAATACTTCTGATGTGAGGAATAAGACATAAAAAGAGACAAAAAGTGACTGCGGATTTATATCTAAGAGTAATGAAATAGGTATTACATATTGTAAAATATGTAAGTAAGATATAAAAGTAAAATTTAAGAGTAAAGTATAAAAGTAAGATAAAAAAGTAGAATATAAAAGTAAAGTATAAAAGTAAGATATATAAGTAGAATATAAAAGTAAAATATAAAGGGACTATCTCATAATCATATTAAAAAGGACCCTATAGAATAGATTTGGAAAAAAATTATTTCTAAATATCTATTCTATAGGGTCCTTTTTAAATGGAGATAGCCCATTTTACATAGTTTTGTATACGAAATATAATATTGAAATGATATCATTATATTTACATACAGATATCTAGTTTATCTTCTTAAAAGAGGCCTTATTACCTAGTTCAAATTTCCCACCTGCACCGATTTCAAAATGTAGTTTTGCTATACCAAGATCAATTGGCTGATGATTGTCGGTATGTTTCACTTCTGCAGTTACGAAACCATCTCGGTAAGTAAATTGTACCGGCTGCTGATTGATTGCAGAAGGAGCCTTCTGAACAGCCTTCATTCCCTCTGAGAACCAGTCAGGAACTTGTGTTTCAGAGGTGTAAAGCTCCACGAGTGATTTTGTTCCTCGGTGTGCAAGCTTATAGATTGCATTTTCCTTGAACCCTTTCTTCTCAGCAACATTTCCTATGATGATCAGACTGATAAGGGTCTCATCCTCGCGTACCTTTGCTGGGCATTGATTACGATTGAAGGTACCACCAACCCAACAGGTGCCAAGGCCAAGCTTCGTGGCCTCTAGTACCAGTAACTCACCGTAATAACCAGCCTTCTCCTTCAAATTAACGTCGGTAGTCTTTCCTACGAGAGCAAGATAACTTCTTACTCCGCTGAACATTCCATAGCCCATGCTAAAACCCTGAAAAGCCGCTCTACCATCTTCAATCCATTGTATGGATAGGCCACTTGTCTTATTGTATTGCTCTATTGATGTCTGTAATTGTTTTATGCTTTCAATGGGGATTGGTGTACCAAGATAACCACGTCTGGATTGACGTAGTTCAATTGCTTCTAAATCAGTCATTTTTACATTCCTCCTAATAAAATGTTAATTCAAGGTGAGTGCATTCTCTATTGCTTTCTTTATCACTTGACTGGAATTTGTGGCTCCGGATATTGCATCTACTTGTAAGCTTTGCTTTTGCAATATAGTATCGATTATTTGCTCAGCAGGCTTTCCTTCACCATTTTTATGCTTGATGAGGTTAATATTCGTAATTGTACCATCCTGTATTAGAACTTCTACTTTAGCATAGATAAAGTCTACATCGTATTCTCCAAAGTAACTACCATCCGGGATAGATGAGATATCAATATCTTCTATGGAGATTGCTGCTACTTTATTCTTATAATTCTGTACACTGTTAAGATACCACAAGAATATAACAAGAGCAAGGATGACGATAACGCTCAGAATAATTAGTATCATTTTCACTTTCCGTTTCATATGAAATCTCCCCTCTGATCATCCTTAATCCACTACTTATTCGTAATCGATTTTAGAAGTGTCTCAAAACTATATTGTAGAAATTCATTCTTGGTTACACCGATAAACTTTGACAAGTACGCTTCCTTTTGGATTGCCATCCTTAATGCCCCTGAGATACCAGCCCAGAAAATAAATACAGTCTCTATCACCCTAATGTCAGTGCGTACATGACCTTGTTCGATACCTTTTCGAAGCAAAGAACCAATTTCCATGTTGATTTTCTCGCCAGCTTCAAAGATATCTTGATAAACCTTTGGGGTACTCGGCAAATCGATATCAACGTTGATTTCCTTCAACAAGCTGTCAAAATAAAGTGGATAATTTCTCTGAAAATCGACCATGGATTCACATAGAGCATGGTATTGCTTAATAAAGTCAGTGTTTTTAGATAAAGCCTCTCGAACAGTATGATGGAATAATTGCATCGCGACTAAGGTGATGGAGCTGATGATCTCTTCCTTGTTCTTAAAATAGACGTATAGGGTTGCTTTGCTATAATCGGCTGCTTTCGCTATAGTATCAACGGTAGTATTCTCTACCCCCTTTTCCAGGAATAGTTTCTCGGCTGCTTGGAGGATGTTTGTTCTGTGAAATTGTGTTAAAGCTTCTTTTTTATTTTCCTTCATATTGACCTCCGTTGTAAGATTGGGATATAAAATAATAAACTTAGGTTATGAAAATTAAACTAATAGTTTATTTTATTGTATTCCGCAATATGGAGTATGTCAATAAGAATTTAGTTGTATGAAAACGGCAAAACGATGGTTGACTTTAGAATCTGGTTGGTCTAAACTGGAATTGGCTAGTGAATTTCGCTGTAATTAGATACGATCATCAAAACCACCAAGGTCAGTAAAATCAGAAGAGTAACTCGAATCTATAATACAGAAAATTCAGGTATGGATATTTTACTGTTCATTAGAAAAAATAAATATGATAATAATTTAAAAGAATTATATTACGTCGACACAATCAGAATAAATGGAATGATTAACATGTTTACTATAAGGAGGAAATCCCATGGAATACACAATAAAACGATGTCCTAACTGTAACGGTGAACTTCATATACCTGCCAATCTTAAAACCTGTATCTGCATGTTTTGCGGAGAAAGCTTTAATCTGCAGGAAAAAGAAACACCGGAAATATCAGAATCTAACTTACAGGTAATTGAATCAGAGTATCGGAAATCATTTGATAATATTACAGGACTTGTAGAAAACTTTGAACTATTACTACCTAAGTTTACCAAGGCTCAATATACCCCGAGCTTTGAGGAATATGTTCAAACAGGTAGCACCCTTCTTCTACCGGTTGAACGTTATGTTACTTTTTCTGAAGGCAAGGCAGGAATTGTAACAGAAGAAATAGCTAAAACACTAATTGATTTTATCAAAAAAGACATTGCAGGTTCAAAGGGAGAAGGCTTCACCTCTTCTAAGAATAAGTTGATTGATCAGTATCGTTTTTTTCTAGCAGTTTATATGGTACCAATGATTCGATCATTGAAATATGATATTAGCGAACCGCTAGCTGAAAGTATTATTGAGAAATGGCGCAATGTGTATCCTCAATTTGCCTTTATTAAGGGTGATTTTAATGAGCTTAAATCTGGTTTTGAGCATAAAGGGTTATGTTTTATCACCACCGCAGTATGTGAGAGAATGGATAAGGCGGATGACTGCTATGAACTAACAACGTTTCGTAAGTTCAGAGATACTTATATGCAACTAACCAAAGAGCGACAGGAATTAGTGGAAGAATATTATCGATACGCTCCAGTGATAGTAACATCGATCAATTTGTATCCAGATAGTGTAGATAGGTATAAAGATATATGGCAAATATATTTGCAACCTTGTTTGAAAAATATTGAAGAAAACCTTCTGGATAAATGTGAGAAGGGCTACACTAAGATGGTTCAAAATCTCAGCGCTGAATATATGTTTTGATTGAAGATAATATTTGAATATCAGCGGGCAGCCATTGGACAGAATCTAAGGTATCATGCGTAAGCCATTTGGCATCCTTGTGTTCTACGAGCGTTAATTCACCAGAAGTTATGGAGCAAATGAAGCAATGCATGACAAGGTGAAAGTTGGGATAATCGTAATTTACAGTGCATAAAAAACTGTCAATTGAGATGGTAACCTTTAATTCCTCTTTAATTTCACGAATAAGGGCTTCTTCCTTTGTTTCGTCATTCTCAATTTTACCACCAGGGAATTCCCACAGATTGATGAAATCACCATAGCCACGCTTGGTAGCTAAAATTTGATCTCCTTTTATAATGATTGCGGCTACTACTTCTACATTTTTCATTCGTATGCTCCTTTGATATAATAATACGATTATAAACTTTTTATGGCTTAGCTTCAAGTATAGTATTTACCTATCACTTTATTGTGGTTTGTTTAGAGCTATTAATTTATTTTTATATCCCTTAGCTTCGAGGTACATTCGAAGCTTTTTTGCTTGCCATTTTACAGAAAAGTTCTATGTATTTCCGTCGTCATAATAAAATAGTATACTCGCATTAAATTATGCTAATCCTATCTTATAGCTATTCGTTTATAAAGTATGTACTCACAATTGTAACAAATCATGGAGGTGTTGAATTGATTGACAAATTAGAGAACAGCAAGGATAAGATCATCGGTAAAGTGAAAGAAACAACAGGACAGATTACCAATGACAATGGACTTAAACTAAGTGGAAAGCTTCAAATGATGAATTCAGATATTATAGATAACATGGAGGAAGTGAAAGAAAAATTATTAGTAAAAGCAAATAATTTTGTTGATCAAGCAGAAGTTAGTGAACGAAAGTAAGACAAATATAATCGAATAATTGGAGGTAATAATATGCCAGAAATAAGTAATATTATTGTATGGTTAATTCTTGGAGGAGTTTCTGGATGGATTGCTAGTAAATTAACAGGAAATGATGCAAAAATGGGAATAGGAATGAATTTAGTTGTAGGTATATTAGGCGCATTTATCGGAGGGTGGTTAGCCGGTATATTTGGCCTTGGCCCAGCAACCGGGCTCAATTTATGGAGCTTTATAATTTCAATCGTTGGATCAGTGATATTATTAGCGATTGTTAGCGTATTTAGGAAAAAATTATAAAGAATTAAAGTGTTATGTCAATTAACTATATAATAAATTATCTATTAAATATACAGGTTACAGAATACAGAGAATTAAATACAGAGTATTAAATACAGAGAATCAAACACAGAGAATTAAATACAGAGAATCAAATACAGAGAATCAAATACAAAGAACCAAATACAATGAATCAAATACAAAGAACCAAATACAATGAATCAAATACAAAGAACCAAATCATAAGGTTAAAACAACTGAGGTTTGGTTCTTTTTGTACAGGTTATAATGAATGTTTTATACATATTGGACAAAGTTAGATTATTTACATTGAGACCTAGGTTCGAGCATGCTATAATTGCACATAAACCTAACAAAGAAAGAATTTACATAGAGGAGCATTCCATTGGATAAAAAACAGACACTACTAAAGCAATATTTCGGCTATGACGAATTCCGAGAAGGTCAAGAAACCTTGATTAACAGCATACTAAATGGCACTGACACCTTGGGTATCATGCCGACAGGAGCAGGTAAATCCATCTGCTTTCAGATTCCTGCATTAATGTTTGAGGGAGTAACGATCGTAATATCTCCTTTGATTTCGTTAATGAAGGATCAGGTTAGCGCTTTAAATCAAGCAGGAATCCATGCCGCATTTTTAAATAGTTCACTTACAGCAAACCAATATCGTTTGGCATTACAATACACCAAAGAAGGGCGATATAAGATTATCTATGTCGCACCGGAGCGTTTGGTTACGGAAGACTTTCTAGAGTTTGCATTGAATGCAGATATTGCAATGGTGAGTATAGATGAAGCACATTGCGTATCACAGTGGGGACAGGATTTTCGACCGAGTTATCTTAAAATTATGGAGTTTATAGATAAGTTACCAAAGAGACCGGTAATCAGTGCATTTACGGCAACGGCAACGAAGGAAGTTAAGAATGACATCATAGATATCTTGAGACTTAAGCAGCCCACCGTGGTATTTACTGGTTTTGACCGGAAGAATCTTTCTTTTGCCGTACAGACACCGAATGATAAATATGAGACGGTTCATAAATATATTGTGGATAACATCGACCAAAGCGGGATAATTTACTGCTTAACAAGAAAGATTGTGGAAGAAGTGTGCGCTAAGCTTAAAGCGGAGGGCGTGCCTGTTACCAGGTACCATGCAGGCTTAAGCGATGCAGAGCGTGTGAAGAACCAGGAGGATTTTATCTATGATCGAAAGCCGATTATGGTAGCAACCAATGCTTTTGGTATGGGCATCGATAAATCGAACGTGAGATTTGTTATCCATTACAATATGCCAAAGAACATTGAGAGCTATTATCAGGAGGCTGGAAGAGCAGGAAGAGACGGGGAACCATCTGAGTGTATTCTTCTGTATGGTGGACAGGATGTCGTAACCAATCAGTTCTTTATCGATAATAATAATGACAATGAGGAGCTTGATTCTGAGACCTTGAGGCTGGTTAAAGAGCGAGACCGGGACAGGCTGAAGAAGATGACCTTTTATTGCTTTACGAATGAATGTTTAAGAGACTATATATTAAGGTATTTTGGTGAATACGGTTCTAATTACTGTGGTAATTGCTCCAATTGTCTCACACAGTTTGAAGAAATGGATGTGACTGATATTGCAATTCACTTGTTAGGCTGTATTCAGAGCAGTAAGCAGAGATATGGCATGGGAGTAATCATAGATACCGTACATGGCAATGACTTGGCTAAGCTTAAGAAATATCGAATGAATGAAAATGAACATTTTGGAAGTCTAGCCCATGTATCCGTATTTATATTAAGACAGGTGTTAAATCATCTAGTCTTAAAGGAGTATCTGTATCTCACCAACGAAGAATTTTCTTTGGTAAAGCTTACAAACAATGCCCTCGATATTTTAGAGGGAGATCATACAGTGATTATGAAACTCGCTAAGAAGCAGGAAAAAGTTGCGAAAGAGAAGAAGGTTAAGAAATCTGCAAAAGGAAGAAAAGACAAAGATTATGGAGTAATCGATGAGGGACTCTTTGAACTGCTTCGAAATCTGCGTTCTGAGATTGCGAAAGAAGAGAAGGTTCCCCCCTATATCGTATTTTCCGATAAGACTTTAATAGAACTATGTCAGGCAAAACCAGTTACTGAGGAAGCAATGCTTGCAGTATCAGGAGTTGGTAAGTTTAAGTTAGATAAGTACGGAGAGCGGTTTATAGGAGTAATAAAATTAAATAATTATTGAGAAGATATCAAATTTTGTTAAAGGGGTATTGTCCGGGAGGAGTATATTAATATGGATGTGCAAAAGTTAATGATTGGGGAGGAAGAATACATTTTTATAAAGAGCTATCAGGATAATGATAACTATCGACAAAGCTTTCATCGACTTGCTATGAAAATCTATGGAATTAATTTTGAGGATTGGTATCAGCAAGGTTATTGGGGTGATAAATATCGCCCATATTCTCTTGTACATAAGGAGGAAGTAGTAGCCAACGTATCAGTAAATCCGATTGATTTCATCATTGAAGGAGAATTATATCACACGCTGCAGATTGGCACGGTTATGACAGAGGAAGCCTATCGACGCAAAGGATTAAGCAAAGAGCTGATCAATATCATATTGAAAGAGTATGAGGATACTTACGATCTCATCTATCTTTATGCCAATGATACGGTACTTGATTTTTACCCCAAATTTGGTTTTGTACAAGCAGAGGAATATAACTATTCAAAAACTGTTATAATGGGTGGGGATAAACTTACTTACCGAAAGCTTAATATAAAAGAGTCAGAGGATAAAGCTTTAATTATTCGTATCGTAGCCAATACATGTCCTGTATCAAGGATATCGATGATTGGTAATCCGGGGTTGGATATGTTCTATCTGAGCTCCTTCATGGCGGAGGATATCTATTACATAGAAGAGCTTGATTTGATTGTAGTTGCTGAGTTTGAAGGAGATAACATATTTTTATTGGATGTGTTTTGTGAGCACGAAGTTGATCTGGAGTTGGTTATAAATTCCTTGATAAATAAAACTCAGGGAAAGGTTACTCTTGGCTTTACACCGCTAGATGTTACTACTTATACCTGTGAACGGTTAAAGGAAGAAGACACTACTTTCTTCATTAAGGGAAGAAGCTTCAATAGTAGAGGTAGATTTCCATTATTGTCGCATGCCTAAGATAAAAATTAAGTAATCTGGTTGTAATAATATAGAGCTGAATAAAAGTTGTTATAGCAAAAAGCCTAATCCACTTCAAAGAGGGAATTAGGCTTTTGCTATGATCCTTAATTAAACAGGTTCAGAGCTTCAAACTCTTATTTCTGCCATTTACTTTTTTCAATTTTCCACCATATTAATTCGTCTGTTTCCTTGTATTGGATTGCTCCGATATGTTCGAGCAGTTTACAGGATGGTATATTGTTCTTTTCGGTATCTGCTATTAAGGAAAGAGCCCTTGGATTTTCAAAAATCCATTGAATCAGCCTGTTTAGTGCTTCGGTAGCAAAGCCTTTTCTTCTATATTCCTCATCAATATCATAACCGGTAATTACCTCACCGGCTTCATTTGGCAAACCTTTCAGCATGATATAACCGATTATTTCGTTTTTTTCTTTCAGAACAATAGCCCAATTAGTTAACCACAAATAATGATCAACATCCTCTAATACCTTTCTTAACCTTACGCTCATGGCATACCGCATTTCCTCATCTTCAAGAATTGCTCTCGTGACGCTTAGACCTAACTCCGTCTGCATTTTGCCATAATTAACTAAGGATAAAGCAAGGCTATGTGCCTGCAAAGGTATTAAACTCAGTCTTTCTGCCTCTAAATAATGTTTCATAGGCTCCGTTAATTCGTTTCCTTCTTTTAACTTTGTTAATTTGTCAATCATCAATGATTTCCTCCATAAAATTATTTTTGGGCATAAAAATACCCTGATGCAGTTTCTTAACTACTCCAAGGGAAATATCTCCTAATATAATTTTATATTGGATAAATATAAACTAAAAAGTTATTCCTGGAGTAGTCCAACTAATTAAATTATTTCTGTTCAATATTCTGTTCATTGGCAAACCACTCCTTAAAATATATTACTGACAGTCTATAGAGTAATGCGATTTTTGTCAAGCACAAATTATAAGCCTGTTTGTTAACTCTGTTTCATTGCCTGTTTGTTGACTTTTGATTTTTGCAATGCTATTATCTGAATAAGAAATACAAGAGTCTGATAAGATTTTAGTAATTGTTAAAACAGAGATATTATCATGGAAGGATAGATAATAAGAAAAATACTATAATTTGATATTATAATTAATAATAGGAGTACGATGCTATGAACATACAAATTTATGGAGCCTCCAAATGCTTTGATACCAAGAAAGCAGAACGGTATTTTAAGGAACGCGGGGTGAAGTTCCAATCAATCGACGTGGTGAAGTTCGGTATGAGCAAGGGAGAATATAATAACGTAAAGCAGGCAATAGGTGGTCTTGAAAAGCTTTTGGATACTGCTTCTAAGGATAAGGATTTGATCTCGCTTATGAAATACTTATCTCCGGAGGACCAAGAAGTCAAGCTGTTAGAAAATCCGAAGCTGTTCAAGACACCAATTGTTCGTAATGGTAAGCTGGCTACCGTGGGATTCCAACCTGATGTATGGAAAAACTGGAACTAGAGGTTTATTATTGACTTTTCATAATATACTCCTCGATTGCTGCTGCTACTATTTTAGATACACGTACAGCTTCAACTACTGTTTTTGCTCCAGTTACGACATCACCGGAGGCAAATACTCCTTCCCTGGTGGTTCGTCCACTTTCATCGGTAACCAATAACCCGCTATGATTAACATCAATTCCTTTTGAGTTAGAGACGATGTTGGTACGGGGTTTCTGTCCAATGGCTAATATTACGGAATCGCATTCAAAGATGTTCTCAGAATCTTCGATCACTTCTACGATCTCTTTCCCACTGTCTTCGAGACCGATCACTTGAGTCTTACTATATTTTACACCATTATCTAAGATTTCGAGAGGAGATTGATAAAAGTTGAATTTAACCCCGTCAAGCTTGGCATACTCTACTTCAAGTGCTTCCGCATCCATACTATCCCGACCTTTTCGGTACATTATAGATACTTCACGAGAACCATTTCGGATGGCAGTTCTGGCAACATCCATAGCCACATTACCGGCTCCGATAATACATACTCTTTTACCCAACGTATATACCTCAGGGCTTTTTAAATAATCGATCGCATAGTGGACGTGACCGAAGGTTTCACCCTTTATCTTCATAACCTTGGGATTCCAGACTCCAGTACCGATAAACACAGCCTTGTACCCATCTCGAAATAGATCATCAACTGTAATTGTAGGACCAATTAGGGTATTTGGACGGATTTTCACACCCATCTCAAGTAATTTATCCTTCAATTTATCCAATATGGCTTTGGGTAAGCGAAATTCCGGAATACCATAGCGCATAACGCCACCAATTTTATCATGTGCTTCAAAGATTGTGATATCATAACCTTTCGAGGCAAGTAGGATAGCAATTGTTATTCCTGCCGGACCCGACCCTACGATGGCAACCTTTTTATCACTATTCTTTGTCGGATTAATATCAACAAAGTTAAGATAATAATCAGAGATATAGTTCTCTACCGCACCAACTTTGATGGGATCCCCCTTTTTACCAAGTACACAGCTGCCTTCGCATTGACGTTCATGGGGACAGACCAAGGAGCAGACAATGGAAAGGGGATTATTATTAAAAAGCATCTCACCGGCATCGACGATACTTCCCTCCAGCAATAGCTTTATCACTTCATTAAAAGGTGTGTTAACAGGACATCCTGCCTTACACAACGGCCTTTTACACTGTAAGCATCTTCTGGCCTCTGATATAATAATATCTGACATAATTTATCTCCTTAAATAACTTATAATTACAGTTACAGACACTGACTTAGTTTCTAGTTTTGTTAATGCTTCGTCATAGCTTCATAAAACTGCTTCGGCGTAAAGCCATATTCATTTTTAAAGGCTCTGAAAAAGTTAGAATAATCCCCGAAGCCACATTGCTCATAGACGTTGGTAATAGGCGCGCCTCGAAGTATGAGCTCCTTCGCTTCAATGAGTTTTTTCTTAACAATGTAACGATGCATTGTTGTTCCTGTGTACTTTTTAAACTCTCGGGATAGGTGGAATTTGCTTAGATAAAAATATTCGGAAAGCTCATTTACAGTGATGTCTTCGTCAATGTGGTTATTGATATATTCAATAATCTCATCAATCAGATTGTTTTTCTTTGTATCAACATCCAATCGAACCCGATTCTTTAAGGTGAGATTGTTTAGGCAAACCATGAGCTCTGTTATATATGCTTTGTAAAGAAGTGAATGTCCAACCCCGTTATATCGTTCTAGGTTGATTAACTTGTTAAGCAGCAAACGGATATTTTGTTGGAGATCAAGATCAATTCTTAGCACATTATCTCTACCATTACTTTCAAAGCAAAGTGAAAGATCAATTTCTTCCGTAGATAGTTCCATTAAAAAGGCTTTGCTGACCCATAAAACAATTCTTTCATAGGTTACATCCTTTGAATTTATGATTGCCTGATGAAGTTCCTTCGAATTGACTAATATGATGTCGCCAGGCTCAAGTTGATAAGTTTTACCCTCAATCAGATAAGTCACATCACCGGATAAGAAAAGATAACATTCATAAAAGTCATGATGATGAAGGTTTACAACAGCAAGATCATTTGTCGCATAGCGAAAGATCTCATAATCAGTGGATAGCATATATTGGCGGGTCAGATATTGATGAGTTTTTGTTTTCATTAAAACAGTCTCCTTTACCAAACACATACCCACTATTTTATATGAGCATTTTTTGCAAGTCAAGTAGCAATAATAGCATATTTTTATTTCCTTGTTTTGCTATACTTAATACAAAAGTATAAATATATGAAACATCTAAGGATGCAAGAGGTAGGTTGAAAATAGAAGCATTTTTCAACTATTAAAAAGCACTTACGTGCTTTTTGCTCAGTATAGATCCTGCCTGACGGCAGGATGGAGGTAGAGTGAAAAATCAAGATTTTTCACTCACAAATTTGTGCCTGCGGCTCAAAGTTTGCAGGTTCCGATGAAAGGGATGGGTATTAATATGATAGATAATAATTTTATGTTAAAAGGTGAGACAGCTAAAATGTTATATGAGAAAGTTGCAAAAAATGCTCCGATATATGATTTCCACTGCCATCTTTCTCCTAAGGAGATTTATGAGGATAAGGTATTTGATAACATATCAAAAGTATTCCTAGGGTTTGATCATTATAAGTGGAGAGCGATGAGATATGCAGGTGTACCGGAACGTTATATAACCGGTGACGCTAATGATTTAGAAAAGTTTCAGATGTGGGCAAAGACCTGCGAGAGATTAATCGGAAGTCCCTTATACCACTGGACAAATATGGAGCTGAAGAACTTCTTTGGGGTAAAGGAGGTATTAAAGGAAAGCAATGCAAAGGAGATTTATGAACATTGTAATCAAAAAATTTTAGAAGAGGCATTGTCTCCTGTGAAGTTTATTATAAAATCCAATGTTAAACTTATTTGTACCACGGATGATCCGGCGGATAACTTAGAATATCATACAATGTTATCGGGGAAGAAGGATATGAATTTTCAAGTGCTTCCTACCTTTCGACCTGACAAAGCAATTAATATATTAAATGATTACTATATTGACTACTTAAAACAACTATCTACTAGTTGTTCGTTTGAAATTAACAATTATTCTGATCTAGTTATGGCATTGAAGGCGAGGATTGAACATTTTCAAGTCACGGGCTGTAGGTTGTCTGATCATTCCCTTGAGAGCTTATCCTATTTGCCTACGAGTGAGGAAGAAGTAGGAATTATCTTTCATAAAAAACTTCATGGGGATGTTGTGGATGCTCAGGAGGCAGAAAAATTTAAGTGTTATACGCTAAAGTTGCTTGCGAAGGAATACCACAGTAGAGGCTGGACGATGCAGCTTCATCTAGGTGCAATGAGAAATAATAATCAAGTAATGTTTCAAAAGGTAGGTCCTGATGCAGGTTATGATGTAATGAACGACTTTAATATCGCACCACATTTATCAAAACTGCTTAATGACATGAACAAAGATCAAGCACTTCCCAAGACAATACTATATACGCTGAACCCAAAGGATAACATTGTTCTCTCCGCACTGCCACACTGCTTTGGTGAGGATGGAGTTCCAGGCAAGATACAATTTGGCGCAGCCTGGTGGTTTAATGATCATAAAGAAGGCATGCAACAACATCTGAAAGCAATCGCCGACCAAGGAATGCTAACATATTTTGTGGGAATGCTCACGGACTCAAGAAGTTTCTTATCCTATACAAGACATGATTATTTTAGAAGGATATTATGCAGTTATATTGGTTCTTTGGTGGACAATAACGAATTTGATAACGACTATGCAATACTGAAAGAGATTATAGAGGGTATCTGTTATAAGAATATTAAAAACTATTTATCAGTAACCTCATTTGGTTGCGGAATTGGAGAAGATTAATATGAAGCTATCATTTAGATGGTATGGAGTTGAGGATACAGTGAAGCTGCAATACATTAGGCAAATCCCAAACATGTACAGCATTGTAACTGCGATTTATGATGTTCCCGTAGGAGAGGTATGGAGTACGAATAGTATACTGAAGTTAAAGGAGGAAGTGGAGAGTGTAGGCTTGAAATTCGATGTAATAGAAAGTGTTCCGGTACATGAAGATATCAAGCTGGGCTTACCTAGCAGAGAGATATATATTAAGAACTACAAAGAGAATATAAGGAATCTGTCCAAAGCAGGTGTTAAAGTAATTTGTTATAATTTTATGCCTGTATTTGACTGGACTCGTACGCAACTCGATAAAGTTTTAGAGGATGGCTCCACAGCACTTGTCTATTATAAAGAACAACTAGCAAAGATGGATCCACTAAAAGGGGAATTAACTCTCCCAGGATGGGATTCCAGCTATACAAAAGATCAGCTGGCAGAGATTTTTGCCAAATATGAAAAGGTTGATGAGGAAGTACTATGGTCCAATCTGAAGTATTTTTTACAAGAAATTATTCCGGTAGCTGAGGAATGCGACATCAAAATGGCAATCCATCCCGATGACCCTCCATATAACATTTTCGGACTTCCTAGAATTATTACAAATGAGAAGAATTTGGATCGGTTCCTAAAACTAGTTGATAATAAATATAATGGTCTTACCTTATGTACCGGTTCTTTGGGTTCGGCAAGCTTTAATGATGTGGTTCATATGGTTGATAAATATTCAAGCCAAGAACGTATCCATTTTATGCATGTTCGTAATGTTAAGCTTCTGGAGGATGGCAGTTTTGAGGAAAGTGCTCACTATTCACCTAGTGGTTCTTTAGATATTGTCGAGATTATGAGAGTGCTTCATAAAAATCATTATGACGGTTACTTACGCCCGGATCATGGAAGAATGATCTGGGGAGAGACCGGAAGACCAGGTTATGGCTTATTTGACCGCGCATTAGGTGCTATGTATATTACTGGGATATGGGAGACGCTTGAGAAGACCACCAAAGGCGAAGAAGCACGTTAAAAGGAGTTATGAACTCCTTGATTTAAGTCAATAAATCGGATATAATATGGGTATAAATAGCAATAATGTACGCCTGTCATAAAGATATGTATACGAAGGGAGTAATTCTATGGAAAGTAGAGCAATTAAGATTTATGCACCTATGAACAAGAAGCTTGCCTTAAAAGTCATACCGGGGCATTTTGCAACAAGTAATTCCCACATTAACCTGTACATTGACCTGACAACCATGAAGACGAGACAAAGTGAAGCAGCAGAGGCAGCCAAAGTAATGGCTAGGCAGTATGTTAACAGTACAGTGGTAGATACCATAGTCTGCTTGGATGGATGCGAGGTAATCGGCGCCTTTTTAGCACATGAATTAAGCAGTGCCGGAATATGCTCCATGAATGCGCATCAGACAATTTACATTATTGCTCCTGAGTTTAATACCAATGGACAGATGATCTTTCGCGAAAACAATCAACCTGCAGTGTATGGCAAACACGTGCTACTACTCGCAGCCTCTGCAACGACCGGAGGAACCCTTCGAAGAAGTCTTGAGTGTATACAATATTATGGTGGTTTGATACAAGGAATTAGCTCGATTTTCAGTGCTGTTGATGAGGTTGACAACATTACAGTGCATTCGATTTTCAAGTCAAAGGATCTTCCGGACTATAATAGCTATACCGTTGGAGCGTGTCCTTTATGCGATGCAAATAATAGGTTGGAAGCCATTGTCAACGGTTATGGCTATATGAAATTATAAGTAATACATAGAGTATATAAAGTTGCCCCAAATCAAGAGGTACATGCGCCATATACATGTCACTGCTAATTTGGGGCAATTTCAAGTTATTTGATAAACTTGATTACATGAACTTTTTCTTTTTAAAATAGAAGATACATATGATAGCTACGACAACACTCAAGATGATTACATAGAGATAACCATATTTCCAAGTCAACTCAGGCATTGTAGTAAAATTCATTCCATACCATCCAACGATTAAAGTAAGAGGTAGGAAGATAGTGGTTACCACAGTGAACACCTTCATAATTTTATTTAGGTCATTATCCAATTGTGAATGATAGGACTCACTTACATGAACGCTGTATTCCTGCAGCATGCGTGTATTATTGCTCAATCTAGTCGCTCTGCTGGAAAAAATTCTAAAATAATGCAAATTTTCTTCACGGAAGATATCTACCGCATTCTCTTCCAACTCTTCACCAATTGCAATAAATTGTTGATAGTAATTATCCAGTAAGAGTAATTTCTTCCTGATCTCAGTGATTTGATAATTAAAATCTTTCGCCAGATTACGCTCATTTATTTTGTCTTCATGCTCACTGATATCAGCTTCGATATCGACAAGTAAAGTGTAATCCTCATTGATAAAACGCTCTAAGAAACCGAATATTATCCGCTCTTGCGTAATCTTAGATAGATTTAGATGTTCTAGTAAATCCAGTAATTTTAGTCGTGTGCTATCGTCCTTATCTTCAATTATAGCAATGATTAAGAGATTGTTTTTGATATAAAGCCCAATTCGATCCCGCACCTTTATTATTTGTCCTGGATTAATACCTATAATAACGCCAAATAGATAATCATAATAGGAATTTAAAGTACCATGGAGATGCTGCTCATCATTTTTGCATTCTTCAACCGTAAGATAAGAAAAACCGAAATGATTATAACATTGCTCCAATTCCTCTAATGTGATAATTCCGACATTTAATCGCTCGGGATTAATATCCTCCAATTTAATCTCTGTAATTTCATCCTGTATCTGATAGAACATATATCATTTCTCCTCTTCCTTGTTTATGACTTATTTATATGAGCACGAAATGCGGATCTTCAATTTCTGGTCAATAAGCTCTACTTTGAGTGTATGTATTGCTTTGATTTTATTTTCTTTTGTGATCGATCTTTAAAATCATTGGAAAGTACACTTATATTTCCATCAACTTCGAGGATGGCTAAGTCCACATCTTCAATATGGGATACCCCATGCTCACGAATCGCTTCCATTATTTCATCCATAGTAAGCATGGATTTAGCAATATTCTCATGATTTGGTGTACCATTGTAGATGAGCATCACAGATTCCCCTTGGATCAGTTTACTGAATTTCGGAAAACGGTACATAAATTGTTTGAAAATATAATTTGCAATAAATAAAGTAGCGGCAGCGATTAACCCACCCAGCAAAGTTGAATCAGCACCAACCATTGCATTCTGAACTGAATTACTTATTAAAAGGACAAATACCAAATCAATCACAGAGAGTTGAGATAATTCCTTTTTGCCAAAGAAACGAATTGCAAGTATGACAAATAAATAAACAACAATCGAACTCAAAATGATTTGAACATAATTATTTTGAAATAGATCCATCTTAGTACTCCTTACTCTATAAATGATAATTCGAAAGTTAATATATTATTTGTTACTTTTTTCCAGTGCACTTATTCTATCCATAATAACTTGCTGATTTTCTATAATATTATCCAATTTCAAATGAAGATCTTCAATTATAATCTCTGATTTTAGGTTAACTTTATAATCATTTACCGATCTTAATCGATCTTTTTGCTCTTGGCGATTTTGGCTCATCATAATTACAGGAGCTTGTATCGAAGCGAGACAGGAAAGTATTAGGTTTAATAAAATAAAGGGATAAATATCATAGGGTTTACTTAAAATTACGGCATTTAATATAATCCATAAAGCAAGGATACAAAAGAAGGCGATGATAAAGGTCCAACTGCCTGCAAATTTTGCCAGGTTATCTGCTGCTTTTTGACCAAAACTAACGCTATTATCATGTTCTGATATGGCATCCTTGGAAACATACTCTTTTAACAATTGGTGCAGAGTTTCCTCTTCTTCTGCTGCTGATTTATCATCATTGAGAATCGTCTTGATTAACTCTAATCTTTGATTATTGATTGACATTTAGACACACTCCTTAGGGTTGGTTATATTCACCATTAATCTAAAATTATATCATATTACTTCGCATTGTCAAATTAAACAATTGCATTTTAAAGATACGACTATTACAATAAAAGTATTGTGAAAAGAATTCAAAAATGAAATCCTTAAGAATTACATTTTGTGCTTCTTTCAGGTGGTAAATAACATTCGTGAAGAAAAAAAGGAGTATTACAATGGAAGAGAAAGTATTACAGCAAAAATCATATACAAAGGTAATAGAACATATAAAAAAGCAAATTCGCAGTGGTGAATTAATCTCAGGAGGAAAATTGCCTGCGGAAAGAGAATTATCGCAAATACTTGGAGTTAGCCGCAATTCAGTAAGGGAGGCTATTCGAACCTTGGACATTATGGGTGTTATCTCTAGCCAGCAAGGGGCAGGTAATTATCTTACAGGTAATTTTGAAAATAATCTGGTGGAATCCATATCGATGATGTTTTTACTGAAACAGATTGATTACCACCAAATCAGCCAATTGCGCCGAGGCTTAGAAATGCAAGCCTTAATGCTGGCAATTGATAATATATCCGATGAGGAGGTTATCATATTGAAAGAGATTAGCGCTCAGTTGGAGCATGTGACAGAAGAAAACAATGTCATACTCGATAAGAAGCTGCACTATAATATTGCAATTGCCTCCCGAAATACTTTGATTATCGATATTCTGCAAGCTTTGTCTGACTTAATCGATCAATTTATCGTGGATTTAAGAAGAGAAATAATTAGCTACCCAGATAGTAAAATTATCCTGCATGATGCGCATAATGACATGATAAAAAGCTTAATTACAAGGGATAAGAATCTGGCGTATGATGCTATTAATAAGCACTTTGGTATTATTGACGAAAAACTTAAAAATAGTGAGAACATATTCATCAAATAGTACATATTAGTTAAATCGACAAAAAACGATTGTTAAAAAAATGACGTTTGTTGACAATAGAATAAAACAAAAGTATAATAAAGTTACAAAAGTGGTCCTACCAATTTGACTGGTAAATAGGGTGTTGCGAGACTTTCAGTTTTACTACTTAACGAAAATAGGTTTTATACTGCAGATAAAATTTTTCCTATCTTTCGTCAGTAAATAAAGCGTCCTGATATGCAACACCCCCTTTTTTACCACCGAAATTGGTAGTACCAATTAGAAAAAATATGCAGAGGAGAGCAGAACATGGATATGACTTTAGCTTTTGTTTTAGCATTATTGCCAATTATTTGGTTGATTATTGCATTAACTGCTTTAAAAATTCCGGGCTTCAAAGCCTGTACCATAGCACTAGTGATTGCTTATGGACTTGCGGTATTTGTATGGAAAATGCCGTTACTAGATAGTGTTACAGCGTTAGCGGAAGGAGCTGCACTTGCTCTTTGGCCTATCATCATTGTAATTGTAGCTGCGATTTTCACTTACAATGTATGCGTTCATACGGGAAATATGGAAGTTATTAAGAAAATGCTAGCAAGTGTTACAAAAGATAAAAGAGTTTTAGTTTTAATCATTGCATGGGGCTTTGGAGGCTTCATGGAAGGAATGGCGGGTTTTGGAACCGCGGTAGCAATACCGGCAAGTATGTTGTGGGGGTTAGGATTTAATCCGGTATTCGCAGCAATTGTCTGTCTGATAGCGAATGCAACTCCAACCGCATTTGGTTCCATCGGAATTCCAACAACAACATTGGCTAAAATTACTGGAATTGATGTATTTGGCTTATCGACCAACACCGTTATGATACTTGCACCACTCATTATTTTGACACCCTTTATCTTAGTGTATTTAACGGGCAAATCAAAAAAAGCATTTAAAGGGATTGGACTTATTACCTTAATATCAGGTGTATCCTTCTTAATACCAGAATATATCGTGGCAAAGTACCTAGGAGCAGAGCTTCCGGTAGTAATTGGTTCTGTTTGTTCCATGTTATGCACCATCTTAGCATCGAAAGTATTTGGTAAAAAAGAGGTTGATCCTGAATTTAGCTTAGAAAGCAATAGCAACGATAAAGCAAAAGCAAAGGCTATAACAAAGGTAACTATAAAGGAAGCACTAGTTGCTTGGAGTCCATTTATATTAATATTTGTATTCTTACTCGCAACATCAAAGTTAATCGCACCTTTGAATGAATTACTGGCAACGGTGAAAACCTCAGTTAATATTTATACCGGAGCAAATGCTTCTGCTTACACCTTTTCCTGGTTAGCAACTCCGGGACTATGGATCATTCTTGCAGCACTGATTAGTGGCAAAATGCAAGGAGCAAGTATAAAAGAAATGCTCATTATCTTCAAGAAGACAGTCGTTCAATTATCAAAAACAATTATAACGATTGTATGTATTATGGCTACTGCAAAAATCATGGGTTACAGTGGGATGATCCCTTCCATAGCACTTATGTTTGTTACGGTTACAGGGTCCTTCTATCCACTATTTGCACCTATGCTTGGTTCCATCGGAACCTTTGTAACAGGAAGTGGTACCTCTGCCAGTGTATTATTTGGTGGTCTGCAGAAAGAAACTTCGGTTGCACTTAATCTGAACCAAGCGTGGATTGCAGCATCAAACACAGCAGGAGCAATATCTGCTAAGATGATTTCTCCGCAGAGTATCGCAGTTGCTGTGGCAGCAGTTAGTCTGCAGGGAAAAGAGAGTGAATTATTAAAGGGTACAATAAAATGGTTTGTTCTCTTTATTATAATCGTTGGAATTGTAACCTTCACAGGATCCAAGCTTCTTGGATAGTATTCCTGTAATATTGATATAGAAGATGTTTGTAGCAAATCAAATTGAAAAATTCACATTTCCATAAAAAATAGTAAAACAAACTGAAAAGGAAGGATGACAACATGAACATTTTAGTATGTATTAAACAAGTACCGGATACCAATAAGGTAGAGGTTGATCCAATAACAGGAGTATTAAAAAGAAACGGCGTTGAATCGAAGATGAATCCCTACGATTTATATGCAATTGAAACGGCTCTTCGAATTAAGGAAGAGGTAGGAGGTTCCATCTATGCCATAACGATGGGTCCAGGACAAGCAGCCGGAGTAATCCGAGAAGCCTTTGCTATGGGCGTTGATCAGGGAGCATTGATTTCTGATCGTAAATTCGGCGGAGCAGACGTATTAGCAACCAGTTATACACTTTCACAAGCGATTAAAATATTAGGCGATTTTGATTTAATCCTTTGCGGAAAACAAACCACGGACGGTGATACCGCACAGGTTGGACCTGAAGTATCCGAATGGCTTAACATTCCGAGCTTAAGTAATGTATCAAAGATTGTGGAAATTCATAACGATGCAATGGTAGTAGAGATGGATATGACGAACGATATTGAAATTGCAAAAATACAATTCCCTTGTCTTCTTGCAGTAGACAAAGACATCTTTATGCCGAGACTTCCTTCTTATGTTAAGAAGCAGGAGACGAAGGACCGTGAAATTAGAGTGATAAGTCTGGATCAGTTAGAAGATAAAGATGAGAAAAATTATGGTTTGAATGGTTCCCCAACGCAAGTTCAACGTATTTTCCCTCCACAAGTAAATGCACACAGAGAATTATGGAATGGAACATCAACAGAACTTACGGAACAATTAATTAATAAACTGCAGGAACTAAAGTTTGCATAGTAGAACAGTTGAAAGATAAATCAATTTCATAACATGAATTATAAATAAGGTAATTCATATAAAAAAGCACTTATGTGTCTTTTGCATCTAGTGTCGCCTTTGGCGAAGGAATGGAGGAAATTATTAATGGCTAAATTGGTTGTAAATCAAAGCTTGGTTGGAAATATTGAGGAGTTGATCAGTCTCTGTCCGTTTGGAGCAATGGAAGACAAAAACGGCGAACTCCAAATAAATTCAGCTTGTAAGATGTGTAAAATATGTGTGAAAAAAGGCCCCAAGGGAGCTGTAGAATATATAGAAGAAGAAGTAGTAGCTGTAGATAAAAATTTATGGAAGGGAATTGCTGTTTATGTAGATCATATTGACGGTGCAATCCATCCGGTTACTTACGAGTTGATTGGTAAGGCAAAGGAATTGGCAGCGAAGATCAACCATCCGGTGTATGCTATTATGATGGGCAGCAATATCGAAAAACAGTGTCATGAGTTACTTCATTATAACGTAGATAAAATATTTGTTTATGATCATGAGAAATTGGATCGCTTTAAAATGGAGCCCTATACCGCAGTATTTGAAGACTTTGTTAATAATGTAAAGCCTACAGCAATCTTAATAGGGGCAACTCCGGTGGGACGTCAATTAGCACCAAGACTTTCCGCAAGAGTAAAGACCGGACTTACCGCAGATTGTACGATACTTGATATCAATGAAAATACAGATCTTGTACAAATTAGACCTGCCTTCGGCGGTAACATTATGGCTCAGATATTAACACCAAATCATAGACCACAGATGGCAACCGTAAGATACAAGGTAATGGATGCACCGAAGAGAAATTCATCTGAAAACGGTGAAATAGTGAAGTGCGCTATTGATACAGATAAACTGGACAGTAAAGTAGATGTACTTGATATCATTGCGAAGGAAAAAGAACAATTTATTGAAGCTTCTGAGGTGCTTGTAGTAGCAGGGCGTGGCATTAAAAAGGAAGAAGATATAGCAATGGTACAGGAATTAGCGGACCTATTAGGAGGACAGCTCGCCTGTACAAGACCAGTGATGGAAGCAGGATGGTTAGAGCCAAAGCGTCAAGTAGGACTTAGTGGACGAACAGTGAGACCAAAGTTAATTATTACGGTAGGAGTATCTGGTTCCGTTCAATTTACCGCAGGTATGAATAATTCCGATCAAATCATAGCAATTAACAAGGATGAAAATGCACCGATATTTAAGACAGCACACTATGGTCTTGTAGGTGATCTCTATGAGATTATTCCAAACCTAATCAATCAGATTAAGGCTAGTAAAGAGTAGGCCGCAAATGAACCAAATATCTCGATTTTACTATTAAAGTCAGTGTTTATTCACTAAATGGAGGTTAATAGAATGAACTATAAAAAATTAGATCAAGAAGATATAAATTTTATAAATAATATTATCAACGATTCTGAAAGGGTATTATTCGGTGAGGATATCAATGAGGAATATAGCCATGATGAATTAAGTGATACAGTAAGTTTTCCGGATGTAGTTGTGAAAATCACTTCTACAGAAGAATTATCTCAAATCATGAAGTATGCCTATGCAAATAATATTCCTGTCACTCCTCGTGGATCGGGAACCGGACTTGTAGGTTCCTCCGTAGCAATTGAACATGGTATTATGATCGATACAACATTAATGAATCACTTCCTTGAACTAGATGAAAATAATTTAACAATTACAGTGGAACCAGGTGTACTGCTCATGGAGCTTTCTGCTTATGTTCAAGAAAGAGACTTATTCTATCCTCCGGATCCGGGCGAGAAATCAGCAACCATCGGTGGAAATATCAGTACCAATGCAGGTGGAATGCGAGCTGTTAAATACGGTGTTACAAGAGATTATGTCCGTGGACTTGAAGTAGTATTACCGGATGGTACAGTCGTAGAATTCGGCGGTAAGGTAGTTAAGAATAGTACCGGTTATGCAATGAAGGATCTAATGGTAGGTTCCGAAGGAACACTTGGTATCATCACAAAAGCAATATTAAAGTTAATACCACTGCCTAAGAAAGCAATCAGCTTATTAATACCATTCCCTTCTTTAGAGACAGCGATTAGAACGGTACCTATGATTATTAAGTCAAAATCTGCGCCAACAGCAATTGAGTTTATGCAAAGAGAAGTTATCATGGATGCAGAAAAGTATCTTGGAAAGAAATTCCCTGACAATAGTGCAGATGCCTACCTGCTTTTAAAATTTGATGGAAATTCAACAGAGGAAGTAGAGAAGGCTTATGAAAGTGCTGCCAAAATCTGTTTGGAGCAAGGAGCGATTGATATTCTGATATCAGATACCAGTGAGAGAGAGGATTCCATCTGGAAAGCCAGAGGCGCCTTCCTGGAAGCAATCAAAGGTTCTACAACTTACATGGACGAGGTTGACGTAGTAGTTCCAAGAAGCTCCGTAAATGAAATGGTAGAATACATTCATAGCTTATACAAGGAAGTAAATATCCGAATCAAGAGCTTTGGCCATGCAGGCGATGGAAACCTTCACGCATATGTACTAAAGGATGATTTAAGCGAAGAAGAATGGGAAAGCAAAATGACAGCTGCTATGGATAAAATCTATGGAAAAGCGAGAGAATTAAAAGGCCAGGTGTCTGGTGAGCATGGTATTGGCTACGCTAAGAAGTCTTATTTATTACAATCAATGGACCCTGCTACCGTAGAAATTATGAGAGGAATTAAGAAAGCCTTTGATCCAAAGAACATTCTAAATCCCCATAAAGTATGTCAGATGTAATTAATTGCTTATTCGTTAAAATTCATAAATAGTCTCCTAACAATCCGCCCCAAAAGGACCTTCCACTTTATAAGTGGTGGGTCCTTTTGATTCTGGAATACTCTCAAGAAACATGATTTGTTGCAAATTATTTCAAAGCATTATATTCAAAGTACTACCACTGATTCCCTCTGCATACAATGTAACAACAACGATAATAAGGGGGAATGCGTTCCGTCCATAGGCTGGAACGCAGACACTATGAAAGGCTATATAGAGGAACGGGCGGTAGAAATCGCTAATTATATTATCGATAATAATGCGACAGTGAGGCAAACCGCAAAGCAGTTCGGTATTTCGAAATCGACCGTACATAAAGACGTAACAGAACGTCTTGCTCAAATCAACCCCTCCCTCGCAGAGAAAGCGCGGGTAGTCTTGGATCTCAATAAGTCAGAGCGTCATATCAGAGGCGGCTTGGCAACGAAGGAAAAATATCTCCATAAGACGAGATATAATCAAGCTTATTAATTTCGATTACAGACAATGAAGGTTAAAGAGATTGTCCCGCGCTGAAAAGCTACATTGGGATAATCTCTTTTGCTATGTAAAAATGGAATGAACTCCATATTGAACGTTAGAGGTAGGGGGTATATGATTAGATTTATATCCACCGAACCTATTATACCAAAGATGCTAATAACGCTATAATTAGCATCTTTTTTTGTCTCGTTTTTAAGTATTGGTATTTATTGATACAAAAAATAAAAAAAATGTGTCAATTTTGTGTAAAATATGCTATAATTAAGATTGTGTGCTTAGAGATGACAACATTGATTTATGTTTAACAAAGATGGCTAGATGTTTAACAAAGATAGCTAGATGTTTAACAAAGATAGCTATAAGTTTAACTAAAAAAAGGCTAAAAAATAATAAGAAAGAGGGAAATGACATATGGGTAGGTTAACATTTCCGGGTGGCATCCATACTTATGACGGCAAAAACCTGACTATGGATAAACCCACAACGGTCCTTTTACCAAAGGGTGATTTGGTTTTTCCGGTATCTCAACATATCGGTGCTCCAGCAAAGCCAATTGTAGCAAAGGGGGATAAGGTTCTGGTAGGCCAGAAAATAGCGGAGGCCGGAGGATTTATATCCTCTAATATCATCAGCTCAGTATCAGGAACGGTTAAAGAAATCGAAAAACGGTTAACCGTATCTGGAAATATGGTAGAAGCTATCGTAATAGAAAATGACAATGAATATCAGACAGTAGAGGGATTTGGACTTGAACGTGATTATAAAAAGCTATCAAAAGATGAAATAAGAAATTATGTAAAAGAAGCAGGTATTGTTGGATTAGGTGGTGCAGGATTCCCGACACATGTTAAACTGGCACCCAAGGACGACAGTAAAATTGATTATGTTATTATCAATGGTGCAGAGTGCGAACCGTACTTAACCTCTGATTATCGTATGATGATAGAAGAACCTGAGAAGCTCGTAGGTGGATTAAAAATAATGTTAAGCATATTTGATCATGCCAAAGGTATTATTGCAATTGAGGATAATAAGCCGGAAGCAATTAAAAAAATTCAGGCATTAACCGCAGGGGAAGACAAGATTGAAATCGTAGCACTTAAGACCAAATATCCACAAGGCGGAGAACGTCAGTTGGTATACGCAACAACCGGAAGAAAATTGAATTCTAAGAAGCTTCCCTCTGATGTTGGATGTGTAGTTGATAATGTAGATACGGTTATATCCATTTATATGGCTGTAGCGAAAAGTACTCCGTTAATACGAAAAATTGTCACAGTTTCAGGAGATGCAGTAAAAAATCCTCAGAACTTTAATGTAGCAATCGGAATTGATTATTGGGAAATTTTAGAAGCGGCAGGCGGCTTTATAGAAAGACCGGAGAAGATGATTTCAGGCGGTCCTATGATGGGTATGGCATTGTTTAGTTGTAATGTACCTGTGATGAAGACTACCTCGGCATTACTTGGTTTTCTACAGGACAAGTCAGCAGTGGAGGAATCACCTTGTATCCGTTGTGGAAAATGCGCTGAAAAATGTCCGCTGCAATTAATGCCTTTCCAATTAGCTGCCCTAAGTAATCGGAATGATGATGCAGGATTTGTGAAGCTGGATGGTTTAGAGTGCTGTGGCTGTGGATGTTGTTCCTATGTCTGTCCGGCAAAACGTAGTTTATCCCAGTCCATAATGCAGTCAAGAAACAGTATTTTAGCTAAGAAAAAGAAAGCGTAATTTCAACATACAATTCAGAAAGAGGTGTAAGCTTTGAGCGATTTGTTTCATGTATCGGCTGCTCCACATACAAGGAGCCCGATTACGACTAAAAATATTATGCAGGATGTAGCAATTGCATTAATTCCGGCGGGTCTGTTCGGTATCTATAACTTTGGTATTAACGCATTATTGGTTATAGTGGTAACAATACTGGCATGTGTATTAACAGAATATCTTTACTGTAAAATGATGAAAAAACCCTCTACTGCAGGAGATTATAGTGCAGTAGTTACAGGAGTTCTATTGGCATTTAACTTACCTGCTAGTTTTCCTCTTTGGATGGCGGCTCTTGGTGGTATATTTGCTATTTTACTTGTTAAGATGTTGTTTGGTGGTTTGGGTCAGAATTTTATGAACCCAGCACTCGCTGCTCGTGCCTTCTTATTAATTAGCTTCCCGGTTAGAATGACGAGTTTTGCAGTTGAGAAAATAAGCCAAACAGGCATTACAGATTATATTCAGCATGGAGCACTTGCAGTGGATGGTGTATCCGGAGCAACTCCTTTGGCAGCATTGAAAGCTGGAGAGACCATTAATTTACTCAAAATGTTTCTTGGAAGTACCGGTGGTACGATAGGTGAGACCAGTGCTCTAGCAATTTTACTTGGGGCAGCTTATCTCGTATTTAAGAAAGTGATTACCCTTAGAATTCCCCTTACTTATATCATATCAGTTGCAGTTTTTGTTATACTATTTGGCGGTAAAGGTTTTGATATGACCTTTATACTTGGACATATCCTTGGTGGAGGTTTATTACTAGGTGCTTTCTTCATGGCAACGGATTATGTAACCAGCCCAATTACACCAATAGGCCAAATTATATTTGCTATCTCGCTTGGTTTATTAACCGGATTGTTCCGCTTACTTGGCGGTTCAGCAGAAGGAGTATCCTATGCGATAATCTTCTGTAACTTATTGGTACCGTTAATTGAGAAAGCAACCAGCCAGAAATCCTTTGGAAAGGAGCGTGCGGTCCGTGAAAAATAAGACTACAAAAACCAAATCCACGCTTCTTAGAGATGCTATCGCTCTCTTTCTCATCACCTTAGTGTCTGGTTTGGCGCTTAGCTATGTATATGAGATAACAAAAACTCCGATTGAGCAACAGCATATCGAAAAAAAGCTGAAAGCAAATCAATCGGTATTTGTCGATGCAGATTCCTTTCAGGCTGATGAAGAATTAATGGCGCTTGCAGCAAGTACAGATTTAACAACCTTGAGTGCTGATTATGAAGGCGTAACAATAGATGAAATCAGTAAAGCATACAGTGGTAGTGATGCAATCGGTTATAACATAACCGTAACGACTACAACAGGTTATAAAGATCCAATTACTATGGTTATCGGATATTCTAACGATAGGATTATTCAAGGAATTGAAATACTTTCCATTAATGAAACGGCAGGTCTTGGCATGAATGCAACCAAGCCTGAATTTATTGGCCAGTTCGTAACCAAAGATGTAGACCAGTTCGAAGTTACCAAAACGGGTGCAACAGCGGATAACCAGATTGATGCGATCAGTGGTGCAACTATTACCTCGAAAGCAATTGCTTATGCTGTAAATGCTGGAATTGGCTTCATGACGGAATATGCCACAGATTTAGGAGGTGGACAAAATGAATAAGTATGTAGAGCGGCTTTATAACGGCATTATTAAAGAAAATCCTACGTTCATTATAATGTTAGGTATGTGCCCGACGTTGGCTGTAACAACCTCAGGAAATAACGGCTTATATATGGGACTTACCACTACGGCAGTATTAGCAGCCTCCAACTTTCTGATCGCTGCACTTAGAAAGGTTATTCCGGATAAAGTTCGTATTCCGGCTTACATTGTAGTAGTAGCTTCCCTCGTAACCATCGTGCAGTTATTACTGGAAGCATATCTTCCGGCAGTAAATGAACTACTTGGTATATACATACCACTTATTGTAGTTAACTGTATTATCCTTGGTAGAGCAGAAGCCTATGCTGCAAAGAACTCGATCGGTTTATCATTTTTTGATGGTATTGGTATGGGTCTGGGTTTTTCCGTAGCACTTACCATCATCGGTTCCTTCCGTGAAATACTTGGAGCAGGAAGCATTTTCGGGTTTAAGATAACACCTGAGTCCTTTGAGCCAATCTCTATCTTTATCCTCGCTCCGGGTGCCCTTTTTACTTTAGCAATCTTAACTGCGCTACAAAATAAATTTAAGTTACCTTCAGCAACCAATGGATCAGGTAACGGAAGCATCGGCTGTGGCGGAGATTGTTCCCATTGTGGTGGAAGCACTTGTACGGCTAACCGTGAAATGATATCTTCAAAAGATGAAGTTGCTTCAGCAAAAACAGATAAAGTAAATAAAACAATTGATAAGAAAGACCAAAATATAAAATAAGGAGGATTGATTTAGATGAAAGAGCTTATTATCATTATCATTGGTGCTGCGCTTGTAAATAACGTTGTGCTAAGTCAATTCCTTGGCTTATGTCCGTTTTTAGGCGTATCAAAAAGAACAGAAACAGCCGCAGGTATGGGTGCGGCAGTTATCTTCGTAATCACAATTGCATCTGCATTATGTAGCTTAATTTATACTGGTATTTTAGTGAAATTGCATATGGAATATTTGCAGACAATCGTATTTATTTTAGTAATTGCCTGTCTGGTACAATTTGTTGAGTTAGTTTTAAAGAAATACAGCCGTGCGTTATACAGTGCACTTGGTGTGTATTTACCTCTTATTACTACCAACTGTGCCGTACTTGGTGTTGCCATTATAAACGTAAACGCAAACTATGGCGTATTTAAGAGTACAATAAACGGTTTCGGTACTGCTGCCGGATTTACTATTGCCATCATAATTATGGCTGGTATCCGTGAGCGAATCGAGTATAACGATATCACAAAATCCTTCCAAGGCTCGCCCATCGTGCTGGTTACAGCAGGTTTGATGGCTATGGCTTTCTTCGGATTTGCTGGCTTATTATAGAGAGGAGGAGTATGAGTTATCTCATAGATAATCATACGCGTATAGTATGTTAATTCAAGAAATGATATCATCAGGCGACTTCCTTCCAAATATGGTTGGCATAGTAGGAGCCTTCAGCTTACAGGGAGTCGGAATAGCGACTGCAATTGTAGCTGCAACAGGATTATTTATCGGTGTATTCTTAGGTTTTGCAGCAAAAACCTTTGAAGTAAAGGCAGATGAACGAGAAGTGAGAGTAAGAGAACTTCTCCCTGGCGCGAATTGCGGCGGCTGTGGTTACCCTGGATGTGACGGCCTTGCTAGTGCGATTGCCAGAGGTGATGCCCCTGCCAATGCCTGTCCGGTAGCCAATAAGGAAAGCCACAAACTGATTGCAGAGGTTATGGGTACTTCTGTTGAAGAAACCGAGAAGATGGTTGCCTTTGTAAAATGTGTTGGCACCTGTGACAAAACAGAAGTAAAATACGAGTACTACGGAGTACAAGACTGCAACAAAGCAGCCGTTGTTCCCGGAAAAGGGAATAAGAAATGTAGCTACGGCTGCATGGGCTTTGGCTCCTGTGTAAGAGTATGTGCTTTCGACGCCATCCATATCGTAAATGGTATCGCTGTTGTAGACAAAGAAAAATGTACCGGCTGCAGCACCTGTACCGCACAATGTCCAAACAAATTAATTGATATGGTACCAGCAGCGGCAAGACATCTCGTAGGTTGCAGCTCCCTCGATAAAGGTAAAGATGTAAAAGCAGCCTGCTCCGCCGGCTGTATCGCTTGTAAGCTCTGTGTAAAAGCCTGTGAATTTGATGCCATCCATGTAGATAACAACATCGCCTACATCGATTACTCAAAATGTACCAACTGCGGCAAATGCGCAACCGTATGCCCCGTAAAAGTAATACAGGTACAACAAGCATAAACGAATTAGTATGGAGTAAAAATAATTAATAGTCATGACAAAAATAGTGCATACCAAAAGGATTTATATTATGATCCCGCTGGTATGCATTTTTTAATAAATTAATCTGTGAATAAATAAACCTGCAGACTAAAAGCTTGTAGATAAAGAGTTTATATTAATACACAATTTGAACAGCAGAATATCTAAAAACACAAAAGAAAAAATTATATCTAAAAGTACAGGTATTATTAATTATGAATTATGTACGGAAGCAAATGAGCATATTCAATTGAGAAGTATACATAAAAATAATTTTTCCAATATTTCGAATTTCTAATAACATTGGTGTATTCTAAATCGGGATAGATTAAAGTACTATATTACTTTACGATACATATGGCTGCATATTTTCATAGCCAGGTTAGTATAGGAGATGACGGGGCATTGGTGGGGGGTCTTGAAACCATTTGATAATTGCGTGCAGTTCTTAGGCTCTGTAGTAACGATCAAGGAGGACGCGCGATAATTCGCGCGAGTGCAAACTGTTTGACGAAGGGGAGAAAGGAGAAAGCTACTATGTAGGTTTCTCCTTTCTCCCCTGAGGAGTTTTTGCACGCCCCGACTGTTTCAAGTGGATACAGAGCCTTAGAACTGCTAGCATGTTCAACAGGTTTCAAGAACCCCCCACCAATGCCCCGTCATCTCCTGTACTAACCGTCCCTTTGCCACTGACCACTAAATCCACTAAAATCCACTAAAATACCCCACCTATATTCCTACTTGTATAAATAATCAAAATGCTATAAAATGGAATCAACTATACAATGAAAAGATAAAGGGAATAGGTAAAATACAATGGCTACGATTCAAGAGCTTTCTGAGCGATGCGGAGTATCGGTATCAACCGTAAGCAAAGCGCTCAACGGATATTCTGATATAAGTGATAAAACAAGAGAACTTGTAATAAAAATAGCCAATGAGATGGGGTACTTCCCAAATGCGAATGCCAGAGCTCTAAAGCTTAAGAAAACCTATAATTTAGGCGTACTGTTTAACACCTATTCAAATCTTGGGCTTAGAAATGATTATTTCGCCCATATATTATCAGCATTTAAGGATGAGGCAGCCATAAACGGCTACGATATCACCTTTATCGAACATAATATCGGCAGAAGAAAAATGACCTACCTAGAGCATTGCCAACACAGACACTTTGACGGCGTATGTATTGTATGCGCCGATTATGAGAATGAAGAAGTAATCAGGTTGGTTAATAGTGACCTTCCTGTCGTAACAATAGATTATGCATTTCAGAAATCATATTCCATTATATCGGATAATTATGGTGGCATGAAACAACTAACGAATTTTATAATCCATCAGGGTCATACCTCCATTGCATTAATTCATGGCGTAAAGACTTTGGTTACGAAAAACCGTATGGATGGTTTTTTCGATGCATTACAGGAGAATGGTGTTAAGATCGACAAAGAATATATTCTAGAAGGCGTGTACCGTAATCCAGCAGCATCCGAGGAACTAACAACAAAGCTATTAAAAATGAACAATAGACCCACTTGCATTATTGCTCCTGATGATCAATCAGCAACGGGAGTGACTAGTGCAATTAGGAAGTTGGGCTTGCAGCTTGTTAAGGACATATCAGTTGCAGGTTATGACGGAACGGACATCCAACAACTGCTTGGGGTAAAGCTAACAACCGTAAAACAAGAAAGAGATAATATCGGTACTGAATCGGCGAAAAAGTTGATTCAGTTAATTGAGAAAAGCGATGAATTACCTCTAGATACCATCTTCATGAAACAGACCTTAGTGGTTGGTAATTCAGTAAAAAAAATAAAATAATACCATTCTAACATAAATTAAGATAAAGGATTATCAAGAAGACTACCATGGAGGGGGGATCTTGTATGATACAAGCATATAATTATATGATGCAGAGCAATCCGGTAAATCGGCAAGTGAAGTATCCTGCTAATCAAAGAAGCGACCTAAGAAGGGTTTACAAAAATATTGTAAACCTAAGTAAAAACTCGCCCTTGTACAAGATCAACTTATCCAAGGAAAATCAGGAATATACAATCGGAGTGAAGGAGACGGCACTTACTCTAAAAGCTAAGCTGGATGGAATGTTAGTTCCAGAGAACACGGGATTTCATGAAAAAACAGCCGTAGTTAGCGATGAGCGGATTCTTTCAGCTAAACTGTTGAAGGAAGATACAGAAGGATTACCGGAAATAATTACAGTTTCCGTGAAAACTTTGGCAGATGTGCAGATAAATAAAGGTAAGGAATTGTTACACAGCTCTCGCAGTTTAGCGAGTGGAGAATATGCATTTCAGGCCAAGGTTATGGATAAAACGTATGACTTAACATATGTACAGCCAACTAGGATGGATAATATTGAGAGTATGCAGAATATGGTGGAGTATTTAAATCAATCCGTACCGGGAATTAATGCTCTCATTGAAGATGGAGCTAAATCAGATTATAGCCGCATTACAGTCCTTTCCGATATGACTGGAAGATTTGGGGATAGAAACTTCTCTTTTGAGGATACCGATTTGTACCAAGATAGCATTGTTGGTTTCTTTGGTTTAAATCGTGTCGATCAAACACCTATCTATGCACAGTTTGAGCTGAATGGCATAGAAAAACAGACAGCAACGAATGCATTCACCCTTGAAAATACGCTTCGCATATCCCTACATAAAGCTGCAGACAAAGATGTAACAGTTAGAATTGTACCTGACAGTGAGAAAATTCTAACCGCAGTTGATTCTGTGTTATCGACCTACAACAACTTAATCAATTTGGCTAAGAACAGAACGTTAGATAGCAAAGAACACATTCGGGCGACAAAATTAATCAGCGAAATGAAGAGTTTAGAGAAGGTTTATCAAGACGAACTTGAGTCATGTGGAATGAAAGCCTCGGACGATGGTACTCTTAAGCTGGATGATGCCCTCGCTGTTCAAGCAGCTGAAGACGGTGGAATGGAAAACTTTTTTACGAAAGAAAACGGATTCGTTGCAAGGCTTCTTGATAAAGCTGAGACCATTGCAATAAATCCGATGGAGTATTTAGATAAGACAATTGTAACCTACCCAAATACGGAGAAAATTTCGTTTCGTAATCCGTATATTACTTCAATGTATAGTGGTCTTTTCTTCAACTCTTATTGTTAAGATAAGAGCTGGTTTTTACGTACTCACTTGGGGTAATTCCAATACGTTTCTTAAATATTCTGCTGAAATAGTTCGGATCCTTATAACCCACCATAAAACATACTTCTTTTACCGTAAAATCGGAGTTGGTTAACAGCTCCTTAGCTTTTTTTACCCGTAGCATGGAAAGCCAATCAATAAAATTAAAACCCGTGTTCTTCTTAATTAATTTACTAAAGTACTGTG
Source organism: Herbinix sp. (assembly GCA_029256105.1). Lineage (GTDB taxonomy): Bacteria > Bacillota > Clostridia > Lachnospirales > Lachnospiraceae > Mobilitalea. The sequence continues at coordinate 59,818 of JAQSYO010000022.1, forward strand.
GGCTGATATTTACCTGTTCCGCTACATCCTCTAAGGAGATATCTTCTGCATAGTGTTGCTCTAAGTATTCCCTCGTCGCCATAACAATATGGTTTGTATAGTCGATGGAGTTTTGAGGTTTTACGTAACTGGTAATAGTGATGAAGCTTTGATAAGCGAATTCAATCAATTGTTCGCCCTTTAATTCCATAAATTGATTAACATAACTGGTATAATTCATGGATTTCATCTCTTTTTGGCTGTCTATTCGCATTGCATGGTTTGCAAGGACAAGAATTTCTAATATTTTATTCCGTTTCGTATCATCACTCAATGGGCGGATCCAATCCATGATCATTCCAAAATAATCATATGCATCCGTCTTGCGAAGTCTTATTGACTCCACGAGGTGCTTTTCTGTCAGCAAGTAATCAAAATGAGTATTGAGCTCCTCCTGCTTCAAGTCAAGATAATATAAAACCTTCTCGGGAGAACTGTAGTATAGGCAGGAATGGGCATCAATAAAGGAGGTATAAATGGAGTTTAGACCTTGCATTCTCCCTATACCAATCGATACGGTTAAATTAAATTGTGTTTCTATTGCCTTTACAAGGTCTTGACACAAGGAAATACTATCACTTTTATGATCGGATTCAGAAGTGATGGCATCGTCTGATACTAAAATACTAATTCGATTTCTGATCAATGGACCCACTGCTATATTTCTATGCATTGTATTCTTTATATAATGATGTAAACTAAATTCGTCAATTGTAAGTTCAGTGGAATTTGAATTATTACGTTCGGAAATTTCTATGATTAGAACATAACCATTAGCCCTTATATTTAAAATTTTCTGAAATCCAATTAATTCTAATGGGGGACAGCCTCTAAAAAACATAGAAAACATAAAACTTCTCTCCACGCAGGATAAAAAGTCGTCCTTCGACAGCGTTTGATCGGAAATTAAAATATCCATCTGTAGACTATCCCAGAAATCTCTTGAAACATCAGAATTCCATTGATAGTTATTCGGTATATTCATAATTACACCCCCTGTGAGGTTATAAGATTGTACCATTATTTGGTTGTCTTAAGTATAGCACAATCCATTATAAATTGCACCACCAAATTATGGATAACGGTCGCTTGGTGTCGAATTATGGAAGAAAAGGATATTTTTTAAAAATAATTTAATTCTGCCACAGAAATGCCAATAGTAGGGATTACGATAAGAAAGAATTGATATATATGAGTAAAGTTGGTGATAGTATATGATGAATAGAAGATATTCTTTTAATAATATAAATATAGTTCTAGGAGTAGCACTCTTAGTTTCAATTTCACTTACTTTCCTTTCAGAAGTAGGAACATTGCATAAAGAGCAGGAATATGTTCAGTCAGCAGGTGAGATTGTTGTTATCTTTCATGATGAGATGAATGAGAAGGAACTACTTTCTCTTACTAATCAATATGGACCTGCTGTTGAGGTCGTACGACACATTGGTGATTATGCACTCCTTTCTGTGAACGAGGAAGCCGACTATCCCTACGTATTAAAAAGTCTTAAGGAAGATTCTAAGGTGTTGGAAGCACAGGCCAACCTAAGCATCAGCACTCTGGGCTTTAGCAACGATACTTATTCGGAGGCACAATGGGCTATTGATAACCCTGGCCATTATATTAACTTATCCAGTGCTGGAAGACGTGAAAAGACCGCTTCCAAAGGAGTTGATATGGATGTAGTTGAGGCTTGGACTACCTTGGGACAGTCAGCAGCGACTCAGAAGGAAGTGGTAGTAGCTATCATTGATACCGGAGTTGATTATACGCACCCGGATTTAGCGGAACATATGTGGGTGAATCCGGGTGAAATTGATGGTGATAAAATCGATAATGATAATAATGGTTACATCGATGACAATGGAGAGACCCAGGTAAATGGAATGTTTCGTGCTTCGAAGGATGATAATGATGATCATGGAACACATGTTGCCGGCATTATTGGAGCAGTAGCAAATAATAATATCGGTATCGCAGGTGTTGCTTCAAATATTAACATAAAGATTATGTCACTGAAGATAAATGGGGGTCCTAAGGGAACAGGCAATATTTCTGGTGCAATCGAAGCAATTAAATATGCGACTATGATGGGGGCAGATATCTGCAATATGAGTTGGGGCACTTCTCAATATACTGCGGGATTAAAACAGATTATGAAAGAATCTGACATGCTTTTTGTAGCTGCTGCAGGTAATACCGGTGATAATAATAATGATAAACCAATCTATCCTGCCAGTTTTGGTCTGGATAATTTGATATCAGTTACATTTATTGACTCAACAGGGGAGCTAACTTATCTGTCTAATTATGGAACGGAAGTGGTTGATTTGGCTGCGCCAGGAGAGGATATATTCAGTACTGCGGTAGGAAGTTATGTATCAATGAGCGGATCTTCTATGGCAGCACCGCAGGTTTCAGGGGTAGCAGCGATACTATATGCGCTTAATGACCATTTGTATCCTGCTAATGTTAAAGAAATTTTGGTAGATAATGTAAAACTCCTTCCGGATTTAGAAGGTAAAATGAAGCATGCAGGAATACCTAGTGCTTATCAGTCCTTAATGGCAGCTAACAATTTACTTCAAGATGTTAAACCACCCAAGATGTCTTTTGATACCATTTATAATAAGAATTTAATCCTTATACCGGTTTCTACTGAAGATATAGGGGGTTCGGGAATAAGAGTAATCAAATGGTATATGGGTGAAAAATCTCTCGAGGATTTCCAGCGGGGCATGAATGGCACTAAAGTAGAGGATAACCAAATCAGCATATCAAAGGAAGGGGTATATACCTTTTATTCTGCGGATTATGCTGGTAATGAAATAGTACAAACCTATGAAGTCATTGCAGACACAACAGCTCCCAGCCTTGCCTCCACATATACGATATCCAATACCTATAAATCTAGGACTATAACTGTAAGGGTATCCGATAAGCAAAGCGGATTAAAACGTGTGAAATACATGTCCGGAATTAAAAAAGCAGTGGATTTTCTTCCTGCAGGGGCAGGAACAATGATTGAAGTAAAGGATGGAACCGGAACGTTTAAAGTGAAGTCTGATGGAACCTACACAATCTTTGCATCCGACAACAGGGGGAATCTGATTATTACACCAATTGTAATAAAGACAATAAAAGCGATTGATATTAAACTTATTCATAATAAAAAAACATTACATATACAAGATCAATACTCTTTGCTTCCTGTAATCAAACCAATAAATACAACCGACATAATTTCTTATGTGAGCTCTAACGAGAAAATTGCAACGGTTTCTGCTAATGGTAAGATTAGTGCAGTAGCAAAAGGGAAAGCATATATAACAGCTCGAACATCCAGCGGTCTTACAGCAAGCTGTGAAATAATAGTAAAATAGTAATTATGATTTAATATAGCAATGGCCATTTGGAGAAAATCAACGAAAAGTGGTACTCAAAACAAAAAGTGGTACTCAAAACAAAAAGTGGTACTCAAAACGAAAAGTGGTACTCAAAACAAAAAGTGGTACTCAAAACAAAAAGTGGTACTCAAAACGAAAATGTGGTACTCAAAACAAAAAGTGGCACTCTGAAATGAAAAGTGTCACTCAAAAAATATGTTGACGTACAATCACTGGTATGATATATTAAGTAGGCAAAGAAATAGGGCTTTTTTTTTATGCCTAAAAAAGTCCAAGGCGAAGTTTAGCGATAAAGCGCTACAAGAGAAATCGGAGGTGGATATTGTGCGCGTAAAAATCACATTGGCATGTACTGATTGTAAACAACGCAATTACAACATGACAAAGGAAAAGAAGACACATCCAGACAGAATGGAAACAAAGAAGTACTGTAAGTTCTGCAGGTCCCACACAATGCACAAGGAAACGAAATAATTATAATTGAAAGGGAAGTGAAGACATGGGAGAGACGACTAATTCTACTACCGAAAAGGCTCCAAAGAAAAGTTGGTTTAAGGGTCTAAAATCCGAATATAATAAAATTGTATGGCCGGACAAAGAAACCCTTGCGAAGCATTCAGTTGCTGTCATTTCCGTAACTGTTGTCTTAGGTGCTGTTATTTACTTACTGGATTTTGTAATTGAACTCGGTATTGGCATCATAATAGGATAAGGGTGAGGATATGTCAGAGGCAAATTGGTACGTTGTTCACACCTATTCAGGGTATGAGAACAAAGTAAAAACGAACATTGAGAAAATAATCGAAAACACAAAATTGCAGGATCAGATTATTGAAGTATCTGTTCCGATGCAAGACGTCATTGAAGTAAAAAACGGTGTTAAGAAACGCGTTCAAAAGAAGATGTTTCCTGGTTATGTACTAATCCATATGGTTATGAATGATGACGTATGGTATGTAGTTCGTAATACCAGAGGAGTAACAGGCTTCGTTGGACCTGATTCAAAGCAACCGGTCCCACTGACAGACTTAGAGATGCGCAGCATGGGAATTAAGAACGATGAAGTCTCGATTGATTTTGAGATTGGTGATACTGTTACTGTTATCTCTGGAGTATGGGAGAATACTACAGGTCAAATCAAGCAAATCAATACCCATAAGCAGATTGTTACAATCAGCGTGGATATGTTCGGACGTGAAACACCAGTTGAGATTAGTTTTAGCGAAGTTAAAGTTAGCAACTAATCCAATTAAGAAAAAGTCACTTAAGTGTCTTTTTCACTACAATTATGACGTCGTATAATGGCGGAATTAGGTAGGTAAGTAACTTACAGTTAGTTACGTGGGAGGGAAATTCCCGCAAACACCACATTTATCAGGAGGTATGCTATCATGGCAAAAAAAGTAACAGGTTATATCAAATTACAGATTC
>JAQSYO010000100.1 GCA_029256105.1 Herbinix sp.
ATATCTGGAGCTTTTAGCCACATACTGAAGATATCTTCAGCCAATTTTATATTTTCTATTACTATTGCTTTTTTCTTTCTTGCAACCGACATATTATTTCTCCTATGAAACACCAAATAATAACCACTTCGCTTTGTTTATTCAGATTATATCTTAATTTTCAATCTGGGACAAGGCGTATTTTAGTCTTACTTGAGATTTATCAGCCTTCGATAACTTTTACATGAACCTTTCGTATTCTTGGTCCATCGAAATCCGTAAAGAATATCCCCTGCCAAGTTCCAAGAAGTAATCTTCCTTCATCGATAATTAAAGTTTGTGACGTTCCTAAGATATTCGATTTAATATGCGCTGCTGAATTACCTTCAACATGATGGTATCCGTCCGAAAGTGGAATTATCTTATTCACTTCCATAATAAAATCACGTATAACGTCTTGATCTGTATTTTCGTTCAGTGTAATCCCAGCCGTCGTATGAGGAACAAAGATGACACAGATACCATTTTTTACTCCGCTGTCTTTTACCACATTCTGTACTTCTCTGGTAATATCAATCATTGCGGAATGCTGTCCTGATTTTACTCCAAAAGTATAAACCTCACTCATCTGCCATTACTTCCTTTCGTATGTGTTTTATCTTTTGTATAGTAGATTGGAGAAATAAAATCTTTCTTTTTACGAATATTTGGTATTTGCTGTCTTACATTATATAAAAACTGCGAGCGAATTACAAGAAAATCATGCTTTTCAAATGATGTAAAAAATAGGTATTTTATCCTGATAATGGGGATTTGCGAGGGTTTTAGAATAGGTAATACTTGATAAATCACGAATTCCCTAGCACTACCTTGACATAAAAGCCCTACTATGATATATTTACCAGCAAAAGCTATCATAACTAAGCGAGCAATTTGTAAATTCTTTAATTGAGAGGAAATGAATCAATATGGCAAACACTAACCCAATCGTAACAATGGAACTTCAGTCAGGTGATATTATCAAAATCGAATTATATCCTGAAGTAGCTCCCAATACCGTTAACAATTTCATCTCCCTTATAAATAAGGGCTTCTACGACGGATTAAAGTTTCACCGAGTAATTCGTGGCTTTATGATTCAAGGCGGCGATCCGGAAGGTACCGGCATGGGCGGCCCTGGATATTCCATTAAGGGTGAGTTCTCTTATAACAACTTTGACAATAATATCAAGCATTCTGCAGGGGTTATCTCTATGGCAAGATCCCAGCGTCCTGATTCAGCAGGATCCCAGTTTTTCATTATGCATAAGGACTCCCCTCACCTGGACGGTTCCTACGCAGCTTTTGGTAAAGTAACTGAGGGAATGGATGCTGTGAATAAAGTTGCAGATACAAAGACCGATTACTCCGATGCTCCGTTAGAACCTCAGATTATGAACAAGGTTACTGTTGAGACCTTTGGTGTAGTGTACAGTGAACCGGAGAAATGCTAGACTGAATATGCAAAATTATAGGGAATGTGATAAAACACATTCCCTTTTTATGTATAAGTCTATTTACGTTTCCTATCTAATCCTTCCCACCTGATTGAAGGGATATACACGAAATACCGCCTTGCCTTCCACTTGATTCAGGTCAATCAGTCCGAAGTCCCTGCTATCAACGCTTACTGTTCTATGGTCACCTAATACAAACAGTTTGTCTTCCTCCACCGTAACTGGAAGTTTAAAATCGTCGAGTAGCGTTTCCCCTTTCACATAGGGTTCTTCCAGTTTCTCTCCATTCACATAAACATATCCATCTATGATATCTACTTCATCCCCGGCAACTCCAATGACTCGTTTCACTAATCGCTTATGCTTATCTTCTTTCTTTTCTTTATCAAAAGCTGCAACTATTCCATCAAAGGTTCTTATGGTATCATTAAGAATTGTTCCCTTTTCTTCTCCTTCCAGGAAAATAATGATATCTCCTCTTTTCGGCTCGCCTATATAATAACTCAATTTATCTACAAATACATGCTGATCATGAAACAGTGTGTCTTCCATTGAGCTTTGTTCCACGATATATTTTGCAAATAACTTACTGTTGATTAACAATGCAGCAACTAAAACTATTAAGATTATAAAAATCCAACTTCTTAATTCTTTCAAAATATTTTTACCATCCATCGTATGTACCTCCATATATAATTCATGCAAATTACTGTTACTTATAATAATATGATGTCAGTTAAGTTTATATTTTAAAATATGGTTCAGGTGCCATAAGTCAACAATAACCAATAGTGATGAATATGAAATCAGACTTATGGCACCCGAACCAAATATTTGATTTCATAGATCTGCCATTTCAATTATCTTTAGTTATTATAATTGTCGATAAGATTATAATTAAATATTTGCATTACGTTATTATACAACTAATACAGTATACATGCTACCACAATTTATAAATGTTGGTAAACTGCTCCACAAATTATAAGAGTCATAAGAATAGGGAAACTATATTTCAAAAAAGGCCATACCACTTATGGTACAGCCCTCGTTCGTTATATTTTATCAGTTTAGTTCTAATCGTTTTTTATA
>JAQSYO010000101.1 GCA_029256105.1 Herbinix sp.
AATTCCATCTATTTTACGGTCCGTACGATTATATTCTTCTCTTTCAAAGGTAATTGCCTTTTTGCAGATTTTTTCTGCCATACCTACGATATGGGATACTATTTTATCTCTTAACAAATTATGATCAATACCCGCTATACTCAGTTCATCTCTTGCTTCACTCACTTTTTGCAATATACTTTCATTTGAGTTTAAATCATAATCCAAATATTTTCGAAGAGCTTTCAATAATGTTTCGTCCTCATCCAGAAGCTTTAATGCAACCCATCGACTGTTAATTTTGTCTTTTACAAGATCTTTTATCGCTGGTTCTATAATACTGATTGCTTCTTCAATCGTATCATCATAAGTAATTTGTAATGGAGAATTATCTGCTTTTTTGATTGTAACATTATATACGGCATCCATTAAAGTATCCAGACCTTCCCCGCTTCTTGCACTGGTTCCGATAACTGGCACACCAAGCTGATGGGATAGATCATCTAAATTAATACTTATTTTTTTCCTTATTGCTCTTTCCAGACAGGTTGCATCAGTAACAATTACAGTAGCATCGGGGTATCCAAAGCAAATGAAATCACGTGCGACTTCTTCTTCTACAGAATTAGCCATGAGTGAATAAGTACCTGGTATATCTACCATAATAAAATTCTTGTCCTTATGTTTATACTTTCCCTGTGCATTCGTAACCGTTTTACCAGGCCAGTTACCGGTGTGTTGATTTAATCCGGTCAGGCTGTTGAAGACAGTACTTTTTCCGACATTCGGATTTCCGGCAAGTGCTATAACTTTATCCCCCATACAGGTACGTTCAATTTTCAGTTCACTTTCCAAAACACCTGCTCCTGTTGACTGATTAGTTAAGCCCATATTTACATCTCTCCTTACATTGGATTTTAAATGTAATCAATCTAAAATCTTATGTATCCCTTTCAATACATTTTGCAAGATTACTTTGTATTCTATATCCATCATCTTTTATGATTGTATAAACCACAAGTGGGCATACAGTCACCCACTCATGGATTTATCGGAGCAAATTTATTAAATAGCTTCAACCAGTATCTTAGAAGCCTCTTCCGAACGTAATGCGATTACAGCTCCTCTAATATCGTAAGCAATGGGATCTCCTGAAGGACTTCTTTGTAATGCTTCAATTTCCGTATCAGAAATCAAACCCAGATCAAGCATTCTTCTTCGAATAGTTCCATCGGAAGTAAGTACCTTAACTTTTGCCTTTTTCCCTAGAGGTAAGTGATTAAGCGGTATCATATTCTTATTCATTGTTATGCCTCCTGTATTGATAAAGTAAATTTATTATTGTTATATTTTCAGTGGGGTGTAATTTTTTTACCCTACACTAACATATGAAAAATAAATTCATGTGTTACTGCATATAATAAAATTAATTAGAATAATTCAGGCTGTGAGAAATGTGACAAATAATGAATTTCATACGGTTCGTGGGTATCAGCTTCTGGAACAGAATAAAAAGAAATTAACCTCAGCAATGGAGGATTATCTTGAAATGATTTACAGAAACAGCTTAGAGGAAGGGTATATCCGTATTAATCTACTTGCCGAATTACTAAATGTGAGCGCAGCGTCTGCTTCGAGAATGGTGCAAAGACTTGGAGAACTGGGATTGCTAAATTATAAAAAATACGGAATTATTATATTAAGTGAAAGCGGAAAGGAAATAGGCAAATACCTTTTAGAACGTCACTATATTATAGAAAATTTTCTTAAAATGATAAGCTGTGAAGATGATTTATTACAACAGACAGAATTAATGGAACATAATATTAATCCGGTAACAATACATAAAATAAATATATTAAGCAACTTTTTTTCTGAAAATAAGGATATTCTAGATGGTTTTCGTACATATCAGAAAAATAATCTTTCCATCGAATAATATAATAATAAAATCATGGTTCGGGTTTCAAATCACCCAAGCGTTCACCGCACCACTATGAACGAAACCAATTATGATGAAAATGGGTGTATATATATTAACTTTGGCGTGCTGCGGCTGACTGAGGGCGTTACGAAGAAGGGAAAGGTAGCCAAGATTAATATATATGCACCCATATTCATCTCTTATATGAAATCAGACCTATGGCAACCGAACCAATCATTATAGTTAACCATGGACGTCCAGTTAAGATGAATGAGCTTGATATCTAGTACAAAGTATTTTAATTAACTGGATTATTGAACTTGTCTGAATTTCCATTTCTTTTATTACTATTTTACATTCTAATATTCACCTCTAGTTTTAGCTTTGTCTTTTATATTTCAATCACCGCATTAATTTCCCTTATGTCAGGATGGAAAGAACAACATACTCATTTTATTTTGTTTTGTCTGCGTAACATGCCACACTTACTTTCTGGCAAATACTCAAATTGATACTTATGATATAATAAATCAGCAGGATAATTAGCTATCAAACATATATAACTATCTTCAAAAGTATTTTCTTCAAAGTAGTTATTTATTTCTTTCATTATTTGATCTGCAAATCCTTTCCTTCGATAATTTTCATCTACCATAATATCACTTACAACATACGTGATTCCTCCATCACCAACAATTCTTCCAAATCCGATTAATTTTTCTTCATCATATAGAGATACGGTAAATAAAGAATTTTCTATCGCTTTTGTGCTTCTTTCCAAGTCCTTATTTCCCATTCCCGAACGAAGCCTCAAGCTAACATAATCTTCTGCTTTCGGTTTTTCATAGAGCAATTTCATTTTTATATGCCTCCCTTTAATATTCTCCTATAGTTTGGTTCGGGTGTCATAAGTCGGGATTTAGGCAATGAGATGAATATAGGTGCATATCTATTCATTTGGCTGCCTTTCCCTCCTTCGGGATGCTTTGCAATAGGCACCCTCAGTCAGCCGTAGCACGCCAAGCTGAATAGATATGCATCCATATTCATCCTCGTAGTTATTAATCGACTTATGGCACCCGAACCATAGTTTTTAAGCTTTATAATTTTATATCTCTATTTTAATTTATAAATTGCTATATTACTATTCAAACATAGCCAATGTGTACCGGTACAGAAATAGTAATTTCCTCCTTTTGGCTAGATTGTAGTTTTTATCAAGAACCATAGAATTGGTACAAATAAGGATGGCAACATGTTCAGAGTCTTACAATCCTTAATCTTCAAGATGGAAAGACCTGAGCTGAAGATAAGAAAGCCACCTACAAGTGAGATTTCATTTAATAATTCCGTGGTCAAAAAAACAGATAAATACCCTGAAAAAAGATATATGCCTCCTTGCCACAAGAATAATATTACCGCAGATAAAGCAATTCCAATTCCATAGGTTGATGCCAAGACCAGCGAAGTGACAAAGTCCAGCGTTGCATTTGTATACAAGTAGGTGTTATCTCCATGAAGAGCGCTTTCCATTGGGCCTAAAATTGATAACGTTCCAACACAAAACAATAATATAGCAGTAGAAAGCCCTTGTCCAATATTTCCTTTTGTAAAACGTGCAGTAAGCTTTTCAAACTTTACATGCAAATTCAACATGGAACCCATCAGGCTGCCCGCTGCCAGACTGATTATAAACAGTACGGGATAACTGCTATTTGACATATTTTGAACAATAGCGTTAATGCCAAGGCCACAGGCTGCAAGTCCCATAGCGTTATATAATGCATTTTGATATTTTTCTCCTATGCCTTTCTTAAGACAAGCTCCAATTACACTACCAATCAGAATAGTACCAGTATTTACAATAGTGCCTAACATAAAATC
>JAQSYO010000050.1 GCA_029256105.1 Herbinix sp.
TCAGGAGCATAGCGTTGTTCTGATCAGAGGTGGTAGAGTAAAGGATTTACCCGGTACTCGTTATCATATCGTCAGAGGTACACTTGATACTGCAGGCGTAGCGAAGAGAAGACAAGCACGTTCTAAGTACGGTGCTAAGAGACCGAAAGACGCTAAGAAATAAATTACTATTTAACAGTTAAGTGCCGGATTAATTTTTTATTTCCGTTTGATTTGTATTTCTGTGGGTTACAGGTTAAATTGAATTGTCAAACCAATTCTATAAAGGAAAACGAAGTTATCTGAGCACGAACACAAACGGTGGAAAGAACATTATGTTCTACCATTCAAGACAAGTGAATTAGCTTGCTATGCAGCTTGTATGTGAGTACCGTTGAATTAATTGACTGACGATATTAGTAATAATTCGTCAATCATCATTAAGGAGGGAAGAAACGTGCCAAGAAAAGGACATATACAGAAAAGAGATGTATTGGCTGATCCGTTGTACAACAGTAAAGTTGTATCAAAGCTCATCAATAGCATCATGTTAGACGGTAAGAAGGGTACAGCCCAGAAGATCGTTTATGGAGCATTCGATAGAATTGCTACCAAGACTGGTAAGAGTGCCGTTGAGGTATTCGAGGAAGCTTTAAACAACATCATGCCCGTGCTTGAAGTAAAAGCAAGACGTATCGGTGGTGCTACCTATCAGGTACCGATCGAAGTTAGACCGGAAAGAAGACAGGCGTTAGGACTTCGCTGGATTACTCTTTTCACTCGTAAAAGAGGCGAGAAGACTATGCAGGAAAGACTTGCAAATGAAATCATGGATGCAGCTAATAACACTGGCGCATCTGTTAAAAGAAAAGAAGATATGCATAAGATGGCAGACGCTAATAAGGCATTTGCTCATTACAGATGGTAAAATGATATTATCATAGCATGTTCTTCTTCCAATGGAACACATGATATTGAAGAATTGATTTTAAGTATTCTTCGTTTAAATTTAAGGAGGAATTATCCTTGGCTGGAAGAGAATATCCGTTAGAGAGAACTAGAAATATCGGTATTATGGCGCATATCGATGCTGGTAAGACAACTCTTACCGAACGTATCCTATACTATACCGGTGTTAACTACAAAATCGGTGATACTCACGAAGGCACTGCAACAATGGACTGGATGGAGCAGGAGCAAGAGAGAGGTATTACGATTACATCAGCGGCCACTACTTGTCATTGGACCCAAGAATTTGAGCATAAGAAGATTCCCGGCGCATTAGAAAATCGTATCAATATTATTGATACACCAGGTCACGTTGACTTTACCGTTGAGGTTGAGCGTTCATTGCGTGTACTGGATAGTGCGGTTGGTGTATTTTGTGCCAAAGGTGGCGTTGAGCCACAGTCCGAGACTGTATGGAACCAAGCTGATAAATACAATGTACCTAGAATGGCATTTGTTAATAAAATGGACATTTCCGGTGCGGATTTTTACAATGTAGTAAGTATGATTAAAAGCAGATTGCGTAAGAACCCAGTTCCGTTGCAACTGCCAATCGGCAAAGAAGATACCTTCAAGGGTGTAATCGATTTATTTGAGATGCAAGCTTATTATTATAAAGATGATAAAGGCGAAGATATTTCAATTGAAGCAATCCCGGAAGATATGAAAGAGCTTGCTGATGAATATAGAGCAGCTATGATTGAATCTATCTGTGAAACAGATGATAACTTGATTGAGAAGTTCTTAGAAGGTGAAGAGCCTTCAACAGTTGAATTAAAAGCTGCATTAAGAAGAGCTACAATCCAGACACAAATCATTCCTGTACTTTGTGGTTCTGCATATAAAAATAAGGGCGTTCAGAAATTATTGGATGCGGTTATTGAATATTTGCCAGCTCCTACAGACATCCCTGCAATTAAGGGTATTGATGAGGATGGCAATGATATTGTTAGGCATGCATCCGATGAGGAACCTTTCTCAGCGTTAGCATTTAAAATTATGGCGGATCCATTCGTTGGTAAGCTTGCATTCTTCAGAGTTTACTCTGGTACTTTAAATGCAGGTTCCTACGTATTGAATTCAACAAAAGGCAAAAAGGAACGTATCGGACGTATTCTACAGATGCATGCAAATAAGAGAGAAGATCTTGATAAGGTTTACTCTGGTGATATCGCAGCAGCAGTTGGTTTTAAATCAACTACAACCGGTGACACCATTTGTGATGAAAAACATCCAGTAATACTTGAAGCAATGGTATTCCCTGAGCCTGTTATTAATGTAGCGATTGAGCCTAAGACTAAAGTTGGTCAGGATAAGATGGGTGAAGCGCTTCAAAAACTTGCAGAAGAAGATCCTACATTCAGAGCTTATACAGATGAAGAAACAGGTCAAACAATTATCGCTGGTATGGGTGAGCTTCACCTTGAGATTATTGTAGACAGATTACTTCGTGAGTATAAGGTTGAAGCTAACGTAGGTGCTCCTCAGGTTGCATACAAAGAGACCTTCGCTAAGGCAGTTGATGTTGACAGTAAGTATGCGAAGCAATCCGGTGGTCGTGGACAGTACGGACATTGTAAGGTTAAGTTTGAGCCTATGGATGCAAATGCTGAAAAGACCTTTGAATTTATCTCAGCAATTGTTGGTGGTGCTATTCCTAGAGAATACATTCCTGCAGTTGGTGCTGGTATTGAAGAAGCTACAAAAGCTGGTATCCTTGGCGGATATCCAGTACTTGGTATCAAAGCAACTGTTTATGATGGTTCTTATCATGAAGTCGATTCCAATGAAATGGCATTTAAGATTGCTGGTTCCATGGCATTTAAAGATGCGATGCATAAAGCGGGAGCGGTACTTCTTGAGCCTATCATGAGAGTTGAAGTAACAGTTCCGGATGATTACATGGGCGATGTTATCGGTGATATCAGCTCCCGTCGTGGTCGTATTGAAGGTACTGAAGATATTAATGGTATTAAGTTAATCAGAGGATTTGTTCCGTTGTCTGAGATGTTTGGATATTCCACAACCCTACGTTCTAAAACACAGGGCCGTGGTGCTTATTCCATGTTCTTCTCCTCCTACGAACCAGTTCCGAAGAATGTTCAAGAGAAAGTTTTAACAGCAAAAGGTAAATAATAAATAAAAAAGTTAATATATAAAATGTTTATGCTTGAAAATATTTCTAAGTTGAAATATAATTAGGCGTATGAGACAAGATATAAACAAGCCCCTTAATAAAGGAAAACACAAAGTGGTTTTCCTTGGGGCATAAAATCATTTGCTTAAAAGCATATATTATTAAAGGAGGACGTTATAAAATGGCAAAGGCTAAATTTACAAGAAACAAACCACATTGTAATATTGGTACTATCGGTCACGTTGACCATGGTAAGACAACTCTTACAGCAGCAATCACTAAGACTCTTCATGAAAGACTTGGAACTGGTGAGGTTGTAGCATTCGACCAAATCGATAAGGCTCCAGAAGAGAAGGCGAGAGGTATCACAATATCTACAGCTCACGTTGAGTATGAGTCTAAATTAAGACATTACGCACACGTTGACTGTCCTGGACATGCTGACTATGTTAAGAACATGATTACTGGTGCTGCACAGATGGATGGAGCAATCCTCGTTGTTGCTGCTACAGATGGTGTTATGGCTCAGACAAAAGAGCATATCTTACTTTCCCGTCAGGTTGGTGTTCCTTACGTAGTTGTTTTCATGAACAAATGCGATATGGTTGATGATCCTGAACTTCTTGAGTTAGTTGAGATGGAAGTTAGAGATTTATTAAATGATTATGAATTCCCTGGCGATGATACACCAATCATTCAAGGTTCTGCTCTTAAAGCACTTGAAGATCCTTCTTGCCCTTGGGGAGATAAGATCATTGAATTAATGGATGCTGTTGATAGCTGGATTCCTGATCCTGTTAGAGCAACAGATAAGCCTTTCTTAATGCCTGTAGAAGATGTATTCTCAATTACTGGTCGTGGTACAGTTGCTACTGGCCGTGTTGAGCGTGGTGTTCTTCATGTATCTGAGGATGTTGAAATCGTTGGTATCAAAGAAGAGACCCGTAAAGTTGTTTGTACTGGTATCGAGATGTTCAGAAAGCTTCTTGATGAAGCTCAAGCTGGTGATAACATTGGTGCACTTCTTCGTGGTGTTCAAAGAGCAGAAATCGAAAGAGGACAGGTTCTTTGCAAACCAGGCTCAATCAAATGCCATAAGAAATTTACAGCTCAGGTTTACGTATTAACCAAAGAAGAAGGCGGACGTCATACTCCTTTCTTCAATAACTATAGACCTCAGTTCTATTTCAGAACAACAGACGTTACTGGTGTTTGTAACCTTCCTGAAGGCGTAGAAATGTGTATGCCTGGCGATAACATCGAGATGAATATTGAATTAATTCATCCTATCGCTATGGAGCAAGGTTTAGGCTTCGCTATCCGTGAGGGTGGTAGAACAGTAGGTTCTGGTAAAGTTGCTACAATTATTGCTTAATTAATAAGATGAAGAAAAGCCTAAATCCTTGCAAGAGGGTTTGGGCTTTTTTTATTGCGAAAAAGCTGTTCCATAGGAGGTTATCCTAAGGAACAGCTTTCATTTTGCTTATATATATACTATACTGATATATAATACTGATTTATAAGAATTCGGCATGCCGAATTCTTTAAACTTTATTATGGGATACATCATAAGGTAGCTTTATCTGAAAGAAAATAATTGTTAGAAAACGTAATGCCAGACCAGATGCAAGAATCAAGACGGGAACATTTATTAATATGCCTTGAATATCTTCTGAGTTATTATATTTATATTGCCAGAGACTGATAAGAAAAAGTGCCAATAGATAAGAAATGGAGTTGGCTACATATTTAACTCTAGAATATCTGTATTTTCTTTTTAAATTACTTAATCGGAAGGGCTTATCTTCCGTTATATTTGTTAAAGCTTGTAGCTTGTATTTCTCGGCATAATCTTTTAATGCGAAGGTAAGGATTGGTGGTAAAGCATTCATTACGATTAAAATATAGAGTGGAGACATTATATATTTATAGATACCAAGGTAGAGGGCGATAATACCTAATAATATTGTAATATAGTTTTTGCTAATTAATATTGCTTTATAGTTTGCTACTGCGCGGATTTCCTTTTTCATAGTGATAGCATTTTCGTTCATTTATAATTCTCCTCTGGCTGTCAATCGGATAATAACAATAGATAATTAGCTTTTTGTTATACGATTGATGTTATTATAATATATTTAAGACAATCTCTCAATATCAATTCGAAAGCAAGAGAAATATGGCGATAAATAAAAGTTTTTAAAATTTCCTTTGAAAATTTCGGAAAAAACGTATATAATATAATCGTATATGTTTAAGTTGCCGAAGATTGGAAGAAAATATAGAAAGAATATAACTAAAACCAATATAGAAGAGATTATTCGGGATCTATCGGGATGATTATTAAGAGGAAAGATACTTGTTCATGCAGATGCATGAAAAGGAAAGGAGATATATTATTATGTTAGGTAGTGATATCGGTATTGATTTAGGTACTGCCAGTGTATTAGTTTATATAAAGGGAAAGGGAGTTGTATTAAAAGAGCCATCGGTGGTTGCTTTTGATCGAGATTCCAATAAAATAAAAGCAATAGGTGAGGAAGCAAGATTGATGCTTGGTAGAACACCTGGAAATATCGTAGCGGTACGTCCATTAAGACAAGGTGTTATTTCAGACTATACGGTAACAGAAAAGATGTTAAAGTACTTTATACAGAAAGCAGTGGGCAAACAAAGATTTCGGAAGCCTAGAATCAGTGTCTGTGTACCTAGCGGTGTTACAGAAGTTGAGAAGAAGGCAGTTGAGGATGCAACTTACGCGGCAGGTGCCAGAGAAGTTTCCATCATTGAAGAGCCGATTGCAGCAGCAATTGGAGCAGGAATAGATATCTCAAGACCTTGTGGTAACATGATTGTAGATATCGGTGGTGGTACTACGGACATCGCAGTTATCTCCTTAGGTGGTACCGTTGTAAGTACCTCTGTTAAAATAGCCGGAGATGATTTTGATGATGCCATAGTTCGATATATGAGAAAAAAACATAATCTTTTGATCGGTGAGAGAACCGCAGAAGATATCAAAATAAAGATTGGTTCTGCATATCGCAGACCTGAATCAGTTTCCATGGAGGTTAGAGGTCGTAACCTTGTAACCGGACTTCCCAAGACAATTACTGTAACGTCAGAAGAGACAGAGGAAGCATTAAAAGAGACAACCTCTCAAATCGTAGAAGCAGTCCATAGTGTGCTAGAGAAGACTCCTCCAGAACTTGCGGCAGATATTGCAGATAGAGGCATCGTTTTAACTGGTGGTGGATGTTTATTGTATGGTTTGGAAGAATTAATTGAAGAGAAAACTGGTATAACAACGATGACCGCAGAGGATCCTATGACTGCTGTTGCGATAGGAACCGGTAAATTTGTAGAATTCTTAGCAGGTAAAAGAGATTAAATCATAATGATTGAATTTTTGACAATTGAATTCCTTTATAATTCACTTGAGTCTAATTCGTCATATTTTATAGTACACATGCAGAAAAGAGGTTGATGGTATGGTAAAAGGATTATATACAGCTTACACTGGAATGGTGAATGAACAAAAAAGGCTGGATATTATCGCGAACAATCTTGCAAATTCAGCCACAGTTGGTTACAAAGAAGAAAATGTAACGAATCAATCCTTTGATAATATGCTTACAATTAAAATCAAGGATGAGTCCGAAGCCTATAATGATCGACCCATTGGAAATATGAGTTTAGGAGTTAAATTAGGAGAAGTCTATACTAATTATGGACAAGGCTCTCTAAGACAGACCTCGAATACTTATAATTTGGGGTTGGAGGGTAAGGGTTTCTTTACTCTTTCTGTAACGGATAAAGCTGGAAATGAAAGTACTGGGTACACACGAAATGGTTCTTTTACCATGACAAAGGATGGTCACATCGTGGATGCAGATGGAAATCACTTGATGGGTGAAAGTGGAGAGATAACAATTCCTACGGACGTTGTGGATGTTGTAATTGATGAAGGCGGTGCAATTTATGCAGATGGTGCTTATGTTGACAACCTTCAAATTTCCGATTTTGAGGATTACAATTACTTAACTAAATCAGGTGATACAATGTACCAAGCACAGGAGGGAGCAACTGAAATTCCCGGAAGTGCGTTGGTAAGGCAAGGGTTCACTGAACAATCAAATGTGAATGTTGTATCCGAGATGGTAGAGATGATCTCTGTCACTAGAGCCTATGAAGCAAATCAAAAGGTAATACAATCGGTAGATAAGACATTGGATCTTGCAGTGAATTCTGTTGGTAGAGTATAAAAGCAACTCAACTTTGTTGAATTGTTGATAAAGATAAAAATGAATTCCAGCGAAATTTATTTTATCTTTACAGGTGGATGGATTATAGGAAACACTTGTGGTAAAAAAGTAGGAGGAATAGCATATGATGAGATCCTTGTGGACGGCAGCGTCCGGTATGATTAACCAACAAACCAATGTTGACACGATTTCGAATAACCTTGCAAATATCAATACAACCGGATTTAAGAAAGAAAGCACCGAGTTTAAGACCTTATTATATCAAACAATTCAGGAGCAATCCTACGATAATAATGGAGATCCCAAGCCCTCCGGAATACAGGTAGGTCTTGGAGTAAGGAATTCCGCAATAACCTCACAATATACACAGGGTGTGTTGCAAGAAACAGGGAATGATTATGACTTTGCAATTGAAGGCAAAGGATTCTTCTCGGTTCAAACTCAGGACGGCGGAATGGCGTATACACGTAATGGTTCCTTCCAACTGACCAATGGGGTAAATGGAGTTACACTTGCGACCTCAGATGGTGATCCAGTATTGGATACAACAGGTAAGCCGATTGTAATTGATTCTACTTATAACCCGTCCGATATTACAATTAACGAATATGGTGAATTGTGTTATCCGGATGCTTCAGGTGTTTCTGCACCAATTGGTATTCAAATCGGTATTGTGCAGTTTAATAATCCAAGTGGCTTACAGAAGATGTCCGGCAGTTTACTAAAAGGAACAGATGCTTCCGGTATAGCTCGTTTGGAGACAGAAGATGCCGCTTTACAGCAGAGTAAGATTCGCCAAGGCTATTTGGAAGGCTCGAATGTTCAGGCAGTAGATGAAATGGTAAACTTAATAGTAGCACAACGTGCTTATGAAATGAATTCTAAGATTATAACTGCTGCTGATGAGATGCTGCAGCAGGCTAATAATTTAAGGTAATGAGAGGATTATCATTTTGTAGATAAATATTGATAAAGATTTTTCTACTATGGATAATCGTTCTGGGAAGGAGAGAATTATGGGTATTTCAATAGGTTCCGACTCACTATACTCCGCTACAACCGGTATGGTAAACAATAAGACCAAAACAGAAAGTATGGAGACAACCCTTAATAATGCTTCTGCTACCGATGAGGAATTAATGGCGGCATGTAAGAACTTTGAATCTTATCTTCTAGAACAGGTATTTAAAGGAATGGAGAAGACAGTCCCAAAGAGTGAAGAGGATGAAAACCCTTATCTCACTCAATTTGGTGATATGCTTTATGAAGATTATGCAGAAAAGGCAACGGAGAATCAAGGAGTTGGTCTAGCGCAGATGCTTTATGATTCAATGAAACGTAATACAATAGTATAATTACAGGAGGACTACTTCCTGAAGTAGATAGTAAAGGAAATAATTACATAGATTATGTTAGAAGCTGTGAATAAGACCTATAATGTCATTTTGAACTGAAATCCGGTTTTTATGGGATACGGTTTTAAATGACATTTTCTTATAATAAGGCAGGAGGTCGCGGAGGTTACTATGTCAGATATGGTAGAAGGCTATATTGAACGAATTATATACCGCAACGACGAAAACGGATATACTGTATTGAGTCTTCGTGTGGATCAAGAGGAAATTACCTGTGTGGGTAGCTTCCCTTTTATCAGTGAGGGTGAATTTATTCAAGCAAGCGGAAGCTATACTGACCATGCGGTATATGGGCAGCAATTTCTGGTGGAAAACTATGATATGAAGGAGCCCAAGGATTTGTTCTCCGTAGAACGATATTTAAGTTCTGGTGCAATCAAAGGAATCGGAGCTGCTCTTGCTACCAGAATTGTAAAGAAATTCAAAGAAGAAACTTTCCGGATTATTGAGGATGAGCCAGAACGGCTATCGGAAATTAAAGGAATTAGTGACCGAATGGCAAAGGATATCTACCGCCAATTTGAAGAAAAAAGAGAAATGCGTAGTGCGATGTTATTTTTACAGCAATATAGTATCACGGGAAATCTTGCTGTAAAAATCTTTACCGAATATGGCCAAAGGATGTATGAAATCTTAAAAGAAAATCCCTATCGATTAGCTGAGGATATTACCGGTGTTGGTTTTAAAACTGCAGATGAAATCGCAAGAAGATTGGGAATTGGCAACGATTCCGATTATCGAATTAAGGCTGGCATTCTTTATGCACTTTTGCAAGCAAGTAGTGACGGTCATGTCTATTTACCGGAACCAGAGATGCTTCAAAGGACAAAAGCATTACTTTCAGCGGACGAAGAGGCAATTCACAGGCAGATGACAACACTTAGTATAGAGAAGAAAATTATAATAAAGGAAGCTGAGAAGGGAAAATTAATCTACTCTTCCGTTTATTATTATATGGAGTTGAACGTGGCGAGAATGCTTCATGATTTAAACATTCGTTATGAAATCAAGCAGGAGAATGTACTAAAAAGGGTTACAGCAATCGAGGACCAATTTGAGATTGAGCTAGAGGACCAGCAAAGGACAGCAGTCGCTGAGGCAGCAAGTAATGGTTTACTCATTGTCACAGGTGGACCAGGAACCGGAAAGACAACTACAATTAATACTATCATCAAATTCTTTGAAACAGAAGGGATGGAGATATTACTAGCTGCACCTACCGGACGAGCTGCTAAGAGAATGACAGAAACCACAGGCTATGAAGCTAGGACAATCCACAGGCTATTAGAATTATCAAAGCTCACTGAGGATCAAGAGAATAAATTTTCATTTGAACGTAACGAGAGCAATCCATTAGAGACGGATGTATTAATAATTGATGAAATGTCAATGGTAGACATTAGCCTCATGCATGCGCTATTAAGGGCGGTATCTGTTGGAACAAGATTAATTCTAGTGGGTGACGTGAATCAATTACCAAGTGTAGGTCCTGGGAACATATTGAAGGACATCATAGAGTCCCATAATTTTAATGTAGTGAAGCTGACAAAAATCTTTCGTCAGGCTGCTGGTAGTGACATTATCGTCAATGCGCATAAGATAAATGATGGTGAAAAGATTAAGTTGGATAATAAAAGCAAAGATTTCTTCTTCTTAAAAAGAGAAAGTGCCAATGTTATAGCCGCAGTTATGATAAATCTTATTAAAAATAAACTTCCTAAATACGTTAACGCGACACCCTTTGATATTCAGGTACTTACGCCGATGAGAAAAGGGGAATTAGGTGTGGAACGCTTAAACCAAATACTTCAGGAAGCACTTAATCCACCTTCCAAGGAAAAGCGTGAGAAAGAATATCGTGAAACAATATTCCGCGAAGGCGATAAAGTAATGCAGATTAAAAATAACTATCAAATAATGTGGGAAGTCAGAAGTAAATACGGAATAGCTACCCAATCAGGAACAGGTGTATTTAACGGAGATGCAGGAGAAATCAAAGAAATTAACTTGTTCTCAGAACATTTAGTTGTGGAATTCGATGATAACCGAATGGTTGATTATACCTTTAATCAATTAGATGAACTTGAACTTGCTTATGCGGTAACAATCCACAAATCACAAGGTAGTGAATACCCAGCGGTTATCCTCCCTATATTAGACGGACCGAGGCTTCTTTTTAACCGTAACCTATTATATACAGCTGTTACGAGAGCCAAGAATTGCGTTACCATCGTTGGGAGTGATTCTATGTTGCAATTTATGATTGATAATAAAAGTGAGCAAAGCCGCTATTCGGGATTATGTGAGCGGATCAGAGAGTTGGGATGAGATAAAACTTAGGTAATGGGGTTGAAGAAGATGGCTCGATATGGGAGTGCTGGAGGTAGTGGGGCTGAAGAAGATGGTTCAGCATGAGAGTATCGGGATGTGTTTTCGGTTGCAGTACACCCTCGTTTATCGTTCGTATCGGAGAAGACATGGTAAAAGCGCCATGTCTTCTCTGATTCGCACACTTACACTCGGTTGTTCAGCAAACGAAAAACATCTTCCGATACTCTCATGCCGAACCATCTTCTTCAGCCTTTGAGGTTATGGCATCCCATGCTGAGCCATCTACTTCAGCTTTCAAGGTTATGGCATCCCATGCTGAGCCATCTTCTTCAGCTTTCGAGGATATGGCATCCCATGCTGAGCCATCTTCTTCAGCTTTCGAGGTTATGGCATCCCATGCTGAGCCTGCTTCTTCAGCTTTCGAGGATATGGCATCCCATGCTGAGCCATCTTCTTCAG
>JAQSYO010000051.1 GCA_029256105.1 Herbinix sp.
CGTGCTTTCAATACTCATAAATATCGTGTCCAATAATAGTTCCATTTTATAGCATTATACCTTTTTATACAAGTAGGAAAATATGAGGAGAAAACATGAAAAAGAGCTATGTATGCGCTAACATACACAGCTCTAACATCTTTATGATTTGCTTAAGTATTACGGTAATGATTCTACTAAAAACTGCTGGTGCAATTTTAAAATAAATTTGTCATTTCAGTCAATCTTAAATTTGTACAACCATAGGGAATTAAGGTTAATTCTTCCACTTCCTCCGATACCCAATTCATAGCCGGGCTGGGGGAGGCGGATCCATTTACCATCGGCCAGTCAACCTTACTCCCCTTCACCTTTGCTTTTATTGGAGCTCCTGCCGGAGAGAAAGGCATTGTTCCGTGTGGTAAACAGGTTTCTTTAATGATCTCATGAATTGTCTGCACCTCGTTCCATGTTATTTCGTTTGCTCTAATTCTACTCAACGATACAATTTCTAATCTTAGTATTCTTATTTTTGAAATTGAAACCAATTCAGATTAAAGAGGTAATCATCGCCTTTGTATATCAGGTATATCGTCTGTAAACCTTCCACAGATTCGATATCACAGGTAAAGTCCTGCCATTGTTTCCAATCATCGGTTGAAGTAATCTCGCAGGTACCGATGAGCTTGCCCTTCGTACTTCCTACCCTGATTTCAACACTTCCACCGGACATAGGCGTTGCCGCACGCATTACCGCTTTCGTAAAACCACCTTCACCAAAGTCGATATTGTGATATACCGTATAAAATCCGTTCTGAACCCCGTCAATGCTCTTGCCGCCTTCATTACATTCCTCTGTAATAATTCCACGGCATTGATCAAAGCTCTCCGCTTCCAGCTTATCTCCTGCCTTTTGTACCAGTTCAGTATTAGTTCTGCAGTTATTTAAGAGAGATACTGCAGTGGATGTTCCGAATTTGTGATAATCCGTGGTATCATCCGTCTTATTTCCCCAGAGTGTCCACATTAGGCCTTCCGAATTGCGGTTACTCCAAGCGGTCGCTGCATTTATTTTTAACCATTCAATATATTCGGGTTTATTCTGATCAATCGCAAAACGGTATAGCCAGCGGGTAAGAATTCCCTTAAAACCAATTAAGTCCTGAGAACTATCCTCATTATTCATAACTTGACCGGTATACATGGTATTCATCGTATAGTTTGCTGCATTCGCCGCCTGTGACAGATAAATCTCCTCGCCAAAATGTTGGTATAACAGATTATTTGCACCAATAAATGTTCCCTGGTTGTAGGTAGATGCCCAGCTATTCTTTTCCCCCTGGAGGTTATAGGAATCATATACATGCCCGGTATCCGGCTCATATAGATTATCTGTTACCCAAGTCATGATTTGCTTTGCCTTATCATAATAGGTTTCATCCTCCAATGCTTCTCCCAACAAACAGGCAGCTATGGTTGCCGGACAGTTAATGCAGGCGTTTTTGGTTTGATTATCGGTACGCCACCATATTCCACCGCCCAGATCCTCACTCCAGCCTCGTTCCCATACCGCATCAAAGTGCTCTTTCGCAGAGGTTAAGAACATCTCATCTCCGCTTGCCAGATAGGCTCTGGTGCAGGCAATAACCATCCACATAATGTCATCATTGTATTCGTTATAAGTCCAGTCCGCCGAATGATCCTGTACAAAACCGTTATACATATCATACATCATCTGTTTATAACGGTTATCTCCGGTGTGTTCGTATGCATCTATCATAATCTCATAGATTTCTGCAACATCCCAGAAACCGCCGTCTTTCAGTCTTCCAAACCCGTCATAGGTATCATAATACTTATCAATATAACTGCTAAAGCTTTCATATGCAATCTCTTCAAAATTCAAGTCATATTCAATGTCAGCTACCGGTCCGGTTGCATCACTTATTAGAACACCTTCGGACCCGCCAATTCCGGTTACTTTTGCCTGAATTGTCTTGCCAACATCATTCACTGTAACTTCATAAGTCTCTTGTGTTCCCTTCACCTCATTATTCACCATCCATTCATAGGATACCACTGCATCCCACGGCTCGATTTCCACTGTCATGATGTTACCAACGGTAGGCGGTGCAGTATTAATTTTAATTTTTGTTATTGCTTCCTTCTTTTTGTAAAATTGGAACCAGTTCAGATTAAACAGATAGTCCGTGCCCTGATATATCAAATAAACATCATGTACACCAGTGACCTTCTCAATTTCACAGCCTACATTCATCCATGCGTTCCAATCCTTCCCCGTAGTTTTTATCTCACAGGTTCCTATTTGTGTACCCTCCAACCCGTCCAGCATTATATTAATAACACCACCGGGCATCGGAGTAGCCGCACGAAATGCTGCTGCGACTGCACCCGCGTCGCCAAAATCTACATTATAATAAGCGGTATAGTATCCGTCTTGAATACCTCCGATACTTTCTCCGCCTTCACTGCATTCCTCCGTTATGATTCCTTCACTGAGGTCAAAGGCTTCTACTTCTAATTTTTTATATGCATTTTTCTTATCCACATTATCATGTTTCGTTTGATCGTTAGTTTCTTTGTCTAGCGTTTCCTCATTCGTTTCCACCGTATTGGCTGCATCCACATTATCTAGTTTCATTTTGTGTGAGTAATAAAGAAAAATAAATAACAAAATAACGAGTAGTATAGTTCCACCACCTACTACCCAAATAACACTTTTCTTTTTATTCTTCATAATAACCTCCTTTTAATTAATAATTTTAAAGAAGCGTGCCATGTTTGTGTGCCATTATTCACCAAAGTAGTATATCGATGAATATGGGTGTATCTATATTCATCTTGGCATGCTACGGCTGACTGAGGGTGCATATGCGAAGCATCCCGAAGGAGGGAAAGGCAGTCCTTTCCAATCGCATTTAAGTGATATTTCGAATCCACTTATATTTCATTACTCTTGGAAAGCATATGATAAACTTGCCCAGCTCCTCCATTAATGCAAGCAAATACACGATATAGATAGGCAACTCCAGATACACTGCTCCTATAAATATAAGAGGTATTCCAATTCCCCAAACACCAATCAGATTGGCAAAAAAGCAATAAGTGCTGTCCCCACCGCTTCTTAAAACTCCTACGATAATTAAAAAGACAATGGTACGTAGTGGTATTCCGGCACAAAGAATATAGATCATGATGCGTACATAATGATATGTATTATCTCCTACTTGAAAGAAGCTCAGCAGAACAGGAGCAATTAGTGCCAGAATTGCTCCAACCACGCTTGACATAATAAATGCCATCCACAATAGTCTCCGGCAGCATAATTTCGCTTCCTCAAAGCGGTTATTCCCTAACAGATAGCCCAATATTACTGCTGCTGCCGTAGCAACACCTCCGCAATATACCATAGCGAGGTTTGAAAACGTATTGGTAATCTGCAACGCTGCCTGAGCTTCGGTTCCTGTATACTTATAGGCCACATTATACAGATTATTTCCAATTGCATAAGTGACTTCTCCAAGTATGATAAAGAAGCCATAACGGAAATAACGCCTGATTACCGCAATATTAATTCGAAAATAGGCGGTAATGTTTGCATAGATCGGTGGTTTTTTCCACTGGTAATAGCTAAGAACTACCAGTAGTTCAATAAATCTGGCGATAACAGTAGACACTGCCGCTCCCAGAACACCTAGTGCCGGAGCCCCAAAATGTCCAAAAATAAGTACATAGCTTAGTATAAGGTTTGAAAATAAAGCGGCAAATGTAGCGTACATAGGCACCCTTGTATTTCCAATACTACGTAAGGAGGTAGCGAAGGTTCCGGAAATTGCGCACATCAGATAACTGATCCCAATTATTCTAATATAGGTGCTTCCTTCCGCTATAACCTTGGCATCCTTCGAATAAAAGGAAATAATACGATGTGGCATAACTACGGCGAAAACGGTGAATACCGTTGCCAATATACATACCCCGATCAACATAATTCCAATATACTGATGGATGCTCTTTGTATCCTTCTTACCCCAATATTGTGCTACAAATATACTACCGGCTGCCATAATCCCATTTGCTAACAGTGAATAAAGTAAGAACCATTGATTTCCCATTGCGGCTGCAGTAATTGCCACCTCACCCAGCTGTCCAACCATAAAGACACTCAACAGATTAACAAAGGAGCCAATGACGCTTTGAATAACAACCGGTGCTCCAATCCGAATTACCGTTCTAAAAAAATCTCGTTTCGTATCCAACACGAAATCATTATTTGCATATTCCATCTAATTTGCCTTTTCTTATTTATAATGATGAAAAAGAAGTTAAACCAAGCTTGCTAACCCATTGGTATCCTTTTCTTTCTCCGTTGATCAGATACTCTTCGGGTATTGTTGTAGTCATCCAATCCATCGGCAGTAATTCGTCCTTTTGCTGTGCTGCTTTTTGGAAGGCAATGCGCAAATCCTTCTTCATCTCTTCTGTCACTGCCTTTGGATCTGCAGATATAAATAAAGGAGTTCCACTATTCGCTAACAAATCCAAGAATCTTTTATTCTCTTCCCATGGAATATTCTCTGTGATTCCAACGCAATCCGCATCAATATCAAAGAATGCTTTATGCTGCGGAAGACGGTATGCCAAGGTATTTACACCCATCATAACGCTTCGGTCAAAGCAATTTCCGCTGGTATCATCCCCACTACGGTGTAAGTGCATATATCCTGCTGCCAAATGGCCAATAACATTACATCCGATAATAATAGCGCCATTGGAATGCTGATAAATAGTTTTATAAAATTCAATAAGACATTCTGCAGACGTTCTACTACGATCCTGAAGTGACCAGCCTTTTTGCTTTAGGAAGGAAAGTGGACCACTGTAAAACTCACCAGAGAAATCATAGGTTGAAAAATCGTGCTTCACCAGCTCATAACCCCATCCGGTTACTCGTTCCATATCCTCAGCTACCAAGTCAAGCACACCGGCTGCTGATGGATCTAACGCTTCCCGTGTACGTAAGGATCGATAAGAATCAGGTAAAAATTTCTCACTGGATTCAAGCAGTCTGACCCATATACCGGGCTTCACGTTCGTATCCTTCATTTCCTGTGCCAAACCAATCATATCCGGGAATCTTTCATTCCCCCGGTAAAACGGTCGTCCCGCAGCCCCTTTGACCAATGCCAGTTCCTGCCAGCAATCATCGATAACCATATAAGGTCGGTTTGCAATCCCCTCCGTCAGTTCTGCCAATAATGCAGTATCTGCCATTATATCTTTGTGTGAACTATTTCCATAAGCATAATACCAGTTATTGCTGCCATAAATAGGTACCTTGGGAAGTAAAGGATTCTCGCATAAGCTTTTGCAGAAATCCTTTGCAAACCGGAAAGCCGATGCTCCTTCCCGTGACTCTTTTTGGACAATGGTTGCTAATTTCATCTGTCTTCCGCTTAGGATGACACCCATCGCACCACTGCGCATATCCAGCCATAGTGTTACCCCTTCTGCATCACACATCCAAAAGCAAAGGGCATTTGGTCTAACCTTGACGCCAAATCCTATGTTAGCTTCGCCGTCGGAAGCAAGAAAGTACCAGGGCATAATTCTTTGTGCATCTAAGCCCATCCATTCCAGATTTCCATAGCTTCGTTCCAGCGCATCACCCATATATTGATATTTACGCTCCCAACTGCCATTCCAGCGTAAAACCAAGAAACGAACTTCACTATTACCTGCTTGGAATTCTATGTCCATCGCTTCTTTTTGCTCTGCAAAGGAGATCACCGCATCTTCACAGGAGAAGCAGAGGCCTTGCTTCTCCATAATAATTGTCTTTTCTTCAGTAACCATACGGACCGCATCCGGGATGCGACTGCATACTATACTCATAATATTCCCTCCTGTTCAACCCTACTTATCCCAAAAGCCTTCCAGCATTAACTTCTCCATTAACTCGGCAAACAATGTATTTGCCCAAGCAAACCAAGACCTTGAATAATTCTCCGGCTGATTCGGGTCAAAGGATTCGTGCATAAAATTACATCCGGCATGTGTTTTTGATATCATATCCAAGCAGGATAGGATTTCATCCCTATCATTTGAAGTTAATGCCTGCATGATGAGCCCAATGTGCCATACATATCCTTCCGGTGTATGCGGACTACCAATACCTTTTGCATAGGTTCCGCTGTAGTAATACGGATTATCCTCGGATAGAATGAACGCTCTGGTATTTTTATATATCTCATCCGAACCGGTCCGATACTCCAGATATGGAATGGCAAGTAAGCTCGGTGAATTTGCATCATCCATCATCGTATAATGTCCGGCACCATCCGTTTCATATGCATATATCTTTCCATAAACCGGGTGCTCCACGATGGCATGGCTCTGTATCCCCTGTTCAATCTCAACGGAAAGCTCATGGCATTCCTTTTCGAGCATTGTATCCCCATACACTTCTCTACAGATTTCTTCGCCGTACTTAAGGGCCATAACAGCCATCATATTTGCAGGTATCAGATATCCGTAGATACATCTGTCATCGGAAGGACGAAAGCCCGACCACGTCATGCCGGTAGGTAGTACCGGGTTTCCTAATCCATCCTGCGGTAATGTATCTGTTTCTGCACAATGAAACCTTTGAAAACGGTAGTCAGATTTTGTATGATCTTGTTCCACTCGGAAAACCCGAAGGATTTTCCGAAGCATAATGCGAAAGGTCTCATTAAATACATCAGTTGAAGCAGTCTCTTTCCAATAGCGGTATGCGAGATATAATGGAGCGCATAAGGAATCTACTTCATATTTTCTTTCCCATACATGATCATTCCATTCGGTTTCGTCCCTGTGTCCCTCCCCGCTGGCACTTTGATTGAAGGCATTCGCATATGGATCAATGCACACAAGCTCTGCCTGCTTCAGGATTACTCTTTTTATAATTTCCTTTAGATAGGAATCTTGTTTTGTATATTTTACATAAGGACGAAGCTGTGCGGAAGAATCTCTTAGCCACATTGCCGGAATGTCTCCTGTTATAACAAAATAACTATCATCCTCCAGTTGCTTTACCGTCGTCTCTATGGTATTCAAAAAGCACTGTTTTACTAGTGGTGCCAGATTCGGGTAATTTTCTTGGTAAAAAGCTTCTAAATTCTCGCCTATCTCTTGTAATATGTTTGGTGTTTTCTGCAACATCCTTCATGTCTCCTATCTTCTGTTATTCCATTTCAATCAGTGAAGTTTCTTCCATATAACCTTCTATTACAGATAGGAAATAGGTCTTTATTTCATGAGACTTAAGCGATACCTTCTTAGTAATCAGATGATTGAATACCGAAAGGTTTGCTTCTGTATCCGCTCCGGTACTTTCATATAATCTAATAATATATCCCTCTTTGTCCTCGCTTTTTTTCATTGCTGAAAGGATAACCTTGGGATTATCAATTGTCATAAAACTTCCTTTATTTTGCTCTACGGCGTTCTGTGTATATCCCGGTGGGCAATACGCCATACAGTAGGGCTCTTCATTATACTCCTGAGCCATCTGGTCTAAATGCTCCTCGAGTTCCTTATCTTCCCCGGCAACAATCCTAAATTGATAGAATCTTTCGCCCTGATCCATTCTAGGTGCCCATTGTTCTTCCTGTAAGGCTTTTCCCATAACAAAATCGGAAGCGGTATATCCTGCACTGCGAAGTAAAGTGATTCCGAGTTCTCCATCACTGTAGCTTGCTCCATGGGTGCCTTTATTCAACACCGCAACAGCACTTTTATTCTTCTTATTACGGACCATCAGCCACTTTTGTGAGACCGTTTCTACTCCCTGCCTCAGTTCTTCTCTCGCAAACATAATCTGTCCGCTAAATTCATTTTCCTTCTGAGGCATAGCTAGCATCAGCTTTAGATATTGTTCTTTTTCCTGGAATAAGGTTCCAACTTCTACATCGAACGCTGTTCCTGCTTTGGGGAGCTGATATCTGATAAATGCTTTTGAATTATGCATTCCAACCACCACTTCAATTGTAGTTCGAACTGCTCCATCCTCGATTATTCTTACGGAAGGAACAACCTTACTCTTCAATCCGCAAAATTCGCTTCCTTCGTGTGGTGTCAGAAGATGAAAATCTCGTCTTGCCGAGGATTCTTTTGAACGGATGCCCCAAGGATTATTTGTATCATCAAAGGAAGCTAACCCAAAGCTGCCTTTTGTTAAATGGTTTATTCCATCTACCGAATATTCCTCCAATAATCCGGTTGCTGTGTTGATAACAACCTTCATCCTTCCATTATCAAAAATATAATAAGGTTTGGATACAATTTCATCAAATTCCGGTCGTTTTTCAATTGGTTTAAAATATACGTCCATCCGGTTCATGGAGAATGCCTTTAGGGTAGCCTGCATAACAACTTTCTTTCTCCAATCCAGGGAAAAGTTACTGTACTCCTTCTCAGCCTGTGTTGGAATTGATACACCCTCAAATACTACCTCAGGATACATGAAACCCGTCGTCCAGTTCTGTTTTGGCAAGCCAACTTCACAGGTAACTACACCGGTGACATCATACGGATGGGGGTTATAAATAAGTATCGTAGAACTTCCCTCTTTTACTCTTTCTTCGTTGCTAGCTAACGCAAGTGCAGTATAATGCTTTTCTCTGGAAATCAGCTCCAAGCCGAAATCCAATTGGCGGAGCGTGTCTTCTTCCACATAGACACTTCCCGAACCGGGCAGTGCATCATGGAATTCGCTGAATAGCAAGGCTCTTCTTGCTTCTTCGAATGCAAGCCTTGGATAAGCGCGTCCAAATTGAACTTCAGCAGCAACGGCCATTTTTTCCGCCGTATAATATTCGTTTTCCAACAAACGATGTTTCTGCTTTACTCTTATTTGTGAGGTATAACAACCTTCTGCAACGGGATTTAAACCTTTTGCAACCTCTTGCAGTTTCGGTGTATTATTCCTAAATTCTTCGAAATAAGATTCTGGGGTAGAATGCAGAATACAGTACTTTTCTGACCGCTCCCTCCTATTTTTCAGGTCGGAAAGATCTTTTCTTGAGGGACCGCCACCGTGGTCACCCACACCCCACAGAAACAAAGTAACGTCTTCCTCTTGTTTCTCTTCTAAAAACTTATCAAGTTCTTCGCCCGCACATCCTAGAACTGAGTTATAATTTTCATCTGACCGGTGCACAATGACGGAGGTATCCGCAAAGCCCTTCCACAGAAAATCCTGATCTTTAAAATCATACCAGCCCGCTCCCGGTCTGCATACGATATAGGAATCATAGCCAGTTTTCTTTAATATTTGTACCAACCCTCTGGAATGTCCGAAGGAATCAAAATTAATGGATGTCGTAGGCATTACTCCAAATTCCTTCTTAAAGAACCTTCGTCCTTCTTGAATGTTTCTTATAATAGATTCTCCAGAAGGCATATTACAGTCCGGCTGCAAAAACCAGCCTCCCATGATATGCCACTTTCCTTCCTTAACCTGCCTTTGAATGACAGAATATAGCCTGGGGTCATTTTCTTTTACCCATTGATATAATATCGATTCATTATGATTGAATACAAAACCCTCAAATTCCTCTGCCAGTTCAGTAGCTGTCCGAAAGGTTGATAATGCTTCAGAGCAACCTTCCTGCCATCTCCAAAGCCATACCGGATCAAGATGTGCATTTGCAATTAAATGAATGTTCTTTTTCTTTGTTTTGTCCTTAATCTGCTTCAACTAGTTATCCCTTCTTTTTTATAATAATAAAAAGGGTGTCTCAAAGAAACATCTTCTTTTGTTTGAGACACCCTTGTAACTCACATTGTGAGTAGCTCACTGTATGAGTCTGAAACGAATTATTGATTATCAGCGATTACTTGATTAATTCTCTCTGCCATCTCCGGTAACATATCTACTGTTTTACCGTTCTTCCCGTCCAGGATTTCACTATAATCTTCATTCCAAACCTTACCTGCATCACCTGCCCATGTTGTTAAGAAACGAACTGCAACACGTTTCTTTGCGGACATCATAGTCTTTACTGCTTCACTAGCTTCTGCATGACCTTTTTCAGTCAATACATCAAAGTAAACTTGTGACGGCTCTTCATATGCACAGGATGCAACCGGTGTTACGGGTAAAACTGTTTCATATACATAACTACTCATGAACTTCATTAATTCCCAAACTTCTTTTTCATGCTCAACACCCTTAGGAGAACACCAGCCTACTGCATCGAAGATTGCAGCCTGCTCGCCTGTTGTTCCAACCGGATTTGCAACATAGCCCCAGTTTAAATCAGGAACATTACGAATTAAGTTATCAAGTTCCCATTGACCAAAATAAAGCATTCCGATTTCACCACTCTCAAACAATGATTGAGAATTGCTTCCATCATAGGTAGTACCGGGAATTGCACCTGCTGCAATTGCATCTGTAACCTTCTGAGCTGCTGCTTTGAATTGGTCATCAACAGTAACCTTTGTCGGGTTTGAAATATTATCTACAAAAGGTGTTCCACCGTTAGAAACGCCGATTAAGGAAACATTAAAACAAGAGGTATCAAAATTGTAAAGACCATATTTGCCTTCTTCCGGCTTCTTTAAAGTATTAGCATAAGTAAACAAATCATCATATGTCCAACCAGTCTTTGGCTCTTCTAAGCCAGCTGCTGCAAGGATATCTTTATTATAGAATATTCCATATGTATTAATTAAGCTAGGGAAACCAATTGTTTTACCATCGTTTTTCCAAAGGTCATAGGTTCCTTCGTAGAAGCCTGAGGTAAATTCTGTATCAGCATCTGCATAAGTGCTCCAGTCTGTCAGCATACCCTTGGCAGATAAGGATAATGCCATATCGTGACCTGCCTGGAAGATGTCAGGAGCTTCTCCGGCAGTAATCATACCATTAATATTTAGACCATAATCCCCTACAGGTGCCGGCATTATTTCTACTTTAATATTGGGATGTTCTACAGAAAATACATTATCAAATGCATCCTGCATTGCTGTATTCATTGCTTCACTTTCCCAGTCAACAATTTTTAAGGTAACAACCTCTCCACTTTGGCTATCATCAGCAGCCCCTTTGTTATCATTTGCTTCATTTGTTTTTGTCGTTGTCTCTTTGTCACTGTCCGACTTATTACTGCAGCCAGCGAGAGATGATACTGCCATAGCCGCTACCATTGTTACAGCCAGTAATCTTTTTACTACATTCTTTTTCATACTTATCCTCCTTATATTTTTCACGCTTTTTATAAATAGCAGATACCGAAAGGCCCTGTTCTTTATCCGCATTTATACAACTTTTATTAGTACTACTTAACACCTGTATTATTCATGGAGCCGAAGCCTTCCATAAAATACTTCTGGCAGAAGAAAAACAT
>JAQSYO010000023.1 GCA_029256105.1 Herbinix sp.
TTTGGTAGGGCTAGTTCCGCCAGAAGAACAAGGAAACAAAAATCCTCATCAGCTGTCTGGTGGGCAAAGACAAAGAGCATATTTAGCAAGAATATTGTCGGTAGGTGCAGAAGTTATATTTGCGGATGAACCTACGTCAATGTTAGACGTATCAATTCGGCTGGGAATTTTAAATCTTATGAACAAGTTGAAAAAAGAAAATAACAAATCGTTTATTTATATTACGCATGATATAGCCACTGCACGATACTTTGCTGATAGAATTATTGTATTGTATGCTGGGCATATGGTTGAATGGGGTGATGTTAATAAGGTTATTGTAAGTCCCGCACATCCTTATACAAAGCTTTTGGTTACAGCTGCTCCGGATCCAGAAAGAGAAGGAGTTGTAGAATTGCCAGTATTAAAAGATAAAGAATCAGAAGTTGCTTTTTGGACACCGGAAAGCAAAGGCTGTCCATTTAAAAGCCGTTGTCCTGTCGCTGAAGAGAGATGTTCAAAGGAAATGCCACCGGTAAGAGAAGTTAGCGACGGACAATTTATTAGATGCTTCCATTACTTAACATGAGATGCAGGTAGGTTAATTTGAGAAATAATGGAGGTATATGGCTAATCTCTAATACAAACAAAAGGCTGGCGTTTTGACTATCTTTTGTAAAAGGTTAGAAATATTTTAACGTAAGTATGAATTTATGAATGGTTGAAGCAATACAGAAAAATGGTAGATTGCATATGTAGAGTATATTGAGTAAAATTCGAATTGTTGCAGAAACCATAAGAAATAAACAAAAGCCGCGGGTTAGTATTCTAACTGCGGCTTTTGTTTTTATGGTAAAATATTACTGTAAAATTCGATTATTATAGAAAATAAGACTTGATTTACGTCTCTAGTGTGGATTGCTATTTTTATCGATACTTCATTATCCATGATATCATAAATTAAAATACAAGTCTATAATTCTCTGAAAATAATTGTTATGATTATATTGCCGGCAAGTAATAAAGATTTCTTATTATGAAAAAATAAAATTACATTTGAAAACTTTGTAACAAGTTTATGAAAAATAATAAGGAGGTAGTATATGGAAACAAATAATTTGGATTGGTATAAAAATATATGGACACTAAATATTAAAAATCAATCATGGGTTGAGGATACTGAAAATCAAGTAGATTTTATTATAAAAACACTTGGGCTTAGTGGAAAAGAGTGTATTCTTGATCTTGCATGTGGATTTGGAAGACATTCGCTTGCTTTTGCACGAAAAGGATACTCGGTTGTTGGTGTTGATATAACAAAGGATTTTATTGATGATGCAATAAAAACTGCAGACAAAGAATTTCTTTCTGCTAAGTTTATAAACTCAGACATCCGTGATGTTAATTTTGAAAATGAATTTGATGTTGTTTTAAATTTGGCAGACGGTGCTATTGGATATCTGGAAAATGAAGAAGAAAACCTTAAGATTTTTGATGTTATTTTCAGAGCTCTGAAGCCGGGAGGTAAACATTTTATGGACGTATGTAATGCAGAACATGCAGAGCATTATTTCCCTAAACGCTGTTGGGATATTGGTGAGAAGGCATTAGCTTTATCTGTACTTGAATGGGACAAAGAGAGCAGAAGGATGCTTTATGGAGGGTATGATATTCCATATGGAGAGCCTGCAAGAAAACCGGAAATACCACTTGGTGATCCAACGCGCCTGTATTCAATAGATGAGCTTGATGTTATCTTACGGAAGAGAAGTATGAAAATAATTGATACATATTCAAATTATTATGGTAAGGAGGCTACATATAAGGAATTACAACTTATTGTGTATTCGGAAAAGCAGCAGAATAAAATTTTATAAATAAAACTAGTGAGTAGCTATAATTGGCTATGTGCTAAGAGATAATTGGCATAATAATAAAAGTCTTGAAACGTCAATGTTTTAAGACTTTTTTGCCTAAAAAAGATTTGTGTGAAATGATACTTAGGAATGGAAAGTAACATTAATGTTACTATAAATAATTATTTTGTTTCAGATATTGAGTTAGATTTTGAACTTGATATGAATTCTATCAAAAAGTCTTTGAAAAGTTTTGCAGAAGGAGATAAGTCCGTACTTTTTTTCCAGCCTAGATAAATTGTTCTATAGCATTGTAGTTCTTTTGCTCTTAACACGGATATACTCTCCGTTTTTAAAAAACAGGAGTAGGGGACAATTGAGATACCTAGTCCCGCACTCACAAATCCGATTACTACCATGCTATTTTCACTGGAATTTAGAACCGATTTTGGGGTAAGGCCAAAACTATGAAAAAAAGTACTAATCTTAGATTTTATTATTTCCGAGAAGAACACAAAGTTCTCGTCCTTAAGTTCTAGTAAGGATATTTCAGTTTTATTTGAAAGTGGATGGTTTTTGGGTATAATAATAACAAGTTCCTCCTGTTTTACAGGAATTGATTCAATTTCTCTTCTTATTGAAGATTCATCGAGATCAGCAAATAAACCCAAATCAAACAATCCGTTTGTCAGGCCTTTTTTAATGTTATCGACTGTTTCCATGCAATATTCAAATTTTATGTTGGGATAAATATTTAAAAATTCACTAACAGCTTCCGGTATAAGGCGTGTTCCTAAAGTATAGAGTGATGAAATTGAAATTGTCCCTGCATCCGGTTGAAACATATCCTTAAGTTCCTGAATACCTTCACTAATTGCTCCAAGAGCAGTTACGGTATGTTTGAGAAATGCATCTCCATAACGAGTCAATCTTATATTGCGCCCATGTTTTTCAAATAAAGGAACATCTAATTCTTCTTCTAATTTGGACATAGCCTTACTTAAGGCTGGTTGTGTTACGGATAGTAAATTTGCAGCTTCTGTGAAATTCTCAGTCTCTGCTATAGTTTTAAAATACTCCAATTGTTGCCAGTTCATGATAACTCCTTTTAATTTGTATACACTGTTTCGGATTCCATAAAGCTGTAATTCATAACTTGAGGTTATAGATAGATGAAAAGAATTCACTGGACTCAAGGTGAAATTGCTGTTATTATTTCGTTGTATTATTAAAATCATAAATACAATTAGGAACTAATTATAAAACAAATTTATGAATTAGTCAAAATAAGGATTATGATTTGTTACATTATATAAATATAATTTCATTAATCATCGAAAGGAAAAGAATTATGAACGAAGTAATTCAGAATATTTTAACTAGAAGAAGCGTTAGATCATTTAAAGAGGAGCAAATTTCTGACGAAAACTTAAATATCTTGTTGGAAGTAGCTAAATATGCTCCAAGTGGAATGGGAAGACAGGGTTGGCATTTTACAGTAGTACAGAATAAAGATAAGATGGAAAAGCTGATTTCTATTATAAAAGAACAGATGCTAAATTCATCAGAAGAGCGTTTTAAGAAGATGGGAGGTAATCCGGACTTCAATCCTTTTTATAATGCTCCCACAGTAATAATTACAGCATATGATAAAACTGCGGCCACAATAGAGGCAGATTGCGCAGTAGCTCTTGAAAATATTTTTTTGGCTGCCCATTCACTTCATATCAGCTCTTGCTGGATTCATATTTTGGCGTACTTTGGTAATGACCCTAAGGTAAGAAGTGTCCTTACAGAATTCGGTGTTCCGGAAGATTATGTAGTATCCGGTTCAGCAGTTCTAGGATATAATAATAATCCACTTCCAGATGCTGCCCCTAGGAAAGAAGGAATAGTTAACATTGTTAAATAGCTGTGTTCATGGATACATTATTAAAGAGATTATTAGAAATAATATATAGTTATTCAAAGCCTTGCAGATTCAGTGTTTGCAGGGCTTTTTTTACGATGTAGGACAACTTAGAGCATAAATTGACAGGAAAATGAAAGAGAATTAGGTTATTCTTGTTTTTGAGGTGATTCGATGAATAAAAAATTAAAACAACACTATTTAGAAACAGGATCATATACCTATGCAGGGTTATATAAAGAGTATTTTAAAAGCTTACCCGATATTAGTCCACTCGTTGGTGAAAGCGATAATTATTATGAGATGGAGGTCTAAGATGAGTTTATTCAAATGTATTGATTGTATTCAACTATATGTATCAAACCTAGAAGACGGAATTCAGTATTATCAGGACTGTATGGGGTTAAAGCTTCTTTGGAAAACTAATACATCAGTTGGATTAGGGATGCAAGAAGATATCACGGAAATTGTACTACAGAGTGAACATGAAAGTATAGAAATTGATTTTAAGGTTGAGTCTGTCGAAAACGCTGTGAATGAAATTAAAAAATATGGCGGGACAATTCTATGTGGACCATTTGATATCGCAATTGGAAAAGGTGCTGTTATTAAAGACAAATGGAAGAACGAGTATGTAATTCTTGATATGTCAAAAGGAAAATATGTTACAGATAAGAATGGTACTGTTATTGCTGTTGAATAAATCTTCTTCTCAAAGAGATATTCGTTTTTTTATCATTCGAAATAATGCAAGTGCAATGCATAAATTCGGGATTGAGTTTTAAAATAGATTATGGTATAAATAAGTAGAACTTAATAAATCTAAAAGTATTAGGCAGTTGCCTTGATCCACGTCTGTTAGGGAAAATCCTAGCAGACGTGTTTTTTATGGAGGGGTACATGAAAAAGAGAAGAATACTATTTGATATTCTGACAATCATATTTGGAA
Organism: Herbinix sp.; assembly: GCA_029256105.1. Lineage (GTDB taxonomy): Bacteria > Bacillota > Clostridia > Lachnospirales > Lachnospiraceae > Mobilitalea. The sequence goes on from JAQSYO010000023.1 coordinate 4,694, forward strand.
ATTTTCTTTATGCAACGGGAGTGGTATTCTTTATCATGCCTTCAGGGTTGATTACAGGAGGTACTACAGGGATTGCAATTTTTATCAATCACTATATTGGTCTACCTGTGTCATATTTTGTGTTTGGATTCAATGTAACTATGTTCATTTTAGGCTTTTTAATTCTAGGAAGAAAGTTTGCATTAACCACACTGGTTAGTACCTTCTGCTATCCAATTGCTTTGGAATTATTGCGTAAAATAGCTGGAGATTATGTGGTGACGGAGGATATTTTTCTATGCACACTCTTTGGAGGTATCTGCATTGGTACATCAATTGCCCTTGTTATCAGGGTTGGAGCAAGTACAGGAGGTATGGATATACCACCACTGATACTACGGAAGTATTTTCGTGTGCCGGTATCTGTCAGCCTATATATTGCTGATTGTGTGATTCTAGCTTTACAGACTGTTTTTAATGACAGAGAAAAGATTCTATATGGTATCGTTTTAGTTATGGCATATTCTATAATTTTAGATAGGCTTCTAATACTTGGTACAAACAAAATGCAAATAAAAGTAGTGAGTAATAGATCGAATGATATAAAAGACGCAATCATCTCAGAAATTGACAGAGGCGTAACGCTTTTGCATGGCAAGACAGGATATCTGGAAAATGAGACCGACATTCTACTAAGCGTTGTTTCAAATAGGGAGCTCTCCAAAGTGGAAAAATTGGTGCATGAAATAGATGAAGAGGCCTTTGTCATGATAAGCCGTGTCAGTGAAGTAAGAGGCAGAGGGTTTAGTGCAGGAAAGAAATATCTATAGCAAAAAGTAATCAAAATTTATTCTATTCATTACAGAACAAATAGCCCCCAAGAATAGTGCATTCTTGGGGGCTGTTTTTGAGATATTAAGTAGGTAAAAGCACTGCTACACTATCGTTAATTCATAATTCTTTTAAGTAATCGTATTCTTTGACAACCATACATCCGATCGGTAACGTAAATAGTACACCAATGCCCGTACAGCCCATTCAATGCCCATACAGATCCAAACACCTTGAACTCCAAACCCGAGCTGTATTGCAAATACATAACCGAGGCCAACGCGCACAACCCACATCGTTGTCAGTGAAAACACAGAACTAAAAGTTGAATCACCGGCGGAACGTAACACACAGGGCATTATATTCGATATAGCCCAGAAAAAAGGCATTGGAATTATCGCTGTAAATAGCAGCTTATAAATAATCGAAAGGGTTTCATCCGGAGCCTGATACAGCTTCAAAATCACAGGCATTAGCGGTAGCATTACAGCGATGGAAAGTAATACAAATACAGTTCCAAGGTAAATCATTTTTGCGCCGTAACGCCGTGCCAGTGCTTTGTCACCAGCTCCGATACACTGCCCCACTACGGTAGTTGCTAGTGTACCCACAGCAAGTCCTGCAGAATATACAATCGAAAACGCAGAATTTGTAACAGCATTTGCTGCTACACTAATTGTGCCAAGCTGCACTATGTAGGTCTGTACAAGCATACTGCCGCCATTAAAGAAGATTTGCTCTAATGCGAAGGGGATGCCATACTTGAACACGGATTTTAGGATCGACCAATCAATTTTAAATATATGTCTTGGAGATACACGCATGATGCTACCGGGGCGCATCAGCTGCCAAATGGCGATCACTCCACCAACCAAGCGTGCAATATTTAACGATAAAGAGGTACCAAAGATATCAAGATGCATTACATTTAAAAATAGCATACTTGCAAGTAAATGAATTAGATTGATGATAATGGTAAGTCGCAAGCAGATCTTTGCTTCTCCCATGCCGCGAAATACTGCAAAGGCACCCATATAAAAGGAAAGAAAGATCTGTGATATAGCCACGCCGATTAGATAATTTCGTGCTTTTCCAATAACAATTGGATTAGCCGCACCAAACATTAAATGCACCAGTGAGCTTGCAAAGGTAACAAGTATAATGCAGGAGATGATTGCTACGGAAGCTGTAGCCAGCATTACCTGCCCTGCGGCGGCACGGATTTTTTCTTCATTGCCACGGCCCTTATACTGTGCCACAATGATTGTACCACCGACCGAAATTGCATTAAAAATTGCAAAAATCATCATGTAGACTGGACTTACCAGGCTGACTGCTGATACGGATTCCTGACTGGAGGAACTAATCATGGCGGTTGTCAATAACCCAATTAAATTAATAAAAAATTGATCCAAGATTAGTGGAAGTAACATTGCAAATATCTGACCATATGTAAACAGTGTACTGCCAAATTGTCGTTCTAAAAAACGATCTTCTCGTGATCCTGGCTTTATAAGAGATCTTTTATGTAACGTTTTATTTTGAATTCTGTCCATCTCCCTTGATATCATAATGGTTTTATAATAAACATATCGAGTTACGAAAGCAAGGGTTATTTTTGTTCTTTTTAGGATATACATCATATCATTGTTCGAGGTTTTAATTAATAACATATATCTACCTAAAAGATTGAGGAATAATAGGCTATATTTATTTGCCATCAATGAAATACTGTAAGAGAGAATACGATTTTTAATTAATTCAAGTAGCAAATATAGAAATGAAGGAGAAACCGCGGATGCAAAGTATATTAATTTTATTGATGACATTGGGAATAATTCTATACTTTTTTCGCTCAATCTGGAAAAGCAGGAAGCTGCTTTCAAAATATATTTCATCCGTTGGGGGGGAGAATTCGGTTAGGATTCATTTGAAACCATTATTTTGGGTTCCATTTTTATTCATACATGGTGTAATTGCAAGCCTGGTAGGCTATATGGTTTTTCGGAAAGAAAGTGATGGGAGAATGGTATTTCACATATTACTAGCTATCCTAGCGGCACTCATCTTTTTATTACTATTATACGCATTTTACTTTATTTTGGTGGTTATTATAAAAGAAATCATTTTTATGAAAGATAGGATAATTAATTATGTTTTGATATATTCCGTGGTTACCTGCATCATTTTATGTAAACAAATATTTACAAGCGAAGTAGAGTATCCAAAAGGTTTTTTATGGATTAGTGCTGTCTTATATGTTATCAATCTCTTTGGCATAGGGCGAATAATTTGGACTATTTTTCGTAGGATCGTATTGGTTAAAAGTATATGGAGCATTGCGTTTATGAATATTACATTTGCAATTGTGGCATTAAGTAATATCGCGTATGAAATCCAATATGTATATCCAGCGCCTTGCTATAGTCGAACCCTGAATTCCTGGGGAGATGCACTGTATTTTGTTGTGATTTCTTTCTTTACGGTTGGTTATGGTGATTTGTATCCGATTTGTGAGACAACAAAAATATTAACAATGATTATTATTCTATCAGGCTTTACTTTTACAGCTGTATTTGTATCCGCTGCATTATCGGCAACCGTGGAGCACTTTGGAAATACCCAGAAAAAGTAGCAAATTAATTAGTAATTTATTTATATATAGGAATAGGTCTTCCATTAGCTGGAAGGCCTATTCCTATATATATTTACATCATCTTTCGGCGAACACCCAAACAGAAGCTTATATTTTCTATAAAACGAAGAATAGTCTGTAAACCCGCAGCTGTTATGCGCTTTTAGCGGTGTTTCGCCATTTTGAATTAATTGTTTTGCCACCAATAATCTTTTTAATAAAATATATTCCCATACGGAGGAACCGGTAGCTTTTTTGAATATACGGTTTGTTTGTGATTGACTTAGAAAAAAGTGCGTACTTACTTCTTTCAGAGATATTTGGTTATATAAATTTTTATTTATGTAATCAATCATTTCAATCGAAACATTGTTGCTATTCTCAAAAATATCTTTATCGGTACGATTATGGAATGCATTACAAAGTTCTGCAAGTAGTGCAAACAAATTAGATAGGATGAACAGATCAATTGAAACATTGGCATTGGCATATGTTTCAATTGCATTTAAACAAGAGAGCCAATGTTCCGATGAAAAATCCGAGGGGTGATATTGGTTGAGTCTTCCGAGTGGATGATGAAAAAAAGGCTCTAATATATGTTCGTAGTTGTCAAATTTCCGTAATAAAGTGGGTGAAAAATGTATTGTTACCCGTTCATATGGCTCCTCTGGACTGATGTTGAGTTTGTGCGCTTCTGTTGAGCGCATAATTAGAATATCATATGGCAGCAGGGAATAAGTATTACCCTCAACGACATAACTACCCTTCCCTGAAATGAAGATGAATATTTCCAAGACATCATGAGCGTGCATCATAAAGTGAGAGGGATTTGGTGAACTGTCATAGGAACGTTGACAGATAAATCCGTTCGTATTATAGCAATAAATAGAACCCATACGTTTCTCCTCCTTACCAATTACAACATAGCATGATATGCGCAAAATTACAATGCAAAATGCGTTTATATGCAATTGATATGTAAAAATAAAACAAGTATAATATTACATAAGTAGAGATTAATTGTTAATAGTTACAAGAAAAACACATGGGAGGGGTATTATTGTTTAAAAACAAATGCGTTTGCAGATGAGGCTGTATAAATAATTTGAATGAGAAGAGGAAAGCATTACTGTAAATAAGCCAGAGGTCTTAAGGCGACCGTTCATGAGGCGGCAACAACGTTAAAAGGCTTGAAGCGACCTATGATGTAGGTAGCAACAACGTTAAAGGGATTGGAACAGTCTATGATGTAGGTGGCAACAACGCTAGAGGGATTGGAACGGCCTTCGTTCTAGAGGCAACAACATTAATGGAGATAGAAAAGGTGATATATTAAGGGGGTAAAAATAATGAAATTAGGAGCACAGTTATATACGGTTAGGGATTTTACACAAAATTTAGATGATTTTGCAGAAACATTAAAGAAAGTATCAAATATTGGATATAAGACAGTGCAAGTATCTGGTACCTGCACCTTTGAAGCTGAATGGCTGAAGGAACAGTTGGACAAAAATGGCTTACAATGTGTGGTTACTCATAACTCAGCGGACAGAATAATTAACGATACAGATAAATTAATAGCGGATCACAAAACATTTCATTGCCAGAATATCGGACTTGGTTGGTACAATATAAAAGATGCTGGCATTGAGGATTTTATTGAGAAATTTCGTCCCGTGGCTCAAAAAATGAAGGAACAGAATATAAAGTTTATGTACCACAACCACGATATGGAATTTGAAAAAATAGATACGGATATCTTGCTGGAGCAACTGGCCAACGAATTTTCTGCAGATGAATTGGAATTTATTTTGGATACCTATTGGGTACAGGCGGGTGGCGGTGACCCTGCATGGTGGATACGACATCTAAAGAACCGTGTAACCTGCGTGCATTTTAAAGATATGGCTTTTGGAAGAAAAATGGCGGTTGTTGGGGAAGGTAATATGAACTTTGAGGAAATCATAAAGGCTTGTTATGATTCAAATGTCCAATATATACTGGTGGAACAGGATGATTGCAACGGGGAAGATCCGTTTGATTGCTTGAGACGCAGTTATGAATATTTGCAAGCGAAAGGATTAGAATAGGGGGCTACGATGGATAAAGTCAGACTTGGAATAATTGGTATCGGTAATATGGGAACAGGGCATTATAACAATATAAGTACCGGTAAATGTCCTGAAATCGAGGTTATTGCAATAGCAGATACAAATCCGGACAGAATACAATGGGCAAAGGAGAACCTAGCAGAGGGTATTTTAAAGTTTAATACGGCTGAGGAAATGCTGGAAAGCGGCCTTATTGATGCTGCATTGGTAGCCATTCCACATTATGATCATCCGAAATACGCGTTAGAATGCTTTAAAAGAGGAATTCATGTTATGGTTGAAAAACCTGCCGGTGTTTATACAAAGCAAGTTCGAGAAATGAATGAAGCATCGAAACAGGAGGATGTCGTATTTGGAATGATGTTTAACCAGCGAACCAATCATATTTACAGAAAGATGCGTGAATTAGTTCAAAGCGGCGATTATGGTCAAATTCGTCGTACCAACTGGATTATTACGGACTGGTACCGTTCACAGGCATATTATAATTCCGGTAATTGGCGCGCGACCTGGAGTGGCGAAGGAGGTGGGGTTTTATTAAACCAATGTCCTCATCAGTTGGATTTGTGGCAGTGGATTTGTGGAATGCCGGTAAAAGTTGAAGCGCACTTACAATATGGTAAATGGCATGACATTGAAGTGGAAGATGATGTGACTGCATACGTTGAGTATGAAAACGGTGCAACTGGCGTATTTATTACAACAACAGGAGATGCATGTGGTACAAACCGTTTTGAAATTCAGATGGACAAAGCAAAAATTGTTGCAGAGAATAATGAACTAACAATTTGGGTATTTGATCAAGCAGAACCGGAATTTTCAAAGACGAATACGGATGCTTGGGCCTGCCCGAAAGCAGAGTTAGTTCCGGTTGTTACGGATGGGAAATCGGAACAGCATGTAGGTGTATTGAACGCATTTGCTGGAGCAATACTTCGTGGAGAAGCATTGATAGCGGGTGGAGAAGAAGGAATAAAGGGCCTTACTCTCTCTAATGCAATGCATTTATCGTCTTGGCTGGGGAAACCGGTGGAACTTCCGTTTGATGAAGAGTTGTATTATAGTGAGTTGATGAAAAGAGTAGCAACGTCAAGACGGAAAGACAAAGTGATACCAATCATTGCACCAGTTAGATAAAGGGAAAGGGTAATTATTATGGACGAGGTTAGAATCGGGATTATTGGTATTGGGAATATGGGGTTTGCTCATGCAAAATGTATTGGTAGCGGTGAAATAGAGGGGTTGAAACTTACGGCACTTTGCGATCTTGATGAAGAGAAGATCGACAAAGTCAGGAAGGAGTTTCCGGATATCCCTGTATTTATTGACTATAAGGAATTGCTAGGTAGTGGATTGGTAGATGCAATAATAATAGCAGTGCCTCATATTCTGCACGCTGACATCGCAATTGATGCTTTTGATAGTGGACTGCATGTTCTTGTTGAAAAACCGGCAGATATTATGACGAGTAAGGCTAGAGCCATGAATGAGGCTGCGGAGAAAAGCGGTAAGGTGTTTTGTATCATGTTCAATCAACGTACCAACCCGATCTTCGCCAAAGCACGAGAAATAGTCCAAAGTGGACAACTGGGAGCGTTGAAACGACTTGTCTGGATCATTACAAATTGGTACAGAACACAGCATTATTATGATTCGGGCTCATGGCGTGCGACCTGGAGTGGAGAAGGAGGTGGGGTTCTTTTGAATCAAGCACCTCATAATCTTGATCTAATGCAGTGGATTTTTGGTATGCCTATAAAGATTAGAGCGTTTTGTTCAGTCGCGAAGTATCATGATATCGAGGTTGAAGACGATGCCACAATTTATGCTGAATATAAAAATGGTGCAACTGGTGTATTTATTACCTCGACTGGAGAATGCCCGGGAACAAACCGCCTTGAGATCTCGGGTGATTTGGGTAAACTTGTTCTTGAGGATGGCAAATTGAAATGGTGGAAGTTAAATCAGCCAGAACGAGAATTCTGCTTCAATGTTAAAGAAGGCTTCTATGAACCGAGTACCGAATATTGTGAGTTTGCAGCAGAGAACCAAGGGACCGCGCATAAAGGGATATTGCAAAATTTTTCTGATGCTATATTAAAACATGAAGAATTGTTGGCACCGGGTTATGATGGTATCAATGAATTGCAGATTTCCAATGCGGCTTATTTGTCATCATTTCAGGATAGATGGGTGGAACTTCCCGTTTGCGAGAAAGAATTTGAAGAGTGTTTGAAACAGTTGGCAATAAACTCAGGAGGTAGCCAGATGTTTACATCACATAGTATGTCCTCCGGATATAATGAACGCTGGCAAGTTAGATGGTAGAACCGAGTTCTTACAGATATTAATAATAAAACCGTTCCGAAGTTTAATTTCCGCTGTCTACAAGACAGAGAGCGGTATAACTTTCGGGACGGTTTTATCAATCTCTTTCCTATAAGATAAAACTAGTAAAATAAAAATACATTACATAAACAAAATAGTATAGTGACCTATATCCATCCACCGTCCAGCCCAATAATCTGACCGGTCAAATATTCATTCTTATAAGCCAGATGATACACTAAATCTGCCACCTCTTCCGCGCGACCAAGACGGTTCGCTGGAATTTCTTCAATTAACTGCATTAATTCTGCATCCTCCAAAAATTGATTCATCTCCGTATCGATTGCACCACAAGCCACTGCATTTACTTGAATGTTACTCGGTGCAAGTTCTTTCGCAAGTGCCTTAGTAAGAGCATTCATACCACCCTTTGAGGCAGAATATGCGACCTCACAGGAAGCACCGACATTACCCCAGACAGAGGAGATATTTATAATCTTACCATACTTATTCTTCACCATATCCGGTATTGCCAGAGCACATGAGTTGTAAACTGAGGTTAAATTGGTAGTAATGACTCGGTTCCAATCCTCAGGTTTCATATCAGTAAAAAGCCCGACATAGGCAATCCCTGCGTTGTTGACAAGCACATCAATGCCTCCATACAGCTTCTTTATTTGTCGAAAAAGTTCCTGTGCTGCCTCGTAGTCTCCCATATCACCCAGAAAGGCAAGACAGGATACTTGATAGGATTCAATCTCAGCCTTTGTCTTAAGTAATGCCTCCTCATTGTGAGCGCAGTTAATAACAACATGATAACCTTTTTTTGCGAATTTTACGGCTATCGCTTTACCAATTCCGCGGGAGGAGCCGGTAACCAATACAGTCTTCTTATTCATAATAACCTCCATCCTGCCGTCAGGCAGTACAAAAACTGAGCGAAAAGCGCATGAGTGCTTTTTGCCGGTTGAAAAATGTTTCTCTTTTCAACCTAATCATCATCCTGCCGTCAGGCAGTACAAAAGCTGAGCGAAAAGCACGTGAGTGCTTTTTGCCGGTTGAAAAATGTTTCTCTTTTCAACCTAATCACCTTTCCCTTTTGTTGATTTAGTACTTCTAATAATGTTTCCTGATTTGTTTCTTCTTATTATCAATTATAACACAAGGCCTCGCAGGAATAAAGATACGTTGATAAACAACACCGAATATGATAAAATGTATCAAAGATGTGAGGTGATTTACTTGGGACAAAGCGCTAAAAATGGAACGTTAGGCACCAGGAATAAAAAGAATGGTTCCACTAAGAGGAAGCATAATGCAATTAATTTATTTATCAAAGGATTTTTACAATCCTTTTTTATTGTAGGTATATTACTGGTTATAGGAGTAGTCAGTTATAAAGCCACGATGCATTTTTGGAAGGGCTCCGATCAAGAAGCCGTGGTAGCTTATAAGGAACAACCAGCACCGGAACCTATTACAGTCGCGAGTATAGATGATGTATCCAAGAACTTAATCTACTGTTATGATGAAGATACATATGAGATCAGTAAAATCATATTGGAGATATTCAATTGTGAGAAGAAACAGTTGACTTATATTACAATACCAATCAGAACACAATTTACGATGTCTGATTCACTGTATCGAAAGCTGGTATTGGTTCATCCGGCAATACCACAAATGATAAAACTCTCTACCATTACAAATTACCTTGATAAGGATACGGAATTTGATTATGGGGTATTAATGATCGAGGATTTGCTTGGAATTGATATAAGCTATTATACCGCAATTCCACAAGCTACATTTGATACAATCTTTACAGAACAAGATATTTTACCGGAATCTAGTGGTCAAATCGATACTTCAGTTACAGAGATGAATGACGAGACAAATATGTCCACAGACCAGACGACGGAGCAGCCTGTACCGTTGGAAACTTTTACAGAGGAATACATAGCACTTATCAGTACGCTTAAAACAGCAGAAGAAGTGAGTACTTATATTGAAGAAATCTATCCATCCCTTCAATCGAACCTTTCGGTAAAGGATAAGATGAACTATTTGGAAAGCTATTGTAATACACCGTCTGAGAATATTTCTTTTGAAAGAATCAAAGGAGTTGATCTTAATAATTCCTTTGAAATTAATCAGGAATTGGCATTACAACAATTGACAGAGCTTATGGAAAAGAGTGCAACGAATTAAGAAGAATAAAAAGTTAAAAAAGCCTATATTTCCAGAGTAATATGTTTTGTGAATAAAGAAAAGAGGAAATGCGTACCATAAATTTGAAATTGATTGGTACCAAAGGAGCAGAAATGACAAACAAGAAAATTAAGAATAAAAATATTCTTTTACTAAGAAAATACTTAATCATTGCGGTCGGGTCCTTTCTTATGGCACTTTCGGTTAACATAATTTATGAACCGATGGAGCTTGTAACAGGCGGAGTATCTGGTCTGGCAATCGTAGTAAAGTACTGGACGGAACCTTTATTTAATGGAGGTATTCCAATCTGGTTGTTTACCGTAGTTTGCAACGTACCGTTGTATTTGCTTGCTTTAAAGATGAAAGGTATTAAGTTTCTGCTTTCCAACCTGTTCGGAACCGTTGCATTTATTCTTTCACTAATGGTAATCCCGATTTATGATTTAAAATTAGACGACTTTCTGTTAGCCTCTATCTTAGGTGGTGTCATCGGAGGCATTGGCATCGGTATGGTATTCTCTGTGCAAGCCTCCACTGGGGGAACCGATTTATTAGCAACCTTACTCCATTTTAGAAATCGACATCTATCCGTACCTCGAATTTTAATCTTTATCGATGGAATTATCATCTTTATCGGAGCGATTGTCTTCGGTTTGGGTAATGCGCTATATGCAACCATTTCAGTTTTTATAACTGCAAAAATCTCAGATAGTATTCTGGAAGGTCTGAAATTTGCTAAAATGGCATATATAATATCAGATGATTATTCTAGAATTGCTGACGCAATAATGCACAATATGGACCGTGGAGTCACTGGTGTCAGTGCTACCGGAATGTACTCCAATCGAGATAAAAAAATGCTATTCTGCGTGGTGTCCAAGAATGAAATTGTGAAGATTATTGAGATTGCGCAGAAAATAGATCCCAAATCTTTTGTGATAGTTAGTGATGTCAGAGAGGTTATGGGTGAAGGCTTTATTGAATATAGACAGTAAAATTACCAAAATTTTAAGTTATTATCGGTAAAAGTACTTATTTTTACAGGGGGTATACAAATTATACAAAAGGGCAAAACCTATTTTGTTAAAATGGGATATGGTTTAACCCTTTGAAATAGTGTATCATAACAATATAGTAATTGTACAAGAATACACGAATTGTAGAAAATTGTAGGAGGATATAAAATGGCAAGTTTATCATTAAAGAACATAACAAAACAATATCCTAACGGAGTTATAGCTGTAAAAGATCAACAACACTTCGTATGATCGCTGGACTTGAAGAGATCTCCGATGGCGAACTCTGGATTGGCGACAAATTGGTAAATGATGTAGAGCCAAAGGATAGAGATATCGCAATGGTTTTCCAGAACTATGCTTTGTATCCACATATGTCTGTTTATGATAACATGGCATTTGGTTTAAAATTAAGAAAAGTTCCTAAGGATCAAATTGAAAAGTATGTACGTGAAGCAGCTAAAATACTTGATATTGAACATTTGTTAGATCGTAAACCGAAGGCTCTTTCCGGTGGACAGAGACAGCGTGTTGCTATGGGTCGTGCTATTGTTCGTAATCCTAAGGTTTTCCTTATGGATGAGCCTTTATCAAACCTTGATGCTAAATTGAGAGTTCAGATGCGTATCGAGATCTCTAAGTTACATCAAAGATTACAAACTACTATTATCTATGTAACACATGATCAGACAGAGGCTATGACGCTTGGTACTAGAATCGTTGTTATGAAGGATGGTTTAATACAGCAAGTAGATACACCTCAGAACTTATATGACAGACCGAAGAATTTATTCGTTGCAGGTTTCATGGGTTCACCTCAAATGAACTTAATGGAAGCAACTGTAGCTAAAAAGGGCTCTGAAGTATTCGTAAATTTCGGAAGCAACTCCTTAAAGCTTCCTGAAGGAAAAGCAAAGAAGGTTATCGATGGCGGTTATGATGGAAAGACAGTTATGATTGGTATTCGTCCGGAAGATATTCATGACGAAGAGATGTTCATCAGCAATTTCCCTGATAGCGTTGTTGAAGCTGTTGTTAGAGTATATGAATTATTAGGTGCTGAAGTATTCTTATACTTCACCATTGATGAGACTTGGGAAATCACCGCACGTGTTAACCCTCGTACAACTGCAAGACCTGATGATACATTAAAGATTGCATTTGACATGTCTAAGTTGCATGTATTTGATAAAGAGACAGAGCAAGTTATTACAAATTAATTTAGTAGATGATCAAAGGGAACACGAAGGTGTTCCCTTTTTATATGTCGTGTGTCCAACGAAGCAAAACAATAGCGAAAAATAATGAAGCTAGATAGTAGCGAAGATAAACAGTAGGGAAGACATAAGGTGTGACAAACACCATAATAGAAAGAGTACCCAAGGGGAAACCTGTCACCACTGCTCAGTAACATCGGAATATTTGAAGCTGGTCGGATTATTTGAATTAGTTCCGACTTATATATACTACTTGATTCTCCTGCAAAGGTAGTGATAGCTTGACTTACAAGGTCTATAGAATAATAGTTTACGCAATGAACTAATGTGCTATTGCATAAATTTGATAGAAATACACTAAAATTATTATGAATATTTCATAAAGTTAGTTTACTTCTGACGAATTCGGTGTTAAAATAACTTTCATATACATGAATTTTAAGAAAAAATAGAAATATAATATAAAAGGGAGTGAAAACATGATTTCCAATCAGATTCTTCAAAGCACCATAGATGGATTAAAAGGAATCACACGTATCGATATTTGTGTTTTGGATACGGAAGGTAAAGTCCTGGCGACCACGATTGAGAATGCAGAGCAATATGAGAATGCAGTATTAGCTTTTGTAGCTTCACCTGCAGATAGTCAGGCAATTCAAGGATATCAGTTTTTTAAAGTTTTCGATGAACATCAGTTAGAATATGTGATTCTTGCGAAGGGTGACAGTGAAGATGTATTTATGATTGGAAAGATTGCATCTTTCCAGATTCAGAACCTATTAGTAGCTTATAAAGAAAGATACGACAAGGATAATTTTATTAAGAACTTACTGCTCGACAATCTGTTATTGGTAGATATCTATAACCGTGCGAAGAAACTTCATATCGACACAGAAGCAAGACGTGTGGTTTATATCATTGAAACCAAGAATGAGAAAGATGCTAATGCATTAGAGACGGTTCGCAGCCTTTTCTCAGGAAAGACAAAAGATTTCATAACAGCAGTGGATGAGAAGAACATCATCCTTGTTAAAGAAGTAAAGCAGAATGAAACATATGATGACTTGAATAAAACTGCGAAAGTCATCCTGGATATGCTCAATACCGAGGCAATGACCAAGGTACATGTGGCTTATGGAACGATTGTTAATGAAATCAAGGATGTCTCCAGATCCTACAAGGAAGCAAAGATGGCTCTTGATGTTGGAAAGATCTTCTACAGTGGAAGAAATGTTGTGGCATATAACAACCTTGGTATTGGAAGATTAATCTATCAATTGCCGATGCCGCTTTGCAAGATGTTTATCAAAGAAATTTTTGAAGGTAAATCACCTGACGATTTTGATGATGAGACATTATCAACAATTAATAAGTTCTTTGAAAACAGTTTGAATGTATCCGAAACCTCCAGACAATTGTATATCCATCGTAATACGTTGGTATACAGACTGGATAAATTACAAAAGAGTACGAACCTTGACCTTCGTGTATTTGAAGATGCAATTACCTTTAAAATTGCACTTATGGTAGTAAAATACATGAAATATATGGAGCAATTAGATTATTAAGGAATAAGGCAACCGTCTCGGTTGCCTGTTTTTAACAAAGGGAAGAATGGAGACAAATTATGAAGAAGAATTTTTTTGCCGGTTTACTTACAGGTCTTTGTGGTGCCTTGTTGCTAATTGCAATCCTAGGGACGGTTCTTGTTCTGACGGATAGGAATGTAGAGAAGAAGATTGATAACTCATCAGAAAAAGTTGAGGATGCACAGGTAGCGGAAGAAATACCATATGGTGATATAGTGGATAAATTAACCTTTTTACAAATGCTTGTAGATAATTACTATTTAGAGGACGTGGATCAGGTTTCTTTTGCCGATGGTATATATAAAGGCTTTATAAGCAGCCTGAAGGATCCGTATTCTACTTATTTTACAAAAGAGGAATATAGTGCTTTAATGGAAAGCTCCTCGGGGGTATATTGTGGTATTGGTGCAACGGTTAGTCAGGATGCGAAAACCGGAATTATTACAATTGTGAAACCTTTTGCAAGCGGGCCGGCATACAAAGCAGGAATTCTACCGGGAGACATCTTATATAAGGTGGAAGAGGAAGCAGTGACAGGAGAAGACTTGTCCGAGGTTGTTAGTAAGATGAAAGGTGTAGAGGGGACTAAAGTTAAAATCTCCATTATGCGAGAGGGTGAAACAGACCCGAAGGTATTTACAATTACAAGAAAAGAGATTGAAGTTCCTACCATTGAGTATCAGATGTTAAAGGGTAATATTGGATATATCACGATTGCGGAATTTGATGAAATCACAGTAGCCCAGTTCAAAGCGGCAGTTGATAAGCTTGAGAAGGATGGAATGAAGGGTCTTATTGTGGATGTCCGTAACAACCCGGGTGGACTTTTAGATTCTGTTGTTAAAATATTAGACCGTCTATTGCCACCAGAACTAATTGTATATACGGAAGATAAATATGACAACCGTACAGAAGAAAAGGCAGTGGATGCCGCTAAAATTAAAGTTCCTATGGCTGTTTTAATTAACGGACAAAGTGCAAGTGCCTCTGAGATTTTTGCCGGTACAATCCAAGATTACAAGACAGGAACGATTGTAGGAACAACGAGCTTTGGAAAAGGTATTGTGCAGAAGGTTATTCCATTATCGGATGGAACAGCAGTCAAACTAACGATCTCCAAATATTTCACTCCAAAGGGCCGTAATATTCATGGTACCGGAATTAAACCAGATGTTGAAGTAGAATTGAATGATGAAATGAAGAAGGAAATCATAATCCCAATCGAAAAAGATAATCAATTACAAGAAGCAATTAAGATTGTGAAAGAAAAGATGAAACAAGTTAAAAAATAATACAATAATTGAATTCAAAAAATGGTTTCATTGGATGAAATAAGTCAAACCGGCATAATATTAATTATGCCGGTGATTTTTTGTGCTTTGTTGGATATTTTGGGAGAGAGTGACGAGATTTGTGGTTAATTTCTTTAAGAAAATCATAAATGGCTCTAATGTAAATTGTAAAACATCCGATAAATATTATATAGTAAATGGAAACAAGAGTGGTAAAGCTTTAGATAGGTGGTGATTAGGATGCGTATAGATGCATTTAATAAAGTTAGTGAATTATACAAATCAAGTTCTGCCAAGAGTACGGCAAAAGTAAAAAGCGGCAGTTTTAGCGATAAGCTTGAGATTTCCCAGACGGGAAAAGATTATCAGGTAGCAAAGCAAATAGTTGCACGCACTCCAGATATCAGAGAAACGAAGGTAAACGATATTAAACAACGCATGGAAGCGGGAGTTTATAATATCAATATCGAAGATGTGGCTGATAAATTGGTCGATAATTACTTTGAAGAAACAATTTAATAAAGCCTGCAGAGGAAAGAGGGTTAGCGGTGGCAAGTTTAATTGATGAATTGATTGACATCTTAGAAAAGGAATACGAAGTGTATCAGCAATTAATCCCGATAGCGGATGAGAAGACTCAGGTCATCGTAAAAAATGACCTGACTTCCTTACAGGACATTACCGGAAAAGAACAAATATCTATCGATCGTATTAATGCCTTGGAGAATAAAAGAGAAGCAGTTATGGTTAATATCAAAACAGTAATTAACCGTAAAGCAGGAGATTTTAATCTGAAGACATTAATTGAATTAATGGAAAAGCAACCAAAAGAGCAGAAGGCTCTTTCTGTTATACATGATAATCTAAAAAGAAGTGTTCAAAGATTAGTCGAAATAAATAGTCGTAACAAATCGTTAATACAACAATCCCTAGAAATGATAGAATTCAATATGAATTTTATTCAAAGCACAAGGATGTCGCCGGGGAACAATACTTACACAAAGGGTGCTTCACAATATGATGCACAGGCTTTTAGGACAGGGATGTTCGATGCGAAGCAGTAAGAGTAAGGTTAGGTGGAGTTCATGAGTTCATTAGGTGGCTTATATATTGGTGTTTCAGGCTTGAATGTTAGTCAAGCTGCTTTGAATATAACATCCCACAATTTAGCGAATGTAGATACCAAGGGATTCGTCCGTCAACAGGCAGTGTTGACTGATTTTAATTATATAACATGGGGAAGTTCTCATAGTTCTTCAATGCAGCAGGGATTGGGTGTGGATTTTGCTACTGTGAAGCAAGTGAGAGATTCTTTTCTTGATAAAGCCTATCGCCAGGAAATTGGTAGAGAGGCCTTTTATGAATCCCAATATACTGCTGTAGGTGAGGTGGAAGGCTTATTTGGTGAGTTGGAAGGGGAAGCTTTTCAGGATACGCTAAGTGAATTCTGGACTTCTTTGCAGGAACTTTCAAAGGAGCCGGATAGTGTTGTAGCTAGAGCATCACTTATACAGACAGCGGTTACTTTCGTTGAACGTGCGGAGAATATCTCAACGCAGTTGAATGATTACCAGGTTAATCTAAATACACAAATTAAAGATCAGGTAAACAGAATTAATGAGATTGGCGAAAATGTTAAGCAACTGAATTTGAAAATCAGACAATACGAGAGCACGGGAGTAGAGCACGCGAATGATTTACGGGATCAACGTAATTCACTTCTGGATGAACTAGGAAAGATAGTAAATATTACATATAAGGAAAATACCGTCGGCATAGTTACTGTAAATGTTGAGGGAGTACCATTTGTAACTGAGGATACTGCATTTAAAATGGATGCAATAAGAATTAGTGAAACCTCCGAAATGTTGAAGCCGGTATGGGTTTCCCATGGGAATGCAGATGTTTTTAACCTAGACAAAGCACCTTCGTCCTTAAATAATAACGATATTGGTTCTCTAAAGGGGCTGCTGTCAGCAAGAGGTTATAAGCAAGCAAATTATACGGATATACCCAATAGAGATAATTATGAATCAGATGCCTTATATAACTCGGCAGTGATTGATTATAACAACAAAATAAATTCATCTGTAATTATGTCTGTACAGGCACAGTTCGATCAATTGATCCATGGTATTGTTACTACGGTTAATGATATTCTTAGCCCCAACAAAGAAGTTACTTTAACCGATGGTACCAAAGTTAAAATTCTCGATGAAGAAAATGCACCTGTAGGTATGGATGATAATAAGACGATGGGTGAAGCTTTATTTAACCGGAAATCAATGGATCGGTATAGTGAAGCTCAGGAAATAGATATTATTAATGAATCAGGTGGATATGAGACGATAACGGCACGCGTATATAATGTGGAGGATCCTACGGATAATTATTCTTTGTTTACTTTGGGTGAAATTGAGATAAATGAGAATATATTGCAGAATTATTCCTTTATACCACTTTCAAGTAACACAGGTACTGGTGATTTTGATGTTAAGACAGCAGAAAAGCTTTTATCGGAATGGCAGAAGCCATTTGCAACGTTATCTCCCAATACCTTAACGAAAAATAATTTTAGTGATTACTATAATTCTTTTATATCGGAGATAGCGAACCGTGGCGAACAGTTAAAGACCATTAGTACCAACCAAGCCTCCATGGTGGAAAGCATAGACAATCAGAGAATGGCAGTTACCGGTGTTTCCTCTGATGAGGAGTTGACGAACCTAATTAAATATCAGCATGCGTATAATGCCTCTGCCAGATATGTAAATGTGGTAAGTGAGATGCTTGAACATATAATAACGAAGCTATCCTAGGATAACTAATTTCCTTATAAAGAGGTGAAAGTATGGGATCTACATTTTTTGGATTAAATATAGGACAGACGGGGCTATACGCGTATCAATCAGCCCTTGATACAACAGCGCATAATATAACCAATACGGAGACAGAGGGTTATACCAGGCAGGTAATGGGGCAGCAGGCGGGAAAGGCTCTCTCAGTTAACAGTACCTATGGTATGGCAGGTACCGGAGTCTCTATTACTGGTGTAAAGCAGCTTCGTGATGAATATTATGATATTAAATATTGGAAGAATAATACTATGCTTGGAGAGTACTCCAGTAAGTCACACTATATGACAGAAGTAGAGAACTACTTTAACGACATCAGTGTAGATGGATTTAATACCTCTTTTAACTCAATGAATGATAGTCTTCAGGAGCTAATTAAAAATCCTTCCAGTTTGACGGTTCGTACGCAGGTAATCAACTATGCCAAAAGCTTCTCGGAATATTTTAATTCAGTTTCTACGAATCTAAAGAGTATTCAAGGGGAGTGCAATTTTGAAGTACGTAATAGGGTAGATCAGATTAATTCCACTTCGCAACAGATTGCAGCGCTAACCAAACAGATTAATACCTTGGAGGTAAGTGGTGGGCCGGCAAACGACTTAAGAGACCAGAGAGCATTATTGGTGGACGAGCTTTCTGAAATCGCAAATGTTTCTGTTTCGGAGAAGACAATCGGAGCTGGTGTAGGAGTTACTAGCTATACGGTGAAAATTGATGGTGTTACCCTAGTGGATGGTGGTACTAGCAACTCACTTAAGGTAATACCAAGAACAGAAAAACAGAATCAAAATGATATAGATGGCTTATACGATATTACTTGGGCAAACGGCCAAGATTTTAACATGAGAAGTACTACGCTGGGTGGGGCACTACAGGCATTATTGGAAGTTCGCGATGGTAACAACCAGTCTAACTTGCAAGGCACCGTATACGCAGAAGCTGGTGATGATCATATAACAATGACAGATACGAATATCAATGCAGTAGAAAAACTCAATATCCCAGAGACCGGAGTATTAACTGTTGGCAACCATGAATATTCCTATACTGGTTTTGAGGTCACAAAGGATGTGGAAACTGGTGCGTTTATTTACACCTTTGAGCTTGAGAACCCGGTAGCTGCTGATGCTGTGGATGAACAGGCTTCCATTGGAGAAAGCATTGATTACAAAGGCATACCTTATTATATGAGTCAGATGAATGAATTTGTCCGTACTTATGCAAAAGCCTTTAATGACATTCATAGAGGTGGCGTAGACTTGGAAAATAATGCCGGTATGGATTTCTTTAATGCCACTAATAAGGTAAATGGTAGAGAATATACCTTTGGACCGTTAAAAGATTCGGATGACTATGAATATTATGATTTCGATACCTTTAATTCGCAAACAGGTGGTTATCATGAAGATATACCGGAAGATCAACCCTTATACGGTTCCTATTATTTTATGACTGCAGAAAACTTTACCGTAAGTAAAGATTTGTTACTAGATGCCAATTTAATGACAACTGCCTCGAATGTAGTGGATGGAGCTGAAAATAATGATATTGTAGATGCATTACTTGCGTTAAAGGATGACAAAATGTTATTCAAGCAAGGTGCACCGGATGGGTTCTTCCAGACTTTGGTGGCTGAAATTGGTATAGATACAAAGAAGGCATCCAATTTTTCGGATGGTCAGGAGAATATTTTAGGCTCAATCAAAAATCAGCGACTCTCAATATCCGGTGTAGATGTTGATGAAGAAGCCATGAATTTGGTTCGCTTTCAAAATGCATATAATTTGTCAGCTAAGGTTATAACTGTTATGGATGAGATTTATGATAAATTAATTAATTATATGGGCGCATAGTCTCTAAAAACCATGCATGAATGGTTTTTAGAGACATTGGAAATATCAGAATGAATTCCATAGGAAATTCATTCTGATATTTCAGGGGTGTTGGGATGGGCGAAAAAGAAATTCATTCTGATATTTCGTATTGGGATAGGCGAAAAAGGAAGTAGGGTCTGATATTTATTGAGTGTTGGGATGAGCGAGAAAGTCATTCTGATATTTCGTGTTGGGATAGGAAAAAAGGAAATACGGTCTGATATTTATTGAGTGTTGAGATGGGTAAAAGAAAGTTCATACTGAGGTAATTGGGGTGTTAGGATAGGCGAAAAAGAAAGATCCTTCTTATACTTCAGGGTTATTGAAATAGGATATAAAAAAATCTTTCTATTATCATATAAATGATAGAGAAGATAGATGGAAATAACGTGTGGTAGGATGCTGAATTTTTATATGAGGGTCAGGAGGTTGGATTATGAGAATTACGAATAAGATGATGACGAACAATATGATGAATAACATAAACAAGAATAAGTTAAGCATGACAACTTTGGAACAACAGTATTCCACAGGTAAGAAGATCCAAAGGCCGTCCGATGACCCGATTGTTACGGTTAGAGCCTTAAAATTAAGGACAAATCTATCGGAACTTGATCAGTACTATGAGAAGAATATTCCCGATGCAACATCTTGGATGGATGTTACGGAGAGTGCATTGTCTACCGTAAATGATATCTTAAAACAGATTAATACCTATTGTGTACAAGGTAGTACCGACACTTTGACTGGATCTGATCGATCCTCCATTGTTCAGAATCTGGAGCAAATGAAAAATCAGATTTATCAGGAAGGGAATACGAATTATGCCGGAAGATATGTTTTTACCGGTTATAAGACGGACAGCCCATTAATATTTACAGAGGCTTCAAACAATTTAACTTATTCTATTACAGAGAATATAACAGGGGAACAGATACAGATTAAAAATAGGGTTACCGACACATATGAGTTAGATGACTTTGGTAGTTCTACATTTGATGCTGCACCCCAGCTTGTAAAGACAAATCGTATACAGTTGTCATATGATAATCTGAGTAACACAAAACCCTCAGAGATTCATTACTTTAAAGAAAATACCTTGGGTGATGTAGAAGAACAACTGCCACCTTTCACAGCAATTACATCCATTTCGGTAACACATCCTGGTGCCTATAAACCAGCTGCTGGTACAGCTAATTACATCCCTGAAACAGGAGAAATTATTCTGA
Organism: Herbinix sp.; assembly: GCA_029256105.1. Classification (GTDB taxonomy): domain Bacteria; phylum Bacillota; class Clostridia; order Lachnospirales; family Lachnospiraceae; genus Mobilitalea. The sequence goes on from JAQSYO010000023.1 coordinate 25,864, forward strand.
GTGATAGTGTATATGAGGAACTTCGTACCTCAGAGAACATGAAGATTACCTATTCAAAGACAGGTTTTTCACAAGGTGATTTAAAACCAGAGCATTATTTTGACTGTGAAATGACAGATAGTGCCAAACCGGAACAGGATCCAATCAAATATACAAAGACAAAGCAGCAGATTCAATATGAAATAAATTATAATCAAAAGTTAACCGTTAACACAGAAGGCTCGGACGCAATATCCCATCAAATAGGTAGAAGAATTGATGATATCCTCGAAGCTGTTAATGATGTAGTACAAGTAGAAGCCAAAATTACGGAGATCGATAAGCGTCTGCAAGACACTACTTTATCGGATACAGATAAAGCAATTTATGAGAAAATGAAGGAACAAATGGATACTGAATTGGAACTTAAGAAAGAGACGATGCAAGCGGCCTTTGAAAAGGGCATAACCAGCTCTACCGAGGAACAAGATAGAGTAAATATTGCGGTAGCGGACTTAGGTAGCAGACATGTTCGTCTTGATATGACGGAGAATCGATTATCAAGCCAAAAAGTGGATTTTGAAGATCTATTATCAACAAATGAGGACGTTGATATGGTGGATACGGTTATAAAGTATAATGCAGCGGAGACGATTTACAATGCATCTCTTTCAGCAGCATCCAAGGTTGTGCAGAAGTCGTTATTGGATTTCCTGTAAAATATATGATGCGGAGTAAACATATATCATGTATAATGATTTTAGTTTTAAACAAAAGAACTACCGATAGAAGGGAAGGCGACGGTCATGCTAATTAATACGAGACATTTTGGTGAAATAAATCTGGATGAAAGCAAGGTTATCTATTTTGATAACGGGATCTTGGGCTTTGAAGAATACAAGAAATACACACTTCTTTTTGACGACGAGAAGGGTGAAAGACCGGACATCTCCTGGTTGCAGAGCTTGGACGAACCTGCACTTGCAATTCCGGTAGTTAGTCCATTTTTAGTAAAGCCTGATTATAATCCGGAAGTGGAGGATGAACTTTTAAAATCCTTGGGAGAACTTACAGAGGATAATATCGTTGTTATGGTATCCGTGACGATACCCACGGATGTTGAGAAGATTTCAGCTAATTTGAAGGCACCTTTTATTCTTAATTCAGATTCGAAAAAAGGGGCACAATTAATTATAGAGAACTCAGACTATGAAGTTAAATTCCGCTTTTATGAACAGTTAAAGGCACGCAAGGCAGCAAAGGAGGGCAAATAATATGTTAGCCCTATCACGAAGAACGAACGAATCGATCATTATTGGTAATGAAATAGAAATTACAGTTTTAGAAGTTAAAGGGGACCAGGTTAAGATTGGCATTAGTGCGCCTAAGTCAGTTCCCATCTACCGTAAAGAAATTTATTTACAGATAAAAGAATCTAATAAGGAAGCAGCAGGAACATTGGCTACGGACGATATACTAAAGAAATTATTCGAATAAGGTTAATAGAGGCTTTCCTGTTGATGGTTGAAATACAACTGAAAATGGGTGGCCTTTTTCTTTTTTTGTCCTATTTTTTCATAAAGGGTATAAACCTTTTGTAGGAGTAAACCGATATAAGAAGTAGATGTTAATGCTGATTATTAAAACACAGTCAAGGATGGCAAAATAAGCATAGTTATATTTGATAAGGGTTGGAAGACCCTAACACATGGAGGTGTATTGTTATGGCATTAGAAATATTATCCGGAGCAGCGTACTATGATGCTGCAAGTACTGTTCGGAAATCAAAAGCTGATAAGAATCAAGACCCAAGCGCGATGAATATACAGGTTACGGAAATTCCGGCAGTAGTTAAATCATCAAGCAGTAATCAAAATGTCAATGGACAGGACAAAGGACAAAAGGAAAGTACGGCTACTGAGAAGCAAATAAAAGAGGCTATCTCAAAAGCAAACAATAAGTTGCGAGGTCATAGAACTAGATGTGAATTTTCGTATCACGAAGAAACGAAGAGAGTATCCATCAAGGTTCTGGACAGAGACACAGAAGAGGTCATTAGAGAAATTCCTCCGGAAGAGGCACTGGAAATGTTGGAAAAAGTGTGGGAACTGGCTGGAATTCTTGTTGATGAAAAAAGATAGGGAGGTGGATTTATGGGAATTAAATTGAGCGGATTAACTTCCGGTATGGATACGGAGAGTATGGTAACGGAGTTAATGAAAGCACAACGAATGAAATCAACCAAAATTGAAAATAAGATTACAAAAGTTGGGTGGACTCAGGACAAGTGGAAAGATTTAAACACTAAGTTATACTCTTTCTATACAGGACCATTATCGAAAATGCGTATGCAAGGCAGCTTTAATACGAAGAAGGTTTCCTCCTCAGATGAAAGTAAAGCAGAAATTTCAGCAAATACAGCTGCACCGGACGGAACCCACTTGCTTAAAATAAAACAATTAGCAAGTGCTCAATTTGTTACGGGAAAGCAACTAGGCACGGATCTTAATTCGAATACAATTACGTCAAAAACAAAGTTGACAGATCTTGGCTTTGTAGCCGACGAGAATAATAAAATTTCTATTGATGCAGGAAAGAAAGTTATAACTATAGGCATCTCTGAGACCACTACGGTGGGTAGTATTACAAATGCTTTAAAGGATGCTGGTTTGAATGCGAGTTATGATACGAGTCAAAAACGATTTTTTATAAGTTCGAAGGAAAGTGGATATACGAATGCGTTTTCCATTTCGACAGCAGGTACGGTTGATTTATCCAAGCTTGGATTAAGTACGATTACAAAGACTAATAATGGTGACGGTACAGTTAGCGTAACCGGAGACAGTAACATTAAATTGGTGGCACCCGCTGATGCCAAGGCTATCTATAATGGAGCTGAGTTAACTAGTACCACCAATACCTTAACGGCCAATGGTGTTACCATTAATTTGAAAGGTGTTACCAAAGGCCTTGATACAGCAGATACCTCAGATGATGAGACAATCAGCTTAAGTGTATCAAATAATACAAAAGAAATTTATGACATGATAAAGGGCTTTGTAAAATCATATAATGAATTAACCACGGGAATGAGTGAAGCTTATTATGCGGATTCTTCGAAGGGTTTTGAACCACTTACAGAGGATGAAAAATCATCCATGACAGATGATCAGATAACGAAATGGGAAGATAAGATAAAGAACTCCCTACTAAGACGGGACAATACCTTGAGTTCTCTACTCGATAACATGCGATCATCGTTGAGTGAAAGTGTAGAAGTTAATGGAAAGAAATATTCCCTGTCTTCTTTTGGTATAGGATCGGAAAATTATTCGGAAAAAGGTCTCTTACATATCAAAGGAGATGCGGATGACAGTCTTGTATCAGGTTTTGAAGATAAGTTGATGAAGGCACTTACTGAGGATCCGGATACCGTTATGAAGGTTTTTAATGAGTTGGCCGGAGATCTATACGAAAAAATGACAGATAACATGAGCAGCACCACCCTAAGAAGCGCATTAACATTCTACAACGATAAAGAAATGACAAAAACAGTTACAAACTATAAGAGTGATCTCAAAAAAATGGAGGATAGGCTTAAAGATATGGAGAACCGTTATTATAAGCAGTTTTCCGCCATGGAATCAGCGATGACCAAGATGAATTCAGAAAGTTCATCACTGGCATCAATGCTGGGTACTAACTCTAACTAACTATAAAAACTTTTAGAAGAGATATCGCTATATGATACCCTTTTTATAAATAAACGAGTGTCAGAGAGACAGGTCGTTTTCAAAAACAGGAGGAATAACATGGCAACGAATGCAGCTGCAACATATAAGGATAGTAAAATTTTAACTGCATCACCTGCAGACCTTACATTGATGCTCTATGATGGAGCAATTAGATTTTGCAATACAGCATTGATATCGCTGGAAAAAATGGAATATCAAAAGGTTAGTCTCAATATTATAAAGGCAGAAAAAATTATTCAAGAATTCCGTTGTACTTTGGATTTTAAGTACCCGGTAGCGAAGCACTTCGATTTAGTTTATGATTATATCTATCGAAGACTTATCGATGCCAATATTAAGAAAGATAAGGAAATATTAGAAGAAGCTTTGGGTTATATCAGAGAAATGCGTGATACCTGGATGGAAGTCATGAAGAACGCTAAAATGGCAAAAATATAGTCTGCCTAAGTTGCTTTCAGAGAGGATGTACGGATGGAATTAGAAAATCACACCACCAAGCAAGCATATATACAATTGCTTGCAGATACTTTAAAGAAAAAAACAGAAGTTCTTGATCTGTTGATGAATTTATCAGAGCAACAGGATAGTATCATATCTTCCGAAGATTTTGATGAGGAGCAATTCTTGCAGACAATAACCTTAAAGGAGGAGCAAATTGATAGCCTTACGAAGTTAGATGCAGGCTTTGAGCAGTTGTATGAAAGCGTAAAAGTAGAACTTGAAACAGGCAGGGCGAAATACACCATTGAAATATCTGCACTAAAGGAACGAATTACTGAAATTACCGATCTTAGTGTAAAACTGCAAGCTTTGGAAAAGCGAAATAAATCAAAGTTAGAGGTATTACTTGCCCAAAAACGTAAGGTAATTAAGAATTCCAGAATCAGTAATCAGACCGCTGCTAATTATTACAAGACAATGGCAAAACAACATGAGGCACAATCGGTTTTTTATGACAAAAAAAATTAAAATAATTTAAAATAGGTATAAAGTTTTGCAAATCTATACCGATATATATTACATGTAAGGAATTCACTTACGAAATTTTTCTTCATGGAGGAGCGTACGGCCTGAAGGTAGAAAAATAAAAAACTCTAGCAGCATGGAAGCTGCTAACAACAAAATTTCAAGGAGGAATATATTATGATAGTACAACACAATATGGCAGCAGCCAATACGAACAGACAATTAGGTATCACTACAGGAAGTCTTGCAAAATCAACCGAAAAGTTATCATCTGGTTACAGAATTAACCGCGCTGGTGATGATGCAGCTGGTCTTTCTATTTCCGAAAAGATGAGAGGACAGATCAGAGGTCTTGATCAAGCTTCTACAAATGCACAGGATGGTATTTCTTTAATTCAGACAGCAGAAGGTGCATTACAAGAAACTCACTCTATTCTTCAAAGAATGAGAGAATTAGCAGTTCAGTCTTCAAATGATACTAACGTTACTGCTGACCGTGATTCTATCAAAGCTGAGTTAACATCTTTAACTGATGAAATTACACGTATTGCTACTCAGACTGAGTTCAATACTAAGAAACTTTTGGATGGATCTTACTCATCAACAGTAATGAATTTCCAAGTTGGTGCCAATCATGATCAGAATATCTCTTTAAACATCAAAAAGATGAGTGCATCTGGTTTAGGTGTACAGGCTTCAAAAGTAGCTGATATGGTTTCTTCATACACAGATGCAACAGCAGCTATCACTACAATTAATGCAGCTATTACAAAAGTATCTACTGAAAGATCTTCACTTGGTGCTGTTCAGAACAGATTAGAGCATACGATTACGAATGCTAATAATACTTCTGAGAACTTACAAGCAGCTGAATCTCGTATTCGTGACGTTGATATGGCTAAGGAAATGGTTTCTTACTCTAAGAGCAATATCCTTCAGCAAGCAGCTCAGTCTATGTTATCACAAGCTAATCAGTCAACACAGGGTGTTTTATCACTGTTACAGTAATTTTACTATTGTAATAATAACAAGGCCGGCCATTTGGCCGGCCTTGTTATTTTATCCGTGATTATTGAGAAGTATATAGCTGATAGAAGGAGTATGATGGGAGGCAAATATGGAAGGCATGAATGATTATGTTTTGGCTTTGAAATCAAAAATCGAACTTGTTACAGGTTATTTCTATCAACAAAAGAGTCAGGCTGGCTATCGGGAATTAATCGGCGTTATTGATGACATCACTCTAGTGTCAGAGTTATTGGGAATGAGAATTTCGGAACCCCAAATAATGGTAATAAATAATAAATTATTGAATGGACTACAGGAGCTAATGAACGCAATGCTTCAAAAGGATATAGTCTTATTGGCAGATATTATGAGCTATGATATCATGGAATTACTCGATGAGATTATGAATACGAATTTAGAATAAAAGGTGGTTCAAAATGGAGCATTATGAACATAATCTACAGATCATAAAAAACAATAGAAAATATCTATATGACCAAATCGTTAACGAAGAAGCCTATATAGTTGATGAATATATAAATGTTACCTCTGCTCCAACAAAGACGAAAGATTTTGCACTCGAAGTTGAGTGTGATGGAAACCTTATTCGTCTAAATAGTAAATATAATCCATTGCAGGAAGCACAAAAATGGGCTGAGCAACATCAGATAAAAAATTTGGATACGGTTATTGCTATGTTTGGTCTAGGTAATGGAATTTTTTTACGAGAGTTTTTAAAGAAAATGAATAAAGATAATATTATTATAGTTTATGAGCCCTCCTATTTGATATTCAGACATGTGCTTGAGTTGTATCCAATGGAAGATATACTAATGGATCATAGGGTAATCATTGTTATTCAAGGAAAAAATGACTTTGAATTTTCCTATTATTTGTCACGCACTTTAACTTGGATGAACTTATATTCACAGATAGAGTGTCTACATCCTGGCTATGATAAAATATTTAATGATTCATATCAAGCGTTTAAAGGAAAGCTTCAAGATAATATGCTCAACAATTTAGTTGCGAAAAATACACATGGTGAACACGGAAAGACGGTGGTGGAAAACGCCATTTTAAATATTATTCATTTAAAAGATTCCATTTCCTTTTGGGATTTATACAATGATCTACCAAAGGATGTTCCGATAATTATCGTTTCTGCAGGTCCATCATTATTAAAAAATATTGATGTACTGAAAGAGGCAAAAGGGAAATCTATTATATTAGTGGTGGATAGAGCGTACGAGACACTACTCAAACATGGCATTGAGCCTGATTTTGTTATTCTTTTGGATGCAAAAAAAGCTCTAAAGCACTGTGGAAATCAAGTGGGATTTATGACCCCATTGTTATGTAAACTCGAAGGAAGCCAACCAATATTAAATAATCATGGCGGCAAAAAGGTTATTTATGACTGCTCGGAATATATTCAAAATATTTATAAAAAGTTAAGTAAGAATATGGGAACCATTACTACAGGGGGATCGGTTACAACGGCTGCATTTGTTTTAGCAGTGAAATTTAATTTCAAACGTATTGTACTTATTGGCTCTGATTTAGCTTACGCAGGAGGGCTGTCCCATGCAGGGCTGGACCATATCCCGGAAAAATATAATAGTGGCCTAATCGAGCTATATGTTGAAGACATATACGGAGGGAAAATTAAAACCAGATATGATTGGTATATCTTTTTACGTTGGTTTGAAAGCGTAATAATGCAAATGCCGGAGTATGATGTAATTGATGCAACCGAGGGTGGGGCAAAAATTAAAGGGACACGGATCATGACGCTGAAAGAAGTAGTGGATCAATATTGTACGAAAGAAGTAGATTGCGAAGCTATTATTAATCATAAAATGTCAACCTTTGATCGGCTTGAACTCGAGTCCATTTATGAGTATTTGAATGTTGGAAGAAAAGAATTAGATGAGATAAAGGAAATAGCGCGAAAAACAATCTATGATTGTCAAAAGCTTATTATTAATGCAAAAACAAATAGAAGTGATTCATCGGAAAGCCAAAGATTAGTCAAAAGATTATTTGAAGCAAATAAAAACATTGAGAACATGTCCATATTCACCTTAGTTAATCAATATGTGCTTAGTGTAGGCACGGATGAAATTGAAGAATTATATTTTATGTCTAATGACAAGAAGAAAGACGAACTATCCTCCTATCAGACTACGGAAAAGATATATAACTGTATTGTGGAGGCTTGTGATTTTATAATACCCAAATTGGGTTATGAAATAGTTGCTTTCAAGGATAAGATTAGCATGGATTCAGTTGAGCCACAAGAATAGGTTGAAGAAAGTGATATACGATAAAACTCGAAGTATATTATACGAAAGGATGAATACGATGAACGTATTAGCGATTATACCGGCAAGAAGTGGATCAAAGAGCATTCTACATAAAAACATCAGATTATTTAATAGTAAACCTATGCTCGGTTACTCTATTGAACATGCAAAGGGATCAAAATTGATCAATCGGATCATCTTAAGTACGGATAGTGAGGAATATGCAAGTATCGGCAGGGAATACGGAGCGGAGGTTCCTTTTTTACGACCGAAGGAATTTGCAAGTGATACTGCTCTGGATGTCGATGTATTCTATCATTGCTTAGAATTCTTACGAGAGAAAGAGGGCTATCAGGCAGATATTGTAGTACAACTGAGACCAACGTATCCAATACGAAATATTGATGATATAGATGCTATGATACAAAAATTATTGGACAATCCCTTATACGATTCGGTACGAAGTATTGCACCGGCAAAAGAGATTCCATTTAAGATGTGGTATAGGCAAGAAGACGGAACGATTACACCTATAATAAAAGATATGAAAGAATGCTATAATATGCCAAGGCAGCAGCTGCCCCAGGTATTTTATCAAAATGCATGCATCGATGTTGTCCGAGGAAGTGTTATACTAGAAGAGCACTCCATGTCAGGAGACAATATTGTTGGGTATGAGATGAATAAAAATTATGACATTGATACAGAAGCAGAATTCAAACTAGCGGAAGAGTATATGAAAATTACATCAGGAAATACAAGGTTTGTTTTTGATATTGATGGTGTTATTGCTAAAATTCAAACGGATAATAATTATGCATTGGCTGAGCCAAATCAACCAATGATAAATTTAATTAATAAGCTGTATCAAATGGGAAATCAGATTATACTGTTCACAGCTCGAGGATTTGTTACAGGAATAGATTGGAAGGAAATAACCGAACATCAATTGAGCAGATGGGGTCTTTTATATCATGAATTACAATTTGGCAAACCAAATGCCGATTATTATATTGATGATAAAATGATATCGATTGACAAACTATTTGAATTATTTGAATAAGGAGAGTTGCTGCAAGTTATAGGTTACTATGCAGCAACTCCTTTTATGTATAATATGGTGAAAATGGATAATGAAACACAAGAAATTTTACAATCGAAAGAACTTAAATCTAATATTTTAATATATTTTGTCGATATATATGATATAATTAAAAAAATAAGTCGAATACATTTTACATAGAATTAGTGATACGGAGGACTAATATGACGGAGAATAAGAACCTATTCACGGATTTGTTTATCTTTGAAATGGCAAACAGTCATCAAGGTAGTGTGGAACATGGAATTGATATTATTAAGGCAATGAGTAGGATTGTGAGAAAGTATAATATAAAAGCTGCTGTAAAATTACAATATCGTAATCTGGATACTTTTATCCACCCGGATTATAAGGAACGAACTGATGTGAACCACATCCCAAGGTTCATGAGTACTAGATTGAATTTTGATCAGTATACCCAGCTTATAGATTCCATACATGAAGAAGGTATGATTGCAATGAGCACTCCGTTTGACGAAGCAGGTGTGGATTGGTGCATGGATCAAGGAGTGGATATTATTAAAGTGGCTAGCTGTAGTTCACTTGATTGGCCATTATTAACTAAAATCGCGCAGACTCAGAAACCGGTTATCATTTCGACAGGGGGAAAAACTTTATCGGACATCGATAAGCTATATAATTTCTTTACCCATAAAAAATGTGAATTTGCTTTTCTTCACTGTATTGCAGAATATCCAGCTCCGCTAGAACGACTTCAATTAGATTTTATTGATCGTATGAATCGCAGGTATCCTGAGGTAACAATCGGATATTCGGGACATGAAGAGCCTAATGATAATATTGTACCAATGCTCGCTATCGCAAAGGGAGCCAGAATACTAGAACGTCACGTTGGTCTCCCAACAGATACAATTACTCTAAATTCCTATTCCATGAATCCCGAGCAGGCAGACCGTTGGGTTAAGGCGGCATTAGATGCGAAAACCATCTGTAAAATAAAAAAAGAGGATGATAAATATATCAGCCAAGAAGAAGTAGATTCACTCCGTTCTCTGATGAGAGGGGTATATCTAAATAGAATGGTGAAGCAAGGAGATCCTATTATGCAAGAGGATGTTTTCTTTGCTATGCCATGTCAGGATAAGCAGATGAACAGTGGAGATTTTACGGAAGGTATCATAGCAAGCAGAGATTATGCAGTTAACGAAGCATTATTGGAAAAGAAAAAGATTACAGATATTGGATTGGTGAGAAGTGTAGTACATGATGCCAAAGGTATGTTATATGAGGCAGGAATTGCCCTTGGAGATGATTTTGAAGTCGAACTGTCTCATCATTATGGAATGAAACACTTTAGGCAGGTTGGTGCGATTATCATCAGTATTATTAACCGCGAATATTGCAAAAAGCTATTGGTGATACTACCGGGGCAGAAACATCCAATGCACATGCATAAAGTAAAAGAAGAGACGTTCCAGCTCCTTTATGGTGATTTGACCATACACCTGGAGGGAAAAGAAAGAACAATGAAAGCCGGGGATATTCAGACCGTTCTCCGAGAGGAAAAACACTCTTTCACCTCAAATAAAGGAGCAATCTTTGAAGAGGTGTCAACAACGCATATAAAAAATGATTCCTATTATGAAGATTCTATAATAAGAGCGTTGGATCCGATTGAAAGGAAGACGATATTAAAGAAATGGTAAGAAATTAAAAACCAATACTACGATGAAAAGATGAAAAAACGATGATATGTATACTGAAAGAAATTAAATACTGGAGCCAGGTATTATTATTGCCAATTTACTGGATTTCCTTCCTTATCCCTAGATCAAATAAAATATGGGCATTTGGAAGCACGTTTGGTAAACGGTTTGCAGATAATCCCAAATATTTCTATTTGTATATGAGGCAAAATTATTATCAAAGCATTGATGCAATATGGATTACAAAGGATAAGGATATATTCCGTATGATGCAACAATTCAAGCTCAAGTCATACTATCTATATTCAATTAAGGGAGTTTGGTATTCCTTAAGAGCAGGAATTTATCTGTATGATAATTATTCAAAGGATATTAGCTTTCTATTATCTGGAGGGGCTACAAAGATAAATCTATGGCACGGAGTTCCTTTAAAAAAGATCAACAAAGATAATAAATTAGATCTTGTACGAAATCCATTAACGAAGGCAACTAGAATGAAATGGGTACTCCGAAGAATGCAGGATGAAAAGCCACATCATTATGTACTTACAACATCAAGGTTTCTAGAACCAATTTTTTCATCAGCATTCCAAACCAATAATGTCATTAACTGTGGTTATCCGAGAAATGATATATTAATAGAAAATTGTAATTCTAGTTATATGACTATTCAAGAAGAAACTACATATCAAGTCATTAAAAACAGAGATGGTATGCTTAAGAAAATTCTATATATGCCAACCTTCAGAGAAAGCGAAAGTGAGTTTTTTAACATCGTTAATATGAACGAGTTTGAACAGTTTCTAATAGAAAATAAAATTTTGTTCTGTATTAAACTACATCCGAAATCTACAATGAACAAACAGTTCAAAGAATGCAGCTATGAAAACGTGATTGTAATTGATTCGCAAGCTGATCCTTATCCATTCCTAACAATTGTGGATGGATTAGTTACAGATTATTCCTCTATCTATTTTGATTTTTTGCTAAGAGATAAGCCAATTATATTTTTTCATTATGATCTTGATAGATACCTTCATAATTCGAGAGAATTGTATTTTAATTACGAAGAATTTACTCCGGGAATGAAAGCTAAAAATATGGTGGAGCTTGAACAGGCATTATTAAGTCAGGATATCTATCATGAAATGAGAGAAATAATACGAGATAAAGTTTTTGATTACGTAGGCAGTGCCTCTGAAAGATTATTTAAAATAATTATGGAAACGGTGATATAAATGGAAAATGAAAATAGGTATGATAGAAGATTAAAACAGATTATAGAAAAATATCACATGATGCAAAGACCAGCTGGAGATAGTACCATGATTCATAATATTCTCATGGAACTATTCAAGACGCGCTGTTCAAATAAAAAAACTGCATTATGGGGAGCCGGTAGGAATAATTCGGAAAATAGCCATGCATCCGTAATAGTCAATAAATATGCTACCTATGTTCAGAGTTTAATCTGTATTATCGATTCCTGTGAGGATTTTCATGGTAAGGAGTTTATGCAATTACCAATTATCTCGCCAAGCCAGATACAGGATAATGGAATTGACATCGTTATCATAGCTTCGAAATACAGTGCTTCATCAATTAAGGAAGACTTAATAAAATACGCACCAAAATGTGAATATTTGGATATTTATGAGGAATTAAAAAAGCGAGATATTATTGTATATCATAAATTCTTTGATGAAAGTTCAATTTACACCCAAATATATGATGCGAAACAAGTTTATAACAATGGAGAGGATCAAGAGACAAAGCAAAATGCTCTCAAGGTCCTTATTGGTTTGTATTTATGCATAAAGGATTTCTACTATGCAGAAAAATATATCAAAGAATATAAGTATAATAACTACGATCAATCACAAAACCTGATTGATATGTTGGATGAAATCAAGCTTTTATTACAGGAAGTAAAGGAAGTAAATAGTAAAAGAAAAGAGGATATTACTATTTATTTTATTGATTCTCTTAGGGCTATGGATGTATTTGAGAAAAATGAGGGCAAGCTTAATTTTAAGATGCTGAAAAATTATATGGAGAATTCGGCAATTTTTACGAATGCATATGCCACGGGTCCAACTACTTATGAAAGCATGATGGGAATTATCGCAAAGCGTAATTCTTTTGAGAAGAATGCTTATGAAAATAATTTTATTTTTGACTATGATGAATTTGATATTTTAAAAATTGCTGAAGAGAAGTCGATGGATATTCGCTTTTATATATCGGAAGGCTACAGAGTAATTAGAGATAATGATAAGATTAAATATAAAAAGCAGATTTATATGACAGACAAGTTATGGTCCGTAGCTACGGATATGGCTGTTGCTGATCAACCAACATTTAACTTTATCTACTTTCCCTGTGAACTTCATTTTCCGTTAATATGTGGTGAGCATCGGAATAAGCCCGAGATACATGGTTTTGTGGATGTTGGTGTTGTGGATATGTCCTCTTTCATTGAGGCTCAATTTGATGATTGCATTCATTATGTGGATAATGTATTGGAATACTACAGAACCTTTTTCAGTAAGGAAATGCTTGCAGTATTCTTTAGTGACCATTCTCAGGTAATTTATGATAAGGAAGAACAGAAACCATTTTTTACATATTATAATAATGTTGACCGAAGTGTCCATGTTACATTCTTTATTAGCAGTAGTAGGGTAGAGCCAAAAGAATATCCTGAATTATTTAGTATGATAGACTTTAATATCTTAATGTCTGGTGTGATGAAAGATCGTCAAGTCATTATTCCAGACACTAAGGTAGTAAAATATCAGTATTATAATATTCATAATAAAAAATTGCGTCAGTATGCCATTGAACGAGATTTACAGAACTATATTGATGGTATCAATTGTTTTATGTCGGATGAATATATCTATATCATAACCGGTACAGGAAGAGAAGAGGTCTATGATAGAAAGAATAGAAAGCAAAACATCATCGCGACAGAAAAAGGTAGATTATTTGCCGAACAGATAAGAACGAATTATAATATTGATTTTCCGGACTTTCTAAAAATTCATTAGAAAAGGAGCTGCTATGAAAGCAATCATACTGAATTCAGGTATTGGTAGCCGGCTTGGTTATTATACAAAGGATAAGACAAAATGTATGGTACCTGTTAAGGGGAATATATCAATTATCCAGCATCAATTAAAGCAGCTAAAGAAAGCTGGTATTACCGAAGTTATTATCACTACCGGTTATATGAGAGAAGTATTGGAGCAATTTGTTGAAAATCTGGAAGATGAGCTTGAGATTACTTTTGTAAATAATCCGGATTATATAACTACTAATTATATAAAATCATTGGAGCTTGTGGAATGTGAAAATGATGATGTTATCCTATTGCATGGTGACTTGATTTTTGAATCTAGGGTTCTTAGTAGTGTAGTAGAAAGTACAAAGAGTTGTATGATAATAGACAGGACACTTGAATTACCCTCGAAAGATTTTAAAGCGAAAATGAATTGGGATAGGATTGAAGCAATCGGTATTTCTTATTTTGGTGATGATTGTGTAGCTGCACAGCCAATGTATAAGTTGTTGCATAAAGACTGGGTTATCTGGAAAAATAGTATTCATGATTTTTGTATAAATGGAAATGATAAGGTCTATGCGGAAGAAGCTTTCAACAAGGTGTCATCGGAGATGGTATTAATTGGAATTGACATAAACGGACTGTTATGCAATGAAATTGATGATGAGGAAGATTTACATAGAATGAGAAGGATATTAGAGAAGGAGGAATATATGAATGAATAAAACAGTATATATTGCGATTAGTGCAGATATCCTACATCATGGACATATCAATCTTATTAATAAAGCAGCAGAGTTAGGTGAGCTAACAGTTGGCGTATTAACCGATGAGGCGGTTGCCAGTTATAAGAGATATCCGATTTTAACATATGAGGAGCGTTATGGAATTATTGCCAGTATCAAAGGGGTTCAACAAGTAGTTCCACAATCGAGTATTGATTATGTTGAAAATTTAGAAAATCTAAAGCCGGATTATGTTGTTCACGGAGACGATTGGATTGGAAGCATACAAAGCAAGGTTAGGACTAGAGTAATTGATACATTAAAATTGTGGGGTGGAGAGTTAGTTGAGATACCTTATACCCAAGGAGTAAGTATTGATAAGTTAAATTCTGTTCTGCAAAAAGAAGGTGTAATGCCAGAATTACGTCGGAAGAGATTGAAGCAACTTCTTAAACTTAAACCTGTTGTTAGAGTTTTAGAGGCGCACAATGGATTAAGTGGATTGGTAGTTGAAAATACTAAAGTAATAAAGGATGAAAAAATAGAAAGCTTTGATGCAATGTGGCTTTCGAGTTTAACGGATAGTACTGCAAAGGGAAAACCAGATATCGAGTTGGTAGATATGACTTCCAGAATTAGTACAATCAACGAGATAATGGAGGTCACAAGTAAGCCCATTATTATGGATGGTGATACAGGGGGACAAATCGAGCATTTTGTATATAACGTAAAAACACTTGAGAGAATGGGTGTTTCAGCAATTATAATTGAGGATAAGATAGGACTAAAGAAGAATTCTTTATTTGGAACAGAGGTAGTTCAAACCCAGGATACGATTGAACATTTTTGCGAAAAGATTAAAGCAGGCCGGCAGGCGGCGCAGACCGATGAATTTATGATAATAGCCCGATTAGAATCTTTAATATTAAGACAGGGTATGGAAGATGCAATTATTAGAGCTAAGGCTTATGTCGAAGCCGGAGCTCAAGGAATTATGATCCATAGTAGGGAGAAAACACCGGACGAGATTTTTGAATTTTGTGAAAAATATCAAGAATTTGGTGCTAATATACCATTGGTTGTTGTACCTACCTCCTTCAATCAAGTATATGAAAAAGAATTTATGGAGCATGGGGTTAGTATAGTTATCTATGCCAATCACCTAATTAGAAGTGTATATCCAGCAATGAAGGATACGGCAGAATTAATTTTAACTAATGAAAGATGCTATGAAGCAGACCGAGATATTATGCCAATTAAGGAAGTACTGACCTTAATACCGGGAGGAAATTAATTCATGATTAATGTAGAAGATTTATATGAATTCTTACAGGATAAAGGGATTTGCTATTTTACTGGAGTACCTGATTCTCAATTAAAACCATTCTGTGACTTTATTACACTAAAGCATGGGACTGGGAATCGGCATATCATTGCAGCAAATGAAGGTAATGCGGTAGCGTTGGCTGCGGGCTATCATTTAGCTACTGGAATGGTCGGTATGGTTTATATGCAAAATTCTGGGCTTGGGAATGCGGTGAATCCAATTACATCTCTAACCGATCTTGAGGTATATGGCATCCCTGTAATATATATGATTGGTTGGCGTGGACAGCCAGGTGTAAAGGATGAGCCTCAGCATATAAAACAAGGTAAAATTACTCTCGACCTTTTAAAACTTTTAGATATTGAATATATTATATTAACTGAAAATACAACTTTAGAGGATGTTAAAGTAGGCTATTCTGATATCTTTGAGAAAGCTATAAAAGAAGGAAGAAGCGTAGCCTTTGTAGTGGAGAAGGATGCATTTGAAAATGCAGGTAAAACAGTAAATAATAACACAAACTGTATGACGAGGGAAGAAGCCATTCAGATAATTGTAGATTTTCAGGATAAAGATGATATCATTGTGTCCACTACTGGAAAAACTTCTAGAGAATTATTTGAATACCGTGAGGCTAAGGGTGAGGGTCATGAGAAGGATTTTCTGACCGTAGGTTCCATGGGACATGCGTCCATGATAGCCACAGCTATCGCTGAGAATTCTGCAAGAAAGGTTTGGTGCATTGATGGAGATGGAGCTTTAATTATGCACACCGGTGCTGCAGCTTTGATAGGATGTAGAAAACCGAAAAATCTTTATCATATTTTATTGAATAATGGTGCTCATGAAACTGTTGGTGGGATGCCTACCATTTCCTATTCTATTGATTGGGTAACAGTGATGAATGCACTAGGCTATCAGAAATCGTACAAAGCCTCAACAAGAAAAGAGTTATATGATATTCTCTCCGTGGCTAGGTTATCCGAGGGGCCGATATATATTGAAATACTGTTAAATGTGTCCTCTAGGGAAAACCTTACTAGGCCAACAATTAAGCCAATTGATAATAAAAAAGAATTTATGAGGTTTGTCAAAAATAATGCAGTAAGTTCCAAATAAATAAGTAAAGATAATGGGAGGAATCATGGATTTTCATTATAATATACCGACCAAGGTAAGCTTTGTAAACTATGAGCAAACAATGGAATACCTCTATGGCGGCAAATTTATAAATAAGCATATTTTATTGGTCATGTCGGTGCGTATGATGGAACGATTTGGTTTCTCTGAAATAATTGAAGATTTAAAAAAGAACAATCATGTTACCCATATTGTAGAAGCACCACCAAATCCAACGGAAATGGATATTCTGGAAGCATTGAATTTAATAGCTGTTGATTATGAGATAGTAATTGCGTGTGGTGGTGGCAGTGTGATTGATTTGGCAAAAGCAATCATCGCCCTATCTTATAAGAGAACACAGGTTTCACAAGTAATAAAGGATGCTATTATAAAAAAAGAATACCTTCAACATGAGAAAAAGGTTGAATTTATTGCTGTTCCTACAACAGCGGGAACTGGATCTGAGGTCACTAGATGGGCAACAGTATGGGATAGTAGCAGAGAAATGAAAATGTCAGTAGATGCTCCCTGGTTGGCACCAAGTGTAGCATATATTATTCCTGAATTAACCATGAAATTATCAAATCGATTGACCCTAAGTACTGGACTAGATGCGTTGACACACGCAATAGAAAGTTATTGGTCTAAAAAAAGCAACGCAATTAGCAGAGAGCTATCAAAATCAGCAATACATCTTATAACTAAATATTTACCTAAGGTACTGAAGGACCCTGATCATCTAGAATATAGAACGAAGATGAGCTTGGGTTCCGTATTTGCAGGGCTTGCCTTTGCCAATACTAGAACTACGGCATGCCATTCTATCTCCTACCCTTTAACTATGAGATATGGAGTAGAACATGGATTTGCAGCAGCCATTACCCTAATACCAATAATGAGATTAAACAGAGAGAGTATTGTCGAAATAGATGAATTTATGAACTCATATGGTGGGTCCTCAATTGATGATATGCAAGAATGGCTGGATGAGATATGTAGAGATATACAACGATTAAGATTGAGCTCGTTTGGAATTCATAAAGAGGATATTAAGATGATAGCAGAGATGTCTTTTACAGCTGGAAGAATGGATAATAATCCGGTGGATATTCAGATTGAAGATATAATAGAGATATTAAATGAAATTTTATAAAGTTAATTACTTGAGTTATAGCTGAGAGGGGGGGTTGTGTGATAAAAGTAAGTATTATTGTCCCGATTTATAATGTCGAAAAATATTTACCTAAATGCATTGATTCACTGGTGTCACAGACACTACAGGAGATTGAAATTATATTGGTGAATGATGCGTCACCTGACAACTCAGCAGCTATCATGAGGGAATATGTAGGAAAATATTCAAACATAAAATGTATCTATTTAAGCGAAAACAAATGTCTCGGTGGAGCAAGAAATGAAGGTATTAAAGTTGCGGAAGGTAAGTATGTATCATTTGTCGATAGTGATGATTATGTAGATATTACAATGTTTGATAAAATGTATCAAAAGGCAGAAGAAACAAGTAGTGAGTTAACATATTGTATGTTTCAAAGAATTGATGAAGCAGGGAAACATTTAAAGAATGATTTTCTGTATCCGCCTGAATTTGCTGGCGAAATAAGTGAAAACAAAATACGAGGCTATTTTCATAAGCCATCCTACGCTTGGGGTAAATTGTTTAAAAGGGATATAATAATGGACAATAACATTCTGTTTCCAGAACATTTAAAATATGAAGATAGCTTTTTTATGCTCCAAATTGCTATCAATTTGACTAAAGCTGCTATGGTTCCAGAAGCTTTATATTATTATCTGCAGAGAAAAACTTCTATCTTAAATTCCAGAAATACAGAACACCACTTAGAACAAATTAAGGTAGTTGATCTATTTGTTGATGAAATGAAGAAAAAAGGATACTATCAAAAATACAAAAACGAAATTGAATACTATATTATTAATAGACGATATCTTAAAATACTAAATAACTGTGTATCTAAATACGATGAAATACCAATTCATGTCATGAAAGAAACACGAGACTATATAATGAGAAATTTTCCTTCGTATCAATCAAACCCCTATTATTTAAACATAATTGGAGAAGACAGAATATTAATGAAAATGAATCGTATCAGTCCGAAGCTGGCAGTATTGTGGAATACTCACCGAAAAACAATTATGAAAAAGCTGGGCAAGAGAAAAGAAAGTTATATATACTATCACAAATACTATAGTAAACATAAAGTAAAAATATATAAGTTACTTGATGAGTTACAATCAAAGAATTTAGTTATTGATATAAAGGGAGCAGATTTGAAAAAGTTGGCTTTTCTTCAAAGTTTAGATAAAAAACATAATGTGTATTTAATAAAAAATTCAACAAGCGACCAACAATTTAATATCGGAGAAATTACGCAAGAAGATAATATTATGAATAAAATTAATGTGATTATTGTAGTTAATCCAAGCTTCTGTTGTAAAATTTATGAGTCAGTTCAACGGATCAATTCTTCAATTCTTGTAGTTAATCTAGAAGACTATTTAGAAGGTTATATTGAATTAAATTATTATGATGATGAAATAAAAAAATTGCGAAATATAATAAAGTAATGAAACTGATAACTTCTTTATTGACATAAATTAAAAGTTAGGGGGAAGTATAATGAAGCGTGTTACTGTTATAATGCCAGTTTACAATGCAGAGAAATATCTTAAGATAGCGATTGATAGCATATTAAATCAGACATATTCTAATTTTGAATTACTTTTAATCGATGATGCTTCAACAGATGGTAGCGCTGATATAATTAAACAATATGACGATGAGAGAATAAGACTAGTAAGAAACAAAGTGAATATGGGAATTTCTGGGACTCGTAATAAGGGACTTGAATTATGTAGTACAGAATACATAGCTTTACTAGATAATGATGATATCGCTACACCAACTCGCTTAGAAAAGGAAGTTCAATATTTAGACGAAAATCGGGATGTAGATGTAGTTGCAGGACAATATTGGAAAATAGATGAGAACGGAGAGTTAACGAATAAGCATACGATTATTCGTACCAACCCTAAGTATATTAAAGCCTATTTAATGTTGGGCAATACAATATCCAACGGGACAGCGATGTTTCGAAAAAGCTTTATCAATAAATTTGGCATTAGGTATCAAAATAATTATTATGGGGCGGAGGATTATAAATTTTGGGTAGAATGTTCGCTACATGGGAAGATTGTAAATTTAGATGAAGTATTTTTACTTTATAGAATGGGTCATAACAATGAAACAAAGAGAGCATTGGAGCAAGAGAGTGAAGAGAGAATTAAAGCAATTAGCAGTATACATACCTACGCCTTAGAGAAGACTGGGTTTAAATTGAGGGAAGATGAAATCACTATTATTAATAAGATATTTAAAGAAGAAGGTATTATAAATAATAAGGATGAGTTAGAACAAATATATCGGGCTTTGAAATCAATTGCAAAACAGGCAATGGAGCTGCAGTTAGATAATGCAAAAGAAGTAATTACTATGTGTAGAAAACGTTATGGAGATAAAGTAGGTAAGGCATTTTACATGTGGGAGTGATACAGATGGAGAAAATAGTTATATTTGGAACTGGTTCAGGCGCAGAGAAAGTTATGATTAATTTTGATGAAAATAGGTATCAAAAAGTAGCGTATGTTGATAATAACAGGGAGATGCAAAATAAACTATTAAATGGTGTAAAAGTAATTGCGCCTGAGGACCTTTACAAAATAAATTACGATAAAATTATTATTTGCAGTACTGCCTATAAGGATATTTATCATCAATTAACACAAACCTATCATGTAAATGCAAATAAAATTGTAAACAATTTACATTTTATTAAAAACTTATTAATTGAATATTATAAAAATGAGTTAGAACGTGATGAAATCGTTGAAGTTATCAGATATCTTGAAAAGCACGACTTAGAAGTTTTCAATTATGAATTTAGTAGAAAATATGATAATTATGAAGTTGATGTTCAGTTTGACTGCGATGTAAATATGTTCTATGTCTTACATAACGGGAAGAGAATGTATTTTAAGGAGAGCTTTAAAAATAAAGAAAAAGTTATTAACTATTATAAATTTCTCATTAAGGAGCAGGATATCGCTTCACCACACCGATATGTTACACCAGAAATGCAAGTGGAAGAAGGGGATATAGTTATTGATGCTGGTGTGGCAGAGGGAAATTTTGCACTAGACATTATTGATAAGGTGAGTAAGATTTATTTAGTTGAAATGGACAGAGAATGGATTAAAGCGTTAAAAAATACCTTTAAAGAATATGGTGATAAGGTTATTATTGTAGAGAAATTTTTGACTGATTTCAATGATGAAAATAATATCACAATTGATGAATTAATTGGTTTTGAAAATATTGATTTTATAAAAATGGACATTGAAGGTGAAGAAATCAAAGGACTAAAAGGGGCTGTGGAATTACTAAAAAGAAGTAAAAGTTTAAAAATGGATATTTGTGCTTATCATAACATTAATGATGAACAGAAAATAATCGATTTTTTCAAACAAATTCCATACGAGATAACTACATCCAGAGGGTATATGTTCTTCATCAATAAGGAAACACATAAGAATAAAGAACAAAGATTAGTCAGAGGCCTAGTAAGAGCAATAAAAAGGTATGAGATATAATATGATAGAGGCTAATAAATAAAGAAATAGGTAGTGGATAACAAGCTAAAAATTACATAGTAGCTTTTATCAGATTAATAGATAAGTCTGAACTTTATGTACGAATATATTATTTGAAAGGACAGGTAAGAATGAAAAAGGAATTAAAAACTGTAACGATAATTGGAGCAATTTTTGTAGGAGTTGTGATAGGGGGTATAACATGCAGTATATTGAAAAACAAAGAAATAAGAAAGGAAACGAACAGGGTTAATAAATTTAAAGATTATTATAATATATTAAATCAATGGTTTGTGCTAAAAAATAGCGGTAAATCCCTTGATCAATATTTTGTTAAAAATGGTTATAAAACAATTGCGATATATGGCATGGGAGAAATGGGTAACAGGTTTTATGAAGAATTTAAAAATAGTGGTAATGTTAAAATAAGATATGCAATTGACAAGTCTGCCGGAAGCGTTTATTCCGAATTAGAGATAGTTGATGTAGATGATGAACTTGAAAGTGTAGATGCAATTATAGTGACCGCTACTTTTGCATTTGATGAGATTAAGGAGAATTTAAGTAGTAAAGTGAATTGTGCTATCATATCTCTCGAGGATGTCGTTTACGAAGCATAAAGTACAGTTTAATGCTGTGAAAAACAACCAATATAAATATAAGATATAAATTAAAAAAAGGGATGGGTTAGGAAAATGAAGATATTAACCTTCTATTTACCACAATTTCATACAATACCGGAAAATGATAAATGGTGGGGAAAAGGGTTTACCGAGTGGACAAGTGTAAGGAAAGCTAAGCCATTATTTAATAAGCATTATCAGCCAAGAGAACCATTACAGGATAATTACTATAATTTGTTAGACCAAAATGTAATGGAAGAGCAAATGAAATTAGCAGAAAAATATGGAATTGGTGGATTTTGCTTTTATCATTATTGGTTTTGTGGGAAACAACTTCTTGAAAAGCCAGTTGAGCAATTACTTTGTAATTCAAAAGCTAATTTACCCTTTTGCCTATCTTGGGCTAACGAACCGTGGACCAAAGCCTGGAATGGAAAAGAAGGCGAGAAAGAGTTACTACAGGTTCAAGATTATGGTGACGAAAGAGATTGGACCAAACATTTTATGTATTTGTTACCATTATTTAATGATAAAAGATATATTCGGATGGATGATAAGCCTGTATTTTTAATTTACCGCTCTTTTCATATATTAAAATGTGACCAAATGTTAAATCTATGGAAAAAGTTAGCGGTTGAAAATGGGTTAAAAGGAATTTATTTTATATCCATGGAAACTGTTTATGAAATAGATAATAGGCACAGAGAATTTGATGCTTCTATTGAATTTGAGCCAATGCGTTCGATTAGAGAATTAGGCCAGGAAGTACTAGAAAAAAGACGTCAGAGATTAAGGAAGCTGGAGAAATATGAAAATACACCGTTTAGTCAGCTTTATTTAGATAAAATATCCTATGATGATTGCTATAAAGTAATTACTAGCAGAGAACACCGAAATAAAAACAAAAAGGTATACTTAGGAGCCTTTGTGGATTGGGATAATACCCCTCGAAAAGGGAAAAAAGGGCTAATCATACATGGGGGGTCGCCACAAAAGTTTAAACAATATTTAAAGCAGCAAATTAAGCGATCAGTGCAACTAAACAATGAATTTTTGTTTATTAATGCATGGAATGAATGGTCTGAAGCTGCCTATCTTGAACCGGATAAGAAATACGGGTATGCATACCTTCATTCGGTTAGACAAGCAATAAACGAGACAATTGAAGGAAAGTAGGTTGATTATAATTGAAAAGAAATCAGTTTAATATAATCGTTATTAGCTTAATTAGTGGTATTATAGGAAGTACTATAACTTTTTACTTCATTACGAAAAAGAAGGATGAGGAAAACAAATTATTAAAGCGAAAAGAAGATAAATTTCGTAAATATTATCAGTTAACTAACGAATGGCTTTTACTAAAAGGTCAAAAAAAATCTATTATTGATTATATGTTATATATGAATTATAAAAAAATTGCTATTTATGGAATGGGAGAGCTCGGGAATAGACTTTACGAGGAATTAGAGAATTCGTCAATCCAAGTATTGTATGCGATCGATAAATATCCGGAAAATAATCACAGCAATTTAGAATTTTGTGAATTAAGTACTAACATCAAAAAAGTCGATGCAATTATTGTAACACCTATCTTTGATTATGAAGTAATCTCATCAGAAATAAGTGATGTTGTGGATTACCCAGTTATCTCCTTGGAAGATATTATATTCCAGAGATAATAAATTAAATAAGGAGTGAATTCGATGATTGCATTAATAAATTATCAAGGATTAAGAATGTTATCACAAATTTTGAATTCGGTTTATTCCAAAATAGTTATTAAGGCAATAAAGCAGGTTGGGAGAAACGCCAAATTTGAATATCCAGTTCGTATGGTAGGCGAAGAATTTATTAAGATAGGAGATTGTTTTATCGCCTATCGGAATTTGAGAATTGAAGTTTATAAAGTGAAGCATATATGTGGCAGAAAGAATCCACTGATTGAGATTGGAAATAATGTAAATATACAACCTAATTGTCATATTGGCTGTATTAATCATATAAAAATTGGTAATGGCGTTGTTATAGCTAGTAATGTTTCTATTCTAGATCACTTTCATGGAAATATAGATACCAATGAACTTGATATTACTCCAGCAAAAAGACAACTCGTATCGAAAGGTGAAATCATTATCGGTGATAATGTATGGCTGGGTGAGAATGTAGTGATTCTTCCTAATGTAAGAATAGGTAAAGGCGCTATTATAGGGGCTGGAGCTGTTGTTACAAAGGATATTCCTGAATATTCGGTTGCTGGAGGAATTCCAGCGAGAGTGATTAAGCAATTGAGGCAAAAGGAACTGCGGTTATAGGAAAGGGAAAAATTATATTATGGAGGACGACATATTATTAACAATAGCAATACCAACTTATAATAGAAAAAACTATTTGAAGGAATGTTTAGAGTACTTAATACCACAAATAAAAGATAATATTGAAGTGATTGTGTCGGATAATGCTTCACCAGATGATACTCCGCTTATGATGGAGGAATATATTAATAAACATAGTTATATTAAATATCATAGATATGAATCCAGTGTTGGAGGATTTAACATAGGAAATTTGTTTTACATGGCAAGAGGAAAATATTTATTTATCCTTTGTGATGATGATATTCCTTTGCATGGGTGTATTGACAATATTTTAAATTGTATTCATTGTTTTCCGGATTTAGCATTAATAAGTCTAAATACATGTAGCTTTAATAAAAAATTTACTGGAGTATGTACAAAACCGAATTTAGATATTAAGGAGAACCTATATACTAAGGACAAGGATGAGTTTATTCGTAAGGTTGGAATATGGATTTCATTTATTTCTTCTATGGTTTATAATATGAAATATATGAAACGCGTTAAAAACATTTCTCAATTTATTGGTACGAATTTTATGGTTAGCCATATTGCATTATTAACAACAAGAGGAAATACAAAAATGGCTATTTTAAAAGATGTTTGTATTGCTGCACGAGGAGGAAATAATGCTGCAAGCTATGATATATATGAAATATTTGTATATAGATGGAAACAGTTACTTTACACTAGTGGTTTGAAAAGTGGTTATAGCATAAAAGCTTTGAATGATGTATATGTAAATACTCTTACAACAACGATTAAAGGTTTTATTTTATCTGCAAAAAGTAGTAGTACAAGATATTATATTAAAAATAAAATAAAACTAGTTAGATATACTTATATGTATCCGGTAGTATGGTTAAAAGTATATCCATATGCTTTCTTGCCTATAAAAAAATAAAATAAGTATAAAGAGTAAAGGTGATATACAACATATGAAAAAATTATTAATATTAGGATCAACCGGTTTTATAGGTAAAAATATGTATGATTATTTTAAAGATAAATATTTAGTATATGCTCCAATGAAAATCCAATTAGATGCTTTAAGTGAAATAAATATTTATGAGCATTTGAGTAAGAACTATTATGATGTAATTATTAATGCATTGGATATTAGAGAGTTTAATCAATATTATTTAGAGCATAGACTACGTATGTATACAAACTTAGAGCGCTTTAACAATTTATATGGAAAAATGATTTATTTTGGATCAGGCGCTGAATACGCAAGAGAATTACCAATAAATAGTATTGTAGAAGATGAATTTGACCGAAAAATCCCTGAAGATACTTATGGCTTCTGTTTGCATCAAATCTCTAAAAGTGCAATGATTAGTAAAAATATATATAATTTTAGGCTATTTGGAATCTTTGGTAAATATGAAATCTGGCAGAAAAGATTTATTTCAAATGCCATATGTAAGGCATTGTATGGATATCCCATCACAATTAGGCAAAATACAGTATTTGATTACTTATTTATTGATGATCTATGTAAAATAGTCGAATGGGCTATAGAAGCAACACCGAACTATCATGATTACAATGCTGTTTCAGGAAAAAAATATGATTTAAAGGAATTGGCTGATATTATCAACACAATAACGAAAAATAGTGCGCCAGTGTTAATTGCGAGTGAAGGATATGATAAAGAATATACAGCATCCTGTGGTAGATTAATGAATGAAATTTATAATTATAAATCCGAACCAATCGAAGATTCCATTAGAAAAATGATTGCCTGGTATCAACAGAATTTAGATCTGATTGACAGGCAAAAACTTTTATATCAGTAGATTTTATTTTTTTAACTATACTTGATGATGGAATTTAAAGACTTTCATAAATTAAGTATACGAATGAAAGTGGTGATGAGATGAAATTAGAAAATTTAATGGTAAGTGAACGTGATACAATACACAATGCAGTAGAAAGATTGGAAAAATATCGCTGTAAAATAGTCTATGTAGTATTTAATAGACAATTAAGGGCTTCTATTTCAGATGGAGACGTTCGTCGATATTTATTACAGGATGGAGATCCACATAAATTAGTTGAGCATATAGCAAATTATTCACCTAAATATTTTTATGAAAATGAAACAGATGAAATAGAAGAGTTTTTTAACAAAAGTGAATTGTATTCAGTTCCGATTCTAAATAACAATCAAGAGATTGTTTCTATTTTCTTTCGTAACAATGTAATAGTAAAAAGTAAAGAAAAGATGAATATACCTGTAATTATTATGGCTGGTGGTAAAGGAACAAGGCTATATCCATATACTAAAATATTACCGAAAGCTTTAATACCAGTTGGTGAACTACCAATTGCGGAACATATTATGAACCGATTGAAAGATTGCGGGTGTAACAAATATTATATGATAGTAAATCATAAAAAAAATATGATTAAATCATATTTTGATAACATTGAAAAAGATTACTCCCTAGATTTTATCGATGAAGATATTCCTATGGGTACAGGGGGAGGTTTGGTGCTGCTGAAGAATAAAATAGAATCTGATTTCATCTTAAGTAATTGTGATATTTTAATTGATTCGAATTATTTAGAATTATATCAGTATCATAAGGTGAATAAGAATTTTATTACAATTGTTGCTGCAAAAAAGATTGACAAGATACCTTATGGTGTTTTGTTTACTGATCCAGATGGTAAATATTTGGGAACAACAGAAAAACCGGAAAGAAATTATTTGATTAATACTGGTTTTTATATTGTAAACTCAAGAGTGATAAATGAGATGGACTATAATGAATGTATTGGATTTCCTGATATTATTGATCGTTATCAAAAAAAAGGTGAAAAAATAGGTATCTATTCAATTTCCGAAAATGCTTTTATGGATATGGGACAAATTGAGGAACTGGAGTTAATGAAGAAAAGATTAGATGTATAAAAAACTTATTTAGAAGGTGCTGAACGAATGAAAAGGGTTTGTATAGTGACTGCAACAAGAGCAGAATATGGATTATTAAAAAATTTAATAAGTAGCCTAATCAATTTATCTAAGTATGAGGTTAAAATTGTTGCTACAGGAATGCACCTTTCGCCAGAATTTGGCCAAACATATAAAGAGATTGAGGAGGATGGCTTTCAAATAGATGAAAAGATTGAAATCCTTTTGAGTGCTGATACCTCTAGTGCAATATCAAAGAGTATGGGTATTGCTTTGATTGGTTTTGCAGATTATTTTGAGAGAAAAAAGCCAGATTTATTAATTTTATTGGGAGATCGATACGAAACGCTTGCCGTTTGTTGCGCAGCATTAAATTCTAGAATCCCTATAGCACATATACACGGTGGAGAGACGACAGAGGGAGCTATTGATGAAGCGATAAGACATGCTGTTAGCAAAATGAGTTATTTGCACTTTACAACCACACAGGAGTATCGAAACAGAGTAATACAATTGGGAGAGACACCTGATAGGGTGTTTACTGTTGGTGCTTTGGGAGTTGAAAATATATATAAAACTCAATTGCTTGATAAATCCGAAGTAGAGCAAATTCTTGGAATTACTACAGATACACCATATACATTATTAACATTTCATCCAGTAACATTAGAATATGGGACAGCGCTATCCCAGTTTACAGAGATTATATTGGCGTTAGATAAAGTCGATAATATAAAAGTCGTCATAACAAAAGCAAACGCCGACGCTGATGGCAGGGTGATTAATAAAATGATTGATGACTTATCAACCAAAGATCCGAATAAGTATAAAGCATTTACTTCTTTAGGAGCTTTAAAATATCTATCTGCAATGAAATACTGTAGTTTTGTTATAGGTAATACATCAAGTGGAATTATAGAAGCACCTTCTTTTAAAATCCCAACTATTAATATCGGTGATAGGCAAAGAGGGAGAGCACAGGCGGCATCTGTTATTAATTGTAAGCCAATATCTACAGAAATATCAGATGCGATACAAAAAGTATTTTCTGCAGAGTTCCAGAAACAACTTCAACAGATTGAAAATCCCTATGGAGATGGTACTGCATCAGAAAAAATAACACATGTCATTGATAATTATCTTGATAATAATAAACTTGATATTAAGAAGGTATTTTACAATATAAATATGAAAATGGAGTAGTTGATGAAAAAGCGTGTAGCTGATATTATTATAAATCTTTTAGTGGAAAATGGTATTGTAGATTGCTTCGCCGTAGTTGGTGGTGGTGCAATGTATTTAGATAATGCTTTAGCCATAAATGATAACATAAATAAATATTTTAATCATCATGAACAGGCCTGCGCAATGGCAGCGGATTCATATGCCCGTTTTAGTGGAAATATGGCAGCAGTTTGTGTAACCTCAGGACCTGGTGCAACGAACACTTTAACAGGGGTAATGGGGGCATGGCAGGATAGCTTGCCAATGATAATACTCTCTGGCCAGGTTAGACATGAGATTTCCGTTGATAAATCCGGACTGCCATTAAGATATCGTGGAATTCAAGAATTTGATATAATACATTCTGTTTCGAATATGACAAAGTATGCTGTTAAAATTATTGATCCCTACTCGATTAAAAAAGAATTAGTCAAAGCTATCAAAATCGCTATGGATGGGAGAAGAGGTCCAGTATGGCTCGATATTCCTCAGGATGTTCAGAGCGCTATTGTGGAAGAGGATGATTTATATTCCGTAGAGTCAGTTCTAGGTAATGGAAAACAACCGGATAAGGATGAAATAAATAACTTGTTAGAAAGTATCCGATTGGCAGACAGACCTTGTATTTTAGCTGGATCAGGGATTCGTAGTAGTAATACAATGTTGGAATTTGAAGAAATTGTAGAAAAATTAGGAATCCCTGTCATTGGAGGTTCGTGGGTTTGTGATAATTTCTATGAGGAACATTCACTCTATTTTGGACCTTCTGGAAATGTAGGACCTCGAACGGGAAACTTTATTTTACAAAATGCAGACTTGATTTTATCTCTTGGAAATAGCTTGGGATTTAGGCAAACCGGTTTCAATCAAGAAGGGTTTGCACCTAATGCTAGAATAATAATGATCGATGTAGATGAAAGCGAGGCTAAAAAACCTGGTTTACACCTACATCGATTTATACATTCGGGTTTAAAAGAATTTTTACAAGAGATAAAAGAAAGAATTATAAGTATTAATGTAAATGAGAACTGGATTGCCTATTGCAACATGTTAAAGAATAGATTCACACCTTTTGAAGCGACAGATAATTTGATTATGGAGGATAGGGTTTGTTCTTATTTCTTTTGGAAGGTATTCAGAGAATATGAACCTGAGGATAGCATTCTGGCATTAGGCAATAATACAGCCAATACGGCCAAATTACAGATTGGAATAAGAAAAAGAGCACAGAGAGTTATGACAAATTATACTTGTGGCTCGATGGGTTATGATTTACCGGCAGCAATAGGAGCAGCTGTTGCCTCAAAGAAACAAGTTTATTGTATTACTGGAGATGGAAGTATTATGATGAATCTCCAAGAACTCCAGACAATAAGGCAATACAACCTACCAATTCATGTAGTAATCTTTTCTAATGATGGATATGGTGCAATACGGCAGACAACAAAAAACTTTTTTAATGGAACATATATCGGCTGTACTCCAGATACTGGAGTTAGTTTCCCTGACTTTCAAAAAATTGCAGAAACCTTTGGTTTTCAGTATATGTGCTGTCATAACAACAAAGAAGTGGAGAAATATGTCCAGTTATTAATAAAAGCTAGTAATAGAGTTCTACTTGAGGTTTTACAGCAGTTTGATGACCCTATTACACCAAAAGTAATATCAAGAATGGATAGTGAAGGAAAAATGTTAACTCCAGCTTTACATGATATGGCTCCATTCTTGGATAATGATGAGATAGATAAATTAATGCTATGGAATAAATAGAAGGTGAACCTATGTATAAAGAAAAATTAAAAATTGGATATTTTGCAGATGGACCTTGGGCACATAATGCGTTTCATAAGTTAATTAAAGATGAAACAATAGAAATTTTATTTATTTGTGTTAGATACGATCATAAGGATCCAATACTGGTTGAGTTAGCAAAGAATAACAATATTAATTTGTTATATCATGAAAACATAAATTCTCCCGAGTTTATTTTAATGATGAAGGAATATCAAGCAGATTTATTTG
The DNA here is from genome assembly GCA_029256105.1 of Herbinix sp. Lineage (GTDB taxonomy): Bacteria > Bacillota > Clostridia > Lachnospirales > Lachnospiraceae > Mobilitalea. Next base: position 56,729 of record JAQSYO010000023.1, read on the forward strand.
TATCAATGTCATTTAATCAAATATTTAAAACTAATATTATAAATATACCTCCATTAAAAACAATCAATTGCCATGCAGGAAAGCTTCCATTTTATCGAGGAAGAAATATCTTGAACTGGGTTTTAATTAATGATGAAAAAGAATTTGGGATAACAGTCCATTACATGGATGAAGGAATTGATACAGGAGATATAATTTTACAGAGTACTTATCCAATAAATGATGAAGATGACTATAATACACTTCTTACAAAATCTTATTTTAGCTGTGCAGAAATTTTGAATGATGCAATAAAATTAATTCAGAATGATAATATAAAAGTGATAAAACAGAAGGAAATTGATCCGATCGGATTTTATTGTGGTATGCGTAGAAGCGGGGATGAAGTAATTCATTGGAACCAAACTAGTAGAGAAATATTCAATTTCGTCAGAGCAATCTGTATGCCAGGACCGCAGGCTGTCTCTAAAATTAATGATAATATCATTAAAATCAACAAAGTTCATTTGGTTGAGGGAGCACATCAGTATAAAAATACAGTAGGACAAGTTGTAGGAAAAACAAGGGAAGGTTTTTATGTAAAAACCTTAGATACAATGGTCGAAGTAGTAGAGTATAGCTATGATGGTTCAATTAAAATAGGGGATAGGTTGGTATGATACGATGAGTAAAGTATATATTATTGCTGAGGCTGGAGTAAACCACAATGGAGATTTAGAACTGGCAAAAAGGTTAGTTGATATAGCAAAAGATGCAGGTGCAGATGTAGTTAAGTTTCAAACCTTTAAAGCGGAAAATCTTGTATGCCGTACTGCCCCCAAAGCAGACTACCAAATGCTTACTACAAATAAGCAAGAATCTCAATTTGAGATGCTTAAAAAATTAGAAGTTACGGAAGATATGCACAAAGAGCTAATTTCTTATTGTAAAGAGAAAAAGATAGAATTTATGTCTACACCATTTGACGAAGACAGTGTTTTATTATTAATGGATTTAGGTATGGAAACTATTAAAATACCATCCGGCGAAATTACGAATTATCCATATTTAAAGCAGATTGGTAACTATAAAAAGAAGGTTATAATTTCAACTGGAATGAGTAACTTAGATGAAGTAAAGGAAGCAGTGAATATTCTTAGAAGTGAAGGAACCGAGGATATCTCAGTTTTACATTGTACAACAGCATATCCTACGAATATGGAGGATGTAAATCTAAGAGCTATGTCTAATATGATGGAGGAACTTCAAGTTCCGGTAGGATATTCTGATCATACTTTAGGTATTGAAGTCCCAATCGCGGCAGTAGCACTGGGTGCTATTATCATAGAGAAACATTTTACTATAGATAAAAAAATGGATGGACCTGATCATAAAGCAAGTCTAGAACCAGAAGAATTAAAGGCTATGATAAAAGCGATAAGGAACATAGAAAAAGCTTTTGGTTATGGAGTAAAAAAGCCCTGCAAGGCTGAAGAAAAGAATATAGAAATTGCAAGAAAAAGTATTGTAGCAAAAAGAGATATTATAAGGGGCGAAACATTATCAGAAGATAATCTTATTACCAAAAGGCCTGCAAATGGTATATCTCCAATGAAATGGCCCAATATATTGGGAACGAAAGCAATTCGAGATTTTAAACAGGATGAGTTGATAGAAATATCAGGAGAACAGATATATGAGTGAGAAAAATGTCTTAGTTACAGGTGCTGATGGTTTTATCGGTAGCCATTTAGTAGAAAAGCTATTAGTAGAAGGGTATAAGGTGAAAGCATTTGTCTGTTATAATTCCTTCAATAGTTGGGGGTGGTTGGACAAATTGCCGAAAGAACAATTAGACCGAATAGAAATATTTAGTGGAGATGTCAGAGATCCCTATGCGGTGAGAATGGCATTGAAAGGTGTGGATGCAGTGATGCATTTGGCAGCATTAATTGCGATACCATATAGCTACTATGCTCCTGATGCCTATGTAGATACAAATGTAAAGGGCACGTTAAATGTATTAAATGCCGCAAGAGATTCCGGAAATGTACGTGTCTTAGTAACGTCTACTTCTGAAGTATATGGAACGGCACAATATGTACCTATCGATGAAAAACACCCATTTCAAGGGCAATCTCCTTATTCGGCGACAAAAATAGGCGCAGATCGTTTGGCAGAATCCTATTATAGAAGCTTCAACCTACCTGTTACTATTGTGCGACCTTTTAACACCTATGGACCGAGACAATCAGCCAGAGCTGTTATTCCTACAATAATTATGCAGTTGCTGGGGGGAAAAGAAGAAATCAAATTGGGATCATTATCACCTACCAGAGACTTTAATTATGTAAAAGATACCGTCAGTGGATTTATAGAAATTTTGAAATCAGATATGACTATTGGACATGAAATTAATATTGCTACACAAAAAGAAATCTCAATAGGAAGTCTTGCAGATGAATTGATACGACAGATAAATCCCAATGCAAAAATTATAAGTGATGAGAATAGGTTGAGGCCTTCAAATAGCGAGGTAGAAAGACTGCTGGGATCTAATGAGAAGATAAAAAGCCTCACTAACTGGACTCCGCAATATACATTTGAACAGGGTATTTCTGAAACAATACAGTGGATGAGAGAAAATATTAGTCAATATAAAACGGATATATACAATGTTTAAATATATATAAATGAAAGAAGAAAAGATATGCTTCCATTAGCGGTACCTAATTTAACGTGAATGAGAGAAAATATTTGAATCAGTGTATTGATACAACCTTTGATTCCTTTGTGGGGAGGTTTGTAACACGTTTGGAGCAGTACACTAGTATAAAATCCGGCATAGAGTATGCAGTAGCAACATCATTTGAACTTCTGGTTTGCATATGGCTCTAGAGGTATGTGGAGTTGGGAAAGATAATCTTGTCATTATACCCTCTTTTACATTTATAGCCACAGCAAATGCTGTTACACATTGTGGTGCTGGACCATAGTATTTGAATATCGATGTAATATCTTGGACAAAATCTGCCGATATACTAGAAGAGCAGCTTTCTTCTGAAACAAAGATGACTGATGGGGCTTTGCTACATATAAAATCAGGGAAAAAGTAGCTGCAATTTTGCCAGCTTATACTTTGGGAATGCCTGCAGATATGGATCGTATCAAAAAAAATAGGTGAAAAATATGGTTTGCCAGTTATTGCCGATGCAGCAGCACAAGGGCAATATATAAGGGTAGTAATATAGGTGATTTAGCTGATGTTACGGTTTTTTCGTTTAACAGGAATAAAACTATTACTAGCTGTGGTGGCGGAATATATAAAAGAGATACTCAAAAATATTAAAAACAGCAACATAATGAGGTATTCAAATGAAAGCAAAGAATGAAAATTTAGTAAATATGAATAGAAGTAAGTTACAGGATGTAATTCCACTTTCTACCCCATATACCATTGCTATTGACCCATGCAATTTATGTAATTTTAAATGTGAGTTTTGTGCAATGCATGCGAGTGATGAAAAACAAGACTTTAAAAAACAAAATATGCCATTGGATTTGTTTAAAAAAATTATAGATGATTTATCTGAATTTCCTCAAAAACTGAAAGTACTTCGAATTAATGGTCAAGGTGAACCCTTGATTAATATTCATTTACCTGAAATGATAGCTTATGCCAAGAAGAAGAATATTGCTGATTTTATAGAGATTATTACCAATGGAAGCCTCTTACAGCCTGACTTAAATAGAAAACTCGTACAGTCTGGCCTTCATCGAATTCGAATCTCAGTAGAGGCTGTGGATGAGGAAGGATATCTTGATTTATCCAAAGCAAAGATTGATTTTAATAAGTTTCGTGATAATATTCGTGATTTATATGAAAACAAGGGGAAATGTGAGATATACGTTAAAATTGTTGATGTAGCAGTACCAACTGAGGAGGACAAGCAAAAATTCTTTGCTTTATTTGGTGATATCTGTGATCGAATATTCATTGATAATGTTATACCACTATGGTCTGACTTTAACGAATTAGAAGAAAACTTTCAATTAAAGACCCAGTTAGGAGTACATGGCCAAGTAGTAAAAAATGTTAATGTTTGTCCCTTTCCCTTTTACTCTTTTCTAATTAATCCAGAGGGGCAAGTAACGGCTTGCTGTGCAGATTGGAAGCGGAAATTAGTAATTGGCGATGTATCAAAAGAAAAGCTAATTAATATTTGGAATGGACAAATCTTAAATAAATTATGGATTAACATGCTTGAGGGAAATATGAAAAATTATGAGATGTGCAAGAAATGCCTATTACCTTCTTATGATTGTAATGATAATATTGATGAGTTTACAGATGTTATTTTAAAAAATCTGGAGTTGAAGAAAGGAGAGAATAATGAAGTTTGGTAGATTGATTTATCGTTATACTAGTAAAGCATTTTCTGATACAGAAAATGTAATGACAAATATTGGTGATAATATGCAGACATACGCAGTAGATAATTTTTATCGAAGAATGGGTATAAATGAAGCAGATATTATTGACATTAACGATACAGAGATGGAATTTTATGATGGAGAGTATGTTATTGTTCCTATGGCTGGATATTTTTCTCATTATAGAAGGTTTAATCAAATTCCTACTTCAACTAAAATTATTCCCTTTTTTATCAGTTTTGAGTTTTCAGTTGAAGAATGCGATAAATTAATCGGATATTTTAAAAAGCATGACCCAATTGGTTGTAGAGATGAAGCAACGATGAAATTATTAAGAAGAAAAGGCATTGAAGCTTATCTGAGCGGTTGTTTAACTATTACCTTACCGAAACGAAAACTAGAACCTATCGTGACTAAGGTGTTCTTTGTTGATATACCAGAATCACTTGAGCAATATATTCCAAAACCTTTAAAAGAAAATTGCGAGTATATCAAACATGAAATCCCGATCAAAGAATATCCAATGACGGAAGAAGATAGAATACGAATAGATAATTATGCAAAATCTCTATTAGAAAGATATGAAAAGGAAGCTACCTTAGTTGTTACCTCAAGACTACATGCAGCCTCACCATGTGCTGCATTGGGAATTCCGGTTATTATTGTTGGAGACAATATTGATGAAAGATTTGCATGGCTTGATAAATATCTTCCGATGTATACGAAAGAAGACTTTGCGAGTATTGATTGGAATCCCAAGCCTATAGAAATTGAAGAAGTAAAAGATAAGATATTCAATCTATTTGAACATAGTATAAAGAAAATTCTTAGAAATAAAAAAGAATTATATGAATTAAGTAGTTATTATGAAAATCGTATTCATTGCGAGTATAATTTAAAGTTAATGCGTCGATTGATTTATTTAGAACAATTATATAATAAGAATGACATTTTTCGTTATGTTATTTGGGGAGCAGGAGTACATGGCAATAAGGCGTACCTTGTGATGAAAGAAAAATTTCCCCACGCTGAATTAATTGCAATAGCAGATAACTTTGCTGAGGGGGAATTATTTGGTATAAAAATTATTAAGCCAATAGAAGTTAAAAAGTTGGTTTTTGATTATGCATTAATAACAACTCATCCAGGAAGATTCGAAGCAGTTGAAATATTAGAAATGATGGGTAAGAAATATCAAAGTCAATATAACTATTTTATGTCAAAAGATATCCCTGAGGAGGAAATTAAAATTTATCATTAAATGGATTCATATAAATAAGCTTTAATGAATATAATTATTTTTATAATTTTGAATAGATAAGTATTTTAATCACAAACACTGAAAATAGGAGTATAAGTTGAATAGAGAACAAATAATAAAAAATCAAATTTTAGATCTTGTAAATGAATATCATAAAGAAAAGTTTTATCCTGAGGAGAAGTATATAGAAGGCAATCGTGTGAATTATGCCGGTCGGGTATTTGATTCAGAGGAACTAATTAATCTCGTTGATTCCTCCTTAGAATTCTGGCTAACAGCGGGACATTATGCCGATGAATTCGAGACAGGCTTATCAAAATTCCTAGGCATAAAGTACTGTTCCTTAGTTAATTCTGGTTCCTCCGCAAATCTTTTAGCATTTATGGCTTTGACTTCTTATAAATTAGGAAACAGGAGAATCAAAAAAGGTGATGAAGTCATAACAGTTGCAGCTGCCTTTCCTACTACAATTGCACCAATCATCCAATACGGAGCAGTTCCTGTATTTGTGGATATAACGATCCCTCAGTATAATATGGATGTGACTAAATTAGAAGAGGCTTTGTCTGATAAGACGAGAGCAATCATGATAGCTCATACCCTAGGCAATCCCTTCGATTTACAATATATCAGAGATTTCTGCGATAAACACAACCTGTGGCTAATCGAAGACAATTGCGATGCCTTAGGGTCAAAGTATTATTATAACGGAGAATGGAAGCAGACAGGTACCATAGGACATATTGGAACCTCAAGCTTTTATCCGCCTCATCATATTACGATGGGGGAAGGAGGTGCAGTTTATACCGATGATTTACTACTGAACCGAATTGTTAATTCTTTTCGTGATTGGGGACGAGATTGCTGGTGCGCGCCTGGGACAGATGGTAGTTGTAATCATCGTTACACGCAGCAATTTGGTGAGCTCCCATTAGGATATGACCATAAATATGTGTATTCCCATTTTGGGTATAATTTAAAGGCTACTGATATGCAAGCTGCCATTGGGTGCGCTCAATTAAAAAAAATAGATAACTTTACAGAACTCAGGAAAAAACATTGGAGTATTCTAAGGGAATCTTTACTTGATATGGAGGATTTAATTATTCTTCCGGAGGCTACTCCTAACTCGGACCCTAGTTGGTTTGGATTTTTAATGACTGTTTCTGAGAGAGCATTGTTTACAAGGGATGATCTGGCAGCATATTTAGAATATAATAATATTCAAACAAGAAATTTATTTGCTGGAAATATTATCAAACATCCCTGCTTTGATGAAATGAGAATGGATGGGACCGGATATCGTGTTGTCGGTACATTGGAGAATACAGATAAAATTATGAACAATACCTTATGGATCGGTGTGTATCCAGGAATGAATGATGATAAATTAAATTATATGATTAAAACAATAAAGAAGTTTATTTTAGATAAGAAATAATCTAAATTTGAATAGGAGGTATTTGAGTGAAGGTTGTAATCTTAGCAGGTGGTATGGGAACTAGAATTAGTGAAGAATCACATTTAAAGCCAAAGCCAATGGTAGATATCGGCGAAAGGCCCATTTTATGGCATATCATGAAAATATATTCACATTTTGGATACCATGATTTTATTATTTGTTGTGGCTACAAGGGTCATATGATTAAAGAATACTTTATGAATTATTACATGCATCAATCAGATGTCACTTTTGATTTAGCCAATAATTCTACGGAAATTCATCAGAATAATTCTGAACCTTGGAAGGTAACCTTGGTAAATACAGGACTTCATACAACGACTAGCGGAAGAATTAAAATGATACAAAAATATGTTGAAGATGAGCCTTTTATGATGACTTATGGAGATGGTGTCGCTGACATTGATATTAATGCACTGGTTGATTTCCATTCAAAGCAAGGGAAGATTGCAACTATCACTGCTACGAGACCGGCTGGTCGTTTTGGGGCCATTCAAGTTGATGATAATAACAATCATGTGAATTCCTTTAAAGAAAAGGCAAAACAGGATCAGGCATGGGTAAATGCTGGGTTTGCGGTTTTCAACAAGGGGATATTTACATATCTTGAGAATACTAGTAAAATGCTTGAAGCAGAGCCTTATGAGAAGCTAGCTGAGGATGGTGAGATGGTAGCGTTTAAGCATGATGGTTTCTGGTCGCCGATGGATACCATAAGAGATAGGGACTACTTAGAAAGACATTGGCTAAGTGGACAAGCACCGTGGAAGTTATGGAGTGAGTAAGCCCATTTAAGCGAGAAAGGACAAACTATGGACAATAACTTCTGGCAAGGAAAAAAAGTTCTCATAACAGGACATACTGGATTCAAGGGTTCCTGGCTCTCCATATGGCTGCATGAAATGGGTGCCGAGGTGATAGGGTATGCTTTGGAGCCATATTCAGAATTAGATAATTATGTGTTAAGTGGTATCGGGGAAAAAATAATAGATATCAGAGGAGATATCAGGGATATAAAGCATCTTCATGAGGTTTTTATACAATATCATCCAGAAATTGTTTTTCATATGGCGGCACAGCCTCTTGTAAGGGAATCCTATCTGAATCCTAGGGATACATATGAAACCAATGTAATGGGCACAATGAATGTTTTAGAATGTATCAGAAATACAAGCGAAACACGAATAGGAATAATGATTACAACGGATAAATGCTATGAGAATAAGGAGCAGATTTGGGGCTATCGAGAAAGCGATCGATTTGGAGGTTATGATCCTTATAGCTCTAGCAAGGCATGCGCAGAAATATTAATATCCTCGTATCGTAATTCGTTTTTTAACACGAAGGAATATAATATCCATGGTAAGGCCATCGCTAGTGTAAGAGCAGGTAATGTTATTGGTGGTGGTGATTGGGCTAAGGATAGAATTATACCGGATTGTATCCGAGCAATCGAACAGGATGAACCGATAAAAATCAGATGTCCCCATGCAGTTAGACCTTGGGAGCATGTTTTAGAGCCCTTATCAGGTTACATATTATTAGCCGAGAAATTATTTAATCAACCAACAGAATTTTCTGAAGGATGGAATTTTGGACCAGAATACAATGCATTTCTATCAGTCTGGGAAGTAGCAAAACAATTAACCCAAGCATATGGGAAAGGCACCTTAATTGATACCTCGGATTGTAAAGAACCACATGAAGCAAATCTTTTATTCCTTGATATAACTAAGGCAAAGCAAAGATTGGGGTGGCAGCCTAGACTAACAATCGAGGATACGATGGAGTTGACTATAGATTGGTATAAGCGATATAGAAAGACAAATGTCTATGAATTATGTAAGAAACAGATAAATTTTTATACTAAGAGAACATTATAAACTTTTATGAAGTGAAAAGGTATGTTTTCGTATCTTGATATATATATAATTATACTAAGGAGGTATTTTATTGAATGACATCTTAAAAAATATTTATCAAAAGAATATATCAATTATAAGCCTTTCCGACAAAATAATTCATTTTTTTAGAACACAAAACTTTGATGCTGCCTTAAGAACTTCGACAATTACAATTAATGAGATTTCTGATTTATTAAAACCACTTTTCTCAAGTAAGTCATATATCAATGAAAATAGCGAGTTCGTAGATGACCAATCGATCATGAATATGCTTCGTTCCTTATTAGATGCCCAAGAAAAAAATGATTTTATATTACTGGCAGATCTTTACGAAATCCAACTAATCCCTTACCTAATTCATCTTCAAGAAATAATTATGGCAAAAGAAGAATTTGTATTCGACGAAGAAAGGTATCAATCAAATCTGATAACTCTAAAGGAATCACAGCCGCAGCTAGGTGCTTATTTATCATCATTACCGAGTCCACTAACTTTATTCGATCAAGGCTATAGTATTGAATACACCTCATGTGGACTTATGACGTTAGCCCTTGATGATAATGGAAGAAAATACTATATGCATACCAACAACCGAATTCAAAATGAAGCCTTTACTTTAGCTAATTCGTGGTATTCATATGAAAAGACAGAGTATATCATATATGGATTAGGATTAGGGTATCATGTTGGAGCGCTATCGGAAATAGACAACAATATTAATATTGAAGTGTACGAAAGTGATATTAATATCATACAATTAGCTTTTGCATTTTCAGACCTAATATATATCGTTCAGAAACCTAATATTAAGATTATCTATGATCCTGATTATACCGAATTAATGAAAAGTATTAATAATATAACTGAGATTTCGGAATTTATTTTACATTACCCTTCCTTAAGGAATATCAAAAATATTGATATTAAAGAAAATCTCGAGAATTATTTTATTCAATACAGTTCCATAAAGAATCAGCTTAGTCTACTGAATGGCAATTTTAATGCAAATATTTTAAATAATGATGGTGTAATTGATGAATTAAAAAATGATTTTGAAGATAAGGATCTATATATTATTGCAGCTGGCCCGTCCTTAGATAAAAACTTTATGCAATTGAAAGAATTAGGTGAGAATACTATTATCCTTGCAACAGGAACTGTATTTCGCAAACTGCTTAATGCTGGTATTACACCAGACTATGTAATTGTGACTGACCCTAACCCTAGAGTTTATCGCCAGATAGCTGGCTTAGAAGACTGCGATGTTCCAATGCTATTCTTGGCGACAGCATTTAAAGGGTATACAAAAAACTATAAGGGCAAAAGATATATGATATTACAGGAAGACTTTAATAAAGCCGAGAAATATGCTGAACAAAAAGGGTTTTCAGTATATAAAACAGGAGGCTCTGTTAGTACTACTGCACTTGAATTAGGAATTAGATTATGCTGCAAACGGATTATTTTCTTAGGACTCGATTTAGCTTTTACGGATAATTTTGTACATGCACAAGGTACTTCAAGAAGGGAATTAGCGAGTTCTGAAGGTTTAAGAAAAGTAAAAGACATTCATGGTAATATGGTATATACAAGTAGAAATTTAGACATTTATAGAAAATGGATTGAAAATCGTATTATAGACAAAGAGGTAATAGGCATTGATTTCATTAATGCAACAGAGGGCGGTGCACTAATTTCTGGTATGAGAATACTTCAGTTAGAGAAAGTCATTCATCAAAAATGAGATATACCCACAAATAATCACATAATGATGGAAGGTGATTATTTGTGGGTATATCTTTTTATTCGAATATAACTACACTAAAAATATTACCTAAACATTATTATTTAGTTAGCTTGTATCACCGCAAATAAGGTGTCTGTCTGTTTCGCCATTACTAATGATTTCACATATTCTTCATTCACTTGATTGGAGAGTATGTTCTGATAAAAGCCCCTTCCACCGGGCTTTCCGTTGGCTAACCAATAAAAATGGTTGGAAATGTCATATCGTTGAATAAATCGGATGTCATATTCATAGCCACTTTGATTAAAGATATACTGAAGGCTTTTTTCATTGAAGTTATAAATATGTGCTTTCTTATAATAATAATCCTTAAATGCATCACAACGGAATGTTTTGACTAAGATATCATCTACATTAGGTACTTCGATATATAGTTTGCCCCCTTCTTTTAAAAGAGGTTTTAAATCGACGAGGAACTGCACTGGGTCTACAATATGTTCTAATACATGGAACATAAATATTTTATCAAATTGTTTCGAAAAGTCCTGTGGATTTTTCGATGTTTTAATCTTAGGATTGTGGATAACTTCATCAATGTATAAGCGAGCACGACTATCCCACTCGGTTCCATATACTGCGTTTACCTTACAAGCGATTGCATCAAGGAAATAGCCAACAGAGCAACCAATTTCTAATATTTCATCAGATAATTGTAACTCGTTTTCAATACGAGCTACACGTCGATTTGCCTCAAATGTGAACTTATTAAATACTTTGTTTAATTCCGCTTTATCATAATATAAAGACGTATGAACCTCTTCTCTGAATTGACCATCGTAATAGTCTTCTAGTTCCTCATCCTTTGGTTGAGGATAAAGGAAATGAGTTCCGCAAGTAGTACATTCATACATTTTACTGGAATCATCTGTAATATTTCGTATTTTATTATGAATAGGATTGATTTCTCCACTTTTACATAAGGTGCATTTAATATTATATTCAGCCATTTCATTTATCCTTTACTGTTTATCATTTATGATATAGATTCAGTTTATCTAATTTAATATGTATCAATTATTGTATTGTAAGACCGTGGATAATTGTATTTCAATTATGTGAGCTTAATATAAAGTTTATATCGGCTTATCATAAAAATATAATAACCACAATATAAAAAAATAACAAGAAAAGTAGTGTATCAGTGAGGATAATTTGCTCGAAGAAAATTAACAGATGTATAATGTTATTGGAATAAGGCTTTCATAATTATATTTTGTAAAATTGTAATTATTAATAATACTCTTTTTGATGTAAAATTAAGAAGAATTAGTACAAGTATAATAGAGTAAATAAGTGAAATATGTAAAGCAAAAGAAAAAGTACTAAAGGATATCAGGAAGAAAGCCGATAATTATTTTGATACGGTAATTTGAAGGACTAAATTAGGTTGTTTTACAGATATTGGTATGATATAATTTGTTGACAACTTACAAAAGTAGTATGCAGATATTAAGATGAGATGAGTTTATTGTGGAGGTACTTTATGATGAAACGGAAAAGATATGTAATACGATTATTTATGTTGCTAGCACTAACTATGATAGGAATTATAGAAATACCGCATCAAACGGCATTCGCTGCAGCGACAGCGGTAACAGTTAATAAAGTTGATTATGTTAATGAGAATTTAATCGTAAATAATAAAGGAAATTCGAAAATTTATTACGCAACAGAGATTGATGCAGGAAAAGGAAATTGGGAGATTATTGATGTAGATAGTAACTCAACCTCAACAACCTTAATTGATATATCATGGTTGTCACCTACCGTTGAAAATATTATTAAAATTAAAGGGGACGGCGATCAAACACAGTCTCGTATTATAATAAAAGAAAGAACAAAAAAACTTGACATATCCATCAATTATTCGAACATTAATATTGTGAAAATCGGTGATCCAATCGCACTTCTTGTAAACATCATGTCCTCTGAAGGGAATGGAAATGAACCGTTAACTTTTACTAATGATTTGGAATGGAGAAAGGGAGATGGAGGAAGTTGGCAAGCAGCTGCTTTATTGACCAAAGAATTATTGGAGAAATTTCAGATTAAAGGAACCTATTTATATTTTCGTATCAAGGCAATCGATGATACTTCTACTACGACGCCACTATATATCGCAGATGGTTCCAAAGGCAGACGTGCTAGCAGTGAAGTAAAGGTTAAGATTGTTAAGAAAACTTTACCAATGGTTGTTGGAATTGACGGTGAGGATTTTACTGCGGCTATCAAGTATGGCAATGAATACAGAATAACATCTATTAATGGAGTAACACAGAGTCCTCCATGGATTCAAGTTACGGACAGAGCGGTTAAAATATTACCACTTTCTGAAATCCTAAATCAAAAGGTCTTAATTGGTACTAATTATGAATTGATTGACGGAACTATTACAGCCAAGTACTTCCCTGCAATGGAAATCGAAGTAAGAGATTATGCGACCTCCAAGACATCGGCATCAAAGATTACAAAGATAACCCTAAATGCTCAGCGTACCTTAAGCGGTGCAATTTTCGAGAGCGCTGTTCCAGTAGGTGCAAATGCAACAGATAAAAATATTTATATCGGTTATAATGGAATAAAAAATATGACCATTACAATCCCGTCTGCAACACCTGAGGAGCCATTTGAATACTGTATTGCTATTGTGAAACCGGGATATCCTTTTGAGCCGGAACGTGCAGTCTGGACCTCGGTTACTAAGAATACAGAAGTAAAGATTCTTTCTAGTAAAGCAATAGATGGGGGAAAGCTATATGTAAGACAGAAAGAGGTTAAGTCTAAATCAGCCACAAAAACACAAGCAGCAGTAGCCTTTAAATTAGCCTCCACCTATCTTGAGCTAAATAATGGCATTATATATCCTTCTATTCCGGAGATAACAGATAAAAGTTATACATTTACAAAAGGCGCAGCCTATGCAAGCCCGATAAAATTTACAATTACTTTAAATGTAACTGGAAGAAAACCGTTTGAAACAAAGATTAAGAATATTAAGTTAGGAACCAAAGAGATTAAATTTACACCTTCTGTAACAACTGTAAATAATGTGAGCACAATGGAAGTTACTTTGTTAGACACCTCTTTGGCAGCTATGACAAATTGCTATAATAAAGCAATTACAATAACTTATATGAACGGTACCGTTGACAAGACGTCCATTAAGCTTACAATCCAAAACCCTACACCTGCAGCATCTCTAACCGCTACTGCAGCAGCATCAGCAGGTACAGCAGGATCTGGTACCACCATTACCTTGGTTAATACAGCAGGAACGGGAAATTCCTTCTATTATACAATCGATTCTGCTGCTGTAACAGGTAAGAATACGGCTGATAAATTAACGGCAGTAAATTCATATCAATATACCGGTTTGGATATTACAGGAGTAACTGCTGGTCAGTATATTACTATTTATGAGGTTACGAATACAGATAAATATATAGTCAAATACAAGAGTATATTAATAACAGAAGCTTTAATTAAATAACAGCAGACTTAATAAAATAACAGGAGATAACCGATGATTACCGTAAGTGTATGCATGATTGTAAAGAATGAGGAAGAGGTTCTGGGCAGATGTTTAGAATCCTTACAGGGTTTGGCAGATGAAATTATAATTGTGGATACAGGATCAACGGACGCAACAAAGCAGATAGCAGCCAGTTATACGGATAAAATCTATGATTTTACCTGGATACATGACTTCTCCGCGGCAAGAAACTACTCGTTTACGAAAGCTACGAAGGAATATATCTATGTTGCAGATGCTGACGAGGTAATGGATGAAGAAAATCGGCAACGGTTTCTGCTGTTAAAGCAGAACCTGTTGCCGGAAATAGAAATTGTACAAATGAAATATGCAAATCAATTGGCTTTTAATACGACTTATAATTTTGACGTGGAATATCGACCTAAATTATACAAACGTATGCGAAGCTTCCGATGGGTGGAACCGGTGCATGAAAATGTATTCCTATTGCCGGTCATATATGATAGTGAAATCATCATCCTACATATGCCGATTTCCAACCATGCAGGAAGAGACTTTGAGACCTTCCAGAGAGTGATTAAAAAGGAAGGTAAGCTGTCTCCTAAGTTATATGAAATGTATGCGAGGGAGCTTTATATCGCGGGCGAAGAGAAGGATTTTGCAGAGGCCTTTGATTATTTTGAGGGCTTTGCAGAGAACGAGGAGTGTACGGAACGGGAACGCAAGATTTATGAATGTGTTCTTGCTAAATGCAGCCGCCTGAGCAAAGATTTTAATGGACTGATGAAGTATAGTCTTCGTAATATAGCGGATGGCAAAGGAACAGCAGAGATATGCTATGAGTTAGGAGAGTACTTCAAGGAAATCGGAGATTATAAGGAAGCAACAATTTGGTATTACAATGCAGCCTATGAAACAGAGTGTGAATTAAATATTCATTATGCAGGAGATTATCCATTGAAGCGGTTGGCAGAGTGCTATCGTATCCTTGGTAACCGAGAGCAGGAAGATGCATTTCAAGCTTTATCGGAAGCTTGGAGTATAGAAAATACGAGGTGATACTACTTGAAAGAGAACATTAGAAGCATATTTGAACACAACATGAAACTGCTTGGTGACATGGATATAGCAGTCTATTATTTTAGAGAACAACAGTATGCTACAGCTCTTAATATGGTAGCTCACTCCATCGATCAGATCAAATTCATCATTGAGGCAATCATTACGGACCGAGATTATTTCAATCTGGTAGATACGGAATCAATGTTGGAAATGTTTACTGGAATACTGGAATCAAAAAGGAATAAGGATTTTATCTTACTTGCAGATTTGTTAGAGCTTCAGCTAATCAATTTTATAATCGGCGTACAGGAACTTATAATCAGCAAAGAAGAAATCATATTTAATGAAGATAATTATAAAGAGAATATACTGCTTCTTCTGGAGCGTGGAGTTGGATTTCCAGAGGAGTTAAAGGAACCGATAAATACGGTCAAACTACTGGAGAACGGATACCGCGTGGAGTTTACTTCCAGTGGAAGGATGACTTTAGCTGCGGAAAATGAAGGAGCAAAGTTTTACTTTCACACCAATAGTCGTATAAAAGCAGAGGCATTTTTACTAGCTAGACATTGGTATCAAAAGGATGCGAAAGGATATATTATCTATGGCTTTGGCATGGGATACCATATCGAGGAGCTGCTAGCCATGGACAATGAGGCATACATTGAAATCTATGAAGCTGACCAAAGTGTAATACAATTGGCTTGTGCATTTACGCAGGTGAAGAATCTTCTTCAAAATCAGAGGATAAAGTTAATCTATGATCCGACTCTGGAATTAATAAAGAATAGGATTACTTCTAAGGATGAGAATGTGACTTTCCAGGTTCATTACCCTTCCTATAAAAACATAAGAAGCAGGGAAGGTAAAGAAATTCTTGAAACATTGCTTCCATGGTCTAAAACTATTGAAGACTGTTAATAATGATTAATAATTAAGAAGGAGAAAACCTATATGCTATATATCTTACTTGTTGCAATCGTCGTAATTGGCGAACATTACATTAAGAGTTATATTGAGAAAAATAAACAACTTGGGGAAGAGGAAAAGATCCTTAAGGGTAAAATTACGATCAGAAAATTTTATAATAAAGGTGCTTTCTTAAATTTTATGGAAAATAAAAAGGAGCTGGTAAAGACCATCTCGTGTGTTTTACTTGGCCTTATACTACTCCTCTTTGCAATTATGCTACCCAAGAAGGGCAACAAATTATTTAAATTAGGGTTATCCCTCGCTCTAGGTGGTGCAATCAGCAATGTTGCTGATCGCGTACTTAGAGGCTATGTTGTTGATTATTTTAGTATTAATTATAAGAAACTTAGAAATGTTATCTTTAATTTGGCGGATATAGCAATTTTTCTTGGTTCTGCGTTAATGACTTTATCTACTATGTTTTCTACAAAAAACAAGTGAAGCGCCGATAAAACCACGGAATAACGGATGAGGTTTATTCGGTCTCGATTTGAATTCCGGATGTGCCTGAGTTGCTACGAACCACGGATGATTTGTGAGTTCGATCATTTCTACGATACGTCCGTCAGGTGAAAGACCGGAGAGTTTCAGGTCGTGTTTTATAAAATCATTACGGTAGTAATTATTTACTTCATAACGGTGACGATGACGTTCATGAATAATTTTCTCGCCATATAATTGATAAGCAATACTGCTTTCTTCAAGTACACAAGGATAAGAACCAAGTCTTAAGGTACCACCGATATCCTCAACACCATCCTGTTCCGGCATCAGATGTATAACAGGGTGGTTAGTGGAAGGATCTAACTCTACGCTATGAGCGTCTTCAAATCCAATTACATTTCTTGCAAATTCAACCAAAGCCAACTGCATGCCAAGGCATAATCCCAGGAATGGAACGTTATTTTTTCTGGCATAATTGATGGCTACTATTTTACCTTCTATACCACGATCACCAAAACCACCGGGTACAACAATACCGCAAACATCACCGAGCAATTCATCTGCGTTATCAAGTGTTAAAGTTTCGGAAGGAATCCATTTGATGGTAATAGAAGCATGTTGTGCAACTGCACCATGTTTTAGGGATTCAACTACGCTGATGTAAGCATCATGTAGCTGTGTGTATTTACCAACGAGGGCTACTGTTACTTCTGCCGTCGGGTTCTTTAAGGATTGTACCATCTCTTCCCAATCAGCGAGGTCCGGTGTTGGGCAGGGCAAATTAAGGCAGGATAAGGTAACATCTGCGAGGTGTTCCTTTTCGAGTGCAAGAGGTGCTTCATATAAATATTCTACATCTAAGTTTTGTAATACATTTGAACTGGGAACATTACAAAATAGAGCTATTTTTTCTTTGATACCATTCTCCAATGGTAATTCGGTTCTACAGACAATAATGTCGGGGCGAATTCCCATTCCCTGAAGTTCCTTAACACTTGCCTGAGTGGGTTTTGTCTTCATTTCGCCGGAGGCTTTCAGATATGGAATTAAGGTTACATGGATGAGTGCCACATTATGATCCCCAACATCTTGACGGAATTGACGGATGGCTTCTAAGAAGGGTTGGCTTTCGATATCACCTACCGTACCACCTACTTCGATTATTGCGATATGTGTGTCAGTACTTTGATCATTTCTATAAAAACGACCTTTAATTTCGTTGGTGATATGAGGAATAACCTGAACGGTTCCTCCACCGAAATCACCACGTCTTTCCTTAGATAATACAGACCAGTAGATTTTACCTGTAGTGACATTGGACATCTTGTCCAGACTCTCATCGATAAATCTTTCATAATGACCTAAATCGAGATCTGTCTCTGCGCCATCATCTGTTACGAATACCTCTCCGTGTTGGATTGGGTTCATTGTACCCGGGTCAATATTAATGTATGGGTCAAATTTTTGCATTGTAACATGGTAACCGCGTGCTTTTAACAATCGTCCGAGGGAAGCTGCAGTAATACCTTTCCCCAAACCTGATACAACACCGCCGGTTACAAATACATATTTTACAGCCATTATTCTCCTC
>JAQSYO010000024.1 GCA_029256105.1 Herbinix sp.
CAAATTATGCTCCGGAGGATAGAAAATGGCAAAGACAAAAATAGTCGTTATCCAATTAAAAGAAATCATATATACAGTGATTTTTGCAGCATTAGGTATTCTGCTGATCTTACTTCTCATATTTATGTTTAAGCCTGATAAGAATGATGAAGCAGCATCCGCAGGTACCGATCTGTACACTGCAGGCGTATGGAATTCCTCCATTGCTTTAAATGATATGGCAATCAATTTGGAGGTAGTAGTAGATAAAAATCACATTAATTCTGTGAAAATCAAAAACATTGATGAAGCTATTACTACGATGTATCCTCTGGTTGAGCCATCTTTAGAAGCTATTGCGTCGCAATTATACGATGACGTACCCATCGATCAGGTGGAAATCATGGAGGATAGCAAATATACTCAGCAGCTTCTGATAGAAGCCATCAAAGTTGCTCTAGAGAAAGCACAAGTAACCGAATAAAAGTTCCTACATAGTGCATATTCCTGCACCATTCAAATTATTATTGATACTTGCATATGAAAATTTTGTGCGTATCACATTATGAAACAATGCGTAATTGGATGCTGTAAAGCTTACTACCTCCGTAAAAAGCTTTACAGCATTCTTTATACTGTAATTATCTAGCATGAAAAACACAAACCTCTATATAATATTCTATTTCCTTTAATTCAGGAAATACTTCTCATAAGGCGAGGTTTCGTTCAAAAAGATAATACCAATTATTCCGGGTCCCGTATGTGCACCGATAGCACATCCAACAAAGTTCTCTAAGTAATATCGACAACCATAGGTTTGGCTTAGTTGCTCCTTTATGAATTCCATGGTCTGCGCATCATCCCCATGGACTATTCCAATTCTTTGATTCGTAAGGCTGGCACCCAACTCACCAACAATTTCAATTAATCTCTTTAAGGATTTTTGTCTTCCCCTTACTTTCTCAATTGCACCAAGTGCCCCATCATCATTTACTTGCATAATTGGCTTAATATCCAATAATCCTCCCGCAATTGCTGAGGTTCTGCTAAGACGCCCACCTTTTAAAAGGTATTCCAAGGTATTTACCGTAAATACATGTTCCATATGATCACAGTGCCAATGGATACCATCAATAATTTCCTGCTTGGATGCTCCCTTCTTCTGCATTAAAAGCGCATAAAAAGTTACTAGTCCAAAACCGATGGAAGCACATTTGGAATCAATAATTGTCAAATTAAATTGAGGGTATTGCTCCAGAAGTTCTGTCTTTGCAATATTCGCCGCATTGTATGTACCTGCAATTCCAGTGGAAAAGCAGATATAGATTACCTCATCGCCCTCTTTCGCATAAGGTAAGAAATTATCGTAAAACATCTGAGAATTAATATGGTAGGTCTTTATATCCTTACCACTACGAAGAATATCATAAAATTCCTCGGGCATAATTGTTTTACCATCAAAGTAGTCTTTCTCATCAATGACCACCGGCGTCGGGATTACATGTAAATTATAATCATCAATCACCCACTTCGGTGTATCGGAAGCCGAATCTGTAATAATCTTTAGTGCCATCTTATATCCCCCAATTCTTACATTTTATAATTCGGTATTTTTTATAACTTATCCAGTACTCTCATCCAAAGTGCTGCAGAAGCATCACTTGGCATTCTTAAATCGCCCCTCGGTGATACAGATACACTACCCACCTTCGGACCATCCGGTAAACAGGACCGTTTAAATTGCTGTGAAAAAAATCTCTGGTAGAAAACCTTTAGCCACTTTAATATTATTTTGTCGTTATAGCTTGGTGTAAATGCAATTTTAGCCAGTCTGTATATCTTGTCCGGTTCAAACCCAAATCTCAAAACATAATAAAGGAAGAAATCATGAAGTTCATAAGGCCCAACGATATCTTCCGTCTTCTGTGAGATTTCTCCATCCTTTGGAGGTAGAAGTTCAGGACTGACTGGTGTATCAAGGATGTCTGTTAAGACCACGCTAAGTCTGGAATCCTTTGCTGAATCCGCAAAATAAGAAACTAAATATCTTACTAAGGTTTTTGGAACAGAAGCGTTCACTCCATACATTGACATATGATCTCCATTATAAGTTGCCCAACCTAGTGCCAGCTCCGACATATCTCCGGTTCCGACTACGAAACCATTATACTTGCTAGCTATGTCCATAAGTACCTGCGTGCGTTCTCTTGCCTGACTGTTCTCATACGTAAGGTCCTGTTGATTTATGTCGTGTTCGATATCTTTAAAATGTAATTCGACCGCATCCTTAATCGGTACTTCCTTCAGAGTTACCCCAAGGCAGTCTGCTAAAGCAATTGCATTCCGATATGTTCTGTCCGTTGTTCCAAAGCAAGGCATTGTAACTGCGATAATCCCCTTCTTATCTAGTCCCAGCATCTCAAACGCTTTGTACGTTACCAATAACGCCAAAGTGGAATCGAGTCCTCCTGATATTCCAAGAACCGCACATTTGCTGCCAATATGCGCAAGTCTAGTCTTTAAACCCATCGCCTGAATATTAATAATATCCTTGCAACGTTTGTCCCTTTCTGTTTTGTTTGAAGGAACAAAGGGTGCCGGATCGATGTATCTTGATAACTCAATTTGAGGAAGCTCATACTCCCCCTCCTGAAAAGCAAAAGGAATCACTTGGTAGGGCTGGTAATTTTGTCCTAAATAAGTATGCATTCTTCTACGCTCGCTTTTTAATTTACCAAGGTCAACCTCCGAGGATATTATACCATTTTCGAAGGTTTCCGTTTCAATTAGAAGAATACCGTTCTCAGCAATCAAATTATGACCGGCAAATACAACATCGGTTGTGGATTCACCCTCTCCCGCATCCGCATAGAGATACCCACAAACCAATCTTGCGGATTGGCTTTTCACCAATTCCCTACGAAATACATCCTTCCCTGTCAATTCATCACTTGCCGAAAGATTTACAATAATAGAGGCTCCTGCAATACAATGTTCGATGCTTGGAGATTGAGGAATCCAAAGATCCTCACATATTTCAACACCCAGAATAAATTCAGGTAGGTTACTGCATTGAAATAAAATTCGTGAGCCAAAATAAATCTCATCTCCCATAAAATTTATCGAAATTGGGTCAAGGATACCCGAGGTAAAATGTCTGGCTTCATAGAACTCCGTATAGTTCGGGATACTCATCTTCGGAACGAGTCCAAGAACTTTCCCACCTTGAAGGACCGCTGCCGTATTATAAAGCTTTCCCTTCACAATGTATGGAAATCCTACTACGACGACTAATTCCTTGCCCTTCGTAAACTCCGCTAACTCTTTCACACTTTCCATAGCACCACGAAGCAAGGTGTCTTGAAGAAATAAATCTCCACAGGTGTAACCTGTGATAGAGAGTTCGGGAAATACAATTAGTTTAATCGCTTTCTTACATGCTATATCAATTAATTCCTTAATTTTTTCAGTATTATATCTACAATCTGCTACTTTGATAACCGGAGTCGCTGCGGCAACTCGTAAAAATCCATGTTTCATTATTTGCCTCCTACGTTATATTATAATTCGCATCCACTACGTTTTGATCCTTTGTGGTGCTTTTACTCGAATGAAAAGTAGGTCCGATGCTAATAGAATTCATTCTTTCTATAGAAATAATACCTTCCGGATTATTTTCTTTGTTTAAATTATAGATATCCCGTCACGAAAAGACAAGGAAAATATTTTCTATTAGTGGAGGCAACAATCTAGTTTACATATATGTATTAAAAAAAGCGGCCAAGGGCCGCCTTTATCCTTCGTGTATATACCCAAAATGCCGTTTCTTGTATTTTGACTCCTAGCTAAGCTAGGTGGGTAACCGCACATAAGCTTCTGCCTTCCACTACAAACGATGGCTTGACATCTACTTAAGAATGTAGGAATCCCGTATTTCATCATGTAGGTTCAAAATAACAAGAGTATCGAACATCTCAGGAATTTCTATAATGTTATTATAATCTATTATCCACTATTTTTCAAGTTTTTTATCTTTTTTTTGCTTGGTAAATATAAGACAAATTGGCTAGAAATCCATTTCAACAAACGGAAAAGTAAAAACAAATTCAGAACCTACCCCTGGGGTTGAATTAACTTCAATGGTTCCCTCATGCTTGATTGCAATTTGCTTTGCGATGGCAAGTCCAAGTCCTGTACCGCTCGCATTTTGACGTAGGTTAGATTTATAAAACTTTTCAAAAATACAAGCCATATCGGAAGGTTCAATTCCGACTCCTTCATCTTGAATGGATACTTTTATTTTGTCCGACTTCGTCAAATTTATGTGTACTGTTTTATTTTCTTCCGAAAACTTTATGGCATTATCCAAGATAACCATAAACATCTGCCTGAGACGGTCATAATCACCTAAAATCATTATGATTGGATCGTCCTTAATTATCTCAATGGTAATATTTTTCTTGTCTGCAATTGTTCCTGCACTACGAATAATATCTTCTAATACCTGCACTAAATTGACCGGTTCTTTTTCAATTGCAAAATCTGGATTCTGCATTTTGGAAAGTATCAGCAAATCACCTACCAATCGTTCCATTGTTTTACACTCAGACAACATACGGTCATAATATTGTACCAACTTTTCCTCATCTGTAACCACGCCATCCACTAAAGTTTCTGTATAAGCTCTTATTACAGTAATTGGAGTTCTTAGCTCATGCGATACATTAGAGAAGAAATCTAATCTCATTTGTTCCAAGTTTTTACGTTGAATATCATTTTCTAATAATTTTTCCGATAAGATGTCCACCGTCTTCGCAAGATCACCGATTTCATCGTCTCTGTTTATTCCGGTTTTACTATGGTAATTGCCAGAAGCTAACGCTAAGGCTGTAACACGCATTCTGGAGATTGGCATTGACAATTCCGTAGCAAAGATAATGATAATGACAAAGGAAATCGCCAGTGCTACTGCACTACTTAATACAATGAGATATAAGCTATTTGCAACAATTTCCGGCTGCTCTTCCACTAATTGTACTACCAGAACAGCTCCAACAACTTCATGATCAATACCATAAACCGGGTACCCGACTGTAATCGTGGGCATTCCATAAATATCGTTGTAGCCTTCTTGCTGTGCTGGTTTCTCTTTGAACGCTTTTTTTGCTGTATCTGCATATTGTGCCGTTTCCTCTGAAGCGGCAAATTCTTCATAGGTGCCTCCGGTTTCCATAATCGCTGGCATCGGAGACTTAGCGTCCGGATTGGATACAATCCAAATATCCCAATTGTTAACATCTGCTAAGGTGTTGATATATTCTAAATAATTTTCAGCTTTTCCACTTCTGATAAATTCAGTTGTTCCTTGACTTACAATATATGCTCGTGACTCTAATTGTTCTTTATTATTATCAATTGTCATCTCTGAATACAGCTTCATAAAAATTAGACATATTAAAACTGCAGTCACTAGTAGCATCACTGCATAATTGAGATAAAGCTTAAAAAACAGTCGGTTATAAATTCGAACCTTATTATCTTTTGACATAAAGATCCCCTATTTTTCTTCTACTTCAAATTTGTATCCCACACCCCAAATAGTTTTAATCAGCCAAGAGGGATGTTCAATCATATCTAATTTGGAACGTAAGCGTTTGATATGGGAATCTACTGTTCTACTATCTCCAAAATAATCAAAGCCCCATAAACTGTCCAACAAATTATCTCTCGTAAATACTTTATTTGGGTTCGATGCCAATGTCCACATCGTTTCAATTTCTTTTTTTGTTAGGGCAATTTTCGTTCCTTCTATATGTAAGGTATATTCGTCAAGATTAATTTCCAAATTACCTACTGAAAGCATATTCTCTGCGGATGCTTCTTTTGAATCCTTTGCCATTCTTCTCATGACTGCTCTTACTCTTGCCATGACTTCCCTAGGACTAAATGGTTTTACAATATAATCATCTGCACCGATATCCAGCCCCATAATCTTATCAAAATCTTCACCTCTTGCCGTAATCAGAATAACCGGAACATTGGATTTGCTTCTAATTTTTCTGCAAACCTCATATCCATCTTCCTTTGGCATCATTACATCCAGCAATACTACGTCAGGATTGTATTGAGAAAATAGCTTGATTGCTTCTTCTCCATCTCCCGCCACAACAGGTTCAAAGCCTTCCATTCTGGAGTAAGTAGATAAAATATCTGTAATATCACGATTATCATCAGCGATTAATATATGCTGCAGTGAACACTTCTATAATTATATCATGAACATTAGTGATCATGATATTTTGCTCCGATCACATACCACAAGTAACTTGCATATGCTCACTTCGCTTTATTATATAATAGAAGTAATGGTGAAAACAAGTAGAAAAACTTATCAATTATGAAAACGACAAAATAATTTTAAAATCTTTACTATCAAATTATTCCGAACATAAATTCGACAAGATGCTACACATCGCTAAAACACGTGGTTCTACTCATTTTCCATAGATATTTCAGGAAATTCTAATGGAATATATTAAGTATTTATTATATAAATTTTTACATTATGACACTTTTCTGACAAAAACAAATGATATGATGTTGAAAGAATAAATAGGATGTGACATAAGGAATTTCCAGAATTCGGAGGAATAGCCATGTTTAAGAAGTTATTATGTAAATGCTTTATCACGCTTGGCTTACTTCTTTTCTTTACTTTGCTTATACCGTTAACTTCATACAATGTAGCGACAGCAGAAGCAGCTATTATTGACAAAGAAAAGAATGAAGACTATCGATTAAATTTAAAAAGCATTACATTGGTAAAAGGCAAATCATTTACTTTAAAGGTTTATAATTTAAGTGAGAATGCGAAAATAAGTTTTAAATCCGACGATGCGGAAATTGCTTCTGTTAGTGATGATGGTATTGTTACTGCTAATAAAGTAGGGACTACCAATATCACAGTAACCATTAAAGACACTAGCTTAGTCTGCGAAGTTATCGTTGGCCCACCGGCCTTCAGCATTAAATTAACAAGATCTAGAATTGTCTTAGGTTTAAATAATTCTGACACCTTAAAAGTTATTTTAAAGCCGAGTAATAGTGCAGAAGATGCAAGATTCTCCAGTTATGCCCCCACTATCGTATCTGTTAGTACCGGTGGCCGCGCTACAGCAAAGGAATTGGGTATGACTTATTTATTTGCTGAAATAGACGCTACCAATAACGATGGTACACGTAAATTTGCTGTTTGTTCCGTAATCGTAGTCAATACGGATGATGTTTCTTTGCTAGAAACTTATTTTAGCGAGCATCCTGAACTTGATTCCATATCGGAAGCAGATTTGATTAAGGCACTGGATGATTTCTTTAACGGAAAATCTGACGGAACGGCGGCTTCAGCAAAAATTGTTGAAGTTAGCAAGTCTACTATGGTGAATAATTTGAACCGCTATTTGGAGGACAAATTTGATCTCACCGGACGCCGTACCGAAGCTGCAGCTCTTTTAAAAGCAGCATCGAATAAAGTAGAAGTAATTTCTGAAAATGCGACAAAATAACATAATATTGCTGCTAAGTAAACACGCATTTCGGTGCGTGTTTTTTTTATGCACCTTTTGCATCTTAACATCATTTTATAGGATAGTCCATCAAGATTATTAAATTTGATATTTTATCTATTGTCAGTTATGTAATATAATAACATTATAATAAGTGGAAAGGTAGGTTTTATATATGAATTTTAAATTCGCACACAATAATTATAATGTATATGATTTAGATAAATCCATACGGTTTTATGAGGAAGCGCTAGGATTAAAAGAAATCAAACGTAATACCCCTGCTTCTGGAGAGTTTATCATTGTATATCTTGGAGATGGCTCCTCCAATCATTTGTTAGAGCTTACTTGGTTAAGGGATTGGGAGCGTCCGTATAATCTCGGTGATAACGAAATTCACTTGGCTTTTGTAACGGATGATTATGAGGCAGCTTACAAAAAGCACAAGGAAATGAATTGCATCTGCTACGAAAATCCTGGGATGGGGATTTACTTTATCAGTGATCCGGATGGGTTTTGGATGGAGATTGTACCAGCTAGGTAATATAATAACTGTATCTATCGGACGGTTAACACAGAAGTTGGCAGGGATCCGAACCGGGATTTTGAAACCTGTTGAACGTGCTAGCAGTTCTAAGGCTCTGTATCCACTTGAACCAGTCATAGCGTGCATAAACTCCTCAACAAAGAAATAGGACCCCTACGCTGTAGGAGTCCTATTTCTTTATTTCGTCAAACATATGCACTCGCGCGAATTATCGCGCGTATGACTTGATCGTTCCTACAGAGCCTAAGAACAGCACGCACTTTTCAAATGGTTTCAAAATCCCGGCTCAGATCCCTGCCAACTCCTGTGTTAACCTGTTTCTTGAAATTTTATTCAGAAAGTTCAAACTATAAATTAAGCTTTCGTAATATAGTATCAAATGATTTTTTACATCTGGAAGAAGTAAAATTACTTTATAATATATAAAGTTCATTTTAATGACGAAGGTTAAATTTATCATTTAACAATCTCTTAGGTATAATTAGTATCATTGAATCACAATGTTATATATTATTAAAATAAGAACATCACTTGGTTTGTTCATATAATTTTTACAATAATAAAATTTAGTTAAAATTAAAAATGTCATTCCGCGTAATTATGAAATCGTCATGAATTTATCATGATGTTTCCTTATAGGTCGGGATGACATTTTTTATGATATATCTCTTTTATTTTATCTCTGGTTAAAACATTATATATCTATTATCTTTAAGCTTCCCTTGCTGTAATACCTCTATACAATCCCTAGGTCACTTAAATCTTTGCTATATCTACTAGCGTGATATTGTCTAGGTTTTCATTTTCCATGCTGGTTAAGAGGGCGCTGGCGGTGTCTAGGGAGGTGAAGCAGGTTACACCGGTCTCGATGGAAAGGCGACGGATTAGGAAACCGTCTCTGGTCTTGTCACGGCCTTGCGTTGGTGTGTTGATTACCATATCAATCTCATGACTTAGGATCAGATCAAGGATATTTGGCTTTTCTTCGCCAATCTTGTTAATGTTGACTGCGGTTACTCCGCTTTCATTTAGCATATCTGCTGTTCCTTCGGTTGCATAGATCTTATATCCTAGGGCGTTTAATCTTCGTCCGATTTCCACTGCTTCTTTCTTGTCGGAATTCTTTACAGTCATGATCATTTTCTTATGCTTTGGTAAATTCACGCCTGCACCTAAGAAGGCTTTGTATAAGGCTTCATTGAAGGTCTTTGCGATACCGAGACATTCACCGGTGGATTTCATTTCAGGTCCTAAGCTTATCTCTGCTCCTCTGAGTTTTTCGAAGGAGAATACAGGCATCTTAATTGCAATATATTCTGACTCGGGCCATAAACCTGGTGTATAACCAAGAGATTTTATATTATCTCCTAGAATTACTTTGGTGGCTATATCTACGATCGGCAAATTAGTTACCTTGCTAATGTAAGGTACGGTACGGCTGGAGCGAGGGTTAACCTCGATTACATATACCTTTTCATCCAGTACAATAAATTGTATATTTATAAGTCCGATTACATGTAAAGAGTTAGCAAGTTTCTTCGTATAATCTACAATATCATCTTTTACCTTCTTGCTTACGGTTTGGGTTGGGTATACGGAGATACTATCTCCGGAGTGAATTCCGGCTCTTTCGATATGTTCCATAATACCGGGGATTAAGATATCCTCTCCGTCACATACGGCATCTACTTCTACTTCCTTACCCATCAGGTATTTATCTACTAGGATGGGGTGTTCTTGAACAGTCATGTTAATGATCTTCATGAACTCTACTATATCATCATCCGAGATTGCAATTTGCATTCCCTGACCACCAAGTACGTAAGAGGGGCGGACCAGTACCGGGTAACCAAGTTCATGGGCAACAGCGATTGCTTCCTCCGTAGTATATACCGTCTTACCTGCAGGTCTTGGAATACCACATTGTTCCAGTATTTGGTCAAACAACTCTCTATCTTCTGCAGCATCTACATCTGCTGCGGAGGTTCCAAGGATCGGTACACCCATTTTCAAAAGTGCATCGGTTAATTTAATTGCTGTCTGTCCACCGAATTGTACTACGGCTCCATCTGGCTTTTCAATGTCAACGATATTTTCTACATCTTCCGGTGTTAAGGGTTCAAAGTAGAGCTTGTCAGCAATATCAAAGTCCGTACTCACTGTCTCCGGATTATTATTAACGATTATTGTCTCACATCCACACTTTGATAAAGCCCAAACACTATGAACGGAGCAGTAATCGAATTCGATACCTTGGCCGATACGAATTGGACCAGAACCTAATACCATGATCTTTTTCTTACCGCTTGTCTTTTCTACTTCATTAAAGCTCCCAAAAGTTGAATAGTAATATGGTGTAGCAGCATCAAATTCTGCCGCACAAGTATCAACCATCTTATAAGCAGCTATAATTCCATTTTGCTTGCGTACCGCCTTAATTTCTTCCACTGACTTACCTGTTAGTTGGCTTATCACACGGTCTGGGAAGCCAATCCGCTTCGCGTTCGCAAGTAATTCTACGGTTAATGGATTACTTTCCAACTCCTGTTCCATTTCGACTAGGATTGCTAATTTATCTATAAACCAGAAATCTATCTTTGTTATTGCATGTATTTCTTCATAAGTAATTCCTCTACGAAGTGCTTCTGCTATCACGAATAATCTCCGGTCATCTACCAGCTTCAGGGCGCTATGAATTTCCTCTGTACTCATTGCAGCGTAATTACCATGGCGTAAACTGTAGATATTCTGCTCTAGGGAACGAAGTGCCTTCATTAATGCTGCTTCAAAGTTAGAACTGATTGCCATAACCTCGCCGGTTGCTTTCATTTGTGTAGTGAGGGATCTTTTGGCCGTGATAAATTTATCAAAAGGCCACTTTGGTATCTTTACAACCACATAATCCAGGGTAGGTTCGAAGCTCGCAAAGGTTTTCTTCGTTACCGCATTCTGGATTTCATCCAGGTGATAACCAAGTGCAATCTTTGCAGCAACCTTAGCGATCGGGTAACCGGTTGCCTTAGAGGCAAGTGCTGAGGAACGGCTAACACGAGGATTTACTTCAATAACACAATATTCAAAGGTATCTGGATGAAGTGCATATTGCACATTGCAACCTCCAGTGATGCCAAGCTCTGTAATAATATTCATGGATGAACTACGAAGCATCTGATATTCTTTATCACCAAGTGTCTGCGAAGGAGCAACTACAATACTATCACCGGTATGTACTCCAACCGGGTCAAGGTTTTCCATGTTACAAACTGTGATACAGTTTCCTTGGCTGTCACGCATTACTTCATATTCAATTTCCTTCCAACCAGCGATGGAACGCTCAATTAAACATTGACCCACTCGGCTGAGACGAAGTCCGTTGGTACAGATATCGATCAAATCTTCTTTGGTCTCAGCGATTCCACCGCCGCTTCCGCCAAGTGTATAGGCAGGACGTACGACAACCGGATATCCAATGGTATCCGCAAATTCTAATGCTGCTTCGACTGTAGTAACTACTTCACTCGTTGCACAGGGCTCACCGATTTTCTCCATGGTTTGCTTAAATTCTAATCGATCCTCCGCTTTTCTAATTGTATCTGAAGTAGTACCAATTAATTTAATGTTATTTTCTTTTAAAAATCCGGACTCTTCGAGTTCCATCGCGATATTTAATGCCGCCTGACCGCCTAAAGTAGGTAATACACTATCCGGTTTTTCCTTTAATATAATACGTTTTACAAAATCCGGTGTTAAAGGTTCGATATAAACGATGTCTGCTATTTCCTTATCCGTCATAATGGTAGCTGGATTAGAGTTTACAAGTACAACACAAATGCCCTCTTCTCTTAAGGAGCGGCATGCCTGAGTTCCTGCATAATCAAATTCTGCTGCTTGGCCGATAATAATCGGGCCAGAACCAATAACTAAAACTTTTTTTATACTCTGTATTCTCGGCATTATCCTTGTACCTCCATCATATAAAGAAACTCATCAAAAAGGAACTCGCTATCCATCGGACCTGCACAAGCTTCCGGGTGGAACTGTACTGAAAATACATTTTTCCCAAGATAGTGCAAGCCTTCCACTGTCTTGTCATTTACATTGATAAAGCTGACTTCCGCGACCTCTGGTTTCATGCTGTCTTCCTTAACCATATAGCCGTGGTTCTGCGTTGAAATATAGACTCTTCCGGATTTAAGATCCTTTACCGGATGGTTTGCTCCGCGATGTCCGTATTTCATTTTAGCGGTATCTCCGCCATTGGCTAGAGCTAGTAATTGATGCCCGAGGCAGATTGCAAAGATCGGTACGTTGCTGTCGAACATCCTCTTAACTTCTGTGATGACTTCCTCACATTCCTTGGGATCTCCAGGTCCATTGGATAACATTATTCCATCGGGTTTATCCTTTAGTATTTCCTCTGTTTTTGTAAATGCAGGATAAATGGTTACTTCACAGCCTCTCTTTGCTAAAGATTTTGGAATATTATTTTTCATTCCATAATCCATTAAAGCTACTTTATATTTTAATGTTCCCACTGCAGGAATTATTTTCTTCATTTCACCAGTTGTTTTTGCAACTACATTTGCCACTTTATATTGATGAACCCTTGCGAGAACTTCTTCCAGATTATAGTCTGCATTGGTCGTAATCATACCATTCATGGTGCCTTTATTCCTTAGCAGTTTTACTAATGCTCTGGTATCAATTCCTGCAATACCTGGGATATCGTTTCTCTCCAAAAAATTTTGAATGCTTTCTTCATTTCGGAAGTTGCTTGGTACCCTAGATAATTCCCTTACAATAAAACCATCCAACCAAGGTTTATGGGATTCCATATCTTCATAGCAAATACCGTAATTTCCGATCAAAGGATATGTCATAACTACACTTTGACCAGCATAGGAAGGATCCGTCAGTACTTCTAAATACCCCGTCATTCCGGTATTAAAAACTATCTCACTGATAATTTCCCGCTGTGTTCCGATGCTCTCTCCTGCAAAGACATTACCATCCTCTAGAATTAAGAACGCTTTCATAGTATCACCCTTTTCCTTTCTTGTGACTGAAATTTCGCAAAAAAAAAGAATACTAACCCACAATGGGACATACTCCATTGCACATCTTCCAGATTCTTCTTTTTTATTATTATTAATATTATATGCATAAATATACAAAATTTTTACTGATTTTTATGATTTTAACACATATAAACTTAAATTACAAGTGGTTTCAAAAAATAAAATTTAATTTAAAGTTAGATATTAGTATTACTTCTATATAATCGTTGTATATCAAATTTTATTCACATTTTCTCCCATAAAACATAAGCTAGTAATAAAATGAGAGGATTGAGGTCTTTCCTATGAAACAGTTCATAACCTCTAATATAAATGATAAATCTGCGCAAAAAATAAAGGTCTATCCGGCACAGATGGGAACACAATCCTTTGGCACCCTACGTGCACGTTGTACAACTCCTGATCTTGCCCCGATTCAAAATGCAACTGTCTCTCTCTCCCTACCAAGCAATCCATCCGTTATCATTGAGCAACTGACGACCGATGCTTCCGGTCTCACCGAAGAAATCCAGCTAGCGGCACCCCCCATTGATTTTAGTTTGACTCCTGAATCACTACAACCGTATTCCGAATATGATATTCTAGTAACTGCAGAAAGCTATGAGGTTGCTACTATTGCAGGGGCACAGATTTTACCTGATGTCATTGCAGAACAAAATGTAACATTAAATCCTTTGGCAATAGAACCTTCCGGAGCACAGGAATTATTTGTCGTTGACCCTCACACCCTTTACGGAGATTATCCACCTAAAATTCCGGAGGATGAGATAAAGCCCACCAATGAAACCGGAGAAATCGTATTAAGTAGAGTTGTTATACCGGAATATGTTATTGTACATGATGGTCCACCAGCTTCGAATGCAACAAATCATTATGTACGTTTCCGCGATTATATTAAAAATGTAGCCTCCAGTGAAATCTATGCAACCTGGCCCGAAGCTACTATTTATGCAAATGTACTTGCTATTCTATCCTTTACCCTTAATCGCGTTTATACAGAATGGTATCGTAACCAAGGCTATAATTTTACAATTACTTCTTCCACTGCGTATGACCACAAATGGATGAATGGAAGAAACATATATACTAATATTGGATTAGTCGTAGATACTATTTTTACAAACTATTTATCTCGTCCGAATGTAAAACAACCAATTTTAACCCAATACTGCGATGGCAGTAGGGTTCAGTGCCCAGGTTGGATGACACAATGGGGCTCTAAGACACTGGGTGACCAAGGTTATACAGCGATTCAGATCCTACGTAATTTTTATGGTGATTCCATCTATATCAATTCCGCAGTTGAAGTATCCGGAGTTCCACAATCCTGGCCTGGTTATAATTTAAATATTGGTGCCAGCGGTGATAATGTTCGTATGATTCAAGAACAGTTAAACCGAATAGCACAAGTATATACTGCGATACCGAGAGTTGCTGTCGATGGGAATTACACACAGCAAACTGCGGATGCAGTAAGAGCTTTCCAGCGGATCTTTTCTCTCCCGGTTACTGGAGTTGTAGATTTAGCAACTTGGTATAAAATCTCCAACATCTATGTAGGTGTTACCAGAATTGGCGCATAGCAATCACAAGTTAACTAATTTTTCATATTTTATTAGTAAGTAAATTTATGAGGTATACCTCCATGTATCAAAGGAATACTCCCTTGTCAAACAATGCTATGAATAAATATCCAGATAAAAACATAAGAGTTTATCCTACACAAATGGATACTCAGTCGGTGGGAAGGCTGAGGGTTCGTATTACAACCGCTGGATTGGTACCGATTGAAAATGCATCCGTAAATATCTCCACTGCTTCCACTCCTGGTACTGTCCTTGGCCAATTAACTACGAATGCCTCGGGATTAACCGAGGAAATTGAACTTCCTGCACCCCCGCTTGATTATAGCCTCGCCCCTTCAACGGTGCAACCTTATTCCGAATATACGATTAATATCACTTCCCCTAATT
The DNA here is from genome assembly GCA_029256105.1 of Herbinix sp. Taxonomy (GTDB): domain Bacteria; phylum Bacillota; class Clostridia; order Lachnospirales; family Lachnospiraceae; genus Mobilitalea. The sequence continues at coordinate 15,140 of JAQSYO010000024.1, forward strand.
ACCTGCCAGTGACGATTCAGAACGCTGAGATACTTCCTAATGTCACTGCGCTTCAAGATACTACATTAACAAGAGCTCCAGCAGGGGAAGGTGCATTATTTGTTATCCCTCCCCATACCTTATATGGGGATTATCCGCCTAAAATTGCTGAGGCAGAAGTAAAGGAAACCTCAGAAACCGGTGAAATCGTATTAAGTAGCGTAGTAATTCCGGAATATGTTATCGTTCATGATGGTCCACCCACCGATACCTCCGCAGCAAACCATTATGAAAGGTTTCGCGACTATATTAAAAATGTAGCCTCCAGTGAAATTTATGCAACCTGGCCTGATGAAACTATTTCTGCGAATGTTTTGGCCATAATGTCCTTTACCTTAAATCGTGTCTATACCGAATGGTATCGCAATCAAGGATTTAATTTTACAGTAACCTCATCCACAGCCTTTGATCACAAATGGATTCCTGGAAGAAATATCTATGATAAGATTGGACTTATTGTAGATCAGTTGTTTACGAATTATCTTTCCAGACCTAATGTCAAACAGCCGATCTTAACCCAATATTGTGATGGTAATAAGGTTCAATGCCCGAATTGGATGACACAATGGGGCTCAAAGACATTGGGTGACCAAGGACTAAGTGCCATTGAAATATTACGTAATTTTTATGGTAACTCCATTTACATTAATTCAGCCACAGAAGTATCTGGAGTTCCCTCATCATGGCCAGGTGCTAACCTTACTATTGGTTCTTCCGGGGGAAATGTAAGAATGATTCAAGAACAGCTAAATCGTATCTCCGATACCTACAGCGTTATTCCAAAGGTTGCGGTAGACGGACGTTTCACTCAGCAGACCGCTGACGCAGTCAAAGCTTTCCAACAAGCCTTTGACCTACCTCCGACCGGCATTGTTGATTTGCCAACTTGGTATAAAATCTCCGGTATTTATGTAGCGGTATCTCGAATAGCGGAATAAGATAATATTGAAAAGACCTGAGGCACTACAGCATTCACCCTTAACTATGGTAATTGCTGTATTACATCAGGTCCTTTTGATATATTCAAAAATATAATGTCTTTGATAATCAATGTCTACCAACTAAACTGGTATGGCTCACGGTGGTCTAGGGTCTCGAATTTATAGCCTTTCTCTTCGAGAATTTTGATAATCTCAGGTAGCATCTTCACCGTTAAATCATTGATACTTGAGTCATGCATAAGTATTATCGGTTGATCTTGTGTCTTGAGATCCTTTTTTATATTTCGCAGAATGGAATATGCGGTTGGCTTACCAATCGAATCTTCTGCACTAACATTCCAATCATAGCAGGAAAACCCACGCCGTTCCATCTCATCCATCAGAGATTCTTTAATTCCCTTACTATATCTATTATTACTCCCCCATGGGAAACGATAGATATTTACCCGTTCGCCGGTTATCTCATAGATTTGTTGGTAAACTAAATTAAAATCCTCAAGAAACCGTTCAACTGAACAATAAATCTCTTTGCACAAATGCGAATAGGTGTGGATACCGATGGTATGACCTTCGTGGACCATTCGCTTCAGACTGTCTTCCTCTTCCTCATGAATAGCACTTCCTACGATAAAGAAGGTAGCCTTGATATCCATTTCCTCTAAGATATCTAATACCTTAAAAGTATTTTCGCTTGGCCCATCATCAAAAGTAAGATAAGCAATTTTTTCCCCTTTTTTCAATCTTTCAGGTTTATCGAAAACCGTATACAAATCAGGGAACATCTTTGTATAATCCGGTACTTTATCAGTGCTGGTTAAACTACTATCCGCGTTATCTTTCGCCGTTTCGTTTTCCATAATTGACATAAGCTCAAGACTTTGCTGATTAAGCCAAGCTGAAATGTCTTTCTCTTTGACCTGCTGCGTATGTAACTTCTGCCCTACAATAAAAGCAAAGAATATAATAAATGTGATTATAGTTATACTGATTACAGATTTGTATTTCAATCCCACTACCTACTTGCGTTTTCTTATTACCTATCTTATGCAAGATAAATGCTAGAAATAATCTGTCTGCTGAATTCACTTAAATACCGATTCATTACAAGCTTCTAATCAGAGAATTTAGTTAATTATCATATCATAAATGCTTTCAGTGAATAATATATTAGTTCTCATATGCCATTCTTTTTACTTCTTTTAATCCAATTTGTACAGCCGGAACCAAAATTAATGCGATTGTTGCGATTGCTTCGGGTACAATGTAGGTTGCATTATAGCCTAAGGAATAAACCATCGGATTCATTCCTTCTGGTGCATACATAGCGAAGAAAATATAACCCGTCAGAACATGGCATACATATCTTCCGAATACCCCTAACACGTATCCCTTCAGAAGACCTAACTTTGAATTGGAAAATAAACCGGTAAGGCCTAAACATCCAAAGGCAATCGGGTAATCCAGTAATAATTGAATAGGATGTAAAATAGTCGGACCAATAATCAAATTTAAAAAGCCATAGGCAATACCTGCAAGGACTCCAGCTTTCGTGCCATAAAGGTAACCAATCAGACAGATAAAAAACATACTGAATAGTGTGATTGATCCACCGTAGGGTAATTGAGCAAATTTGATAAAGGATGTTACCACCGCAAGAGTAATTGCCATTGCAGAGAACGCTAATTGCTTAACTTGAAATTTTCTGTTACTCCCAGTAAATGCTGCCATTGCAATAAATAGCAATACAATCACTAAAAACAATACAATGTTACCCGCCATAGTCGGTGTATAATAAGTCTCGACCTCAGAGTAAACCTCTTTTGTAGCTAAAAAATCTAATACTTTTTGAAACATAAAAAAAACCTCCTTTTCGTTGCATCGGAGGGGGCCACTTGATTGCATCGCTTCCTTCCGCCGGTATTAACCGGATCAAGTAGTAAGGGTCAGTATGGATTAAAACACATACCTCTCAGCTCTGGGCTCCCCTAGCATTAATATAATTATTATGTACCGCCTAATCATAATCAATTTCAAGTGGACTGTCAACACATTATTTAGATTAATTCTGGTACTCTAGTTCAATATAAAATATTACTGCTACTTTTAATTTATAGTATTACAGACCTTCATTATAATACTACTGGCACTCATTATTTATATTATTACTGACATTCATTATATATTTGTTACAATATGTACAGTAAAAATACATATTATGTAAATTGACTTATTTTTGACGTGACTACTTTCTATAATAAATGGCAATAAGATGAATGGAAGGCAACTTTATGAAATTATTTAAAACAAACTTGATAATTTTAATTTCTATCCTATTGATGATAACACTGATACTTGCAGCCTGCTCTAATAAAGAAGAACACAGCGATTCAGCAATCAACACCTCGGTTGAAAATAAAACGAATATTGAAAATAACACTTCTGATTCTGAAGTTACTGCAACTGAATCTTTCGAGCCTGATGGTATGAATAACCTCAATGAAGCACGAAATGACCTTGATGAATATGGTAAGGATGGAAGGTTGAAAGGTTTTGAGGATGAGATTAATCCATCTGACAACGAAAATAGTACAACAAAGAAAATGATTGCGATTGATGCAGGACACCAAAGCAAAGGTAATAACGACAAAGAACCCATAGGTCCTGGTTCCTCTATAACAAAACCAAAAGTAAGTTCCGGTACTCAAGGTGTTTTCAGTGGTGTACCCGAATATGAATTAAACTTAGCCATTGCACAAAAGGTAGAAGAAGAATTAATTAATAGAGGTTATGACACATTTATGATACGCTCAACAAATGATGTAAATCTCAGTAATAAGGAACGTGCAGATATGGCAAATGAAAGTGGTGCAGACATATTTATACGTATTCATGCCGACAGTTCTACTGATTCCGATGTAAATGGCACCAGTACCCTATATCCCTCAGAGGATAACCCCTATGTCTCCGTTCTTAGTAAAGACAGTAAGGCTTTGTCGGAAGCAATTGTAAATTCTATTTGTAAAGAAACTGGCTCCAAGAACCGAGGTGCAATCGCCAGAGATGATATGAGCGGCATCAATTGGTGTACCTTGCCGGTTACCATTATCGAGATGGGCTTCCTGTCCAACGAAGAAGAGGACAACCTATTGCAAACAGAGGATTATCAGGATAAAATTGTACAAGGGATCTGTGATGGGATCGATGAATATTCCGAGTAATTACTGACAATTTATGTTTCATTATTTCGCAAATTATTTAATTGAAAGTACAAAGAAAACAATATTTAAATGAGTTATATTTTTCTATTGCTCATTAGCAACGCAAGTCAAGAATTAATATTCTTTATGATTTATACTTTAGTTCATGGAGGTGAGAAAATGAATGAAGCAGAAATAATAATGACGGTACAATGGATGCAGGAGTATATCGAAGCCAATCTTCACGAGAGAATTACTCTGAAGGATTTGGCTAATGCTGCCGGATATTCTCCTTGGCATGCCGCAAGGCTTTTTAAAGACATTACAAACAAGGCACCCTTCGAATATATTCGTTCGCTACGCCTTAGTAAAGCAGCACTTACTCTTCGTGATGGGAGAGAGAAGATAATTGATGTAGCCTTAGATTTTGTCTTTGATTCCCATGAGGGATTTACGAGAGCCTTCTCAAAAGAATTTGGTATGCCTCCCAAAAAATATTATAAATATACTCCACCCATTGCTTTATTTATGCCTCAAAAAGTTTTCGACACTTACCGAGCATTTCATAAAGGAGGAAGAAAAATGAACGAGAAAAAGGAAAGTAAAACTATTTTTGTACAGATTGTGGAACGCCCCGCCAGAAAGGTATTACTTAAGCGAGGAATAAATGCAACTGATTACTTTGCATATTGTGAGGAAGTTGGCTGTGATGTATGGTCCCTTCTGACGAGTGTAAAAGAAGCTCTCTATGAACCCATCGGAATGTGGTTACCCAGACACCTAATAAGTGAAGGAACCTCACAATATGTGCAAGGAGTCGAAGTACCTCTCACCTACAATAACACAATCCCCGAAGGCTATGACTTAATCGAGTTACCACCCTGCCAAATGATGATATTCCAAGGGGAAGCCTACAACGATGATGATTTTATGGATGAAATTGGTGAAGTCTGGATCCACATTGAAAAATTCGACCCCACCATCTACGGCTACCAATGGTCCCCCGAATCAGCCCCCAGATTCCAACTAGCCCCCATGGGCTACCGCGGCTACATCGAAGCCCGCCCCGTTGCAGCCATGAAATCCAACTGAACTAACCTAGCATAAAAAGAATGTTGCAAAACAACTCAACCTACCCATTTCAGGGAGAGTGTCATCGTTTGCTCGCAGAATTTGCGGTTGTTGTATGCACCCGATTGAGGCGCCCCGCCATATAATGGGGCGCTCAGGTGCGACAGAAACCGCAAATTTCTAAGAGGAAATGATGATACTCTCCCTGAAATAAAGTAACCTAAATGTTTTGCAACATTCCTCACTGTCTATATCTTTGTCACTAGAAACAACTTACATCATACCCATTCCGCCGCCACCTGCTGGCATAACCGGTTCATTGCTCTTAATATTAGCAACTACTGATTCTGTTGTTAATAAGGTAGATGCAACGCTGGTTGCATTTTGTAGAGCACTCCTTGCTACTTTGGTAGGATCAAGTATACCAGCATCAACCATGTCAACATACTGCTCTGCCAAAACATCAAATCCAATTCCGACATTGCTTTCCTTAACCTTACTAATAACAACTGAGCCTTCTAAACCTGCGTTAAATACGATGCTGTATAAAGGAGCTTCCAACGCTTTTAATATGATATTAGCTCCTGTTTTCTCATCTCCAATTAAGGTTTCAGCCAATTTGGTAACATCTTTGCATGCATGGATATATGCGGAACCGCCACCTGCGATAATTCCTTCTTCTACAGCTGCTCTGGTTGCTGCGAGTGCATCTTCCATACGAAGCTTATTTTCTTTCATTTCAGTCTCAGTAGCTGCACCAACGCGGATAACAGCAACACCACCTGATAACTTCGCTAGTCTTTCCTGTAATTTTTCTTTGTCAAATTCAGAGGTAGTCTCCTCGATCTGAGTTTTAATCTGAGCTATTCTAGCGTTGAGGTCAGCTTTATCACCTTCACCGTCAACGATAATAGTATTTTCCTTCTGAATTTTAACTGATTTCGCACGACCAAGTTGCTCTAACGTAGCTTCCTTTAAGTCAAGTCCTAATTCATCAGTGATAACAGTACCACCAGTTAAAATAGCGATATCCTGTAGCATTGCTTTTCTTCTATCACCATAACCAGGAGCCTTAACAGCAACTACAGTAAAGGTACCTCTTAATTTATTAAGAACTAAGGTTGTAAGTGCTTCACCCTCCACGTCTTCAGCAATAATTAAAAGTCTAGCGCCGGTTTGAACGATTTGCTCTAATACTGGTAAAATCTCTTGGATATTGGAAATCTTCTTATCTGTTATCAAGATATAAGGATTGTCAAGATTTGCTTCCATCTTATCCATATCAGTACACATGTAAGCGGAAACATATCCACGGTCAAACTGCATACCTTCTACAAGATCAAGCTCTGTCTTCATTGTCTTGGACTCTTCAATGGTAATAACACCGTCGTTGGATACCTTCTCCATCGCATCTGCAACTAATTGACCAACTTCGTCATCGCCTGCAGAGATTGCTGCTACTCTTGCAATTTGCTCCTTACCCTTTAAGGAAGAGCTCATTTTAACGATAGCATCAACTGCAACATCAGTTGCCTTCTTCATACCTTTTCTTAAGATAATCGGATTGGCACCTGCTGCTAAGTTTTTAATACCTTCTGAAATCATTGCTTGAGCAAGAACTGTTGCGGTTGTAGTACCGTCACCTGCAACATCATTTGTCTTTGTAGCTACTTCTTTCACGAGTTGTGCTCCCATATTCTCAAATGGATCATCAAGCTCAATTTCCTTTGCAATGGTAACACCGTCATTTGTAATTAATGGTGCTCCATAGGACTTATCAAGAACTACATTTCTTCCCTTTGGTCCAAGTGTAACCTTTACTGTATTAGCCAATTTATTAACGCCGATTTCAAGCGCTGCTCTTGCTTCAGAGCCGTATTTAATTTCCTTTGCCATGGTAATATCTCTCCTTTATAATTAGTCTTCTACTACTGCAACAATATCGTTCTGCTTTACAACGATAAACTCTTCATCATCAAGCTTAACTTCTGTTCCGGCATATTTTGAGTAAATAACTTTATCGCCAACCTTAACTTGCATTACAACCTCTTTCCCATCGATCATTCCTCCGGGACCTACTGCAATAACGGATGCCTGTTGAGGCTTTTCTTTTGCCTGGCCAGGTAATACAATACCTGATTTTGTTGTCTCTTCTGCAACTAATTGCTTTAATACTACCTTATCTCCTAATGGTACAAGTTTCATATCTATTCCTCCTTCAAAATTTAGTAAGCGCAAAGTTTTTTTACGCCCTTTTCCCTAATTTAGAGAATTATTAGCACTCCGTGTTATCGAGTGCTAACTACTGTCTTATATATTAGTAAATTTGCCTAAAATATGCAACTTCATTTCCAATTAAATACCGTAGCAAATTTAATAATTACTCAATTATTCTCACTCATACTAACTTTATCTCATTTTTTCTAATTATTATATATCCATAAGCAGAAAGAAAAAGTTATCACCTATTTGGCAATAACTCTTCTAATCCCATTCTATATACTATTTAGTATATTCCAATATAGGAATTATATACCACCATTCACTATTTTAGCTCTGTTATACTATTTGTCTTCTGCATAGATCTTGTTAATGCATCTTTCGCATTCTTCCAAGGCTCGTCAGCATACCGATAATCAAATTTATTGATGAACCATTCTAAATCATCTCTGACACGTTTCATATTCTCAAGATAAAGTTTATTCAGGATTTTTATAAAACCATTCAGTTCTTCTCCATTTAAATATTGTGGAGCAACAGAATATAATATTTTATAATGTCCCGTGCAAAACCCCTTGGAGGCTTTAAATTTTTCTCGAAAGCTCTCTTCATTATGATATATATGAAATATTGTTGCTATATATCGATCAAATGTACTTTCGATTTTATCACATACAAAACAAGTATCTTCTAAATCATTCAGGTAATTAACAACACTAGAGGTTTCCTTGTTTTTTCGAAATAAAGAGGGTGCTGAGTTCTTCACGTCTGTTCCTGAAAGCTTCTCTATATCTGTAACAAGCTTGTCCATATGGGTCTTCAAAATCAATGCTAGACCTAACCGGTTCTGATTTTTATACAATTGCTCCAGATGTTTCTCGCAAAAGCCCATTCGTGAAGTAGCTGCACGGATATCATCCTCCATATAGCTTGGCCCCATAGTAAATTCAATTGCATTCGTCTCTAATTTCTTACGCATGGAACAAATCGGACATTCACTGTCAGTTTCAAACGCCTCACTTACTGGGATTGTATATAACTTCTCTTTCACCGCTAGGTCCTGCCTTTAATTAGTTTTATTATCTCGAATCATATCCTTGATATCTCTTGCCTTTGATTTGATTCTTTCATTCGCATCCCTAGAGATTAACACCTTAGAAATCCATCTGCTGGCTACATCGGCTTTACCGGTTCTTCTAGCTAACTCAGCCATAAGTAAGGTAATTGTACTCTCATCCATACCACACATCGGGAAAGCCTCTTTACTAAATGCCTCATCAAATCCTACATAAGCCTTATCGATAAAATCCAATTCTTCTGCCTTTAAAGCTTCTATCTGTTTATCATAATCCGGGGTATTCTTCGGTAAATTTTCAGCTTTTCCTCGAAGTATCCAGGCTGTTTTTAAACAGGTGTATGCACGTTCAGAGGTTTTAGACTTCTTTACGATTGCATTCACAAGCGCTAACTTATGCCTGCCAATTGCATCATCATATGAGAATACATTGCCTGCTTCTTTTAATCCCTTAAAATTTGCAGATATATTCTTCTTGATTAATCCAGCCTGAGCTGTTGATACATATTGAAAGAATCTGTTCAACGCAGCAAATCCACAGTGAGGACATACAATTGCATCATATTTTAACGGATCCGTATGCTGATAGAGTGGTCTTAAGTCTGTGTCTAGCGTGAGTAGTTTCACTTTTCCTGACTTGACCATCTTTGACTTAAATTCATTGTCGCATACAGGACAAGTAAAGGTTTTATCAAATATGATATCTTCCTCTGAAAATGCGGCTTTCTCTACAACGTCTGTTTTATTTGTATTATCTTTTTCTTTTTCATCATAGATATCCATCTCAGACAAATTATTGAGGCCAAACGCCTCTAATCCTGAAAACAAATTTGCCAATGCTTTATCCCCCATTCTAAGTCGTATTTTCTATTCTTACCTATTCGGGCTTGTAGGAACTTTTTAAGGAAACAATTCTGTTAAATATTGGTTTCTCAGGAGTTGCATCCTTAATGTCCAAGCAGAAAAATCCTTGTCTTAAAAACTGGAAGCTATCTGGCGCCTTTGCTCCTGTTATACTTGGTTCAATAAAACAATCCTTTAATATTATAATAGAATTCGGGTTTAGATTCAAACTACCATCCTCGTTGTATACCCCTTTTTCTTCATCAACAATGTTCTCATAAAGACGAACTTCTGCTTTTACAGCCGTTTCTGCTGCTACCCAATGAATTGTACCCTTTACTTTTCTTGCATTGAATCCAGATCCACTCTTTGTCTCAGGGTCATAGGTACAATGAACTTCCGTAACATTACCAGCTTGATCGGTTACATAATCGGTACAGGTTACAAAATAAGCATTCATAAGACGAACTTCATTCCCTGGATATAACCTGAAGTATTTCTTTGCAGGCTCAATCATGAAGTCATCACGTTCAATAAATAATTCTCTACCAAAGGGGATTTGTCTAGCACCCATTTCTTCATTTTCCTGATTATTCGGAGCTTCCAGATATTCTACTTGTCCCTCCGGGTAGTTTGTAATAACTAATTTAATCGGGTCAAGAACAGCCATGATTCTAGGTCTCTTTAATTTTAAATCCTCTCGAATACAATATTCAAGCATAGCATAATCTACAGAGCTCTGGCTCTTAGAAACACCGCATAATTCCATAAACATTTGAATCGATTCCGGTGTAAACCCTCTTCTTCTTAATGCACTGATGGATACTAGTCTCGGATCATCCCAGCCGTCAACAATGCCATCTTCAACCAATTTCTTGATATATCGTTTGCCAGTGATTACATTCGTTAAATACATCTTTGCAAATTCAATTTGCTTTGGAGGGCAATCATACTCCAATTCTCTTACAACCCAGTCATATAAAGGACGATGATCTTCGAATTCTAAGGTACAGATGGAATGTGTAATTCCTTCAATTGCATCCTCGATCGGATGAGCAAAATCGTACATCGGATAAATACACCAAGTATCTCCAGTATTATGATGTGTCATTCTAGCGACACGGTAAATAACTGGATCCCTCATATTAATATTCGGTGATGCCATATCAATTTTAGCACGAAGAACCTTAGAACCGTCTGTATATTTTCCTTCCTTCATATCTTCAAACAAAAGGAGATTCTCTTCTATGCTTCGGTCACGGTAAGGACTGTTTTTTCCAGGTTCTGTTAAAGTACCACGGTATTCTCTAATCTCCTCTGCTGTCAAATCACATACAAATGCTTTACCCTTCTTAATTAACTTAACTGCACCTTCATACATTTGACCAAAATAGTCTGACGCAAAAAACAGGCGGTCTTCAAAATTACCACCTATCCATTTAACATCCTCTATTATGGAATCAACAAACTCGGTCTTTTCCTTGGTAGGATTGGTATCATCAAATCGAAGATTGAATTTACCACCGTATTTTTTAGCTAAACCATAATTTAATAGGATTGACTTCGCATGTCCAATATGAAGATAACCGTTTGGCTCTGGAGGAAACCGGGTCATTATCGATTGAACCTTTCCTTCTTCCAAATCCTTCTCAATTATCATTTCAATAAAATTTTTGGATACTACCTCTTTTTCTGTTGTCTCTAAATTCTTTTCTTCTATAATATCTTTATTCTCCATGAAGAACCTCCCGGTTAATAAAATAATTCACGCATAATCTCACATATGCTATATTAAAGGAACTAAAAGCATGTTCCTTTAATCGCGATGCACGGCGCAATACCTTGCGCCTTTTATCGTAAGTTACTCTGTAACTTACGATAACTTATATAATACCACAGTTTGCCTTAACTTAAAAGTATGAAATAAAAAAATTACTGTCTATAAGAAATTTATTAAATAGAAAAGAGGCCTCCCTTTATGGCATTTCATTCATTATGAAGAAAGCCAATCTGGAACAACCTCAATGTCATCTAAAATATATAATATGTAATTATTTAGTTCGATAAAAAATATGATCACCAACAATTTTGTAATCAGAGAACTTCTTCTTAATACTGCTTGCACTTCGTTTATTCTGGAAGCACAAATAATTACCAATATTATTCTTTCCCTCTAATGCAGCCTTAGCCGCTTTGATTGCTCTATTCAATGCTTTCTTCTGCGCTTCTTGATTAGAACCAGTAAACTTACGAGTATCGTATGTATTTAATGCTTTGTCCAACATGCTGAGTCCAGTGCTCTTACTCTTAATTGTAACTGCAAACTGTACTGACCATTTGTGGTCATAAATTACTTCTTTGATTGTTTTAGCATGCCAATAAACATCACTTTTCACTCTGTTTAATACGACATTCGCAACGCCTAACATTCCTTCATAATTCTGATTTCCTGCTTCTGAATAAATGAGGCAGGTTAATAATCTTAAATCTTTTTCAGAATATGAGGGTTTTTTAGCTGGTTCATTATCTTCCTGAGAATCCTCAGTGTCATCAGCGATATCCTCAATTACAAGTTCTTCTGGTTCATCACTTGGCTCTACATAATATACTTCGCCTTGTTCATCAATAAAATATCCTTCTCCTAGGGTAAGTTCCGGATCTTCTACTACTGCCTCTTCCTCTGTGGTTCCATTACTTTGACTTTCTATATTACTATCGGTGTTTACTATATTATCTTTATCTTCTGTACCGTTTTGTACAGGTAATGTTGCGTCTAATTCGGAAGCGAATGCTGTTGTGCCGAAACAGATGGAGAGCAGAACCATTGTAATCAATGTTACCAGAAGCTTTTTCGTTATCATTATTAATCTCCTTAAATATATTACATTTTTGGAAAATCTATTAAGTTTTGTTAACAATTACTTAATAATTATAACATATATTATTAAAAAATCAAGCCTTGTTTTTATCAAGGGTCTAACCCCTCATTTATATGGGGTTAACGTGATTTTGCAATCCATTAATCATAGAAAAAGGCACCTTGTTAATAGGCGCCTTTCGAGTAACTATTGTAATATATGCTACATAAAATAATTATGAAATGTTTCGTAATTAATTAGTTATTACTTCTGATCTTCCCTATACTTGGCAAGCAATAAATCCAACATACGTCCGTAACTTTTTACTCCGTCTGTTTGTGCATTTGCTTTCAAATAGGTGTCATTGATCTTATTCGATACTGTACTGATTACCGTATCCTCATATTGCTGCCAATACTCTGAATTTGCTCTGATATCCCTTAATACGTCTTCCGAATACATATCCCTTATTTGAAAATACAAATCTGTATCCTGTTCATATAATGCATTCCCCGATATAATTAAAGCAAGCATCGTGCTACTATATCGCAACTCTGCATTTTCAGACTTCATACCGGCGAGGTAAGACAAAAAATTGGCTTCGTCCTCTCTCATAAATCCTCTTAAGTGCGCAAGTTCATGAAGCATTGTAGCGGGAATTGAATAATCAGGAACATCAACATTAACATTTGCTTCCATCGTGAATGGCATGAAAACACCGGTTATCTCAGTCAGGGACATAGCTTTCGATAAAAGAATTGGTTTGGGTGCCCCGTAATAGCCTCCCAGTATTGGATAATCCTTCGCTAGTGCTGAGTAAGCTTGATCTGCAAGCTTTGCTAATTCTGTGTTATTCATAGATAGTTTGAACACTCCCTTATCATCGGTTTGCGTCGTTTGAGCTCTGAGCTCATTCGCTTCAACCGTAAGATTTTCTGTGAGTGCAAATAATTCATTGACAGAGGAATCACGAATTTCTAAATTAGAGTAGATTGCAAAGGGATCTCGATAATAATTTATACCCGCTAACGTTGTAAATAAGAACATTATAATGCTTCCCGTGCATAGTACATTTAAAAATCCTTTATAAAGTATCTCTACCCTTTTGTCCTTTTCCATCGACATTTGAATTATAAATCGCACGATGATAGTGAGCGTCGCGATAGGAAGTGCCATAATCAATAGCTCAGCAAGGGAAAATGGAAGGAGTCCTGTGATTGAAGATATTATCTGGGAGATCAATTTATAGATATGCTTTGCATAAATTTGCTCTGCAAAATAGTTACTCTCCTTTGCCACGAAGGTTAAAAGCAAAGAAATTGGGATGAGTCCCAATAAATAAATACGCTTATATGCCAAAATCTTCTTCATCACGTGGTCCCCCGTAAGTGCAACTATTGTTATTCAGCTTATCCACTATCATATTACCATGGAACCGTAATTCCTGCAACAATTTGCATAGGTAATGGGGTAGATAATCATTTCCAATTAAGCGATTTGTATAAAAATTACGGACAATTCAATAAAATAAAAGGTTCTAATTCATCTCGTGCTATATGCTACGAAATGAATTAGAACCTTTCTTGCTTCATATAAAGATATAAAAAATTACATTATAAATTGTGAAAAAATTAGTTAGATCTTAAAGGATTGACATCCCTATCTTTTTTTAACAAGCTTAGAACTTCGGAACAACTGCGCCTTCATATTTTTCATTAATAAACTTCTTCACTTCTTCGCTCTTTAAAGCCTCTACTAAAGCTTTAATATCTTTTCTGCCCTCATCTCCTGCTTTTACAGCGATGATATTGCCATAGGTCTCAGCAGCAGCAGAATCTTTTTCCTCAAAGGCAATAGCATCAGAGGCTACATTAAGTCCTGCTTCAATTGCATAATTACCATTGATAACTGCAAGATCAACATCCTGTAAGGAACGTGCAAGCTGAGCAGCTTCGATTTCTACGATATCAAGCTTCTTCGGGTTTTCTGCAATATCATTCTTAGTTGCATTCAGACCTACTCCCTCAGTTAAAGTGATTAAGCCTTGAGCTTCTAATAATAGAAGTGCTCTTGCTTCATTCGTTGCATCGTTAGGAACTGCTATTTGTGCTCCATCTGCTAATGCATCGATAGTAGCTGTCTTTCCAGGATAAATACCGATAGGCTCATAATGAATAATTCCGGCTGAGACAAGATCAGTACCATTTTCTTGATTGAATTGATCTAAATAAGGCTGATGTTGAAAATAATTCGCATCCAAATCGCCACTATCTAAAGCAAGGTTTGGTTGTACATAATCAACATATTCAACGATTTCGAGCTCATAGCCTGCTTTTTCAAGTAATGGTCTTGTTTGTTCCAAAATTTCTGCATGAGGTGTTGTACTTGCGCCAACTACGATTTTCTCTAATTGAGGTGTTGTTGTAGCACTAACTTCTGCATTCTCCGGTGTTGCGGTAGCACCAACTTCGCCTTTTTTATCTCCTTCGTCTGTCTTTGTTCCACAGCCTACAAGGGTTGCTCCAATTAAGGTAAGTACTAATAATACTGCTAAAATTTTCTTCATGATAAATCCTCCTAATATATTTTTATTTTTATATTCTTTTATCTGCACGTTTCATCCAATATGATCCCATCTCTTGGATTACCTGTACAATTAAAACTAAGATAATTACGGTAACAAGCATGATGTCCGTCTGATAACGATAGTAACCATAACGGATGGCTATGTCCCCCAAGCCGCGACCACCGACAAAACCGGCCATGGCGGAATAACTTAAGATCGTGGTAACTGCTATTGCACTCCCTATAATTAACGATGGCATTGCTTCCGGTATCAATACCTTATATATAATCTGTAATGGGGTTGCCCCCATTGACTGAGCCGCCTCAATTACTCCCTTATCCACTTCCTTCAAAGAGGATTCCACAAGTCTTGCTATATAAGGTGCAGAAGCTATAATTAATGGTACCACGACTGCAGAGGGCCCGATTGTAGTTCCTATAACTGCTCTGGTAATTGGCATAACTGAAATTAACAGGATAATAAATGGTACGGAACGGACTAAATTAACTATTACTCCTAGTATTTTATTCAAAAGCACCGAAGGAGCAATTCCTTCTTTATCCGTTACCACCAATAAGATTCCTAATGGAAGTCCAATCACATATGCGATCAAAGATGAGAAAAAGGTCATATACAAGGATTCAAGTATACCTACTCCGATCATTTTTAGTACAGCCTCACTCCACATGATTGCTCACCTCCTCATAAGGAATTTGATTTGTGTTCAGATAACTCAGAATACGCTTTTGTCCTGTCTCATCATCGGGCATTTGGATTACCATTTGCCCAAAGGCTTTGCCATCTATATCCTTCGTGTCTGCAAATAATATATTAACCGGCGTCTTGCATTCCAATACCATATTGGCTATTACAGGTTCGAAGGAGGTTCTACCATCAAAGATAATGCGGCATTTATGCTCTCCCACGAAAGTATCAATATGTGTATCTCCTGAGAATACCAATTGCTTCGCAATTTTTGACTTCGGTCTTACAAAGACCTCTTCTACATCTCCAACCTCTGCAATATGACTTTGATCAATGATGGCTACTCGGTTACAGATTTCCTCGATAACACTCATTTCATGTGTAATGACGATTACTGTAATTCCAAGCTTTTGGTTGATTTCCTTCAGTAAATTAAGTATGGATCTAGTTGTTGTCGGGTCGAGGGCGCTGGTAGCTTCATCACAAAGCAGAACCTTTGGGTTGGTAGCGAGCGCTCTGGCTATCGCAACTCTTTGCTTTTGCCCTCCGGATAACTGTGCCGGATATGCCTTGGCTTTGTCGGAAAGTCCGACAATCTCAAGAAGTTCTTTTGCTCTTGCTTTTGCATCTCTCTTTGATACTCCTGCTATTTCTAACGGAAAGCAGATATTTTGCAAGGCATTTCTTTGCATTAGTAGATTAAATTGTTGAAAAATCATTCCCATGGACTGTCTAGCTTTTAATAACTGTCCTTCCTTCAAACTTCCTAAGTCTGCACCATCAAAAATCACGGCTCCGGCAGTTGGACGCTCTAGGAAGTTAATACATCGTACCAAGGTACTTTTACCGGCACCGCTCAGTCCGATGATGCCGAAGATCTCTCCCTCACAAATCGTAAGATTGATATCCTCCAGTGCTTTGACAACGTTGTTTTTACTTTCAAATGTTTTACCCAGGCCTACCAATTCAACGATAGGTTTTTCTTTTATCAAAGCTCCCACCTCCATATTTCTATAAATTGTATTTATTTAATTCTTTGTTTACTTTAAGAGTTTGCCCATGCTGGGCATTGCCCAGTATGGGCAAACAAAAAACAGGATAGCTGTGATAAGCCTCCTGTTTTGTAATTCATTCTATCAGGGAAAGAAGGGATTTGATTTTTACCTCTTCTTTGGCATCATGAAAACATCACATTCACCTATCGTGTAAATATGTAAATTCGGCATGCTACACATACCACACATATTAAAGCACATAGTGTTAAAAGATGTTTTCATCATTTCCCCTCCTTTTTTAATTCATATTAATTTGATATATTTAATATACATTACGAAAGAATTCTTGTCAACGATTTTTTAAATTTTTTAGTAATACAATTTTTTTACTTTTTTATTATTTATTCATGTTACCAGAACAGTCGAACAAAGTCAAATATTTAACCTGATATAATCCTTTCCAATTATATAAAAATCACATATAGTGCAATCGTACGTCTCTTTATAAAAGTAATTACTCCCCGCAATTACCCAAGTACTCATATTTGATCCAGTAATTATAATTAATTTGACAGCTTTTAAAAACAATACAGAAGCTTTAACAGTATCAATTAAATGAGTTCATATTATATAAATTAATGGGTTTCCATACTAACTTTTCTTCGCCTTCCAAAGGCAACATAAAACGAAATATTGCACCACCAGTCTTTTTATTAACTGTTTCATTTTTCCTCTTCCGAAATTCCTTCTCCATAATCTATTACTTCAATTACTGCATAACTACCGTTCTTTTTTACCTCCACCTCAATTGATAAGTGCTGATATCACTAAAACTACTCCCAAAAACAATCGTTCCTTTTATTAATATGATAATTGCGTTTAAATTTAGCTTAATGATCTTACAAAGTTCTTTTCGCTTTCTTCCTCTTAAAAAATAATATCAGCATGAAAAGAGCGCAAGGTATCAATACAATCGCACTTATTACTTTTTCCGATGCAATCGTTTCTTTTACTTGATATCCATTCTTCACTATTTCTAATGAATTGCTATGCAAATCTGCTTCACCACCATGCTCCACGCAGGCTCTATGAAATACACCTGTTATTTTTACTATATCCCCGATATATTTATAATTTCCATAGCGTAACACCTTATCAGCATCACTTTTCTTTAACCAAATTCCAATTGCATTGGTACCATCATTAATATTTATCCATGAATAATCACCCCTATTCATGCTTTCGCCAATCGCTTCTCCTTGAATTGTTACCTCTTGCCCATCAAGCTCTTTTGCGTTTTCAATTAATTCATTTATATCGATTAATGATTCCGCTTTTACACTTACAGAAAGTGGAGCGGATATAAGCAACACAATAATTAGTGCTTTAATATATTTACGCATACTTTTTTAGCACCTCCAATAACATAACCTATTAATGCAAATATCGAGAGAAATTCAAGTCTACCTAAATACATGGAAATGATATAAAATATCTTCATCGCTGCCGGCATGGAAGAGGTTGTCACACCGATAGACAATCCTACATTACCTGCAACTGATGCAGATTCAAAAGCAGCGGCTGAAACTGGATAGCCATAAAATGTACCAAGTAGTGTACCAATAGTAAAAGTAATCATGTAACAACATATAATGATTGCTGATGATTTTATTAAACTGTCCTCTAGAATACGATCTTTTATATGGTGATATTTAAATACTTTCATACTTCTTTCTGAGGAAAGTAGTTTTTTTACATCCATGATTAATCCTTTGAATACAATTCCTACTCTTAATCCTTTAAGCCCTCCAGCTGTTGAACATGCAGAACCGCCTATCAGCATGACTAGTACCATGATTAGAATTCCAAAATCACCCCATTCCAAAGCAAATTGCCTTGCATAGATGGTTCCAAATCCTGTTGTTGTATGAGCTGAAAGTACATTAAAGACTATTCTTCTAAATCCTGATATCGCATCCGGATACACATTTAATTTTGCTAACCCAGCGAGAGCTAATATGCATGCCACAAATGATGTAACAAAAAAGCTTTGGGTTTCTATATTCTTTACTATTTCCTTTCGTTTTCCCTGCCATACTGCATAATGAAGTCCGAAATTAAAGGAACCTAGGATAAATATAACCATAGCAACTGTTTCGTATAAAGCGCTGTGGTAGTACATAATGTTTTGCGTATTTGGAGCAAAACCTCCAGTACTCCAAGAAGATTCAAAAATATAAAGCGCATGTAAAAAAGCAGATATAGGTTTCAATCCAATCATCATTCCAATAATCCACAATGCTGTAGTTCCAATAATAAGGTACACAATACTAATTTCCCATATGTGCCTTGCTGTACCTTTTACATTGGGAACCAATTCTATATCCTTTCCTTCTCCAACATACATTTTGTATGCTCCACCAACTTTTGTTGCTAAGAAGGTAAGTGCTAGAACAACCATTCCTTGACCGCCAATAAACGTTAACATATGCCTCCACATGTTTAAACCATTCGAAAGATGATCCAAATCCTGGGTAAGAGCCAATCCAGTCGTTGTAAATCCACTCATTACATCAAAACATGCATCCAAAAAGGAATTTATGTGCCCACTTAAGCTGTACGGAATTGCGCATAATACCATTAATACCACCCAGGAGAGTGCCGCAATTGCAAACCCATGTTTCCATTGCACAATAGATTTACTTTCCTTTGCTCTCACACCAAACTTTATCAATACAAAACCAACAATTAATGATATTGCACCACTTATTATGAAATCAAGCAACGGATTCCATTCTCGAAAGAGAAGGGATGTAATAATTGGAAGTAGCATTAAGGACGCAACAATTAAAACGATATATCCGGTATAATAACTGATGATTTCTATACTAAATGTTTTGCTTTTATATTCACCCATCAGCTCACCTCATTATAATTACTGCTACTACAAATAATAATCCCAAATAAAAAGTAGCAGCAATCAATTCAAATAAAATTCCTTTTATTTTGTTCTTCCTAGTGTCCATTTTTTACTACCTCCAACAAATAACTCAGTAACTAAATTTGATAATGCTGTTTTATTTGATATAATAACAACCTTATCATTCGATAAAATCCGAGTATCTCCTCTTGGATATATAACATTTTCACCCCGTAATATTGAGACTAACACACATTCCTTCGGTAATATGAGATCTTTAACCAGTTTGTTACTCCAGCGATTGTCTTCTTTTATCAAGAGTTCTGTTATAACCATCGAACCCCGCTCTAGCGTGTTAATAATTCTATAATCCTCTTGATCAAAAGCATATTCAATCAAATTTGCTATTACCTCAGTGCTACAAACTGTATTATCAATTCCTAGCTTCTTAAACATTATTGTGTTCTTCGGATTATTTACACGTGCAATTGTTTTCTTCGTATCAAAGCTCAATTTGGCAATCTGGCAAATAACTAGATTTTCTTCATCGGCACCAGTAACTGCTGCGATAATTTCTGCCTCCTCAATACCAGCATCCTTTAGGACCTCTAAATTTGTGCCATCTCCGCATATAATATCTGTATTAAAATCCTCAGCGATTTTCAGACAAGTCTCTTTATCTCGTTCGATGAGAGTAACTTCATAATTTCTCTCTTTTAAAGTTTTAAAGAGATTATATCCAACTTTGCCTCCACCGACTATTATTGTTTTCATAAAAATATCTCCTTGCATAGATAATTAATTAGTTTTCCCTTATCATTTTTATGAACAGTGCAAATGATCTTATCTCCACTATGAATCTGTTCATTTTTTTTCGTAAGCCTTACTACTCCATTATTCATCAGACCAGATATTATACAATGATATTTCGCTTCTATATCACCCACAGAAATTGATTTTTCCTTGTTGACAAGAAATTCAATAATTTCATAGTTACTATCTAAAGTAGCTATAACATCTAAACACTTAAGTGGCAGTTTACTTTTTAATATTTCAATTTCATACCGAATTGGATTAATCGTATCAATGCCCAACTTATTGTAAAAAAGATTTTTCTCGGGATCATTTACTCTTGCTATAATTTTAGGAACATTAAATATTTTATCTGCAATAAGTGATACCGTTATATTTATATTATCATCCGATGTAACGGCGATAAGCGCATCTGCTTGTTCAATTCCTGCTTCTAATAGATTGTCACTATCATATTCTATTCCCTTTATCCGTTGACCATTAAACCCGCTTCCCAAAGCATTTAATTTATCACCATTACGATCAATGATACAGACATTATTGCCGTCATCAGATAGTCCTTCCGCTAAATTACTGCCAAATCTTCCGCAGCCGATTATGATTATATACATAAATTATCCTCCAGCATTAATTTGCTTCTTTTACATTTGTAACTTTTATATTGGTTTCTCTTATATTTGTTTCTCTTATTTCTTCTATCATTTCCTCACCAAAATCGACTAGAATTCTTTTAAGTGGAAATAATGTGCTTACCCGTTCCAAATTTACGGTAGCTGGTTTATATATTGGATTTAATACATATGCTATCCTATAATGCTTCCTAGCCAAGTCATTATTTCCTTTGAATTCATACCAGATTCCGAGAAGATTATGTGGTTCAGGTGCATTGGGATTTTCATTAATGGCGTTCATTATAAATTTATATGCTTCCACATAATTATAATTTTTTAGGTTATCTGTTGCTTCTTTAATATATTTGTCAAATTTAATTGACATCATTTCTTCCTTGTTCATGGTTTGTTCCTCCTCGATATATTTCATGATTTTAGAATAAACCTTCCGATATAAGTTTTGTATAAGTATTCTGATTGCCTTATAATTTTTATATAAAAAATCTACCCTAACAATATTTAGATACTGTTAGGGTAGAAGCTTCCATTTTATATTCTATTATTCATCGATCATTCTATAGCCTACACCAATTTCTGTTATAATATATTGGGGCTGAGATGGATCTTCACCAAGTTTTCTTCTTAGGTTACCCATGCTCACACGTAAGGATTGTGTATCATTCGATAACATTCCTCCCCATATGTTTTCTGCAATATATCTATGGGTAAGCACTTTCCCTTGATTTTTAGCTAATAAAACAAGAACCTTAAATTCATTCGGTGTCAGTCGTATTTCAAGATTATTAAGCCAGACTCTGTGTTTATCTGCATCTATGATTAAATCTTTTATTCTAAATATTAAGCTATCCATTTCATTCGGAATATTTTCAATTGATTTATGCCTTAGTATCACACGCATACGAGCAAGTAATTCAGGAACGCTAAATGGCTTTGTTAAGTAATCATCTGCACCAGCATCAAGAGCTTCGATTTTTTCTCGATCATGACCACGAGCTGAGATAATAATTATTGGCATTTGAGATACCTTCCGTAATTTTTTAATTACCTCCACTCCGTCCATATCCGGTAACCCTAGGTCTAATATTAATATATCCGGATTCTGTGACACTGCTAACATAAGGGCATTCGTCCCGTCACTCGCATCAATACATTTATACCCTTGCATCTCAATTGAAACGCGAAGAAAACTTCTTATTGACTTTTCATCATCTACAACTAGAATAAGTGGTTCCATACCTTTACTCCCCCTTGGATAAGACATAAAAACTTACTATCGTCCCGTGAGGCTCATGATTTTTAATTGTAATCTTACCGTCATGTGCTTCAACAATTGATTTACAGAGAGCAAGTCCTAATCCCATACCTTTTCGATTTGCATTACTTTTCGAGCTACCATGATAATATCGTTCAAATATATAAGATAAATCCTCTTGTAAGATACCTGGTCCATTATCTTTTACCTCGAAAACAACATGATTTGCTTCACGGTATAATGAGACGTTTATCTCACTTTCTACCGGTGAATAGTTAATAGCATTATTCAAAATATTTACTATTACTTGTCTTATTAATATTCCATCTACTCTTATTAATATAATTTCATCCGGAATATTCACAAAAATATTATGTCGATGTGCATGCTTTTTAACATGTGTTACTGCATCCGTAATAATCTCTTCTGCAGCCTCATCCCCTATGTTCAATTTCACTCTTCCCTCGTCAAATCGTGTTGTCTGCAGTATATTTTCAACTAATTCATTCAACCAATCAGCATCTTCATAGACACTTAGTAAAAAGTTTTTTCTGACTTCATCACTAAGTTTATCATAATTGTCTAGTGCTGTGCTCGTCAATCCCATAATACCTGCTAATGGAGTACGAAAATCATGAGAGATGGATCTTAACATATCCGCACGTAAATGCTCTTTTTGCATTTCAATTTGAACCTTTTTTTGCTTCTCAGTTATTTTTTGTCGTTCAAAAACAACAGAAATCTGTGGAATAATCACATCAATGAAGGTACTTTGAGCGTAAGAAAGAAGATAGCCACCTGGTAGAGCTAGTCCTATTACTCCCAATACTCCGTTTTGGCTTAAAATCGGTTTATAGTATGCCTTTGCATCAGCGAAAAGAAGCGTCCCATGCCCACATGGACTCCCTGACTGATATGTCTCCAGACAAGCTGTTAAATCCATATCTCCATTGAAGATTTCCTCCCCTTGGATATTTCTACAAAGTACATTACCCAATGAGTCAAAAAATTGTACTAGTACATTTGCCTTAAGCTGAATTGCAATTTCTTCCGCTGAGGTTTTAGCTAACTCTTCTTCGCTCTTTACATCAAGAAGCTTTTTCTCAATATTGTATAAAGACGAAATATACTTCTCCCTATCTTCTACGTGTTGCCGCTCAAGTTTTATCCGAATAGTAAGCATACTCGTTATGAAGCCGACGATAAACATTACAAAAAAGGTAATTAAATAATTCGGATTATTTACTTTAAACGTATAGATTGGTTCCGTAAAAAAAAAGTTATAAAGCAGTACTGCGCAAATCGACGAAAACAAACTATAGATATATCCTTCTGCCAAATAGGAAAATATAAGAATCCCAAGTAAATATATCATCACTATATTAGATTCAAACGTTTTTATATGAAAGAAAGCAATCGAAATAGTAGTGCATAAAAACATGATTAATACCATAATTAAAGCAATCATTATTCTATTAGAAGATTTTTGTTTTTTATTTGTATTGTTGTTTTTTAAGTTAAAAAACATTTTAGTATTATTCGAAATCGGTTGATGTATTCTTCTCATTAATTATCTACCTCTCCGGTTCTTTCTACCATGCTCTATACTGGAACTAATAACTACATATCATTACAGTTTTAGACACAAGTACAATTCCTTATTATCTCACAAGTTTTCTCTATATCCTCCTCACTATGTGCATAAGAGATAAACATCGCCTCATATTGGGATGGTGCTAGGTAAATGCCCTTTTCTAATAAATATCCAAAGTAATTTGTATACTTATTTGTATCCGAGGTTAGCGCAGAATCAAAATCAATAACTTTCTTTGTAGTAAAAAATGTACTCATTAAAGAACCAATACGATTAACACAAACCTGATTTTCAAATCTATCTTTTATCGCACTTGCAAGCTTATTCGTTTGGAATTCTATTCTTGTATAAACATCCGGTGTATTCTTTAACGTCTTTAATGTTTCAATACCGGCTGCTGTAGCAATCGGATTTCCAGACAAGGTCCCTGCCTGATAAACCGGACCAATTGGAGCTACCATTTCCATAATCTCTTTTCTACCACCATATGCTCCTACCGGCATACCTCCTCCAATTACTTTTCCTAATGTAGTTAGATCTGGAGTAATACCATAATATTCTTGCGCTCCACCAAGACCCAAGCGAAATCCAGTAATAACTTCATCAAATATTAAGAGTGAATCGTGTTTAGTCGTGATGTCCCTTAAAAATTGTAGAAATCCTTCCTCTGGTAGCACAACCCCCATATTGGCAGCAACCGGTTCAACAATAATCGCCGCTATTTTATCCGCATATCGTTCGAATAGGTCTTCTACCGATTTCACATCATTATAATCAGCAACCAGTGTATTTTTAGTATAATCATAGGGTACACCTTTACTGTCCGGTACTGACTGTGTCAAAGCTCCTGAACCAGCCTTTACCAACAACCCATCGGAATGACCATGATAGCAGCCTCTAAATTTTATAATCATATCCCTGTTCGTGTATCCTCTGGCGACTCGGATAGCACTCATAACCGCTTCTGTACCAGAACTAACCAATCGAGTCAATTCCATAGAGGGCATTAGTTCATGAATTAAATTTGCCAAGATATATTCATTTTCAGTAGGTGCTCCAAAGGTCAGACCATTATCACAAGCTTTCTTAACAGCGTCAATAACTCCGATATGCCCATGCCCTAAGATACATGGTCCCCAAGAGCAGACATAATCGATATACTCATTGCCATCTACATCGTATAATTTGGAGCCCTTCGCTCTCTCAATGAATACTGGGGATCTTCCCACTGCCTGAAAAGCTCTTACCGGACTGTTTACTCCTCCCGGTATATATTTTTTTGATTTTTCATATAATTGATCAGATTTGTCCCAATTCATCCCATTTCCCTATCTTTCATCCATCCATTTTGCCACATCAATTGCATGATATGTAATTATAATCTTTGCTCCAGCTCGCTTCATGCCTATGAGATTTTCCATTACGATTTTTCTTTCATCAATCCACCCATTCATAGCAGCTGCTTTCACCATGGAATATTCACCACTCACATTATAAGCCGCTATGGGATAATTCGTACTATTTGCTACTTCTCGAATAACATCAAGGTAAGCAAGAGCTGGCTTTACCATGATTACATCTGCTCCCTCCTCAATATCCAATAAGCATTCGCGAATTGCTTCTTTACGATTTGCCGGATCCATTTGGTAAGTCTTTCTGTCACCAAAGCTTGGCGCAGAATGTGCCGCATCACGAAATGGAGAATAATATCCGGAAGCATACTTTGCACTATAAGACATAATCATTATTTCCTTAAAACCCTTCTCATCCAATGCTTCTCTTATTGCCTTAACTCTTCCATCCATCATATCTGAGGGTGCGATAATATCAGCTCCGGCTTTCGCCATACTTACTGCCATTTTAGATAATAAAGGTAACGTTTCATCATTGAGAATTTTACCATCACAGATTAGACCACAATGACCATGAGAAGTATATTCGCAAAGACATACATCTGCAATTACTAATATGTCAGGTGCTTTTTCTTTGATAAAACGGATTGCTCTTTGTGTAATCCCATTATCATCATATGCCTCGCTTCCAACTTCATCTTTATGTGCGGGAATACCAAAGATTAAAATAGCACTAATTCCACTTTCTACGATGGATTTCAATTCCTCATCAAAACGGTCAATCGAATACTGGTAAATTCCAGGCATAGAACTAATCGAATTTTTAATGTTTTCACCCTCTATTATAAAAACAGGATAAACCAAGTCTGACTTTTCAATACTGGTTTCCCTGAGTAAATTCCTCATCGCTTCATTTACACGAAGTCTTCTCATTCGATACATATGTTTTCTCCTATTTTAAATTCGTCACGGTAATTAGAGAAATATATCTTAATTTCCTCCATCAGACTATCAATATTACTTACGCTTGCAACAATATCAACTTTCTTATTAAATTTCTTAACTGCTTCTACTGTGACTTCGCCAATACATGCTATTTTTATATTCTCAGAAAGTTCAATCGTAAGGGCTTTCATTTCTTCAAAAAAAGCATTTACTCCAGATGCACTCACAAATATCAAACAATCCATATCCGGTAAGTATTCTCTATTCTCTGTTAATTTCCCTTTTATATCATAAACAGATATATCTTTATACTCGAATTTATTTTCTTTTAAAATCTCTGTTAGCTCTTCACTTCCCCCTAACGCTCTGGGGATTAATATTTTATCTTCACAGGAAACCTTTAGAGCAAATTCCCTTGCCAATTCCTTTGTCGTATACTTATCGGGAATAAAATCCGCAATATAGCCATACTTTTGTAACGCTTGTTTGGTTCCACTTCCAATTACAGCAAATTTGATTTTATTTAAGATTCGCCTATCGATCTGAAATGTCTGCATTTTGTCAAAAAAGATGTGTATTGCATTTTGACTGGTAAATATGATCCACTGATACTTCTCAATATTTTTCATTTCTTCTTGCAATTGATGTACATAAGAAGTTTCCTCCAAATGCATCGCACAAACAGTATATACCTCTGCGCCAAGCGGTTGCAAACCTTTTTCTAATTTCTCTCGCATTTCTTTCGTTCCGATTATCCCTATTTTTAAATCGGAAAGCGGTTTTCTTTTCGTTTGAACAAGTTGTAGGGCCGCAGTATCACCAACCACAATGATTGCAGGAGAGACAACTCCTTCCCATTTCACTTTTGAGACAATATCATGAAGCGTTCCCCTAACTGTTTTTTCATTATTCCTTGTTCCGTTGGAAATTACTGCTACTGGTGTATTGCCATCTTTCCCATTTTGAATTAAGTTATCTGCAATCTGTTCCAGGTTGGATAACCCCATTAAAAATATCAGGGTTCCACCCATTTTAGCTAATATCTCATAATTATCTGTCAGTGTATTATCATCCTTCGATTTCGTGTGTCCAGTGATTACATGAAAGCTCTGGCTTACGCCTCGATGGGTAACCGGTATCCCAACGCTTGCAGGAACTGATATCGCAGAGGTAACCCCTGGTACCACTTCAAAAGGTATATTATTATTTAATAATTCTTCTATTTCTTCTCCTCCCCTTCCGAATACAAAGGGGTCCCCACCTTTTAAACGTACTACACTCTCATATTGCTTAGCATTTTGCACTATTATCTGATTGATTTCCTCTTGTTTCTTTGAATGACATCCCGCTTCTTTCCCAACAAAAATTTTAATACAATCCTCATTCACATATTCTAAAAGTTGATACGATACCAGCCTATCATAAATGACGACATCACATGTCTTTAAACATTCCATTCCTTTTATCGTAATAAGCCCTGGGTCACCAGGCCCTGCACCAACCAAATATACTGTTCCCAAGTTAAAAGTCCTCCAATATATGATTAACCATGCTTTCTAATAGCTCCCATCGCTTCTCTAGCGTTGTGCTTTCTACTCTTTTCACTATTTTACCATTCATCATCTTCATCATCCGTATGGTAACCATATCCTCATATACCTTCGCATATACGCCAATCGGTTCATTACATCCTGCAGAAAACAATTCCAATGCTCTACGTTCCATCGCAAGTTCCATTTTTGCTTTAGAATCAGAAATATTGTTCCATAGCTCGTTTAATTTACCATTTCTTTTTCCTTCAATGGCTATGATGCCTTGTCCTCCTGCCGGAATCAGCTCATCAACCTCCAAATACCGGTATTGAAAGTCCAATTCTTCGTCAAGCCCAAGTCTTTTTATTCCTGCTGCCGCAAGTATAATTCCATCATAGTTACCTTCTGCCAGTTTCCTCAGCCTTGTATCAACATTTCCTCTTAAGGAACAGCATTTGACATTATTATAAATTTGTTCAATTTGAACTTGTCTTCTTAAACTGCTGGTTCCAATCACCGGTAACTCTATTTCATCAAGCTTCGTGGACTGTCTTGTAATAAGAACATCTCTTGGATCTTCTCTTTTTAAAACACCAATAATTTCTAGTCCATCCAGTAACTCCATTGGCATATCCTTTGCACTGTGTACCGCGAAATCGATCTCATCTCGAAGGATTGCTTCTTCAAATTCAGTTACAAATACTCCTTTACCACCAAACTCCAATAACGGCTTATCCAATATTTTATCCCCAGTTGTATGTATAATAACTATTTCACATTCAATTTCAGGATACTTCTGTTGCAAAGCACCAATCACTAAATTAGTTTGAATTAGTGCTAACCTGCTTCCTCTGGTTCCTATTTTAATCTTGTTCACATTCATTATAATTACGGCCTCCTTCCTATCCTGTTATTTATATTTCTTAACCACAGAATGAATCTCTTTCGTTGTTATATTACCTTTCTTTACCTCAGCTAGGTGTATAAGTTCTTGATATATCTGTTTTCTATTCTCCGGAGTATGCACTTCATTTTTTATATATTCCCGATATTGACCGAGTAGTTCAATTAGTGCTTCATAATAATCCGGTATAATAGCCTCAATATCCTGCTTCATTTTTGCTGCGATTGAAGGGTTATTTCCTCCAGTTGATATTGCCACCACTAAGTCTTCTTTTTTAATGATTGAAGGGAATATAAAACTGCATTCCTCTTTCACATCTACAACATTAACTAATTTATTATTTATCTTACAAAGCGTTGATATATGTGAATTAAGTACTGCATTATCGGTTGCTGCAACCACAAAGTCTGCTTCTAGGATATCCTCATCAATAAATTCTCTATTCCTTAGAATAATATGTTGTTTTCCGTCTATATCCTTTTCCGCATATGTTTTTTGTAACATATAAATGTCTTCGCAAATCCTTGGTGCAATCACGATAATTATCGTTCCAAATTCAGCTAATATTTCTATTTTCCGATGGGCTATTCGACCCCCACCTATAACAACACAGATTTTATTCGTTATCTCAATATAAAACGGAAAGTATGCCATTATTTATTCTCCTCATTCATATTCTGCAAGGAATCCAATAGCGTTTTAAGCTGTTCACTGCTTAAGGCTTCCTTCAGATGGTATAAAATAAAAGGAAATCCTTTTTCTTCAACCTTCTTTACCACTTTATCCATATTACCATAGAATTCTTGGAAATATATATTTTTTAGTGTCTCCTCAATACAACCATCAAGAATTAGTTCTGCTCGATCCAATTCTTTTCGTTTTATTAAATTATTTTGTTTTGAAGCAATTTCAAAATAATCTATGTCAATAATACTGGTACCTTCGATTGTCAATATTTCTTTATCTATATCACCCGGAACAGCTAAATCGATAAATAATTTATGCTTGCAACTACCCTTTAATTCCTTTGCTACTTCCTGATAGGTGAAGGTATAATGAGGACTTGTGGTTGCACTAACAATGACATCTGCCATCTTTAAATAATGATATCGATCACTATATTCTACTATTTTTATCTTATCGTTATTTGCAAATAATTCTTTACTATTATCATGACTTCTACTAGTCCCGATTATATTAAATTCACTTTTACTATATAAATTCTTTATTACAATACTTCCTATTTTCCCAGTGGCTCCAACAATAAGTATATTAGATCCCCTGTTAGTTTTCAAGAAGTCGATCACTTGATTTGCGGTTAATGTACCAATTGATACCGGAGTAATTGAAAGTTTCGTATCTGTCTTAATTAATTTTGCATTGCTTAATGCACTCTGAAACGCAATATTCAATTCATTGCTAGTATATTTATTAATCAAAGACAATTGATAAGCATCCTTTACTTGCCGTAAAATTTCATCTTCGCCCAGGACCATAGAATCTAATCCACTTGTCACTTGAAATAAATGTCTTAAAGCTCCTTCCTTACTATAGTTATGAAAGTATTTTCTCAAATTACTGGGAGCAATATTTTTAAATTGCGCTACTTCATTTTCT
Organism: Herbinix sp.; assembly: GCA_029256105.1. Classification (GTDB taxonomy): domain Bacteria; phylum Bacillota; class Clostridia; order Lachnospirales; family Lachnospiraceae; genus Mobilitalea. Next base: position 45,211 of record JAQSYO010000024.1, read on the forward strand.
ACGATAGTAATCGAGGTTTTATCTCCACTAAAATAGATTTCACTTCGATTACAAGTTGAAATAACAACACATCCATGAATTTGTTGTTTCGATATAATATATTTTTCAAACGCAAGCTGCTCACTGGCAGAGAATGCAAATAATTGTCGAATAGGAACCGGCGCAGTTTTATAACTAATACTTATACAATACATATTTGTCTCCATTCTTTCAAGAGCCCGTAAATCATGGGCTGTAAGTACAAAATTTGCCGAGTGAAGGACTATCTTTCACCCTTTCTTCCTACATACCTACTTTCAGTAAAGGGCGAACAATATGTCCGCCCTTTACTTCCACAAGCTATATTATTACAATAATCTCTTCACATCAATATCCTTATCGATAATAGTCAATAAGTACACCTATTTTTATATCATTATTTACCTAATCTAGAATCCTACCTTTAAGCCTTCTCTGTCTATCTTTTTCAACCTCTTCACAGCCTCTTCATAGGAATGGTCTATCATATTATAGATAAGTCCCTCCGCAATTCCTTGATTTAGATATACTGTATTCTTGAAAGGCTTTTGTCTGTCAGGACAATGATAACCAGCAACTACTTTATTAGGAAAGCTCTGTCGATAAAAATCTGCCAACATTGGCTCACACCGAAGCGTAATCTTCTCATCGTCTGGATACCATTCCAAGAAAATCCGGTTGCTTACCTTATAGCAAACAGGAAATGGTCCAAAGGGGAGGTCTTGATATGCCCCAGTTTTGGCTTGGCAATAGGATTGAATATCTGCAAATGTTATCATAAACACTCCTCCTTTCGTTTTAATGATCATAAAAACTCTTCTACTCGCATTTTGTAATTTTCTATTTTGTAGCTATACCGCAATAACGCTTGGCTGAACTGCCTTCATTGTCAAATACTTCATAAACTGCCTTTAGTATTTCCTCTCGTCTACGAGTTTTCTCTTTTTCCTCTAAATCCAAGATGATATCTTCAATCACATGTGGTCCGAACTTGAAACGTCCCACAACTACACCATGAAAAACCCCGTCAATCAGCAAATAATATAAGGCATCCCAATCAGAGGGATATGCAATTTTTAAATAATCTGCATATCCCTTTACCAGAAAATCATTTCGCTGTAGTAATATAACGTTCGGTTCTATCAAAGAAATCGTTTCTGCTGATAATAACTCTTTCTCCTCCTTAAGTAAATATCCATTCTTACCTTCTACCTCTACAGGTAATAGAATTTCCTCGTTCACAAGTTCTCTAACCGCTTCCTTAATTAGTTTAAGAGGAAGCCTATAATAAGATCTTAACATCTCCTCGTCACAAAAAACAAGCAGCTTTGCCGCGCGTGGTAGCACCCCTTTTAATGCTTGTACCTTACTAAATCTCTCTAAATCCACCTCTGGAAATTCGCCATCGAAAAGATACCAACCACGATCCCCTTCATTGTCTAGTTGATCCTCATACACAAGGAAAGCCTCTTGCAACTTATGAAGAGCTGGCGTAATCTCCTTAACCAGAAGTCCAGTTAACTCTTTCATCAATCCGATATTCATTGGCCCTTCCTGCTTCAGTAATTCCATTAGTTCCATTTGAATTGATGAAAACTCCGAAGGTTCCTTTCTATAGAGGCAGGCGAATACTTCTAAGTCCTCCTCCGTTACGTAAGCGATGGAGCCACCACCAAACCGACCTTTTAATAATTCTCGTTTCGATCGGCGAGAAGAGTTGTAATCATAATCGTCAAAATCGGCATGTCTTGGCAGAGTCGGTGGATCTCCCGGGGTAGTCCAATACATTGTAGACACTGGTGACATGTTAGCAAATAATTGATTATAATTTTCTTTAGTTACCGGATATAATAAATGTTGCCGTTTTAATCGAAGTGCTGTAATCTCAGACCATGTAATCATTTCATATCACATCCTTTCCTTTTATTATATAACACGAACACGACGATGGTATGTCATGTTCACTCATAACGCTTAATTATATTTTCAGCTATTTGCTTTATTTCCTGCTTTAATCCTTTGGGAAACAGAACCTCTGCTTTATCACCAAAGCCAAGTATCCAACTAACCATAAATTCCTTATTTGTAAAACTCATACGAAACATTAGCTTTCCATCCTCTGTGACAGAATATGAATCCACCCCATAATCATCGATTAATCGATACTTTACACTCTCATCAAATAACATGGTAATCTGTATCTCATCTGAAAAATAACTCTCAAAGTCCTTACGCTCTTCTGGAATCTCCCTCGGTTGAAACAATTCGGTAGTATCAACTAGCTCCCATAAACGATTTAATTTAAATAGTCGGAAGTCCTTCTTCTCCATACAATACCCGAACACATACCATGCAGACCATTGGAAGGTAAGGTAATAAGGTTCAATTGTTCGTCTGTTATCCCCTTTGTTGCTGTAATAGTGGAAAGATATTCTAAAATTATTATGAATCGCATCTTTGATTGAGGTGATTTTTTCAGTAAGATCACTTTTGTAATGGGATGTTAGATTAATTATGATGCTGTCACGTACGGATAACACATTGTCTTGTTTGATGAAGAATTTATTAAGTAGCTTCTCTGTCCCAACATCGGAGGTTATACTTCCCAACCCCTTAAGAGCTGCCACCACGTTCTGCATCTCATCATAAGTTAATATGCTCTTATCAATTCGGTAGCCATCCGCAATCGTAATACCTCCATTACCGCCTTGCAAGGTTATAATCGGAATTCCTGCCATACACAAATCTTCAATGTCACGATTAATCGTCCTTCTAGATACCTCGAACTTTTCCGCAAGATATGGCGCTGTAACTTTATCTTTTTGAAGCAGTATCATTACGATGCCAAGTAGGCGGTCTATTTTCATAACTCTGATATCTCCGTTTCCATAAGGTATATTACTGTCTATCTCTGTCTAAAATTTTCGGGTGATAATCTTCTCGTTTTTATCCACTGATCCGATTAATATATCTGAGTTGGGATCATGCTTTTCAAAGTTATTATCAATTGAAGTGTCACTATGATTAGCATAACAATAGATACATCCATTTTTACAGGTGTTATAAACTCCAATATCAACGCTTTGAATACACCCGCATTCTAGGCGTTGATTTTTATCCTTCTTCGCATTAATAACATGTCCACAAACTTGTTCTACAATATCCTTACTAATACAGGCAGCTGGTTTTATACCATCAACTGATAAGTCGATTGACTCAGAACAAGCCCTAAGTTCTATTCCATGTTTATGACCAATACTAGAAAAGGCTGCTGCCATATCATGCATTTGTTCTGGTGTAATCGCTCGGATTACCTCTTCCTTCACCTTTTTACTAAGCTTACTATATAGATCAACAAAACTGATCGTGCATATATTGGTGTATCCTTTCAACTCTTGGCACAACATGGTAAATCGATCCAAGTGATATTGTATTGTTAACTCATCATTGATAATAATCGGGTCGTAACGCCATAGCACCCTTTCTTTACCCAATCGATTGGAAAGCTGTTGAAAGGTTTTTATAATGTCCTTTTTATCTCTTAAATTCCGTTCAATCTCATTTCTATATAGATAATCGTGATTCGGACTTAGTAAGTTAAAAGGATATTGCTCCGGATTAAACCCGTATGGAGTTATGGTAAATTGAAAATAGTAGTGATAGCCCATCGCATCTATTTGTTCCAATTTATCCATCATATGAAAAGGGTCCTTCGTCCAGAATACAATACAATCAATCATCTCCGGCGACAACTCAACTCTGCTTACTTGCGCTCGATTTATTGGATTTCTAGTTAGGGCATAACCCTCCTTCAGACGGTTTAAGAACCATTCTGAATAGTAACTCGGTATATCGGTTCGTCTGGAGGCTGAAAGTAACATTGGGGAATCCTCATTTCATTTGTCTATTTATTAAGTTCATACTATTTCACATTGTTATAATATTCCTGTATTTATAAGATGCTTTTAGATCAATCTTCTATTTCTTAATCCACTGCGTCATTCCTGCACCATGATGATCATTTGGTCTCTCTTCAAAACCTAATTTCTGATAGAAGCCCTCTTTACCTTTTGCAGCCATAAGCGCAACATATGCTATTTCGCCGGTATCAAGATTGTTCTCTATATATGACAGTATCATCTGCAGTATCGTTTTACCAATCCCTTTCCCTTGGTACTCAGGTAAAACAACGACATCTAAAATCAAAGCAACACACCCACCATCCGTAATAACACGAGCCATACCAATGGTTTTATCCTCTTCCTTTGCGACAACCAAGAAGTCACTGCGGTCAATACCCGCTTGCGCTTGCTTAAGAGGTAGCATCCCCCATCCGGCTGTACTTCTTAAGTAGTTATAATCTGAAACAGTAATTGTGCCCTCATAACGAATGTTCATCTAATCCCCTCACTTAATTATCAATATTAAATTATTAGGAAGATAACTATTATCCGTATAGCACTTCCAACTAAATTCTATTTTTCTATATTCTAGCAAAAGTGCAAGTAATATACAATACAGTTCTAGAGACCTGATATCGTAAATTGTATATTTCTCTATATTCTCAATCATCGATATTAAAAAGGGTTTCTCCATAATACAATAACGTATATGATATAGCTTAAAACATATGAAAAAACACGATTGAACAAGTCAACCGTGTGAATTTTGATTTTAATTTTATACATTGATTTTTAATCGAGTCGACAAGATTTGAACGAGTTCAAATCTTTCTACCTTTATCTTTTAATCGAGGCGACAAGATTTGAACTTGCGACCTCTGCGTCCCTAACGCAGCGCTCTAGCCAAGCTGAGCCACGCCTCGATAATTATCCTGCTCATATCTATACCATAAAGCGGATAAAAGCTGCTAGGCGGCCGATAAATATTATTCAAAAGTTAATTCGAATTATTCGTCCTGCTTGAAACAGCAAAGTTATTATATTATGATAACATATCGTTTGTCAACATAAACATTGATTATTTTATTAACATGTTTTCCTATTTATACTTATTTGTAAGTAACACTCAGATCATATTTTAAACTACTTATATAATATGGTAAAACCTATTTAATAGTCAAAGGCGTATCTTTAAAAAGAACCTCCTGAAGAACTATCACTCCCTGCGCTACCACTATCAAAACTACCACTGTCAAAGCTACCACTGTCAAAGCTACTGTTGTCAAAGCTACTATTGTCAAAGCTACCATTATCAAAGCCACTGTTTGAATCATAATCGTTACTTGAGTCAAATCCACTGTTTGAATCATTACTATTTCCTGCTTCATTTGTATTCCCATCAAATAGTCCTGGATTATTATCCATATTATCCGGTATTCCATCATGATCTGAGTCAACACTGCCATTTTCCATGTGATCAGGAATCCCATTACCATTAAGATCATTAACATTGTTATTCATCATAGTACTCATAAAAATCTGTTGATTATTATCAGTACTATTATTCTCTGTTCTATTGTAACTCGTACCTTTCCCTTGCTGTTTTAAAGCCGATACTATTATTGAAATTACTGCAAAGATTAAAATCAAATAAAATATTGAAGGCATATTTAATATTCTCCCGTCATTATTATTCCATTGTTATGGTTACTTAATTTACACATGATCACTTTTTTTAAAAAGCAAAGCGTATTAAACTTCTCATACTCAATAATTCTAACATCACTTACCAATATTTGCAATCAAACTAATATGGTTTCAACATAATACATTTTATTATTCCTTGCAAAACTCATAGAATATTATTCAATTTTTTCCCATTAAATACTTTAAACTTTTATTTCATTGTATTATAATACATTTATTAACAATTTTCTTAGTTACAAATAAATATGATAAATAAATTACGAAGGGGTGTACAAAATGGCTTTTGGTATGAAAAACATTTTACAAGGTGGCTTCGCCGCCAATTATAGTGAGGTTTCTATCGCTGATCTAGAGAAAGATTACAGCATGTATCTCATGAGTGGTGAAAAAATTACAATGGGATTTAAGCTTGTTAGAGACGCACTAATTTTCACTGACAAGCGAATTATTATGACGGACAAACAAGGTGCAACTGGTTCTAAGATGAGAGTAACATCAATTAATCTATTTTCTATCGTTAATGTTATTATGGAAACACCAGGCTTTGGCTTCGATGATAGTGAACTTACATTTACCTATATAAGCTCACCTGAGTTAAAAGGTCACCATGTGGAATATCAGTCTCATAAATTAGAATTTCCAAAGAAATTTAATGTACAAGGTCTCTACATGATATTACAAGAGCTTTCCTATGAGAATTGTTTAAGGATTAATGGTATTCATGAATAAATAATTTATGGATAATTTTTCATAATATGATATACTGTACATTGAGGTGATCATATGAAACGTATCAAGAAAATATTAATCTCTCTGCTTATTGTCTTGTCTATTACTAGTGCGGCGCCTGATTTTACTACTAATCAAAATTATATACCTACTGTCACACATGTTCAGGCTAAGACGCAATATGTTTTAGTGACTAGGACTGGCAAAAAATATCATTTAAAAAAATGTGGCAATGGTACATATTACAAATCTACATTAAAAAAGGCAAAGGCAAGTGGATTGACGCCATGTAAAAAGTGTTTCGATTAAACTTCCTGAAGTCTCTATAGTACAAAAGTCACAAAAAGGCACTCTTTCGAGTGCCTTTAAATTCGTCCAAATATTCTTAAAGCCTTGCTATTTTGAGTTTTCCTATAAGCTGCCAACGGGAATCGAACCCGTGACCTCCACCTTACCAAGGTGACGCTCTACCGACTGAGCCATGGCAGCATAACTAAGACTTAAACTAGAACACACTAACACATTAATTATTAAATGTTCTATATTACTTTGAGTACTTGATTTAACTTTGTCTTAATTCTTGTTAATGCATTGTCGATTGTCTTCGGTTCTTTACCAAGTACTTCTGCAATCTTAATATATTTTAAATCCTGCATATACAAATTCAACACTTGTTTCTCTAGGTCGCTCAAACGCCTTACAAGTTCATATTCTATCATACTGGTATTCTCTTTGTCAATAACTAATTCCTCAGGATTCGATACAAATTTTTGGTGTATTATGTCAACCAACGCTTCTTTCTCCTCAGCATCGCTATTTTCCCCATAAGCAGGGGTGTAAAGAGATATGTATGTATTCAATGGAATATTCTTTTTTCTATTCGACGCTTTGATCGCACTATAAATCTGTCTTGATATACACAGGTCTGCGAAATTAAAAAAGGAGTTGTCTTTCCCTGATTGATAATCACGGATTGCTTTATACAGGCCAATCATACCCTCTTGAATTAAATCATCCTTATCTCCGCCTATTAAAAATAAGGCTTTTGCCTTGCTACGTACAAGATATTTATATTTTTCAAGAAGATAATCTATAGCAGGTTGATCCCCTAGTTGAATCCTGTTTACTATTTCTTCATCCGTAAACATCTCATATTTCATAACAGAATTCATAACAGGTAACCTCCTTATTCACTGAATCACATGATCTCCAAAAACTCGACCATTATCGGAGGAATATTATCTGTAAGAAGATTTCATTCCCCCAGCTTTTGACTCATATAATGTTCTTATTTCTTTTTACCCTAGTAATTGAATAGAGCATCTGCCAAATTGATTCTGGCGGCATCCAAATTGGTTTCCGCCAGTTTCTTATGATCCTACCTGGCAAATATTATTTTACAACCGACAACAAGCGGATAATCATTTGTGATTCATTACATCCACTGCTAACTAATTCTCTGTCTAACTATCTCATATGCCAATACACCCATAGCAACAGATGCATTTAATGAATCAACCTTACCGAACATTGGTATTTTGGCGTTAAAATCACATTTTTCCTTAATTAACCGTCCAACACCCTCACCTTCACTTCCGATTACAAGTCCAATCGGTCCCTTAAGGTCTAGTTTATACATCTGTTCGCCTTCCATATCAGCACAGACAAACCATATTCCTTTTTCCTTCAGTTCATCAATCGTAACTCCTAGATTGGTTACTTTGGCTACTGGAATATAATTGAGGGCTCCTGCAGAGGTTTTTGCTACTGTAGCAGTAAGTCCAACTGCACGTCTCTTCGGGATAATTACGCCGTGTGCACCAGCTTGGTGAGCAGTTCTGATGATTGCACCCAGGTTATGGGGATCTTCTATGCTATCGAGCAAAATGATAAAGGGAGCTTCATTTTTCTCCTCTGCCGCCTTTAGGATATCCTCTACCTCAGCATACTCATAGGCTGCCGCATACGCAATTACACCTTGATGCTTCTCCGTTTCCGACATCTGATCAAGACGTTCTTTCTTTACATAGGTTATAATTGCATCTGTCTTCCTTGCCTCTCTCACTATGGACTTTACCGGTCCATCTTGACAGCCGTCTAGTACAAATAACCGATCAATTGTCTTGCCAGCACGAAAAGCCTCCATTACTGCGTTACGGCCTTCTATTGTAAATTCCTCATATCTCATGAAAACACCAAACCTTTCCACCGTAATCTATATTACGGAGTTTCTCTCTATTACTTCTCTTGTTACCATAACCTTTTATTTTATACTTGATACATCTCTTCGTAATATTTTTGATAATCACCCTTCGTCACATGCTCCATCCAATCCATATGATTTAGATACCATGCAATCGTCAATTTAATACCCTGTGCAAATGGAGTCTCAGGCTCCCAGCCCAATTCTGCCTTTATTTTGTCCGGAGCTATCGCATAACGGAAATCATGTCCCTTACGATCCTCCACATAAGTAATCAAATCACGGCTGACATTACTTCTTCTGTCATCCTCCTGAGGTAAAATCTCAAGTAAAGTATCAATAATTGTTGTTACAATCTCTATATTTCTCTTCTCATTGTGGCCGCCGACATTATAGACCTCACCGGCTTTTCCCTGCTCAGCTACCAAATCGATTGCTTTCGCATGATCTTGTACATAAAGCCAGTCTCTAACATTCTTGCCTGAACCATATACCGGTAGATTTTTTCCAGCCAGTGCATTATTAATCATTAATGGAATAAGCTTCTCCGGAAATTGATACGGTCCGTAATTGTTGCTACATCTCGTAATATTAGCAGGAAAATGAAAAGTATCAATGTAGGATTTTACTAGGAAATCTGCCGACGCCTTGCTTGCAGAATAAGGACTGTGAGGATCCAAAGGAGTGGTCTCATAGAAGAAACCTTCCTCGCCTTCTAGTGAACCATATACTTCATCTGTGGATACCTGGACATACTTTTTCCCTGGAAGATATCCATCCTCAGTCTCCCAAGCAACTTTAGCTGCATTTAATATATTTAAGGTTCCTAATACATTTGTATTAACAAATACCTCCGGATTACGAATACTGCGGTCAACATGACTTTCCGCTGCAAAATGGATAACCCTGTCAATATCATAGGTCTCAAAGACCTTTGTAACTGCTTCTTTATCGCAGATATCAACTTTAAGAAACTTGTAATTATCTAAGGTTTCTATTTCTTTTAAATTCTCAAGGTTTCCTGCATAGGTAAGTGAATCAAGATTAACTACCTTTATTTCCTTATTGTATTTTTCAAAAAGATATAGGATAAAATTGGATCCGATAAACCCAGCTCCACCAGTAACAAGATATGTTCTCATACATTTTTCCTCACATTCATTAAGTATAATATGGCTATGCTATAGACTTTCATATTTTAAGCCAATTTAATTAAGCTTCCTTCAAATACTCCAAAAAGGCTTCCTTCCAATCCTTCATATAGTACCCATGACGTTCTCGAAAAGCTTTATTATCCAGTACAGAATACATCGGTCTTGCTGCTGGAGTCGGATAATCTGCTGTTGTAATCGGCTCTACTTCAACACTAACCCCTGTTTCCTTAAAAATAGTAACAGCAAATTCATACCAGCTGGTGCTTCCCTCGCAGGTTGCATGATACGTTCCATAGCTTTCGGTTTTCATCAAAAAAATGATAGCTCGCGCCAACTCCAGTGCACTGGTTGGTGTACCATACTGATCCGATACGACTCGAACCTTACTGTTCGTTTGGGCAAGTCGTAGCATCGTCTTAACAAAGTTCTTGCCTTCTCCATAGACCCAAGCAGTACGAAGGATAAAGGCTTTTGAACAAAATTCACGAACAAATTCGTCTCCCGCTTGCTTCGTCTTTCCATAGACACTAACCGGATTCGTTATTGCTTCCTCTGATATAGGTGTGGAACCTTGACCATCAAATACATAATCCGTAGATATATGAACCAATTTTGATCCTATCTTTTCTGCTGCCATAGCTAGATACTTTGGCCCCTCTGCATTAATCCGATAAGCCTTTTCCTGCTCACTCTCACATAAATCTACTGCTGTCAATGCTGCACAATTAATAATTATCTCTGGCTGTATACTGTCAATATAATCTCTTATTGCTTCCTGATTCGTAATATCCAAGGCATGAACAGATCCATCTTCACTTGCAAAGGCATCCGTCCGAAATAGTTCGTATTCAGCTTGTCCCTTTAATAATCGATGGAGTGCCAATCCCAATTGACCGCTTGCTCCTGTGATCATAATTCGTTTCATGTTAACCTCCACGATGCTACTTAGCAGCATCTAAATACGTGTATAAAAGCGCTACCTCGTGCTTTTTGCTGGTTGGACGCTACCCATTTTCATGGTTATGTTACTCTATATTGTAATAGTATAATCAATTCATTATCAAATTACAATCCTTTTCGTAGTGTCCAATTCGGTGAAATGCAAAATAGGATTGAGGTGTCCTATTACTAAACACCACAATCCTAAAACCTCACGAATAATACTAAAACGGATCCTATCGCTTCACTAACTAACCATTCCACCCAGCATTCCACTCAAGTCACAAATTATAAATACCGTAAGTAGGCTTCCCATTGGCAGTGGTGATACCCTGTTCATCATCAAAGAGATCAACATCAGTACGACAAAATAAAATACTCCCATGATAAGGCCCCATAGGAACTTCCTTTGTTCAATCTTCTTACCTACAAAAAAACCTCCAATAAATGCTGATACAATATACGCAAAGTTGATACCTCCGCTGATTACTGTACTTGATAAATCAAGTTTTAACATAAGGAAGGATAATAGTAGTAAGATTAATGCAGTAATAATATAAGAAAATAATAGTCCTTTTAATAGTGCAAACATCTTTGTATTTTGACGGATTGCCTTATCCATTGGACACCTCCAGCAGGCTTTACTAGATGTATATTATCCATGCTCTTAATATATTCCTATGCTTTTAAGACAGGTTCGTTATTGTTTGAGTAAACCATCCTCTGAATAGTTACAGCCTGCATTCCAAACTAACCATTCCTCGTACTCAGCGCTATATACGCCGTTAATTTGCTCTTTGAGCTCCGCTCCGCCATATTTCATATGATGTTTAATCCAAGTTGCGGTGAAATCCTGTAACCAAGGCCTTACGATAGCACGGTGATCCTCCTCCGGTATTTGATCCAGCTTTGTCTGCGAAGCTGTTAATGCTTTACGGATTATGTTATAAGGCTCCAAATCTGGGTAGTCAATACCATAATTACCTTCCCCAAAATGAGAGGGATAGATCATTGGACATATATAATCAAGATATTTTGACATTTCCACATAGTTTTGCCCTACTAGACCTGCATCTATACTACTGCTGATAATTGTTCCATATACATCTGCTGATACATATACACCTAAGGGCTTTAACTTCTCATAAATATATTTTGTAAATTCAATGATAATATCTTCTTTACTCTTTTTCTTTGCTTCCTTACCAAAATCTACTTTACTCATCCCTTTGCCTGTTGAAAAACGGATGTAATCAAATTGGACTTCGTCAAAGCCAATTGCAGCAGCCTGAGTTGCAATTTCAACGAGATAATTCCACACCTCATGATTATAAGGATTTACCCATCCTTCCCCATTGTTATCTCGAAATAGGGACCCATCCTGGTTTTTTATGGCCAAATCCTGACGTTGTTCTGCAAGAAATGGATCCTTAAAAGTAACAATTCGAGCAATCAGATAGATGTTATGTTCCTTTAAAGTAGTTACCAAAGATCCCATATCGGATATTGTATTGGTAACAGCTCCAATTTTCTCTGCCATTGCGCTGTCCATCTCGTAGCTAATTTTACCTTGATCATCTTTTACATCAATAACCATGGCATTAATCTCAGTTGTATTAACAAGATTGATTAATTCATTCATCGAATCAGAGCCGGCTACTGGGGCGGTCACATATATTCCCTTTACGATAGAAGGCACTTGGGTATCTTTTGGTACTTCCGGTGTTTTCGTTGGTTCATTTACTATGGCAATGGTCGGAGTTGGTATTTTAGTCACTTGGGGTACCGGCTTTTGATCACTTATTTGTAGATTGTCCGTAACCTTAGGACTTTGGTTTAAACTAACATCGGTAGCTTCCTCTAGAGTTTTCTCCCGAGATGTTTGGTCCATGTTATTTTCTTTATCCATATTCGTTTTAATAATATAGAAGGCGGCGATACCGAGTCCAATCAATAGAATAGCCATTATTACGACCATCCCCCATCTATTACCTTTTCTCCTGCGTTTTTTATAGGAGCGCTCATAATTTATATACATATCCCGCTTATTTCTCATTCTAAAATACCCCGCCTTATCTTTTGTTTGTATATGTAACGAAACATTGCTCTGAGTGCCATAAATAGAATTAATTTATACTATCCTAGAACCCATCCTTATTTCGCCAAGTAATATGGATTGTTATTTTTTTAATTGGCTTTGTATTTTATTAAATACATTCACAATATCCGGATCAAATAAAATACCGGATCCATCGTTAATAATATGCATACTCATCTCATGAGAATATTCGGGTCTGTATGACTTTTTACTTATTAATGAATCATATACATCTATAACGGACACAATTCTGGCACTAAGAGGTATTGCGGTTCCTGAAATTCCTGCAGGGTAGCCAGTTCCATTCCACCGTTCATGATGATATTTGACTATGTCAATCGCCATTTTAATAAATTCATTATTTTCATTATAGGAATATATTTCTTCTAATATATTTGCGCCAAAGGTTGTATGAGTCCTTATTATTTCTTTTTCGGCTACGGTTAATCCCCCAGATTTAAAGATAATTGCGTCGCTGATTGCCATTTTTCCAATATCATGCAAACAGGCCGCCGTTTCGATCGTATCAACAAAACTATTGGATATTATTTCTCTATATTTTGCGGACAATTGTAAACTCATAGCTAGTAATCTGCTATTCTTCCCTACCCGTTCCATATGCATTGTTTTTCCATCATCTTTCAAAGAACACATTATAGTTAATGCTTGAACTACATTCTTTTGCTCTTCATAGATTTTACGAATTTGATCATTAATAATCTTATAAAGCTTCTTATTATATATTTCCAGTTCCTGTTGCATTTTATACATCTTCAAATGCGTATTGATACGCAGGGTTACTTCCTCCACCTCAAACGGTTTTGATATGTAATCTACTGCCCCCAGTTGAAAGCCTTTAATCTTATCTTCCTGTGAATTAAGTGCTGAGATAAATATGACAGGGATATCTCTTGTATTTGCATTTTTCTTCAACATCGCGCAAAATACAAAGCCATTAATCTCTGGCATGGAGACATCCAACAGAATAAGATTAGGGGTCAATGCTTCAATTGCACTTACCGCTTGGTTTGCATTAGTAACCGGTCTGGCTATATATCCTGCATTGCGGATAATCTCAGATAATACAACTAGATTTGCACTTACATCATCTACTACTAAAATATTAGGAGATGAATAGGATATATTGTCCATTATATCACCCCTCAATCATTACAGCCTTAATTTCATTGATTAATGCTAATGAAACATCATGATTCTCTTTTCTTACAGCCAACAATAAGCGAAATACGTTCTTTGTCATTTCACCTTGTTCCGCCGGTATCAGTTTTTTAATATAATATGCTAATTCCTCGGCTTTGTCCCAACTTTCCATCTCAATACAAATTGTAAGCTTTTCAATTGTTTCATCAATAACATTTAATGCTTTCTCCACGGTATTCTTTACACTTTTGTCATCCTGTACCTTGATATTTGCTTCCTTAAGTACCTGACCAATATAATTCAACTCCTTTACCGTTGGAGTATCCCCTCTACTTTTCCTTAGCGTCTTCACATTTTCATTGATATAAATATGAGAAGTATACCCCTCGGACAGATTAACTGCTTCCTTATTCGATATTGGTAATATACCAAGCCGAACTGAGAAAGAAAATGTACTACCTTTACTTTTCTCGCTATCTACAGCGATTGTACCGTTCATAGCTTCGACAAGCTTCTTACTGATGGCAAGTCCTAATCCAGTACCGCCAAATCGCCTTGTAATAGAGCCATCAACCTGTGAAAAACTTTGAAACAATTTATCCTTTTCTTCTATGCTAATACCAATACCTGTATCAATTATCATGAAAAACAATTCTATAAAGTCCTCAGTCTGTGATATTTTAATTACTTCAAGAGCTATTTGACCTGTCGCGGTAAATTTTACTGCATTTGAAAATAAATTATTTAATACCTGCGTCAATCTTAGCTCGTCCCCTATTAACTTATCAGGAATATCATTTGATACATTAACTATTAATTTTAATCCCTTCTCACTGATTCGAATATTATTAAAATCAATTATATGTTGTATTAAATTACGGAAACTAAATTCTCTCTGTTCCAATATCATCTTATTGTTTGATATTTTAGCAAAATCTAGAAGATCATTAATAATAATATTCATATTATTGCAGCAGCGTTTAATTAATTTAACTGCCTCCGCCTGGCTTGGATTTAATTCTGTCTCCATGAGGTTATCACTTAACCCCATGATACCATTGGCTGGCGTTCGAAGTTCATGTGTTATGTTCGCTACGAATTCATTCCTAACCTGGTTAAAGGATCTCAATTCGTTTTTCATAAGTTTGACTTCACGAAATGCTTCCTTTTTATCGGAAATGTTGATGGCTGAACATACTCCGATATAGGATTTCTTTTCATTTATGATTGCAACCTTTAAATCAGTGGGAAAACAAGTCTGATTCTTACGATAGGCGATTGTTTCATCTACTTTATTATTAAATTTTGCATTTATTTCAAGTTTATTACTCCCATAGCTAAATGCTTTTTTAAAAATCTCATATATCGGTACACAAAAAATATCTTCACCATACCCGAGTTCTTGAATTGCTTTCGAATTGCAGTCATTGATTTTACCATCGGAGTCAAAGAAAATAATCATTTCCTGAGTATTCTCAACCAATAACTTGTATTTCGATACAAATTTTTGAGCAATCAGCAGCTTCATCGTAATTCCTCGTTTTCTCCCTTTTTACCTTTGTTTTTCCAATTATTCATATGTAATAGTAACTAATTTAAAATAAATTCTATAAACTTTATATTTCTATTAATTTTTGAATACATATTTGACCATTAAGTGTTTATTACAACTTTTTCAATAAATATTCAAAATTTTTCCATACTAAATATATGATATTTTTATTTTTACTATTTGTCAATTACTATTTTGTCATACCTTAATCCTACCTTATTTTGCCTTTTAGTTGTTGACATTGCTATTTTTTTAGTTATATAATAATTTTATACAATAGACACGAATCGTATCGTTTAAAATAGGGAGGAACCGATTGAATTTTAACGCACGTTTGAAACAATTAAGGCAGAAAAACAAACTGACTCAAGGCGAATTGGCTGATATTCTAGGTTTAAAACCTACCGCGATTTCCAATTATGAATCAGAAAGAAATGAACCCTCATTTGATAAGTTAATCGCCTTATCAAAGTACTTTGATGTATCCTGTGACTATTTGTTAGGTATTACAGACTCCTACCTTCCTGTTGGTGGAGAGGTTTTGGATAAGGATATTGTGGATTTTTTTGATTTATACCAACAATTGTCGAAGGAAAGTGCAATTGATATTAAGAATTATGCACTGTATCTTTTATACAAGCAGGAAAATCTATAAAATTAATACCACCTTCTTTACGTTCTTATAGAAAATAAGCAAGTACTATATAAAAAGATGGCCTTATTATAGAAGGCCATCTTTTTATATGGTAACATATTATAATAGTGCAATCCGCTTCTATCTAGTTTTTGTGTGTTAATAAAAAGCTACTTGTTAGTGCTGTAAAAGGGGCTACCGTGACTAACCCTATGCTACCAACAATTGTATCCAATAATTCGGCTGCTACATATTTGTAATTGATAATATTATCAATCGGTGTACCTTGCGCCATAAATACCATAAGCATTGCAATATAACCACCGGAATAAGCCAATAGCAATGTTGTTGTCATAGTACCGACATTATCTCTGCCGATTCGAATGCCAGATAGTAACGCTTCCTTCCATTTCATATCAGGTTTTTTGTAAATGACCTCATTGACTGCAGAGGTAATATCCACCGCAAGATCAATTACAGCACCAGAGGATCCGATAAAAATCCCTGCCATAAATATCTGAGTCAAATTCAAATTTTCAAAACCACTATATAATAAGCTTTCTGAATATTCCATGACTGCTCCATTAATCTGAAATATATCTGTAAATAAAATTCCCAAAATACCTGTTGTTACAATTCCAAGAGCAGCTCCTGCTATAGCCGACAGGGACCTACGATCAAAACCATATACCAAGGTTATTATAATAAATGTAAGTATCAGTGTAATAATAAAGCCCAGAATAATAGGATTGCTTCCCTTTAGATATCCGGGTACTAAAATTTTCCAAAGCATTAAAATTGTTACTGAAAAGGAAAGGATTGCTCTTACTCCTGCCTTACCAGCAAAAATTAAGAGGAGCAGTACAAAAATACCAGCCAGAATTATTTCTTTATTAATGCGATACACATCAATCATCGATACCGATAGTATCTGACTTTCATCATGACTTATTAAAACATATGCCTTATCTCCTGCCTCAAATATTTTATCCGACTTCATTGAACCATTGAGCATATTAAAGCCTTCCACCAACTCTCCTCTAAATTCCCCATCAAGAATCTTTAGATTACAGCGCTGTTCTCCCGTCTTCACTAGCCCTGAGCTGATTATCATAGTATCATCCGTACTTAAAACACGTGCTGTACTTCTTTGTGTACCTTGGTATATCAATGCTCCTTCATAGCCTGTCGGAATTATAATGAGTATTAATGCAATTAAAGCACTTAAGAGTATCGGAATATTTTGTGATAGATTACATTTCATAATTAATTTCATAATTCTCCTTGCAAACTATTAATGGTAAATGATAAATAACATGCAGGCATTGAATGATAGATACGTTGCCTGCATGCTTTTATTTGATTATTTCATCGTGCTGGAATATTTAATTAACCTTCGTTAATCCTGCTAGTTTTTTATAAATATCGGTATTATCATAATAACCATTAAATAAATCTTCTCCACTTCCTATTGCGAATACAGGAACCGGTATACCGGTGTGAGAATATGAGGTAAAGTCAATTCCTGATTTATTATTTAATATATGAGTAATAGTAACGGTAAGAGGTTCATAAGTTCCATACCTATCATATTCTTCCTGTGTACGTGTTTTATCATTTGCAAGAGTCTTCTTATAAGCATCTATAAGTTTTAAGTACTCATAATCTGTCAATACAAGCTTTGGATTTGATGTACCACTCTTATTATATGGAGCTATTAGTCCAAATTTATCCTGGATATCTTGCAATACATCCGCGATATTGGTCTGGTTTTTCTTGTAATTCGCTACATAGTCTGAGTCATATTTAGCAAATGAAATCTTTTGATTATTTAAGTTTGTAAGATATGTATCATAATTAGTACCTGCGTATCCAATGGTTAAACCGCCTGTCTCATGGTCACCAGTTACTAAGATTAAAGTTTCCTCCGGATGCTTTTTATAAAACCCGATTGCTTCATCCACTGCATTGCTAAGTGCTATTGTGTCGTGAATTGTAGCGGCTGCATCATTTGCATGACAAGCCCAGTCTATTTTTCCTCCTTCAACCATCATGAAGAAGCCATTATCATTATCTAAAACCTCAATGCCCTTTTTAACGTAATCAGACAATCTCCACTCACCATCAGCCGCATCCATATCATACGACATTGCACTTGCATCCGCTAACTTTTCAGAAATAACAATTGATTTTCCATCAACTGCTGTGATTTTCTCAGCTTCTGCTTGAGTCTTGATTACCTTATAACCTGCTTCTGTTGCTAATTTATATAGGTCAGCCTTATCATTATTATTTCCTGTCGGTTTTAAAAGTGCGCCTCCTGCAAAATAGTCAAATCCACTATTAATCATTTCTAAACCAATTTCATAATAATTGTTTCTGGACACTTGATGTGCATAAAATGCAGCCGGTGTAGCATGGTTAATATTAACAGTTGAAATAACACCAATCTTGTAACCTAATTGTTCTTTTAATTTTTCAGAAATTGTCTCATAAGAAACCGTAAAAGTAGTATCCATGTTGATCGTTCCACTATAAGTTTTAAAACCTGTTGCTATAGATGTAGCAGTTGATGCAGAGTCAGGACAAAAGGATGTGCTGTCGAAAGTTTGCGCAGAACCTGCTATCGGAAAGTTCATAAAATTAAGCTCCACATTAGCCACTCCACCATTGCTTTTCGTTGCACCATTATAATAAGATGCTGCTTGAACTTGCGGATAGCTCATTCCATCACCAATAAATAAGAAGATATATTTGGGGGTATTGGCACTAAGACTTTGTATTTGACTTTGCTCTGTTCCCTCTGAACTTTTTTCCTCTGACTTGTTTGACTGTAATTTTTGAGAAGCTTCAACTTCACCATAATTGCTATTAAAGATAGCAGCGACCGGCAGTAGCATAGCAAATATCATGATAAGTGTTAGAACTCTTTTGAGATACTTTTTCATTTTCTTTCTCCTTGTCAATTATATTTTTCCCTACATTTCAAATATAACAGTCAAGTATTAAATCCACTATCATGGTGCAGTTAAATATTTGTAAAATTTGGCATAAAAATACCCATCAGAATTATTATTTCTTATTGCTCTCTAATTAATTAGATGACACAATGAAAATTAATTCCGATGGGTTATTTGTTTTATTGATTTATACCGCAACACTTCTTATACTTTTTACCACTTCCACAAGGGCAGGGATCATTTCTTCCGATCTTCTTATCCTTAACTACTGTGCTGGAATTCTTCTGTTCACGATATAATTCTTTTCTACGTTCTGTGGTAAGTAGGGGCTCCCACTCTTCCAATTCATAAAGCCAATCTGCACTGGCTGCAACCATATTATAATAAAGCTTTTCGTTATCAAAAGTTAAGTTAACCTTTGTATCCTCATCCATTTCTTCAATTGGATTCGGAGTAACTAAGCTGTCATTAATTCCGTCTAAAAAGCCGACAAAGTAATTTAACTCAGTATCTAATTCCTTTGCAAGAGAAGCTACGCTTCCCTCCCGTACTTTATCTGTATTTGCCAATAGCTTCTTATAGATTTCTTTCTCAATGTTAAAATAATTTGCCCAGAATAACTGGCCGGAGCGCTCCTGCATATCTTTTGCGTATGCATAATCTCTCCATTCTTGTAATAAACTCATGGTTTTCATCCTTCCTCGTACTAAATACTTCTGCGAAAGCGGTTATATTATAGTTATTGCTTTAAGCTTCGCTTATCGCGTTTATTATACCATGGAAATTAATTAAATTCCATTATGAAATTTTTTTTATTTAATGTATAAATATTGTAATTGTGTATCATAATAGTAATATCCTAATGTGGAACAAAGGTGTTCCGTTATAAGGATGTAAATGCGTATGCTCTTTCATAATTGGACTCCCCCTCCAATTATGATTACCAAAGAGAAGTTAAATACTTATCCTCCCCTTT
>JAQSYO010000052.1 GCA_029256105.1 Herbinix sp.
ATGTTTGCTGTAGAATAGAACTAAAATCCCAGTCAAAAAAGCTCATTATAAACAACTTTATGATTGGATATATTGTAAAAAATCCAAAAATCAGCAACCTGTATTTTATTATTAATGTCATGCCGAATAATATGAAGGACAGAAAGATATCTAAGATTTACATGCAAGTTCATCCTTTCCTCCAATGGGCTCCGGTATCCATGCGATCGATAAATATTGGCAACAGCAAAAACAATGGCTTCAAAGTTTTATAAAACTCTGAAGCCATTGTTTATCTAATGCAGTCAAGGGGTATTATTTGAAATCAATTATTCCGGTCGAAATTGATTGACGCTCGATTTCCATGCTAAAATATTCTCCTTTTAAACGTATTACAACAGGGATTTTTTCTTCTGAACGGTTAAGAAGTACGATAACAAGCTTCCCATCCGGATTTTTAAGAGCAGTGACTTCCAATTGATCCGTATATTTCGTATAAGCGATACGCTTCGCACCAGGTGTAATGAAGTGGCTGAAATGTCTTATATAGGATAACGTATTCCGCTCTATTAGCAAATGATTAAGGGTATCATATAGGAAGGGTGCATCACAATAATTTCCTACATGATTAGGTCCTCCCTTTTCATCCAGAAGGATATTCCAGTCATAGAATTCACTCATCCCATTATTGATATTTCCTATTATGTCATGAGCATATTTCTGAGCATTTGCCAGATAATCGTCCTTATCAAATTTGGAATATTCAATGCAGGTTTCCGATAAGATCAGTTTCTTATTCGGGAATCTTTCTTTGATTAGTTTAAGAGCCTCAAAGTGATCCCCGCTATACCAATGAAATGCAAGCCCAGTAATCATTTTATCCGTTTCCTCATCAATAACCTCACAGGCACGTTCAAAAACTCTTTCTTTATTATGATCCCAGATAAATATCTCTACCTCTGTTAAGCTATTCCTTTCAAGAGCCGGATACATATAATTGCGCAGAAATTCTTTCTCTTCCTCTCCCGTGTAGGTGCAGGAATCCCAGGTTTGCACCGCATTTGGTTCATTCTGTAACGTCATTTTAGTAATCTGAAATCCTAATTTTCGAAATTCAATTATGTATCTGCAGATATAGTCCGCCCACATCGTTCTATAATCCTTTTTCAATTTCCCACCATGACTTCGTTCCCCGTTTGTCTTCATAAAGGCTGGTGGGGACCAAGGACTAATTAATATCTCCGGCACTTTACCTGCCGCTTTCTTCACATCTGTGAGTAAAGGAATAATATACTTATTTGTTCTCGATAAATCAAAGGACTTCAATTCCAGATCTTCTTGATCCGACATAGCCTCATATTGATCCAGAGAAAAATCACAGCTATCAATGTGAATTCGAACCGCATTATAATTTAACTGGTCTTCGCCAAAATAAGTATCCATCATCTGCTTTTTCTGTTGTTCGTTCATCAGGGAATAAACATACCCGGAAGAATCCGTTAAAGCACCTCCAAAGCCCTCAAAGGTTTGATATTCCATCTCCGGATATAGATTTATAACATTATTTTCAATCCCTTGATCCGGGATAAATTGATAGGATTGTTGTATTTCGCTTTTTGTATTATGTTCAAAGGTGGTGGTAATTAATGATAACTTCATCGATATTCCTCCATTTATTCTCGTTTTATAGGTATGTCGTTATCGCTTCTCTTGGGACATGGAATGACCCAGTAATTTTTTATAGACACTATATAAATAATGCCAGTCCGAATAGCCAACTTTTTCTGCTATTTCATAGATTTTTAAATCCGAATTAATATATAGATTACGGGCTTTTTCTACGCGTAATCTTGTAATATAATCAATAAAATTGACTTTGGTCACTTCCTTGAACGCCTTGCTATAATAATTTTTACTAACACCAATATAATCTGCTACCATTTGTAAGGACAGATCTTTATCACCCAATTTTTCCTTGATATAATCAAGTGAGGTCAATATTTCCCTCATTAGTAACGTATTTCCGCCGAAATTATTGGCATAATGCACTTTTTTATGGTCTAGGTCTCCTTTATCGGCTTCAAAAGAGGCTTCTTTATACAGTCGATTAATATCCTTCATCTGATTTCCGATATTACTTATTCCTATCGCAAAATCTATTTTATAAAACTTCTCCAAAAAATCTGCGGTTTTCTGCAACGCTTGATCAATTTGATTCGTAAGTTCCTTCTCATTGATACTTTCGTTACTCCATGCTATCACGATATATTCATTAAAATTATTGCTGATAAGCTCATGATTTGGAAGTTGTTCCAGAGTTTCATTAATTACATTACTAACCGATGTTTTCATTAGATAGTTATCATTTTCAAATATTTCTGCCATACTTCCCAGATATTTGATTATTTTGAATACGATAACCACTAATCCATTGACCTTCAGGGACAATTGAAACTCCTGCATCTTTTTATCGTAAACATCCTCTTCTATCTTCCTGCCGTTCATAAGCTCCAGTAAAAATGCTTCTTTTCCCTTTGATGTATTATAAACGTTGGTTTGCTGCTGTATGACTTTCTTATCAATTCCCTTTTCCTTTTGCTTTTGTGCAGCCTTCAACACTGACTCAATGATATCGTTAGGCAGCATCGTTGGTTTGAACAAATAATCGCAGGTTCCAAGCCTCATAGCCTGCCTTACAAGATCAAACTCATTATAACTGCTTAATACGATAACCTCAATGTCAATTCCAAGCTTATGAACCTCCGCTAATAATTCCAGCCCACTCATTTCAGGCATTTTAATATCAGTTAACAGGATATCAATATTTTCCTCCATTAATAGCTTAAGCGCTTCTTTGCCGTTGGAAGCACATAGTACCTGCATCTGATATTCTTCCCATTTTATAGTTTCTGCGATTGCTTCTCTTGAGAATGCCTCGTCATCAACGATTAGTATCTTCTGCACTAATATCCTCCACCTTTTTTATAACTGGTATTTCTACCGATACGCAGGTACCAATTCCTACTTCACTTTGTATAGTCAGCCTAAACTTCTCACCGTAATTCAGTCGAAGTCTGTCTTGAATATTGCTTAGTCCTACTCCCGTAAGCTTATCCATGCGATCATATGGAAACCCTTTTCCATTATCATATATTTGAAATAAAATATGATCTTCAATGAGCTTGCCGCTGATGCGAATCATATTGCCGGAACTGCGATCCGCGAAGCCATGCAGCATGGCATTTTCAACAATCGGCTGTAGGAGCATTTTTAATATCATACAATTTTGCAGCTCATCCTCTAATTCGTATTTGATATTAGCACTATTATTACATCTCACCTGCTGAATATATACATAATCACCGATAAATCTAATCTCATCCGAAATTAAAACAGGTGTATCGACATTTTTGCAACTATACTCCAGCATATTAACCAAAGACACTATCATCTTAGCAATGTCATTCACTCCACTGCGGATTGCCATCCACTTCACCGTATTCAAGGTGTTATAAAGAAAATGGGAATTAATTTGAGCGTTTAAGGCAGTTAATTCCATCGTAATTCGCTCATTTTCTTTTTGTACATTTTCTTTCATCAGCTTCTCTATCTCTGATACCATAATATTAAAGCTATCTGCTAATACGGCCAGATCTTTGTCCTCTATCGTATCAACCTTCGTATCAAAATTACCATAACTCACTTTCTTCATACTCTTAACAATCTGTAAAATTGGCTTTGTGATACTCAGTGATAATCGAAGTGCCAGTAAAATTGCGGATACCAGACATATAACAGCTACAAAAAACCATATATTGCGGGCCTTCGTTAATTCCTCCTTCAGCATAGTTTCACTATTTACCTGAATAATTCTCCAGTCCGTTCCGTTAATATTACTTGCATGAATGGTTTGATTGCCAAGCTTTCTATCGGAATTATCTCCGATTTCTTTTACGATACTCTGAAGGTTATTTCCTTTCCAGGATAATCCTTCTACCTTCAAACCTACTAAATTCTTGTCCGGACCGTATATAACATTCCCTTTGCTGTCAACAATATATGCAAAATCCTTATCCGTCATGGTCATGGGGGACATCGCTTTTTCGATATTCTTATAGCTAATATCAATCTGTACTAATCCAATAATACTATTTTTATTATAGGTATTCAGATAAGTTACCTGACTGATTACAAGCGGTGAATAAGACCCAGCGTTAAAATATCGATAATTTGCTTTATGGGTTGGAATAGTAATCGAACTACCCTCCTGCTGCTCATCAATTTCCACCCAATCGAGCTTCAAAAATTCCTCCTTATTCCAAACAGAGTTAGAGGTATAAAAATTATTATCAAATCCAATTAAGTAGATATTATCTATCGAATCATTGGCAAGCCTGATATTTAGTAATTGAGCATCCACTTCTCGCATTAATTTTAATTTTTGATATAAATCCTTCTTGGGATAATCATCAAAGGAACTTGAAGTGACTGCCAACCCAAGAACCTGATTTGATACTACTTTACTTTGATCTATGATATTATCCATTTGTGAACTCATCACGTTTAGAAGGTTCAACTGGTAAATTTGAATTTTCTCTTTGTAAAAGGTCTCCATGTTGTTATAAAAGAGAAAGGTCAATATCAGCCCCGGTACAATTGACATAAAAAGTATAGCAAAAATAAAACGAAATCTCATGGATGTATTTTTTATCGGTTTAAAAATATTTCGTTTCTTATGCATGACTTCTCTCCTCTATTTGCAATCTCACTAGGCTTCGTTATGATATAAATCTGCTATTTTACTTTGAAATTCTATCATATCCATTTTAACACACTTAGCCCAATTGGGATATTCCTTCTTCAATAGTACACATACTTGATCGTAATCTTGATACGCTTCCTGATATCTATCCGTGGTTGTCAGTTGTACCAATTTGCCTGATTGGAATACCATAATGCAATCAAAAAATAATTCCTGATCCTTTGTCAGCCATAATAAAAATGCTCCATCTTCCACGTTCCGATTTACTAATAACTGCATATATTCCATATAACATCTTTTTTTATTCGTGCGGTTATAGATCTGAATACCTTCTATTTCTTCTTGCAATTGATACATATAAATAAGATAATCGTCGATATCCATTTGATAAATGGAGGGGTCTTGAACTTTCTTATAATAATCAATCAATCCCTGCATCGTATATACTCTGATTTCTTCTAGCTTTTCGTACTTTGAAAATATTCCGGGTACATTTAGCTGGCCTAACGTCACAAACTCCTCTAAAGTAATTTTTTTATGGTCCGAGGTTATACCTTTCATTTTATCAGCATCTGTCTTAAGTATATGAAGCACCTGTTCCTCCGGCTTAAGGATAGAAAGTATGATACCAAGATTTGTCCAATTCTCCGGCTTTAAATGATCCACCAAAATACTACTGTTTACCATAAGCTTCCCCCTCCATTTCTACTCTCCATACACTTACCGTATAAGGAATTATTTCCGCCTGAAAGCTATTGTTTTTCTCATATCCTTGCCCCTTCCAGATATTTGAAAAGCTTCTTTTACCTGTATAACGGAGTTGTAGGGTTTGCGATTGATTCGATCGATTCGCAATAAACAGTAGATGATTTCTTCCTGTACTCTGCCAATGTACGGAAATCTCTACCTCCGAGATTTCATAAGTATATTCTTTCTGTATATCTAAGGTAGCGTAATCAAGAAGATTAGTATCCTTTAAGACTGTAAAATTATGATCTACGTCCCGCTCAAGTGCTCTCTTTAAAATACTGCAATCCCTAAAATTACGACCCAGATATGGTATCTGTGGTCCGAGGATCAACTTCTTCCCCTTATGTTTTGCAAAGTTTACAAGTCTCTTCTGCTCTTCTTCATCCATAAAATCATACGTGGCAGCAAATATTACATCATATTCCTCCCGTTTTTCTTCGGACAGATATTCATCGGAGTAGTTATATTCATAATGATGCTGATCCAACGAAGTCGCAATAGCTTGAACCCACTCTTCACTTGCATAACTATTGGGATCCTGGTCCATAGAAAGCTGCAAATCTGTATCCGGAAGAAATAGCTCAGCTGGTAGCTCCGGGCCGGTAATAAAGCAATTCGAGGAGAGCATATTGGCATCCATAACTGAATATAACGCTTTAAATCTTCCCATATCATAATTCTTTAGGATTAAGATTTTGGGCTGTCTCTTATATTGATAGATTTTTGTGTCTTTTAGCATTTTGAGCATATTTTGAAACATATCATAAAAATCTTCGCGGATTCTTCCATCATTAGTAATTGGGCATCCAGTCCAGCGGTCCCTTTCCACCAGCATATAAAAGTTGACTGCCTTTAATCCATTCATTATCGAATAAAGGTACCCATATTCTTCTTCCTCTGCTGTAAGCAAACAGTTTCGATCAAACCAGGAACCCGAACCGAATTCCGGTACAAAAGGAAGTCTGCTGCTGCCAGCCATATAACGAATACGTTCCCGCAGCATGACTGAATCTTTAGGTTCTGGGTAAGCATCAATTCCAGCAACACTCATCCCTTCCAATTCTTCATCCCGCTGTACCGATATCGGTGTATAATCTTGATAGGCGCAATTATGGAAGATTGGAACCTCTAACTCCATCCTTTGAATAATCGTTATCATTTTCTTTAATGCATACAGTATCTGATACTCTTTATACTCAACCCAATCAAAATAATATGGTAAGTCTTCTCTTTTCTCCCCTTTAAATCCACAGGGAGCAAGCACACGCTCAAAATTTTGATAGTTTTTATTATATTCGTAGTTTAAGTTTTCAATTGTCTCATATTTCTCTTTTAGCATTTGATGATAAAGATTGATAGAAGCGATTGAATAGTCCATAATATACGGTTTATCCCGAAAGAAATTACAGGTCTCATTATCCGCCTGAATTGCTACGATGCAACCGTTTTCTTTTGTATGCTTTTTTAATATTGGAGTTAACTTATTAAAATATTGTTCTGTCTTTTCATATAGCTTTTCACTTGCATAAGATGGAATAGGGAACTGTTTCGTTACATAGGGATAAACAACTGTAGTTCCCCACGGATTTTTCGCTTGAATCGCCTCATCATGAAGAATCCATTCCGGATATCCAAACAACGTCATTTCTGCATTAATATGAGGGCCCGGTCTTACAATCACAGACAGTCCTTTTTCTTCACACAAGAATAAAAATCCATCAAGATCTTTATTTTTATCTATCTCACCAAAATCATATTTTCCTTCTTCATATTCATGGACGGACCAGGGTATATAGGTTTCAATGATTTCAAATCCCATACCTTTTATTTCATCCAATATTTTATTCCAATCTTCTCTTTGAATTCTCCAATAGTGCAGAGAACCACTATAGAGAGGATTTTCTTCGCCATTTATTTCTATTCCGTTCTCTGTGAATTTGATCATAATAACCTCCCTTTGTCTGCTTATCCTTTGACCGCACCTGCTGTCATACCTTGAACAACTTGTTTCTGTAATAGTAGATACATAATGACTACCGGGATAATCGAGATGATGAAACCGGCACATAACAATCCATATTGCGTTACATAAGAGCCCTTTAACGCCGAGATACTCATAGACAAGGTCTTCTTTGCAGGATCTGAGATTAAAACCAAACCTAATAGTAAATCGTTCCAGCAATTCAGAAAAGCTAGGGTTGCAACCGTAGCAATTCCTGGTTTTGCAATTGGAAATATTATTTTAAAGAAGATGCCTGCCAAATTGCAGCCATCAATCGTAGCCGCTTCATCCAGTTCCTTTGGTATTCCCTCCAGAAAGCCCTTCATAATGAACATACTAAAGGATATATTCGTGGCTACATAAACAATGACCAAACTAACCAGATTATCCTGTAAATGCAAAAATTTAAATAAAATAACGGACGGTATTAACAAAGCATGAATCGGAATCATAATTCCGAGTGATAAATAGGTAGATAAAAATGCACTTTTATGAACTCTGGTCAATATATAACTTCCCATGGCAGTAACAATGACTAGTATAAGGATCGTTACCAAGCAGACAATCAAACTATTGAAAAAGCTTGTTCCTACATGTGCACCTTCCCAGGCTTCGATATAGTTGCTCCATAGAGCGACCTTAGGTAACCCAAAGGAATTTCTATATATTTCGTTGTTATCTTTAAATGAGGAAGTGACTACCCATATAAAAGGATATAAGGAAACGATAGCTACTATAAGTAAGAATAAGTATTTTACTATTGCAGCAATTTTGTCTTTTAATGTCTTTTTAAGAAATTTTCTCATAATTCTCTCCTTAATTATTACTTCTCATTGTTGTTATCCTGCCAAGTATCCCTGTAATGATTAATGAAACTGTAATAATCGTAATAGTAACCGTACTACCCATACCAAAATCGGAATTAACGAAGGCAGTCTTATACATATAAACCCCTAAATATGCAGAACGCACCCCTGGTCCACCGCCTGTCATAATCCAAGAATGATCAAACGCTTTCAACGAACCCGTGATACATAAAACCGTACAAATGGAGGTAAATCCGGAGATCTGCGGAAGTATAATGTGTAGGAACGTCTTAAACTTATTCGCTCCATCAATCTGTGCACTTTCCATCAATTCTTCCGGAATGGATTGCAGTGCACCTAGGAAAATAGTGACATACAAGCCGATATACTGCCATACCTGAGGAGCCATAACTGCATAAAGCAGTGTATGAGTGTCTGACAACCAGTTTTTCTTAAAGTTCCCAAGACCCATAGCCTCCAGGATAATATTAAAAATTCCGATCTCACTGTTATAAAACAGTGAAAACATCAAAGCGATAGCAACCGGTGCGATTACAACCGGAAGAAAGAAGATAGTACGAAATATCTTCATACCTTTCGTCTTGCTATATAGTAAAAAGGCTAGAATAAGCCCCATCGGAATCTGTACGACTAAGGTGATGACTACAAGTTTTATCGTGTTAAAAAACACAACCCAATAATCACTATCTGCAAATAAGGATTTATAATTTTGTAATCCAACAAATACTTTATCTGTAACTCCATTCCACTCTGTGAAGCTATAATACAAAGACGATAGCATTGGCAGAAATACAAAGATGGAATAGATAAGAATCACGGGTGCCAAAAACAAAATCGGCAGCCCTAATCTAGATATTTTACTTTTCATTGCACTTATCCTTTCTTAAGATAAGGCTGTCTCAAATTGTAATCTTAAGACAGCCTTTCTTATTAAGATATTATATGTTTGTACTTATTTATTTTTATCAAGTATTAACTGAACCTTATTCACAAAATCCTGTGGTGTAAGCGCTTTGATAAATAATTCATCAAGACTTGAATCCATCATTGTAATTGCATCAGCATTCGGCATTGTTGTAAAGTGAACCTGTATCAGTTTCTTCCCTTCACTAAAGGCCATCATTTTCTGATAAATTACTTTCTGGGTTGTTAAATCCACATCAATATTTTTGGCAGGAATCATACCACTCTTCGTTAATTCCGTAGATAAGTCATTCGATGCAAGGAAATCACATACTTTCACCATGGCATCATGTTTCGCTGTATCTTCATAAGCTTTTTTATTAATCTCAAACCCATAAACTGTGAAGCCTGTCATCATGGTAGCCGGATCAACGGTAGCATCCGGTAGCATTGGAATTGTAATAACTTCACTGGCATTTTGAATTTCTTCCGGAATAGATTCAAACATCCAAGGATAGGTGTAAGTCATCGCCGCCTTTTTGTCCGTATATAACTGTAGGCATGCAGCCCATCCGCCATTCGCCACAGTATCCTCTGGGAACATCTTGTTATCAATCATATCCTGAATATTGGTTGCCACTTTTAACGCATTATCGGTAGCAAACACTCTGGAAGAAGTTAAATTCTTTAATTCATCTTCAGCCCCTGCATATTGGTTATATAATTCGCTGAAAAAGAATTCGGAAGGTGTACCTCCACTGCTGGCCATGGCAATTGGAATAATACCATTGTCATTCAATACTTTGGATACCGCTTTTAACTCCTCGTAAGTGGTAGGATATTCCAAACCATACTGATCGAATATATCTTTATTCGCTAAGAACACACCTCTGGTGGACTCAATCGGTACTCCATAGGTCTTACCATCTGCTGCTGTATAATAATCAAAGGAGGAAGGGTTAAAGTCATCACGTTTTACTTCAGTACTGTCACTAAAATACTGATCTGCCTCTAATAACAATCCGGCATCTTTCATATCATTAATCATAGAACCACCCCAGTAGGTGAATACGTCGGGCAAATCACCAGATGCTGTTTGTACTTTAATCTTCGTCTTATAGTCTTCTGTACTATAGGTCTCAAGCTTGATATCCATGGTATCAGCATTCTCTTCTTGGAATTTCTGAAATGCCGGATAAAAGTAATCATACTTAGAGTCCCCTTCTCCCCAGTTTGTTGCTATCGTAATAGAAACCTTTTCAGCCTTTGAACCCTTGTCTGTATCAGTTGTACTTGGTGCCTTTGTTGGATTTGCTGAACTCGAAGAGTCTGATGGCTTGCTTCCACATCCAACCAAGCCGATACACATTACTATAGCTAGTCCTAGCGCTAATGTCTTTTTTATATTCTTTTTCATATTAATCCTCCTGCTTTCCTATATTTCATATACTTAACAGAAACTATGATTCGCGCAAATCATTTTCGATGTATTGGTACAGGACCTTTACAAAATGATTATATGTTATATGAACGCATATGAAAATATCAATAATTTATGTAAAATGTTATAAAATATTACACTGAGATTTTTCTACTACTACGAAGTCTGTCTCAAAATACTCGCTCTGGATGCTTCGCTGGGGCATACCATGCTAATAATTTGGTTTGTTTTGTGTTAAATAATTCCCGTATGAAAAATGTTTACTTTACCATTGTTCATACATATCTTTTTCTGCTAATGAAGCATTTTTACTAGTTTTATTTAATTTATTTATATATTCAATCATTGATTGCAACTTATAGTTTAATCTTTTACTTACTTTATCATAGACAGAAGAAAGGGCCATTGCACCTTGACATCGTCTGTGCATTAGCCCTTTCTTCTATTCACTTATTTGTATTAAGGATTAAATAACAAGATTACTAAATTGTTGCCACAACTTCTATTTCACATAACACA
>JAQSYO010000025.1 GCA_029256105.1 Herbinix sp.
TTATAAAAAGAATGAGGATAATCGTTAATAAATTGAGAATTTTTATGGCGCAAAGTAGATGAAACATTAGATTGAAAGAGGTATTCAATGGGTTTTCGCAGGAATTGGTTTATATATTTATCGCAAATATTGTATATGGCAGCCTCCATTTTAATACTAATTTTCGGAGTGACTCAGTTTAGTGCGCAGAAAAGTTATCCGTATTTAACTCAAGTGATTTTGATGGTAGGATTTTGTGGTATATTTCTATTAATTAATTTGTTTTTTTATCTCATCACAAGGCCGTTTCTTGTAAAGTTATTCCAGCCTTTAAAAAAGACTTCATTTTGGGTGGAAGCGATTTTTGTTCTTTTGATTTTAGGAGTGGGCTTAGCATTGCGGATTTATTATATACGGACTTATCCGGTTGCAATGGAGTCTGATTATAAATTCTATTATGACGTGGCAAACTTAATTAAAGATGGTACCTTGCTGACAAAGTCAAATAATGAATATATCGCATTATTCCCGCACACCTACGGATATTCTTATGTATTATCCGTGGTAATGAGCATTTTTGGAACAGCCCCTGAGGTATGTCTCTATTTTAATGCAGTTATGGGTATGGTAGCAGTACTGTTTTGCTATGGGATTGGAAAATGTCTCGTTGGCAGTGTTGCCGGTATTAGTGCGCTTCTCATTACCTGCTTCTGGCCGTCACAGATTATATTTAGTAATATTAACGGTGCTGAGACTACTTTTACCGTCTTGTTATACGGTGCAGCCTTGTTAATGGTCTTTGTTATGAAAAAATATAATGGTAACAATTCGCGTGTAGTATTACCGATGTTATTTCATGTAATAATTGGAGTATTGCTAGCCTTAGCCTCTGCCATTCGACCAATGTCTTTGGTCTTTTTGATAGCGTTAGTTTTATGCTTGTTTTTATTAAATTACAAATTGAAATATAAAAATAACATCAATGAATTGTCCTTAGGGAAAATATTTTTGTCAAAAGGTATTCTTAGGGCAATACTTGTCTTGGTGGGTTATCTTATTTGTACTCAATTTATAACTGCGGGAGTATCGACTGCAATACAAAAGAATGTGGCTGGAAATGGTGCGATTGGATACAGTTTAATGGTTGGTTTAAATATTGACAGTGATGGTGGATATAGTGAAGAATCAATGAATTTTCTGTACGATACTTATGACGATACAAAGTCAGCAGATGAAGCGAATAAACTATGCTTAGACAAAGCAATCGCATCAGTGAAAGAAAATCCCATTGGGACATTGGAACTGTTTGCTAAGAAAATTTATTTGATATGGGCAAACGATGATTATGCAACGACAACAAATATCGTTACGATGAAGAACCAAGGCCTGCTAACACCGGAGCGAGAGGCTTTTCTGCATAATTTAGCTGATTTCAACAATATCTATTATTTCTTTATCGTGTTATTAGCAGCAATCGGAGTGGGATACCTTTTCGTAAAGGATAATAATGCGCAGGTATTTGCTGTATTTTTTATCGGAGCCGTTATTATGCATATGTTAGTTGAGATACAGAACAGATATCACTATTATCTTCTTCAGAATTTTGCTATACTAGCTGCTGTTGGTTTGGGTCTATTGTTTCAAAGATACCTACAAATATCAAAATATAAATTATCAATAAAAACAAATAATTATTTGAGAGATAATCAAGAGCTAGCACTGAATTTTGAAACAGCTGCTACAACAGAAACTGCAACTGAGTCTATGATAGATGAAAAAGGGAATAGAAATGATATCAAGGATGAGTATAATGAGTCCAAAAAACAATCTTTAAATATGCATACGATTAATGTGTTGGATGCAATCAAAGCAGGGCATATCATCGTAACTGCAACGAATGCATATGAGGATGAACACAAGGACAAAGACTCAAACAGAGTAATTTGTGAAGAGCATATTACCGCAACACACGAAGTAGTTGACAAGTATGAGTCTGTAAATCATCTTCTTAACAGTGAACCTCAGGATGAAATTGAAATGCGAAATGAGCTGGAAATGCAAAAGGAACTAGGTATACAGAAAGAGCTGGGTGTACAGAACGAACTGGATGTACAGAAACAACTGGAATTACTGAACCAACTTCATATCCAGAACGAATTGGAATTAAAGAACGAATTGGAATTAAAGAACGAATTGGAATTAAAGAACGAATTGGAATTAAAGAACGAACTGGAGTTACAGATCGAACTGGAGTTACAGAACGAACTGGAATTACAGAACGAACTGAAGTTACAGAGCGAACAGGAATTACAGAACAAATTGGAGTTACAGAACGAACTGGAATTACAGAACGAATTGGAGTTACAGAACGAACTGGAGTTACAGAATGAACTGGAATTACAGAACGAGCTGGAATTACAGAAAGAGTTGGAATTACAATCTAAACTGAGATTACAGAAAAAACTTGTATTATTAAAAGAACTAGAATATCTAAAAGAACTGAAATTACAAAAAGACCTAGAACTTCAGAATAAGTCATTTGTTCAGAGTCAGACAGAGGTACCCGTAAAAACAATCGATATTGATCAAGTAGTAAATAAACGTCCCGAACATGTTACCAAAATACATACAAAAGGGACAAACAATAATACAAATAAGTTTTCAAAGACAGTTAAGAAAGGGGCAAATACTTCTAAAACACGAAAAACAGAAAATTTAGCATCCAAACGGAAGTCTGTTAATGGAATAAGAAGTAATATTGCATCCAGAAGGCAAATGCAAATGATAACAAAGAAAAATGCTGATAAATTCAGATTGCTATTTAGTAAAGGCCAATAATATTATAAGAAGATTTTAAAGAAAAATAACGTTTTAATTGATAGTTTAGAAAGAGAGGTCCTCTTAATGAAATTCTCTTCATTGAATAAGATCGAAAAAAGTTGTATTGTTGGAATTTTGATAGCATTTCTTATAATAATAGTAGGCGCAATATTTCTTATTACGGATAAGAATGGTAAAAATGGTAGCAACACATCTGAAATAGACGAAGATACAGGAAATTCAGAAGAATTAGCGGATGAAATGATATATTACCCAAGTAGTATACAGATTAATGAACCAGTGCAGGATTATACTTTATACGATGCGAATGGAATATCTTCAAGGATTAGTGATTACCGGGGAAAGAATGTTATTCTTCTTTTTTGGACTAGCTGGTGTAAATATTGCAAGGAAGAATTTAAGTATATGCCGGAGTATGCCAAATTACTTGAAAGTTACGATGATGTTGAAATTATTCTGATAAATAAGTTTGATGGTATAAAGGAAACAAAGGAACAAGCGTTAACATTTTTGAACGAAAATAAGATACCATTTCCCTCTTTTTTTGATGAAAATCTAATGATATATAATAGCCTAGGAATAAAAATCGTTCCAACGATGATAGGAATCGATAGCGAGGGAATCTTGAAAGTATGTAAACCTGGACAGATAGGTACGGTGGACAATCTTAAGGCATTTATTGATTATGTAAAATTTGGGGGAGCAGCGGATACGGAAAAATTCATTACAAATGAAATGACTACAGTAGAGGGTGGCGTCCATGTCAATTATCTGGAATCAGAGCAACCTTCTCCTGCAGGTTTTGATATTTTAAGTGAATCACAAGGTATCATGATGGAATATGGAGTACTGAAGAAAGATAAGGCTTTATTTGATCAATATTTGAACTATGTTACAAAGAATATGCTGGTTTCAGACTCGTTGGCAGCATGGATGGTTACGAAGGAGGGAA
Source organism: Herbinix sp. (assembly GCA_029256105.1). Lineage (GTDB taxonomy): Bacteria > Bacillota > Clostridia > Lachnospirales > Lachnospiraceae > Mobilitalea. The sequence goes on from JAQSYO010000025.1 coordinate 3,773, forward strand.
GTGCCGCAGATTCGAATGCTTTGGTAGACGACCTACGGATGTACAAAGCACTATACCGAGCGAACCAACTTTGGGGAGGATATGACGAATTATTAAATAATTGGGGAAAAAGTATAATTGAATATAATACGAACAAGAACCAACCTGTAAATTATTATGATTTTAAAGCAAAAAAGAAAGCGAATCGAATTTCACTATGTTTTTTAGATTTTGAAGCCTTAAAGTTGTTGGAAAAAATAGACACCAACGTTGTTGGAATTTATGATAATTCCAATCAATTGATGAAGGAAGGTTATATTAGCAATGATTTTCCTTTCTATTATAGTTATTATGATTATGATAAGAAGGAGTATAGCTCAGATGACCTGAATATGGCCGAAGCAATGTACACACTTCTGAATTTAGCACGAGTAAATGAATTAGGGGAGAATTCGATTACCTGGATCGAAAAATCCTTAGAAAGTACGGGAATAAAGGCCAGATACACTATTAACGGTGATATTGTCGAGGGTTATAACTATGAATCTACCGCAATTTATGCGATTGTTGCAATGATTGGTAAAGAAATCGGTAATAACAAGATGGTAACGGAAGCGCTTTCACGAATGGAATTAGTACGTACCTTTGATTCAAGCCTTTTATGGAAGGGAACATTTACAACGGACGATGGAAAGGACATATTTTCTTTCGACCAATGTATGGCACTTTTACTATATGGCTATCTTGAATATTAATTTGTCTAGTTATATATAAATGCATTAAACAACAGCCATAAAATGTAAACAATAATTTTAAAGGAATGTACAAACTCATTATATATCAAGGAGTGTCATTATGAAAAAAGTAATGTTGGTGTTTGGCACCCGTCCGGAGGCCATAAAAATGTGCCCGCTTGTTAATGAATTAAAAACCAGAACCAATTTTGAGGTGTTAGTCTGTGTAACTGGCCAACATCGCCAGATGCTTGACCAAGTATTGGACACATTTAAAGTGACGCCAGATTATGACCTCTCCATCATGAAAGATAAGCAAACTCTTTTTGATATAACGACAAAAATTCTCAATCAAATAAAGCTTGTGCTGGAGAAAGAAAGACCGAATATCGTGTTAGTGCATGGAGATACCTCGACAACCTTTGCAACTGCATTAGCATGCTTTTATTTGCAACTTCCGGTTGGTCATGTAGAGGCTGGCTTACGAACGTATCAAATTGCTTCCCCCTATCCAGAGGAATTTAATCGTCAAGCGGTAGGTATCTTAGCAAACTATCATTTCGCGCCAACTGTAGCAGCAAGAGATAACCTGATTAGGGAAGGTAAGTCTTCCGAGACAATCTTTGTTACGGGAAATACAGCCATTGATGCATTAAAAACGACAGTGAAACCGGATTATGTTCATGAACAACTTATATGGGCCTCTGACAGTAGGTTGATTTTATTGACCGCCCATCGCAGGGAAAATCTGGGTGAACCTCTTCGTCAGATATTCCGTGCAATAAAAAGAATTGTGAATGAAACTGAGGATATTAAAGTGATATACCCCATTCACCTTAATCCTGCAGTAAGGGAAGCAGCTTATCAGGTTCTTGGTAACAATGATAAAATTCGATTAATTGAACCTTTGGATGTAATTGACTTTCACAATTTCCTCGCGAAAGCCTATTTGATTTTAACGGATAGTGGTGGTATACAAGAGGAAGCTCCGAGCCTTGGGAAGCCGGTGCTTGTAATAAGGGAAACAACAGAAAGACCGGAAGGTATTCAAGCCGGTACTCTTAAGCTTGTTGGTACAGAGGAGGAATCCATCTATCAATCGATTCAAATGCTATTGAAGGATAAGATAGAATATGATAGAATGAGCAAGGCTAGCAATCCCTTTGGAGATGGTTACGCCTGTCAGAGAATTGCTGACATACTAAGCGAACAGAGGTAGGTATTATGTACGAGACTAAACAACATAAAAGTGCAAAGCTGGCATTATTCGGAGCAACTCTTATCTGGGGAGGCTCCTTTCTTATTGTTAAGAATTCTATGGAGGTTATGCAGCCACATGCACTTCTGGCATTCCGATTTACAATTGGAAGTTTATTGCTTTGTGCAATTTTTCATAAAAGACTAAAAGAATTAAGTAAGGAGTATTTTATAAAGGGCGGAGCATTGGGTATATTCCTATTTTTGGCTTATAGCATGCAAACAATCGGAATTACAGACACAACGCCTGGTAAAAATGCTTTCTTGACAGCTATTTATGTAGTAATTGTGCCATTTTTATTCTGGGCAATCGATAAGAAAAAACCGGACACTTATAATGTTCTTGCGGCTTTTGTAAGTATTATTGGAATTGGATTTGTTTCACTGAACGGAGATTTCTCGATACGGATGGGAGATGCACTAACTTTAGTGGGTGGAGTACTATATGCGGTTCATATCGTCGCAGTAGCCAAGTTTGCAAAAGATAAGGATGTAATTTTACTTACCATAATTCAATTTGCTGTTGCCGCTATTCTTTCTTGGATTGTGACTTTACTATTTGAGGATGTGCCAAAACCAGAGATGTGGGGTATGGAATCAATTATTGGTCTGTTATACCTGGCTGTTTTTGCAACCGCAGTAGCCTTATTGCTTCAAAATATTGGCCAAAAGTACACAAATCCAGCACCGGCAGCTATTATACTGAGTTTGGAGTCGGTATTTGGAGTCGTATTTTCCGTTATATTTATGTATGAACAGTTATCAGCACGCTTATTTATCGGGTTCTGTCTCATATTCTTTGCAGTTATCATATCAGAAACAAAACTTAACTTCTTAAAACCAAACAAGGAAATGGTGATGGCTCCAGAAGATATTAACTAAGAAAGTAACCTTAGTGCTTTCGTCGCATAAGATAAAGTATAGAAATCACCTTGCACTGCATAGGCACATAGTTTGCCAATCTACAGTACAATCTGATCAGGCGACGAAAAACAACCGGATTATCGTGCGGCCGGGCTGATATTCAGCAACAGGACACCAAAAAGCGTAGGTTATGCCAGCGATTTTTGTATGAAATAATATGCCTGTGGGACAGTAGTTTACTCTATGTGTTCCACAGGCTTTTTCTGTCCTGGGACACATACGCCATATGCTTTGCCTTGATTTAAGGAGGTAACGAAGATGATAAAACCGTCCGGGTTAACCATGGAAGAAGCAAAGGAGTTACAGAAGCAATACGGTAAAAATGAGATTAGTTCAAAAAATAATGGTAAACTGAGAAAGCATATATTGCATATCTTTTCTGAGCCAATTTACTTGCTGTTGTCCTGTGCCGCAATTATTTATTTTGCATTGGGGGAAGCAACAGACGGTGCCATTATGATTGCATTTGTTATAGTAGTAATTGGAATTGATGTTTTTCAAGATTCTAGAACCGGTAATACGTTAAAAAAATTAAAGGATATTACTACGCCAAGAATTAGGGTAATCAGGGGTGGGATTGAGATTTGGTTACTGGGTGTGGATTTGGTTCCAGGTGATTTAATGCTGATTTCTGAAGGAGTTAAGATACCCGCGGATGGTTATCTGATCTCAGCTGTGGGATTGTGTATGGATGAAAGTATTCTAACGGGGGAATCTGTTGGTGTGTGGAAATATGCCAGAGGGAAAAATATTTTACGAAAGTCTCCATCTAGTAATACAAATAAGATTAGTTCTAACAATAAGGTGAATAACGATTCACATTATTTTAGAAGAGATTATTGTTATACCGGTACTTTTGTAATCTTAGGATCAGGAACTGTCATGGTGGAGAAAATCGGAAATCAGACGGAATACGGTAAAATTGCAGATAAGATACTAGGAGCGTCAACGGCGAATTCATTACTACAAAGACAGATGAAGAGACTGGCGAAGCAATGTACTTATATAGCTGTGATTTTATTTGTTTTAGTAAGTGTTGCCACCTTTCTTAATCTATCAAACTATATTCTTTCAGAGAGAATTATTCATAGTATACTGGCTGGAGTGGTTCTTGCGTTATCAATGATTCCAGGAGAATTTCCAGTAATTTTATCTGTGTTTTTTTCCATGGGAGCTTTAAGATTAGCGAAAAAGAAGGCTCTGATTCGTCGGCTTTCCGCAGTAGAGACTCTAGGAGCGGTATCCGTTCTTTGTATGGATAAAACAGGTACGATTACTCAAAATAAAATGAAGGTAGCGGAGTGCTATATCTCTGACCGTCAGGAGGGGAAGTTCTGCAGGATTATGGCATTAGCTTGCAAAGAAGGAACTTATGATCCATTAGAGAAAGCAATGCTTCAGTATGGTGAACAGTTATGCAGCAATTGTAACTCACAAAAAAATGAGGTTATGGCTTGTAATATATCAAGAGCAAAACCTGTGTTAATAAAGGAGTATGCCTTTACAAATGAATTGAAAGCGATGGGTCAGGTATGGAGAGAAAAAGATAAGATCATCATTACGACCAAGGGAAGTCCGGAGACGATCATATCTCTTTGCCTTCTCTCAATCGAACAAAAACAAAACATTAATAATGAATTAAAAGAGTTTTCAAAAAAAGGCCTTAGAGTGATTGCAATAGCGGATAGAACACTATCAAGCGTAGAGGAGCTGCCAGAAAGCTTATTGGAGTGCAGATTGTTTTTCCGAGGAATGATCGGGTTATCCGATCCACCGAGGGAGGGTATCAGCGATAATGTAGAAGCAAGCTATGCTGCAGGAATCCGTGTGGTAATGATTACCGGGGATCATCCGGAAACTGCGATCTCGATAGCCGGTGCAGTTGGTATAAAAAATCATACGCAAGTAATAACCGGTGATGAAATAACAATGCTTTCGGAAGAAGAGTTAAGAAAAAAGGTAATGGAGTGTAATATATTTGCAAGAGTACTACCGATTCATAAGATGAGAATCGTAAAAGCCTTAAAAGAGAATGGGGAAATCGTTGCTATGACAGGGGACGGGGTAAATGATTCTCCTGCTCAGAAAATAGCGGATATCGGAATTGCTATGGGTAAACATGGAAGTGAAGTGTGTAGAGAAGCCGCTGATTTAATTTTGCTTGATGATAATTTTTCAACCATTCTAGATGCGGTTCGTGATGGTAGAAGAATTTATCAAAATATTAGAAAGGCGATTGGATATGTATTTGCTTTTCATATACCGATTGCTTTGGTCTCCTTAGCTGCACCGATACTTGGTATTGGACCCGATGCTTTGTTACTGCTACCGCTACAAATAGTATTATTAGAGTTGGTTATGGATCCCACTTGTTCCATCGCTTTAGAACGTCAGCCGGCAGAAGATAATATCATGACAAAACCGCCTAGGAGTCCGTTGGAGGGATTATTATCCTCAAATTTATTAATAAAGAGTTTTTCACAAGGTCTGATGATATTCTTAGCAGCATTTAGCATATATTATATATTACTTGTTTTATCCTATCCGATTGAACTTGCTAGAACTGCTGGTTTTGCCGTCTTGGTTATATCAAATATCTTGTTGGTATTAGTAAATTGTTCGGAGACGGAATCGATTTTCCAAACGATCTATAAGATTAGAACGGATAAAGGAATATGGATCGTCAATTTGATTATTTTTATTGCACTTTTGATTATGATTTATAGCCCGCTCCATGAAAGTCTGGGTTTTACTCCCTTATCGTTTGCGTATTTGATCAAGGTGATTGGAAGTTCAATAATTGCAGTAATATGGTATGAAACGGTAAAAATAATAAAAAAGTTAAAAAGAAAAAGTTAAGTTGAATTCCTATTAGTCCCATGGTATTATAGTGATATAAGTCCCGGACAGGGATACGAAGGAGGCAAATTTCATGAAAATATCAACGAAGGGAAGATATGCCTTACGACTAATGCTGGATTTGGCTTTAAACAATACAGGAGAGTATATTACAATCAAAAGTATTGCAGCTAGACAGGAGATATCCGAAAAATATTTAGAACAGATAATTTCACTTTTAAATCGTGCAGGATATGTTAAAAGTATACGCGGTGCGCAAGGTGGATATAGATTAGCGAAGGAGCCTGTAGAATATACGGTAGGTATGATACTTCGTCTTACAGAAGGTAGTTTATTTCCAACGGATTGTTTGGAGGATGGAAATAATGAATGCAGTCGTAGTAGCGGATGTGTAACAAAAGAAGTTTGGCAGGAATTATATGATGCAATATGCTCCGTGGTAGATCGTATTACCTTACAGGATCTTGTAGATAAACAATTAAATTTAGTTCCTTATGATTTTACAATATAAAAAATGCAAAGCATCACCATGAATTGCCCGCTTTTGCGGGTAATTCATATATATACGGAGAAATTTTATAGGTCTTTTTAGTCAATTATATATTTAAATTAAAATAGAAAAAATTACATTGTAACTACTTGACAAAGATGGAAAGTGGGTATATTATTATAGCAACAGACATATCATAGTAATTAAGTATGAATACTATGAAATATAAAGGAAATAAATTATTGAGTAAATATAATAATAAGATGTAAACGGAGGTCATATTATGGAAAATGAAAAGAAATTACATTTTGAAACATTACAACTTCATGCCGGTCAAGAAAACCCAGACAGTGCAACCGGTGCACGTAGTGTTCCGATTTATCAGACTACTTCTTATGTATTTGAGAATTCAGGTCAGGCGGAAAGAAGATTTAATTTAAGTGAAGGTGGTAATATTTATACTAGACTAATGAATCCCACCTCTGATGTATTCGAACAACGAATTGCAGCGCTGGAGGGTGGTGTAGCAGCACTTGCAACTTCATCTGGAGCAGCAGCTACTACTTATGCAATACAGAATATTGCACATGCCGGTGACCATATCGTATCAGCACAGACCATTTACGGTGGTACTTATAATTTGTTTGCACATACGCTGGAGGATTTTGGAATATCAACAACCTTTGTTGATGCGGATGATATAACAAATTTTGAGAAAGCCATTCAGCCAAACACCAAAGCAATTTTTATTGAGAGTTTAGGTAATCCGAACTCCAGTATTATTGACATTGAGCAAGTGGCAGAAATTGCGCATCGTAATAAAATCCCTTTGATTGTTGATAATACCTTTGCTACTCCTTATTTGTTACGTCCGATTGAGCACGGTGCCGACATTGTTGTACATTCAGCAACGAAATTCATCGGTGGTCATGGAACCACCATTGGTGGTGTTATTGTAGACAGTGGTAAGTTTGATTGGAAAGCATCTGGTAAGTTTCCTTCCCTTACAGAACCCAATCCCAGTTATCATGGAGTTAGATTTACAGAAGCTGTTGGCGCACTAGCATATATTATAAAGATTAGAGTAATATTAATGAGAGATACAGGTTCCACAATAAGTCCATTTCATTCGTTCTTATTTCTTCAAGGACTGGAAACCTTATCACTCCGTGTAGAACGTCATGTTTCAAATGCTCTTAAGGTAGTTGAATTCTTAAGCAAACATCCACAGGTAGAGAAAGTAAATCATCCCTCCTTATCCGATAATGTATACCATAATCTATACGAAAGGTATTTTCCCGAAGGAGCAGGATCCATTTTCACCTTTGAAATAAAGGGAGATGCTACTATAGCGAAAGCGTTTATCGACAAGTTAAAGATCTTTTCCTTACTTGCCAATGTAGCAGATGTGAAATCCTTGGTTATTCATCCTGCAAGTACGACACATTCTCAAATGAATGAGGAAGAATTGTTATCCTCCGGTATTAAACCAAATACGATTCGTCTATCCATTGGAACGGAACATATCGATGATATTATTGATGATTTATCACAGGCATTTGACCTTTAAATCAAACCAGATGCATTTTTATGCAGGAAAAAGCCACCGAAGTGTCTTTTTCATTATATTAGGACACGTGCAATAGCACGGTAGAAAGAGGTTAGTATGGCAAATTATAAGAAGAGAATTACTGAGTTAGTAGGAAATACACCCTTATTAGAATTAACAAATTACAATAAAATTCATGACGTTAAAGCAACGATTGTTGCGAAGTTGGAATATTATAATCCAGGTGGTAGTGTAAAAGACCGTATTGCTAAAAAAATGATTGAAGAAGCTTTCAAAACCGGTGAAATCAACGAAAATTCTGTTATTATTGAGCCTACAAGCGGTAATACCGGAATTGGTCTTGCAAGTGTTTGTGCTAGTTATGGCCTGAGATTAATCATCGCTATGCCAGAAACCATGAGTGTTGAGCGAAGAAATCTGATGAAGGCATATGGTGCTGAATTAGTATTAACTGAAGGCGCTAAGGGCATGAAGGGTGCAATTGCAAAGGCACTTGAACTAAAGGAAGAAACACCAAATAGCTTTATTCCTTCCCAATTTGAAAATCCGAACAATCCAAAGGTTCATGAAGAAACAACCGGTGTTGAGATCTGGAATGATACAGAAGGTGAAGTCGATATTTTTGTTGCAGGTATTGGTACTGGTGGAACGATATCCGGAGTGGGTGCTTATTTGAAGGCAAAAAACCCGAATGTTAAAATTGTTGCGGTGGAGCCAGCAGATTCACCTATGTTATCAGAAGGTCGTGCTGGAGCTCATAAAATTCAAGGTATTGGTGCTGGTTTTGTTCCTAACACTTTAAATGTGAATATTTATGATGAAATTATTACAGTAGCAAATGAGGATGCATTTGTGACTGGTAGAGAAATTGCTAAAAAAGAAGGTGTATTAGTTGGTATATCTTCAGGAGCAGCACTTTGGGCAGCAACAAAGGTAGCTCAAAGACCAGAAAATGAAGGCAAAACAATTGTTGTATTACTTCCGGATACCGGTGAGAGATATTTGTCCACTGCAATGTTTGCTGAATAAAGTAAAATAATATAATATTTATTAATTTATAGTTAATAATAAAACCCTATATGGCGTGCAATGTGATGCATGCCGTATAGGGTTTTATAACGTCTAGTAATTTCGATTCGAGGTAAGAAACATTGCATTCTCATAATCTTTATGATGAACATAAAGATAATATTGTATCGTAAATCTTGCATCCTGCCCCAAAGTACCAAATCGAACTCGGTTCGAAGTGTTGCTGTTACGGTCTACTCGTTTATAATCATATCGTATACCTGCTGATATTAATGAATCTCGCAAGTCGGAGAATTCCTTAAGCGAAAATCCATTATAAATTTCTACTCGCTTCCAAAACCACATACCCAACACCTCTTTCTATATAATATAAAGTGTGTTTACAGATCCTATCATTATTATACTCTTCGGAGGCTCTTTGTTCAAATTAAGGTTTCATTAGAGTTTTATTGTATTTGATAAATGAAACTTTAAAGAGATTCTATCATATAATAAAAAAGGACTTATCATTACGTAATAGAAAAGAGGAATAAGAAATCTTATGGCAAAGGTGATACTGGATGCAGGCCACGGAGGTAGTGATCTTGGTGATATAAATTATAGCCAAATGGAGAAAACAGACAACCTGAGATTGGCATTGGCCGTAGGCGAAATCCTTGAACAAAGTGGAATAGAAGTTGCATATACTAGAACTAAGGATAGTTATCTGTCACAAATAGATCGAGTGAATATAGCAAATGCAGAAGGCGCAGATTTATTGGTTTCAATCCATCGTCTTTTCGGCAGGGGTGTGTCTCCGGGTTTGGGTTTCTTTGTAGCAAGAGAAGGCGAAATAGAAGAAAAAGTAGCCAATAATATAGGAAGCAATTTATCAGATGCTGGGTACACTAATTATGAAATTATCACCCGTACAGATTTACCTATATTAAGAGATACGAATATGCCTTCGGTAATGGTGGGGATAGGATTTATGAAATCGGAGGAAGAAAATCTGTTGTTTAATACACATTTTGATGATATCGCGAATGCAATCGCGAAGGGCATTATTCAAACTTTAGAAAATCAAGAAAATGAGAACTCAAGTGCAAGTAATATTATAATTACTTCAAATAGTAATTGTTATAGTTGCAAAAACAAAATTATCACTAAATTTGATCAGAGAGGTCCGAAGGTAATTCTAGATGCTGGTCACGGAGGAAGCGATACAGGGGAAGTAATCGATGAGAATATGGAAAAAAATGAAAACCTAAAATTGACGTTGGCTGTTGGAAATATATTGATGAATAACGGAGTTGATGTTATTTATACAAGGACAACAGACATTCATATAACAAAGGATGAGCTGATAAAATTCGTTAATGATACAAAAGGAGATTTGTTTGTATCCATGCATAGAACCTCTAATGTCGGTAGAGGTACTGCTGCAGGTGCGGAATGTTTAGTTCAGGGCGAAGATGAGTTCGCACGTACGGTGGCAGATAATATCAATAATAATCTCGAAGAAATTGGATATGTGAATATAGGGAATATTCAAGCGGATTTAGATATCTTAAGATTTGATTCTACACCGGCTGTGATAGTTTTAATTGGAATATTCAGATCAAATACAAATCAAATGCTATATGATATAAAATTCAACGAGACAGCATATGCAATTGCACAGGGCATCATAGAATCCTTTGGTATTAATATGGTAAGTGCTTTATCAAACTATAGATACCGAATTCAAGTTGGATTGTTTCGCGCATATAATCAGGCTTTAAATCTTCAAACTAGATTGATTATGCAAGGATATACTGCTGATATTGTACAACAAGGTGATTCCTTTGCAGTTCATGTCGGTGATTTCTCAAACATAGATGGTGCGGCGGCACTGGAATTAGTGATTAGGTTTCATGGTTATAATACGTTACTGGTAGCGGTCTGATTCGTATTAAGCATGTAAAAATATCCGACTTGTTTACTTGACTTGTTATACTATTTCCTATATAATAAATAGAATACAATAAAAAAGCTAATTGTGGCGGCATCTGCCGCCATGATTGCCGAATATGAAAGAGTGTGTATCTATGTTGAAAAGTATGACAGGCTTTGGGCGATGTGAAATCGCTGGAGTAGATCGCAAAATTACCGTAGAAATGAAAGCAGTGAACCACAGATACTGTGACATTTCGATTAAAATGCCAAAAAAGTTAAGCTTTTTTGAAGCTGGGATTCGTAATGTATTAAAACAATACATTGGAAGAGGTAAGATAGATATCTACATTACATACGAAGACTATACGGAAAACAATGTATGTGTAAAGTATAATGCAGATTTGGCGAGAGAATATTATACAAATTTGGAGAAAATGAGTAAGGAATTTGGCATAGAGAATGATATTCGTGTGTCAGCCTTATCGAGATATCCCGAAGTATTTATCCTTGAGGAACAGACCATCGACGAAAAGGAATTATGGGAACTTGTTGAAGAAGCTGTTAAAACAGCCGCAGGCAAATTTGTTGAAACACGTATTTCAGAAGGTGAAAATCTGAAATTGGATATTGTAGCAAAGCTTGATGGTATGTTACAATTGGTTGATTTTATCGAGACTAGATCACCGGAAATCGTATCCGAATATAGGAACAAACTAATGGCGAAGGTAACAGAGCTTTTAGGGGATACGAAGGTAGAAGAAAGTATATTAGTAACAGAAGTAACGGTTTTTGCAGATAAAATTTGCGTAGATGAAGAAACAGTTCGACTTAAAAGTCATATCCTTAACATGAAGGAAGCATTAAATGAAAGTGATAATGTTGGTAGAAAGTTAGACTTTATCGCTCAGGAAATGAATCGGGAAGCGAACACGATTTTATCAAAAGCAAGTGACCTTGAGGTTACGAATAAAGCAATTGACCTAAAGACAGAAATTGAAAAAGTCAGGGAGCAAATTCAAAATATCGAATAGAACCTACTGAAATGAGGAATAACTTTGAGTAAGTTAGTTAATGTGGGCTTTGGAAATGTTGTGAATTCCAGTAAAATTATTAGTATTATCAGTCCGGAAGCAGCCCCAATCAAACGAATGGTACAATCAGCGAAGGACACAGGAATGGCTATTGATGCAACCTGTGGTAGAAGAACAAAAGCTGTCATTGTTACGGAAAGCGGTCATTTAATATTATCTTCCTTACTTCCTGAGACAATCGCAGGAAGAGTGAACCAAAAGGAAGTAGCGGACAATCAAGAGATAGTAACTACTGATTAAGTTAGGAAGGAACAAAGCTACACTATAATAAAATTGTATCCACTGGAAGGAGAAATAATTATGTTACATCCATCATATACGGATTTAATGAGAGTAGTAAATAGCGAGGTAGAGCCTGGCGAGCAACCAGTAGTAAACAGTAGATATTCTATCGTTATTGCAACAGCAAGACGTGCCAGACAAATTATTGATGGTGCTGTTCCGCTAGTAGAGGTTACTTATCCTAAGCCTTTATCCATCGCAGTTGAGGAATTATATCGCTCAAAGGTTAAAATTGTTGGTGACGATGAAGAGAGAGAAAATGATAATCAATAATAACTCACATTTCATAATTTCTGATGTCGAATAATAGTAAACAATTTCATCAGCACTTTCATATGAGTAGGTATGAAGGTGCTTTATCGTATATTGACAGTATATATGGAAGAAATAGAAAGGAAGTTTTATGTCTTATAATCCGGATGAAAATGACAAATCAGAGATTGATACGGAAGTAGATTTAAGAGTTGAAGATAAGGATTACTCCATTGAGGAAGATGACCTTGATGATGAGGAACCTTTTCACGATATGCTCGAAGTAAAGCAGGAGCCGGTTGCGAAAAGCAATGCAAAAGGTTTTATCTATGATTTGATTTTCTATGCGGTTCTAATTTTTGTATGTATTTATATTTTACCTAACTTCGTTATTCAGCGTACAATCGTGGATGGTTCTTCAATGGCAGATACTTTATTAGATGGTGATCATTTATATGTAGAAAAACTTTCTTACCGGTTTGATGCCTTGGACCGATTTGATATTATAGTCTTTTATCCTTATGGCAGGGAGAATGAAGAATATTATGTTAAGAGAATTATTGGACTTCCCGGTGAAACGGTGCAGATAAAAGGTAGTGATATATATATAAATGATGAGATATTAGAAGAACACTATGGAAAAGAACCGATTGAAGACCCTGGCAGAGCATCAGAGCCGATTACGTTGGGTGAGGATGAATTTTTTGTAATGGGTGATAACAGAAATGTTAGTAAAGATAGTCGTTACGAGGAAGTCGGTAATGTAAAGAAGGAAAACATCGGTGGTAAGGCGATATTTCGAATTAAGCCTTTAAGTAGATTTGGTACATTAGAATAATTTTTTACTTTATCACTTGCATTTTTTATTTGATTTAGGTAGAATAGATAATGTTCTGAAAGAACGGGAGTAACATTTATTATGAAGGTTATTAAAGAGCATATTAAAACAGGAAGTTTCAAACAGTTCTATCTTCTATATGGAAGTGAGAATTATTTGAAGAAGCTCTATCGTGATAAATTAAAAAACGCGATCTTACAAGATGAGAACGATATGAATTACTCCTACTATGAAGGTAAAGATGTTGATCCAAGAAAAGTCAATGAGGCTGCACAAACACTACCGTTCTTTAGCGATAAGCGATTAATTATTATAGAAAACAGCGGTTTGTTTAAAACACAAAGTGAGCTTAGCGAGCTTTTAACAGATACACCGGATAGTTCCATTATAGTATTTGTAGAAACAGAGATTGATAAGCGAAGTAAATTATTTAAATTAGTTCGTGATCACGGGACCGTATCAGAAATGAACGGACTGGACGAAAAGAATTTGAAGCTTTTTGTAGCATCCCTTTTAGAGCAGGAAGGGAAGAAGATTACAGAGGCCGGGGTTACCTATTTACTGGATAAGACCGGAACAGATATGGTGAACATCTGTAATGAGGTGGAGAAGATCATTAGCTACACCTATGGTCGTGATATTATATTACCTGCGGATATTGATGCAGTTGTAACAGTTCAAATTACCGGTAAAATCTTTCTTATGATAGATGCCATCGGTAGCAAACAGCCAAGTAAAGCACTTGCTTTATATTATGACCTTCTTTCGGTTAGAGAGAAGCCAATGTCAATCTTGTTCTTGATTACAAGACATTTTAATATATTACTTCAGGCAAAGGATTTACAGGCATTGGGTTTTAATTCTGCTACAATTAGTGAGAAGGTTGCTATTCCACCTTTTGCAGTTAATAAATATTTGGGACAGGCAAAAAATTTTACTACCAAACGCTTAAAGGAAGCACTGGAATATGGTGCGGATATTGAAGAGCAGGTAAAGACAGGTAGAATGGTTGAAAAGATTGGTGTAGAATTGTTTATCGTCACCTTTAGTAAGAGATAGTTAAAAGTAAATTATCTATGGAGCCTTCCAATTTATTTAAAGTAAGGTTTTGTAGTAATTATAAATTAGGAAGCGTATCGAAGTGGTCATAACGGCCCTGACTCGAAATCAGGTTACCCTCACGGGTACGTGGGTTCGAATCCCACCGCTTCCGTCCTAATATTAACCAAAAGAAAGAAGTCAATTGCGAATGCAGTTGACTTCTTTCTTTTACCAATAATCTATGTGGCTTAATATTTCATTATTATCGGTGCCACTTTGAATTTAATATCATATGATAATAATACCAGATCTATGATTGGAGTAATATTATGAAATCTTATCCAGATGATCAGAGAGGCAAGATAAGACCAAAAGGTTCATTTAATATAAATGCTCACTTTATTGCGCCGAATCCGAGAACCTCATTTAATATCAAAAGCATCCGACCATTGATTGATACGACTGCTTATGTTGGCCCGTTTTCCTCAATTATTGGAGATGTTACAATTGGAAAAAATGTTTTTATAGCACCCAACGTCAGCATACGAGCAGATGAGGGTACCCCATTCTTCATCGATTCCTGTACTAATATTCAAGATGGGGTGATTCTACACGGACTTGTGAACGGCAGAGTTATGGAAGGTAATATTGAATATTCCATCTTTATCGGCAAGCACGTAAGCTGTGCGCACGGTTGTATTATCCATGGTCCATGTAAAATAGGTGACAACGTTTTTATAGGCTTTCATTCCATTGTTCTCAATGCGATCATTGGTACCTGCTGCTATATTTCACACAATGCGTTGGTAACAGGCGGTATCAAAGTCGCTCCTAACCGATTTGTTCCGGCTGGCGCAATCATTGATACTCAGGCAAAAGCAGATATGCTTCGCCCTGTTCCACAAAGCCAAGAAGAATTTGCACAGGAAGTACAGCATATAAATAATGAGTTTCCGGATGCATATTCTCTCATGTTTGGAGCAACAAAATGTAGTTGTGGATTGTCATGCGATCCTGCGACACTGAAGGCCGTGCTAAGGTAAGCCAAGCGTGTAAGGCGGAATTTTAAAGTAAGCACTTATTTTATATACCTAACTTTTGTCCAAAACAAAAAAGGACTTAACCAAAGTGGTTTAAGTCCTTTTTTTTTTTAGAAGTATTGGGTTGTGTATCCTTCACATTATAATTATATATTTAAATTTATTATTTATAAAGGAAATTGGTTGAAGTGCTACAAATAGTCCTTTTTAGATTCTTTGCGGTACTGTATTGGTGTCATATGGTAGCGCTTCTTAAAATGCTTATTAAAGGAAGGCGAATCTTTAAATCCACAGGAATAAGCAATTTCAGTTATTGTTAGTTTCGTTTCTCTGAGGTGCCTGCAAGCTGTTTGCAGTCGATATTCTATTAGGTACTGCTGTGGAGATACTTTTTGATTAGCTATAAAAAGCTTATAGAGATAGGTTCGATCTATTCCTATTGATTTTGCCACATCCCTTATTTTGATATCATAAATATAGTTATGATTGATGTATTCTGTAGCCTGCTCCATATAATCCTCGGTAATTGATGATGTATTTGTCTTTGATGTCTGCATCATAAAGGAGAAGATTCGATATAGGTAACTAATATAAGAGTATATATTTCCGGTTCTACCATTGAATACTTGGTTTAATTCCAGAAAACTATCCTTTAATTTATCATCATTTATATGAAATGTTAAGTTTGCTTCAGACAATCCACAAGTTCCTAAGATTGTCTTCGCATCAAATCCATCGAAGCCAATCCAGCAATATTCCCAAGGGTTCTTAGAATCAGCAATATAATATGTAGTTTTTCCGGGAGTAATTAAAAATCCATCTCCGGTACTCAGTTTGTGCTCCTTACCGTTCTCATGATAGCTCCCCTGCCCTTTAAGTACATAGTGAATCAGGTAATGAGGGCGAATTGCTGGACCAAAGAAATGAGAGGGAGCGCATTTTTCATATCCACAGTAATAAAGTGTCATCGGATTTCCATTTTGTATATCCATTAGTATCCTCCAAGAATTCAACATAATTACAATAACATGAAACATAATGCAATGAAGAAATTAACGAATGAATTTATAATTATGATTGTAGCATATCTGATTAGTTGTTACAATTTATTTGATAACTTAGGAAGTAAGTGTGAAGAAAAAGCATCTTCATACACAAATTTGTCCCTGCAGCCCAAAGTTTGCAGGTTGTAAAGAAAGGCATGGATATTTATATGATTAAAATTACTTTTATGGGAGCTGGAAGCACTGTATTTGCTAGAAATGTTTTGGGAGACTGTATGTGTACCCAGGAGCTAAGAGATTCAGAAATTGCGTTGTATGACATTGATCCAAAGCGCCTGCAGGAATCAGAGATTATTTTAAGAGCACTCAACAAAAACACAAATGGATCGCGAGCTGTTATCAAAACTTATCTTGGCATTGGACAAAGGAAAGAAGCCTTAAGAGATGCAAGCTTTGTTGTGAATGCAATACAAGTTGGTTTATATGATCCATGTACAATCATTGATTTTGAAATTCCGAAAAAATATGGCCTCCGCCAGACGATTGCAGACACTCTTGGTATCGGTGGGATTATGCGAGGATTAAGGACAATACCGGTTTTGGAGGAATTTGCAGCAGACATGGAAGAAATGTGTCCGAAGGCGATGTTTATTAATTACACAAATCCTATGGCAATTTTAAGTGGTTACATGCAGAGATATACGAATATAAAAACAGTTGGACTGTGTCACAGTGTACAAACCTGTTCCGAAGTACTTTTGAAAAGTCTAGGTATGGAAGATAAACTTGAAGGTCGGAGAGAATTAATTGCAGGTATTAATCATATGGCTTGGTTACTAGAAATTTCCGATAAAGAGGGCAACGATTTATACCCTGAGATTAAAAAAAGAGCTGCAAAAATGAACGCAGAAGAAAAGCATAATGATATGGTACGCTTTGAGTATATTAAACATCTGGGATATTATTGTACTGAATCCAGTGAACATAATTCAGAATACAATCCATTCTTTATTAAAGCAAATCAACCGGAATTAATCGATAAATTTAACATTCCTTTGGATGAATATCCGAGACGTTGTATCAGCCAGATGAATGGTTGGGAAAAAGAGAAGAATGATATTTTGCAAGATGGCAAAATTACGCATGTACGCTCTAATGAATATGCATCTTATATTATGGAAGCCATAGTGAAAAATCAACCGATCAAAATAGGAGGAAATGTTTTAAATACTGGTTTAATTAGTAACCTTCCAGCAGATGCCTGCGTGGAGGTTCCGTGTATGGTAGATGCGAATGGTATTAATCCTTGCTATGTTGGCAAATTACCCGTACAGCTGGCTGCAATGAATATGACAAATATCAATGTTCAGCTTATGACAATTGAGGCTGCAAAATCTCGTAAAATAGAAGATATCTATCGTGCGGCTATGTTGGATCCGCATACCGCAGCGGAACTGTCCATTGATCAGATAGTAGCAATGTGTGACGACTTAATCGAAGCCCATGGAGAATACATGAAGTATTATCATAAATAAAATTATATTAACAAACCAAAGAATTAGGGTAGTATTGCAATATATAGCAATAAATATATAGAATTTCCGAGTAAAATTAACTCAGAGAAATACAGTAATGTTGAATATCAGAACCGTAGCCAGTAAAGCATTAATTTGACTTACTGGCTTTTTTTGGTTAATTTTCAGATACTCGATTAATTATTTTAGAATAAATGATATTTTATATACATTACTTATGATTAATTGTAAATTATGTTATAATAATCCTAATTAAATTCAAGAAAAATGAAACCGTGGAATATTCTTCATCGTCTAATGGGTGAGAGCATAAAAAACAACACATAGATATAGAAAGGAGAATTTATATGAAAAGATTATTTGTAATTTTACTAAGCGGAGTATTAATAGCATCATCGGTTCCTATGAGCGGATTTGCTGCAGTTAATGGTACAACGGTAGCAGAACCAACTTTGATAAAACAGGAGGAACCAGCAAGCAGTAGCAAAAATGAGCCATCAGATCAAGCCTTAGAAAATGCGATTAAATCAGTAAAAGAAAAGATTACTATTCCAAAGGAATTTTCTGATTTTAATTATTATTTTTATAATACAAGCGACTATTCGAATTCTTATTGGAGTCTTACTTGGACAAATCCAACAACAAGTGCATATATTCAAGTAAATAGTGATGCCGAAAATCACATAACATTTTATGGCAATTTTGATTACTCGAAGAACAACGCTGGAATCTCAAAGTATTTAAAGAAGGAATTAAAAGCGAAAGCAGAAGATTTTATTCAGAAAATAGCACCAGAGACGATAAGTCAAATTGAGTATAAGGATGCGGACTTTGAAGGTATTTACAGTGGTAATTATGTTTATCATTTTCAAAGATTTAACAACGGAATTGCGTTTCCGGACAATAATGTCAGTGTTTCTGTTAACAGTATCACAGGAGAGGTAACCTCTGCCTCTGTCAATTGGCTTTATGATACTTCATTTACTGCTGTAAAAGCGACATTGACGAAAGAAGAAGCTGCGAAGCTGATTAAAAAGAATATGGAAATGAAATTGGTTTACCGCACCAATTATTATAGCATCTATGATAAGAATGGTAATATGTCTAAAAAAGCATTCCTTGTATATGAACCAAGTGAGGCCTATATTTCAATTGATGCTAAGACTGGGAAAGTTTATTTAGAAAAAACACAGTGGGTTGATACAGGTGCAAGAGATTTAGATGGAAAGACAGATGCAGCTACTGAGGCTTCTGCAGGCGCTAGTGAAGTTTCACAAGTTCTTACCGATGCTGAAATCGCAAAAATTGATGAACTTAAGAATTTAGTATCAAAAGCAGCTGCAATTAAGAGTGTAACCAGCAATCCTTATCTTCTTATTGATAAGAATTTGAAAGTTGACTCTGCAGAGTTGCACAAACAGGATAATAATAGTGGTGATACTTCTTATGTTTGGTATATTAATTTTAATGATCCAAGGGAAATTAATAATGAGAAAAATGCCGATTATTACAGAGCGTACGCTTTTGCTTCTGTAAATGCAAAGACAGGTAAAATAATATCTTTTAACACGAGTGTAAAGAGCTATTATGATGATGCAACAAAAACTTGGAAAACAGTTAAAATTCCCTACGATAAAAAAGAGGGAAAAGAGGTATTGGAGAAATTCCTGAAATCCCAGATGCCTGATTATTTTAACAGCTCTATTATATCTGAGCAGGTGAATGATTACATTGCTTATTATAAGAAGGAAGTTCCGGTATATGGTGGTTTTAATTATCAATACAACCGTGTAAATGCAGGAGTTGAATTCCCGGGTAATAGCATCTATGGTTCTGTAGATGGTGTAACAGGCAAGATTTATTCCGTAGGTTTTAATTGGGATAAAGATGTTACCTTTGAATCTCCGGTAGGTGCTATGTCTGCTGAGGCTGCAATGGATAAGTATCTTAGTAACAAAGGTTTTGATTTAAAATATGAGATCAATGTTATAAATAAATTTGATTCAACAAAGACAAAAGAGCAGTATGAAGATTATAAAGTAGAGTATGAAATTCGATTAGTATTTCGTCCTGATGTCAATCCTTCCTATATTTCACCTTTTACAGGAGAGCAATTGAACTATGATGGAGAAGTTTATAAGGAAACAAAACCTTATACTTACAAAGATATTACAGATACTACTCAAAATAGAAATATTCTTCTACTTTCCGATATGAATGTTGGCTTTGAAGGTGAGAATTTCCTTCCTGATAAGGCTATTACGGTTGGTGAAATCAATTCAATTCTTGAGAAGATTGGATATGGTTATTACACAACAGAAGTGGCCAGTGACGTAAATAAAACAGTAACGAGAGAAGAAATAGCGCAAACCTTTATTATACGTCTTGGATTGGAGAAAGTATCTAAAATTGAAGGTATATACAAGACCGGATTTGCTGATGAAAATGCAATTGATGCTAAGTACCTTGGACCAGTTGCATTGGCAAAAGGTTTGGGACTAATGAAAGCGGATGCAAGTAATAATTTTAAACCGAAGAGTAATATTACAAGATTTGATGCAGTACAATTAATTCTGGATTTTATTCAGGCACAGAAAAACAACATGACTTATTAATGCAAGATTATAAGAATTGAAAGAAGCTACAACTCCAGAGTGACATGCCCTGGAGTTGTAGCTTCTTTTTGTTGGAGTTCCATCCAAAGAAAGAGTGGATGATATCAATTGTAGTTAATCGATTTTGGTTAACTCATATAAATAGTGCTCTTGTGGCTTAAGTATATAAATCATAAAAAAAAGGCTGCCCAATTGGACAGCCTCTTAACTCATGACAACAGAATGTTCGCGAAGCGTACTTTCTATTGTTTTGTTCTAAATCAATTATGCAATACTATTAATAGCCTTGGTTAAACGAGATACTCTTCTTGAAGCTGTGTTCTTATGAAATACACCTTTAGAACAAGCTTTATCAATCTCAGTAACTGCTTCAACTAGATTAGTTTTTGCAAGCTCTTTGTCGCCTGTAGCAACAGCAGCATCTACTTTCTTAATCATTGTCTTAACCTTGGACTTGATTTGCTTATTTCTAATAGCCTTAGTCTCGTTTACTAAAATTCTTTTCTTAGCAGATTTAATGTTAGCCAATTCGTACACCTCCAAATATAATTAATTATCAACCATTATGCCAAGGACATCAAATTGAGAGTGAGATGTGATCTTGGATTCGGTTGTTCGAATACTTTGTTTCACTAAATCCGGACACGGACGTTCTAATGGAAACATACTATTGTATTTTAGTCCATCAGATTCATTCTGTCAATACATATTTTATAAAACATTGCAGAAAATATAGTAGAATATTGAAAAATAGTTACAAAATATGAATCATATGAAATCGGAGGAAACATTGAATGAATAATAAAATTAGAACAGACTTAGCACTAGAGGTTAGGGAGAGTTTTCCTGAGGATGATGTTGAAATTAAAGGAGTCATTCTAACGGAGAATTATGACGAAAAAAACCGAATTCGAGTTTCCACAGTTGAAATAAAGGATGCAAGAGGAGCGAAGGCAATGCAAAAGCCAATCGGCACCTATATCACCATTGAAGCTCCTGAGATTGAGAAATCGGATGAGGATTATCACCGACCGGTTTCAGATGAAATTGCAAAGCAATTGCGTAAGTTGGCAGGTGATTTAAAAAGGGAAGAAGTATTAGTTGTTGGACTTGGTAACAGAGAGGTGACACCGGATGCACTAGGTCCGCAGGTGGTGGATAACCTCTTTATCACCAGACATTTAATTCGAGAATATGGAAATGAATTTAAGGATAAGCACCATCTTGGTAGTGTTAGTGCCATTTCTCCTGGTGTTATGGCGCAGACCGGAATGGAGACGGTGGAAATCATTCAAGGTATTGTCAAAGAGACGAACCCAAAGCTTCTCATTGTAATAGATGCATTAGCTTCTCGTAGTGTTAATAGAGTAAATACAACCATTCAACTTACCGATACTGGAATCAGTCCAGGCTCAGGCGTTGGGAACAATCGAAAGGCACTAAATGAAGAAAGCTTAGGAACAAAAGTTATTGCACTTGGAGTTCCTACCGTTGTTGATGCAGCAACTATTGTGGCGGATACGTTAACAAAATATATGGAAAAAAGCGGTTTCGACGAAGTGGAAATCAACCAGTTTATTTCGGAGATAAGAGAACAACAGATTGATAATATGTTTGTTACACCTAAAAATATTGATGAATCAATTAAACGCATCAGTTACACGGTTTCTGAAGCACTTAATTCCTGTTTTGCTCAATCAGTATAGTATTCGGAGTTTGTCTTTTGACTTTGTTGGGTTATAAATAATTTCCTTTTGAATATAATGAATCAGGCAAGAGATTGTGCTGATTGTTTACAACTGGAGGTTACAATGAAAAATAATTCAATTAGGTCAAGAGTCAAACTATATCCGATTCTTTGGTCCATTATCATATTGGTTTCAGTATATCTTTTAATCCGTTTTGCAACTATATCATTTTCTGACGATATTGGCCAAGCTGATATTAGTTTCAAAGATGCTTTTATTTCAAAACTGTGCAGCAAAGTAATGGAATCAGGTTCTTCATTAATAAGTTTCACCGCGAATTCCGAGGAGGAAGCTTATGCGTTTCCGATTAGTCTAGTAGCGGATGAATTTGCTCTTCAGGAATTCGTGAAAGGTGATTCGATGCAGGTAGCAAAAGCGCAAGAGTATTCTTCTTTACTAAAACAAAATTCACCTTATGGACAAGAAGGAAATGATCCGGATTTAAATGATGAAGAAGATAGCTTACAGACTCTTTCAAGTATGCCCTCTGATAATATTGGCTATTATGTTATTGCAAATGATATATTAAGCAAGGAATATATATTAACCAATGGTGCTATATTTGATGAAAATGCTGCGGGAGTAGTCGATCCAGCCCAAAGTGGTGCGGCTTCTGGAACATCTGCATCGGATCAATTGGAGATTAATTATATGGAGGGTGATATTGATCATGATAAGGTAGAAGACAATACAGACGATGATAAATCAATTGAAACTTCAAATCCTGGAAATATGATTGATTATACCATGGAACAGTTAAAGGATGTAAATTTTCTAATCCGTAATTTTTATATCGTTGATCCTGAAACGAAGGTTACAGAAAATCTATTTGATGCTGAAAAGTTACTTGGTGAGGATATGACTTTAAAGCAAAAAAATGATGCACCGCAAATTTTAATTTACCATACGCATTCCCAGGAGACATATATAGATAGTAGAAAGAATCAAGAAGCAGATACCGTAGTTGGTGTAGGTACTTATTTAACAAAAATATTAAAGGAACAATATGGATATAATGTTATTCATGATACTACCACTTATGATATTATAGATGGCGAGCTGGATCGGAATAAAGCATATAATGTGGCTAAGGTTGGTGTGGAAAAAATACTAAAAGACAATCCGACGATTGAAGTAATTATAGATTTACATAGGGACGGTGCAAATAAAAGAGTTACCGTAATTAATGGGGAGGAAACAGCCCAAATTATGCTTTTCAATGGTCTTAGCAGAGACCAGAAGGGGCCGATTAGCCATCTGGATAATCCGTACCAGCAGGATAATTTAGCGTTTAGTCTACAGATGCAATTAAAAGCATTGGAGTTGGAGCCGGGTTTATTTTATAAAAATTATCTCCATGCTTGGCGTTACAATATGCACTTACGTCCCAAAACCTTATTAATGGAGTTGGGAACTGATAAAAACACGTTACAATCTGCTATGAACGCGATGAAACCTTTTGCAGAAATTCTAGATCAAGTGCTGCAAGGAAAATAGAGCGTAAAGCGATTGTGTACTAAAAATGATAAACAAAAATTCTGAGACCCTTAGGGGTCTCATTTTTATTAGGCATTCATTTATAAAAGATATGGAAAGGTTATTTGTTAAAAAGAATAGAAAATGAAAGATATTATGTAAGTCAAAGATAATATGAAAATGAAAGATATTATGTAAATCAAAGATAATATGAAAATGAAAGATAATATAAAAATGAAAGATAATATTAAAATGAATGGGAATAGGAAAGTGAATGCGAATAGGAAAATGAATACGAATAGGAAAATATATGCGAATAGGAAAATGAATACAAATAAGAAAAAAAGGTAATTTGAATATGAAAAATAATAGGAAATTTATGGTGGAATTCAAAATTTACTTATTATATAATAGCCATATGATTGTAGGATAAAAAATTGGAGTTGTATTATCATATACAGGACTTAAATATATTGGTGATATATCTAAATATGATTAATTTATCAGTGTATTTATACTGGACTAATTGTGATATTCTCGTAATTTAAATATAATATACAATTTATATTGAGGTGGTATGATATTTTTGGAAGGGGAAAATTAATATGGAAATAATAGAGCCCTACAAAGGGATTGCGGATATATATGAAGAGGTTAGACCTTCTTATCCGGAGAGATTAATTCAAGATATTATCGCAAAGACAGATATAAAATTGAAGGATAGCTTACTTGAAATCGGAGCAGGAACGGGAAAAGCAACGCTTCAATTTGCTGAGAAAGGATTTGAAGTTCAAGCTATAGAATTAGGGGAAGAAATGGCAGATATATTAAAAGATAAGTGTGCCATATTTCCAAATGTATCCGTGGATGTAGTAGCCTTTGAGGATTGGAATAACCCCAGTAACCAAAAATATGATATGATTTATTGTGCACAAGCATTTCACTGGATTGACAAATCAGTAAAATATAAAAAATGCTATGAATTATTAAAGGATAATGGATATCTAGTATTATTTTGGTATAACCCTAGTGATGATAAATTACCTATAACGATTGAAATAGAGGAAAAGGTAAATAAGATAATTACGAAATACGTTTCTAATTATTATGTTAATGCGGGAGTCCCTGAAAGACGTACCAATGATGGAGTATCTAGCAATGATGAAAGAAAAGCGGAGATAGAAACATCTGGTTTTTTTGATTTGGTTGAAAAAATAGAATATTTGCAAGAAGTTAGAAATAATCCACGACAGTATTTAATGGCTTTGAAATCGGTACCAGCATTTGCTGCTATTCTTGATGGATTAGAATATAAGATAATAAAAATAATGGATAGTGAAATCGAAGAAGTAATAAATAGTTATGGAGGATTTACTAGCGTGTTATTTAAATTTTCTCTGTACATAACGAAAAAGATAAGTTGTATTCTATAATGAAGTAGGTTGAAGTTTAGCATAATAAGGTATCATTGTTGTTGTAACTGTTAAAACTGTATGCTATAATATTTCACGATAAGCAAAGGAAGATCAAAAGCTCATCTTATAAGATAAGTAGAGGAAAATCGAGAGCTTAGCGTATAAGATAAGCAAAGGAATACCTAGAACATTTCTTATGCTATAATGACAGAATAGAATTCGAATCGTTACACTCAGGAGGAGTAGAATGGCCTTAGACCAAAGTAAAATAAGAAATTTTTGTATCATAGCTCATATAGATCACGGTAAATCGACACTGGCAGACCGTATTATTGAGATGACCGGATTATTAACCAGTCGCGAAATGCAGGCACAGGTACTTGATAATATGGAGTTGGAGCGTGAACGAGGTATTACGATTAAAGCTCAGACAGTTCGAACCGTATATAAGGCGAAGAACGGGGAAGAGTATATCTTTAATCTGATTGATACACCTGGACATGTAGACTTTAATTATGAAGTATCCAGAAGTTTGGCTGCTTGTGAGGGTGCTATCTTGGTTGTTGATGCAGCACAAGGAATTGAAGCACAAACTTTGGCCAATGTTTATTTGGCTTTAGACCATAATCTTGATATTATGACTGTAATTAATAAAATTGATCTCCCCAGTGCAGACCCGGAACGAGTAATTGCTGAAATTGAAGATGTAATTGGTTTGGAAGCCCATGATGCTCCATTAATTTCTGCAAAAATGGGTACTAATATTGATCAAGTATTAGAACAGATTGTAACCAAAATCCCAGCACCGAAGGGAGATATCAACGCTCCTTTACAAGCATTGATATTTGACTCGAAATATGATTCCTACAAAGGGGTTATTATTTTCTGCAGAATTAAAGAGGGTAGTGTGAAACGGGGAACTGAAATCCGAATGATGTATACCGGAGCTGTTGCAGAAGTTGTAGAGCTGGGTACGTTTGGTGCAGGTGCATTTATACCTACTGACGAATTAACAGCAGGTATGGTAGGCTATATGACGGCTAGTTTGAAGAATGTGAAAGATACTCATGTTGGTGATACGGTAACAGATAACAAACGCCCCTGCGCGGAAGCACTTCCGGGATATAAAACGGTACATCCCATGGTGTATTGCGGCATGTATCCTGTGGATGGTTCAAAATACCCGGATCTTCGAGATGCGCTGGAAAAACTTCAATTAAATGATGCTTCCCTTCAATTTGAACCTGAGACCTCAGTCGCTTTGGGCTTTGGATTTCGTTGTGGTTTCCTTGGACTTTTGCATTTGGAAATCATTCAGGAAAGGTTAGAGCGGGAATATAATTTGGATTTGATCACTACGGCACCCAGCGTTATCTATAAAGTTCATAAAACCAACGGAGAAGTTTTTGAAATCACAAATCCGACCAATCTCCCTAATCCCGGAGAAATTGCATTTTTGGAAGAACCGATGGTAACTGCGGAAATCATGGTTACAACAGAATTTGTAGGTTCCATCATGACTCTATGCCAGGAAAGACGTGGAATATATCTTGGAATGGAGTATATGGAAGCAACCAGAGCTCTTCTGAAATATGAACTACCTCTAAATGAAATCATTTATGATTTCTTTGATGCCTTAAAATCTAGATCAAAGGGCTATGCTTCCTTTGATTATGAATTAAAAGGTTATGTACAATCTGAATTAGTGAAATTAGATATCTTAATTAATAAAGAAGAAGTGGATGCGTTAACCTTTATCGTACATGCGGAAAGTTCATATGAGCGGGGAAGAAGAATGTGCGAAAGGTTAAAGGATGAAATTCCACGTCAAATGTTTGAAATTCCTATTCAAGCAGCAATTGGCAGTAAAGTCATTGCCAGAGAAACAATTAAAGCAATGAGAAAGGATGTCCTAGCCAAATGTTATGGTGGTGACATCACAAGAAAGAAGAAGTTGCTTGAAAAGCAAAAAGAGGGTAAGAAGAGAATGCGTCAGGTAGGTAACGTTGAAATACCTCAGAAAGCATTTATGAGCGTCTTGAAATTAGACGAAGATTAATCGGTGGATAACAATGAATAATGATATTGAAAAGAATAATGATATTCCGAAGAATAATGATATTGCAAAGAATTATGAAATAACAAAGACGGATGAATTAACTAAAATAAATAAAAAAAAGGATATGGGTCTTTACATCCATATCCCTTTTTGTGTTAAAAAATGTGATTACTGTGATTTCTTATCTGCTCCAGCAACCGAGGAGATGAAAAAGAAGTATTTTGATGCTATGCAAA
Organism: Herbinix sp.; assembly: GCA_029256105.1. Classification (GTDB taxonomy): domain Bacteria; phylum Bacillota; class Clostridia; order Lachnospirales; family Lachnospiraceae; genus Mobilitalea. Next base: position 31,164 of record JAQSYO010000025.1, read on the forward strand.
TTGAAATTGAAAGTTATACTAAAGCTTTCGAAGGCTATGTGATTCCTACGTTGTTTTTCGGAGGAGGAACACCTTCTAGCGTGGATGCGATTTATATTAGTAAAATTATGGAGGCCATCAAAAAAGTGTTTCACCTTGACTTGCATAGATTAGAGGCTAGTATTGAAGTGAATCCAGGCACAATTACAAAAGATAAATTGATTGCTTATAAAGAAGCAGGGATTAATCGCTTGAGCTTTGGGCTCCAGTCAACGAATAACAAAGAGCTATCACTTCTCGGTAGAATTCATACCTATGAACAGTTTGCGGAGAATTATAATTTAGCCAGAGAAGTGGGGTTTGAGAATATTAACATTGATTTAATGTCAGCTCTACCAGGGCAAACATTGGAGTCTTGGGAAAATACTTTAAATACGGTGGTAAATCTCATGCCGGAGCATATTTCGGCATATAGCTTGATCATTGAAGAGGGGACTCAGTTTTTTGACCGTTATCAAGAGACATCTCCAAACTATAAAGAGTTACCGGATGAAGAAGAAGACCGTCTAATTTATCATAGAACGAAAGAAATTTTAGAATTACACGGATATCGTCGGTATGAAATATCAAATTATGCAAAAGAAGGTTATGAATGTCGTCATAATAGTTCGTATTGGATTGGTACAGATTATCTGGGGATAGGTTTGGGTGCATCGTCTTTCCTTAATGGTGCTAGATTTTTAAATACGCAGGATTTAAAGCAATATATTCAAGTTTGTGATAACATTAATAATAAGAAAATTTCACAAAAAATAAATTTATTAAATGAAGACTATAGTTTCTCGATAGATGATACCATTGAATTACGTAAGAATTTTGAGCAATTAAGCAAGGAGCAAAAAATGGAGGAATTCATGTTTCTTGGGCTACGAATGTGCGATGGCATCAGTAAACAAGAATTTTATGAACGATTTGATATAGATATTAATACTGTCTATGGAGAAGTAATACAGAAATTAAGGATGAATAATTTGCTTGTGCTTCAAGGAAATAAAATCCGGCTGACAGACTATGGAGTTGATATAAGTAACTCAGTTTTATCTTTATTCTTATTAAGCTAGATAAATGAAGGTAAGAATATTATAAGTGTAGCAACAGTTTCTTTACGTGGACGTAAGGCAGATATTATAGATTTTGAAAGCGATAATTTTCGCTTTCCTATTAAATGGCAAGAGTAGATGGAGATCCCGTACTATATCTGTAGCCATATCTATATCTATATCTGTATCTATATCCATATCTGTATCTATATCTGTATATAAATCAATCCCAAAAAGTAATGATTTGAAAGTTTATAATTCTCGCTCAGGATTAGAAACACCTAAGAATGTTATCAACCTAGTGGTATTCGTCTGTTCACTTGATAATACAAACGTAATGCGAGAGAAGAATGATTAGTAGGTATAGCAAAGAGCCTCTGCCATAGGTGGAGGCTCTTTATTTTCCTTATTTTATGTAATAAAATCTATGATTTTTCAGAAAATATTTATAAAATTGCCTTGACAAACGAAATTGATAGTGATATTTTATATATAGATATTAGCACTCTATCGAAGCGAGTGCTAACAAACTAACGAATAGATTAGAAGCTGAGTTATTAATTTACGATGGATCGAGGTAAGCATGCAGCAATTGGATGATAGAAAACTAAAAATTTTGCAGGCAATTATCCGTAACTATTTAGAAACTGGTGAACCTGTGGGCTCTAGAACCATTTCGAAATATACGGATCTGAATTTGAGCTCCGCAACCATACGTAATGAAATGTCTGATTTGGAAGAACTGGGCTTCATCGTACAGCCACATACTTCAGCAGGACGTATTCCATCGGATAAAGGCTATCGACTTTATGTGGATATGCTTCTCCATGATAAAGTTCAAGAAGTGGAAGATATGAGAGAACTATTAATTCAAAAGGCTGATAAATTAGAAAGTCTACTTCAACAGGTAGCTAAGCTTCTCGCAGTTAATACGAATTATACAACGATGGTTACAGCACCTCAATATAAGAAAAGAGTAAAATTCATTCAACTTACCGAAGTGGATGAAAAACAAGTGTTAGCAGTTATAGTATTTGAACGTAATATTGTAAAGAATAAAATAATCCAAGTAGCAACATCCTTAAATAAAGAGACACTTTTAAAACTAAACATCATTTTAAATACCTTCTTACAAGGCTTAGACCTGGGAGAAATTAATTTACCAGTAATCACGCAGATGAAAGAACAAGCAGGTGATTATCGGGCCCTTGTCAATGATATACTGGATGCAATTATGCAGGCGGTAACGGAGGAAGATGATCTCGAAATATTCACCTCGGGAACTACCAATATCTTAAGATATCCGGAACTTGGCGATCGGGAGAAAGCTTGTGATTTGTTATACACCTTGGAAGAAAAGAAAGTACTCTCCGAATTTATACAAGATAAGATGGAGGATGAGGAAAGCAGAGGAATTCAAGTATATATTGGTGATGAGACACCGGTAGATTCTATGAAGGAATGCTCCGTTGTAACTGCGACATATGAAATAGAAGAAGGCGTTTATGGTAAGGTCGGTATTATTGGACCTAAGAGAATGGATTATCAGAAGGTAGTTAGTACACTGCAACATTTGATGGTGCAGCTGGACGATATATTTAAGAAAAAAACATAAGAATAATCTTATTGCCTGGTAGAAAGTTACAGTCATAAAGCGAAGGGAAAGGTGGTTATCGGAGTTTGGAGGATTTGGATCAAGCAATTAAAATAATGAAAGCTGCCATGGAAAAGGAGAAGGTAATGAAGGAAACGTCAAAGGAATCTATGAATCAACAAATAGAGGAAGATATACAAAACTTATCAATTGATAATGATATTGAGGAAGATGTAATTCAGGAAGAAGTGGAAATCGATAACGAAGAAGAGGTGACCGGAGAAGTCAATGTGGATGGTACACTAGAAAAGCAGGAAAAGTCAGGTAAAGGCTTCTTTAAAAATACGAAATCCAAGGAATTAGCTGCCAAGGATCAGAAAATTGATGATCTAACCGATCGTTTAATGAGAACAATGGCTGAATTTGATAATTTCCGTAAGCGTTCTGATAAAGAAAAATCACAGATGTATGATATGGGCATTAAAAGTATTATTGAGAAAATTCTTCCCATCGTTGATAACTTCGAAAGAGGTTTTGGCACAATCACTGAGAAAGAAAAAGAAAGTGCCTTTGCACAGGGAATTGAATTAATTTATAGACAGCTGCTTACAGCATTAGATGAAATTGGTTTAAAACCAATTGATGCAGTTGGGAAAGAATTTAACCCGAATCTTCATAATGCAGTAATGCATGGAGAGGATGACAGCTTAGGAGAGAACATCGTATCCGATGAATTTCAAAAGGGTTATCTTTATCGGGAAATGGTGGTTCGCCACAGTATGGTAAAAGTAGTTAACTAATTTCATTATAATATAGGAGGAAAAAGAATATGGCTAAAATAATAGGTATCGATTTAGGAACAACAAATTCATGTGTTGCTGTTATGGAAGGTGGAAAACCAGTAGTAGTTGCTAATGCAGAAGGATTAAGAACAACACCATCCGTTGTAGCGTTCACAAAGACAGGTGAGCGATTGGTTGGAGAGCCTGCAAAACGTCAGGCGGTTACCAATTCTGATAAGACAATCTCATCCATTAAGAGACATATGGGTACTGATTACAGAGTGAAAATTGATGACAAGAGATACTCACCTCAGGAAATATCTGCCATGGTATTACAAAAATTAAAAGCTGATGCAGAAAGCTATCTTGGCGAGAAGGTTACAGAAGCAGTTATCACAGTTCCGGCATATTTTAATGATGCTCAGAGACAGGCAACCAAGGATGCAGGTAAAATTGCAGGCCTTGATGTAAAGAGAATTATCAACGAGCCTACTGCAGCGGCATTAGCATATGGTCTTGATAATGAACATGAGCAAAAGATTATGGTATACGACTTAGGTGGTGGTACATTCGACGTATCTATCATCGATATCGGTGACGGTGTTATCGAAGTATTAGCAACCTCAGGTGATAACAGACTCGGTGGTGATGATTTCGATGAAAGAGTTACCAGATACATGATTGATGAATTTAAGAAATCTGACGGTGTAGATTTATCAACCGATAAAATGGCTCTTCAGAGATTAAAGGAAGCTGCTGAAAAGGCAAAGAAAGAATTATCTGCCTCTACAACAACTAACATTAATCTTCCCTTCATCACAGCAACAGCAGAAGGACCAAAACATTTTGATTTAAACTTAACTCGTGCTAAATTTGATGAGTTAACACATGATTTAGTTGAAAGAACGGTTGCTCCGGTACAGAATGCTCTTCGTGATGCAGGTATTTCCGCATCAGAGTTAAAGAAGGTATTGTTAGTTGGTGGTTCAACCCGTATGATCTCTGTTCAAGAGAAAGTAAAACAATTAACTGGTCAAGAACCTTCTAAGACTTTAAATCCGGATGAGTGTGTTGCAATCGGTGCTTCCATTCAGGGCGGTAAATTAGCTGGAGATGCAGGCGCAGGAGATATCCTTCTTCTTGATGTTACTCCATTGTCCCTTTCCATCGAAACTCTTGGTGGTGTAGCTACTAGATTAATCGAAAGAAATACAACTATACCTACAAAGAAGAGCCAGGTTTTCTCAACTGCTGCTGATAATCAGACCGCTGTAGATATTAATGTAGTTCAAGGTGAGAGACAATTTGCCAAGGACAATAAGAGTCTTGGACAATTTAGACTTGATAGTATTCCACCGGCAAGAAGAGGTATCCCTCAAATCGAGGTTACGTTCGATATTGATGCCAATGGTATTGTAAATGTATCTGCTAAGGATCTTGGAACAGGAAGAGAACAGCACATCACAATCACAGCCGGCTCCAACCTATCCGATTCTGATATCGACAAAGCAGTAAGAGAAGCTGCTGAATTCGAGGCACAGGATAAGATGCGTAAGGAAGCAGTTGATGTTAGAAATGATGCTGACTCCATGGTATTCCAGACTGAAAAAGCGTTAACTGAAGTTGGAGATAAAATCGATGCTAGTGAAAAATCAACGGTTGAAGCTGACTTAGCAAGACTTAAGGAATTGATTGAAAAATCCAATCCTGAGGTTATGAGTGAAGGCGAAGTTGCAGATATTAAAGCAGCAAAAGAGAAATTAATGACCGATGCACAAGCCTTATTTGCTAAGTTATATGAGCAAAGCGGAGCTGCTGGTGCAGGCGGCCCAGGACCTGATATGTCAGGTGCAGGACAATCCGGATCAACAGGTGGTTATGATGGAGACGTTGTAGATGGAGATTACCGCGAGGTATAATAAATATTGATGAATTGTCTATAGTAGAAACATTTGACAAAGTGAACGAAAAATTATACAACTTACGTTATGCTATAGACAATTTTCAGGATATAATAGGCGGTCATTCATGACTGCCTGTTTGCCTATGAATAGAGTTCAACAACGCTAATTAATTTTCTAAAGCAAATAATTCAGGAAGATTGATTATATTTCGTAATCTGAAAATATTGAGAGATGTGAAAGCATACTCCTACAAAAGTTAAAGTTATGGCTATGAAAGGTGAAGGAAAAGATGGCAGATAAACGTGATTATTATGAAATCTTAGGTGTCGGTAGGACAGCTACGGATGATGAATTAAAAAAAGCATATAGACAACTTGCAAAAAAGTACCATCCAGATACCAATCCCGGGGACGCAAGTGCAGAAGCAAAGTTTAAGGAAGCTTCTGAGGCATATGCTGTACTCAGTGATGCAGATAAACGCAGGCAGTACGACCAATTCGGACACGCAGCCTTTGAAGGAGGTGCCGGAGGTGGAGCCGGTGGATTTGATTTCAGCGGAATGGATATGGGAGATATCTTTGGAGATATCTTCGGAGATCTCTTTGGCGGTGGCCGTACGAGACGTTCTAGTAATGGTCCGATGCAAGGAGCAAATCTTCGTACTGCTGTCAGAATCACCTTTGAAGAAGCTGTCTTTGGTACAGAGAAGGAATTAGAGCTTAATCTTAAGGATGAATGTGGAACCTGCCATGGAACCGGTGCTAAAACTGGTACCACAGCAGATACTTGTTCAAAATGTGGTGGCAAAGGACAGGTGGTTTATACACAACAATCCTTATTTGGTATGGTACGAAATGTTCAAACCTGTCCGGATTGTAAGGGAACCGGTAAAATTATTAAAGATAAATGTTCCGATTGTTATGGTAGTGGCTTTATCACCAGCAAAAAGAAGATTAAGGTATCCATTCCAGCAGGCATAGATGGTGGGCAAAGTGTCAGAATTCGCAGCAAAGGCGAGCCGGGTTCCAATGGGGGACCGAGAGGGGATCTATTAGTAGAAGTGGAAGTTAGTAGACATCCGATATTCCAACGCCAGGATTATGATATATTTTCAACTGCACCAATTTCCTATGCTACAGCAACCTTAGGTGGTGATGTTAAGATCAGCACGGTGGATGGTGATGTGATATATAACGTCAAAGCTGGTACACAGACGGATACTAAGGTAAGACTCCGTGAAAAAGGTGTTCCAAGCCTAAGAAATAAAGCGGTTCGAGGAGATCATTACGTAACCTTAGTGGTTCAAGTTCCAACAAGTTTAAATGCGGAACAAAAGGAACTGTTAAAGAAATTTGATGATGCAATGACGGGCAAAAATGACAATACTCCGGATGCTCCTGATACTGACAAGGACAAAGGAAAGAAAAAGTTCTGGAAGTAAAGACTTTTCTAACTAAGACTTTTTAGAAGTAAAGACTTTTGAAAGTGAAGACTATGGAAAGTAAAGACCTTTGGAAGTAACGAATTTTAGAAGTAAAGACTTTGAAGGTTAAGACTTGTAGTAGTAAAGACTTTTGGAAGTAAGAACCTTTCGAAGTATAGACTTTTATAAATAATATATATTAAACTAACTAAAATAGTTAATAGAGGATGAAATATACTTAAACATTATAAAACATCAGGAAATATAACATCATACTATATTTCCTGATGTTTTATAAAATTAATCATGAATTATGATGGAGAATACTATGAAGTGGACAAAATTCACGTTAGAAACTACGACGGAAGCAGTAGATTTTGTTAGTGATATGCTGAACGATCTTGGTATCGTAGGAATTGAGGTTAGCGATAATGTTCCAATAACGGAGGAGGAGAAGAAACGTTTGTTTATAGACATTCTTCCGGAGTTGAAGGAAGACGATGGTTCTGCCAATGTTAGCTTTTATGTAGATACAGAGGAGGACGTGGAGGATCTTCTTTCGAATGTGAAAGAGGGTCTGAAGGAATTATCTGAATTTATAAAAGTTGGCAGCGGAAATATCACGATAACAGAAACAGAAGATAAGGACTGGATTAATAACTGGAAGGAATTTTTTAAACCATTTCGAGTTGATGATACAATTGTGATTAAACCAACGTGGGAAGAACTAACGGACCGTAAAGAAGAGGATTTAATTATTGAAATTGACCCTGGAACTTCCTTTGGGACAGGCGCGCATGAGACTACAAAGCTTTGTATTGTTGGGTTGAAGCAGTATATGAAACAGGATTTTGTAATTCTTGATGCAGGCACAGGAAGCGGTATCCTATCAATTATCGCTAAAAAACTTGGGGCAAAAGAAGTTCTTGGAATTGATATAGATCCCAATGCTACAAACTCAGCAATGGAAAATGCCAAAGTGAATAAATTGCCTCTACAAATGGACAATTTAAGCTTTGTGACCGGTAATATCATAGAAGATGATGGGGTTCGCACACAGATTGGTAAAGAAAAATATGATATGGTAGTTGCAAATATTTTGGCTGATGTTATCATTCCTCTTTCCGATGTGATTGGCGAAAACTTAAAACCCGGTGGTATTTTCATAAGTTCTGGTATTATTAATACGAAGGAAGCGGCAGTCAGAGAAGCAATAGAAAAAAACCATTTCAAAATATTAGAGGTTAACAAAATGGGTGATTGGGTGTCGTTTGTTGCAGAAAAATAGTATTCATTATGTAAAGGCTTCTAATTTAAAATTAAGAAATTGATCTTAAATCATATGTTTGTATTATTATAAAAAACTCCCGGCAACATCTATTGATGAGGTCGGGAGTTTTTCCGAACAATTACCCTAGTAATTCTAGGTTTACGAGATGATAAAGTTTTATTTACTTATATTATAGAAGGTATAAAAAGATGGTATATTGATATTGTGATAAGTTACTTCTTAAATTTACTATTTGTATTAACATAAATAATACCACCAACAGAAATGACTACAATCATAGTGAAGATAACAAGGCTAATCCAAGTAATATTATAAAGGCCGGCAAAAACAGCGGGGACAAGAAGGACGTCAATGAGAAGTAACATGTTTCCGATATAACGGCAGAGGGTTTTTTCGTTATATTTTTCCTTTTCCTCCTTTGATAACATATTATATCCTGATATCAAAAAGGCGCCTCGTCCCGACCGTAGTGTCATGCTAATCGTCAACAATAATAAGAATATAAAACCACATATAATTAAGCCAGTAATATCATTTTTCATTGCATTTTCTCCTATTCGTTATCAGTTATATAATAACATAGCATGATATTACTAACAATAAAATTGGCTGAGTAATTGATTAGAAGGATATTAAAATTGTTGTTGAACATATGTTCTTTTTGCTATATAATAGCTATGAATGAATATTTTACTATAGAAAATGAACTTATTGTAGGATAAATAATGGCAGAAATCATAGGATACAAATAAAATAATCATATAGATTGATAAACCAAGGAGAAGAAAATGCATCGCTTTTATGTAAATCCAAATCAGATACAAGGTGAAATCGTAAGCATTACAGGGCCAGATGTGAACCATATTAAGAATGTATTACGCATGAGGCTTGGTGAGGAAATCGTAATTTGTAATGGACAAGGAAAAGATTGTTATTGTATAATAAATAAGGTGTCTGAGGGTGAAATTAACGCAGAGGTTCAGTCAGAACAAGATACGGGTACTGAACTAAAAGCAAAGATAACTTTGTTTCAAGGACTACCGAAGAAAGACAAAATGGAATTAATTATCCAAAAGGCAGTAGAGCTTGGAATTCACGAGATAATACCGGTTATGACAAAACGAGCGGTCGTTAAATTAGAGGATAAAAAAAAGGAAGAAAAGAAACTAGAACGTTGGCAGGCAATTGCTGAGGGAGCTGCAAAGCAATCAGGCAGAGGCATCATTCCGAGGATAAAATCGGTACAATCGTATTCTGAGGCAATGAAAAGTGCAAGTGGCATGGAACTTGGTTTAATCCCATATGAGAATGCGAAGGGGATGCAATATACCAGAGAAGTCATGAGTAGTTTGGATCAATATGCTTCCATTGCAGTTTTTATCGGTCCGGAAGGTGGTTTCGAAGAGTCGGAAATTGAACTTGCGAAAGAGAATGGAATTCATCCGATTACGCTTGGAAAACGAATATTACGGACAGAGACTGCAGGTTTGGCAATATTGTCCATGATGGTACTAATGTTAGAGGAATGATGGCAGAAGAAGCGTTGGTTTTGCCGGATTTTACTTAGGCTTTTGTAGGAGGTAAGTAATTAATGGAGATACAACTATGGAGAGAAATTCTTGATCCTTATTCCTTGGCTGTTGACGAATTAGTGACTAAATTTAACCATATCATAGATGAATACAAACATGTTGGAGCTTATTCACCAATTGAACAAGTCACCGGGAGAGTAAAAACAATATCAAGTATTTTAGAAAAATCACAGAAGAAAAGCATCGAACTGGAGAATTTTGAAGAAAATATTGATGACATCGCTGGTATCCGTATTATTTGCCAATTTGTTGAGGATATTTATAAGGTAGTTGATATTGTTAAGAAACGATCCGATATGCGGATTAAGAATGAAAAAGATTATATTAATAATATGAAGAAGAGTGGTTATCGCTCATATCATTTAATTGTTTATTATGATGTTGAGACCTTGAAAGGAAAAAAGGAGCTTCAAGTTGAGATACAAATTAGAACATTGGCGATGAACTTTTGGGCAACCATCGAGCATTCCCTGCAATATAAGTACAAACAGAACATGCCGGAACACATTCGTGAACGTCTTTCTTCCGCCGCCGAAGCAATACTTATCCTAGATCGTGAGATGTCTGTAGTACGTGATGAGATAATGGATGCGCAGAATTCTTTTACGATAAAAGCAAATATTGTTGCTGATATTCTTACTAACATACAAAATTTATATAAGGTAGCGAAAAAGCAGGAGGTTGTATCAATCCAGGACGAATTTTTCCGTATTTATCAAAATGGTGATCAGGATGAGCTAGCACAGTTTAGTAGGGATTTGGATATGATATCTGCTCGTTATAGGGCACAGAGTTTGAGATAAGAAGGAATACGGGCTGAATATGAAAACTTGTTTTTATATTCAGCTTTTTATAAAATACTGTTAAATTAATGGAGTGATAACATGAATCTACCTAAATTATTTGAGGACAGAATGAGAGAGCTTATGGGAGAGGAATATGAGGAGTATTTACAATGTTACTCAAAACCGCATTTTGGCGGTTTGCGTGTAAATACACTAAAGACAACCCCTGAAGAGTTTGAGTCGATCTGTCCTTTTTCTATAAAGAGAATCCCTTGGGTGAAGAATGGCTATTATTATGATACAAACCAACAGCCCTCCAAACATCCTTTTTATTATGCTGGTTTATATTATATTCAAGAGCCGAGTGCGATGACACCTGCCAGTTTACTTCCAATTAATAAAGGAGATAAGGTCCTCGATATTTGTGCTGCACCAGGTGGAAAAAGTACGGAATTAGGTGCAAAGCTTGGTGGGGATGGGATTCTGATAACAAATGATATCAGTAATTCCAGAGCAAAGGCATTGCTTAAAAATGTAGAGCTATTTGGTATCCGTAATTCTGTAGTGCTTTCGGAAGCACCGAATAAACTGGTGGAGTATTTCCCGGAATATTTTGATAAAATATTAATAGACGCTCCTTGTTCAGGGGAGGGAATGTTTCGTAAAAGTCCTTCTATAATAAAGAATTGGGAACAATACGGGGTGGAATACTATAATAAACTTCAAAAAGATATTATTTTATATGCTGCTAAGATGTTAAAGCCCGGTGGCTACATGCTATATTCCACCTGTACCTTTTCACCGGAGGAGAATGAGGGAACAATTTCATATCTGATGGAACAATACCCAGAATTTCATGTCGTAAATTCCCTCCCAAATAGCGAGACACGGAAGGCTTTCGGTCTATCCTATGAGGGTTTTGATACTGGAAAGCCTGATTGGGTGAAGGGAAAAGAGGAATTAAAGCATTGCATTCGTTTATGGCCACATAAGATTGATGGGGAAGGACATTTTATTGCTTTACTTCATAAGGAAGCTAACTTTAATATGGAGCATAATGCATCTGCACCGGTTAGTTCTAACCCCATGGGTAAGAGTAAGAATATCTTAACAGACGAAGCCTTGGATTTTATAAAGAATCTAAAATTTCCAATTGCGCAGGATCGGTTGGTGGTTCATGAGGAAAGGGTTTATCTGTTGCCCGATGGATTACCGAATTTAAAGGGATTACGCATCTTAAGGCAAGGATTATTACTAGGAGAGATGAAAAAGCTGCGTTTTGAGCCTTCTCAAGCCCTTGCGAGTGCTTTACTTACCTCGGATTATGATAAAATTATACATCTTAGCATTGATGATCCGAATGTAATCCGCTACTTAAAATGTGAGTCGATAGAACTTGAGGGAAATTACGAGGACGGATGGTATTTAATCTGCGTCGAAGAATATCCGTTAGGTTGGATTAAAATCGCGAAGGATAATTATAAGAATAAATATCTGCCTGGTTGGAGATGGGTATAGTCTTGCACTTTGTGCGAACATTAGGAATATAGGAATGAATTCCATTGGAAATTCATTCCTATATTCTGAAGAGATTACTGAATTATCAAATAGTGGAGGATGGTATGGCAGGGCAGTTACGTCTGGATAAATATCTAGCAGATATGGGAATTGGAACGAGAAGTGAACTTAAGGTATGGATTCGTAAGGGGAGAATTAAGATAAATGGTGAAATCTGTATTAAACCCGAGACAAAGGTTTCAATAAATTCGGATGTGATTTCTTGTGATGAGATAAGGGTTAATTATGTTAATTATCTGTATTATATGCTTAATAAACCGGCAGGTGTTGTTTCTGCTACCAGGGATAATGTCAGTGAGACAGTGCTTGATTTGATTGAGGACAAGCAGGGCAAGGATTTATTTCCCGTTGGCAGACTGGATAAGGATACAGAAGGACTTCTCCTAATTACCAATGATGGTGATTTGGCACATCAGCTGCTTTCCCCGAAGAAGCATGTAGACAAGGTTTATTTTGCAAAGGTTAACGGAAAAGTAACGGAGGAAGATCGATTGATTTTTGCAAACGGAGTTGATATTGGTGAAGATGCGCTTACGCTTCCTGCAAAGTTGACGATATTAAAATCCGATGATATATCAGAAATTGAGCTTACGATTCAGGAAGGTAAATTTCATCAAGTTAAGAGAATGTTCGAGGCGGTAGGGAAAGAGGTAATTTACCTAAAAAGGATGTCGATGGGTAGCTTGTTACTAGATCAAAGTTTGGAGCTTGGGGAATATCGTGAGTTAACAATGGAGGAGATTACTATTTTAAAGGGAAAGAAAATTTGATAAAGCGAATTTGAAATACCAAATGATTCGATAAATAGATAACAGTGCCGTAATACGGTTAAGGAGATATTATGTTAAAAGATATTGATGCGGTAATATTTGATTTGGACGGTACTTTGGTGGATTCCATGTGGATGTGGGAAAGTATCGATATAGAATATCTTGGACGCTACGGTTTTGAATTGCCTGCAGATTTGCAGAGCAAGATCGAGGGAATGAGTTTTTCTGAAACTGCAATTTATTTTAAAGAACGTTTTGATTTACCGGATAGTCTGGATCAGATTAAAAGTGATTGGAATCAAATGGCGTGGTCGAAGTATTTGAATGAAGTACCACTTAAAGAAGGTGTAATGGAGCTTTTGGAGCATCTGAAGCAGGAAAACATTCCAGCGGGTATTGCAACCAGTAATTCAAGAGAATTAGTAGATCTGATTGTTGAGAAGCACCAGATGCAGGAATATTTTACTTCCATCCGTACTTCCTGTGAAGTAGCTAAGGGAAAACCATCTCCAGACATTTACTTGCTAGTAGCACAGGATTTAGGAGCAGAGCCTAGCAGATGTCTTGTGTTTGAGGATGTATTACAAGGTGTTATGGCAGGAAAGAATGCGAAAATGAAGGTATGTGCTGTATATGATAAATTTTCTGAGAAGGATCAGATTGAAAAAATTGAGTTATCAGATTATTTTGTTCATTCCATTAGTGAAATATTTAAGAATTAAGTTTTACTATCCGGTGCAGAAAATCGATCACAATTAGGAGCAATAAAATATGAAGCAATTTAATGTAGAACAAAATGAAGCAGGACAGCGCCTGGACAAACTTCTAGTAAAAATATTAAATAAAGCACCAAAAAGCTTTATTTATAAAATGCTGCGTAAAAAGAACATTACTTTAAATGGTAAGAAAGCGGATGGTTCAGAAAAACTTGTTATTCAAGATGAGATTAAGTTATTTCTTTCTGATGAAACGATAGAACAATTCAGTGAACACTTGGAGACTACAGAAGTAGAAGGACAACTCGAGGTGTTATATGAAGACCAACATATATTAATCGTAAATAAACCCTTGGGCATTCTCTCGCAGAAGTCAGTTAAGGATGATGTATCCATGGTGGAACATATCATTTCATATCTACTGTCAACAAAACAAATTACGAAGGAACAACTGATTAGCTTTAAGCCGAGTATCTGTAATCGACTTGACCGTAACACCGGTGGTATATTGATTGCTGGTAAATCCCTTCTTGGCCTTCAGGAGATGGCAAGACTTTTGAAGGACCGTTCTCTTAATAAGTACTATCTTTGCATCGTAAAAGGTAAGGTTGAGGGTAAAAAAAGGATTGAAGGTTATCTGAGCAAGGATGAAGAGAAAAATCAAGTTAAGATTTATAGTAATCAACAGGAGAATACGGATTATATCTGTACGGAGTATGAGCCAATCTCATATTCAAAAAATGCTTTAAAAGTTAAAACAACACTTTTGGCTGAGGCGCAACAAAGTGATCTGTTACAGGTAGAAGCGATGGATGCTGCATCATCAAAACCTGATACAAAGAAAGAGATGGAAGATGTTCTAGGAATCTTTACTTTACTGCAAGTAAAACTTATTACAGGAAAATCTCATCAAATTAGGGCTCATCTTGCAAGCATTGGGCATCCGATTATTGGTGATTTTAAATACGGAGATCAAAAAACGAATCATTATTTTAGGAAACGATATGGTTTGATTCATCAGTTGCTTCATTCGTATTGTATGGTGTTTCCGAATATTGAGGGTGAGCTATCGTATTTGTCGAATAAAGAAGTTATTGCAGAAGTTCCTGAATTGTTTCGCGCGATTCAAAAGGATTTATTTAATTAAGATTTTATTTAAAAAAGGGGGCGTAAGGTATGCCATCATGGAATTCCAGAGGCTTAAGAGGCTCAATGTTGGAGGAAATGATTAATATGACCAACAATAAATATAGGGAAAAAGGTTTGGCATTGATACAAAAGGTTCCGACGCCCATTACGCCGATTAATATTGATAAGGAAAACAGGCATATTACGCTTGCTTACTTTGAACAAAAGAGTACCGTGGACTATATCGGAGTTGTACAAGGTGTACCGATTTGTTTTGATGCAAAGGAATGTGCTGTGGATACTTTTAGTATGAATAACGTTCACGAACATCAGATAGCCTTTATGAAAGAATTTGAGGAGCAGAACGGAATTGCTTTTCTTTTAATATATTATAAGAAAAAAGATATCTATTATTATCTTACCTTTGAGCGATTATATGAGTTCTGGGATAGAGCGGTTAACGGTGGAAGGAAAAGCTTCCGTTATGATGAACTGGATTGCTCTTATCAGATTCCAATACAGAGTGGTCTCTGTATCCATTATTTGGAGGCCTTGAATAAAGACTTGGAGAGACGAGAAAATGTGTAATAAATGCACCATAAATCTTTCATAATACATAGTTGACATCACTATAAGAATAAATTATAATGAAAAACAAATTAGTATGGTAGCGAATTATCACGTTACCATACTAAAGTATTATTCGGTTTAATAAGTTAACTCATAAATGAAATAGTTATATAGGAAAGAAAGGCTTGGTGCTGATTATGAAGGACAAATTATTACATACACCTGAGGGAGTTAGAGACATATATAATTCGGAATGTGCAACAAAATTAATGTTGCAGAGTAACCTCCATCATGTGCTTGGGCACTATGGCTTTCGAGATATCCAGACTCCAAGTTTTGAGTTTTTTGATATATTTAGTCAAGAACGTGGTACCGTAGCTTCAAAAGATATGTATAAGTTTTTTGATCGCGATGGAAATACTTTAGTGCTTCGACCGGATATTACACCTCCAATCGCACGATGTGCTGCAAAGTATTACAAAGAGGAAAGACTTCCAATCCGCTTATGCTATATTGGTAACACTTTTATTAATAACACCAGCTATCAGGGGAAATTAAAGGAAGTTACACAATTAGGTGCGGAGTTAATAAATGATGATAGTATTGAAGCGGATGCTGAAATGCTAGCCTTAACCATTGAATGCCTGATACAATCCGGTTTGAAAGAATTTCAAGTAGAAATCGGCGATGCTGATTTCTTTCGATCACTTGTTGAGGAAGCTGGATTTTGGGATGAAGAAGAGATAAGTAATCTTAGACAATTAATCGCAAAGAAGAATATATTCGGTGTGGAAGAGATCATTAAAGCAAAGGACATGAGGAAAGAGCTTAAGGAAATCTTCTTAAAGATTTCGGAGTTGTTTGGCACACTAGACATCCTCGCTTATGCAAAAGGTCTTACAACAAATCCTAGAGCAGTGAAAGCGATTGAACGTTTGGAGAAGTTATACGAGATTATGAAGGAATACGGCTATGAAAATTATGTTTCCTTTGATCTTGGAATGCTAAGCCAATACAATTATTATACAGGAATTATATTCAAGGCATATACCTATGGAACTGGGGATGCGGTTGCAACTGGTGGTCGTTATGATAACTTGGTTGGTCAATTTGGGAAAGAAGCTCCGGCAATTGGTCTTGCAATTGTCATTGATCAATTAATGCTGGCATTATCAAGACAAAAGCTGTTACAAGAGCCTGAGGCGCAAGATACACTCATTATATATCAGAAAAGCTACCGCAAGCAGGCAATTGCTTTGGCTAACCATTTTCGAATGGACGCAATCAATACTATTCTACAGAAGTCGAATGATGAATTAAAGCTGGAAGATTACCTTTCCTATGCAAAACGGATGAATATCGGAGGCATCTTATATCTGGATAATGATACTGAGATTAAGGTGATGGATATTACCGCAGGAACAATGCAGGCTGCACCAATGCAGGAATTTTTACAATAGGGTTCCCATTTGGTACATGATTAGAAAGGATGATTTTTGATGAGATATATAACGATTGCGTTAGCAAAAGGTCGATTGGCGTTAAATACATTAGAAATGTTGGAAAAGATAGGAATATCCTGTGATGAAATCAAGGATAAAACCTCAAGAAAATTAATCTTTGTAAATGAAGAACTAAAGTTAAAATTCTTTCTAGCGAAAGCCAATGATGTTCCTACCTATGTGGAATACGGAGCCGCAGATATTGGAGTAGTTGGTAAAGATACCATCCTGGAAGAGGGAAGGAAAATGTATGAGGTAGTAGATTTAGGTCTTGGCAAATGCAGAATATGCGTTGCAGGGCCTGCCTCTGCCAAAGAATTATTACAGCATGGAGCATTAATCCGTGTTGCAACAAAATATCCGAATATTGCAAAGGATTACTTCAATAATAAAAAACATCAGACTGTTGAAATCATCAAGCTGAATGGTTCGATAGAATTAGCTCCGATAGTCGGACTGTCCGAGGTGATTGTTGACATCGTGGAGACGGGATCTACCCTCCGTGAGAATGGGTTGGAGGTATTAGAGGAAATTTGCAATATATCTGCTCGTATGGTAGTTAATGAGGTCAGTATGAAGATGGAGCATGAGAGGATTACGAAGATTATTAAGGATTTGAAGGATGCTTTGTAATTCGTATAATATAATCAATTGACTCCATTAGATAAATGTACTGATAATAGGGGGACTCAAAATGCCAAAATGTAAAAAATGTGATAATAATTTTAAGTATATGCAAATTTTATGGTCTTCATGGTATGAACCAATAACCTGTAAAAGCTGTGGAACTAAACATTATGTAAAGCTTTCAACAAAAATAATTTATTGGATTTTATTACTGCTTATGTTAATTGCTATAAATTTTAATTTTTTTGATTTTGCAGGTAAAGTTGGTTCTATACTTCTAGGTATACTAATGGCAATAATTATAATAGCCGTAATGCCATTCCTTGTGAAACTTAATACAAAAAAAGGAGATTATAAAAAGGGAGACAAATAAGCATATATCATAAGGGAATAAAATAGAGTAAAAAAGAGTTTGTATACCATGTATCATGGTGCTGTATCAATACTCATAACTTAGATAGCTAATTATAATATAGATCCTATCTATAAGATCGATTGAAAGTATAAGTTATATTACGAAGGGATGGATATATTTATGAGAATGATTGAATTAAACTCGGAATCAAAGAAGAATATCCTAGAGGACTTATTAAAAAGAAGTCCCAATCAATATGATGAATATGCAAGTGTGGTAGCAGAAATCTTAAATGAAGTAAAAACAAATAAAGACCAGGCGTTATTTGCATATACGGAACGCTTTGATAAGTCAATTCTTACAAAGGAGACAATCCGAGTAACCCAGGAAGAAATCAAAGAGGCTTATCAAAAGGTTGATTCTGACGTAGTCGAGGTTATACGAAAAGCGATAATTAATATTGAGTCTTATCATGCAAAACAAAAGCAATATAGTTGGTTTGATACTACCGAAAATGGAACTATTCTTGGGCAGAAGGTAACTCCAATATCAGCAGTTGGGGTTTATGTGCCTGGAGGAAAAGCAGCCTATCCCTCCTCCGTACTTATGAATGTTATTCCGGCTAAAGTTGCAGGAGTAGGTCGAATTGCAATGACAACTCCACCCGGTAAAGATGGCAAAGTGAATGCAGGTACCTTAGTAGCAGCCAAAGAAGCGGGAGTAACAGAAATTTATAAAGTTGGTGGCGCACAGGCAATCGCAGCCTTAGCCTTTGGAACCGAAAGTATTCCTAAAGTTGATAAGATTGTTGGACCGGGAAATATTTATGTTGCTTTAGCCAAAAAGGCTGTTTACGGCCATGTTAGTATTGATTCAATTGCTGGACCTAGTGAAATCCTTGTTCTTGCTGATGAAACCGCAAATCCCAGGTACGTAGCAGCGGATTTATTATCCCAAGCGGAACACGATGAACTTGCTTCTGCAATTTTAATAACTACCAGTAAAGATTTAGCAGTGAAGGTATCAAAGGAAGTTGACCTATTTGTAGAGCAACTATCTAGAAAAGAAATCCTTCAAAAATCCTTAGATAATTACGGATATATTATGATTGCAAAGGATATGACAGAGGCAATTGAAACAGCCAACGAAATTGCTTCTGAGCATTTAGAAATCATGACAAAGGATCCTTTCATGGTGATGACAAAGATAAAGAATGCCGGTGCAATCTTCATTGGGGAATATTCCAGTGAACCATTAGGAGATTATATGGCAGGGCCAAATCATATATTACCTACCAATGGAACAGCCAAATTCTTCTCACCGTTAAGTGTAGATGATTTTATTAAGAAATCCAGCATAATTTCATATTCCAGAGAAGCATTGGAACCAATTTATAAGGACATTGTAACTTTTGCTAATTCTGAAAGCTTAACTGCTCATGCAAATTCAATCTCAGTACGATTTGAGTAAATGTAAGAAAAGAAGTTTGACATTTATTACTCATATTGTATAATGAAAGCGGAATGAGGAATCTGCAAGCTTGCTTGAAGATTACGATTGGAGTAACAAGATCATGAACATGCAATTTGTTCATGATATAATGAAAGCGGAATGAGGAATCTGCAAGCTTGCTTGAAGATTGCGATTGGAGTAACAAGATCATGAACGTTATCTGTTCATGGTATAAATAAATAATACAGGAAGGATAAGTCTGATGATTAGCAGAAGTACGATAATTGATCGTAAAACAAAGGAAACTGAGATTAACATGGAGTTTAATGTTGATGGAAGCGGTAAAACCCAGATTGAAACAGGAATTGGTTTTTTCAATCATATGTTGGACAGCTTTACAAGACATGGATTTTTTGATATGAAATTATCCGTAAAAGGAGATTTGTATGTTGATTCTCATCATACCGTAGAGGATACTGGAATTGTTCTAGGTCAGGCAATTAAAAGTGCTTTAGGAGACAAGCAGGGAATTAAACGTTATGGATCCTTTATTCTTCCGATGGATGAGACCCTTGTTCTTTGTGCGATTGATTTATCCGGTCGGCCTTATCTAGCTTATGATATTGAATTCTCCACGGATAAAGTAGGTTATATGGAGACAGAGTTAGTGAAAGAATTCTTTTATGCGGTTTCTTATTCAGCCGGAATGAATTTACATATTAAGTTATTGAGTGGTGGTAATAACCATCACATTATTGAGGCGACCTTCAAAGCCTTTGCAAAGGCGCTGGATGAAGCTTGTAGTTTTGATGAACGTATTCAGGGTGTATTATCTACAAAGGGTACCATCGACTAAAAATAGAACGTAGCAGAAAGGCAAAGGTGCTTCATGAAATTATTCCCCGCGATCGATATTAAAAATGGACAGTGCGTAAGACTGAGACAAGGAAGTTTTCAGGATGTTTTAGTATATTCTGATATACCTTTAAAAATAGCAAAGCAATGGGAAGCTTCAGGAGCTTCCTTTATCCATATTGTCGACTTGGATGGTGCCTTAGTTGGTCACTCAGTAAATGATGAGGTCATCAAATCTATTGTGTCTGAAGTGAAAATTCCGATACAAGTAGGCGGTGGTATCCGAACGATTAAGGATATCGAAAGCAAGTTAGATTTGGGGGTAGAACGTGTAATTATTGGAACTAAGGCAGTAAAGGACCCTGCATTTATCAAGGAAGCGATTTCTACCTTTGGCTCCAAACGAATTGTGATTGGAATAGATGCTAAGGATGGGATGGTAGCCATTGAAGGCTGGGAAAAGGTTAGCAATTATCAGGCAGTTACCTTAGCTTTAGAGATGAAAAAATACGGTGTTAAAACCATTGTATATACAGATATATCGAAGGATGGCATGCTTCAGGGACCGAATATCTCTCATACAAAGGAAATGGTTCAAACAACCGGACTAAATATAATTGCCTCCGGTGGTGTTTCCTCCTTAAAAGACCTTGAGATGCTAGAAGAAATTGAAGTTTATGGTGCAATTGTTGGGAAAGCCTTGTATGAAAATAGAATTGATTTGAAAAAAGCAGTGAATTTATTTGAAAAGAAAACCGTATAAATTAAAACATAAGTAAATTATAATAATCACCGTACAACTGAACCATATTACGCAGGAGGTATAAATACAAATGTCTTACAAAAAAATCATCCCTTATATTAATGCGGAAAACGAAATACCTGCTAATGTTTTAAAGTTAGCGAAAATTTATTCGTATGGGGGAGCAGACGAGCTGTTAATTTATAACTATTCAAAGGATACAAAATCCAGAGAAGAATTCTTATCCCTAGCGAAAGAGTTGGCTAAAGAAATTGACATACCCTTTATTGTCGGTAGTTATATGGAACGGTTAGAGGATGTAAAAAAAGCAATTTATACCGGAGCTACTGCGGTTATGATAAAATACTCCCAATTAGAAAATAAACTTTTGTTTAAAGAAGCAACAGAACGCTTTGGTTCTGAAAAAATCATGGGTGAAGTCGATATGATTGAGTGTATGGATTCCGATGGTGAAAATGTTTGTGATACTTTATTGAAATATAACGTCGGGACTGTACTGTTAAAACATGTTGCGTTATCTGCATATTCAAAGGAAAAAATAGATAGTACTCCTATTCCAATTATCATTCGTGACAGTCTGGTACGGAATGATATTAGCAGTCTGTTTACCTTATCTAATGTCAATGGTGTCTCCACCAATTTCTTCGAAAATAAAGATATCATGAAGGCAAAACAAGCGCTGAAAGCAGCAAATATTGAGGTTAATACCTTTGAGAGTAAGATTGCATTTTCTGAATTCAAATTAGATTCAAGTGGCTTAATCCCTGTTATCGTTCAAGATTATCGGTCTCAGGAAGTATTAATGCTTGCGTATATGAATGAGGAAGCTTATAATAAGACTATTGTCAGTGGACAAATGACTTATTATTCCAGAAGTCGAAGCCAGCTATGGTTAAAAGGCGAGACCTCAGGTCACTTCCAATACGTGAAGGAATTGACCTTGGATTGTGATAATGATACCATTTTGGCCAAAGTGTTACAAGTTGGACCTGCATGCCATACAGGAAGTAAAACTTGCTTTTTCAATAATTTAGTGAAGAAGGAGTATAAAAATTCCGATCCATTCCATGTATTTAAGGATGTGTATGACGTAATTCTTGACCGAAAAGTGAATCCGAAGGAAGGTTCTTATACGAACTATTTATTTGATAAGGGAATTGATAAAATCCTTAAAAAATGTGGTGAAGAATCAGCGGAGATTATTATAGCCGCCAAAAATCCCGGCGCAGAGGAGCTACGCTATGAGGTTGCAGATTATCTCTATCATATGATGGTGCTGATGGCAGAATGTGGTCTAGATTGGGAAGACATCACGTCAGAGCTGGCACATAGAAAATAAAAGAATTTTAAAGTGATTATAATATAGGAGGCAATTAACGTGCAAACATACGGTGTAAATGAATTGAGAAAAATGTTCCTTGAATTTTTTGAAAGTAAGGGACATCTAGCTTTAAATAGTTTTCCACTGGTACCCCATAACGATAATAGTTTATTATTAATCAATTCCGGTATGGCACCCTTAAAGCCATATTTTACCGGACAGGAGATACCACCAAGAAATCGTGTTACTACCTGCCAAAAGTGTATCCGTACCGGCGATATTGAGAATGTCGGCAAAACAGCAAGGCATGGTACTTTCTTTGAAATGCTTGGAAACTTCTCCTTTGGAGATTATTTTAAACATGAAGCAATTGCATGGTCTTGGGAATTTATGACCGAGGTAGTTGGGATTGATAAAAATCGTTTATATCCTTCTGTTTATGAAAAAGATGATGAAGCCTTTGAAATCTGGAATAAGGAAATTGGAATTGCGCCGGAAAATATTTTCCGTATGGGTAAAGCAGATAATTTCTGGGAACATGGTGCAGGTCCCTGCGGTCCTTGCTCAGAGATTTATTATGATCGTGGTGAGAAATACGGTTGTGGCAAAGAAGGCTGTACGGTTGGTTGTGATTGTGACCGTTATGTTGAGGTATGGAATAATGTGTTTACTCAGTTTAATGGAGACGGTAACGGCAATTATACAGAACTAGAGAATAAGAATATCGATACCGGTATGGGTCTTGAGAGACTTGCGATTGTAGTTCAAGATGTTGCCTCGATCTTTGATATAGACACGATGAAGGCAATCAGAGATAAGGTATGCCAGCTTGCAAAGGTAACCTATCAAACTGATTCGAAAAAAGACGTATCAATCCGTTTGATTACGGATCATATCCGTTCGGTAACCTTTATGGCTTCCGATGGTATTATACCTTCCAATGAAGGTAGAGGTTATGTGTTCCGTAGATTACTCCGTCGTGCTGCTAGACATGGAAGATTACTTGGAATCCAGGGCAGATTCTTAGCTGACCTAGCGAAAACAGTAATCCAAGAATCTAAGGATGGTTATCCTGAATTAGAGGATAAGAAAGAATATATCTTAAAGCTTCTTGCAATTGAAGAAGAAAAGTTTAATAAAACCATTGACCAAGGCTTAACTATTCTTGCTGAGATGGAAAAAGAAATGGAAAAGAAGAATTTAAAGGCGCTTCCTGGTGAAGATGTATTCAAGCTTTATGATACCTATGGTTTTCCGATTGATTTAACGAAAGAAATTCTTGAGGAAAAGGGCTTTGAAGTAGATGAAATAGGCTTTAAGGAAGCAATGGAGGTTCAACGTGTAACAGCGAGAAGTGCAAGAGGAACCACCAATTACATGGGTGCTGAAGAAACGGTATATCAACAGATTGATCCAAGCATTACCTCTTCCTTTGTTGGATATGATAATCTTAGTTATCCATCTGTAATTAGCGTGCTAACAACGGAAACAGAACTTGCCTCTGAGTTAATTGCAGGACAAAAGGGTACTATACTAGTGAAAGAAACTCCTTTCTATGCTACCAGCGGTGGTCAAGCAGCAGATATCGGTATTATAACAACCGTAGATGCAGAATTTGAAGTAGAAGATACTATCAAGCTTCAAGGTGGTAAAATTGGTCATGTAGGTACTGTTACAAAAGGTATCTTTAAAGTCAATGAAAAGGTTAATCTTCAAGTTGATGCTAAACAAAGAACAGCAACAGCAAAGAACCATAGTGCAACCCATTTATTACAAAAGGCATTAAGAACAGTACTTGGCACACATGTGGAGCAAGCAGGCTCATTAGTAACCGTGGATCGTTTGCGATTTGACTTTACACATTTCTCTGCTTTAACTGCAGAAGAAATTAACACAGTAGAAACATTGGTGAATGAGCAAATTGAGAACAACCTGCCCGTAAGTACTAAGGTTACTAATATTGAGGAAGCGAAAAAAGAAGGCGCAATGGCGCTCTTTGGTGAGAAATACTCCAGTGATGTACGAGTTGTCACTATGGGAGATTACAGCAAGGAGCTTTGCGGTGGAACGCATGTAGGCAATACAGGAGTAATTACCGTATTTAAGATTTTATCCGAGACAGGCATTGCAGCTGGTGTAAGAAGAATAGAAGCCTTGACAGGTAATGGTGTATTTGCCTATTACAAAGAGTTGGAGAATGAGTTAAATACTGCAGCCAGAACAGCAAAGGCAGAGCCTTCCGGGTTAACCAGTAGAATTGAAGGATTTTTGGAAGAAATCAAACTTTTAAAATCAGAAAATGATAAATTAAAGAGCAAATTAGCGAACAATTCCCTTGGTGATGTTATGAACCAGGTAATCGAGGTTAAGGGTGTGAAATTACTTTCGGTTAAGTTACCGGATGTAGACATGAACGAACTTCGAAATCTGGGTGATCAGTTAAAGGATAAATTAGGAGAAGGCGTTATTATACTTGCCTCTGCTACGGCACCGGATAAAGTAAACTTACTTGCGATGGCAACGGATGGTGCTATGAAGCAAGGTGCACATGCCGGTAATATTATTAAAGAACTTGCTACCCTTGTTGGAGGCGGCGGCGGTGGAAGACCGAATATGGCGCAGGCAGGTGGAAAATCTGCTGCAGGAATCGATGCTGTTATAGAGAAATCCAAAGAAGTTCTAAATTCACAATTAAAGTAATCATTACTCGAAACGATTAGATTAGGATTATGTTTTATAGGAAGCCCCCTTAATTTGAACGGTACCTCCAAATGATAGTTATATTCTTGTATTATTTGGTGTATTGTTCAAACCAAGGGGCTTTTTTAGAATTTTACGGTTGTTGTAAAGGTTAGAATCTGTAAATTTAATGTTGTTGAAAATTCAACTATACTGAAAAAATAAATACACTGAAAATTAAATGATTTTGAAAACTAAATGATGTTGAAAATTAAATGATTATGAAAACTAAATGATGTTGAATATTAAATGATGTAAAATATTAAATGATGTTGAATATTAAATGATGCTGAAAATTATATGATGTTGAATATTAAATGATGCTGAAAATTAAATGATGTTGGATATTAAGTGAAGATGAAAATTAAATGATGTTGAAAATTAATTAATGCTGAAAATTAAATGATGTTGAAAATTAATTAATGTTGAAAATTAAATGATGTTGAATATTTAATGATACTGAAAATTAAATGATGCTATAAATTTTATGATATTGATATAATGATGCAGAAAGTTAATGCTACCGTTAAAGTTGAGGATATTATATTTTGATAATGCTGATTTTTTTTCTTGTTGGAATTGTATCAATTTATATCAGCCTAACATGGAGGGTTTAGATGATTTTTGAAACAAAAGATTTTTTTATTGATAAAGTTGATATTAAAGATGTAGAGGATATTGTTATGGTTTACAATTCTCATCCTCATTTTTTGATGAATCATATGGAAGTTAACGAAATAAATAAGGAATGGCTTCTCGAAGAATTAGACGCGATGAAAAATATTGATTTTAATTCCACAAAGGTGGTCGAAAAAGCTTCAGGAAAATTAGTAGGAATTATTGATTATAAAATTGAAGAAGAGACTTATTTATCCTTATTAATGATACATAATGATTGTTTAAACAAAGGGTTTGGTAAAGTAATCTATCAGGCTTTTGAGGAATATATAAAATTAGAACAAAGTAAGTTTATCAGAATTGATGTAGTAACTGATTATAATGATAG
Organism: Herbinix sp.; assembly: GCA_029256105.1. Lineage (GTDB taxonomy): Bacteria > Bacillota > Clostridia > Lachnospirales > Lachnospiraceae > Mobilitalea. The sequence goes on from JAQSYO010000025.1 coordinate 56,996, forward strand.
GGTACTTAGTTTCTGGACAAATAATGGTTTTAAAAAAATTGAAACGATTGAATTAAATTGGACAGGAAAAGTGCTACCCGCTGTAATTATGAAAAAGAGTCTATAATTGATTTCAATAATTGAAATGGTGTAGCTTCAATACAAGAAGATTTGAGACTTTCACTTAATCAAAAATCTATTTATTTTCATAGTAATCACCAATAATACCCAGAACAATACTTTTATATGAAACTTATGATAATTAATTGAAAAATTAGTTGACGAAATTGAAAAATATGCTATAATCTTAATAGTGCTATTCAAAAAATACCCAAACAGTTGTATACGCACAATACACAACTGGAGGGAGGTTAGGTGTGAGACTATGTCAAATGTAATCGTAAAAGACA
>JAQSYO010000026.1 GCA_029256105.1 Herbinix sp.
AATCGTTACCTCGTGAAATCTTCCAAGCAATGCTCCAAGATAAAGAATTGAGCTACGCATTTTACTAACGGATTCTTCTGATACATGAGTAGATGTAACGATGCTGCTGTCCACTCGGAGCGTATTACCGTCCCAGGATGTTTTACATCCCAACTCTTCCAGTATTTTTATCATATGAAATACATCAAGTATTTTGGGGCAATTCTTAAGTATTGTAATTCCTTTATTCAAAATAGTAGCAGCAATTACAGGTAATGCTGCATTCTTTGAACCTTGTATTTTTAGCTCACCTTTTAACTGCTCTCCGCCGATAACCTCGATGCTCGACATAGCACACCCCAGACAATGAAGGAAATATACTACTACTATATGAATTCCTGTTTGTCCGCGTGCTAAGTCACCTTTTTTGAGTGGTGGCTTAGTTTCATATCCTAGACACTGACTTTAATTATGCTTATTTGATACTATATTATGTTTTGACAGCGACTGAGATACTAACTATCGTTCTCCCTTGATTTGGTTCGATACGCTCAACACTATTCCCATTTCAAAGAGGATAACCAAGACGGAGCTGCCTCCGTAGGAGATAAATGGGAGTGGAATACCGGTGGAGGGTATTGTGTTCGTAACAACAGCGATATTGATTAATACCTGCGTTGCAATGTGGGCTAGTACTCCGGTGGCAATTAGGCCACCGAATAAATCCGTAGAATTTATCGCAATGATAAAAATACGCCAAATAAGTAAAATGAATAATAAGATCAGAGCGAAGGCGCCAAATAGCCCAAGTTCCTCACATATAACAGAAAATATCATATCATTATGAGACTCAGGTATGAATCCCAGCTTCTGCATACTTTCTCCAAGTCCCTTACCAAAGACTCCTCCGGAAGCAATTGCATATAAGCCCTGCAAAATTTGATAACCTTTTGGCTCTGTTTCTACATTCAACCATACAGTGATACGTTCCGATCGATAAGAAACAAAGAATACAAAGATCGAACCAAGTGCACCGAATAACAATCCTGATATAATATAATAGGCTTTCTTTTTGCTGGCTACAAAACAGATGGATACCATAATGACTCCGACAATCAAAGCAGTCGAAAAGTTTTCGATTATGATTAATCCCAACAAAGGGGATATGAATAAAACCACTCTTAAAAATCCACGAAATTTATCTAGCTTTTTTGGTGCCATATTTACTATGTAAGCAGTAAATAAAATTACTGCAATCTTGGTTAACTCAGAAGGTTGAAAACTACCTAACGGCCCCAAATTAACCCATCGTTTTGCTCCATTGATAACATCACCAAAGAGCAAAACATAAACCTGCAATAGAATACAGAGAAAGTATAATATAGTGATTGGCTTTATTCGAATAATCGGTAAATTTTTAGCGTAGATTCTATAATCTATTTTTGATACAAACAACATTATCAGAATTCCTGCTCCTGCAAAAAGCGCCTGTTTTTCAAGAAAATGAGTTGCATTTCCATAGATTCTCTGTGCATTGTAAGAGCTGGTACTATAAATCATAACTAAGCCAAAGCATACTAGAAATAGTATCAGAAACAATAAGCTGTAGTCATAATAGCTATGCATTTTTCTTTTATTTTCTTCCCCAGCTGTTCTGCTCATACATACACTCCCGACTTACATGATTTATTAACAAGTAAATTTTACTTGTCATGTTTTATAACATTTCCCTAACATATTCCTTAAATAACCTTCCGCGTTCTTCATAGTTCTCAAACATTCCCCAGCTGGCACAGGCCGGCGATAGTAAAACCGCATCTCCCGCTTTGGCCTTTTCGGCACACACCTTTACGGCGTCACGTAAACTATTAACCATAATAATGTTATTAAAACCGTGTTGTCTGGCCGTTTCAGCAATTTGGTCCCTCGTCTGACCCAGAAGAACAAGGTATTTTACTTTTCCATCGAAGGATATGATCCAATCATCAAAGGGTATCTTCTTATCATATCCACCGCCAATTACCAAGGTAGGGCTTTTCATCGCCTGAACTGCTTTTATGGAAGCATCCGGATTCGTTCCCTTGGAATCATTGTAATACGTAACTCCATTTATAGTTTCTACATACTCTATTCTATGTTCTACTGCTTGGAAGTTTGTAATTGCTTTATGGATAAATTCCATCGGAACTCCCATTGTGATAGCAATCCCTACCGCAGCCATTACATTTTCATAACTGTGTTTTCCGAGTATTCGTAATTCATTCACATTACAGACTAATTGCTTCTCTCCTTTTACTGAGTAAAAGATATCATCCTCTTCCAGATAAATTCCATCGACTAATTTATTGGCACTGCTGAAGAATAGAACCTTTGTCTTAAGCCTTTTCGCCATTGAACGTAAGGTCTCATCCTCATAATTAAGCACACATAGCTCCGATGTTGTCTGATTCTTTGCTACATTTTCCTTCATCGCAATATAATTATCCATAGTATGGTGACGGTTTAAATGATCCGGAGTAATGTTAAGTATTGCACTGATATCTGGTTTAAATTCGTGAATTGTCTCCAGCTGGAAGCTACTTAGTTCGATTACGGTAACAGCCTGCTCTGTCGCCTCCATTGCGATGTCAGTATATGGATTACCGATGTTACCCACCACATATACTTCTTCAAAATACGTATTCATAATCTCACCGACCAGGGTTGTAGTGGTCGTCTTACCGTTTGTGCCAGTGATGCCGATTACTTTTCCTTTCGCAAAACGGTAGGCAAGCTCAATTTCTCCCCACACAGGTATATTCTTTGCTTGTATCCTTAAAACTTCCGGATGATCAATTGCAATTCCAGGACTAATTACGAGCAAATCAAGGGTAGTAATAATCTCTTCCGATAGTTCACCTGTAACCAACCTGAAATTACGATTTATATCGAATTTATCAAGAAAATCTTTGTCATTTAGGTTAGTATTGGAATCGAATAAAATGACATAAGCACCCTGCTTTTGAAGCAATCTTGTTGCGGATATACCGCTTTTTCCTGCGCCAAATACCAATACTTTTTTATCTTTTAATTGCATAATTTACCTCCACATGCCTGCTCACAGGCATTCAAAACATTGCCTTGGTTGAAAATCATTTTCTTTCAAACTTTCCTTCAATATAAAACAAATTGCTTTGTGATTTCTAGTTTAATTGATTCCCATTAGTGCCACTAGACATAGGATTGTAGTTATAATAGAAAAGACTGCAACCACTCTGGTTTCCGACCATCCCATTAGTTCAAAGTGATGATGGATTGGTGCCATTTTGAAGATTCGCTTTCCTCCAGTTAATTTGAAATAACTAACCTGAATCATTACTGACAAAATCTCAACCAGATATACAAGCGCTACGATCAAGATAAACAATGGCATCTGTAGCATATAAGCTGTTGCTGCTACGAACCCTCCAAGTGCCAAAGAACCGGTATCCCCCATAAATACTTTAGCCGGATATACGTTATATAATAAAAATGCAAGTAAGCTTCCTGCAACCGCGCCGGTAATTGGTGAGATATCACTTTTTACTCCTATTGCAACTACTGTGAAGAAGGTAGCAATCAGTACAGTAACACTGGATTCCAATCCGTCAAGCCCATCTGTAAAGTTTGACCCGTTAACCGTTCCCAGAACCGTCACTAAGAATATGGGTACGAACAAATACGATACATCCAGATATTTGCCCCCTGAGAATGGAATCAACATTGCGGTACCAACATCTGTGAAATTCACAAGATAGTATCCCAGAATTGCTGTTACTAAAATCTGTGCCAAGAGCTTTTGCCATGCTCGGAGTCCCATGGAGCGTTTCATTACTACTTTTATGTAATCGTCCATAAAACCAATAATACCAAAACCGATGGTTGCGAACAGAACTGGAACAATATTCCTGTAATCCTTTATATAGATAAGGGATGTTATTGAGATACTTAATACGATAACAATACCGCCCATGGTTGGTGTGCCTGATTTCTTTAGATGCGATTGAGGCCCTTCTTCTCGAATGAACTGTCCAAATTTCAGTTTTTTTAGAAAGGGTATTAAAAGCGGACAAAGTATCACGCAAACACTAAATGATATGATAACAGGTATAACAACTCTAAAGTCAGAAAAATTCATAGTATCCTCCATTCTTATGCACTAATCTTTTGTTCTATTATTAACCTAGCTATTATACTTTATAACATTTGAAATAACAATACTCGATTACAGAAACAAGCTTTTTGTTTCTGTAATCCATGATGAAAGAAACATGTTTTGCGTTTCTTTCATACTCGTAGCGTAGTATACCAAGACCACAGTAGCATGCCCTTATTTACTATAATACAAAATCAAAGCACTATCCTTATCTACCGTATCACCAGGAAGCGGAAATTGTTCAATTACATTGTCTCCTTCACCGACTGGATATAACTCTCCAAAATCATATATTTTCAACAAATCCTTGACTTCCTTCTTTGTCTTTCCAACAAAATCAGGTACCTGGAAGGATCCAATGTTATATGTTTCAATTTCTTTTTCCGAATAGCTTTCTTCAATTCCCAAATAAGGAAGGATATTACTATATAAATCTGAGATAACCGGAGCAGCAATAACTCCACCATAATAAATACCGGTTGGCTCATCAATTAATACAAGCGCTATTACCTGAGGATTATTAGCTGGTGCAAAACCAACAAAGGATGAGATGTATTTAGCACTCCTTCTTGGGAGCTTTTCCGATGTGGCTGTCTTTCCTCCAACACGAAAACCTGGCAAATAAGCTCTTTTTCCGGTTCCCTCTGATACTACTAATTCTAGAAGATTTTTCATTGTTTCTGAAGTTTCCTTGGTTACTGCATTAGGAGTGGTCGGGTAGTCAAGTGCTTGCACCTTCGTACCGTCCGAAGTCCGAATTTCAACCCCAAGATGGGGTGTTACCAAAGTTCCTCCATTTACTACAGCACTTGCGGCAGTTAACAATTGTAGAGGTGTAATCTGAAAGGATTGACCGAAAGACATCGTTGCTAATTCTACCGCACCAATGATATCAATTTTATGCATAATAGAGTTAGCCTCTCCAGGAAGATCTATTCCTGTTTTCTTAAAGAGTCCCAGCTTATTGTAATAATAATACATCTTTTCAACGCCAACCCTAGCACCGATTTCCATGAATACCGGGTTACAGGAGTTCTCGATACCTTCTATAAAGGTTTGACTTCCATGGCCCCCAGCCTTATGACAGCGAATAAGCCGATCTTCTACTTTTTTATAACCAGGACAATAGAATGTATCATCTAACTCAACAACATGTTCCTCTAGTGCAGCCGTAGCAGTAACAATTTTAAAGGCTGATCCTGGTTCGTAGGTATCACTGATGCAGGCGTTTCTCCACATTCCATTCAGTAACTCATTTAATTTCTCTGCAGTCAGTGTTTGGCCGGCATAGTCTGCTGCTATCTCATCGATTAATTTATAGGGATCATTGAGATTAAATTCCGGTACATTTACCATTGCTAAAATCTCACCATTTTGAGGATTCATTACTATCATTTTAACATTGTTTGCATTCTTTGCTTGCATTACTTTCAGTGCAGCTTGCTCCGCATACTTTTGGATATTTACATCCAAGCTTAAATATAGATCGTTACCCTGCTGTGGTTCTATTCTATCTTCTGCAGCATTTTCTATTTCTACGCCATAAGCGGTAGTAAGCGTTAGGATGGTACCATCTATCCCTTTCAAGAATTCATCATATTTTGCCTCTAGGCCGATAATCCCTTGATTGTCGCTTCCCGTAAACCCGATTACTTTAGAGGCAAGACTATCATAAGGATAATATCTCTTATAATCTTCATCCACCATGACACCATCTAAATCATATTCCCGGATCTTATCAGCAATTTCTTTGTCTACGTTGGATTTTACTTTTTCGATGGAGGATACTTTCTCCACCCTTTTTCTTACTCTCTCTTCACTAAGTCCTAATAACTTTGATAAAATTTCAATAATACGTTCCGGCTCTTTAATTTGGGCATGTATAACGGAGATTGTGCACACCGGTTTATTCGTAGCAATTTCAATTCCATTCGCATCAAAGATACTTCCACGCTCTGCTTTAATTACCCTCTCCCTTTCATGGAGTTCTTGAGCGCGCACCGCATAATCTTCTGATTTTAAAATCATAAGATATCCCAATCTAATTGTCAGACCTAGTGCAGCCAGCATAATAACAGTAACTACCACTAGGATATTCCTTCTGTTATAGGTTCTATTTCTTGCCATTTTACCATAACCTTGCATCTCTTATCGTTTCATTTTATTACAAACAATGTCTCTTTATTCATGGATTAGTCCAAAGCATCCGGATTATACTCATCTTCACTTGAATTTCCTGATAAATTTGCATTATTTTGATTTTCTGAAGTCTCTTCTTCATCACCGATAGAGGAATCACCGGAAGGATTCGTTGACTCTCCGGAATTCGTATTATTAGTATTTTCTTCTTCATTACCAGCAGAGGTATTATTCAAATTAGAACCGGATTGATTGTTATCCCCCGTTCCTTCCGTACCTTGGTTGTTATTATTATCCTGCGTAGCATTATTGGTCTCAGTACCACCATTTGTTTCAGTATTGACATTTGTGCCATTATTGCCATTCACGCTTGTATCGCCATCTGTTCCTGTACTACCATTCGCCTTATTCTCATCTTCCTTAGCTGGCAATAAATAATCTATTTCACCCTCCGGATAGATTCCAAGCGTCGGTAATATTTCAGTCATAATTCTACTAGCAAGCTTTGTTGCGATAGAACTGTCCGCTTGTTTTACTACATTCTGTGGCTCATCAATCATAACATATATTACAATATCCGGATTGATTGCTGGTACAGCACCTAGGAAGGATACTACGTATTTTCCATTCCCACGTGGCAGCTTTTCTGCTGTTCCTGTCTTACCACCAATAGCATATCCAGGAACCTTTGCACCTTGGGCGGTACCCGTCTCAACCGTCTGATACATATAGTTTTGTATAAACTCAGAAGTTTTCTCAGAAACAGTCTGCTTTACTAACAATTCATTAAATTCTTTAACCGTTGCTCCATTATCATTTACAACCTTCTTTACAACATGAGGCTCATAATAATATCCACCATTTATCAAAGAAGAATATGCCGCTGCCATTTGTACCATAGTCGTAGTAAAGGATTGTCCGAAACTACTAGTTGCAAGCTCAGTTGAATTCAAATTATCATAGGACATAATAATTCCAGATTCTTCACCCGGTAAATCAATTCCTGTCTTCTTACCAAAACCAAAGCTATTCTGATATCGATAAAAGATATCTTTCCCTTCCTGCGCAACAATTTGCATCAAAGCATCATTACAGGAAACCATCAGTGCTTGTCCTAAGGTTAATTCGCCATGGCCAGTGACCTTACTACATTGTATATAGCTGCCACCTACCTTTTCGCCACCATCGCAAAAGTATGTATTGTCTTCTGTAACAATATCTTCTTCAAGTGCTGCAGCAATTGTTACCGGTTTGAAGGTAGAACCCGGTTCAAAACCACTGCTAATAACATCATTTTTCCATAGTTCATTTAGTGCCTTTGTTTTTTGTTTCTCCGTCATAGCTGCTGATTCTTCTTTTGTGTAAACGCCTTCTAGACTACTCGGATTATTTAAATCATATTCCTGATTAGAGGCCATTGCAATAATTTCACCGGTATTCGGATTCATTACAAGTACTCCGATACTCTTACTACCAAACTCTGTGTTAAAAGCAATGATATGTTTTTGAATAATGCGCTGTACATTAGCATCAATTGAGCTGATAACAGAATTGCCATTTACAGGTTTCTTAACGATTCGTTCAATATTTAAATCAGAATCATAATATCCATATTCTCTACCATTGGTTCCATTTAATGTATCATTATAAAATTCTTCTATTCCCCAATATCCGGTATTATCTGCTGAAGTGAAGCCTAGGACATCACAAGCCAATGCATTGTATGGGTATGTTCTAACATATTCCTCTTCAAACCATACCCCCTTAATTTTACTATCCTCCTCAGCCAATAGAGCCTTAAAGCTTTCTACTACATCATATTTTAGATTTTTTATAACAGTTACGTATTGACTATCCGGCTTATCCTGCATTATGGTCTGGATAGTTTCCGCTTCAATTCCAAAATTATCTTTAAGTGCTTTCAGTGTCGGGTTAATACAGTCCTCATTCTCCAACAATCGTTTCGGATCAAGGATAAGTCGATACTGAAGTTCACTTGTTGCCAACACAGTACCATCACGGTCAAGGATATCACCACGCTTATAAGGCAGAACAGCACTAACATAGGATTGTCTCGATAATACAGTTTTCGCATAACGGTCACCATCCGTCTGCATAATGAAGATTAATCTTCCCATAAGCCCTACTAACAGTAGAGTAATAACACAAAATACAAGCAATAGCCTTGCTTGCATTCGTGATGAAAATTTTTTAGTTGTTTTATCGAATGACTTTTCCATCGTATTTTACCTCATCAACTTCTACAGGATTTATTCTGGTATGTCCTCATATTGTCTTACATAATCATCCGTACTGCTTTTATAAGTTATCACCTTGTTTTTGTTCGGATATACCATGCCTAAATCTTCTACAGCAACCTTATATACATAATCCAAATCATAAGTTGTATTCACCATCGCTTCTGCAGCATCATTTTCATGGGTTAAAGTTGTTAAATCCCTCTCCATTGAAATAATACTTTTATCCATAATGCTCACTTGTGTCTGAAGCATCAGATATTCCACACATACATATACAGTTGCAATGATTGCAGCGGTAAGTACCAGCAGCGAAGCAAAATTAATGCCTGACAAAGTTTTTGGATGTCTGTGCTCCTGTCTACGAGGTGAAGGCATCTCATATTGCTGTTCCTCTCGGCGAATATCCGGAGTAGCATTCAACTTACGAACCGTATTACCCTCTACATAGCTTGTCCCTTTATAATCGTATTGATATCGTCTCTTATTCGCATCCATGCAAGAAACCCCTCTCTCCAGTTATATTATGTCATTTCATACAATTCCCCATCATTCACTTATCACTAAGTACTTTGTTATCAAAATGACTATATATTTTTCTATTTATCCTTTGCTTTTTCAAACACCCTTAATTTTGCACTTTTTGATCTTTTATTATATTCCAGTTCTTCTTCACTGGGAAGAATGGGTTTTCTGGAAATTACTTTCCCCTTTGGTAGTTTTCCACATACACATATCGGAAAGTTTGGAGGGCAGGTACAAGGGTTTTCATTCGTTCGAAAACTTGATTTTACGATCCGGTCTTCCAACGAGTGAAAGGTGATGATACATAACCTTCCGTCCGGTGATAATAATTCAATCATTTCCTGCAATGTATTTTTAAGTACCTCAAGCTCTCTATTAAGTTCAATCCGAATTGCCTGAAAGGTTCTCTTCGCCGGATGTCCTGTATTGACACGAAGCTTCATTGGTATTGCTGCTTTAATTGCTTCGATTAGTTCAAAGGTTGTTTCAAGAGGCTTTACTTCTCTCATACGAACAATGTGCTTCGCTATATTCTTAGCAAAATTATCTTCACCATAATCTCTAATAATACGGAATAACTCCATCTCTGTGTAGCCATTGATGATATCCCTTGCTGTCAATGCATTCCTTGTATCCATTCTCATATCCAGTGGAGCATCTTCTTTGTAGGAAAAGCCCCGCTCCAGAGTATCCAGCTGATAAGAGGAGACTCCTAAATCCAGAAGTATTCCATCTACCTTATCAATCCCCAGAGTACTCAGAACTTGCTTGATTTCGCTGTAGTTGCTTCTAACAATGGTTACTTTATCTTTATATTCTGCCAGTCGTTCTCCTGCCGCAGCAATGGCTGCTTCATCCTGATCAATCCCAATCAATCTTCCACTCGTTAAGTACTTGGCTATCTCATAGGAATGACCACCACCGCCCAAGGTTCCATCAACATAAATTCCATCTGGCTTGATTTTTAAATTATCTATTGTTTCTTCTAACAATACTGACTTATGTTCAAATGCCATAACACCCTCCATGCCTATCTCTAAAAACTTATACCATACTCCGACATATGTTCTGCGATAGCATCTACATCATCATAATCGTTATTATTCTCCCAACGTTCCTTACTCCAGATTTCGATTTTATTTAATACTCCAACAAAAACGATATCCTTATCTAATCCTGCACTTTCCCGTAGCTTTGCCGGTATTAATATTCTTCCCTGTTTATCGCTTTCGCATGCAGCCGCACCTGCCATAAAATAACGTTGCAGCTGTCTTGCTTCTTTTGTTCCGGGCAGTTTTCTAAGTTCTTCCACAAATACTTGCCATTCATTACTGGGGTATGCAAATAAACAACCGTCCAGACCTAAGGTAATAACGAAATCATCCCCTAAATCTTCTCTGAACTTTGACGGTATAATAATTCTTCCTTTTGCATCAATCGAATGATTGAATTCACCCATGAACATATGGCTGCACCTTCTTATCCTTCGCATTGCGGTGTTTCTTTATAGAAGCTTGTCCCCACTTTGATGGTATATCACTCCACTTCTCACCACTTTGCTCCACTCATGAGTACATTTTATATTAAATTAGGGAATTAATCAAGCATGAAATCAAAAAAAATAGCTTACAAAACCCCTATAATAGTGGGTTTTATGTGCTTTTTTGATATTATACAACAATATATTGTGTCAATATGAAAAATCGAACAAATTATGTCAATATATAGATAAAAAGAAAGGACATAAGGATTTAGTCCCATGTCCCATTAAATTACTATTAATTTTTCATAAATTATGAATTTAATCCTTAAAATACCTTATTTTTTCATTTTGTTATTTAACTTTATTAAAGCTTTATGTCTTTTATAAACAATCATTCCAATCGCTACTACAACGATAAGGGCTGACAATATCTGTGATACAGCAAATGGCGTGCCCCATAAAAAGAGCTGATCGGTTCGTAGACCCTCCATCCATACTCGCCCTAATCCATATCCAGCAAGATAAAGGAGCATAACTTCTCCGTCAAATTTCTTATGCTTTGTATATAGGATTAAAATAACCAATAAACATAAATTCCATAGAGATTCGTATAAAAAGGTAGGATGTACTTGTATATATTCAACTCCATTTACTGCTACAACATGATTGCGAATTTCTAAAATCCGATTAAGTGCTGCAGCCTTACCAGTATAAAGCTCCTGTAATCTCTCAGTAGATATCGTATCCTTAAATACATAGGACACATCTCTACGATCAAGCTGCATCGCAAAAAGGCTATCTGTATATTTACCAAAGGCTTCTCTGTTAAAGAAATTCCCCCATCTGCCTATAATCTGACCGGTAATTAAACCGATACATCCAGTGTCCGCTAATAACCAGAACGGATATTTCTTAATTCGTGTATACACAATCGCAGTGATTACAGCTGCTATGATACCTCCATAAATTGCAAGTCCACCGGTTCTTAAATTAAAAATGGAAAGTGGATTATCCGCAAACTCATCCCATGCAAAAACAACATAATATAATCTTGCACCAATAACCGAAACTATAATCGCAACTAATGCAAAGTCTAAATAGAATTCCGTATTTTGTCCGGTCCGCTTGGCCATCCATTCTGCTATTAACCATCCAAGTAACATACCGAAACCGATAACGACTCCATACAATGCTATGTGATATCCAAATACATCAAAGCCTGAGGAAACATTTTTTAATACAATTCCCAAATTAGGGAAGTTAATATTAGTACTCAATAGTATCTGCAACTTCTTCACCGCTTTCTATTTCGTCAATTTTTAATTAATATGGTACTATTATCCGCTTCGCTATTATACATTAAAACGGAATAATACAACATCACCATCTTGGACTACATATTCTTTTCCTTCGGACCTTACCAGACCTTTATCTTTTGCAGCATTATAATTCCCGCACTCAACTAGATTGTGATAGTTAACAATCTCAGCTCGAATAAAACCACGTTCAAAATCTGTATGAATTTTACCTGCAGCCTGTGGTGCCTTTGTACCTACCTTAATTGTCCATGCCCTTGTTTCCTTCGGTCCTGCCGTTAGGTAACTAATTAGTCCAAGGATATGATAGCTGGCTTTAATTAATTTTTCCAAACCGGACTCCTTAAGGCCAAGTTCCTCCAAAAACATACGCTTCTCATCTTCTTCAAGTTCTGCAATTTCCTGTTCAATTTGCGCGCAGATTACAAACACTTCAGATTGCTCCTGATCCGCAAATTTACGTACTGTGTTTACATAATTATTCGTAATTCCATCATCTGATAGGTCGTCTTCCTTCACATTAGCGGCATATATAACCGGCTTTGCAGTCAGTAGGTTATATCCAATCAGGAGTTCCTGTTCTTCATCATCTTCCGTCTTGAAAGCTTTCGCCATCTTACCCTCTTCGAGGAATGCTACCAAACGTTCCAGCATCGCAAGTTCCTTGGCAAGCGCTTTATCGTTCTTTGCTCCCTTTCCTGCTCTTGATTTTCTACGCTCTAAAATTTCAAGATCAGAGAAGATTAATTCCAAATTAATGGTTTCTATATCTCTTAATGGGTCAACAGATCCATCTACATGAATGATGTTCCCATCTTCAAAGCAACGAACAACATGCACGATAGCATCCACTTCACGGATATTGGAGAGAAACTGATTACCAAGTCCTTCTCCCTTAGAAGCACCCTTAACCAAACCTGCAATATCAACAAATTCGATGATGGCTGGAACGATACTCTCGGTATGATATAAATCTCCTAATACCTTTAATCTCTCATCTGGAACCGGAACAATTCCGATATTTGGATTAATTGTGCAAAATGGATAATTGGCGGATTCTGCTCCTGCCTTAGTTAATGAATTAAAAAGTGTGCTCTTACCTACATTGGGTAAGCCTACGATACCTAATTTCATTTGTGTCTTCCTTCCTTAACATGCATTTCTATAGACTTGGTTTTATGTCTTTTCAAATTATTACATTAGTCCTTAGATTCAATTACTAACAGTATACCCTCAGTAAACTCTACCGATGCTTCTTCTTCTATAATTTCGTTGCTTATCCCCAGACTGTTTCCTGTGGTTAAAACAATACGATTCAATGGATATTTAAAGCCTTTTAAAGATAAATCACTTACTTTTTCACTAAAGGGAAGTAATGATACATAATCACCGAATTGCTTGCTTTTTTGCAGTGTAAAGCTTTCCTTTTTGAGACAAATCTTATTATTGGGATCGATGATAAACGCTTGTACCTCGAATTGCATCGGTAACAGGAGTAAATGCACATTTGCAAGTGCATGGTCCAGTCTGGTGCCCGTTGCACCTAATATATCAAGACTGGTCGCTTTCTTCATCAGTGCCAGTTCTATTGCAATCTGTGTATCTGTCTTGTCCTTTTCCCTAGGGAAAGTCTCAATCGGAGTTGATAGCTCACGGTATTTCTTTAAAACGCTCTCCGAAACAGAATCAAAATCTCCCACAATAAAATCCAGCGGAAGATTTAATCGATCTGCAGCAGTAAGCCCTCGATCAGCAGCTATAATCATGGAGTATTGCTCCTGTATCACACGGTCAGATAGAAAAGAGTCGTCGACTTGTCCACCTGTGATAATTAATACCTTGTTCTCTTTATTTGCCATGTTCTTCCTTCCCCTTATTTCATTACAATGTTTCTAGCGGTCAATACATATTTGACCATAGAGGAATCTTAAAATAGGGTCATTTTGTGCCACTAAATTCAGTAAATTTCTTATCAAAGTTAGCCACATTTTCTTTAATATTACCTTTAAACACAGAAGTTCCTGATACGATTATATTAGCTCCAGCTTCTAATAACACTTCAACATTATCTACTCTAATCCCACCGTCCACCTCAATATCAAAAGATGCCCCGGTTTTTAATACCATTTCCTTTAAATCCTTTACTTTCTGCAAGGTACTAGGAATTAATGGCTGACCTCCAAAACCCGGTTCCACCGTCATAATTAAAACCATATCAATATCATCAAGTACATATTCAAGTACGTTCAAAGGTGTTGACGGATTAATCGCCACACCTGCCTTTAAACCCAATTCCTTTATTCTGGATATTGTTTTATGAAGATGGGTACACGTTTCTGCATGTACCGTAATAATATCCGCACCTGCTTCTTTAAACGCTTCCAAATATCGTATCGGCTCCACCACCATTAAATGAACATCAAAAATAAGCTTCGAATTCTTTCTAATCGAAGCTATTACCGGCATACCAAAGCTGATGCTTGGAACATAGTTTCCATCCATAACATCAATATGAAGGTATTTAACACCTGCGTCTTCAAGAAGACTGATCTGCTCCCCCAGTATATTAAAATCCGCAGCCAATATCGATGGAGCAAGTTTTATCATAATAAACCTCCAGATGCTCGCTTATGAGAGCATGTAATAATTGTTATATTGTCAATGCACGTCTAATTGTAATAATCCAAACTACACAATACAAGATAATCGGCATATCAATTCACTTGCCGTAAATCAATAACGCTTTTGGTCTTTTAATTCTTCATATAAAGTAACGTAATTATCATATCGGATTTTACTAATCTTCTTCTCTTTTAAAGCTTCTTTCACTGCACAACCAGGTTCATTCAGATGGCTACAACCGATAAAACGACATTCGTTATCATACTCAAGAAACTCTACAAAATAGTCTTTCAGTTCTTCTTTCTCTATCTCGTTGATATAGAGGGAACTAAACCCTGGTGTGTCCATTATATAGGTATCTTTCTCAACAAAAATAAGTTCAGAATGTCTTGTCGTGTGCTTACCGCGTTTTATCTTCTCGCTAATTACTCCTGTTTCCATATTAGCAGCAGGTTGAACTATATTAATAAAAGTTGACTTTCCTACACCGGATGGACCGGCAAGAACAGTAGTCTTGCCTTTCATCAATTCATATAATATGGATACTCCATCCCTTTGGAGCATACTGGTAAACAACACTTTATAACCGCACCGCACATAAGTATCCTTTAACAAGGATATCTCTTCTTCTGTAACGATTTCCATTTTGTTAAAGCAAACGATAGTGTTTACCTTCTGCTTTTGCATCATGATTAAAAAACGGTCTAATAGATTTAAATTAGGATTAGGCTCTGCCGCTGCAAATATAACCATTGCTTGATCCACATTTGTAACGGCAGGCCGTATTAATTCATTTTTTCTTGGTAAAATCTTTGCAATGGTACCCTTACCTTCCGGTTGATTCTCGGTATCTATCTCTACATCATCACCGACAAAAGGTTTGATTTTTTGATTGCGAAAAATCCCCTTCGCTTTACATTCATAAATCACATTTTCCTCTGGCGTATGAACATAGTAAAAACCTGCAATACCTTTGATAATCTTTCCCTTCAAGCTATTCCTCCACAGCTTCAAATTCCACAGTCCATGTGGTCGCTTCAGTATCTCCCGGCATTATGAATAAGTCGCCATCAACATACATTCTAACGGTACCAACATTAGCATTTTCTCCGACAACTGGTACAGTTAACGGGAAGTCACCAACGGAAAGAACACCTTCAAATATATTGGCTGTTTCACCATTGCCTTCCATTTCTAATATAATTTCTGCTTCCCCATCACCCACATAATCAAAAGGATTAACATCAATTACAACTTCGCCGACGTAAGAAACATTTCCGCTATTTGCAGCCGGACCAGTACTAATATTAATATCTACAACAGTACCTGAATTTACCTTTAATCCTGCTGTATTACTTTGATATGTTACTTCTCCTTTTTTAAAGGTATCAGAAGTTTCCAATGTTACATTACCTTTTACTAAACCAGCCTCTGTCAATTTCGTAGCCGCTTCTTTTTCTGTTAATCCGATTAGGTTCGGAACGACAACTTGTGTATTTTCTGAACCACTGCTGACATTAACTGTGACAGTATCACCCTTCACAACCTTGGTTTGTCTTTCCGGAGTTGTAGAGATAACACGTCCACTTTCAATCTCATCACTTTTCGGATATTCATGAACAACAACGAGACCCAGTTCTGTCAACTTCTTATCCGCTTGCTCTTCTGTCAAACCATATACATTCGGAATTTCAAATGCTTCCGGTCCAGTGCTTATCGTAATAATTATCTCTGAACCTAATTCTCGGTCATTTCCAGCATTTGGATACTGTTCAATTACTTCTCCAACCGCAAACTTATCCGAATAATCCTCTTCACTCATTACTAATGCAGTAGCATCCTTAGATAGGATTAATGCCTTCGCATCTTCTTCTTTTAAACCAACTACATCAGGAACTGTATAGGTTGCACCTGTCAATGGACCTGTCGGTGCTTCCGTAACAATCGGGGTAGGCGTCAAGGTCATCTCTGTATTAGTTCCTGGGTCTGGATTATTGTTATCCACTCTAGAAGACAAAAACCAAATGACTAAAACAATGATTGCAATACCAAGTATAACCACTGTTACAATACTGCCAACAAGGAAAAACTTTTCAACCTTTGAATCAACGGTATCAAGTTCTTCATCCTCATCCTCTATCAATTTACTTGTCTGAAGATTCTTAGTATCTCGAAGATCCTCATCAAGATAAGCTCCATTCTTTATTCTACTCAAATCATCGGATAGATTAATCGTTGGTGAATCGGTTGCTACGAATGCTGGTATCTGAACGAAATCCCCATCCGGGTTTGCAATTGCTTTCTTAAGATCAGCAATGAGTTCAGAGGCGGTGTGATATCTTCTCTCCGGTCTCTTTTGCATACATTTTTGAACAATTTTGTCTATACTAATCGGTATCTCAGGATCCAATTCACGAAGCGGCATTGCCTCTCCTTGAATATGTAACAGAGCAACGGATACCGTATTATCTCCTGCGAAGGGTACCTTTCCGGAAAGCATCTCGTACAAAGTGACTCCGAGAGAATAGATATCACTCTTCTCATCACTATAACCACCTCTTGCTTGCTCCGGTGATAAATAATGTACAGAACCCATTGCATTGGAGGTAATTGTATTCGAATTTGTAGCTTTCGCAATACCAAAATCAGTTACTTTAACCTTTCCATCTCTAGAAATGATAATGTTCTGTGGTTTGATATCCCTATGAATAATATGATTATCGTGAGCTGCTTCCATACCTTGAGCTATCTGAATGCCAATTCCAACAGCTTCCTTAACTTCTAATTTGCCTTTTCGCTCAATAAAACGCTTCAGGGTAATACCCTCTACTAATTCCATTACAATAAAATGTAAGCCACTGTCATCTCCAACATCGTAAACATTAACAATATTCGGATGAGATAGGCCTGCCGCCGACTGAGCTTCTCCTCTAAATTTATTCACAAAACTTTTATCACTTGAATATTCCGGCTTTAATACCTTTATCGCCACGAACCGATTTAGCCTTTGGTCTCTAGCCTTATAAACATCAGCCATACCACCTGAACCTACTTTATCAATGATTTCGTAACGATCGCTGATAAACATACCGGGTTTTAACATATCTGCTCACCTCATTTTCTTTGGGGGGATTTTGGTTTTTTCAAAACGCCCTTTATACTTTGATTATAATAATAGCTATATTGTCTTTTCCACCGTTTTGATTAGCACACTTTACTAAGGTTTCTGCGGCAGTTTCCGGATTATCATTTTCTCTGATGATCCGTTCAATTGTCTCGTCCTCTAACATATTCGTCAGACCATCCGAGCACATAAGTACAGTATCTCCTTCTTCTAAGTTCACTTCAAAAAAGTCAGGTTCCACAGACTGATTTGCACCGATCGCTCTGGTGATGATATTTTTGTTTGGATGAACTCTTGCCTCACAGCGATTAAGCTCTCCTGTTTTCACCATTGCCTCAACTAAACTGTGGTCTTCGGTAATTTGCTTCATTTCTTTACCAATCACATACAACCTGCTGTCACCAACATTGGCAACATACATTTCTTTATCAAATATGGTTGCTACAACAAAGGTAGTACCCATACCTTCTAACTCAATTTTCTCCTGTGCTTGACTAAGCAAGATATCATTCGTTTCTTTTATAGCTGCTTCTATTGAAGCAATTGGTGATATAATCTCGCTGTCTTTTATTCTTTGTGTAAAAAATTCAACACAGAATCTTGAAGCATAATCACCAGCATTATGTCCTCCCATACCATCGGCTACGATAAATAAATTCGGTAGTTTTCCAATCGTATTTTCACTACAAAAGACGTAATCCTGATTTATCCTCCGTCGCTCTCCAATATCAGTTATTGAAAATGCTTTCAAGCCTGCACCTCCTAGTTTCAACAACTTTTAGACACTATTTTTATCTATATAGCTCTTTCTCAGTTGCCCACAAGCAGCATCAATATCTGCGCCCATTTCTCTTCTTATAGTAACATTAATTCTATTTTTTTCAAGTATATTTTTAAAATTTTGTATTTTTTTGTTATTTGATTTCTTATAGTTTCGTTCTTTTATAGGGTTCACAGGGATTAAATTGACATGACAGTTCAAGCCTTTCACTAGCTTTGACAGCTCTTTTGCGTGCTCTTCCTCATCATTAATACCCTCTACCAAGCTATATTCAAAGGTAAGTCTTCTACCTGTCATTTCATAATAATATTCAAAGGCATCCATTACTTCCTTCAAATCATATTTTGCTGCAACCGGCATTAACTGTTTTCTTACCTCATTATTGGGAGCATGCAAGGAAAGTGCCAGGGTAATTGGCATTCCTTCTTTTGCAAAGGCACGAATTCGGTCAGGAATACCACAAGTGGAAACTGTAATATTTCTTGCACTGATATTCAACCCCTGTGCATCTGTCAAGATCTTAAGAAATCTCATTAAATTATCATAATTATCCAATGGTTCTCCGGTTCCCATAATAACTACATTGGAAACCCGCTCTCCTGATAACGCCTGTATTCGGTAGATTTGGTCCAACATCTCCGAAGGAAGTAGGTCGCGTTCCTTGCCACCAATGGTAGAGGCACAAAACTTACAGCCCATCCTGCAACCAACCTGAGAGGAGATACATACACTGTTACCGTGATGATACTTCATCAATACACTTTCGATAACTCTGTCATCCTTTAGACGAAATAAATACTTAATGGTTCCATCTGTCTCCGAATGTAAGGCATCCACTTCCTCAAGTATGGTAAATGGGAATTTATCCGAAAGCACTGTTCTTAAGTCCTTTGATAAATTGGTCATATCATCATAGTTTTCTGCTAATTTGACATGGAGCCATTCATAAATCTGTTTTGCCCGAAATGCCGGCAAACCTATGGCTTTTAGCTCCTGTGTCAGTTCCTCAATATATAAGGATCTTATATCCAAATTTTCCATTCACATTTCCTGTTCTAAACATCATTTTATATACTCTTGACGTTCAACTTGCTTGTCATTCAACTTTTAAATATTCGCATGAATCATTTCTTTTGTCAATATTTAATAAGAAAATCGCTTATTTTTCATTGGACTTTTCATTGGACTTTTTACGAAATCTTGATAAAAAGAAACCATCTGTATTATGAATTCCCTGTAATAATTGCAGATAACCTTCTTTTGTAGTATCATTCTTTAGCTGTTCTGGTAAATAGGGATCGAGACTATCTGCTTCAAAATTATAATTTCGTAAAAACCAGTCCCGATTTTCTTGATTTTCTGCTTTATTCACTGTACAAGTACTATATAGCAATATACCGCCCTCTTTGACATAATTTTGGGCAATATTTATAATTATTCTTTGTAATTCTACTAACTCTTTATGTTGATTGTGTGTCAACTTGTACTTAATGTCACATTTCTTTCCAATAACTCCCAATCCACTGCAGGGAAGATCTGCAATTACTATGTCTGCAAGTTGTATTATTTCATCATCTTGCTTTGTGGCATCCCATATCTTCGTTTCTACATTAGTAAAACCTAAGCGGATGATATTTTCATCAATTAATTTTATTTTATATTCTGTCAAATCCCTCGCCGATACTTTCTTCGCCGACTCAGCTGCATGAAGGGCTTTTCCACCCGGAGCTGCACAGACATCCACAACAAAATCTTTGTTACCAATACCTGCTGCCTCACATACCAGCATGGAACTAACATCTTGAATGGTAAAATATCCTTGTTGAAAGGAATTTAATTTATCTAAATAGTCATAACCCTTTATTTTAAATGCATAATCAAGGTATTCGCTTTCTGTGACTGTAATGCCTTCATTCTCCATTAAATGCTTTAAATCTTGAGGAGAAATCTTATTCTTATTACAACGGATGGTGGTTTCTTTTTCTTTTAAAGAAGCCATCAACATTGTCTCTACGGTATCAAACTCATATTGCTTGAGCAACTCCAATACCAGCCATTTGGGAAAAGAATAGATAACCTCAAGATAAGAGGATGGATCCTTCTTCTTGTCCGGATACTTAATATTCTCAGCTCCTCTAGCAATATTACGAAGAACTCCGTTGACAAACCCAGAAAGCTTAGTAAATCCACGTTTTTTCGTTAGATTAACCGCCTCATTACAAACAGCGGAAACAGGGACCTGATCCATATACATAATCTGATATACACTCATTCGTAACAGATTACGAATCAGTGGCTTCATCTTTTGTACAGACAAGGAAGCAAACTGATTAATAATATAATCCAAAGTCAAATACCGTTTCACTGTACCGGTAAATAGATGTGATATGAATGCACGTTCCTGTTTTTCCAGCTGCTGATATTTTTTTAAGGTATTATTTAGTACTGTATGGCTATACTTGTCCTCCTCAATTACTTCAAGCAGCATAGTAAGAACTAGTTCTCGTGCATTTACGTTATCAGTCACGATTTCTTCCTCCACCAAACAATAGGATTAATCTTAAGAGTTGTAATATCGTAGCTGCGGCTGCTGCTACATAAGTTAAGGCAGCTGCATCCAATACTTTCTTTGACTGTCGTAGTTCTTCATTACTCAATATTCCTGTTTCTCCAAGTCTTGCAATCGCTCTAGTGGAAGCATTAAATTCCACCGGAAGCGTTACCACTTGAAATAATACTGCAACGGAGAATAGTATAATCCCAAGGTCGATTAAATATTGAGATCCACCGAGAAACAAACCAATTAATATAATTGGCCAAGCTGCCATAGAACCGATATTTGCGACCGGTACAAGCGCACCTCTAAATTTCAAAGGTACATAGGAATTCTGATGTTGTATTGCATGTCCACACTCATGGGCTGCAACACCGATTGCTGCCAAAGAGGTTTGTCCGTAAACAGAATCAGACAAACGAAGCACCTTATGTCTCGGGTCATAATGATCACTTAAATTGCCGGATACTTGTTCAATTTGGACATCATAAATGCCGGATGCTTGAAGCAGTCGCTCTGCAGCTTGGGCACCTGTTAATCCCGACATACTTCTTACACGGGAGTACTTCGCAAAGGTAGATTTCACCTTGGCAGAAGCTGCTAAGGATAGTACAACACCAATCAAAACTAAGATATAGGTTGAATCAAAAAACGGATAAAAACCCATATATTACACCTTCTTTCTTAAAACACTCACTACTCATAGAGAAACTTATCTATCTTATATTATCTTAAATATGTTAAAACTTATCAATTTTTCTTAACTTTTCAGTCTAAAATTATTTAATCTTCTTTACCATTTAATCTTTTTTTTGCATTCAACTATATTCAAAAATTGAATCCTATCAATTAAGTGGCATTTTTTATTAAATATACTTTTTTAATTACCCTAATTTTGTTCCTACTACCACAGAATATCCTCGAAGGAATGCATCAACAGCCATGCGTTTTTTACCTTCTAATTGTAGTTCTTTAACAACTAGTAATCCATCACCGGTCAATACTACAATGGAATCTTTACGAATTTCAATGACTTCACCCGGCATAGTTGAAGCTAGTCCAGACATTTTCGATGGGTCAGCATTTTCCACTGCTGCTTGCCATATCTTTAGAGTTTTCCCTTCTAAAAATGTATATGCGCTTGGCCAAGGATTTAATCCTCGAATTAATCGCTCCAGTTTGATCGCTGGCTGGGTAAAATCAAGTATTCCCATATCCTTATTCAGAGTCTTAACATAAGTCGCTTTCGTATCATCCTGTGGTACTCGCACTGCAGTGCCATCCTCTATTTTTTTTAAAGCCTCTATTAATAAGTCTGCACCAATCACCGCCAGCTTGTCATAAAGACTGCCTCCGGTTTCCTCAGGTGCAATCGGTGTCTTTGCCTGTAATATTATATCACCGGTATCTATACCTACATTCATATACATAATGGTGATTCCGGTTTCTTCTTCTCCTTCCAGGATGGAGTATTGAATAGGAGCCGCACCCCGGTATTTAGGAAGTAAAGAAGCATGAACATTAATACAACCAAAGGGTGGAATATCAAGCAAAGCTTTTGGTAATATTTGTCCAAAAGCTGCAACAATAATAGCCTCCGGAGCTAATTCCTGTGCTATAGCAAGGAAATCCGCTTCCCTTACCTTAACTGGCTGGTATAACGTAAGGCCATGCTTTAAAGCCAACTCCTTCACAGGAGAAAAGTTCATAGCCTGACCTCTACCTTTTTGCTTATCTGGCTGTGTTACAACTCCGATTACTTCATGTCCGGATTGTATTATCTTTTCGAGCGAACGTGCCGCATATTCAGGCGTACCCATAAATAAAATTTTCATTAGGAACAGTCCTTTCCAATTTCGTTATTGAACCTCTTCCGTGGTAAAGGTATTGCGCAATTCACCAATCGTCTTATCCACATAAAGCAGTCCATCCAAATGGTCAATTTCATGACATAGGGCTCTTGCCAATAATTCAGTGCCTTCTATTATGAATTCTTCCATATTTTCATTCAATGCTTTTACTTTCACATAATTTGGCCTCGTTACTGTTCCGATCTTGCCAGGAACACTTAAGCAGCCTTCATCTCCAGTCTGCTCCCCATCTGTCTCAAGGATTACCGGATTAATTAAAATGATTGGCTCATCCCCTTCTTCGGATACATCAATTACTACCAACCGTTTTAGAACACCTACTTGTGGAGCCGCTAGGCCAACACCGCTTGCCTCATACATCGTATCTAACATGTCATCGATTAAAACCATAAGTTTCCTATCTGCCACTTTGATTTCCTTGCTGACCTTAGTAAGTACACTATCACCGACTTCTCTAATATTTCTGATTGCCATATCTATCATTCCTCTCTATTATCTTCAAACTATAATTAACGTATCACTGCATTGCTAAACAATTATATAATAATAACATATGGATATTATGATTATCAACAAAATATCTTAAAAGTGTATAAATAATTCGCAAACTAAGTATAAAATGATCTTTTTTGATTATAAACTTTAGTATTGATATCCTTTAATAATTGCTCATCGGATCAAAATCAAATTGGAGGTTACAGCCTGTAAAATGCTCCGAATAACTAAAGTATCCCTCTAAGTAATTCTTTATTTCAATTAAAGCCCCATATTCGCTGTGTTTGATGTAAATTACACGTCGATAAATATCATTTATCTTTGCTATACTTGCCGGAGCCGGGCCAATAATCTGTGCTTCCATTTGCTTATCCGCAAAGTACTGCTTCACCGCTTCCCCAAGATGATTTGCCGCCTTTTCTGCTCGTTCTTCTTCCTTTGCGGTTATTAGCATTAATAAAATATGTGCTGCCGGAGGATACTGCATTAATCTTCGATATAACATTTCTTGTTCATAGAAGGCTTCGTAATCTCCTTCTGCTGCCGTAATGATGCTGTAATGCTCAGGATGATAGGTTTGAATAACCACCTCACCCGGCAGAACATCTCGACCTGCTCTTCCTGCAGCCTGGCATAGTAACTGAAAGGTTCGTTCACTTGCTCTGAAATCTCCAGTATACAAGGATAAATCTGCGGCGATAATTCCTACTAATGTAACCTTAGGAAAATCATGTCCTTTTACAATCATCTGGGTACCCACCAGTATGTCAGCCTTATGTTCCGAAAATGCGGCTAAAATTGTCTCATGACCACCCTTATTCTTCGTTGTATCCGTATCCATTCGAAGAACTCGAGCTCCAGGAAATTCCTTCTTCACTAATTCTTCCACCTTCTGCGTTCCTGTTCCGAAAGCAGCGATATATTTTGACTCACAGGTTGGGCAATTGGTTGGTTGCTTTTCTTCATATCCACAATAGTGGCAAACAATCTTTCCATTATTATGTGAAGTTAATGATATGTCACAATGAGGACATTTCATGACGTATCCGCAACTTCGACAGGATACAAAGCCAGCATAACCTCTACGGTTTAGAAAGAGCATTATCTGTTCCTTCTTATTTAATCGGTCTAAAATCAATTCCTTAAGCTTTTCACTAAAGATTGATTTGTTTTTCTTCTTTAATTCTTCACGTAAATCGACAATCCAAACCGACGGAGGTTCTGCCTCCTTGGCTCTCTTCGTTAGTGTATATAGCTTCGTTTCCCCTTTTTTTGCCTTCAGATAAGACTCCAGTGACGGCGTTGCTGAGCCTAGAACTACACTCGACTGCGTCAGCTGAGCTCTTTTTATTGCTACCTCGACAGCATGATATTTGGGTGCAGTTTCACTTTTATAACTATTTTCATGTTCCTCGTCAATAATAATCAGTCCCAGATCCTGAAAAGGTGTAAATAGTGCCGAGCGAGGTCCTATGATGATATCAATCTCACCATTCTTAGCTCGAACGCTTTGATCGAAGCGTTCTCCCTGAGACATCTTGGAATTCATGATGGTAATTCGTTCTCCAAAACGTTTATAAAAGCGAAGAACTGTCTGATAGGTAAGTGCAATTTCCGGGATTAACAAAATGACTTGTTTGCCTTTTGATACCACATGGGCAATCATCTCCATATATACTTCTGTTTTTCCGCTACCCGTAATACCATGGATTAGATAGGTCGCACGATTGCCCTCATCATATTCATGAATAAAGTCATTAGCAATATACTTTTGTTCTTCATTTAGTAGAACCTGCTGATATTGTTCCTTCTGATTCTTTATGGGATTTCGATAAATCTGTTCTGAAACCGTCTTTGTAATTCCCTGTTTTTCTAATCCCTGTAAGGTCGCTCTGGAAATATTCAGTTTATTTATCGCTACATCATAATCAAGAATCGGCTCCTTAATCAGTGCTTCCAGAAGTCGAAGCCTTGCTGTATTATTCTTTCTTTGATATTCGAAATAAAGCTGGTTCGCCTGTTCCATCCCAACAGCCAATTGAATGCTTCGTTGCTCTTTGATTTTTACTGCCTTCCTTACCGGGATGACTGTTTTAAGAGAATCATTCATAGCCCCACCAAAGGTCTCTTTCATCCAATAAGCAAGATAAATTAAGTGGCTCTCGATCGCTGGAGCTTCTGTAACAACCCTATTAATTGGTTTAATCAGATCCGTATTGATTTTAGGCTCTGTGGATAAACCAACGATGTAGCCATTAATTTGCCGGTTCCCTTTACCGAAGGGTACTACCACCAACGAACCGATGACTGCTTGTTGAACAAGCTCCTTCGGTATGGCGTATTGATATGTCTTGTCTAGATTTTCATGGGAAATATCAATGATGATATCTGCATAGTTTTGATAAGACATAACGGCCTCCTTCGTAAGTTGTTTTATATGGTTATCTTCCTGCTACTATATCTTGAATTAATTCTCTCTCATCCATGTGATGCTTTACACCTTTCACCTCATGGTAGTCTTCATGTCCTTTACCGGCAAGTACGATTACGTCACCTTCGATTGCATTATCTATGCAGTACTTAATCGCATCCTTTCGGTCTATAATCTCAACATAGTTACCCATACCCTTTTTCACTCCCTCTATAATATCATTGATGATATCCTGAGGCTCTTCATATCTGGGATTATCTGAAGTTACTACTGTAAGATCTGCCAAATTGGAGGATACTTCTCCCATCTCAAACCTTCTACTTCTGGAACGATTTCCACCACATCCAAATAAGCAAACTAGGCGTTTCGGATTGTACTCTTTCAAGGTTGACAATAGGCTCTTCAAGCTCATTGCATTATGCGCGTAATCGATCATAAGCGTGAATTTATTTGAAATTGGTACTAATTCCACACGGCCTTTTACATTGACACTTTCTAATGCCTTTAAAATTTCAGTGTCTGCTACTCCAAAATGTCTACAGAGGGCTATTGCACATAGCGAATTATATACATTGAACTTTCCTGGAACATTCATTTCCACAGCGAGGTTCATTAACCCCTCCACTTGATATGCAATTCCCAGAAATCCTGGTCTTTGAACTAAACTTACATTCGTAGCTCTGATATCTGCATCTTTTGCAAATCCAAAGGTCTCTACACTACAAGTATGACCCTGAAGTATTTCCTCCGCATGGGAGTCATCGATATTTATTAATGCCAATTTACACTGCTTAAATAATTTACTCTTACTGGCTAGATAATCGTCAAAATCCTTATGCTCATTCCCACCGATATGATCCGGTTCAAGATTCGTAAATATTCCATAATCAAAGGTAAAACCTGCAAGACGATTAAGCATTAGCCCTTGAGAGGAGGCTTCCATAACAACACATTCACAACCTGCTTCCACCATTTGGGCAAATGTCTGCTGTATCAGATAGGATTCCGGTGTCGTATTATTCGCGGGAATTACTTTATCACCAATAATTGTTTCGATGGTACCGATTAAACCAATCTTTTTCCCTGTGTTTTCAAGAATGGATTTAATCATATAGGTTGTGGTGGTCTTACCTTTCGTTCCTGTAATTCCAACAGTTGTAAGTTTTTTAGCCGGATGCCCAAAATATGCTGCAGCCATAAACGCTAAAGCCAGTCTTGTATCTGCTACTCTAATAAAGGTGACATCGGGTGTTAATTCCACCTCTTTTTCAACTATTATAGCTGCTGCTCCTTTTTCGATAACCTCATTTATATAAGAATGTCCATCTGACACTGCTCCAGTGATACAGACAAACACACAATCCTTCACTATCTTTCTTGAATCATATACCAATTCTGTGACTAAATTATGAATATCACCCTGCAAACAAGTGAATTCCAACTGCTCTAACATACGATCTAAATACATAGATTTCCCTCCTTAAGCCGATTTTGGCTTTAAAAATGTTCTACTCTATTGCTTATTATATGTAATACTCGATTATTTCACATATATAATTATAGGCGAATTATACTATTTGTAAAGAAAAAGATAGGGCAAGGTAACTTATCACCCCTTATCCTATCCGTCAATTTATCCATATTTTTCTAATATTATTCAGCTATAATACGATAACTCAAATAAGATAAGTGACTATTTTCCCACTACAAAACACACGAACGAAGGTATTAAATTTACTCAGCCTTTAAGATTAATACATTCAAGATCTAATAGCTTCTCCTCTATAATATCTGCTGCCAGATTAATCCAGCTTTTGCACTTATTAAGGATAATTGCATCTCCGGTAATCACATTATCCAGTTTTTCAAGTATACTATCGGGATTGTTCACTAACTCCACTGTTGTTTGATACGGGTAATTGGTAAGCAATGTAAGTAATTTCTGCTTAAGTCTCCCTGTATTAGATACCGGTGCATCCAAGTAGATCACGGCTTCTTCAATTTTTAGCTCTTCTAATTTATCGCCAAGTAATCGGATTGCCTCCTCCGTCTTATCAATGATCCGATACGTTCCTCGAAGACCCGCCAGATCCCTAATGGTGCCGTCCATGCAACGTATTAGTGTGGACTTTGAGAGTGCAACCTCAAGAGTTATAATTATATTCAATCCATCAATTGCAACCTTCTTTCCAATCCTATCTTGGGTAAGTAATTTTTTTCTTCGAATTTCAAGAATTACCTTTTGAGCAGTTGCTCTTACAATAGCCAACCTTTGACGTTCTGAAAGCATAAAGTGGTTTCCAACATAAGTTGACGCTCCCTTGATTGGGTAACCTTGATTCAATAGGTAAATAATATCTTGCTGTGCTTTTCGTAACCGTATCTGGTTCTCTTGATTAAATTCCTTCTCATCTGTTGGTACAAATCCTCGTTTACTATCCGGCATTCTGACATCTCCTAGTAATATACACCTTGCATCACTGGTGTTCGTTTCTATACAACCTTCTGCATTTACTTAAGATACCTTTTATTTAAATTGATTGAGCATCCCATAATTTATGTTTGAGAACTCTATTTTAATAATTCACGAAGTATTATTATAGCATTATTTTTATTGCTATCACAGTTTTCTTGATTATTGTATTCTACACTCCAAACATATGCATCCATTAAGGAATACGCTAATCTATATATGTTTTTGCGGATTTCTATATTGGCATTTTGATCCTCGATTTGCCCATAACCACGTAAAAAAGGTTCATTAATTAACCATGGGCTTGCAAATTCAAAGTTAATGTCACCAAAAATTGCTCGATCCGCATCTATGATTGCAGCAACTTCGTAATTTTGTTCATGGTGCCGAATAAGTATATTACCTGACCACAAATCAGCATGTACTAAATAAGGTGTTTGAACCTCATCCAGTAAATCTTTAAATTTATGAATAGCTAATTTGCATAAACTAACCTCTTCCTCTTCTAAAATTGAATGTTTTGAAAGTTTTGTACACAACATGGTAATTTCACTAATTATATATTCACTCCAGGACGTATATCCATTACCACTAATTATTTCTGAGACTCTTCCAAATTTGTGTGAGGTTATCTTGTGCATTTCTGCGGTGTACTTTCCAATTTGATAATTAATCTTTTCTTTCATATCATCAGTTAATTCTATTTCTGATAGTGGGCTACTTGCGATATAGTCCACTACCATATAATCACGATTGATTAATTCTTTCGAAATGTCGCAAACAAGTACCTGTGAACAAGGAATATTCTTTTCATTTAATAATTGATAAACAAATTCTTCTGCACTCATTAAATTATTTTCAAAGGGCAAAAGTAATTGTCTATTAACAGGACCAACCCTTAATATAATTTCTTTTGTTTGGTTCAAGAAGGATATGTGATATGTAGTATTAAATAATCCTCCCGACACTAGATTAGCTTTATATAAATTTGTTTCACCAAAGTGGTGATATATAATTTTGTCCAGTTCCTCACTATTTAATTCTTTATATAAGTTAGACCCTTTATTCATTCTTTTATCCTTTCTAATATCTTAAATTCTTCCAAAATCCTAGATTTCTTCTTAATATAATGCAATTGGTTATTAACTATTTACGATACTTGACTATATATCTAAGCCAAACTGTATAATCAACAGGAACAATTTTATCAATTTTGAACCTTATTTTTATGTACTGCAATCATCTTATTTACGTTATAGTTATCATATAACAAAAATAATTATAATGCTACTCGCAATTACATATATCTTCCAACGAAAGATGTTCTGAAGTAACACTACTTCATTCGTCCCTTAAATAATCGTATATTTCAATCTTCTCACCATCCGTTTTAATCGTAATTGCTCCACGCTCATATGTGATTTTTACAGCACTCCCTATTTTCTTTAATCTAGTAAGCAGTTCCATATGAGGATGCCCATAACTATTCATTAGGGCAACGATTTTAATACAATTAAACGATGAGCACCATTAGGGCAAAAAATGCACACCCTACAGTATAACGATACTGAACAGTGTGCATTTTTGATATTTTTATAATCTTCAAGATACTAAAGTACATCCTAGCAAATAAAAATATATTTCCACTTAAGGTACTGTTACTAATAACACATCTAAAAAACAGACACCTGTCATAATTCTCTACAGTCTTTTAATTTCATCCGGTGTCAACCACACTAACACTTCTTTTTCATCTGTATCAAAGCATGCCATTATTTTTTCCTTAGAGATTATTGCACTAAACAATTGACCTGAATTATATTTTTTTGCAATGCTTATATCAAGAGTCCATGAAATGCGAGGAATCACTTCATTTGCATCTGTTCCTCTAAAAATCGTAATTCTGTTTGGAAGATTTTCATATATTCTCATTTCTGCATTGCTCATAAGTTCTTCTTTACTTAACCCATCAAAAACCGCATGGAGTGTCTCGTTTGTTACTCCGAAAGAGTCACAGATATATATTTGTTTTGCACAATACGCATATATATTATTGGGTATTTCATTTTTAAACTTAAGTATTCTAACAAAATTTTCTTCTCGTGTTAAACCTATACGCACAATTGGACCTATTTCTGGATACTTTTCAAGTTCATTAATAATTTTTTCTTCTTCGTCCAGTTCTATTTCTCTATACGTTTCTCCTCGATAACATATATTATACAAGGCCTCTTTTATTGGTAATGGCATGTCATACCATATATTTCTACAAGCATGAATTATCCAATCATAGAAAAGAACAATATGATTTATTCCAGTTGTTCTATATGCTACTGGCACTATAAAATCAACAAAAAGAAGAACAATCTGTTTCTGCGTAAGAAATTCCACTGAATTCTTCTCCTTGATTTCGCATAATAGTACCCCCACCTTCTTAGAAAAAAATCTATCTATATCTCCATTATCACTCAAATCACAGTTCAAAGCCTTAGGAAAATCATGCAAGCATTCGTTCAATTTATCCTTCAATTGCTTTCCATAGTTTATTTTAAATTTGAAACACAAAAATAAATTTCGCAACCCTTTAGTTTTCTCCGCTACTTTTGATGTCGTACCTTCGAATTCATTCAAATCTCCAAAAAAATCATTTTCCATAATTTATATTTCCCCCTTCTAATCTTTGGTATGTTAACAATATCAACAAGCAGAATTTTATACAAAGTAGAAAAATAACTCACTCATCTTTTTTCAAAAGGATTTCTCTCTCTATAAGAATACCTATGTAATTTTTCAACCAAATATCTATATTCTTTGGAACTCCATATTTAACATTACCGGTTTGCGCTAAATCCTTTATATTTCTTCTACATATAGATTCATTGAATAACATTGTTAACTTTTCATCCGAAATCCACTTTATAAATTGTTTATCATCATTTTCAAAAACAAAAGAAAAATCGCCGCCTTGTAAACATTCATATAGAAAGTACGGCATATAATCATAATATGGCTTCTTTCCTCGCTCACGATTAAGCTTTCTTATTGGAAGAATCATAACATTTGCTCTAGTTTGGCCCAGTTCAAACAAAGTAATTAGGCTCAAAACTTCTGGTTTGTTTATAGGCAACAACCCTTCGAGAACATTTTCTATTATTATAGCTTTTAAAAACCCTATACTCTTTTCAACTTTTCCATACTTTTGCAATTTTGAATAACCGTTGATTCTTACAAGAGTAAATCTTAACGGAGTCCAAAGTGAGAATATGGTATCAGCTAGCAAATCACCGTCAGTTAATACACAATCAAGATCATGTTCTTTTCTGAATTCATCATGTAGTACCGGATTCTCACTATATTTACATTTCGGTGAATTCTCC
Source organism: Herbinix sp. (assembly GCA_029256105.1). Classification (GTDB taxonomy): domain Bacteria; phylum Bacillota; class Clostridia; order Lachnospirales; family Lachnospiraceae; genus Mobilitalea. The sequence continues at coordinate 31,603 of JAQSYO010000026.1, forward strand.
AAATACAATATCCATGCATTTATCTTATTCCTAATTGGTTTGTATTCTTCCATCACATTCCTTTCCCATATCCAAATATGAGTATTTAATAACGTCAAGATTAACTAATTAAAGTATTTCATCAAATAATCAAGTAATTCCCCTCTAACCTTATTCCCATGATTTTGCTTTTCATTAAGTCCAAGCGCTGTTAAATCATTTTTAGACAAAGACCCATCAGGACACTCGCTTTCTAGTTTTAATTCCATATACATTTCCGTTACACCATTGTCTTTTATAGCATTGATTTCATACTTATCAATAACCCTTATTTTACGAACAATGTTGCATTTTACTATTTTACACAAATACTTAATTTGGTTTTCTTGATTATTTTTTTGATTGTTTAGAAGGATAAAAGCAAAATCGCCAACCTTTACCTTCATTTTTTGCCCCCGAGTGTACTGGCTCTGCAAAAATCCGCCTTCATTTTTCAATGCCCCTTCAACATCATAAGCATATGCTCCAGCAACCCTTGGCCAAGTATCCATTTCAATTATTCGATATTCTATACCCATAAATCTTTCCTCCTGATTATAATAAAAAAAGACGTTATCAAAAACACATGACTTCATTAACTCGCCATACTGTTTTATTTAACATCTTACCCTAGTGCTTGGCTTATCCAAGCGGTATTTAATATACCCTTATTATAGATACATAACATAATTTTGTCAATCATTTTTATGATAAAAACCGCTCAAATAATCAGAAGAATCAGAAGGCCTAACAACATTAATGTCTTCATTCTCAGCAACCAATAGAATATGTAATCCAACCAATTTTCTAAAATAATCCGATATTAACCCACACTGTCTCTTGTACTTTTCTTGATTTGGAACGGCAATTGCATAGATTGTATTATCATCTTTCATACTTTTTACAAGCTGACCTAGACAGGTGTTGAAATCAGTTCCAATTGCCGAAGTTAAACCCTTCGCTTCAATAATCCATCTCTCCCCTTCCTTTTCAGCAATTAAATCGACTTGTTCTTTGGTTTTCAACTCATAACCCAACTTGCTGAAGTATTTTCAATAGACTCTTGAACAAAGGCTTCATAAGGATAGCAATTTTCATTTTTATATTTTTTGTCCATACTCGTTCTCTCTCCCAACTCTACTTTCATTATTATAATGCAAATCACATTTCACATCAAATATATTTATGTCTAGAAATAGGAAAAAACAATCTAGATTATGAAAAATCATAAATCGTAAATTGCATTCTAACCAATAATTAAAATCAGCCTTTTGTATTTCTTCTATATTAATATTATTTTTTCAAAATAAAGACCGGAAATTTCACCGGCCATTATTTCCCCTAAACTGCTATTTCTGTTCCATCCTTAAATGTGACTCTGACATCCTGTTTGCTGTAGACCGTTACAAAATCCACCAATCCACTCCAAAGACTACCATCGAATTCCGTAAGAGCATCGTTCTGCTCCGCAAGACAGGAAATATATCTCCTGAGGATTTCAGCTTTGGCATTTCTTTCATTAATCTTTATCTGTAAGTCATCATACTTATCTTTCTTAGATTCATACTTCTCAATCATGCTTTCGTAGCGTATCTGGTATTCTTCCTGGTTCTGTGCCACATGAGCATTTCGGTTGATGAGGTCTTGGGTCAATTCTACAAGTATCGCAATTTCATCCATCAGGTTTTTCGCCTGCTCCTCATGAGATGTGGTATCACACAGGGTTTGAATAATAATATTTATATTACTGAATATCTCATTCTTTTCCGGCATCAGCTTATTGAAAGCGGACACGAAGATGTCCTTTATCTGCTGTTCAGTAAGATGTGGTGTGGTGCATTTGCATTCGCCATTGAATTTTTGATTACATTGGAATATCACTTTGCGGTACTTGTCATTAGAATGCCATATCTTCGAACCGAACCAACTTCCACAATCTCCGCACTTTATTTTTGATGAAAAAATACTGACTCCACTGTGCTTGCTACTCGAACTGTTTCTTCTCAAAATCTCGGCCTGCACCAGTTCGAACACTGTAGGAGATATAATTGCCTCATGGTGACCTTCAACATAATACTGTTGAATTTCTCCTTCATTTTTTTTCAGCTTTTTCGTAAGGAAGTCCGTAGTGTAATACTTCTGCAAAAGTGCGTCACCTTTGTATTTCTCATTTTCAAGAATACTCATAACCACATCATGATGCCATTTTTTCTTGTGCATCGGAGTTGGTACACCCATTTCAGACAGTTTATTTGCTATGGTAAAAGCAGAATAACCCTCAAGGAACCACTTATAAATCAACCTTACTGTATCCGCTTGTTTCTCATTTACCTTGAATCCTTTTTCATATCCAAGAAAATTCTTATAGGCAACACTCGCGTGGCCATCCGCAAATCTCTTTCTCTGACCCCAGGTTGTATTTTCCGAAATACTTCGACTTTCCTCCTGAGCCAATGAGGACATTATTGTAATAAGAAGTTCCCCTTTGGCATCGAGGGTCCAGATATTTTCCTTTTCAAAATAAATCTCAACCCCATGTTCCTTCAGCTTTCGTACCGTGATTAATGAATCTACGGTGTTTCGAGCAAATCTGCTCACTGACTTGGTAATGATTAAGTCAATCTTTCCTGCAAGAGCATCTTCAACCATCTGATTAAAACCGTCACGGTGTTTGGTGTTCGTTGCGGTGATACCTTCATCGCTATACATCTCTACAAATTCCCAATCCTCACGGCTTTTAATGTATTCTTGATAATAATCCATCTGGGCTTCATAGCTTGTTGCCTGTTCTTCACTATCTGTAGAAACACGAGCGTATCCTGCCGCCTTTCTTTTCTTCTTTGTATTAATAGGCTCTGCGGTAAATTGTCTTAGAGATGCAGGAATAACCATTACTCTCTTTGCCATGTCTTTACATCTCCCTTCTTGAAATAAAAATCCACTCTGTCATTGAATACCACAGCCTTTTCAATCTCGCAATAGAATCTCATTTCATAATTGTCATCTGTTCCAAGAATGCTGATGCTTGCTTTTATCAGCTCATCTTCCGTGATGTAACTGATGGAACAGGTATCCTTATCCGTTTTTTTTGCAGCACAAATCCAACACTTGTCATACCCCTTCTTACAGCAATTCATCCTCACAAATGTGCATCCGCATTCTCCGCACTGCACCTTTCTTGAAAAGCAATGCTTGTTATAGCCACCCTTCGGGTATCTCCTTAAGTAGGTTTTGACGTTTCCACCTTTCATGCAGAATTCGATGCGGTCATCAAACATTACAATTTTGTCCAAGATGTCCCTTTTTCCAAGAATGCCTTCCATAATCTCCTTCAGTTCATACTCCCTTATCGGCAACAAATCACACTTCTTTGTTTTCCGATTGTTGCATTCAATATGTATATAACGTCCTTTGTTATTGCTACGTTCAACATGGTTACATGCATATGCACATTTTCCGCATTTGATTATTCCGGCAAAGAATGTCTTTTTGTACCCTGCGTTAGCAGCCGTTCTCGCTCTTCTATTTAGCCTTTCCTGAACCGCCTCGAAATCTTCACGGCTAATAATTGCCTCGTGTGCATCGGAAACTATATACTTTGGAACTTCCCCATTATTGACTTTTGGTCTTTGTACCATTGGCGAGAAATATCTTTGAAGAATTATGTCACCCTTATAGGTTTCGCTTGTGAGAATCCGTCTGATTGTAGTTCTTCCTAGCAATTTTCCTCTTAAAGCTGTAACATCCTTTTCTGCCAGCTCCTCGGCAAGACCTTTTATGGATGCTCCGCTTAGGTATTGATTGTAAATATAACGAACCCAAACTGCTTCTTCTTCATTTATAATGCACTTGCCAGTTTCAGCGTCCCAGTCATAGCCAAAACAGCGGAGATCTGTATTTGGCTCTCCTTTTTCAAACTTCTTCTTAATTGCCCATTTCTCATTTCTTGAAATGCTCTCACTTTCTTCCTGGGCAAAAGATGCCAGAAGTGTAAGGAGCAATTCTCCGTCTTTGGAAAATGTAGAAATATTCTCTCGCTCAAATCTAACCTCAACACCTATGTCTTTCAAGTGTCGAACTGTATCGAGAAGGTCTACTGTATTTCTTGCAAATCTGCTGATTGACTTTACAAGGACAATATCAATAATTCCAGTATTACAGTCAGATATCAATCTGTTGAACTCAGAACGGTTCTTCTTCTCAGTTCCTGTTTTTCCTTCATCGGCGTATACCCCTGCATATTCCCAATCCGGATTCTTCTGAATTAATGAACTATAATAACTGATTTGTGAAGACAGGGAATGAAGTAACTGCTCACAGTCCATGGATACTCTGGCATATGCAGCCACCCTTTTTCTTTTTTCTAAACATGGCAGGCGAGGCTCAATTTTGCTTATTTTCGGCATATAATCCCTCCTTGTCAGTGATACATTTTCCCGTACTATCGATCATTTATCAAGTTAATGTCGGCAAATAAACTACCCAAAGATGGACTATATTTTTGGGTGAAAATTGTATCAATTAGCCCATACTCTTCCTTATTAATAACTCCTTGCTTTAAGAGGTTCTTTGTAAGACTCATTGTAGTCTGATACAGTATTTCATTCCGAAACTGCTCTTCACTCAACCTGTCCACCTCCAAATCGTGTAGCCACATAACATTCATGGCTGCAATATTTCCTATGAGAATTACCATAGACCGAAAATGACTTTCCACAGCGCGGACAGATGTACTCATACACAGCTTTAAGTTTTACCTTATCAAGATTTTTGTTCCACCACTTCATTCTGCACTTGTTAGAGCAAAACTTTTTCTCTTTCCTTCCTGGGTTCTGCTCCACTGAAAGACCACAGCACATACATAAGTGTATTCCACCATCTGCTTGAATCTGTGTTTTGGCTGCCTCCACTGCTGCCATTCCAGTCAGATTGTTTCTTCTACAAAAGGACTTTACTGTATTTTCTGAAACACCAAGTACTTGAGCAACTCTGATATAGCCGTACCCATTAGCACGTAACTTTGTAATTTGAACTTTCTGTTCTTCCGTCATTAGAAATGCACCTCCCTTTGTAAAACTTCAGTTGTAGGAGCCTTATGTGCATTAGGTATCATTGGTATTGACGCGTCAGTTACCTTCGTTACTTGCATAAAAATAAAAACCTCCCCATACATGTCTTCACTGGATAGCCACTGGAGAACATGCATGTGAGGTTTTATATGCACATTGATATTTAATATGGTAAAATAATGAAATTTGATATATAATATTTAATGTGTAAGTGGTATTAAGCTCAGGAGTAAAAAAGGAGAATGCCTTATGGGAAATTTTTTTAAATGGAATATGTTTTTTACTTCTTTTCTGCCTTTGTGGATATCAATAATTGTAAGCGATTTCTGGAGTATAGGTAAAACGATTTATGATCTAGTCAATAGCCCTGACAACCCTACCATTTCGATTGGCACACTTTTTATCAATACAGTGATTGAATTGGTGACAATAATTGTTTTGATTGTTTATTCAGTCATAAGTGTATATAGCATTAATAAAACGATTAAAAATCAAAAATCTGCTCCTAATCATTTTCACGGAACAATTACACGAGCTAAACGTGCTAATAAATTGACAGCAGAATTCTTGTTAGCATATATTCTTCCCATGATAGCTTTTGATTATAGCGACTTAAAGAGTATTGTATTATTCTTAATTTATTTCTCAGTATTAACGTATTTGTGCATTAGAAATAGTAATATTTACACCAATATTTACCTTGAATTCAAGGGCTATCGTATGTACGAATGCGATATTACATGTAATGTACTTGGCAAGGAACATCCATATACAGATAGTCTAATATTTAGTAAAAACAATTTAACACAAGCATTACCGCACGAGATTGATTATTTTGATTTTGAAAACTACATTTATATTGAAATTTAGGAGGGTACAAATGAGTAAATCACAGCTATCGGCTGCCATGAATGACATCAAAGGAAATAAGTATACTTGGAATTTGTATTTTTTTAAGATCAGTCATCGAAGAAAAGGTAACCCCTATTATGTCTACAAGCACACCTTTAAAAGTGCAGCTTATTTACCGGATTATATGACATCATTGAGTGATACCGTTCTACATTATCAGATTGAACCTCTTGGAACTGTTCAAGAATATGATGGGGAAAACAGTAAAACATCTTGCGATAAACTAAAGGTGGATAGCGAACTAATCAACGAACAATGGTTATATTTTTCCAATTCTGTATCGGGTGCTCCGAGAGAACAAGTCTCTGGAAAATACCAGGGATACATACTTGATGGACAACCAGTAATTACTTCTGACCCTTCAATCATCTTGGTCAAAACAGGAAATCCAATTATTAGTTTAGAAAACAAGAATACAAGAGTATTTAAGCATACAGCTAATGATGAGTTGGAATATCTAACAGATGAATTATGTAGGTTATATTTAAATGTAGATTTTATTGTCATAAGGGATATTATGTATTCCTTTAACCATAGTTTTGAAGGAATTTTTAATATTGAAAAGACATTACACCGTTTGAAAAATCAAGCTATTGATGAAATTATTTCCACTCAGGCTTTCCATGATTCAGAAAAGGTACAAACTTTTATGAATCGCTACACTTCCCCGAAAACTTTTTTGACATTAAAGGACCAAAGAATGGAAAAATTAAATACGCCACAGGGACGAGCTGAAATTTCTTCTAGGTTAAAACTATCTCTATCTGAAAATTCCGAACTTATTATCAATGACCAAGAACAAGCCAATCAGCTAATTAAGTACTTATGCTATAAAATTTTTCAAGATAAAGAAACCGATAATCTTATAGAGGTGAATTCTGTTATAAATGATAATATATTATCAAGTTAATCAAAGCAACCTTGAGTAAATTATAGAAAGCATATTACTAATAATATTCTGCTAAACACAAATTAACAGGAATTTTTGCGAGAGATTCGCAGAATTCAAAAAGATAAATACTTAAAAAGAACAATTTTAATATACTATAAAATTTAACAATTGCTATACTATAAAATTTAACAATTGCTATATTTTCTTCCATATTTTTCTTTTGTATGCTAATATATTATTGTGTATTATTTATTCCCCAAACATTAAGCCCACGGCATTTGTTATTTGCCGTGGGCCTCGTATTGTCAACTATTCCAATTTGATATATCCGTCAAAACCTGCTGACTTCAATTTCTTTACCATCGTTTCTGCTCTGCTCTTAGAAGAAAATGAGCCGACCTGAACACAGTATTTCATATCACACACTCTCTCCGCACCCTCCTTCTCCTCTTTTTCTTTCAGTCCTGCCTTGACTGCTTTCCTAAAGGAATCCATGTTCTCACCAAACTTCGGGAACCAGTGCATCACATCCGCATGGTTACTGGCAATGCCAAGTTTATACCCTTCACTGTGACAGATAATATTCTCCTCAGTCAGACCATAAGCCTTACAAAGATACACGCAAAGCTCCACAGCCTCCTTAAACACCTTACGGAAATATGCTTCATTGGTTAAGTTATCCTCACAGATTTCAAAACTGATATGCGTGTCATTCCCGGAGCCTTTCTTCCCACTGCCGCAATGCCAAGCACGGTAGTTCCAAGGCAATGTCTGATAGGTGGCAATAGTGCCATCAGACAGTCTACCGATAAAAGCATGCACACAGACCTGCTTACCGCCTGGTTTATACTGATTCCAGTGGTTGCCGGATAGGTTTACACCCAGCTTTCCGTCATCCGGACCTACATATCGGTAGAGGAACGGGTTATTCGTCCCGGTTGAGTGAATCATAATACCCTTGGGCTTAATCGTTCTGCTTGCTTTGAAGCAAGCATTATTCGTAAGTATTAGCTTATGCAAATTCATTCTGGATCACCTCACTGTTCAAAAGGAGTAGTTGTCGTAAGTGCGACAGGATACAAATGGTAGGTAAATTTAAGATCACAGTAAGCCGTCGACGATGTGCCATTGCTACCCATGCGGATGTACATTCCGTAACCGGTTGGTATTCTGCTCTGCCGCATTTCGATATGAACGTGCTGGGATTCGGTAGTGCTATCTGCCCCGACAGGAGTACTTCGTGAAATTCTGGTGAAAGTTACTTCGTCATTAGAGATATATAAGTCCAATTCTTTCTCACTCGTATCTGATTGACGGCAAAGAGTCAGCAGATGACAGTCATAAGTAGTTTCCGGATAAAGCGTTCCACCCTGTCCGCCAATAACCACGCTACCAATGGGGAGTACCGTGTGCAGAGGTCCACGAACGCTGTTGATACCGCCCGAACCAGAAACATTACCTGACATGACATATCTTAAGTAGCTTGCTCTGGTAAATGCATTGATTGTCGCTGTAGCAGTAGCTGTTAAGGTCAATGCAGTTATTATGTTTTCTGCTCTTTCCAATACGAACAAACTCTCGCCGTAAGCAACGTTAACATCACCGATGGAAAATATTTGACTCGTCCAGTAGGATGTACAGGTCGGATTCGGATTAGTACCAGTCCCATAGGCAATATTTGATGTATCCTGGCTACCTCTTGTAGCTTCCGCAAGTTTCTTGACACTTCCCCGAAGGGTGCCTTGAATCCGTACCTGCACATTGTTTGCAGTCGGACTTCCCAAGGATGTGACAAACGTATAAGTCACTGTACCAATTACTACGTTATTACCGTTTGCAATGTTCGTGAATGTGATGGATGCTCTTCTGCTTGCCATATCTGGTGCGGTCGCTGTTTCTATAGGATGCCAATGGTTAAGTAAAATCCCTGTCCGCATAGACAACATATTATGCGTATCATTGACCATATCATACGTATTGTTAAGTAGGTCATAGTTGTCATTTAACAGGCTGTGTGTGGTGTTTAACATCGTATAACTTTCATTTAATAGATCATGCGTGGTGTTTAGCAGATCATAGTTATCATTTAACAGGTTATAGGTGAGAGTAAGCATACTATATACATCATTCACATCAAGTGCGGCTAAGGCTGAAAGCACCTGGTTAAGCCACTCCTGTGCAGGAGGTTCCGGTGGTATAAAAATACCATCTGCAAGAGCCTCCTCAATAATGGTAAAAATCCGAGCACTTTTCCCGACCACTTCCCCATAAGTAACCCTGATCTCCAACCGACCGACTCCGACGACCGATGTGTCTGTCGCACTTGGTGACCATGTCAGAACTCCGGTACTGTAGTTCGTGACTACTGGATAGGCAATGCCATCGGGTCTTTTATATATTGCATTCAGAGCAGCTGACGGGTATTTATCTTCTAGTAAGCTGGATACATCAAACTCGATGTTTCGGTAATTGTTCTCCCCTCGCCGCCCGATGAATACCGTTACCGCTTTTGTTAAGTCAATCATACTCATCCCTCCGGTGAAGATGGTCCATTGTCGTCACGCTCATGCAATTGCTTTAGTATATCCTTAAGCTTTTCTGGGATAGGCAGCCCAATATGAGCTGCATTTTCAAGAATAGAAATACCCTCATTACTTAAGTAGAAGAAAATCACCGCCGTACGAAGCACACTGCCATTCGGGTTACCGGCTGAGCCCAAAATATACGTGTCGAGTATGTGCCCTACTCCTACTAGTGCAAATATAAGGATCTTTTTAAAGATGCCTTTGGCTCCGATTTTACTGCAAAGATTCTTATCAATAATGGCACAAAGCACGCCTGTTATATAATCGATCACAACAAAAGTAATAAGTGCATAAAGGAAGCCATCCAAGCCGCCAAGAAACCATCCCATAAACGCACCGGCTGCCACAAGAGATGTCTGTATCCAGTTCCATATCACTTTCATAATCCAAACCTCCAATCTTAAATTGTTAATAGGAAAGCGCCCTACAAAATAAGAGCGCTTGGAATTATAACTGCCTTACATTGTAAGGATTAAGTTTTGAATTTGCTGTACCACATCCGCTTTTGGCCTGCCGGTACCGATAGGTAGCCATATCACTGGCGGTATGTCAAAAGTTGAAGAAGTATCAAAGCCGTTTATCATCGTGATAACTGGCTCAAGTGCAGCACGCACCTCAGTGATATGGTATGGCCAGTCTCTTATGGCCGTCTTTGCTGCGACGATATCCTCGTCCCATGACACGATTGCCATACCATAATACTGACGAATGGTATTGACCGCTGTTCGGAGTGCCATAATATGCATCGCCTTAACATGAGTTATATTGGCTGTAATTGTCTCAAATGGTGAAGGCAGTACAATAAATGTTCTGGTAACCTCCATGCTTGGAGATAACAAGTCACTGTCCAAGCATCGAAAGATCACGATATGGCTCCCTGCCGCCAGGGTTGATGCCTGATACACTGTTTTAGTACTGTCACCAATATAACCACTTGTGGAGAACATCCCTGGATCATCCACACTGTTATGCCATTCTCCAGAGTCAATCTTTACTTCCACTATCTGCGTTTGACCATCCGATTCCACACCTGTTGTTAACATAAAACGCGGTGTTTGGTTATAGATGGATTTTCCGGACACTGGGCTACTTATCACTGGTGCTGCAGGTGGGCTGTTCTTTCTGACCGTGTTACTAACCACATAAGAAGATACAGCATCCAACGAATCAGTAACGCTTAGGCGATACCTCGTTGAAGTTCCGGGAGTTTGGGAAGCCTCTGCTGTATAACTTCCGAGTGTTTCACCGGATACTATTATCGCAAGTGTTTCATAGGAGGACCATGGTGGGTTGCCCATAATCGATGTGCTTCGCTGTAGTACATACTGCTTGATGGGGCTGGTACCCGTCACAGTTCCGCTCCAGGTTATCATTACTGATAATGTCTCGTACAGAGACGGAGATACAGACAGACTGGATGGCGGTGTCGACAAGATATTCTTACGAACAGAATTTGAGGATACCTTCCATCCGGAATAATAACTGCTTCCTGCCGTTCCTAACGTACGTATCTGATATCTCCGGTAATCTCCCCTCATGGATGGAGGTGATACACTTAAGTACCCGTCTGTTAAAGCAGATGATACTGTGGTAAGCGCAGTCCATGCACCCCAGGTACTATTATCACTTGAATCGCTGTACTGTATCTCATAACCCGTTATCGCATTACCTGCTCCGGCAGCAGCTCCACTCCATGATAACGTCAAATTTCCTTCCGCTATTGTTGCGCTTAGCGTAAACATTGATGGTTCTGTACAGGCAGTAATATTACAGTAAATGCTATTACTGACTTTTTCCGTAGAATAAGCATTCAGTACATCTATCGTCCAGATGCCAAACTGTGTATAAGTTCCCGATATATTTGAGACTGTCGGATTAAAGATTCCTCCGCTGGAACTCAAATTAATTATTGCTAACTCTGTCCAGCCACTCCAGGTACTGTTATCTGTAGATGTTCGGCTTGAAATCCGGTATCCCTTAATTGAACTTGTTCCTCCACTCGCCCCAGACCATGTAAGCGTGATGGTTTCATTACTGTATATTTCCGGTGATGCAGCCACCGCACTTGGAGCTGTAGGAAGGGTATTCTTCCGGACAGAGTTTGTGGAAACCTTCCATCCGGAATAATATGAACTGCCCGCAGTACCACAGGTTCGAATGCGAAACCTGCGAAAATTACCTCTGGTAGCAGGAGGAGCAACCGATAGGCTTCCACTGGTAGCGGATGTGGTTACAGTAGTTAATGCCGTCCAGCTTCCCCATGTGGTATTATCTGTAGAATCACTATACTGAATTTCATAGAAAGAAATTGCGTTGTTCGTACCTGCCTTTGCTCCACTCCATGACAAGGTTACATTACCTTCCGCAAGGGTACTGCTTAGCGAGCAGGTGGTCGGTGCACCTGCTGCTGTCGTGCGGCTTGCCCAGCTAATGGTAAGAACAATCTTTGTCAGATCGTTACGTCCTTTAAAGGACATATAGTTCGTTGTGCTGGAGCCGGCATCAATAAAGAGACAGTTGCTCGCACCGCTTCCGATGGAGTCAATTAGTGCAGTTGCTATGTTAAAAGTTTTATCCCCCTGTCCTGCCAAAACGGTATAGTTATAGCCAGAGGTTACCTTTGTAGGTCGGGAGGCAGCTACATTTGTGGAAGAACTCACCGCAGGAATACCTGTCTGATTTCCGGCATATAGCGTCATTGTTCGATCACTGCCCCAGGAACCGGAACCAGTACGTGTCAGGGCAAGTGATACACTTGTCGGGTAATAATCCTCATATTGGTTTCTTATAGATGTAAGACTAAAAATCATTACACCAACGCACTCATCTAGGTCACCGTAGACACCCTGTCTGATATCTTCGGTTATGGAAGGAATATAATCCCCGTCACGCCAGCAGCATGCATTTGTAGCCTGATAATCTGCCATAGGAATTCACCTCACTCATACACCGCTGTCACCAGCGAATTCACAGTCCCACAAAGGGAAGAAGAAAGTCTTGTGTCTGTTACATTCCCCGACGTTATCAAGGTAGCCGCTTGAGGAACTAAAATCTCTGCTATACACAGTTCATAAACATCGGTACTGCGTGTCAATGCCGGAGCAGTCGGTGTAGCTGCCGCTGTTCCTGTCAATACCGCAGCTGTGATACTTCGGTTAAGAAGGCTCCACCGGATTATGATACGGTCAATTCTTGGATAAGAGCCGTTAGCAGTTGCCAGTGTCTTGTTCAGTGCTTCTGTATTTTCATAACGGTAGCCGTTGATCCATGCACTTCCGGCCGCAATACTAACGGTCATTCCTGTTGTTGGTGTTACCTGCAGATTTGAGGTAGTTATATAAAAAATACCATTAGAAACCAGGCTTCCGAAATAGGCCGCAAAGTCGGCTGCATCGTACACCCTGTCGCCACTGGAAGAATTGAAAAATCCACTCTTTTCCACCTCTGATACCCTCCTTTCATCACGGTTGTATTACTCTTTTTTCCTTTTCTATCAACTAACAAACCATGTAGCATTAAACGTCAGCCATTCTGTTCCTGCAATGCTTGTTGCATAAACATTTGTTCCATATCTGCTGCAGGAACACACTCCTGCACTTGTTATCTGTAACAACCAGGTATTAATTCCTGATCCCTGACATCTTATTGTAACATACCCTGACATTGGTCTATATTCGCTTGGTAGGGTATAGAAGCTTAAGTTCGTTGCTGAATTTATGGCAGCTCCTGCAGCTGGTAACATTGCCCCATGAAAATGCACCATTTTCCCTATCTTTCTTAATCTCGGACGTTGAGCCGTAGAATAAATCGTAAAACTGTTTTCCAAATCTGTATCCGATAATTCAAGATACCCTGTATCTCCGCCATAAATGATGCCCGTGGTAGTATCACCGTTAACGCATACAGCACCGCCCTCAAGGTTGAGATACATTGGAGAGCCCAAACCATTATTACGAGCCTGTATTTCGTTTGCATCAAAAACCATGTTCACACCGGTAGAAGTGCCAATCTGCAATGGATTGTCCGTTGATGTAAGGCTGACATCACGGTTTGGCAACTGCAGCTTATAGAAAACTCCGTCCTCGCTGAAGGTGGCTGTCTTTACCACACCGCTATCAACAGCCGATACCGTGAAGGTCTGATCGCCATATGAAAAGGTAGATGATACCGCCGGAAGGTTTGCCACAAGAATCAGTGCCCCGTTATCAGGATCGGCAATTAAATTTCCTGATTCGATTAACGCATACAAACCATTTAAATACGCGGTTCCATAATCCGAAAGCCAAATATAGATATCCCATATTGTCCGGGTGGAACTTGTTGATTTTACTATCTTTATATCCGTGGATAAAAAAGGACTTTTATCCCTTGTGTAAGCCTGCACAAAGGACTGGATGGACATCGTTGCAAAGGAGGACGTAGAATAAACATACCCTTCTATCGTGCCGGTTTTGGGTGTGGTACCCGTGCCAAAGTAATCAAATTTAAAGGCAATACGGTTATAGGAACCGTTAATGACTACCCTTGCTACGTGAAAGTATTTTGCCAGGGTAGGGTCATTTCCTCCGGCAGTCGACGTATTCACAGCCAGCTTTGCAGAGCTTATCATGACACCGCCAGAGAACCTTTGTAAATCAGCCCAGCTGTTTTCATCCACCAGTAATTCTGAAATCCCTGCCGGAGCACCAAGAGCTGTCCTAACCTGACTAAAATCTGATTTTATCTTCTGCGCTATCGTTAGTTCTGCTTTTCCAAAGGTAACGCTGATGCTCTGTCCGTCCCTGCCATAACTTTCTTCCACCTCCACAATACGGGTGGTCATGGATACTCCCCATTTTTTTGAGATGACCTGTACCGTCTGACCCAGATCATAATCCGTTTTATATATTAAATTTCCATGATTATTTACGATAACATCAAAGGACTGCGCTGTGGCAAATTCCGCAAGCCTTGTCTGCCCACGGTAGGTTAAGGCTTCCGTATAATCGGTAGGAAAATCTGCAGATCGAAGATCCTTTGCATCTACAAAGGCTTCCCTCCTGTTTTCCCCCGTACCGTCTATGATGTATGCAAAGACACGGTCAACCTCACTCTCCCCTTCCCCTCCTATCTTGGCGGTATTGGCATACCCTGCTGTGTTTTTTGTAAAGGTCTGATCAAGCAGATTCTCATATTCCTTTGAAAACACAGCCTGAGAAGGCTCTCCAATGTAGAGTGTTACCGTAAGGTGCCCCGATGATGGTACAAATACGGTCTTAATTCCTACGGATGTAGAATTACAGAGCTCCTGTATTTCATCCAGAAGGTTATTATAGGAAACCTGCTTTTTCACCGATTTACTTAAAGCCGGTGACGAAAAGCTTAGATTTGCTATCTGACGGTTGGAGTCTGTAGGTGAAATGACATTATGGTTTATCAGCTGTCCGATACAGACAGAAAGATCAGCGTTTAAGGTTTCCGTATTCCAAATAATACGCCTGCCCAGTAGTACAGTGGCAAACCGTCCACTTACCGTGATGCTCTCACTGTCAGTCTGCGACAACTGCAGATATTCGATTAACCCCACTTCCTCATCGTCATTTTTCCAGATATAATTTCCTTCTTGAAGCAGGGCTGCATTCTCGGAAGATGCATTTGCCTTAAGTTCAAAGGAACCACACTGGGAATAGCGTCTGGTCCACCTTAGGTACTCAAAGGATTCCACAACTCCAATCAGGGCACGGTTCTGATTAAATACATATAGTTCCATAGACTACACCCCCAGAAACTGTGGACGATAATAAATACTGACATCCAGAAGTTCCAGATTAACTGACGCATCGTATCGAAGGTTGTTTATACCGGGTGAAAGTTGAAAGAAATCCGAATCGGTATCCAACAGATAAAATGCATTGCTCTGTGTAGTGCCTATGATACTTATCACCCGTTTTCCTGCAAAGTGCGTATATATGTGAAATTCATCTCCAGAGCTCATTGTGGTGAGAATTTTTACATACTCTCCTGTATCCAAATGCAAAAGTTCCGGATTTGTAACCGTGCCCAGTGCCTTGAAAACAATCTCACAACCGCAGGATACGTCTCCGATATTATCCACCGCAATAATCTGGCTTGGCTGTCTTGCACCTAATTCAATGCCTCCCATCGGAATCTCAAGAGAAAATTCAAACAATGCATCCCAGGAAGCAAGCTCCTGCCTTACCTCCTCCAGTGTTTCAAAGAAGGGAGATGGACAGAGAAGGCTTAAAAAGAACTTCGGTACCCTCTCCCTAATAGATACGGTCAGAACTGCTTCTTCCACGATGCAGGAAATCTGCCTATCCCGGTACCTTAATACACCCGATTTCTTTGGACTAAAAAACCGAAGGAAGACTTTCCGCATTTCATAGGCTTTATCTGCATTCTCAGCTATAATCGTTCCCTCCAATGTGATGTTTCGCATATCAAGGGTTGAAGACACATAAAAAGCACCGTCCTGTTCCGGTGCCTTGAAGGTATTGACGGTATTTCGGATACTGCCCGTACCGTCCAGTTTTTCCAGAAAATACGGTTTTGCCTGCTTTATGGTAAGGCTTTCTCCATTTGAATTGATATACATAACCTCCATGGGCACTCCTCCTTAATATGACATTGCAAGCTTTTGCGACAGGTTCTTGAATTCTCTAGCCAGTTCCTTTTCCGAGAGTGCTTTTGGTGTTACGACAGATATGTTCTGATTGATTGTAGTTCCTGTTCCTGAAAGTCCATAACCAGTACGGCTACCAAAAGCATCGTTCCTATTATAACCAGCATTTACATCAAACTCTGTTGGTATTGCATTAATCATGTCATTGGCAACCGTCTTCATTGCATTTTCAAAACCTACACCGATACCTTCTCCCATATTAAACCCTAATCCGGCAAACAGTGTTGAAGGTGAGTTAATCCCAAAGAAATCCTTTATCCTATCTGTAAGAGAGCTAAAGAAACCGGATACCTTATTCCACAACCAACCAGCAACATCAGAAATTCCTTGCCAAAGTCCCTGTATCAGTTTTTTCCCGATATCACTCATCTTTCCGATGTTGTTAGCAAAAGCACTTACCATGGAAGATATGATTAAAGGAACTGCTTTCACAAGCTCAACGATGATCGTCGGCATTGCCTGTATAAGAGCAAGGAACAGCTCAATTCCTGCCTGGATAATAAGAGGAAGATTATCGATAATTGCTGTTACAAGACCATCCACAATTATAGGTATTGCAGTGATAATCTCTTTAATAATCTGCGGCAGAGCTTTGATCAGCGACACTAACAGGTCAATTCCTGCCTGGATTAAAAGCGGAACAGACTGAATAATGGCCCTAATAATTGCCGTAATGATCTGCGGAAGTGCTGCTACAATGCTTGCGATTATCTTAGGTAACGCAGTTATGAGCGAAACCAATAGCTTAATTCCGGCATCAATAATTTGAGGGATGGAACTTATTATGAAATCCAAAATTGCAGTGATAATTGTAGGCAGGGCCTCGACTAGCTGCGGTATCGCATCAATAAGACCTTTTGCAAGCCCAAGGATTAGCTGCAACGCAGCATCAAGGACTAGGGGAAGATTTTCAATCAATGTTGTTGCAATCAGAACCGCTGCCTGTACGATGGCTGGGATAAGTGTTGGAAGTGCCTCCGCGATTCCTGTAGCCAGAGCCGCAATCATCTGAAGGGCTGCACCCACAATTGCAGGAAGGTTTGCAATAATTCCGTCCACAAGGGCAAGCACAAGTTGCAAAGCACCATTTGTAATCTGTGGAAGTGCTTCAATAAGACCATTCAAAAGTGTCGTAATAATCTGTGATGCAGTATTTATAAGCATGGGGAGATTAGCTAAGATTGCCCCTCCTATAGAAGATACGAGTTCCAGACCAAGCTGTATCATATTGGGTAACTGCTTTAAAATCATATCTGCAATACTTCCTACCGTACTACCGATTACTTCACTGATTTTTGTCCAGTCACCACCGGACTCATTTAGTCCCCGCGTGAATTCACCAAGAAGTCCAACTCCGCTATCGGCTAATTCCTGCAGCTGTGGCAAGAGAACCATTCCAAGTGCGTTTTTTGCAGCCTTGCTTCCTGAACTAAGTCTCTGCATAGAATCATCGAACCTACCCAAAGCCTCTAAGGATTCAAGACTCATAACAGCTCCCATGTTTCCTGCTTCCTTGGTAAGCTTTGCGATTCCTTCCGAGCCTTGTTCAATGAGCGGGTTTAACTCCTGTGCACTTTTCCCGAACAACTGCATGGCAATTGAATCCCGCTCTGTCTCGTTGGAAACATTCTTAAGTGCATCAATTGCTTCCCAGTATACAGTTTCCGAGTCCCTTAGATTCCCGTTTGCATCAGTAACTGAAATACCCAGTGTCTTATAGGCTTTGGCTGCTGTTCCGGTTCCGTCACGTGCGGATGTCATCGACCGCACATTTTTTGCCATGCTTCCAGTCAGCGTTTCTAGCGAGGTGTCCACGAGTTCTGCAGCATATTGATAGGCTTGAAGGCTATCGGTGCTCATGCCGGTAACCGTTGACATAGTCAGAATATCATCGGCATACTGGGAAGCTCCCACAGTCATATCCGTTAAGGCTTTGGAAGCCCCCACTACTGCCGTACTGATAGCAACAAGAGCTGTTCCCATGGCAATCCCAATTCCTTTCAGGATACCACCGAGTTTTTCAAACCTATTTCCTGATTTGTCTGCATCATCGGCGGTGGCGTTGAGTTCATCACCGAATTGATCTGCCTGTTTCTCTGTATCATCAAAGCCAGTACCCGCACTCTCCAGAGCCTTGTTGTTACTTTCCAACTCCCGTTCCATGCCGTTTAGTTCTGCTTGTGCATTGTTCAGTTGGATTGCCCAGGACTGTGTACGCCTGTCACTTTCACCAAAGGAGTCGGCGGCATTTTGAAGAGCTGCACGGAGTGTCTCGATTTTATCTTTCTGGCTATCCATCTGCTTATTTAAAACTTCATTTCTTGCGGACAATGCCTGAATGCTTTTATCATTTTTGTCAAATTGGGATGCCACAAGGTTCATCTCACTGCCGATTACTTTAAAGGCTTGGTTAATATCCTTAAGAGCATTCTTAAATTCCTTTTCTCCCTCGACCCCTATCTTTAATCCAAAATCGTCTGCCATGCCACCACCTCCTCCTTAAAAATGGGCATAAAAATAGAGCAACCCTTTTTTAGATTGCCCCAGCAATGGTATTTTTTCTTATCCTAAATCGTCAACATCGTAAAACGCAATTTTATCATACTTGATTTCATATAATTCTAAAGAATTCTGGAATGCGAAAGCATCTTCTTCATTTTCCTTTTGAAATTTACTGAACAGCTTTTGTGTTTCTCCAAAATCAGTGCTCTTTAGAACTAACTTAAGAAACTTCATCCACTCATCAACTGGCAGATCATAATAAAACTCACTATATCTTGTGCTAAAACCCACTGAGATGCCAATAATGCTTTCACTACTATCAGTCCATATTTTAAAATCTACTCCTAATAGTGATTTCGTATTCTGATAGCCTGCATTATTGATTATTTCAATGGGACCTCCATTTTTATACTCCAATCGCAACCAATCATCGCTATACATTAAGCTCCCACTCCTCCTTAGTAATTATATTTCATCGTTTTCAAGTAGTAAAAATATTATATACTTTCCGGAATGATATCGTCAATTGTCATAATCCGTTTATTTTTCTCAATCCCCAAGAACTGCTTATGACAAGTCCATAGATCAAAAAAATAACCAATGGGCATGAGCCAGAATCTTTCTTCATCCATGCCCATCTGCACGGTACCGTAATAATAAAACCGGGTGAACAGTTCTTCATCGCTCACCCGGTTTATGCCTTTTTTGAATTTTCCTCTTCACTTACTATATTCCTCTTAGTACCTTTAAACATCGCTTCCGTGATTGCTTCCTTGTAACTTGCCAGCTCAAGTGGCGAGGTTAGTAGTTCTACTTCCTCTTCCGTTAATAATTCCCTTGGAGCCTCCTTATGTTTTAAATTGTTAATAAGAATTCCCTGATTCACTAAAAGCGTGATCAGCCACACAACCTCATCTAGCGCCAGTTCAAAATTCTCTGCTTTTAGAAGCTTTTCGCCCAGGTTCTCTAAGCCTCCATAACGTTTGGCAATTTCCTTCGTAGCACGGGTAGTAAGGGTCAGCAGATAGGTTTCCCCACTAATGATAATTTCAGCACTTCTTTCCGTTTCCATAGTGTCAGCCTCCTATCAAGGTGCCGGTGTATATACCGGTTCATAAACCTGTGTATACCATCCGGTGATAACAGATGCCGGAACTCCTGCATCTCCCTCGGTAACCTCTGCTTTCCAAGGGTGTTTACCATTACCGTCCAGCTTGTTTCTTCGCATGATCGTTCCTTCTATGGTGGGAGTGGAAAAAGTGATCGATTCACCCTTTGTCTGAAGGTTGGTTGCTGGCAAACCAAACTTCACTCGGTACAACCAAAAATAACGGTAGCGTCCGTTTGCTTTTAATGCCCGAAATCCCACCGCCACAAGTGCTCCTGTGCTCTCACTGGCACAAATCAGCACACCGTTGTCGTCCGTAGTTGCTCCAGTCAAAGCTGCTGCAACAGATGCTCCGATGTCGTCCACCCCAAGCGAAAGCGTACCGTTATTAAAATCCTTTACTACCTCAGCAGCACCGTCATCAGCATATAATATTGCTTCTGTCAGTTCGACCGACATCTCTGCACTGATGGCTTTCGCCAAAATCGCAGGTGTTCCATATGTTTCTTCGCCGTCGGTATCCTCGGTAATTGCTGCATAATACAATTTATCAAGGCCAATAGTTGCCATAGTGTTATTCCTCCAATCCGTAATGCTTCGCCACATC
The DNA here is from genome assembly GCA_029256105.1 of Herbinix sp. Classification (GTDB taxonomy): domain Bacteria; phylum Bacillota; class Clostridia; order Lachnospirales; family Lachnospiraceae; genus Mobilitalea. The sequence continues at coordinate 51,978 of JAQSYO010000026.1, forward strand.
CATGGCGTAATGGTGATATCCTGTGTCATCCTCATGACCCAGGTAACGACGGTCAGTCACAGTAAACCCCGAGTCAATCAGTTCGTTCACTATCTGGTTCTTTATCTGCCTGTAATTTGTTTTAGAGAACAGTGAAATCCTTGCTTCCTGCACATCATATTCCGGCCTGTTATCTGCATGGTATCCGAAGGTATCTGCAATCGGAGTAAGCACAGCATACACATCCGGTGCTGTACCACTGAATACACCGGTTTCCACAGGAATCGGAATAATGTATAATAAGGTTGTCAACTCCTCCAGAACACTCATATCCTTCCTATCTCCTCCTCAAGCTTTGCAGTCATGGCATTCATACAGGCGCGACGGGAAGCTGATTTTGCCGGTGCTAAAAAGGGCTTTGCTGGCTGTCCGTGCTTTCCGTATTCAAGGATACTGGCAAGCTTCGCATTGGATCCGCCGTCAGAACGCGGTTCTGCAAAACCAATCTTTACGTTATAATTCCCATTCTTATCAAGCTTAGCTGGAGACAAACCCAGTGAACCGACCAATTCTCCTGTTGATACAGACGGATATTTGGTATCCCTTCCGACTATAGAACGAAGATTACTCTGAGCCTTTTCCAAGACAATGTTTCCCCCTGTTTCCAGTACCTTCGGCAAAATCACATCCGTCTGTTCCTCAAGCCTTGATACCTTTAGTAAAAACTCTTCCGGCAATTTAACCTGCATCTTTGCCATATTTATATCACCTCACTGACGGTTCCAGTTTACTTGTAAGAGCTTCTACATACATCCCCTTACCACGTACATCTTCTACACTTATAATCCGGAACCGCTCATCTCCACAGACAATAGTCATTTTAGTATCCACAGTAAGCTCCGGTATTGCACGAAATCGAAAAAGAGAGCTTGCTTCCTGAAATGCTGCAAGGTTAGCCCATCTTTCACTTCCATGCCGATCTTCTCTGTATGCTCTGATAGATGCCAGAACGGTGTCACTCTGTGTGGCAAATCCCTCGCTGTCCTTTACGATTGACACATGAACAATATCTATTTGTATGTTCATCTTTCCGAAGCTCATATCAAACACTCCATTCCCGATCCA
>JAQSYO010000006.1 GCA_029256105.1 Herbinix sp.
TCTTCCTGCATATCCACCGGATTCTGGCTTACCTGTTCTTCCTGCATATCCACCGGATTCTGGCTTACCTGTTCTTCCTGCATATCCACCGGATTCTGGTCTAACAGTTCTTCCTGCATATCCACTGGTTTCTGGCTTACCTGTTCTTCCTGCATATCCACCGGATTCTGGTCTAACAGTTCTTCCTGCATATCCATTGGATTCTGATCTACTAGTCTTTCCTGCATATCCACCTGATTCTGGTCTACTAGTCTTTCCTGCATATCCACCGGATTCTGGCTTACCAGTTCTTCCTGCATATCCACCTGATTCTGGTCTACTAGTTCTTCCTGCATATCCACCGGATTCTGATCTACTTGATCTTCCTCCTGGTCCGCTAGAATGTGATTTTCCAGCAGCTCCAGCTCTTCCACCAGACCCAGCTCTTCCACTAGCTCCTGGTCTTGCAGATGCTCCTGTTCTTCCTTTATTCCAATCACCTTGACTTGTTCCTTTTTTATTGCTCTGTGACTTTCTATTCATATCACCCATTATAATTAAACTCCTTCTTCGTTAAATTCCGGTATAAAGCTTTCGGATGCGGTATCTCCTTCTTGAATAAATCCGTTTTCAACACCTAAATCAATTGCATATTCCACCAGTTCATTGTATTCCTCTTCGGTAATCCTACGATTAAGCTCTGGATAGTCTTCCACTGGATATACTGGTGTGTATTGATTCATTATACTAATAAATATAGTATCGCCAAAGGTATCATATAAATATTTAAGGATATTCTTTGAATCAGTTATGTATCCGGGTAAAGTCAGATGTCTTACGATTACACCCTTATTCATCATACCACGCTCGTCAATAGCTACTTCTCCTACTTGCCGAACCATTTCCATAATTGCTTCAGATGCATATTGAAAGTAGTCCTTACAGTTAGAATATTTGATGGCTGGTTCATCCGCCATATACTTCAAATCCGGCAGGTAAATGTCCACATATCCCTCTAAAAGTCGAAGTGTTTCTTTCTTTTCATATCCACTGCAATTGTAAACAATGGGTATCTTCAACCCTTTTTCACGTGCAATACGAAGTGCTTCCATAATCTGGGGTACATAATGACTAGGTGTGACCAGATTTATATTATTTGCTTTTTTATCTTGAAGCTCCATGAAAATATCCGATAGCCGTTCAACTGTAATCTTTTTCCCTACGAAACCCTTTGCTATATTGTGATTTTGGCAATAGATGCAACCCAAAGCACAACCGGAGAAGAATACGGTACCAGAACCTTCTTCACCTGAGATACAAGGCTCCTCCCACGCGTGAAGAGCCGCCCTAGCTACTACCAGCTCCTCATTTGCATTGCAATACCCCTTTTCCCCTAACGTTCGATCAATATGACATTCCCTTGGACATAGGGTGCAATCCTTCAATAATTGATGCTTCATATCTTCATCCTCAACCACATTATTCAATACTAGTTACAATACTTTTGGTTATTCATCTCTTAAATTTATTCTGTTCTATCTTCTACAATTTCTATAAATACTACAAAAATATTTATTATATTAATCCTTCCTTATTTTACATTACTTAAACATTAATTACAATTAATAAATATATGTCCAATTATTCATTCGTTTCATTTAATTATATCTTAATTTAATTTAAGATTTTTCCTCAAATGCGACCTAAAGTTATTAATTGAATTCTGCAAATGAGAAAAGTTACAAACTATACCATTTACAAATCTCCTTCCTCATTGATTATTTTTTAAGTTTATCTTATCTCTATTTTTCTCTTTATTTTTATCTTGACCTTTATCTTGACCTTTATCTTGATCTTGATCTTGATCTTTATCTTGATCTTTATCTTGATCTTTATCTTGATCTTTACCTTGATCTTTATCTTGATCTTTATCTTGATCTTTATCTTGATCTTTATCTTGATCTTTATCAACAACCGTATGCTCGTAAGACAATCTCCACAAATATATAGAAGCCACGGAACCATACGGTGAATATCGTTCTTTATATCCAGCAAATTGGTCTTTCGTAAGCTCTGTTAGCCCATATAAATACATGATACCGCGTCGGATTGCTATATCACCATAACTGATAATATTTGGTCGTTCCATCGAATTTAATAACAGCATTTCTGCTGTCCAGACACCAATACCACTCAAAGAAGATAAACTTTTGATTACCTCCTCATCTGACATATCATAAAGACTATTCAAATCCAATTCACCTTTCGCAATTACTTCGGCAATCCCCTTAATACAACCTGCCTTTTTTGATTGCATACCACACTGTTGAATGTCCTCCAACGGGATTACCGCAATATGTTCCGGCGTTATTTCAATAAATCGCTCCTGTAGTCTAGCCCATATTGTCCGAGCAGCCTTCAACGAAATTTGTTGTCCAATAATAGCATAGATTAGTGCAGGAAAAAGATCAGGGATTATTACGCGGTCAATCTTTCCAATACGATCGATTGCCGCTCCCAATAGATGATCAACACCTCTCAAATAATCCATTTCCTTTTCCCCATATTCAAATATTTTCGTACGAACTGTATCCATATTTTCTCTTCCTCATTCGCAGCAATGAATTCTCTTTCTATTCTTTGATAAACTGATATAAAAAATGCACACTTGGTATTAGATTTTCGTTCCCAAGTATGCATTTTACTATGTTATTTCATAAGTTAGAATTCATTCATCTACTTTATTATTTAATACACATGCAAATTCTATTTTATTGGACTATAAACAAATCCATCTTATTGATTTGAATTGAAACTATTCCTTAATTATTAATATGAATTTAACTAATCCTATTTTATCTTTAAGATCTTCCTTGCAACAAAAACCACCGGTTTAAATAATGGACCTTCCATCTCTTTCTTAACTGTCTTAAGTTCACTGCGTATTTGGATACTCTGTGGACAATGACGTTCACATTTACCACATTCTGTACAAAGGGAGGCATAGCCTGGTTGCTTAGACATTACGCCAATTGTCTGCATATATTTGAAACGGTTTCTTTTATCACCCAACAGATATTTATCATTATAAGCTGCAAAACAGCCGGGAATATCCACTCCTGAGGGACAAGGCATACAGTATCCACAGGCAGTGCAGGGAACCTTTGTCTTTTCCAGCATGATAGCCTTCACTCGGTCAAATACCTTAAGTTCTTCCTCTGTAAAGGAATTTGCCCTAGCATCATCTGCAATTCGGACATTTTCTGCGATCTGCTTTTCATCGCCCATACCGGATAAGATCACGGATACCTCGGGATGATTCCAAATCCAACGTAGTGCCCATTCTGCAGGGGTGCGTTTTGGATCATAGCTCATAAATTCATTTACTACTTGTTCCGGTAAATTATTAACCAGTTTTCCACCACGTAAGGGCTCCATGACCACAACCGGTATTCCCAATGAATATGCCAGTTGAAGTCCAGACTTTGTTGCTTGATTATTTTCATCAAGATAATTATATTGAATTTGGCAGAAATCCCAGGGATATGCAACGATTAATTGCTCGAAGTCAGTTTTATTTCCGTGAAAAGAGAAGCCAATATTGCGAATTGTACCCTCTTTTTTTAACTGCTCCAGCCACTCCATTACACCAATAGCCACCATACGATCGAAGGTTGGTTTATCTGAGAGCATATGAAGTAGGTAATAATCGATGTAGTTTGTCTGTAATTTCGTTAACTGAGTGGTTAGTATTTTCTTTGCACCATCTAATTTATTAACCATAAAAGGTGGTAGTTTCGTAGCAACCTTAACTCTTTCTCTGTATCCTCCGGCTAATGCATCTCCTAGTAAAGCTTCACTTTTTCCACCATGATAGAAATATGCGGTATCAAAATAATTCACACCTTTTTCGATTGAATCTCTAATCATTGCTATTGATCTTACCTCATCAATGCTATTTCCCTTCGTCGGAAATCTCATACATCCAAAACCTAGTATGGATAATTCATCACCATTTTTAGCATTCTTCCTAGTTAACATTTATATACCCCCAATTTATTTCAGTATTATTTAGAATAACTTTATTCACACTACCTAATAGATGCTGCAAAGCAACACCATATCACGACTATTCAATCTTTTAAAATATTCTCTTGAATTATATATTCTGCAAAAATTCACATAACGCATCAACGTTTTCATCAGTTGTAGCCCATGAGGTTACAAGACGAATTGCACTATGTTTCTCATCTACTTTTGCTTGTTCCATGAATATAAAATTCTTTGATAATTGCTCAAGAACCTCATTCGGTAATATCGGGAAGAGCTGATTGGAACAAGTCGGTGCATAAAAGGCATATCCACACTTTTGCAATACCTCGGCAATTTTCTCAGCCGTTTGATTGGCATGGCGACCTAATTCATAGTACAGATTATCTTCAAATAAGGCTTCAAATTGAATTCCAAGGACAAATCCCTTGGCCATCATAGCGCCTCTTTGCTTGATCATATAACGGAAATCTTCCTTCAATTCCTCTTTACAGATAACTAGAGCTTCCCCTAACAATGCTCCATTTTTAGTGCCACCAATATAAAAGACATCCACTAACTTTGCTATATCTTCTAGCGACAGATCATTTGTCTTACACGTTAAGGCAGAGCCTAATCGAGCTCCATCCAGAAAAAGGAGTAATCCCTTCTCTTTACAAAGTTTATGAAGAGCTGTCAATTCCGCTTTTGTATAAATTGTACCCAGTTCTGTTGTATCAGAGATGTAAACCATCTTTGGCAATACCATATGTTCACCCGAGTGACTCTCTAAGGCTTCTATAATTGCAGCAGGTGTAAGTTTACCATCGATTGCTGGCATAGTAACAACCTTATGTCCGGTAGCCTCAATGGCTCCGGTCTCGTGAACATTAACATGACCGGTATGAGCTGCGATGACACACTGGTGTGGTCTTAAAAACGATGAAATAACTAATAAATTAGTCTGTGTACCCCCAGGAATAAAATGAATATCCACATCCTCCCGTTGAAGTTGCTGTTTTATATACTTCTTTGCTCTCTCACAGTGAACATCCTCTCCATAGCCGATATTCTGTTCCAGATTTGATTTCATTAATAATTCCATTACTCTTGGATGAGCTCCCTCACTGTAGTCATTCATAAAGCTAATCATCTTTATACCTCCATTATGTCAGTAAATTTATCTTTTATTGAGTTCTTTTTCTGTATTCAATATCTGCTTCTAAGAAGTATAGCATATTTAATTTATGAAATATAGTTAGTTAATGATTAAAATTTCCTAAAATAATACAGAACCCATACCTTTCTCTGTTCGCTTATACGATTATTCGCACATGATAAACGCCAATGCGAATGCATTGACGTCTAGTCTACTACTCCTGATATATTAACTATTCTTTTCATTTTTTATGGAGGATAATCCAAACAAACTTCCTAAGAGTCCTAATAAGATACTTACTATTACTATAATTAAGCTTACCTTATCTCTCATTTCATCTTTTGCCGGCATAGGTATAAAAGGTATGGAACCACTTAACTGACTATAACCTCCGTTGATTAATATAATGAGAAGTACCATCGCAACAATGCCTCCGCATAAGGTTAACAGCATACCTGTCAGTACAAATGGGAAGCCAATAAAACTATTTGGTGCACCAAGTAATCGAAGCGTATTAATCTGCTCCTTATTATTGTAAATACCCTGGCGAATCATGTGAGAAATGATAATTAAAGTAGTAACTCCAACTGCAAGAATAACTAAAGTCCCAAGTAATTTTAACCCTTTGGTAATATTCTTCATTTGCTCCAAAACCTCACGATTATCACGAACATATTCGATACCCTTCAGGTTTTTAACATTACTTAGCACAGTATCCATTTGTTCTAAATTAATCTTAACCTCAAGAAAGGCATCAAAGGGATTGTCTTCGAATAACTCAAGTATTTGAGCTTCATCTCCTAGCATCTCCTTCATCTGTGTACGCGCTTGTGCTTCATCAATATAATGAGCATCCAATACACCCTCCATATTCTTAATTGTATCCAGCAATATAAGGGCCTCCTCCTTGTCCGTAACTTCCGTAAAGTAAGCACTAACCTCTGCCTCATCTCGTAAGGAAGTAATCAATTGATCTCCCACCGACCAGCCTGCCAGTACCATACCCAGCAGGAATAAAATTAGTCCGGTACCGATAATTGAGAAAAGATTGGATAAGGGATTAAAACGAAGCGTCCTCTTTGCCTCCATCAAAAAGTATCCTAAATTGTAAAAGAATGTTCTCATTGTGTCCTCACCCTCCGTTCAACACTAATCTCTCCACCACTTACTCGAATAAAGGTAGCATTCTCCTGTCCTTCGATTAAATGGGTCGCATGTGTTGTAATGACAACCGCTGTCTTGCTATCTTTGAAGGAGGTTAAAATATGTAAGATATTAAGCGCATTATCATGATCTAAATTACCGGTGGGTTCATCTGCCAATATTAAAGCCGGTTTCCTTGCCACAGCTCTGGCAATTGCAACTCTTTGTGCTTCTCCCCAGGACAAATTCTCAACCCTTGACCGGGCTTTGTGTTCAAGTCCTACTTTTTTTAAAGTATTCAGTGCATCTTCCTTCATTTTCCTTGGAGAATTTCCTAGAAAGCGCATCCCCATCATCACATTTTCAAGTGCAGTTCTCCCCTCAATCAATTTGAATTCCTGAAAGACCGGACCGATGGATTTACGCAGTTTTCTAATTCTTCTACCCTTTCCTTTTTCCATCTTCTGTCCAAGTACCAGTAAAGAACCGGCTGTTGGATACTCCATTCCCATAAGAAGCTTTAATAAGCTGGTCTTTCCAGAACCGCTTGGTCCTGTAATATAAACAAGTTCTCCTGGCTTTATCTCCAGATTGATATCCTTTAATGCAACGGTTCCATCTTGATATTTTAATGAAATTCCTTTTGCCTCAATCATATTCATTCTCCTTGCCTTTAGAAGGCTTTTACCTCCTGCGACTTCTACCATTCCGGTTTGATTTCAAATGCTAGTATTCCATCCTGAGTTTCTACTTTATTTAAGGTGAAATTTATATTCACCATAGCGCCTGCCATCGTCTTAAAATCTATTAATAATGGACCATTCTGAAATAATTCCTCAATGGAGTTCTTTTCTAACGGCATATCGTAGAACGTTCCTTCTTGTACCTCATATTGAATTGCGCTATCACCTTCTATAACAAAATCACCGGTAAGAACCAGATGTTTCTCTGGAACTTCTATCACTACTTGGTTTTGATCAAAATGGAATATCGTCTCGGGAAGCTCAGAATTCTCCTTTACGTTACGATTAAATGTATCTTCCCCAATGGAACCTTGTATTTTCGTAAAACCTAAGCTTAAATTTAGGTCCTCCGTTGTAAAATTACCAACTCCGATAACTCTTGTTATTTCCTCCACAATATCGGTAAAGAGGTTTGTGCAATCAGTCCACATCGTTTCCAGATTACCGAGCTGCTCCTGATAAAAATCTCGTTGTTCCTGTAAAGAGGCCAGATACACCTCCTTCTCTTCTTGTAGCAACTGGTTTTTATGTAAATTCACCTGAAGCTCGGCTTTTTTATCTTTAAGAAGCAAGGCCTTCACATCCAGATTATTCTTTTCCTTAATTAAAACCTTTTTCCCCTCTTCAAGGCCATCTAATAATTCACCTACATTTCGGGAAATATCTTTTATTATGTTTATACTTTTCAGAAATGTCGTAAGATTATCCGCACCCAACAAAATCTCCAGATAGGAGGCTGGTCCGCCTCGTTGATAATTAACCAGTACCTGCTCTAGAATATCTAGTTGTAAGTCATAATCCCTCTGTTTCTCTTCTATGCCATCTGCCAAATCTTTAATTTGCACTTGTAAATTATTGATTTCTTCGTTTATTTGGGTTTCTTGATGTTTTATTTCGTTGATTTCCTGTGTAATGGTAAAGAGATCTTCTAAAACTTCCTTCTCTTCCTCCGTGATACCCGTAAGCTTATCTTCCATCTCTGTAATTGGTTGAACATCACCTAAAACCGGAACTGGCGTAATGATTAATACAAGTACTATAGCCATAATACCGGTTATTTTTATACTTCGTTTTATTATTTTTACCATATAAACCTCCAATTCCTGTTATATCTACCATTCACTTCATTAATTATACAATTTTTTCTTGCTATTTTCTACTCTACCCGTAAATTATTATATTATTAAAATTCGAATAAGAAAGATTCTTATAGAAGCTATAATGCTTGCAACCAATAATTGTGGTGCTTCTATAATGGAACGTTTCTAAAATAACAAATTCAAACTTTATGTACAAACCTGCTACTAATGTATGTATGCTACAATTTAATAAAACATAACATGAAATAAAAATGAAGATATGTTACGAACTCAATTGCTTCTTTGTTGTTTCACATGTAACATCTTACAAACAAGAAAAGAGAGGCAAAATAAGATTCACTCCAAATGCTATTTTTCAAACATTTGTTTCACTTTATTTTGTCTCTCTTCTCTATCGAAGGTTAAAATCAATAATTAAATAAACAAATTCACATTCGAATCTTCTGCTTCCCCAAGATAATAACCAACCCCACCGATTTTAACTCCATCAATCAATTCCTCTTTTTTAAGACCCATTACATCCAATGACATCTGGCAGGCAACAATTTCTATACCACTATCGATAGCGTACATAATTAACTCTTCTAGGGAGGATACATTCTTATCCTTCATTACTTTACGTATCATCATGCCTCCCATTCCCATCATATTCATGTTGGAAAGTTTTAGCTTCTTACTACCTCTAGGCATCATCATACCGAACATCTTATCTATAAGACCCTTCTTTACCTTCACCTTTTCCGGTTTTCTAAGAATATTGAGGCCCCAGAAAGTGAAAAACATCGTTACTTTTTTCCCCATGGAAGCTGCGCCGTTCGCAATGATGAAAGAAGCAATAGCTTTATCTAAATCACCACTGAATACAACCATGGTCTTATTATCCTTAATCGAAGCAATTGAGAGGTATTGATTTACAGATTCCAGCTTATTTTTTTTGATAAATGCTGTAATATTGCTACCAACTCTTGTAACATCTAATAATTCATTATTCGTATTCCTACACCAAGCCTTGATATCCTCGTAAAAGCCAGGATCGGAAGCAACTATCTTTAAAATTTGACCCTCCTCTAAATCAGTCATGGAGGTTTTCACCTGCATTAGCGGTCCTGGACAACATAGTCCACAGGCATCTAAAGACTTATCATAGGTACCTATTTTTGTCTCTTCCTTAATGGCTTGCGTATCCGGATCAATGGAAATGTATCTTGAATCCGTTTCATTATAATTATCATTCTTCTGCTCTATTTTACTTGGATCAAAATTTAGTGCGGATATTGTCTTGTAACCACCGGTAACGTTTAATACCCTAAAGTCGTTTTGTGATAAGATACGGTCTGCAACATAACCACGTAAACCCACCTGACAGTATTCAACAATCATCTTATCTGGATCCAACTCGGACAATCTTTCTCTCAAGCTATCCACTGGAATATTCACTGCCCCTTCCATATGTCCGTTGTTAAACTCTATTTCACTACGAACATCTACCAAGGTGTATTCTTCTTTATTCATACCCTCCACATCACTCCAAGAGGTAACATGAGCTCTACCTTCCAGAACATTCTGAGCAACGAAACCTGCCATATTAACTGGATCCTTTGCAGATGAAAATGGTGGTGCATAAGATAATTCTAATTCAGTAAGATCCTTTACGGTACCATTTAATCGAATAACGGTTGCTATTACGTCTATTCTCTTATCAACACCATCAAATCCCACTCCCTGAGCTCCAAGAATTTTACCCTCATCATTGAAGATAAGTTTTAGAGACATTGGTACTGCTCCAGGATAATAAGAGGCATGGGAAACCGGGTGTACACAAATCGTCTTATAAGGAAGATTAGCTCGTTGTAGAGTTCTTTCATTCGCTCCTGTGCTTGCAGCAGTTAAGCTAAATATTTTAATTATTGAGGTCCCTTGTGAACCTTGAAAACTAGTATTTAAACCTGCCACATTGTCTGCAGCAATTCTACCTTGTTTATTGGCAGGTCCTGCCAAAGGAATTGCGGTTTTTAATTTTGTTATATAATCTACTACCTCGACGGCATCCCCAACTGCATAGATATTTTCTTGGTTGGTTTCCATTTTATCATTTACTATAATATGGCCTCTTGGCCCAAACTCTATGCCGCTTTCTTTCAGAAAGGCAGTATCCGGCGCTACACCGATTGCTAACAATATAAGATCTGCACTAATCTTGGTATCACTGTTTAAGGTGACCTCTATCTGGTTATCGATTTCTTGGAAGGCTTTTACACCATCTCCAAGAATTAGTCGAACACCATTTTCAACAAGTTCTTTCTCTGGTAATACAACCATATCAAAGTCAAACGGCGCCAGAATGTGGGGAGCTGCTTCTACAAGTGTTACGTTTAAGCCTCTGTCTCTGAGGTTCTCAGCCATCTCCACACCGACAAATCCGCCACCAATAACAATCGCACTGTCCACACCTTTTTTATCTACATAAGCCTTCACCTTATCTGTATCAGGGATATTTCTTAATGTGAATATTTTCTCGCTATTGATTCCAGGAATGTTTGGTCTTAGCGCCTTTGCACCCGGAGATAGGATCAGATAATCATAATTTTCTTCATAAACTCCTTTTGTCTTACTGTTCACAGTAACACACTTCCTCTTGGAATCTACTTTGATAACTTCGCTATTATTACGTACGTCTATGTTAAATCTAACTTTCATTGCCTCCGGCGTCTGTACTAAAAGCTTACTTCTTTCCATAATACTTTCTCCGATATAATACGGAAGCCCGCAATTTGCAAAGGAAATATACTCGTCTCTTTCAAACATTATGATTTCTGCAGTTTCATCCAATCTTCTAAGTCGCGCGGCTGCAGATGCTCCACCAGCCACACCGCCAATAATTAACACTTTTTTACTCATATTAATCCTCCATTTTTTTAGGAGGATTTCACCTCCTTTTTTTGGAGGATTTCGCCTCCATTTTTTTGGAGGATTTCACCTCCCAATCTATCTTTTATTCTGCAAAAAGTATCTTCATCAAAGCAGCAATTTTGTCATTACGTATATGATAATAAATCTCCAGTCCGTTTCTTCTTCCCTCAATAATCCCAGCAGCTTTTAGCTTTTGCAGATGTTGGGAAACAGTTGATTGCGGGGTAGCTAAGCAGTTTTGCATATGACTTACATTACATTCCCCTTTTTCTAATAGCCCCATGATAATACATAACCTTACCGGATGTGCTATCGTCTTCAGCATTTCAGCACCATCATTGTATTTAATAAAATTATTTTCCATCGTATTCCTGCTTTCTTTACCTTGACTTATTTTGTGTTTGTTAGTATCAAACTTTTTGTAACATCAACTTATATCACTCAACTTATATCTCTCTATTTAAATATCCCAGTTTATATCTCTCAATTTATATCGCAATTTATATCTCAATTTATATCTCAATTTATATCTCAATTTATATCTTTAATTTATATCTCCCAGTTTATATCTCTCAACTTATACCTCTCAATTTATATCTCCCAGTTTATATCTCTCAAATTATATCTTTATATTTGCATCTCTATATTTACTACTCCATATATCACTATATTCATATATTACGATATAGTGATATATATGTCAATACTGATATTGCTATATTTAAACTCTCTTAGTGACTTAGTTACAGTAACAAAATATCGCTTCCCATTTATTGTTAAATAAAACAACTTTAGTTGAAATATAATCCATCAAATGGTATAATTGTATATACAAAAGATATCCTACCCAAGAATGGAGGCTATAATATGAAAGTGCTGGTGGTAGATGATAGTCATCTTAACCTAGTTATTGCCAAGCGATATCTTGAACAAATTCCTGCCATTACGCAAGTATTATTATGTGATGATTCAAGACAGGTCAAGTCCATAATTGACGAATATTCTATTGATATTTTAATTTCAGATATTATGATGCCAGCTATCACCGGTATAGACTTACTTGCACAGTTACGCGCGGACAAAAAATATGATGATATGCCAATCATTATGTTAACTTACTTAGATGATTTGGAGAGTTATAAGAGATGTTTTGAACTTGGAGCCTTTGATTATATTAATAAACCGATCAATGGCAATGAATTATATGCTCGTTTGAAGGTTGCAATCGAATCGAAAATCAGTTCAAACAATTTAAAGGCTTTAGTTGAAGTAACAAGGAAGCAAAATGAAGAACTTAAGGAAATCAATGCTAAATTAACAGAAGCCAAATTTAGTCTGGTACAATCAGAGAAAATGGCGGCAATCGGACAATTGGCAGCCGGTATCGCCCATGAAATTAATAATCCTATGGGTTTTGTAAGCAGTAATTTTGATACTCTTCATGTTTATTTTAAGAAAATCAGTGAATTCTTACAATTTTTAGGCACTCAGTTGGGAGGAGATGTCAAACTTCATAGCAATGAACTTATCAAAGATGATGTTATAACTGTTAGAGAAAAATTCGATAACTTAAAAATCGACTTACTTATAAAGGAACTTGAAGGAATTTTTTCTGATTCTAGCAGTGGTATCCAAAGAATTAATGAAATTGTACAGTCGCTCCGAATATTTGCTCGTTCCTCTAAAGATGATGAAAAAGATACAAACGTCTTGCTTGATATCATTAACCAGGTAATACTTATAACAAAAAATGAAGTGAAATACGTTGCTACAATTGAGCTTGATGTTCCAGACGAAATTATTCTATATTGTAACCGAATACAAATTGGACAAGTATTTATCAATATTATTTTAAATGCTGCACAAGCAATTAAATCACAGCAACGTGAAGCTTTAGGAATAATTAAAATAAAAGCTAGAAAAGTTGAACAAGAAATTATGATTACCTTCGATGATGACGGACCAGGAATACCAGAAGAAAATATTTCAAAAATATTTGAACCATTTTTCACAACTAAGGAAATCGGTCAAGGTACAGGTCTTGGTCTCAGCATCTCCTATGATATCATAGTAAATAAACATAATGGTTTGTTTGATGTAACAAGTGAATATGGTAAAGGTGCAATCTTTACTGTTGTATTACCGATTGTAGCTATAATTTAGAGCAAAAAACAGTTCCGCTCAGAATATAATAAAAAGAATTGACGATGCTATCTATCAAGTAAAAAGCGCTAGAATTTCTTAGACAATTATAGATTAGGATTTATCCATCTTCCTAATATTATTACAAGATTTTTAATTTAAAATGGACTTTATACTACATTGCTTAAGACTTCAAGTTAACAATAATTAGGACTGCAATCTGGTAATCGGATTTTTAATAAAAGAACTATAACTCCACAAAATGAAGGGATGAGACGGTTATGAAAAAAATATTAATAGTTGATGATGAAATTCAAATTTTAAATGCTCTATCTAGAATGTTTATAGACACGGATTATGAAATATTCAGTGCAGAAAATGGTATGGATGCATTGAAATTAATTGAAACTACTGAGATTGATATGGTAATCAGTGACATGCGGATGCCTATTCTCGATGGCTTCAAGCTTTTGAGCATCGTGAAGGAAAAATATCCTAAGATTATACGAATTATTCTTAGTGCCTATGCAGAAGAAAAACCAATGTTTCGAGCATTATTGCATAATGTTGCAAAGCTTTATGTTTTTAAACCTTGGAATAATAATGAACTTTTACAGAGTATCAATAAGCTATTTGAAGATGATATTGTTATAAATTCATCTGATTTATTAGATAAAATTAATGAGATAGGCTGTGCTACTGCAATGTCAGAAAATTGTGAAAAAATGCTCTCACTTATTGAGGACGAGAATATGGATGCCCTAATCACAGAAATAGAGCAAGATCCTGAAATCTCAGCACTCTTATTACAAGTTGCTAAATCCGCTGTGTATGGTGTGATGCCGAATACGATAAAGCAAGCTGCAATTTATATAGGACTTCATAATTTAAAATGCTTCCTGCACTGGGCTTGTGCAATCAACCCCACAAATCAAACAAGCGATGTAAATGGTGAGCCTGAACTTCTATTGAAACACGCATATTATACAAACCGCATTTTTCTCTTTCTATACGAAGCGTTTCTCCATAAACAACCACCTGAATCTACCATGTTTGCAGGTTTGATGCATAATATAGGATTAATCCTTTTATCAAAAGGGTTACAAAAAAATGGAAGCTTGAAAATACCAGATCTAACCTCCGATGATTATATTAAACTTGAAATGAGTGATTATAAAGTGCACCATCAAGAAGTAGGCGCTCATTTCCTTGATTTATGGGATATTCCTTTCCCGATGTATGAAGTGGCGTTATTTCATCACAGACCACTTGATTCTACAATCGTTTTTCATGAGTTAGTTTCCTGTGTTCATATTGCGCAACATTATGCATGGAAAGCTCTAAATGGAAAAGAACAGGAACCTGTTTCCGCCGAAGTATTCGAAAGCATTGGTGTTTTAGCTGAAGATTTTGAGAAACGATTAGCAAGGTATTTAAAATAAAATTTATTAATAAATGAGCCGGAGTAATATTACTTATGACCCTTCTTATCGGAAGGAACACTCGTATTATTGCATCCGGCTCATTTTATAATTCTTTGGTTAATTCTTATATTAATTCTTTTATTTAAGCTTTCTCTAGTTCAAGCTTTCGTTCCTGTTCAACAGCTGCATGTGCAAGAAGGTTTAGGTAGTTCCAAGGACGATCAAAGTGAGGCTGGAAGAAGAAATCAACATATGCCAAATCTTCAATCGTCATACTGTTTTGAATCGCAAGGGATAAAGTATTGGCAGATTGGGTAACATCATATTTTGACATAACCTGCCCTCCAACTATGCGGTTCGTCCCTACTTCATAAACTAACTGCATGAGAACTTCTTCGGTTGTTGGCATAAATTCTGGCCGATAGTTATCTTTAAATATTACCGAACGAACAGTAAGACCAAATACCGGTGCCGCACCGACGGTCAATCCGGTGGAGCCAATATTATAACCGAATAAATGCAGCCCCGAGGTTGATTGAGTTCCTCTATATTTTACCTTAGGTGCAACAATATTCTTACCGATTAAGGTACCCATACGTACTGCATTGGTTGCTAAAGGTATATATGCTTGCCCACCATTCGGATTGTAGTGAACTGCACAGCTGTCACCTGCTGCAAAGATATCCGGGTTACTGGTCCGCATGTAATCATCAACAAGAATAGCACCGTTTGGTAACATATCTACTTTTCCTTTGAGCAAATCATTGTTTGGTCTAAACCCAACGCACAGAATAACCATGTCAGCATCAAATTCACCAGTTGCCGTCACAACGGATTTCACTTCACCATTCTCATCGGCATCGAACCTTACCACTGCCTGATTAAGCGCCAAGGTAATTCCACGTTCTCTTAAGTCGTTTTCTAATATATCCGTAAATTCTTGATCGAGATACTTATTCAGAATACGGTCTAATCCATCGATTAAGGTAACCTCTTTCCCAGACTCTCGAAATGCTTCCACGAGTTCTATTCCTATATAACCACCACCAACAATTACAACTTTTTTTATATCATTAGTACGACTAATGATTGCATTGGCTTGTTCGAAATTCTTACAAAGTAATATATTTTTACTATCAATTCCGGGGATTGGCGGAATAATTGGCCATGATCCTGTTGTATTAACTAATTTGTCATACGTAACCTCAATTTCTTCTCCAGTATTCAAATCCTCAGCAACTACTTTTTTAGCAACTATATCAATACTCTTTACGTTATGTTTAATTTTTATTGTTGCACCCATTTGCTGCAATTCTTCTGGATTGGAATAGAATAAACCAGCAGCATCTTTTACAACCCCACCAACATATAAAGCTATTCCACAAGACAAAAACGAGATATTATCATTTCGCTCAAAAACAATTACTTCGGTCTTCGGGTTCTCTCTTAAAATTGTTTTTACTGCTGATGTCCCTGCATGTGTACATCCAATCACTACTACTCTCATCCTGTACCCTCCTATTATCTATCAAAATTCATTCCATTTCTTTTATATTAGATAATAATTATCATATCGATAATTCTACTATTTAATATTTTATGATCTAATATTTACTATTGGTTATCTCAAACCTGATATCTTATTTTTGATATCTTATTTTTGATATCTTATTTTTGATATTTATTTTTGATATTTATTTTTGAAAAAATATCTATTTATATATTACAGTTTTATCAATAACAGTTATTATTACTATTATCATATTTATTATACCGTCTTTTCTCTGAAAATAAAATAGTAAATACTAATTAATCGATACGATATTATGGCGAATAATTGTATGTTTTATCCAGTAGTATTTTGTGAACTTGCTGTTTGTTAAATTATCGGCGCCTCACTTATTTTTCTTCTATCATAAATTTCACTAAGGAAGGTGGCGCCAAGAATTAACACCCCACCGAACACCTGTAATAAAGTCAACTCTTCCTGTAAAAATATACTGGACATAATAATAGCAGAAATTGGATCCGTGTAGCTGAATACTGCAATTGTCTGGCCCTTTAATTTTCTAATCGCTGTAAAATATAACAAGTAAGCCAATCCAGTGTGTATAATCCCTAACGTTAATAGAAAAAGAAACGACCTTTGATCAATCTGGAATACTTGAACCTTTTCTGTTAATAGAATGTATGGCAGTAAAACAATGGATGCTGATCCAATTTGGATAATTGTAGTCTCTATACCGGACAATCCTTTTAGAAATTTGTTCATTATAACAACACTTGCATACAATACGGCTGCCGAAAGGCCATAACTTATTCCAATAATATGATTCTTGCCTTCTCCCCCACCTATTCCAACAATAAGGAACATACCTAGAATAGCTCCCAAAATACACATCGTCTTTGTTACTGTTAACCGCTCTTTTAGAATAAAGGGTGATAAAAACATAACAAATACAGGAGCAAAGTAATAGCTTAAGGTTGCATTCGCTATCGTAGTATATTTGTACGCCTCAAACATCAAGATCCAGTTAAAACCGATAGCTGATCCGGATATGATTAGTAGTATTAAGTTTGGTCGGATAGATTCCCAGGATAATTTTTGTTTCATTAACGGGCAGGCAACAAGTAAAAAAGAAGTTCCTATCACACCTCGAACTAAGGCAATCTGTCCTGAACTAAGATCAATGTTCTTAGCAAATAATCCAATACTTCCGAAAATAAGCATAGCAAATAAGTAAATCGTTTTTGAATTTTTCATGATGGTGCTCCTGTCTTCGGTTTGTTCTTTGTAGTCGCATTCACCTTTAATCAATTTTTCCAACAGCTGCAGCATAGATAACAAACTCATTTTCTTTCTCATAGTTAGGTTTTGAATCCAAACCAAGTAGTCCATCCGCTAATTTTTGTTCGTATGCACCAATTGCACATGCTCCGCAGCCAATCGCCTCACAAGATAAGTAGAGGTTTTGACATACGTGCCCAGCGTCAAGTAAAGCATATTTTTGCGCATCTAAACTATAACGCCATTCACTCCGATAAGGCACTGCGGTCCAAACAAAACCCACGGGTGCATTGCCAAAAAAAGTTTGTTCTCCATATGCCTCAGAAACTTGTTCCTTTTGATGATCAATTGTTTTTAAAAATTCCAGTTTGTGGTCTATCGCTAGATAATGATATAAACCAGGTTCCAGACCTTCAACATTATTAATAAAAAGATAGGTCTCAAATGGATGTCTAGCGCCGGCTGACGGAACGGTTCGAATTGTTGCTTTTCGTTGATTCCCTATGACATTTTTTACACCCTGCGTTGCCCATAAAAGAAAAGCCAATTCGTCTTTTGTTATAGACTTGTTACTATATTTACGTTTACTGCTTCTTGTATTAAGTAAATTCAAAAAATCATTGTTTTTTATTACATTCTCGAAATCTTTAGTTAGTGGAATAAATTCTGTTCCAATACTCGGTTTTTCCAAAGGAGGTTGCTCTAATCCAGCCGATTGATCACCAATGATATCCTCTTCTCCTTCATCGTATGCTTTCATCATTTCGCGACGTTCCATTATTTTCAGTTTGTTAATTTCTCTATTCATAGCTCTTTCTCCTATTCATTTTCTAAGTGACTTCAATATCAATATTTATCCTTCTAGATACTCTAGGTGTATTTTAAAACTAATACTTCGCGTAGTCTCCATATTATCAAATTGGATTACATAACTTGATATTTCCTCGTTTAATCCTACTATCTTGCCTTTACCAAATACACTATGCCTTATCATATCATCTACTTTCAACCTTTGATTACTTCCATCTAATTTTCTCTCATTCTGATCGATGTAAAAATAAGTATCTCCTACCAATCGTTCCTCAAGTTCTACAGTATAATTTAAATAAGCCTTCTCAACATTAAAAATAAAACGAGAGGGATAGCGGTATGAACCATCGTAATTAACACCCTCCGAATCGCTCAAGAACAAAGCATTCCCCGCTCTGGTGTAGGCAACATAAGCAAGCCTTCGTTCCTCTTCCATCTTGTCAGTGGTATCTACATGCTTACTGGGAAAGATTCCTTCATTCAGACCGCAGACAAAAACATAAGGAAACTCTAATCCTTTCGCATTATGGATAGTCATAAGTTGAACTGCTTCGGTGCTTTCCTTTTGATCTAAGTTTGTATACAAGGATATTCTGTTTAAATAATCAGGTAAAGAGCATTCTTCTCCTGCATCTCTTTCGTATTCGAATATGGACTGCTTCAGTTCCGCCAGATTATCAAGTCGATCTTGCTCTCCATTTGTACGAAGTAATGCTTCATAGCCACTGGCATTTAATACTCCGCTTAGTAACTCTGACAATTTCATCTCTTCATAGATAGTTTTATACTTTTCGACCAGCGCTATAAAAGCTTTCGCCTGTGT
The DNA here is from genome assembly GCA_029256105.1 of Herbinix sp. Taxonomy (GTDB): domain Bacteria; phylum Bacillota; class Clostridia; order Lachnospirales; family Lachnospiraceae; genus Mobilitalea. The sequence goes on from JAQSYO010000006.1 coordinate 19,051, forward strand.
CTTTTTGAGAATCTCTTCTTCCATATTGCTTTGTAAGGCCATGTACAACGAACAATTATTCTTCTCCGCATATTCCTTTAAAAATGCCATACGCCTTTCTCCAATATTACGCTTCGGAAGATTTACAATCCTGGTAAAGGAAATATCATCGGCATTTACGATCATTCGAAGATAGCAAAGCACATCCTTGATTTCTTTCCTTTTATAAAATTCAATCCCACTATAAATGGTATAAGGAATATTCTCCTTAATGAATATTTCCTCAAAACTTCTGGATATGAAATGTGCCCGGTATAGGATAGCAATTTCTCTTAGACTTCTGCCGCTCTCCTGTAAGGTTTTTATTTGAGTTGCAATCCATTCTGCTTCCATTAAAGTGGTCTTGGAGTGGCTATATATGACAGGAATGTCCACCTGCTTCATCGGCACTAAGTTCTTCTCGATTCGCTTCTTATTCTTTGTTATTAAAGAATTCGAGGCATTGACGATGTTAGGGGTCGACCTATAGTTCTTATCCATAGTAATAGTTTTAGCAGACGGATAATCGGTATCAAAATTCAGAATATACTCAACTCTGGCACCCCGCCAGGAGTAAATCGTTTGATCCGGATCACCAACGATAAATAAGTTATGATGGTAATCACTTAAAATCTGTGCCAGCTTATATTGCCTAACATTAACATCCTGAAATTCGTCGACCATGATATATTCCAGCTTTTGCTGCCATTTTAAACGAATGTCCTCATGATTCTCGTAAATATATAGTACAAAGTTTATTAAATCATCGAAATCCAGTGCAAAGCATTTCTTCTGCTCATATAAATAACGGTAAAAAATAGCATCCTCCTGATTCCTAGCATCATGGAACTTACTCTTTAACTCATCGTGATTCGTGTTCAGGATATCGTTCAGATAAGGTTCTCTACTTTTTCTTGCCGTAATCATTTCTATGAGTGTGGGAAAGGTATAATTCCTTGAATTTAATCCCATATCCTCAAAAATCGTATGCAGGATGGAATTCACGTCCTCCGTATCAATTATGATAAAATTCTTTGGATAATTCAATACATGAATTTCTTCTTTAAGAACTTGTACACAAAAACCATGAAAGGTACTGATATATCCGGTATCATTATCCCCAATCATAGTTCGGATGCGTTTTTTCATCTCGTTAGCAGCTTTATTGGTAAAGGTAACGCATAGAATATTGGAGGTTGAGATTCCCAATTCGTTTACCAGATATGCAAAACGATTCGTCAGTGCTCTTGTCTTTCCCGACCCTGCTCCGGCTATTACTCTGATATAACCTTCCGTAGTAATCACGGCCTGCTTCTGCTCTTCGTTTAATCCATCTAATATACCCATAACAAATCCCCCTGTTTCATTGCTGCTTTATTGCTATTCCATCCAATTCTACCATACATACGTTCGTGCATCAAGAAGAATATGGAATTGACAGTTTTGAATTCAAAGCAACTTCTAATTGCATCTCACAACAAAAATTGGATGGTAGCGAAAGATACAAGAAGCTAGTATCATTGAGATAGAGCAAAGCTGCTCAAATTGGTAACTGATATGCCCCTTATTGTTGTAGACATGTATAATATTTAAATGTCTAGTACAAGAAGGGGCATATCAAGATGTATTTGAACAGCTTTCTTTCATTTTAAATCATATTAAACTAATGTTACTATTAACACATTCTCATTTCTAAACATTTTTTTCAACATTATAAATTTTTGAACAAATTACCTGAGTTTTTTTGATTTGGCGAATTCACAGCAGCGTTTCCGCTGGTCGGATATAGCCTTTTCTTTTCGCTTTGCTCTGCTAATATTTTATTTAATATAGCTTGAATAACCGTAGTTTCGACTGTTGTATAGAGTGCATTTGCGAGATTTTTACTTTCAATTGGATCTGTTGTTAAATTGTACATTTCTATCTCATCTGGAACTGGATGCGTCTTTACTTTAGTGACATTTAAGCTGCAATACGTATCCCCAGCAAGGGTTGTAGTGTATTCCTCATTGGTACTGGTATTCTCAACTTCCGGGGTAGTCCAAAACTGGGTATTATCAAAATAGCGTGAATATTTCCAGATTTCTAATTTATTATCCTCTCCAGTAGGTAATTTTACAACAACGGTCTCTATATGATTTGGTTGTGTAACAGGTTCGTATCGGTTACCAGTTGTAGTATTTAATGTCTTTGATGGATCATCATCTGTCATAAAATAAATTGGTTCCTCAAGATAATAGGATTCTGACTCTTTTATTAACGGAACCAGATTTTGTCCTACAAGGGGGTGGACTTCCGAATGACTCTTCTTTAATAATTCTAAGGAGCTAATGGGATCAATTCCTGCTAAATTAAGCAGTGTTGGGAGAATATCTACATGGCTCGTTAAGTTATAAACTGCTTTCCTACGGGGCACCAATATCGGATTATGAATGATTAACGGCACATGTATTGCTTCCTCATATGCCTGATACCATTTTTGAAATAAGCCTCCATGGGATCCTAGTAAATCCCCATGATCAGAGGTATAAATAATAATCGTATTATCATAGAAATCGGTTTTAATTAATTCGTTAAGAACCTTTTCCACTTCCTTATCTACCTCTAACTGCAATGAATAGTATAGACTTCGATAAGATTCAGTATCAGCTAAAGGCTGTATCATTTTGGGATAAGTACTACGATAACTAGCCTGTGCTTCTGGTTTTGTATCCAAATTCTCTTGCGAGGTAGGCGAAGGTGGAACTGTTGGAACTGAATCATTGATTTCAAAATGAAAGGTAGGTAACAGTCGTGTAAAGGCTCCAAACAAAGCAATATCATGCGGATTAACAAAAGAAGCTACGATTGCCCAAGGATTATATTCCTCTTCTTTTAACTGCTCTTTTTTTAACTGTAATTTTTGTAACAGTTCTACCAATTCCTCTGTGTATATTACATCTCTTCCTGATAACCCTTTTGCTGCGGAGGAACCAGAATTATGAGGATTGGTTCCATGTGGTTCTGGACCTATCCAGCCATCAAAGCCATATTCCTCCAATCGGTTCGCTTCTCGATATATTCGTTCTTTCTCCAGGTCCGGAATTCCAGTCTCATTTTCATAAGAAAGTAAAGATTCATGGGTGCCCGGTACAACGATATCCGAATGAGATGCATGCCACTTGCCCCTCCAATAAGTATCATAACCTACAGTACGCAAATAATCACCAAAGGTAGGAACAGTATTAGGATCCAACCAGAATACATTTGGATCGAATGCAGTATCACCACCACCATCGGTTTGTGTAACACCATGAAGTGAAGGATATTGTCCTGTATATAGGGAGGTTCTACTTGGAGAACATGCAGTACTGGCAGCATAATGATTGAAAAATTCAACTCCGTTACTGCGAAGGAATTTCTGTGCCTTTAGATTTTTCAAACGCCAATCTTTCATCTGCGCATTTTCATATGACGGTGGAAAACGTTGTTCATCCACTATAATAATTAAAAAGTTTGGTCTCCTCTGATGATATGCATTTTCATTGTCATTACCTTCTGTGTTCCGTTGATTATCATTTAACATATAAATATCTCACTCCAACTTATTATAAATAGAACCTTACGGTTACTATAATTCGTTTATAGTACTATATGTATCTCAACGGATATTGTGAAACATTCTATAAAGATAAGAGAGACTTCGAAGTTATCGAAGTCTCTCTTATTGACTTACTGTTATTTTACAACACCATCATAAGTTAAAATTGCCTTATATAACTCAGGTCTCCGGTCTCGGAAAATTCCCCATTCAATTCGCTGTTCTGCAATAGCATCCAAATCAAACTCTGCGATTAGGACAGCTTCTTCCGTACGATTGGCTTCCGCAATCTTTTCACCCGTTGCGTTCGTAATAAAAGAGGAGCCGTAAAAGTTGATTGTGGAATCTTCGATTGTTTCACTTCCAATCCGATTGGAGGCAATCACTGGCATAAGGTTACAGGCAGAATGCCCAATCATGCAACGTTGCCAATGAGCCTTGGAGTCTACATCAGGATTTTCCGGTTCTGAACCAATTGCGGTTGGATAAAATAATATCTCAGCCCCCATCAAAGCCATACACCTTGCTGCTTCCGGATACCATTGATCCCAGCATATACCAACGCCGATTTTACCATACTTCGTATTCCATACCTTAAAGCCGGTATCTCCTGGATTAAAATAGTATTTTTCTTCATAACCGGGTCCGTCAGGAATATGGCTCTTACGGTATACCCCCATTACTTCTCCATCAGCATCAATCACTGCAAGAGCATTATATCTCGCATTATTTTTCTTCTCATAAAAGCTAATCGGCAGCACCACCTGCAACTCCTTAGCAACTTCCTTAAAATGCTTTATCGCTTTATTTTGATCCACCTCAGTAGAATAATTATAATAATCCGGCTTTTCTTTCTGGCAAAAATACAAGGTTTCAAAGAGCTCTTGAATCAAGATAATCTGCGCTCCCTGATCGGCAGCTTGTCTTACTAATTGTTCTGCTTTTTCGATATTCTCATCAATTTGATCGGAGCAACTCATCTGTGTTGCTGCTACTTTAACTAATCTCATCTTTTCCTCCCATCCGTCTCTAGCGGCGGTATACTTCTATCCTAATCAAGTTCCTGCAGGCATCTGCTGGGTGATGCAGTGAATATTACCACCTTCTTTTATTAGTGGCATTCCGTCTACTGCAACTATTTTACGATCTGGAAATACCTTTTGCAGTATCTCTTCTGCTTTTTTATCTGTTTTGGCTGCAGCTCCACCAAAAACCGGCAGTATGATTCCATGATTTACAAAATAAAAGTTCAAATAGCTTAAGGTTAAGCGTTCGTCATTATAGTAACAAACCGGCGGTTGTGGAATTTCTACAATCTCAATCCTTCTTCCATTAGCATCCACAGAATTACGCAAAATATCTAGATTATCCTTGGTAATTTCATAATTTGGATCCTCCGGATCATAACAAGTCTGGATCAATATAACCCCCGGTTTTGCAAAGCATGCCACATTATCAATGTGACCATCCGTTTCATCTCCGAATAATCCTTGCTTTAGCCAAATAATTTTTGAGACATTGATATGTTGCTTTACCTCATCCTCAATTTCAGTTTTAGTTAAATGAGGATTGCGATTTTTATTTAATAGGCACTCCTGTGTCGTTAATAGGGTTCCTTCTCCATCAACATGAATGGAACCACCTTCCAATACAATTGGTGCATTAAGGAAGGGAATATGAAAATGTTCCAATACCTTCGGTGCAACTTCATTGTCCAAATCATAGGGCAGGTATTTCTCACCCCAGGCATTAAACTTCCAATTCACTGCTGATCGCTGCTTCTCTTTATTACTTAAAAAAGTTGGCCCATTGTCTCGACACCAAGCATCATTGTGTGGAATTAACAGAAGCTCCACCTGATCCCCACATAATACTTTGGCCTCCTGTGCTGTATCTTCATTCACAATCATTGTGACCGTCTCAAATTCTGCTATTGCCTTTGCTACATTGGCATACCCCTGACATACTTCCTTATAATTCACAGGCCATACAAGTGAAGCCTTCACTGGCCATTCCATTAACGTTCTTTCATGTTCTTCCCATTCAGCAGGCATGACATAATTATTCTTGTTCTGCATTGTGATTTTCCTCTTAAATTATTTTCCGTTGATGTTGTATTAGAATCCTTTATTAATTCAATTATTATACCGTTAAGTGTTCCTAATGACAATAGTAAATACCGTAAAAAATGGATTGCATTCTATTCTCTAGAATGCAATCCAGTACGATTGCTCTATTTTTTGCTCTGAATTGGAGATTTGTTTGTGAACCCCACCAGAATGACTTATACACCAATTTCAAGAATTCCACTGGGGGCAGCAAACTCTGTTGTGAGTACTTTTGCCTTGATCACTCCCTGCTCTGTATCTAGTGAAAAGAATACTACATTATCGGAGTTCTGATTACATACCACCAGATAACCACCGTCGTTTGACACAATCATATGTCTAGGATGTTGTCCACCACAATCGTAATCTGACATTTTGTTTAATTTACCTTCTGCATTTACTGAAAATAACGCTATTGTATCTGCTCCTCGGTTAGCTGCATAAAGATAAACTCCGTTCTTTGAAAAACATAATGTTGAACAATAGCTAGTATCCGTATAATCATCGGGTAAGGTTGATATTCGTTGCAATAAAAGCTTAGTATTATCATTTGCATAGACCAATATTTCATTGGAGTATTCTGTTATGATATAAAGATATTTTTCGTCCTGAGAATATAAAGCATGTCTTGGTCCAACTCCTTTGGGTACATCAATCACTTGAGTAAGTTTTAATCCGCCCTCAAGAATTTGATAACAATAGATTTGATCCAGCGCGATGTTAGCTACTACAAGTACATTTTCCTGACGATTTAACATTACACAATGTGCACGAGTCAGAGTTGAAGGTTCCTTTCCCTGCTGTATTTCATGGAATAAAAGCTCTTCGAATTTCCCAGCTCTTACTCGGATTGAAAATACTGTTCCGGTTCCATAACAAGCTCCAAATAACACTTTATGTATCGAAGAATACGCAATATGGCATAAGGAACCACCTTCCAGTTTTCGTTTATCACATAATTCATATCCCTTTTTATTACGCTGATATAGGTATACGCATGCATAGTCTTCGACTTCTGTAACCGTAAAAAGGTAACCGTCTCCTTGACAGACATAACTAGCATTTTCAATTGAATCCTGCCAATCCACTCCAATGGAATTGTTATTTAAAAAGGTATAACGAGCTATCGTACTTGTTGGTTTTGATCCATATCCTGATAAAATTAATTCCATAGCTTTACCCACTTTCTAATTTATCTTGTAATCATATTAAGTCAAAATATAATTCTATATAATTTTGATTGAATAATATTTATATAATTAAAGACAATGCAGCAACTTGTTTGAGTGTTTCGCTTTTGTTCCTAATCTACGAAAGAGAATTTTTCGATTAAAGAAGTTCATACAATTCCTTCAAGCTCTGTATTTCATAATCTACCTTAATATCCGAAGGTTTCTCAAGTTTTGACGGATTAAGCCAACAAGTAGAAATTCCTGCATTATTGCCACCTTTGATATCAGAGGAAAGTGAATCTCCGATAATCATTGCGCTTGTTGGATCAAAATCAGCAATTCGATGAAAGCAATAATCAAAATATTCCTTCATCGGTTTTTGATAACCAGTCTCCTCAGAGACGAATATCTGCTTCATATACTGGTCGAGCCCTGAATCCTTTAATCTCCGTAGCTGGGTTGTTGTTACTCCGTTGGTAACAATATACAAATTATATTTTTTATAAAGATATTCCACAACCTCAAGTGCGTTCTCTAGAAAGAAATGTTGCATTCCCAACAATTCCTGATAATCATCCTCAAATTTAATTCCGTCATCCTCAATCCCAATTTCTTTGAATAACAAGCCAAATCTTGAATAAATTACAGTATTACGATCCATCTGACCAAGTTCATACTGTCTCCATAAGTTGACGTTTATCCGCTCATAGCTGCTCGCAATTTCCTCATTAAGAGGGTAATCATATTTCACAAAGGTTTGCTTAAGCGCTTCCTTTTCACATGCCGTAAAGTCAAACAAGGTATTATCTGCATCCAGTAATATTGTTTTAAAATTTTTCATTTGCTTATCCTCTCTAGTGAACTTTTCTTATTATTAGCATATTCGTGGTAATCCCTCTCCATAAAGGATATCAATTCTTCGACTACCTTTTAAAGTTGTAATCATCGTTACGCTCTTGCCTTCTGTAATCCTACCAATTATCTTAGCATCTTTCCCGTATTTACTCTTATGAATTGCTTTCAGAGCCATATCCGCTTGATTTTGTGGTACCACTGCAATCATCTTACCCTCATTTGCCATATAAAGTGGATCAAGACCTAAGATATCACAGAAACCTTTGACCTCATTGCTTACCGGTAGGGAACCCTCATCGATCTCGACTCCACAGGAAGAGCTGGATACAATTTCATTCAAAACGGTAGCAAGACCGCCACGTGTTACATCTCGCATAAAATGAATCTTTATTTTTTGCTCCATCAATTTATTTAATATTGAAATGAGCGGAGCACAATCACTTTTGATATTATTCTCAATTCCCATGCGATGGGACATAATTGCTGCATGATGTTCTCCTAAATTACCGGACAAAAGGATTACATCTCCTTTGTGACAATTAGCGATACTCACGCCTTTTTGCGCAATCTCACCAATTCCCGAAGTATTAATATAAACTCCACCATTTCCTTCTATTACTTTCGTATCACCTGCAACGATTTTAACCTTAGCTTCTTTGGCAGCCAAAGCCATTGATTTCGCAATCGCATCAATGGTCTCAATCTCTGTGCCTTCTTCAATGATAAAGCCAGCTGTCAGATATTTGGGGATTGCACCCATCATCGTAAGATCATTTACGGTACCGCAGACTGCTAGCTTTCCAATATCACCACCATTGAAAAACAAAGGGGTAACAACAAAGGAATCCGTCGTATATGCTATGTTTCCCTCTACTTTTAAAACTGCTGAATCCTCTAGCTTATTTAATATTTTATTATTAAAATTTTTTAAAAATATATCATGTATTAAGTTACTGGTCTGTATTCCACCACTACCATAAGACATATTAATTTTCATATTAAATTCCCTTCCCTTTCGGAGAATTTCATCCTTATTATCAGAGCTTTTTCTACGGTTTTTAATTAGGAGTATTATTTTCTCCGGAGCTTTCAGAGGATTTTATCCCCTATTCTTATACCAGATGCCACAGGCTCCTTCGGTTGAAACCATACACGGACCGATTGCATTCATCGGTGTGCAAACCGTTTTAAACATAGGACAATCTACCGGATGGATCCGCCCCAGAATGACATCTCTACATTTACAGCCTTTCGGGCTATGCTCCGTAAATTTCTTAAATTCGCTACCTGCATCAAAGACTTTGTATTCTTGTCTTAGACGCAAAGCGGAATTACTTATTACGCCTATTTCTCTCCAATAGTCATCCGCACTTTCAAAGTATTGGTTAACCAATCTCTGTGCCTTCTGATTTCCTTCTTCTGTTACGGCACTTACATACATATTTTTCATATTACTTTTATGACTTGTAACCTGCTGAACAATCTCAGAAACAGCTGCAAGGATATGCTCTCCTTCAAATCCAGCAATCACAAAGGGCTTATGATACTTATTTACTAATTCGATATATACCGAGCTTCCTGTTATTACACTCACATGACCAGGGCAAAGAAATGCATCAATCTTTTCTTCGTTCTCACAGATAAAAGTTAATGCAGGTATAATTGTTTTTATTGAGGTTAAAAGCTTTAAATTCTTTATCTCATTCTTTATCATATCTTCAATGATTAATGCATAGATAGGTGTCGTTGTCTCAAAGCCTACTGCTGCAAAGATAAATTGTGTATCGGGTTCTTCCATCGCAATTTTTAACGCGGATAGCGGAGAATAAAGGATTCTTACCTTTCCTCCATTCGCCTTCGCTTCTGTCAAAGAGTATTGATTTCCTTTTACCTTCATCATATCTCCGAAGGTAAGGACACAATGTTTCTCTTGTAATGCATATTCTACCAGTCTATCGATGTAGACCGAGGACGTTACACATACCGGACATCCCGGTCCGGAAATCAATTGAATCTTAGGTGATAATAGGCTTCGAATACCATTTTTAAATATACTTGAGGTATGCGTACCACATACCTCCATGATTTTAATACGATCACCATCATAGTTTTTCAGTTCATCCATTACTTGTTGAAGAGTCTTCATCCATATCCTCCTCTAGTTCTTGGAACATCCAAAGTATCTCCTCCGCAACATCCTTCTTCATAACCTCGAGTACACATCCTGCATGAATCAAAACATAATCTCCTATTTTGGCGGAGACTAATTTTATATTTACTTCCGTTATGTTATTCATTATGTTAACTTTAGCAAAGTCACCGTTTATCTCAGTGATTCTACCGGGTACTGCTACACACATGCCACTACCTTGCCTTTCTTGTGTAAGTTCATAGCTCACTTCATTAAACCAATATAGGTCTGCCCAAGACTAATGGAACCATCATTGGGGGGAACTGCCATATTAACATAAACCTGAAATCTCTTTTCTCTTAAGATTTTCAGTGTCCGTTCAGTTAAAATGGTATTTTGAAATACCCCACCACTTATGGCAACGGTATTACTGTTTTGTTTTCTTCTTATCATTTCACAGACCTCACCGATCATATCTGCAACAGCATAGTGAAAACCCAGTGCGAGAGAACCGGGGTCTATTGTCTCTCTTAAATGGCAAATGGTTTCTAATATCGGTTTAGGGTCTATTGTTATTATCTCACTTTTTACCTGGATTGCAAATGCAAGATATTCCGGTTGTAAATCATTTCTTAATGCGAGTACTGCCTCACGTTCCAGGGATGCTGCACATTCTCCCTCGTACCGGTTATCCTGACCAAGATTTAAGATGGATGCTACTGCATCAAATAATCTACCCATGCTTGAAGTTAATACGGTATTAATTTTATTATTAATCGCTGCCTTTATAATTTCGCTACGATTATCCTTACTATACTCGTCCAAACCGGAATTTATCAAATAACAAGTGGCTGTCTTCTTCGCATCACGCATGGACTGATCACCACCTAATATCGGGATATAGCCTAGATGTGCTGCCCGGATAAAGTCTGCTCCTTCGCATACTAGAAACTCTCCTCCCCAGATATTACCGTCGGTTCCATACCCCGTACCATCAAAAGCTACTCCTATTACTCTCTCCTTTAAATCATATTCTGCCATAACGGAAGCAATATGAGCATGATGATGTTGTACTTGCAGGATTGGGATTCCAAGGGTCTTCGCAAAATCCACAGAATAATAATTTGGATGCATATCACACACAGCAAGGGAGGGAGTTATTTTAAGTAATCTTGAAAGATCTGTCAATGAGGCTTTGTATTCTTTCATTATATCCACTTCTTCTAAATCTCCAAAATACTGGGATACTACAGCGCTACCATACTTATAAAGACAATACGCCGATTTCAGATCCCCTCCGGCTGCAAAAATCATGATATTCTTCTTGCTGCTAGGTGGTAATAGGCTACTAGAATTTCTCTCCACTTGTGGTGTATCCTCCGGTCTCCCGGAAATAAATACGGGATAAGGAACATAACCACGGCTTCTTCTAATTAACTGGGGTTTATGATCAATAATCTTGGCCACGGAGTCGTCTACTGATCGTACAATACGTCTTTTATTATATAAGACACCTTTTAGATATGGTACCTTGAGGGATAATATTGTTGCATCCTCTTTTATAATTGGTTTATTTGCAATATTAGCGCTGGTCATAATAAGTGGACCACATTTATTCGTAAGAAGTATCTGTAACGGTGTATAGGGTAGAAAGGAACCACAGTAGATACTCCCCTTGTTCGTCGAGGGTGCCATAATGTTTCCTTTGGTATAAAGTAATACAATTGGCCTAGCTTTCGACTCTAATAAAGTCTTCTCTTCCTCCGATACGATGCAGTACTCCTCAATTGACCCAAGTGTTTCAAACATTACTGCAAAGGGTTTTTCTTCCCGACCTTTTAATTTACGTAGGTTTTGTACTGTAGCTTCTTTGAAAGGTGAACATACGAAATGATATCCACCAATGCCCTTAACTGCTATGATATCTCCGGAGTTTATCGCGACTACAGCCTCCTCCAGGGCATCTTGTTCTACCACTTCTTCTGATATATCCATCCGTCTCTCTTCCTGCATGTCATGATAGATCAAATAAGGTCCGCAATCATTACAGGATATTGTTTGTGCATGGAACCGCCTACTTGTAGGTGATATATACTCCTCATGACAGGGTTTACACAAGTCAAAATCCCTCATCGTTGTATTATTCCTGTCATAGGGTAATTCCTCGATTATGGAATACCTTGGCCCACAGGACATACAGCTGATGAAGGGGTTAAGAAATCTTCGATTTCTCTTCTCATATAATTCATTTTGACATTCCTGGCATACCGGTAAATCAGGAGGTATTATAGAGACTTCCTCACTCGCTTGGCTGTCAATAATGATAAAATCGTCTCGTTCGATTTCTAACATATTACTAATTAGTGCCAAACCATCCTTTTGTGATATATCTTCAAATTGTATTATATCTTTAATTTCAAGCTTGATTATCTCACAGCAACTCTCTTTATTTGTCTTTAATTCAAGTAAGAAGGAATCAAAATCCTCTTGTAATGAATGTGTTACTATCTCTACAAAACCTCCGACATTACGTACACAGCCACTGATATTATGCTTTTTGGCAATACGATAAACAAGGGGTCGAAAACCAACCCCTTGCACAATGCCAAATACCTTTATTCTCTTTGTTATGCGTTTAATTTGTCCATTATCCATGATACTACCTTGTCAAAGCCCTCTTCGGTTTTACCAGATACTTTGATTACCGGAGCGGTTTTGTTTAAAGCCCTCACACCCTTCATAAAGAAGTCTTCGTCAAAATCAAGGTACGGTATAAGATCACATTTATTAATCAGTATTATATCTGCTTTCTCAAATGCCAGCGGATATTTATATGGTTTATCACTGCCTTCCGTTACGGTTGATATCAGCATTTTCGCATGCTCTCCTATCATAAATTCTGCAGGACATACCAGATTACCAATATTTTCAATAAAAAGTACACCATTGTTAATTTTCAGATCCTCTACTGCTTTACCAATCAGAGGGGAATCTAAATGACAAGCACCACCGGTGTTTATCTGGATTGCTTTTACTCCCAAGGACTGTAACGTCTTAGTATCAAAATCTGCTTCGATATCACCCTCGATGACATAAGGAGTAACATCCTTTAGTCGTTTAATGATCTGTATTAAGGAAGTAGTCTTCCCTGCCCCAGGTGCGCCCATTACATTGATAGCATAAATACCACTTTGTGTTAATTCGGAATTTATTTGTGCTGCAACCTCATCATTCTTGTCATAGACAGATTGCATTATTTCTATTTCTTTATTTTCCGCCATACATTGCCTCCAAACTTAACTCAAACTTTCAGATTAATCAATACTTGAAAGAAGTTCAAAATGAATTTCCATTGGAATTCATTTTGGAGTTCTTTCCAAGAATTTTGGCTTTTTCAAAATTCTTTTTATACTTCAGATTAATCAATACCTGAAAGAAGTTCAAAATGAATTTCCATTGGAATTCATTTTGGAGTTCTTTCCAAGAATTTTGGGCTTTTTCAAAATTCTTTTTATACTTCAATTGACTTAATATAAAATTCTTTGCCAATCTCGGTAGGACTGCCTTCTCCATTACAAAATGGGCATTGAAAAGAAAACGGTTTTCGTGTAAACAGCTCCCCACACTCATTACATTTTAGCTTTGGAATCACTCGCTCGATATTTAACTTTGCTTTCTCACATAAGCTTCCTTCTGCAATAATATCAAAATATAACTCTATGGAACTGGCTACATAACCAGAATAATCTCCTACAACCAGATTAATAACCTTAACCTCAGGTGCCTCATTTTTCATCGCAAATTCTTGCGCTATCTCAATTATTCGTTGAGTGATTGGGTATTCGTGCATTTTATAAACTCATCCCTTACCTTACCAAATGATGGTGCAGTATATTGATTTTCCATTTTGAGACACTTCTTTGGACAAACTTCACTGCAATAATTACATTGGATGCACTGGAGACGTTCAATACTCCAGGAGGATTTCGATTTATCAACCTTAATTGCTCCGGTTGGACATCGTCTCTCACACATACTACAGAAGATACAATCATCAATTGCAATTGCAATTTTTCCTCTGGTTCTTTCATAACTATCCTTTTTCTTAATTGGATAAAGAACTGTATATGGTCCATGAAGCATATTCTTAAAAAGTGTCTTGCTCATACTTAATATAGACATAATTTATCCGTCCTTCTGATATAGTTCATCGTTCTGTACAACTAATGCAAGGGTCAATAGTAAGAATTAAAATTGGTACATCTGCCAACGCGCACCCTTTAAGTGTTTCAAGTAATGCAGGAACATTTGCAAAGGTAGGTGTTCTTACTCTCAGTCTGTCCAAATACTTTGAGCCATTCGCCTTTGCATAATATACTACCTCCCCACGTGGTTGCTCCACTCTTGTAAAATACTCTCCGTTCGGATTACCAGTAACCTTTACCTTAATATCGCCTTCCGGAATTATGGCAATACATTGCTTTATTAAATCCATCGATTGGAACATCTCTCTAATTCTAACGGAGGTTCTTGCATAGGAATCGCCATCACTCTCTACAATCGGTTGAAAATTCAATTTATCATATGCTGCATAACCTTGTGTCCTCATATCCATTTCAATACCGCTGGCTCTTGCCATTGGTCCAACTGCACCCAAGTCAAATGCTTGTTGCTTGGATAATACGCCAACACCTTTTGTACGGCTCTTTACGGAAGTATCATTGATAAAGACCTCGGCAATTTCCTTCAATTCTTTTTCCATGCTGTTCATAACGCCGACAATCTTATTTAATGTTTCCTCATTAATATCTTTTCTGACACCACCAATCTCACATACAGAAAAAATTACGCGTCCGCCCGTGGTCTCTTCAAAAACATCAAGAACTTGTTCCCTTAATTTCCAGGATTGCATAAATAAACTCTCAAAACCAAACGCATCAGCCAAAAGCCCAAGCCATAACAGATGGCTATGCAAACGTGATAATTCAGCCCAAATCGTTCTTAAGAATACTGCACGTTCCGGAACTTTTACCTCCATAATACTTTCTATCGCCATACAATATCCCATACCATGCATAAAGGAACAAATGCCACAGATCCTTTCTGCTACATAGGTATATTGTTGATAATCTTTCTTTTCTACCAGCTTTTCGAGTCCTCTGTGAATATACCCAATTCTTGGTACTGCCTCAACTACGACCTCATCCTCAAGGACCAGATCCAGATGAATTGGCTCAGGAAGTACCGGATGTTGAGGGCCAAATGGAATTACAGTTCTTTTTCCCATTATTTATCCACCTCTTTCATGTTAAACGGTGTTTTTACAGGTATCTTATAAAGTGAATTGTTAAAGTCAATTGAAATGTCTATGATATTTACACCAAAAAGTTCTTTTATCTCATTCTCATACAAAAATGCAAAGGGATAAATGATGCTTATACTGGAAATTTCTTCTGTTGTATTTGTGATGAATCTTAAGCTTAATAGATCATAATCTTTATCAAAGGAATAACTAAGCTCCATGCCGTCTTTATTTGTACAGGTGATAGCCACCATACGGTAGCCTTCATTTCTTAAATGCAGTGTTTCTGCCAAAAGATCATTGGAGGAGATTGCTTTTATCGTCTGTTGACCCATATACTCACTCTTTCTGTAAATTTATTTTTTTCGAACATTTTTTTGTTTTTCTTCTAATACAGCGAGTCCTTTTACGACACCATCAATAATTGCTTCCGGACGTGCTGCACAACCCGGTACATAAACATCTACTGGCAACACCTTATCAACACCACCAACCACATTATAGCATTCCGCAAATATACCACCCGAGGTGGCACATATTCCAACGGCAACCACTACCTTCGGTTCTGCCATTTGCTCATATAGCTGCTTTACTACTGAAATATTTTGTTCATTGACACTTCCTGTGATCAGTAAGATATCTGCATGCTTCGGATTACCAGTATTGATAATACCAAAACGCTCAACATCATATAATGGAGTAAGACAAGCCAACACCTCAATATCACAGCCATTACAGCTAGATCCATCATAATGTAAAATCCATGGTGATTTCTTTACAAATTTCATCGTTAGCTCCCATCAGCCCATAACTCGGGCATAGTTATCCGTCATTTTTTGTTTTGTAATCTTGATTCGCAACTTCTTAAATATTAATGGAAATATGATAAAATCAAAAGATTTATAGTTCCTAATATACCCGTTACAATCCATGCCGAGTTTAAAGCTTGCTGCCATTTCAAACGAGCAAACGAGTTATCAATGATAATCTCTAGAAAATAGATTAGTGCACAGGCTACTAATGCGAATACGCGACTGATTGGGGCCTCGGTTGCAAAAAAAACAAATACTAAAGTTAAGGTAATAATTACCTCATACCAATGTGTAACTTCTATAACAGCCAAATCTCTACCTGAATACTCCGTTGTAATACCTTTCACGATCTCCTGGTGTCCGTGATGCGACATACTAAGGTCAAAAGGAGATTTTCTTAATTTAAAGGTTAATATAAATACTAATCCGATGAACACTCCCGGTAAATGAACAATTGCCGGCATAGAGGTAGAAATGATGTCCTTCACGAAGAAGCTCTTATCTACGTAATATAATCCTACACAAACAAGCAGTACCATCGGCTCATAAGCCATAATTTGTAATAACTCTCTTTCGGATCCTATCGTACTATAGGGAGAATTAGATGCATAACCACCTAGCACAAAGAAAACAGATCCTAAGGTCAAAGCGAATACTGCAAGTAGCATATCGCCACCGGATAATAAGATAACTGCTGTAAAAATAACAAAAATCAAGGAAACATAGATATAAAAACGATGCATTGAATTTACTTCAATTGATTCCTTCTGAATCAATTTCAATACATCGTAAAATGGCTGTAATACCGGAGGACCTTGTCTTCCCTGCATACGTGCCGTTATTACCCTGTCAATTCCTGTGAGTAATCCACCAACCAATGGTGCTATTATAATTATTCCAATTATTATTAATATTATCATTATCCAGCCAAGCCTCCAACAAGTAGAATTACACCAGCACACAGAATACCAATGGTTATTATATTACTCCAGAAGGATAATCGCTTCACGCCGAAGTAACCTTCCATATACCAGTTACGTAACTCAAGCTTTTGTGTAACACCTGCAGCACCGTAAAATGTCTCATTGTCTCCCGTATTTTCTCCAGCCATGTAGATTGGAACTCTTCTACGCTTATTCATTTTGTATATAGGAATAAAACTAATTGGTAGAATTATAAACATACTGAGCATATAAAGCATAATCTTTACATCACTTGTCCCAATCGGTACTAGCGTTGTGTTGCCGAACAAATCTGATAGATAAGGTACTAGAGCATATTTGGATATCAACGGAAAAGTGAAACAGGACACTACAACTAATACTGCATGAATGAAAATTGGTACCTCCTCATCCAAATGAAACTTATGCTTTGTAGTCCCTTTCGAATTAGCATTCGATACAAGCTTACCCATCCATTTCGACCAGTAAAAGAGTGTTGCTGCACTACCGTAAGCAAGAATTATCACAGTTAAAATATTATTTGAATCGATAAATGCCTTCATTGCAACCCATTTTGATATCAGCATTCCAAAAGGTGCAAGGAACATACCTGCGATACCAATCAACATATAGAGTGACAGTTTTCTAGACACATCCAGTAAAATATCCATATCCTCAACGTTTCTGCTTCCAATCTGGTGCTCAATAGAACCAACCGATATGAATAACAGAGATTTTGATACCGAGTGGAATATTACAAGTAATATTGCAGCCCAAAGTGATTCTTGAGTGCCAACACTTGCGCAGATTACGATCAATCCTAAATTAGCAAGCGTAGAGTAAGCTAAAATCTTCTTTGCATCGCTTTGGGAAATTGCCATCAACGAGCAAGCTAGAAACGTAATACCACCAACTAAAGTGACTACTTTTCCAACAGAGGAATCTCCAAGTAGTGGTGCAAGTCGAATTATAAGATAAACACCGGCTTTTACCATAGTAGCCGAGTGTAATAATGCAGAAGAAGGAGTTGGCGCTACCATTGCTCCAAGCAGCCATGAGGAGAAAGGAAGCTGTGCTGACTTAGTAAGTGCAGCGATGGATAGAAGAAATACAGGAACAAGAACGATTGCTTCCGGCTTCATCGTAATCAAAGTGGATAATTCGAGTGTATTAAACTTCATACCAATAAATACAATTGCAAGTGAAAAAGCAAGTCCACCTCCTAAGTTAATAGCTAGTGCTCGAAAGGAATTGTTCTTTGCTTCCTTCGTTCTTGTATAGCCAATCAATAAGAAGGAGCTTAGTGTGGTCAACTCCCAGCAAAAATAGATCCAGGTTAAGTTATTGCTTAACACAATTCCAAACATTGCTGAAAGGAATAGAAATATTACAGAAAAGAAGAAGCTCTTTCTTTCTTTATAATCTTCATGGTGCTTATGATACCATTTCATATATCCAACCGAGTATACACAGATAAGACTTCCAACTATACCAATAACAAGAACCATGATGGTGGAAAGCTTATCTACAACTATACTTGTTTGAACTTCGATGCCTTGTTTTTGCGTAAACTCAAACCAGAGCATTAACGGTGTTTGAATTAATGAAAATATTGAAACAATATACTTTTTATTTTTTATACCTGTCGAAATGACATATCCCGATACTAACACCTCAATAAGTGCAATTATGTAATCTATAATTTTCTCATTTTGGTAAGTAAACGATAGACCATCCTTAAAATACAAGCAGACTACAGTCAAAGTTATAGCTGCCGTAATGATAGCACAGATACGTACAATCATGTTTCTTACTATGTCATTTCTGACTAAGAAAATAATTAATGCTGCTGCTAACGGAAATAAAATTAATACTGAAATTGCATTCATAATCACGTCACCTTGTCTAAGTTATTTTATGGTACTTGCTGTTACTCATAAATCTGAGCATAAAAAAATCAATTAAGTCAGTGGTTATAGTCTTAAAGATACCCCACTGCATCATTGACTAAATCGTTAGTATTATACACCCGCATATTTTGTTTTACAATGATTGTTATTTATGTAACAATGTATTTTTTTGTTGCGTATTAGCAAGTTTTTTTGTTCATTTTTTGTATCTTTTTATGATATTATACCAAAATATGGTGTTTATATAAATATTTAACCTTTTGTGGTAATTTTCATATCACTATATTGGTTATTTTTTCAACATTATTATCGCCAGAACCTCTCTCAAAGCCATTATTTTTGCTCATTGATTTCTGCAAAATCTCTGCCTAGGTATTCTATGTAAAACTTCGCTTGTTCTTCCATATTATAACTAGTTATTAAAGCCTCCAGACTTTTCCGCTTAATACAATATCATCCTAATATTCCTTAACTTTTCATGATTCATAGTCTGTAAAGGCTTACTCTGTAAAGAAAGTAAGATTTTACTTGAAAAACCGTATAATTGGATATATAATGAATAAAAATATATGCATTATGAATATACCCAGTGTTGATAAAAGCTACGATTTATAACTTTCTTCAGAGAGCCGATGATTTGGTGTGAATCGGTGAAAGGTAAAATCTTTCCACTTTTGGAGCTGTCGGTGATGAACCGAAAGGTTAGTACCCTTTACCGTACTTATGAGTGGTCAAATTTATAATTTGACAATTTGGGTGGCAACGCGGATTCCTTTCGCCCCATGGTTTTATGCATGGGCAGGAGGAATTTTTTTATTGGTAAAAATTATGAATTCATGTCCATGTAACTTGTATATATTATTTTTTAATGCTGCAAAAGGCGGCGGAATGGAGGAAACTATGTTAGATTTAAAATTTGTTAGAGAAAATCCTGAGATAGTAAAGCAGAATATTAAAAATAAATTTCAGGATAAAAAACTTACTTTGATAGATGAAGTAATAGCACTCGATGTTGAAAGCAGAAATACGAAGGCGGAAGCTGATAATTTAAGAGCTGATCGTAATAAGATTTCCAAACAAATCGGTGGATTAATGGCACAAGGTAAAAAAGAGGAAGCGGAAGAATTGAAGAAACAGGTAACTGCAGATTCTGAGCGTTTGGCTGTATTAGAAGAAAATGAAGTTATCCTGGAAGAAAAAATCAAAAAGATTATGATGACAATTCCAAATATCATTGATCCCAGTGTACCGATTGGTAAGGATGATAGTGAAAATGTAGAAGTAAAACGTTATGGCGAGCCTATAGTTCCAGATTTTGATGTTCCCTATCATACTGAGATTATGGAGAAATTCAATGGCATCGATTTGGATAGTGCCAGAAAAGTTGCCGGCAACGGTTTCTATTATCTGATGGGTAATATTGCAAGACTCCATTCTGCTGTTATTTCATATGCTAGAGACTTTATGATTGAACGCGGCTTTACGTATTGCATTCCTCCTTATATGATCCGTAGTGAAGTTGTAACTGGTGTTATGAGCTTTGCTGAAATGGATGCCATGATGTATAAAATTGAAGGTGAAGATTTATATCTGATTGGAACCAGTGAACATTCCATGATTGGTAAATACATTGACACTATCTTACCCGAAGAGACCTTACCTCAGGCCTTAACCAGCTACTCTCCCTGCTTTAGAAAAGAAAAGGGAGCCCATGGTCTTGAAGAAAGAGGAGTTTATCGCATCCACCAGTTTGAAAAGCAGGAAATGATCGTTGTATGTAAGCCGGAAGACAGTATGAAATGGTTTGATGTTTTATGGCAGAACACGGTTGATTTATTCCGTACGCTTGATATTCCAGTTAGAACCTTAGAATGCTGCTCCGGTGACCTTGCAGATTTAAAAGTGAAATCCATTGATGTTGAGGCTTGGTCTCCTAGACAGAAGAAATACTTTGAAGTTGGCAGTTGCTCTAACTTAGGGGATGCACAGGCACGCCGTCTTAAAATCCGTGTTGTCGGTGAGGAGGGTAAATATTTCGCTCACACCTTAAATAATACCGTAGTTGCTCCTCCTAGAATGCTAATTGCCTTCCTAGAGAACAATTTAAATGCAGATGGTTCAGTTAATGTTCCTGTTGCATTACAGCCTTATATGGGCGGCCTGAAGGTTATTCAATAATACAATGTAATAAATCAATGTAATAAGCGGCTACTAGCAGTAATCTCCTTAATAGCAATGAAGTTATAGTCTCATGCTAAGGATAAACTGTAGTAACCGCTTATTTTATTAATATTCTATATAATTTTTATTATATAATTTGTTTCCACGAATGATCGCTTTATCAAGACTTATCAGTTCTCGTTTATAATATGAAAACTAGCCATCCGAACTATATTCCTATTATGGATTTCAAATAAAACCTTAGCGTCAACGATTTCTCTTTTCCCATAATTTGATCGAATGATTTGTGTAATGTTTTTCTCATTATCTTCTATATAGCCTGTAATCGTCATCCAATGCCAGTTATCATCCTTAAGCTGCCTCGCTCGGTGGAATAGCACTAAAAGAGCGATAGGCTGACCTGCATCAATCTGTTCTTTAACAAACTGAAATGCCTCCTCAGTCGAACGATATTTTTTAATGATTCTAGCTTCCATTTTTACCCCATGTTCTCCACAGAATTTAACAAACTGTTCGGAAAACTTATGGATATATGGATATCCAAAGATGTTCGGCTTCATATAGGTGAACATCTCATCCATGACTTGTACATATTCTATTTGATTAAAGCTAATGCTATTCCCTTTATATAACTTCGCCAGGCTTGTATCAACTGTTGCATAATAGGCTACTAGATTAGCACCACTGGTGCTCCCGCAACCAGCTTGACGTTTCCAGTTTTGACCGAACCACTCTTGATTACCACCATATCCTGTTTTGATATTCTTATTATAAATGATAGGAAACTTCAATTCCTTTATCATAGTTCCACATCCTTTCTGCCGGTAACCGAGTACAATTTTTCAGCAATATCCCCCTTTTCAAAATGACTTTAGATTTTCGTCTACTCGAAATTTAACTATTCTACGAATTAATTCGATTGGCATTGGCTGATTAAGTGGAAATTGTACTGAACCTTTAGCTGTTTTATATACCGCTAATTCATCTTGAAAAGCTGCAATTCCACTCGGTATTGGATAAAAGCCAATATGCTTTTTAAATGCAGCAAAATATACTAAATTTTTACCTTTAAGAGTAAAAGCTGGCATCTGATAACTAATCTTCTCTTCTGCTTCAGGTGCAACCTCTTTTATTACTGCTCTTAATTCCATTAATATTTCTTGTATTTCCATTGGAAATGTAGCAATGTATTCATCAATTGAATTATATGTTATCTTATTTTCCATTGTTTCTCCTATTCCCATTATATGACATTATTTTTAATTCGTTCTGCCTATGATTGCTTCCTTGTTATAGGTTTACTATGATTAAATCTATAACTATACTTTAACTCAAAATAATGCTACAGTAAATACATTTATAAAATCCTTTTCATAGGAAAATTGTTAAATTGACAAATGATCATATTGTGATATACTTTCATGATTGGTAAATAGTATTAACTGTATACAAATTTAATTAATAAGGAGTCCCTCTATGTCATTTTCAACCCTAATGTATCATGAAATCAGAGAAAATGCTTTCTTTGATCCGAAACATCCTTCCTCTATTGATGTAAAACAAGGTTATGTGGATATATTACCCGCCCCACTTTTTGTAACTCTGGAACATTTTGAAGATCAAATGGCTTATTTACGAAACAATAATTATTATACTTTGACCCTCGAGGAAGTAAAAGATTATTATTATCACAATCGTGAACTTCCTGAAAAGTCTGTATTATTGACCTTTGATGATTGCTATCAATCTATTAAAAAATATGCATATCCGATTCTAAGAAAATATCAATTTCATGCAGTGGCTTTTGTTGTAACCAATTGGCTGCATGAACTTCCTAGGATATTTAATCCTGAAAAATCGGTTTGTATGGCAGAAAGCGAATTAGCAGATATTTCAGATATCTTCGAATTTGCAAACCACACCGACTCTTTTCACAAGAGATCCGATACCGCAACAAGCCTTTTGATGCTTACAAGTGATGAGGATTTTGCTGCTGACTTAGATCTTTGTAACGAGAATAACATGATCCAAGCGAAAGACGTTTTCGCATATCCTTTTGGTTTATATGAAGAACGCAACATCACCTTATTAAAAAATAAAGGGTTTCGATTAGCCTTTACCAGTAGGAATGGACAAAATGATAATAACACAGATCCACTTCTACTGAACCGAAATGCCATTCCTTATTTTATTGAAATGGAAGATTTCAAGAAAATAATCTCATAAGTACGGAGATACTAGATTTAGAAAACATGATAAACACTACTATATCATTCATACACAACAAGGAGACTAACACATGAAAAAATTATTACTATCTTCAATCTTAATATCAAGCATCTTGCTTTTAGCTGCGTGCGGAAAAGCAAATGACAAAAATACCACTGAAAAGCCGAATGACACTACCTCCGAGAGCAGCAGCCTACAACCTTCCGGCGAAGAATTCAATATCGGTATTTTACCGGCCGAAGCTGCAATTCCAATTATATTAGCTGAGGAAAAGGGGTTTTTTGAAGAAGCTGGTATTGCCGTTTCGATTAAAACTTTTTCTTCACCTAACGATCGCAATGTAGCTGTACAAGCCAAGGAATTGGATGCTACCATCGGCGATGTAATGACAGAGGCTACCTTTAAAGAAAATGGTATTAATATGAAAATCACTTCCGATATTAGTGAAGATTTTAAGATCCTCTCTTCACCGGATTCCGGAATTACGGAAATGAAGGGCTTGAGTGGTAAAAGCGTATCCTTGGTGCCTAATTTCATACTCGAATACATTATGGATCAATTTGCCTTACAAAATGGCTTTACTTATAAAATTGTAGAAATCCCTTCCTTTGCCGGAAGATCAGAGGCACTTCTATCAAATCAGATTGATGGTGTTGTATTTACAGAACCTCAAGCAGGTATGCTTGTAAGCCAAGGTGCTCATTTGCTTGGAAGTTCAAAAGAAGCAGGAATTAAGGGTGGAACAATCCAATTTACAGATGAAATGATAAATGATAAGCCTGGCGATATCAAAGCCTTCTATGAGGCTTTTAATAAGGCTGTCGATTATATGAATAAAACGGATGCTTCCGAGTACAGCAGTATATTAACAAATTATCAATTCCCGGAAGCCATTCGTACGTATCTTACCAATATGCCAGAGGATTTTATACATGCCGGTATTATCAGTAAGGATCAATTTGATAGCATCATTGCCTGGACAAAAGAGAAAGGTCAAATCAGCAAAGCATATACTTATGAAGAATTAACTGACTTTTCTTTTGTTCAATAGTCAGTATCCACACTTCTTCTGCACTACTTAACAAAAGCTAATAAAAAGTTTATTACTTTCGATTATTAACGATTTTATATAATCAAAATAAAAACTCCTTCTACTGGGTATACAGAACAATTGTTATACAAATAACATTTGTAAGTATATTGCTTTAGAAGGAGTTTTTTAGTATCCTATGTCCTGATTATCTTTTGACCCATGGTGTACAGTGTGCTTCAATTCCATCCAATATTCTAAACAATAAAACTCCAATGATACCCAAAACCATGATACCACTGAACATCTCAATATAATTCATTTTCGTCCAAGCACTTAATATAAAGTATCCAATTCCATAGGTAGCTGCATAATTCTCAGCAAAAAATAAGGAAGCCAGTGAGATACCAATGCTAATTCTTAAACCTGCAAATACTTGTGGCAGAATTGCCGGTATAACGAGGAAACGATATTTTTGACTTGAAGATGCCTGGAAACTATTCATTACTTTGAAATACTGTTCCGGAATTTGTCCCACTCCGTCACGAACGGATAATATGATTTGAAAAATTACAATCCATATAATTAAGATAATCTTTGAAGTATTCCCAAGTCCAAATAATAACATGAAGATGGGTAAAAAAGCGACCTTTGGTATCGGATAAATAAAATACAAGAAGGGCGATAATAACTGGTGAAATAGTTTATTTACTCCAAGATATATTCCAATGGGTACTCCAATGATTAAGGATATACCAATTCCGGTCACAACTCTTACTACACTAGCAAGTGAATGAAGCATAAGCTTGTCTAATATTGGAAAGGTATATGCAATTGTCTCTATCGGTGATGGGATGGTATGTGTATTAATAATTAGATGTATTATCTCCCATAATAGTATAAAGCTAAGAAATCCAACAATCTGGCTCTTAATCATTTTTTGAATTAACTTCATTACATTAGTTCTCCAACTTCAAAAATTTTCTAATTTGAATACATTTTTCATAAAAACCAAGTTGTTCTTTCGCATTATCGACACCATAAAAAAGATTGTCCAATATCTCCAGTGTTCCCTCGGTATTAAGGAGTATAATCTTCTCACCTAACAATACAGCTTCTTCAATATCATGTGTAATAAATAGCAAAGTCGCTTTTCGCTTTTGCTGATATTTCAAAACCAACTGCTGTATACTCTCTTTTGTCATTGCATCCAAGGAAGAAGTCGGTTCGTCCATCATTATTAATTCTGGTCTTCCAATTAAGGTTCTAGCCAAGGCTACCCTCTGCTTCTCTCCTCCACTTAGCTCAGAAGGATATTTATTGCTAAGATGATCCAGCTCCATCTCTTTCAGTAATAAGGTAACCGCTTCCTGTATCCCTGAATTATCGCTACCCTGTTGAAGTCTTAGGGGCATTGTGATTGCCTGTGCTACGGTTTGCCAAGGAAATAGGCCTAAATCTTGAAACAGGTATGCAATTCTTTTTATGGGTGCTTTTAATTCATTACCACTGACATAGATTGCACCCTGGGAAGGTGTTATAAAACCAGCAATTAAATTAAGTAACGTACTTTTCCCAACACCGGATTTGCCAATTAGAGCATAGGATGTTCCTCTTTCTAGTGACAACCGGACTTTATTAAGAATTAATTGATTTCCATACGAAAAGGAAACATCCTCCAACTCGACAAATCCATTCTTCGCAGTCATATCAGTTTACCGACAGATAAGAACAGCAGTAATCAGTTAACTCCTTCACAACTAATTGAAATTTAGAATTACTCGCGACTTCAAAGGAATCCCCTGCTAATATTGTAACCCAATTCTCGCTACCCGGCAATTTAACATCAAGCGATCCAGCTAGTATCTCCATCAATTCTTTTTTTTCGGTGCCAAATTCATATTCACCTGGCATCATGATGCCTAAGGTCTTCTTCTCGCCACCCTCAAATATCACTGTCCTACTGGTTACCTTACCCTCGAAATATATATTAGCCTTCTTTACAACAGAAACATTATTGAATCGTTCCATCTTAGTCATCCTCCTGTATTTTTATACTATATTATAAGAAATGTACGAAGAAAGCAAGGCTATCCATAAAAATATGCCATATTATTTACATGCAGGACTTCCTCCCGAATGAAGACAATATGGCATAGCTTTCCTAATTTATATTGTACTGCTTCCTTTACCTTATAACAATACTCTTAATTTATAGCTTAAATTGTCCGATTAGCCGTTCAAGTTCAATTGCAATACTTTGTAACTCCTTTGCATTGTGTGATGCATTTTCAATTTTCGCTAATTGTACTTCCAACGAAGACGAAATCTCTTGTGTGGAAGAGGTAGTTTGCTGTGCAATTGCAGAGATGCTTTCAATGGCTCCAACAACTTCATTCTTATCACTATTTACCTGCGTAATGCCTGTGACTAATACTTCTATCTCTTGAATTATGTTAGCTACCGAAGCCTCAATCTGATCAAATGCTTTTCCGGTTTCCTGTGATACTGCTGTTGTTTTACTAATCGCATTTGAACCACGAAGCATATAATCCTGAGTCGCTGCCACCGCAGTACCAACCTCCTCAACGATTTGTTCAATACCGATAATGGAATTGGAGGTCTGTACCGATAACTTGCCGATTTCCTGTGCTACAACAGCAAAGCCTTTTCCGCTTTCGCCTGCTCTCGCACTTTCAATCATTGCATTTAATGCTAGCAAATTGGTTTGTTTCGATATGTTCTTAATAACTGAGGTAATCTCTGAGATGGAGGAAGCTTTGGCACTAAGTGCCTCTACCAGTACCTTTATTCTCCTTGTTACATGAGCATTTTCATCAATTGCTGTTTTTAGTTCCT
This sequence comes from Herbinix sp., assembly GCA_029256105.1. Classification (GTDB taxonomy): domain Bacteria; phylum Bacillota; class Clostridia; order Lachnospirales; family Lachnospiraceae; genus Mobilitalea. Next base: position 46,179 of record JAQSYO010000006.1, read on the forward strand.
GGATGCACTTTGTACCTGTCTGATTTGCATCTCTTGTTTGTTCAATACATGCCTTCATGGTATCCGCTCTGTCGTAGATGGAGTTGATCTCATTTGCCAGTGTATTCAATTTTTCAAAGCCTTCCTGTGAATTAATTGCCAAGTCGGTTGACGCAATTGCAAGCTCTCCGGATGCTTTTGATATTCCCTCCGCTACATTGGTTGTTTCTTCACATACTACAGCCAGATTTTGCGAATTGCTCGTTACTTGATTCGCATTGTTTTGGATATCGCCAAACATCGTTTTCAAGGTTTGTTGCATATGATTTAAGGAAAGCCCCATCTCACCGATTTCATCATCACTCTTATATTGGAAGCCTACTGAAAAATCACCTGCTGCAAAGGTTTTCAATTGGTTTGACATACTAATAATTGGCTTAATGATACGTCTCGACATTATGATACCAACCAAAATTGATATTAGCATAATAATTATGGAAATAATTATGGTTTCGATCACAGACTTCTTAATTTGGTTATACATACTTTGAAGAGAGATTCCCATGTTTAATGCTCCTGAGAGCTCTTCATTGATACTAAAGTCGGTAGATACGTTATACACTTTTTCACCAGAGGCAATTTCTAAAATCTGCCCGATTGTCGCCTTACTACTTACTACCTCCGATACATCACCTACTGCCGTTGCTGACGAAACAGCATCCGCATCACCCTCTGAACTTGCTAATTCACTATTATCCGAAACAATTACATTTGCATTTTCATCTGATAAGGATACATATACAATGTTTCCATTGCTCTCATCTTTTATTTTTTTAAATATCGCTTGAAGTTCTTCAAGCGTAGATATTTGATTTTCACTTATTTCTCTTTTTACATTGACAATTAAAGTAGATCCATCACTCTTCATTTGACTAGTAACGGACTGATAAATCTCATTATAGGATACCCCCATTAAAGATGCTGAACACATAATTATTAACAAAATTATAACTGCTAATACTCTGCTTGTTAATGATTTAAACATTTATACTCCCCCTGCTCTACATAATTACTCATTATTCTACATAAATTAGTATCATTATATATTATTTCCCATTAGATGTAAAGCTTTCTAACGGAATATACGAAAACTACGAAATCTTATATCTCCTATCATACATGCCATTTATTTCAGGTTTAATGACTTCGTTTTTAATATAGCAAAAACGATATCGAATAACTTATTAACAAGCTAAAATTTTACTTTTTTAGATAAAACTTGGTTAATTCAATTTATATCCATCTGCAATAAGAAAGAGGTAGCCTCAACCTTTTGAATAAAAAGTTTGGACTACCTCTTCTAACAACCTTATTTTAAATAATTATTCACTTCTTAAAGCATCAATCGGATTAAGCTTTGCCGCTTTACTTGCAGGCATATAACCAAATCCAATGCCAATACCTGCGGATACTCCAAATGCCAATAAAACAGAATTGGTGGTAGGTGCCGCATCAATACCAAACGCATTACCTAACAAGCTTGTCGCAACACTACCCAATATGATACCGATGATTCCGCCTAGCGTACTGATTGCTGTCGCTTCGATAACAAATTGGGACATGATATCCCGCTTTTTAGCACCGAGAGATTTTCTTATACCAATTTCCTTTGTTCTTTCTACAACGGAAACTAACATAATATTCATAATACCGATACCTGCTACCAATAGCGAAATTCCTGCAATGCCTCCTAGTAACGAGGACAAGAGCGTCGTCATTGTATTGATTGTCTCCAGAAGCTGTGTCATACTGGTTACGGTATAAAGCTCCTCATTTTTCATGATTCCATAAAGGTAATTATCTAGTAAGTCTTCTGCAGTTGTTACCGAATCGGGGTCCAAAGTAGCAAATGTAAAACTAGATATATCCGAGGATCCCGCTAATCTGGCTGCATTAGAATAAGGGATATAAATTGTATCATCCTTAGAGTTTGCTTCTGAATCCGCTTGTTCCTCTTGAATACCTACAATAGTATATACCTGACCATCTATTTTGATCGTATCACCGAGGCTTACCTTTCCATCAAATAATTCCTCTATAACATAGGTTCCGATGACACATGCACTATAACGATTTTTAATGTCTGCATAATGGATAAACCTTCCACTACTGAGATCAAGATTATTTAACTCAAGATAATCTTCCCCTACACCAACAACACTTGTTGAAAGCGATGTATTTCCATTCTTAACCGTATATCTGGAAGTAACACTTGGCGTGACTCCTTGGAATAGGGAACTGTTATCTTCAGCAAACTCGTACATATCATCTACGCTTACTCTTCTTGTATCGGTATTCGTTACATTAACTGAAACTATATTGGTACCCAGATCTGAAAAGGTATCTAATATGTAATTCGTTGCACCACTTACTAAACCCAGTAAGGTTATTACAGATGCTACACCGATAATCATACCCAACATAGTAAGAAAAGATCGCATTTTACTTCCCAAAATACTTTTAAGAGCTAATTTAAATGCTTGACTAATTTTCATTCGAGTACCTTCTCCTTATCCACGTTGATGATATCATCCGATATAATCTTACCATCACGTAAAGTTACGATACGGTTAGCTTCCTCAGCCACAGAGCGGTCGTGTGTAATTAAGACGATTGTATTTCCTTCCTCATTCAGCTTTTTAAGAAAGTCTAGTAGCTCACGGCTAGTTTTGGAATCTAAAGCTCCTGTGGGCTCATCTGCTAAGATAAGAGAGGGATTTCCAGCTAAGGCTCTTGCTACAGCTCCTCTTTGCTGTTGTCCACCGGATAATTGGTTAGGGTAATTTCTCCATTTATCTTCAATTCCTAACTTTTTTAACGCCTCCATCGCGATTTGCTTTCTTTTCTTTTTATTGATACCTGCATACAATAAAGGTAGTTCTACATTTTCCAATAGATTCTGCTTCATAAGCAAATTATACTGTTGGAAGATAAAGCCAATCGTTTTATTACGAACCTCAGCAAGCGCATCATCCTTCATTTTACTTACATCCTGCCCTTTTAATATATATTGGCCTGTTGTTGGAACATCCAGTGCACCGATGATGTTCATAATGGTTGATTTGCCGCTGCCTGATTTACCAACAATGGCGACAAACTCTCCCTCCATTATCTTCAGACTGATGCCATCATTTGCTCGAACCTCAGTAGTTCCCATCTGATATATTTTGAATACATCAATCAGTTGGATTAGAGGTACTGTCTTATTATCTTCTATCTGATCATAAATCATTGACGTACCTCCTATTAATTCCTGCCACCTGAATTCGCTCCACCCGCTGGCATTGTTCTGGTACTATAAGTGGTCTCTGACGATCTTTGTGTAAAGCCGTCTCTACCTCCCTGATTAAAACCCATCCCCGGCATCATCATTTGAATTGCTTCTGATATACGCTTTACATAAACTTCTTCCTGTCCAGTTAATCCACTCTTTATTTCGATATAGTCTCCATCAGTGATACCTGTTTCCACTGCAACCTCTTTAAAGCCTACTGGAACCTCACCAACTGCCTCGGTTACAGATGCATCTACCACGTATACTACATCTCCACGCATCAAAGCATCGCTTGGAATTGCCAGTACTCCTTCAACCTTCTGTATAATGATTTCACCGGTTACATTCATACCGGGCAACAGATTGCCAACCTCTTCTATCTTTACGGTAACCGGATATTGTGTAACACCTTGGTTTGCCGAACTCACTAAGCTGATATTTGTAACCACACCGCTCATTTTTACATTTTCAAAGGCATCTGCAGTAATATCTACCTCTTGACCTACTTTCACGCTCATTACATCTAATTCATCCACATTCATTTCAAAGGTTACTGCGGATAAATCATAAATAACACATAACGCGGTATTCGAATTGGAGCTGATGGTATCTCCAACTAATGCATTTTTACTGACAATCTTTCCCGAGATTGGAGCTGTAATACTGTAATCCGTCCTTGTATCAACGACATCCTCTAGTGAGGATTTCGCATCATCAATTGCATCTTGTGCATTTTCTACACTGTCTTTCGCATTATCAATGGAATCCTCAGCATTCTCAACCTTACTTAGGAAGCTTTCTAATTGATCTTCAATAGATTCCTTTGTTAAGGTATAAATAACTTCTCCTTCTTTGATCCTGCTACCTTCTTCAATCTTAAGAGTTCCAATTTTACCGGCATTCTCTGCCATAATAACTGTCTGCGTCTTTACTGCGAAGGTTCCTTCCGCACTACTGTAAATACTTCCAATAGAGGCAGTTGCCGTTGTCTGTGCGGAAAGGCCACCTGGATTTACTACTTCAATTGTAACTTGATTGACCAATCGGTTACCGCTTAATGCTTCATCAATATTACTAACTTTGGTAACTTTCCCTTGTAATGTTTCATCGCTTGCTTCAATCGTAACCACAGCTTTTTTTCCTAACAAGGAATTATCGACCTCAGAAGCAGGGAAGGGTATTACCAATAACATGGAACTATTATCATATATTTCTGCTATTTGAGCACCTTTTTGAATTGTGTCCCCTTCCTCTACATATAAGGTTTTGACAATTCCTGTCTCTGTCGCTTCAATATTAGCATTTCCATAATCTTTTGATGCTTCCTCGTAGTCTGCCTGAGCCTTCTGATGATTTTCAATTGCATCATTATAGCTTTTCGTTGCCTTTTCATAATTCTTTTCAGCTCTTTCCACTGCTGTTTCTGCTGTATCCATCTTATTATCCAAGGTATCCGTATCAATTTGATAGAGAACTTGCCCCTCTTCTACGATATCACCTTCTTCAAAATCTGCAGCAATTACTTCACCTTCCACCAACGTCTTCACCTCATAGGTATTTAAAGGCTCGATTGTTCCGGAAGAGGAAAGAACATTTTGAATATCTCTTGTTTCCACCTTAGCAGTTGTTGTGACATTCGCATCTGACGTCGGAATCATTCGTTTCGCTGAAAAACGCTGAAATACAAAATTACCAACAAGTAAAATAATTGCTATAATAACTACCCACTTAATTACTTTCTTCCATTTGATCTTCGAAAAAAATCGTTTCATAGTTTACCTCACTCTATTTATTTAATGGGCTCAGCGACAATCACTCGGATTCTTCCTCCCAAGGAAATCGCTTTGTCATAATATGCAGTTACTTTATACTTGGATAAATCGGATATTTTATCAATGGTAGTTGCATTATACTTTTCGTTGGATAAAATATAAACACTCAGCTTCTCAGCCAAAGGATATTTCGTACCTTTTGAGGTTATCGTGGTATTCCCTATGGCGCTAACAGGGGTATCTGTTAATTGATAAGTTGCCGAAATATTGGTCCCTTCATATTTAAAGCCTGTCGGTCCTTGTGTTGAACTTAAATTTTTGAAGGTAGTCGTTGTAAACATTCCATCCTTACCATTAATCACATAATTGTAAGCTCCGGTATTTCCTGTGTAGGAATAACCAGTAAAGATACCATATTCATCCAGATCACCGGTTGCACCACGTAATATAATCTCAGTTATTTCACCATTATAATTTGTTGCATAATAGTAGATCATAGTATCATTCATCGTTACATCCGCTAATCGAATTGGATAAACCTTTGTATATTTACCTTCATAGAGATCTAGAATTTTAACATTCGATGCCAATTTAGCATTTCCTATAACAGTACCATTGCTATTAACGAGATTATTACCAAATATAAATTCATATTTTTCATATTCCTTAACAGAGGATACACCGTCCTGATAGGTAACTCGAATTAAATCATCTTCAACAAAATTTAAGTTGTCATCGTCAAAATCCTGTGAATATTTATTTCCTCCTGCATCAACATAGGTGACATAAGCGCTATTTACATAGTTACCTTCCTCGTTCTCGATTAAATGAGTTCCAACGCTTAATACAACACCAGTAATTGTTGTGTTATATTCATCCAGATCAAGGACTCCAGCGATTGCTCCATTTTTACCAAGTAGTAAGGTTACAATATCGCCTTTTTCCACACTTCCTACTGAGGAGAATGCAAGAGATGCTTCACTGCTCTCTAATTTATAATCAACTCCTGCAACAGTAACCGATGCAGGTGCCAGTAAATCAGGATTAATTGATTGAAGCGTACCTGTTACTTTTGTATCATAGGCCCATACAGTAGAAGAGCTTTCTGAATAATACAATACATCATATTCGTCGATATCAGTATAACTGCATTTCAGATCATTTTTATACCAAGTAGCTTGATGTATTGAAAAAGGTATTTTTGAAGTCCAGCTATCATCAGCGACAATTGGTCCTTCGGTGCCCGTATTAATTAAAGACAGGTAATCCAGTTCTCCATTGGAATCAAGTGTATATCCCAAGGTTTCTGCATATACTTTACCCTCTTTGGTTTTTGCATTTAGTGTATTATTGAATAGATTTACACAATTACTATAGCTTAAGTATGCTGTTTTTATTGATACTGTTATGTTTTTATTCAACTCTTTTGAAGTATAAAGAGCCATTTTACTTCCTACGATATTACCAGCAAAATCGCTGTCAGTATACCCCAGAAGTCTTAACACGCCATTAATCGCTTCGATTAAAGTGACTCCATTGTTTGGCTTAAACGTTCCGTCTAAATATCCGGACATCCAGCCTTTTGAAATTGCTGTCTTTATGTAACCGGCTGCCCAATGCTTCTTAGAAACATCGCCAAAAAGAGACACATTACTTGATACCGCTGTGGCATCCTTCAAATCGGACAGATTAACTAGAAGTTGAGCATACTGACTCCTTGTAATTTTCTCTGTTCCCTCACTAATAATCCCCTTGTCTGTCTTCATAATTCCCAACGCATTTATTACTTTCTCTGCTTTATTCGACGCAGCAGATACCTGTTTTACTTCTGCTGCCGAAATCCCAATTGGCAATAAAAGTAAGGCAATTAATAAAAGAGCAATAATCCTTCGCATTTACAATCTCCTTCTAGAATGAAAATATTTGAAAATCTACCACTATATTGTAACCTATTTCCATGAACAAACTGTGTACTAATTGTGATATTTAAATTATTTATGTATAAAAATTCTTTAAAAAACATCCCTTTACCAGTAGATAAAACAAAACTGGTAGGAGGATGTCTATACATCAATATTTTAGATATCATATTATTCCACCTCTCTTTAATAAAAAAAGACACTGGATAAGGATAATATCCACTGCCAAATAATTATTTTCTGCACTTAGACAACAGAGTAGAGAACCTTCATATCTGTGATTTCAAATCATATGTATATGATATCTAGCATATCGCAACTTGTCAAGATTAAATAGCAAAAACTAGAAATAATGAGCATAATATACACGATTATATCTTGTAACATTACCCCTATTGGATTTCTCGTTTTCCCTATTGGTATTATCTTATGAAAAACGCCATACCGAGTTAATGTATTTAAGCTTCGGTATGGCATTTTCTATACGATTTTATATACTGCATTTTTGTTAAAGATTACTTTTATCCCTGTTACTATTTTATCATTTGTTCGTATATGGACATATCCGTAATTTATTATTATGGAATCATTGAAAATAATATGTTTTCAATATCACTCATTGAAGAAACCTTTATTGTACCAGCTTTTATTTGCTTTGAGAAGGCAGTTTTATACTTGCTTAATCCTGCTGCCGGTACACTAATCTTCTTATTCTTGTTCATACTTAGTGCTTTCACTACATTGGTAGGAACCGTTGTCGTTCGGAACGTAACAGTGGTTAAACTCGTGCAATATTTAAAAGCATTTGCTCCCATTGTCTTTAATTTCTTTGGTAGGGCAATATATTTTAAATTATAATTTGATTGACCTTTTGCGAACAAAGTATCTGAAATTTCAGTAATATTATCCGATAAAATCAAATTCTCGATACTATAATCAAATACATTCTTATCCAGATATTTCACTGAATTTGGAACTGTTATTGCTTTAAAGTTATGTCCTCTAAGACTATTTTGCCCTAATCGCGTAACAGAATAGTCCAGTCCATAATAAGTAACAGAACTAGATAAAGATATTCGCGTATCATCTCCTAGCGTTGAGTATACTTGAATTCCAAGTAAGGTCACGGTTCCAGGAGTAGTTGCTGTGGCTTTCTTTGTTACTTGATAAAGTACCCCGTTATCTTCGATCATCGCGGGTTGTGGATCATTATAGGTAGAACCAACAATTCTATAATATTCGTATCCCTTCCCATATAAGTCTGATCCCGGGAAATAACCATATTCTACTTTAGAGACCATTGCTTTTCTATATAAATCCACAGATTGATCAGGAGCATAAATAATTAACTCAGCCTTTGCTTCTAATATCGTTGGGGTATCGGAACCATCTCCCATACTCGGGGGTGTTATTCCTAAAAACTCAATTGCTTCTAAATTATAATTATAGGTTATCGCATTATTGGCGATCGTATCGATGGTAGCGGGTATGGTAAGAGCCATTAAGTAAGGACGTTCTGTGATAGCGCCGGTTTCGATTCGTGTTACGCTATAATTTTTATCTTCATAGCTTACCTGAGAAGGCAATAACAGCGAAATATCATTTCCAGTGTAGGCGATGAGCTTTACACTTCCTGGTGTACTCTCACTAGCCTCTGTTATAACACTATAGCTGTAATCACCATCTTGGAAGGTCACCGATTCTGCTGCACTTGCTTCCCTTTCCGTCAATGTTCCTACCTTAGTCATTGAAAATGTTAGCAATAAGATCATCATGAATAACGTTATATTTTTCTTTTTCATCGAAACACCTTTTCTTTCTTATATGTAAGTTTACGATTAGCATTGATATTGTAACATGATATGAAAATATTCAACAAGTTCAAAACTATGGTAATTTTAACTTAAAAAGGGTGATTTCGAATATTTTGGATATTCGTGAATTACGATAAAAACGCCAAATCGTTTTTCCTAGAAGTGTGAAGCTATTCTAGGGAACTATTTGGCGTTAACTATCCTATAATAAATTTAGTTAATAATATGTTATTCCGACGGAACTACTTTTAGATAGCTCGTTACTGCATACAAGATCTGATCATTATATTCAATTCTTGACCAACCATTATCACCTACTCCGGTACGAATTGCTATTTCTCCATTGTGTAAGGCAAACACTATGGTATCTTTGCTTTCCGAATTAGGAACGGAACGTAGATTTGTTATCTCTTTTGCAGTCACTTGTTCATTTACATCTGTAAATTTAATACCTGTCTCCGGATCATCCTTCACGGTTGGTGAATTGCTTGTATTATCTAAGTTTGTTGTTAAGTAACTGCTTACCGCATATACGATCTGTCCATTGTATTCTAACCTTGACCATCCATTATTGCCCACTCCGGTACGAGTTGCTGTATCACCATTTTTTAAAACTGTGATGATTGTGTCTGCATCCGACGAATTGGGAACCGTTCTTAGATTAGCTTCTATTTTTGCTGTTACAGTTTCGTTTGCTTTTGTAAAATTAATCAATGCCGTTGGATCCGCTGTCGCCGTCTCCTGCGGAGTGTTATCTTTCACCTGAGCTTCTTCCTCATAACCAAAATATGCGACATTAATATCTACCGACTTATCAATACCGGGAACAATACCCATACTTGTATATTGCCACATCGCATGTTTTCCCGTATAGGAAGATTGTGCAGTATCCGGGTCAAAGTTATCCGGATATTGGGCTACCCAAATCTTATATTTACTGCTAATAGCCTCCGTATTCCACTGTGCATCTTGCTCTAATTCATTCTTCGCTGCATAAAACATCGGTGTATAGCCCTGTTTTTTTACATACTCCAAAAAGGCAATAGCCATATCTGAACGTGCATCAATGGACATTCCATATTGCCTGTTATTCTCATCCGTAAACCCTTCGCAGTTATATACCACCGGATACGTAATCGGATATGGTGCAATATAATCCGATACCCACTTTGCCTCTTCCTTCGCTTCCTCCTTATTGATTGCCGTGGAGAAGAAATATACACCAATTTTGATTCCATTTGCTTGTGCTTGCTGAAGATTATATTTTGCATAGGGATCTTCAAAAATCTCACCCGTTACTTGAGTTCGATATCCGATCCTTATCATTGCAAAGTCTATTCCTGAAGTCTTTACTTTTTCCCAATCAATTACTCCTTGCCATTTTGCTACATCAATGCCGTAGGTTACGATGTTTGCCTCATTATCAGGAGTGGCTAAATTAATGATATCCACTTCAATACCCTTCGTACCTTTTGCCTGTGGGTCTTCGGCATCATCTACTTGTGCCACCTCTACATTTGGTGTCTTCGACGGCTTTATTCCCTCTGTTGGAGTTACCGTATCCTCTGGTTCCTTAGTTTCGGTATCTGCAGCTCCAATCGTTACGGTTGGTGCTTCTTGTTCGCTATTTGCTGTATCCGGAAGTTCTTCTGGGTTCTCCCCGTCTACTATGTTTTGCGTTGAATCTGCTTCAATTTCTTCATGGTTTGCCTTCTTCTCACTATAAATGTGATAAACATTCACTGATAAATAAACGATCACAGCCGCAGCCAAAACGATTAAACTAACAAGTAATTCTCTTTTGTTCCTCATGCTTCACCTTTATTCCCATGCCTTTCTCGTTTTGAGTATGTTCAAAACAAGAATAGGTCCAAATATGTAAGGTTGAAAATGATTTTCTTTCAACCTTATAACCTTAATATCACAATTTAATACATCTTTTACAGTTGTAATTTCCCACGTACTTTTCCCCAGATATAGATCTGAAAATAAATATAAGCCTTATCATAAACAAGTAATACAACCTGTCCTGCAAGAAAAATTACTGGCAGAAGGACTTTACTTATTTGTCCCTGATAAATCATCGTAGGTAAGAATAACAACATCGGGATATACATCACATTAAAAGTAACATACTTAATAATCCAATATATTCTACTTCTATTTTTGCTCCATTTTATATTCGCCAGCTTCTCAAATGAATATTCTGAGATAACAAGATATAAACCCATAGCAGCATAGGTAATACAATAAAGCTTATTTGGAGCCAATATGAGACTTAGGAATACACTGCCTAAATAAAAACCACTCCCAAATTTAAGCCCACTTTCTCGAATAGCAATTCCCACGCAAAAAGAAGCCCCTGCTAATAGAAATAATGTATTGAATTCTAAAATTCCACTAAATATTACCAGTAATACCGTCACTGCCAATAAAAGTCCTAAGAAAGCCAGCTTTTTTGTATTTAAAAGCATGAACACAAATCGCCTCCCATACATTCACATAAAGAATCAGCACACCATAAATCACAGCAAAAGTTGCCCGTACCATAACCATTTCCTGTATTATTGTACCGGGTGTTCTGATAACGCTGGTTCTGCCACTGAAATTGATTTAAGAAATTATTATATTCCTGATTACCTGGATCCATATTCACTGCCTGCTGTGCATGACTGGAGGCCATAACATTATTACCGATCCCAGCATTGGCAACTGCACTGTAATAATACCACCTTGCAGAGCGATTCGTTATCCCTGAAAGTAGGTTAAGTGCTTCTTGGTAACGTCTAGCAGCTAGAAAATTATAAGCAGCCGCCATTTCTTCCGTATTTTCTTCTGCGTTGTTAGTATAGTAGCTTTGGCCATAGGAAGCGCTTCCTCCATTCATCCCACTTTCACGCTCCTTCATAATCTGTTCATATGCCTCCTGTACTTCTTTAAACTTTTCTTCCGCTAGACCTGCAAGCGGATTATTTACATAAGAATCCGGATGATATTTTCTGCTTAGCTCTCGGTATGCTTTTTTGACTTCTTCATTTGTGGCATTTGATGAAACCTCTAGTATTTTATATGGATTTGCTATCATTTTTTTGTTCCTTCCTTTTCGCTTCTCTCATTGTTATTGCATCAAACTTTGTCCAAACTCCTTCGTATAATATATTACGAAGTATATCAATATCCATCAAACAAGGGAGTTTTTCAAACTCCTTGGTGCACTCGGCCATCATCATTGTTAACATATTCCTGCTATCGGTTTCATAGGTTGGCTCCTTAAATAAAGCAATCAACGGATTATAGCTATCCTTTTTGATGTCTTTTACAATATCATCATATGCATCAAGAATATAGATGAATTTTCCCAAGAAAAAACCTATTTTTCGTAAGTTTTCCTCCCACATATCCAGACGATATAGAAACAATTCAGACATTAATTCACCAAAGCAACGGGAAACAAAATCAATATTGGTCTCTTTCTTTTGTTCGCACTCTTGGAGACGTTTTAAAGACTCTTTTATCACCTGACATTGTCTCGGATATTGCTTTTCAATCTTCTTATAGGCATTTTGTAGTGCCTTTGCTCCTGCAAGTCCTGGAACACTTTTATCATCGTTCCAATCATCTAAAAAGTGGTAATAAGTTAATGCAATGTTCATATCCGCCACATACTCTGTAATTTCATTTACTAGGGTATCATGCTTTTTAACCGGATGTATCACACACCGATTTTGTTCTCTTATTGTTTCACTTTCATATAAAGATGTAAGTAATAATATTAAAAATGTCATGTCATAAGATAATGTCATCTGTCCCAATGGCCCATATCTATCTTTTAGTGTCTTACATAATCCGCAATAATAAGCCTTATATTTATAGAAATCCTTCATTTTAAGTTCTGGTTTATTAATATTTACATATCCGAACATATATCCTCCGTAAAAACTCATAAGAATTTAGATAGTATAGCATAAATTCTTAATAATTAAAATGTTTTATCAATAAAGCATTCCTTAAAATATTATTAAATTTATTCTTTCGTTTAATATAACATAAAAGTCATTTGGAGCATCCAAATGACTTAATTAAAAACTATGTAATTGATGAAATAATTTTATTTTCGTATTGTAAATAATCGTGGAATTACACTCTTAATTACTGCCACGTAAGTATTTTCTTCAACTGCAGCATAACCGGCAACCCATTCAAAGGGTTTTAAGAAACTACCACGAGGAAATATCGGAATTCTTTCTCCTGTATCTGTAAGAATCTCATCTAGACCGGAATATAATTTTGCATAATTTCCGATTTCTCCGATAACCTCATATCCTTTGTCTGAATATAATTCAATCATCTTTTTTCTTGAATAATATGAAATAATACTAGAACTGTGTCGCTCCGTAGTAAAAAGAATATCATGTCTCCTCCGACAAAAATGAAAGGTCATAGCTTCACCTCACTAATATACCACAAGATTGGTATATTAGTATTATAGCAAAGAAAGACCTTGATTTTACACAATGGCGAAATTAGTAGGTTTTCAGCCGAAATTAGAATGATAATAACTAGCTCACATATACAGGAAAGTACACCCTTAAAGTTAAAAACTGCCCTGGGAGGTCTTTGGGGTGGCCTAAAACATTACCAGTTTATTTACTGGAACCGCCGCCATTAGAGTAAATTGCTCTTCATTATGTTCAATTTCAACAAATCCCCCGTATGCTCCAATGACCTTTTTAATATTACCAATACCAAGACCATGAGAGCTTTCACTTTTAGATGTAATATAACTTCCATCCTTTATCTCTAGTACGCCATTATAAGAGTTCCTTACCTTAATAAGCCATTGCCCCTTCATCGTTCTTGATTCAACTGATACATAACGAGTTCTCGATGGATCATCCATCTGCCTACATGCATAAATAGCATTTTCCAAGGCATTACCGAGTACGATACAAAGATCACTATCACTCATTGGGTTTTGTTCATAAATACTGCACTGACTTTCAAAAGGAATTTCATATTCTTTTGCACGCAAGTAATAATATCCAATAATAGAATTTGCTATTGTATGCTCGCAGAACACTGGTAGCTGATCTGTTTTTACCTTTTCACTATACTCACTTAAAAAGATCTTAAGACTATCAATTTTACCCGCCTCCATAAGCTGATTCATAACCCCGATAAAATGTCGGATATCATGCTTAATCTCCCGAATTTCATTCATCTGACCATATAATGTTTGATAATATTCCTTCTGCATGGCTATTTGGTTTTTTGCTAATTCCAGACGTGAATTGGATATCGTAAAATCATCATATAGATCCCCAATTCGCATTGTATAAACCCAGTTCATGATAATTAGAAACGCCATAAATAAAAGCATCAATGTCAAAGACATATTCATATATATTTTACCATTGATATAAAAACTATCTATGGCAAGACCAATCGTAACAAGCATTACTCCCCAGAAGGCTACCATACCGAATTTAATTAAATTTTCACGTCCGATATAAATTTTAATGTACAAATAGATATCCAACACAAAGGTAAGCGATGGAATAATCACTGATAGATAATAATTATATATATCCTGAGGAACTAGTAAATAGATAAGGTAAAGTATACTATAATATATTATAAATCCCCGCTTTGCTTTCTTACTAAAGGTTATACCGCATTGCTCCTGAACTAAATAAATTAATAATAATTTCAATATAAAAGACGTAAGATACATCAGTTCATTCGTTGATTCATATGAGAGATTAATAAATAGAGTCGACTGCCAAAAGCTATAAAATTCTGAAGTCAGCATGATACGAATGATAACAAACAAAATCATGATTGGCATCCAGAAGGAGTTTAATTTCTGACGGACAGTCAGTATGTAAATAGCAAGTAGACTAAAAAAAGAAAACAATGCGATACCAAATATAATAAACCGTACCGAACTGATCATATTATTCTTTTTGATTATCTGATTATAGTCACCCAAAACCGGTGTCATATAGAGTCCTGAAAAACGGGTAGTTGCAATTTCTATAATCACTTCATGTATCTTAGCGTTCGAAAGTGTCACAGGAAACAATTCTGCTTTTGGAACCGTAAATATTTTATTGGTGTCTTTGGAAAGAACTCCACTTTGGGAGGTAAGCTCACCATCGATAAAAACTCGGTAGGCGCTTCCAAAGTTTGGTATATACAAAGTAACTGACTTATCATAGTCAAGATCCGTCATGAAAAGCTTATAGCTTCCGACCCCAGCGGCTGTTAAGTATCTCTCATTTATTTTATAACGTGACCAGTCATCAGGAACTTTTATTATGAGATCAGGTTTAATAGAACTCTCTGCATCCGATATTATAAAACGATTCCAGTAAAACACCCATTGCCCATCCAAATAAATATTTTTGTCAGATAGTTCCGCTGATGCTAACTCTATTTTACCATTAACAGCCTTAGCCTCGCCGGTAATATCATGATAAAAATGTGTTAAAATCACAGGTAGATAAATAAAAACAACTGCCAGCATTAATCCACTGATAAGAAACCCTTTACGATATCTTCCTTTTACCATCTCAGTGTCCTCTATTATTCATATGCGTGAAAAGATAATTAAAATATTTGTCTTTTGATGGCTTCTGATATTTCTTCGAAATATTGATAACAGATTGTCCAATACGAAAATGATTTTCCGCCATTTCTGTCACATGAAATATGTTGACTATAAAGCTCTGATGGCATCTTGCAAAGGACTCGTCGGGCAATTGCTTCATAATATCATCAAGCTTGGCGTAACACTGCGAGGTTGTTTTATCTTTCATATGAAATAGGATGATTTTGTCTCTGCTTTCTATATATAGAATATCTTTGCAAAGAATACGGTAGTTCGTTGCCTTATAACTGAATTGGATTTGTTGCCTTCGATCCTTTGTAATGTTCATAAGCGCTTGGTCCAATATATCGTTCAGCTTTTTTTGATTAAATGGTTTGATTATGTAATTGAAGGCAAATACATCATAAGCCTCCGGGTAATGTTCTTTGCTAGAAGAGACAAATATGATAATTACATCCTTCATAATAGCGCGAATTTTGCCAGCAGTTTCAATTCCGTTTAATCCTGGCATATAAATATCTAAAAAGAGAATATCAAATAAAATTTCATGCTCCAGGCAGTCCTCAAACAGAGATTTACCGTCTGTATATTCCGATATGTGGAGCGATTCATCATAAGAATATAAGGCTTTCGATAAGGTCATAATATCATCTACTCTATCATCACAGATACCGATTTGTACAGACATTAGATAATTCTCCTCTCACTACACTTTCGCGTATTTATCCTTTGTATTATTGTCGATATTTTATAGCTAACCCTTTTAAGAAGTTTCTTACATAGCTGTCGCCACATTCTTTATAATTCTTATGCCCTTCTTTTCTAAATACTGCGCTTAATTCTCCTTTCGATACTGTAGCTCCTGCTTCACTCAATATCGCAAGCATGTCTTCGCTCGATAAAGCAAGTGCAATTTTCATTTTCTTTAGAACCACATTATTAACGCTTCCCGTACTCATGATTGCTAGGGCAGGTTTCGTAGAATGCTCTGCATTTTGTTCTTGAACTCCCCTTTTAAAGATAATGAATCCGTTCAAAAATGACTCAAGAGTTAAATTATTACAACTTATCATCTCGTCACTTTCTCCTGGAGTTTTATCATTGTTTAATTTATTCTGAGATTCATCCTTTGATTTTATGAGCATTTTTTGTAATTCATCTTTCGTAACTTTTATACCACCAAGCCGAAACATTTCAATCATATCGATATCTTTTATATCTAAAGCATACCTTATTCGAATTAATATATCGTTATTATTCATTTATTCCTCCATAAGTATCGTCACTTGCATCGTTTATATTTTATACTACTTTTACGTAATATTCAAACACTTTGCAAAAAATGGTTCTTTCCATCGTTTCTAAATATAATAGTATTTTATCTAACGCATAATGTATTCATACAATTTATAAGGAATATAATCGATTGCATCTCTATTCATACTATAATATACATAATTGCCTTGGCGTTTCTTATCCAATAGGCCCGCCTTGTCTAGTAACTTTAAGTGTTTTGATATTCCTGCTTCTGTTAGCTTTAGCTTAATTGCTAGACTTTGCGTGGAGGCACAATCCTTTCGCAACTCATGAAGTATTTTAAGACGTGTCTCATCCCCCAGTGCTTTTAAAAGATTAACTAAATCAGATGGAACCGTATCCTTTTTTTCTTCCACTTCTACTAACTTCGTTAAATATAGGATCTTATCTCCCTCACCCATTAGTAGATGTGGACTTATGAAGGTACTTGCCCTGATTACAATCTTATTTAGTTGGCTGATCTCAAATCGGTATACTTTATTCTTATGAAATATGATTTCATTTTCATTAATTTCGATTCGTTCATGAATTTTATTGACCCTGTTTAATAGTCCATCTTTCCTACAAGCATTTAATTCTTTTGTAAGAACGCGGATTAAAAAGGGTTGAAGAAAGTTTATCTCATGACGAAATACAATATCATAATATTCCTTCATTATTCTAAGGATATGACTTTTAGCCACCTTATCGGTGTTTACGTTATACGGTTGAAACACCTTATTCCATCGAAAGAAGCTCATCTTTTCAAGTTCCATCAGTGCATCCGGAATACTTAATTCAGAATACGGGCTTATTGCTGTAAAGTCCATAATAATAAGCCACTCATTCGTATATGTGCTAAATAATCGTATCTCCTCTATCAGCTTTCCTGGCATTTCTTCCGCTAGGATACTCATCCACTTCATTCGATCCAGGTGATGCTCCGGCTTTGAGATAACGTGTAAGGAAGCAAGCATTTCAAACAAGGGAGAAAATATAAATTCTCCTTTTAAATTCTTTTCATAACAAAATCCGATGTTCATGCTAACCTTCCTATGCCTGCAGGAGCAAGCATTCAAATAATGATAATATATATTCTAAAACAGCGTTAAATTACCTGTTCTACGTACATGCCGTTCGACAATTTGAATTATAATAATAATTGCTCCAAGTAGTATTCCCATAATTACAAACCCAATAATCACAAAACCTCGAATATCATAGAGGGAACTTCCCATCAGCACAACTTTTCGAACTGCTTCGATGGCATACGTCAAGGGAAAAATCACACTGATTGCTTTAGCCCAAAGGGGAAACAAGGTGGTGGGAACTTTTACTCCTCCGAACAGTTCCATCGGCTCTTCCAAAATAGTAAATAAAAAGTCGGTATCTCTTGAAAATAAGAAAAGTGAATTTAAGAACATTCCCCAAAGCACTGCCATTCCCGTAATTAAAAGAAAAACAACAATACCAGGTATTGTCTTCATTATGACAACCTCATTCTTCATTACTAACATAGAAATCGTAAAAAAAATCATGATAATAACACTTTCAAACAGAGAGGAAACCGCATTGCCAAGGAGTACAGCTGCTCTATTTGTTGGTGACAGATAAATGAGTTCTAAGGTACCACTAACTCTCTCAAAAGAAAACCTCCAAGCGGACTGCACTAAGGATCGAAAAAAGCTCATACACATATATCCTAATAATAGATATACTACCACATTTTCCGTGGTTATGTAAATCACTTTGCTTTTGGACAAATCAAATGAATGGAAGCTATAATAAGTAGTAATGAAACTCAGTAAAGGCCACAAAAATAAGGATATGTATATCGTCTTACTATGAAAATAATTCTTATGTTGTTTCTTAATTTCAGCTACAAAAGATTTCAAAAAAGCAGTCATATTAGGCCTCCTTTGCTAGTTGAAGGATGGTATCCTCAAGCCTAGGTTCCTTCTCATACATTTCCTTGATAAATAATGCTTCCGCAGCACAGGCTTTTGATAATTCCAAGGAAATATTTTCTTGGCTGCTAATATGAAAACCCTCACTATCCTCTGTCACATTAATTGTAGAATCAAATACTTTTAGTCGGTCTGCAAGGCATACCATAATATCGTTGTTATGTTCATAAAGTTTTAATACATAATTTTTACGATTGAAGGTGTTTGCTGCAAGTTCTTTTGTTGTTCCCTGCTTAATTAAGGTTCCATCACTCATTATATAAATATAATCGCAAAGCTCCTCTATCTCACTCATATAATGAGAGGTTAATAGTATTCCCTTGTTCTTCTCTTGTGCCAAATATTTAATATGCTTACGCAGCTCCTTTGAAACAACTGCGTCAAGTCCGATTGTAGGCTCATCCAGGAATAAATATTCCGGATCATTGATTAATCCTCGCGCAATCTGAAGTCTTTGTTTCATCCCTTTTGAGAAGGTTTCAACCGGTACGTTTTGCTTTTCCTCCAAACCAACAAGCTTCAGAAGCTCCTCTATTCTTTTCTTCAATACGATATTTGGCACATTATAAATTTGACCGTAATACCAGAGATTTTCATAAGCAGTTAATCGCCAGTAGATCATCCTCTCCCCACCGGCAATCATATTAATTCGCTTTTTTATCTCGATTGGGTGTTTTATTGCATCAATATCGTCCATAAAGTAGGATCCACTGGTTGGTGATAATAGAGTAGTTAACATTTTAATCGTGGTAGTCTTCCCTGCTCCATTAATTCCAAGAAGGCCTACAATTTTACCTTTTTCTATCTGCATTGAGATATCCTTTACTGCTTTTACCTGCTGCTTTTCTCTGATAAAACCTTTACCAACTTTTACGTTGTAGGTTTTTTGTAAATGCTCTGCTCTAATCATATTCACTCCTCTTATCCATGTATTTTCTCAAGTGCGATTTCTTCGCATCTTTTCATTAACAGAAAACCAACCAAAATATATATAGTACTAAGTAAAAACATACTACCTATTGCTGCTATCTGCTCTTGTACACCCATTCCTAACAATACACTATTACGAATTAACGTTACTGCATTTGTAATAGGGATAAAATCTGCAATTAACCTAAGCCACTGAGGTAGATACTGTGACGGAAATGTTATTCCACATACAAAAAATAAAAACGTAAATAAGGTATTCTGTGATATATAGGTATCCCGCGTAGAAAGCATGATACAGCCTAATATCATGGATACACCAAAGAAAGCATAGAGCGAAATTATCGTAACTACGAAAAATCCCAACAGATTGCAATGACTGAAATTTATTCCAAAGGGTATCGCAATGATAAGTGAAACAAGTACTTCAATCGAAGTAGTTACTGTCTGAACTACCATATTACCAAGAAAATATTCTACCCGCTTAAATGGCGCAAGCATTAAGCTCTCCAAGGTCCCTTCTCTCAATTCTGTAATTAAGCTTCTACTAACATTCAGACAGGTTCTTACCACGAATAAGTAAATCAGGCTGCCTACGATAACATAGCTCATATAATTTTTGGTCCCAGTAAAAACATAAAACCTGGAATCTAAATTCTTCTCAAATAGAAGCTTATACATCATCCATGCGCCAAGAGCAGTATAAAAGCCGGTAAGAACATTGCCAACAAAAAAGTCAATGGGATAAGCTCTGTATCTCGTTAATAGATTCTTTTTCAGTGTACCGCGTAATACTTTCAAGTCCATTTTCGCCCTCCATTTTAATATTTTAATTAACTATATAGCTAATCAAATTCACTTTGAATTTAAAGTATTGGTATTATA
This sequence comes from Herbinix sp., assembly GCA_029256105.1. Taxonomy (GTDB): domain Bacteria; phylum Bacillota; class Clostridia; order Lachnospirales; family Lachnospiraceae; genus Mobilitalea. Next base: position 66,685 of record JAQSYO010000006.1, read on the forward strand.
TATGTGCTGGTTAATAATGTCAACCTTGAAATAAATAAATTATAAATAAATCTTGAATTAAATAAATTATAAATAAATCACTTTCCTACTTAGTATGTGTATAAGAATCTTGGAGATGTTAATATCCTAAAAAGCTCTTTCAAGGAATCCGTCGGAATTTCATGAAAGAGTTTTTAGGTATAACTTATGCTTCTATAATATAGTATACTGTCTGAAAATGAGTAAATTAAATTGGTTTATTACATAACAACACAGAAAAACATATCGGTTGAGTGAAAAGATAATTTTCCGTTGGGGAAATTGGAATTTCGTTTTTCATTCAACCCAAAAAATCTATCAAAATATTTTTGTAGTATTTCGATATTTTTGCGATATAATATTAGATATTATTTGGTTAGTGAAAGGAGCCTTATGAAAAAGACAAAACATAAAAATTTTATTATCGTTTTTTTAATCGGTGTATTTCTTATATTCTTTTGTTTATGGCAAAATAATGATATTGTTGTTTCAGATTATATATATAAATCAAAAAAAATAAGTCGTTATTTAGATGGATTTAAGATAGTACAGATCTCAGATTTGCATAATAAAAAGTTCGGTAAGAATCAAAAGAACCTATTAAAAATACTAGAAAATGAAGCTCCGAACATAATCGTTATCACCGGAGATATCGTTGATAGCAACCATACAAACATAGAGATAGCCTTAGAATTCATAAGAGGTGCCGTAGAGATAGCACCCGTGTATTATGTAACCGGAAATCATGAATATTGGTTGAATAGTATTGACTCTACAAAATTAATGCAGGGAATGGAGCAGTCTGGTGTCATAATATTGGATAATAAAGCGATTAGTATTGGAAAAGAAAGCGATTATGGCTTTTATTTAATAGGTTTGAATGACAATAATCTCACCGATAGCACTCTAAAGACATTATGTTCTACTTTGGATTCCAATAAACTGCAAATTTTATTAGCACATGAACCTCAGAATAATGATCATTATAGCGATGCAGAAGTCGACCTTGTATTTGCTGGACACGCTCATGGGGGACAATGGAGATTACCTTTGATAGGTGGTTTGTATGCCCCGAACCAAGGATTATTTCCACAATATACATCAGGCGTTCATATCGAAGATAATACAACAATGATTGTAAGTAGAGGTTTGGGAAATAGCGTAATTCCTATTCGTATTTTTAATCGACCCCAAGTTGTCGTTGTACAGTTACAAAAAGAGTAAGTATCGTTTTATATTGCTAATATACTTGCATATATATCCTAGAAATAAGTAAAAACACTATGCGTAAATTAAAAAGAACCCTTTCATTTGATTAATTTCAATAAACTAGAAAGGGTTCTTTTCCGTATTCATTTAAAGCGTCCACAATAATTCAATCATATCGTTGTAATTTATATTTGGAATTTGTTTCATAATTCATTAGTGGGTACATTTTTCGTCTAAAAAAATGTACCCACTAGCTTAAAGTTAATTTTCTTTTGCTTGTATTATTCGTTTTATTGCCAATATAATAATTATACTTCATTTTCTTTATTACTTATGCTACCTATGCCCTAATCAATTATGCTTCATATGCCTTAAACAATTCTGCTAAATTAAACTTTTTCATTTTAAGAAATGCTTCTGTTACTTGCTGCAATTTTTTCGGATCCTTGTTCTGCATCATTTCATTCATGGCTGTAGGGACGATCTGCCAGGATACTCCGTATTTATCCTTCAGCCAACCACATTCCTCTGCTTCAGGAACTGCAGATAATTTATCCCAATAATAATCAATTTCCTCTTGTGACTCACAGTTAACTACAAAGGAAATAGCCTCGTTAAATGTAAATTTGTGTTCGTAGGCACTGTCCATCGCAGCAAAATCTAGATTTTCAAGCGTGAATCCTACGTGTAGAATCGTACCCGACTTGTCAGGCGAAGCGTCTTCGCCATATCGGAGGATTTCACCAATTTTTGAATCCTGGAACACGGACGTATAAAAATGAATGGCTTCTTCCGTATTTCCACATTGATCTCCGACAAACATCAGCGTTGGTGTGATTTTTTGCTTAATTTCTATATCTCCCATGTACATTATTTGCCAGGAAAGACCGTATTGGTCCGCTACCCAACCATATTTTTCGCTAAAGGGGTAAGCACCCAATTCCATAAGTGCTTCACCTTTCTCAATCAGCTTCTCCCATAGCATCTCCACCTCAGTAGCTGTATTACAAGCGATTAGGAACGAAATGGCGGGAGTAAATTTAAAATAAGGACCAGCTGACAATAACATAAATTTTTGTCCCGCAAGCTCAATGGTTATCATATCCACCGTTCCCGATGGTGTATCATTAAGTATGGACTTGTCAATCAGCTTCGAATCTTCAAATAAAGACATATAAAATTTTGATGCCTCATCGGCTTCTTTGTCAAACCATAAGTGTGGTATAAGTTTGTTCATAATTTATTCCTCCTTTGAAATTGAAATTATATTAAGGTGTTATTATTACCATTTTGTAAGGAAGGTTCCTATGAAAGATAAGTGAATATTATTGTTAGTTACAATATTAATTATACCAATTATTCACATATGATTCTATATATAATTTTAATTCAACTATTTTTTTTAATTCACTTTTATTTTTATACCATTTTATTAGGATTAATAAATCAAAATAAGATCTTTTATTTCCTTATTAATGGAAATAAAAGATCTTATTAATTTTAATATATGGAATAATTAATACAAAAATTATATTGAACTCATTCTTTCATAAAAGGGTTCCTAATCAACTTTACCAGGTTATCGTATCTGGATTGGCTGAGTATCCACAACTGCCTTTTAAATTAGATATAATCTGTACATCCTGAACGGAAAGCTCAAAATCAAAAACATCAGCATTTTCTTGAATTCTGGATTTTGTAACTGATTTGGGTAACGGTAAAAATCCCATCTGAAGACTCCAACGAATACAGATCTGTGCAATTGTCTTTCCATATTTTTTTGCAAGTGCTTGCAACTCTGGAACTTCGAATATCTTTCCGGTTCCAAGCGGACTATATGCTTCTAGTAAAATGTTACGAGCCTTACAATAAGCTACCACCTCGTCCTGTGTATCTCCCGGACAAAGTCTGATTTGATTTACCATAGGAGCAATTGTGGCTGTTTTCATTAACTCCTCAATGTGATGGGGATGAAAATTACTAATACCAATGGAACGAATACGACCGGCAGAATAAAATTCCTCAAAAGCTTTCCAGCTACCTGCATTTGCTTCCTGCCAACAGTCTCTGTAATTGATGGGATTTGGCCAATGTATCAAATATAGATCAAGATAGTCCATATCTAATTTCTTCATAGTCTGTTCAAAGGCAGCAATTGTTTTTTCATAACCATGTTCTGAATTAATCAGCTTACTGGTAATGAAAATCTCTTCTCTTGCAATACCACTTTTTTTAACCGCAATACCAACACTTTCTTCATTTCCATAACCTGCAGCGGTATCAATATGGCGGTACCCTAAGGAAAGAGCATCTTCCACAGCTGATACAGCGGTTTCTCCGTTCGGTGTCTGCCACGTTCCAAAGCCAATACATGGAATTTGAACTCCATTATATAATACATAATTATCAATGAGTGATTGCATATGTTTCCTCCTTCTTTCTGTAATCTATCATTGTAAAATAGATTACTTGGGTCATTTATAGTACCAATAAGTATTACTTGATTTCACACCTAGATTGGATGTATACTCAGATTATAAACCTTAACGTTAACTTTAAGTCAATAGGAAAATCAAAAGTCAATGTGTAAAATGTAAAGTCAAATCTAAAGTCATATGTAAAGTTAAAATCAAACGTCTGGAAAGGAATTATCATGGAATATTCTATAAAACAAGTATCCGATAAAACTGAATTAAAAGCATATGTTTTGCGTTATTATGAAAAGGAAGGTCTATTACCATTTGTAAAGCGAAGTAAAAGTGGCACTCGCCGTTATTCCGAGGATGATTTAGAATGGCTCGGGTTAATTTGTTGTCTGAAAAACACAGGAATGTCGATAAAACAAATCAAGGATTTTGTAGCGCTCTGCATACAAGGAAACGATACACTAAAACTGCGTTGTGAAATGCTGGTTCAGCATAAGCAAAGTGTAGAAATCCAGATTGAAGAAATGCAGAAGCATTTAGAGAAGGTTTCTTGTAAGATAGATCATTTTACAGCACAATTTGAGAAATACAATTTGGAAAGTGGAAAACTTCCATCCTCATAAAATACTTCTTTGCAATGCTCCTGTTCTTCTTTCCCTTTCTCTCCTCATCTGCTAATGATTACCTTTTTTATACCATTCTCTGCAGAAATATCTTCCGTAAATCATTAATTATCCCTTATTCTTCTCGTAAGATATCATATTTCTAACAAACGGTTTTATAAAGAATACAACTGTAATGAATTGTATCGTATAAAATTATTTTAAAAGTAAAAGCTATTAACAATTATTTATCTCTCTTTTGACTGAAAATAACCAATATGGCAATAATTAAGTTATAACAAATTAATCTCATCACTCGAAAATTAGAGGATTTCCATGCTTATTAAACTATATCATAAATATAAAGAACCTATTCTTTATGTTTTTTTTGGTGGCTGTACTACACTGGTTAATATCCTTGTTTATTATATAGGTACGAGAATATTTAGTATCAGCGTTATGCCGAGTACTGTGATTGCATGGTGTTTCGCTGTGTTATTTGCTTATATTACAAATCGTAAAATTGTTTTTAAAAGCGAAAATATAACTCTAAAATCTGTTTCTATTGAGCTAGGTACGTTTGTTAGCTGTAGACTTTTTACTGGTGCAATTGATCTTGGAATAATGTATATCTTTGTTGATTTGTTGAAAATTAATGACCTATTTATTAAGATAATCTCTAATATTATCGTTATTCTTGGCAATTACATTGCGAGCAGGTTATTAATATTTAAAAATCATAACTAAATTCCAGTAATACAGTTACTAAGGAGGCAAATCATTAATTAATGAAAAAATTTATATTAAAAAACACTTATTTGCATTATACAATAACTTTTTCGTTGCTATTACCATTTGTATTTCTTCCCTTCCTATTAGAGGGTAGGTCGTTTGTATGGAATGTTGATGGAATATATCAACACTATCCAATGCTACTCTATTATGGAAATCTATTAAGAGATATTATAATGGGTCATGGTTTTCCGATGGTAGATTTTAATATAGGTATGGGGTTTGATACTATTACAACGCTACACTATTATGTATTAGGTGATCCGATTTCACTGCTTACCATCTTCATGACACAGGAGAATGCTGTTTTCTTTTATAATGTTCTAATTCTACTTCGGATTTACCTAGCCGGAATTAGTTTTCTCATATTTTGCAGATATTGGGGAAAAGATGGCCATAGTGTAATTCTAGGTGCATTGATCTATGTGTTTTGCGGTTATACCTATTTTTCCGGGATAAGACATCCTTACTTTTTAAACCCGATGATTTACTTACCTTTGATTATTATTGGAATAGAGCAGGTATTTCGAAGAAAAAAGCCCTACTTATTAATTGTTATCACCTTTGTTAGTACATTAAGTAATTTTTATTTCTTTTATATTTTGACAATGATCGCGATTATTTATGTAATATTTCGATATATCAGTGTATACCGTAAGACTTCTTCGAAGCAATTTATAGGGTTTATTATCGCAGGATTTAGGATCGGTGGATATTACCTGATTGGAACTGCTATGGCTGCATTTGTGTTTCTTCCTATGATATACGCATTTTTACAAAATGGTAGAACCGTTACCAAGACACAGATGTTAACCGGATATTTTCATTATAATATAGGTTATTATTTTCTCCTATTACAAGGCTTTTTTGCATCTGGAGTAACCCCTCATTTCTGGGTTACGTTAGCCTTTCCCTCCATTATTGCAGTAAGTTGTGTAATTGCTCTATGTAATAAAAGATATCGTCAGTTGCGTCTTGTGTTTATTTTATCCCTTTGCGCCTTATTTGTACCTGCCTTCGGATATTTTATGAACGGCTTTTCATATGTAACAAATCGTTGGGACTTTTTGTTTCATTTTATCGTCGCTATTCTGTTTACTACTACCTATGAAAAGATATTCAAAATAAACAACTGGGAAAAGGTCCTGTTGGTGCTTGGAATTTTAGGTTATGGCGCTCTGGCATTTGCATTTCCTGCTAAGTCTATAGTAAAGATCACGTTTTTTATATTACTTCTAACCTTTGCCTTGATAATGCTTTTACAAACTAATTTGTTTAAGGATAAAAAAGTGTTACAAGTAATTAGTTTGTATACTTTGGTTTTTTTGACGCTTGGATTTAACGGATATGTATTTTTTTCATCCGATTATCATGGCTATGTAAGCGAATTTTTAACAAAAGACGAAGTAGAAAGTATGCCGGGTGAAGAAACCGAGTCCCTTATTACAGATATTAAGGATGATTCCTTTTACCGTATTGAGACTTATGGTGAAACTGTTAAAAATGAGGCTTTATTTGTCGGTTTTCATGATGTATCAGCGTATTTTAGTTTAATGGATGGCAACATTACAACATATTTTAAACAACTAGAATTATTAAATCAAAGATCTGCTTATCGTGTTGATAATCAAGATAATCGTACGATATTGGATGCTTTAGCAAGTGTAAAGTATTTTATATCAACGGATAAAACTGCTGCACCTTATGGATATAAATTAATAGAAGAAAGAACGAATGGCTCAAACACTTATTATCTGTTTGAAAATTTATTTGCTTTACCCCTTGGATATACCTATGAAAATTATATGTTGGAGGAAGACTATAATAAGTTAAACACTTTTGAAAAACAGAATGCATTGATGTATGCTGTCGTACTACCTAAGAAAAGTGATTTTGTGGACAAGACAACGCAAGATATGAGTGTTGGTATTACAAAATTACCAGTTACAATACTCCCAGATAAAAATGTTGTACTTGGTAAAAATACAATTAAGGTATTAAATGAAAATGCAATAGTTACCTTAGTATTTGACGCCAAACCCAAGTCGGAAACCTACGTCAGGTTTAATAATTTAAAAATCAATCGAAAAGCAATGGTAATGAACTCTTTTCTGACAAAAGGGGAAAAAGAAGTAACTAAGCTTATTAATATTAGAAACCGTTATCATAATACGTATTTTGGTAAAGAAAATTATCTCATTAATACTGGATATAGCAAACGAAGAAAAGTATGGGCCAAAATCACCTTTCCCGTAAAAGAAAAATACAGCTATGACAGTATAGCTGTTTATAATATTCAAATGAAATATTATAAGCAACAAGTTGCAGAACTGAATAAGTCAACTTTGCAGAATGTTACGCAACGCAATAATAAAATCGAAGGAGACATAACCTTAGATAAAAAGGGGATTATGGTATTAAGTATACCCTTCAGTAAGGGTTGGTGTGGTTATGTCGATGGCGAAAAGGTAGAGCTTCTAAAAGGTAATGTTATGTTTACAGCACTTCCATTAGATATTGGGGAACATCATGTTATTTTAAAGTATCAGACTCCATTTTTAAAAGAGGGATTTTTTATTTCTATTATGGCTTTCCTGGTTTTCATCGGAATAATAATTTATAACAAAGCCCTAAAAAAGAAGCATTAGAATTGTCGGAGAAGTAGGGAAGAAAGGGATATAAATGTCGGAAAAATTATCTGTTGTTATTCCTTGTTATAATGAGCAAGATGCAATACCAATTTTTTATGAGGAAATAATTAAGGTTGCAATTGACTTAAAAGAACTTGAATGGGAATTTGTTTTTGTTAATGACGGTTCAAAAGATAATACCTTAGCTATAATGAAAAAGCTAAGAGACAAGGATGAACGAGTACATTTTATCTCCTTTTCTCGTAATTTTGGCAAAGAGGCAGCAATCTATGCAGGATTAAAAAAGGCAATAGGTGATTACGTCCTCTTAATGGATGTTGACCTCCAAGATCCGCCCTTTTTAATAGCACAAATGTACCATGCAATTACCTCGGAAGGTTATGATTGTGTTGCTACCAGAAGGGTAACGAGGGAAGGGGAACCTTTTATCCGGTCTATATTTGCTAAATGCTTTTATTATTTAATTAATAATATATCAAAAACAGAGTTTGTAGATGGAGCAAGAGATTTTCGAATGATGAAACGTCAAATGGTGAATGCTATATTGGAGCTGACAGAGTATAATCGCTTTTCGAAAGGCATTTTCAGTTGGGTTGGGTTTCATGTAAAATGGTTGGAATACGTTAATGTACAACGTGTTGCAGGCGAAACGAAATGGTCCTTTTGGAAGTTACTCATCTATTCTTTCGAAGGTATCGTGGCTTTTTCTACTACCCCACTTGCTTTGGCTTCGATTTTTGGATTAATATTCTGCTTCATATCATTATTATTGATCATATTAATCGTAATTCGAACCTTAATTTGGGGAGACCCTACTACGGGTTGGCCATCCCTTGTATGCATTTTTTGTTTAATCGGTGGCGTGCAGATGTTTTGTACTGGAATACTTGGTCAATATCTTGCAAAAACCTATCTAGAAACGAAGAAAAGACCAATTTTTATTGTTAAGGAAGAAGCATAGCTCTTATACTTCTTCCTTATATTTATTGTTACCGATGAAGACGAAATTAAAGTAATATCCATTTCCATAAATATACTGTCATTTTTAAGTGCGTTTGGATAAACTATCTCTTGATTTCAATAGGTTAAAGTGCTATACTGACAGCGTGTTCAAAGACAAATGTCTTTACTAAAAAGACTATATAAGAGGAGGATTTTTTATGAAACGTAAAGTTTTAGCATTAACACTTTGCTTATGTTTAATCGTAGGTTCCTTAACTGCCTGTGGTAGTAAAGCTACTAGCGGTGATTCAAAAGTTATTAAGATTGGCGTATTCGAGCCAATTACCGGTGAAAATGGCGGTGGCGGTTTTCAAGAAGTATTAGGTATGCGTTATGCTAATCAGGTATACCCTACTGTTGATATCGATGGAGTTACATATGATATTGAGTTAGTTGAAGTTGATAATAAGAGTGACAAAACAGAAGCAGTCAGTGCTGCACAAAGTTTAATTAGTTCTGATGTTAAAGTTGTACTTGGTTCCTATGGATCCGGTGTTTCTATCGCTGCTGGTGATTTCTTCGCAGATGCAGGTATCCCTGCTATCGGAGCTTCCTGTACGAATCCTCAGGTAACACTTGGCAATGACTTCTACTTCCGTGTATGCTTCTTAGATCCATTCCAAGGTACTGTAATGGCTAACTATGCATTTCAGGAGAACGCTAAGACAGCAGCTGTTATAACACAACTTGGCGATGATTATTCCTCCGGTCTTGGTAGTTACTTTGTAACGGCCTTCAAAGGACTTGCAGGCGATACTTCCGTAGTAAGTGAGGAACAATTCCAGACAAATCAAACTGATTTCAAAGCAATCTTAACAAATGTGAAAGCAGCTAATCCGGATGTAATATTTGCTCCTTCTTCCATCGCAACAGCTCCTCTTATTATTAAGCAAGCACGCGAACTTGGAATCACCTGTCCGATTATGGCTGGTGATACCTGGGAAAACTCTTCCATTATTGAAAATGCAGGCGAATATGCCGAAGGCATTGTTCTTTCTACCTTCTATGATGAAGCAGATCCTGCAAATGCAGAAGCATCTTCCTTCGTAACAGGCTTCAAATCATATTTAAAAGAAAATGACCAATCTGATATTATTCCTGCAGTATCTGCACTTGGTTACGATGCATACTTAGTTGCACTTGAAGCAATCAAGAAAGCGAATACCACTGATTCTAAGGCTATTCGTGATGCTATCGCAACTGCTGAAATTGATGGTGCTACTGGTCACATTTCCTTTGATGAGAATGGTGATGCAAAGAAGGATATGGCATTTATCAAGACAGTGAAAGACGGCGCTTTTGCTTTCTTAAAGACAGTTACTATTTCTAAGTAATTAATTGTTTTTTAAGAGGCTGCCTGCAGGTTTATGAGGCAGCCTCTATTACTTTTATTGTTATACAAGATCAATTGGTTAACTAATTCAAGCATGAATACATACTTCATCTCTACCAAGAAGATGAAGTTATCGGAGGACATCACATGACTTTATCAACTTTATTCCAACACGCCTTGACGGGAATATCACTAGGTGGTGCATATGCTTTAATTGCCATTGGATATACCATGGTATATGGTATTCTCCGCCTAATTAATTTTGCTCATGGTGATATATTTATGATGGCGGGTTATTTTATGATCTTTTCCATGGTTACTCTTCCATGGGAAATTGCCATCCCATTGGTATGTTTGTTAACCATAATCCTAGGTGTGGTTATTGAACGCGTTGCCTATAAACCACTTCGTACAGCACCACGTATGTCTATTATGATATCTGCAATTGGTGTATCATATTTGCTTCAAAACTTAGCTACCTACTTATTTACCGCACTTCCACGTGCGTACCCAGAAATACCTTTCCTCAAGAAAATATTCCAAATAGGATCTGTTTCTGCCTCTTTGGTTACTTTTGTTACACCCGTTTTAACTATTCTTTTGGTTATTGGTCTTTTGTTCTTAATCAACCATACAAAGGCCGGAATGGCGATGCGCGCAGTATCCAAGGATTTTGAAACTGCACAGTTGATGGGTATTCGTATCAATAATACGATCAGTACTACCTTTGTGATCGGTTCCTTGTTGGCTGCAATCGGTTCTATACTTTATTTTACAGATCGTATGTCAGTGACTCCTTTTAGCGGTACCCTTCCGGGATTGAAGTGCTTCGTTGCTGCTGTTCTTGGTGGAATTGGCAGTATTCAAGGAGCAGTCGTTGGTGGCTTCATTATTGGTATCTGTGAGACCTTATTAGTTGCTCTTGGATATTCCACATTTAGTGATGCTTTTACTTTCGTATTGTTGATCGTAATATTGTTATTCCGTCCGACAGGTTTGTTTGGCGAGAAAAATATTGATAAGGTATAGGAAGGGAGTTTGTATGAAGACGTCGAAAAAATTAATTTATACTGCTATACTTGCTGTACTTATTCTTGCCTTACTTTTCTTTCTAGACGCTAACAAGGCACAGTATGGTATGGCGTATACCGTATTACAAAAAGGTATTATATTGGCAGTTGTTGCAGTATCAATGAACCTGGTAACTGGATTTACCGGTCTTTTTTCCTTAGGACAGGCGGGCTTTATGGCAATTGGTGCTTATGTAACTGCCATTTTCCTAATTCCTACAAGTAACATAAAAGATGTATATTACATCAGCGGTATTTCACCCGTAATTACAACCTTTAAGAATTGGTTGGAGGCCTTACCAGATTGGATGCAGGTTTTAACACCTTACTTTGCTCTAATCATCGGAGGCTTAGTAGCTGCTTTATTTGCAGCACTCATTGGTATTCCAGTTCTACGTTTAAAAAGTGATTACCTTGCGATTGCTACTCTTGGTTTCTCAGAAATCATGCGTGCTGTAATCTCAAGTCCTCAGATGGACACCATCACAAATGGTTCCTACGGACTAAAGAAGATACAAGGTTATTCTTCCTTATTTCAAACCTTTGCAATTGCAGCTGTTTGTATATTACTTATGGTGCTTTTACTACGTAGTACCTTTGGCCGTGCCTTTAAAGCAATCCGTGAGGATGAAATAGCTGCCGAATCTATGGGTATCAATTTGTTTATGCATAAATCCTTATCCTTTATTATTGGTTCCTTCTTCTCCGCTGTCAGTGGCGGTATGCTCGCAATGTTCATGCGCTCCATTGATTCAAAAACCTTCAGTATATCGTTAACCTATGATATTCTATTGATTGTTGTTATCGGTGGTATCGGAAGTGTTACCGGCAGTGTTATATCAGCACTTCTAGTAACCGCAAGTAAGGAATGGTGGCTTCGTTTCTTTGATAATCCTCAGTTTATTGGAGATTTCCAAATTCCTTTCTTTCGTACCGGTTTCCGTATGGTAATCTTCTCCATCATATTGCTGATGGTCGTTCTGTTCTATCAGAAAGGAATCATGGGAAAGAATGAATTCTCTTGGGATCGGATTTCAGGAAGAGTTACGAGGATAAAAGTATTCTTTAAGAGAACCTCGAAAGAAGGAGGTTCAAAAAATGTCTAAAAATATATTAAGAGTTGAAGATATTACAATGCAATTTGGTGGTGTTGTTGCTGTTGATAATCTCTCGTTAGAAGTAAATGAAGGAGAAATTGTATCCCTGATTGGACCAAACGGTGCCGGAAAAACAACAGCTTTCAATGTAATTACAGGAGTATATGCTCCTACGAATGGTGCAGTGTTCTTTGATGATAAGATGATCACAAGTAATTTGCCAAAGGGTAACATGAAAAAGCTTTATACCGGCCAAAATGCAGGGAAATACACAGCCACAATGAAGAAAACTCCTGACCAGATTACCAAGCTCGGTGTAGCTCGAACCTTCCAAAACATACGTCTTTTTAAAGAATTAACTGCCTTTGATAATGTATTGATTGCAAAACATATGCGATCCAAAGCTAATTTCCTTACTGCAACGCTTGGTCTTAATTATAAAGAAGAACGTGCTATGCGTGATGAGACAATGAAACTTCTAGATATTCTAGGTTTACGTGATGTGAAAGATGAGATTGCAAGTTCTCTTCCTTATGGACAACAACGACATCTGGAAATAGCACGTGCACTTGCTACAAAACCGGAGCTACTACTCCTTGATGAGCCAGCAGCCGGAATGAATCCACAAGAAACAGATGAATTAACAGCGTTTATCTTTGATATCCGTACGAAATTTAATTTAACCGTATTAATGATTGAACATCATATGGATTTGGTTATGGATATTTCTGATCGTATCTACGTGCTTGATTTTGGTAAATTAATTGCATCCGGAACTCCAGAGGAGATTCAAAATAACCAACGTGTTATCGATGCTTATTTGGGGGTACAAGAAGATGGCGAAGAATAATTTATTAACATTAGATAATCTATATGTCTCCTATGGTGGTATTCGAGCAGTAAAAGGAATAAGTCTTTCGGTACCAGAGGGTGAGATTGTAACCTTAATCGGAGCCAATGGTGCTGGTAAGAGTACCATCCTACGTGCGATCGCTGGATTAATCAAATTAGAAAGTGGTAAGATTACGTATCGTAATGAAGATATTACAGGCAGTCCAACCAATGTGATTGTAGAAAAAGGAATTACGTTGGTTCCAGAGGGACGTCGTGTGTTCCCTAATCTAACCGTTATCGAAAACCTTAAGATTGGTGGATATCTCAGGAAAGATAACTTAGATAATGATATTAATTGGGTATACAAGCTATTTCCAAGATTACAGGAACGTTCCTGGCAGATGGCTGGAACTTTATCCGGTGGTGAACAACAGATGTTAGCCGTTGGCCGCGCTCTTATGAGTAAGCCAAAACTGATCATGATGGATGAGCCTTCACTCGGTCTTGCTCCTATAATTGTGAATGATATCATGAATATTATTAAGACAGTTAACAAGGAAGGGGTAACCATCCTATTAGTAGAACAGAATGCTAACCTTGCTTTAAAAATAGCTCATTATGGCTATGTCTGTGAGACTGGTAATATTTCCATGGAGGGTAGCGGTATGGAGCTTCTGAATGATGAGTCTGTAAAGGCAGCATACCTAGGAAAAGCTAGAAAAAATCATAAATAAATATATTATAATATCTTAAACCATAAATATGCTCCTATCATTGTAGACAGTAGATGACAATACTGTAACTAAATAGGAGCATATTTGATTCAAATGTTTCATGACTAATTTTTTTATTATCGCATTGTGTATCTATTTGATAAATTATATTCCATTAATTAATTCCATCTAAATTGTCGTATAAAATATAACTTGTTTCTTATTACGATATAACTTGTTTCTTATTTCGATATATATTGACTTTATTAGACATTGGAATTATGATTAAACTCTTATAATAAATCAATTTATGTAAGATATGATTTAGTAATACACATACTAAACGAAAGATTTTTAATTGAGGTGATAATATGTTGTTATATGCAGTAATAGCGATTACTTCTGCCCTTGTATTTTATACAATAGGTGTATGGAGTGAAAAGCTTCAAGGGAAATTAAAGACATGGCATGCTGTGATATTTTGGCTTGGGTTTACCTTTGATACCATTGGTACGACCTTGATGGGCCGTCTTGCTAATGATGTATTAAAACTTAATCTCCATAGCATAACAGGAGTTCTTGCAATTGTTTTAATGCTCTTTCATGCAATTTGGGCTACGATTGTTCTGGTTAAAAATAATGAACGGGTCAAAGAGAATTTTCATAAATTTAGTATCATAGTTTGGATTATTTGGTTAATCCCGTTTGTATCCGGTATGATTTATGGAATGTCAAGATAACGAAGCTACCATGAAAGGAGGAGCAGCACAAATGTTATTTTTTCAACATTTGTGCTGCTCCTCCTTTACATCGTACCTTCTTATTTGAGATAAGTTACTATATTGAGTTCTGTCACAATGTACTGTTGATATTTATAATAGTTAAGCAGTGCTTACTGCTCTTTTTCCATATACGCCACCCTGTAAAAACAAAAAATAATCCTAATAGTATAACAAATATTAATTCAAACATATAAGATCCCATTTTTAACCATAAATTAGAATGTTACATTGTTTCGTATGATACAGTCTGACTCAGTGGTAGGCGTGTCTTACTATGTCTATCCGGAGACTCAACTTTTCCGTCCCCATATCCAATTACCAGAATATTAATCGGCTCCAGTTGATCTGGTATATTAAATTCCATCCGAAGGATTTCCGGTTTAAAATAGCAAACCCATACGGAGTTTAATCCTAAATCGGTAGCCGCCATCATCATATGGTCAGTTACAATACTTGCATCAATATCGGTAAGTTTTCTACCATCAAAGGGTCTGGTCCAGGTTTTATTTTTATCGCAACAAACTATAATTGCTAGTTGGGCTCCATATAGGTTCGCACTTTTACTAAGTTTATTTAATCCTTCGCTTTCCTGAACTACAATTAATCTCTGTGGTTGTGTATTTGCTCCAGTTGGTGCTACCTGCGCTGCTTCCAGAATAATATCCAACTTCTCCTTTTCTACCTTTTTGTTTTGGTAACTACGGCAGGAATATCTCTTTTTTGCAAGTTCAATAAAACTCATATATGCTACTTCCCTTCCTAATAAATATTTTTAAACCCGATTAATAAGCTATAGATTTCTTTCTATGTTATCATTTTATCACTGATTTTAATAATTGCAAGAATGTAATCCTATTTACATTTTATGGTATCTATGATAAACTAGAGAAACGAATTGTTAAACCAATTCGTTTCTCTAGTTTAAAGTTTGCTGTCAGCTATAAGCTGAACATCTATTCCTCACATTCATTGAATGGAGGATTCTTATGTCACACATGAAAAAAGTCTTATTATCTATTTTATTATGTCTCACACTAACCACTCTATTTATACCAACTCAATCAGCTTCCGCTCTTACCTCTGATCCCTTCCCATTTGTCATACTCTCACAGTATAAGGCTGTTGCCGATATAGGGGATGAAATTTACATTTTCGCAATTACCTCTAATGGCAAAGCTGCATCCTGGAAAAGCAGTGATTCTAAAATTGCTTCTGTTAATACTTATGGAATCATAACTGCAAAGAAAGCTGGTAAAGCGTTAATCACAGCAAAAATTAAAAATGCAGAAGCATCCTGTATTATCACTGTGAACAAGACAAAAGTAGTAATTAGCGCTACCAGCGCATCCATTGAGCGTGGTGAAAAATTAAAATTGACTGCTACAACCTCAAACAACTCAGAGGTCACCTGGAAATCTAGTAAAAAAAGTATTGCCATCATTGACGAGTATGGAACAATTACCGGAATAAAACCTGGGGAAAGTATCATTACAACTACAGCGGACGGAACAAGTGTAACCTGTACTCTCACCGTGAAAACTCCTACGATACGTCTGAATAAAACTTCTATCAAATTATATCGGAGTCAAACGATGAAACTTTCTGCAACCGTATCTTCTAATGTAAATCCCACGTGGAAAACAAACAAAAAAAGTGTCGCGCATGTCGATGAAACAGGTACGATAACCGCACAAAAAAATGGAATTGCTATTATTACCGCTACCGTCGATGGTGTGTCAAAAACCTGTGAAGTCACAGTTCTTAAACCTGATATTAAGTTAAGTGCGACAGAACTTAGTTTAAAAAAGGGAACTACTACCTTAATCAGCGCAACTGTATCTTCTAATAATACTCCTGTTTGGTCTACCAGTAATTCAAATGTAGTCTTAATCAATCCAAAAGGAGAAATTACCGCATTAAAAAAAGGGACTGCTTATGTTTATGCTATGGAAGATGGAACAAAGGAGCGATGTACAATTACTGTAACTGAATAATATCTCGTGTGAGGAATAGATACAGCAAACTTTTATGATATTTTCTTATTCAATTGCCCAAGGAGGTACTCCTGACCCAAGCACTGTAGCTGGTCCTATACTATTAATTGGACCTGAATTTTTGGTTGTACCTGTATTATTGACTGTCCTGTACTATTGGCTGTCCTGAACTATTGGCTATCCTGTACTTTTGGCTATCCTGTACTTTTGGCTGTCTTGTACTTTTGGCTGTCCTGTGTTATTGGCTATCCTGTACTTTTGGCTGTCCTGTGTTATTGGCTATCCTGTACTTTTGGCTATCCTGTACTTTGGGCTGTCCTGTACTTCTGATTATTAATACTGATATTTATATTATCTTATAATTCAACCGACTACCGAGCCTGTTGAGAATTTCATTGGTGATTGTTCCGCATTGCTCAGCGAAATCTTCGCAGCGTATTTGTTCGTCACCATCCTGCCCAATTAATGTTACAACGTCATTTGGTGTAACTGCTTCAATATCAGTAACATCAATCATTAATTGATCCATACAGATCCGTCCGATGATAGGTGCTTTCTTAGAATGAATTAATACATAAGAATCCTTTTTAAATAAATTTCTCTGAATCCCATCGGCATATCCAATTGTCACTAC
The DNA here is from genome assembly GCA_029256105.1 of Herbinix sp. Classification (GTDB taxonomy): domain Bacteria; phylum Bacillota; class Clostridia; order Lachnospirales; family Lachnospiraceae; genus Mobilitalea. The sequence goes on from JAQSYO010000006.1 coordinate 83,842, forward strand.
CGCGATCTTCATAGTTGCAATCGTTGTAAAAGCTCTCCCATAACTCACGCTTTCGCCAGGAGCAATTTGCTTTACCATAGCAACTCTAGCTTTGACGGATAATACCGGTTGTAAATCTACCTCCGAACGAACCATTTCATTACTACTTAATACTCCATATAATGCTATTCCTGCACGTGCATAATCACATGGTAAGTCAGGATAATTTAAGATTCCATAACTAGCTTGGATATGCAGCTTTCCGGTTGGGTATCCCTTATCCTGTAGATACGAAGTTGTTTCAAAAAAACGCTCTATTTGTAATTTTGTATAAATTACATCTTCTTCGGTGAGACTATCTGATGCACTTAGGTGAGAGAAAATACCCTCGAACATCAAATTCTTACATTCATAAATGCGCTCAATTTCCGAAATATTGAAAGAATCAATACCTAATCTGTGCATTCCTGTATCAAGCTTGACATGTACACTGATTTTTTTGCCGCTTTCGTTTAAGGCTTCTGCATATGTATAATCAATGATTGTTTGTGTAAGACGATACCGCACTAGGCAAGAAGCATCTTTGGGATTCGTATAGCCAAGAATAAGTATTGTACCTTTAATTCCATTCTTGCGAAGATGTATCCCTTCCGCCAGGGTGGCAACCGCAAACGCATGAATTCCTACGCTATTTAAAGCCTTTGACACAGCAATATCCCCGTGTCCATAAGCATTTGATTTCACTACCGCCATCAGATCACATTGCTCTGGCAAAAACTCCTGCAACACTTTTGCATTATGCTGTAGTGCAGATAAATCGATTTCCACCCATGCTCGGCTATCCGGTGATGGGGTTGGCGGTTTTACCTTAGCCCACAAAGACACAATAATCCATGCTGTTATAAAGCAAATCAAACTTACTGCGAGATAATGAAGAATACTATTGCTAATCAAAGGCTTAGATAATCCTGTCAGCTTTGCAATACCGCAAACTAATAAAAATGCTGCGATTAACCGAAATAGATCCCATGCTGCATATCGTTTTGATGAAACCACAATTACCACCTCCAAAGTGTAATAATAAAACCATCAACATTGTTGCCAGATACTTGATAGCTGTCATTTTCCGGTAGTTCAATTGGCATCTTATCAAGGTCGGCACTTACATAAAACACTTCAATATCTTTGGTATTTTCTTTGATATGGAGATGTTTCCCCTCATAGGGATACGCTTTAATATAAGCGATATATTCTTCAAGGCAAAGTCGATTATCTTGCATGATTTGAGCATGGGGGTAACCTACATAACGAAAATGCCAGGGCTCATGGGATATACCCGTGATGGTTTCTTTTCCTTTCCCATACCGTTCTACAAATCCGTATTTTGCAGCTTTTTTACGAAACTCACCACATATCCCAGTATAGATAAATTCCGGGCGAAGGAAATCAATCTCCTCTGAATATTTGCCTAAATCAATTGCAAGACCTGTCTGATGCTCACTTTGATCCGGTAGGGCAACATATTGTTTGGTAAATGTGCTACCGTTTTCTAATAGTGAGTCGTTAAATATTTTTTCTTGTTCCTGTCTCGTTCGGTATCCACTGATCGGTATAATTTCATTGTTACCTCCAATGGACTGAAGTAATTGTGACAGTAAGGTGGCCGTTGTTGCTTCCAACAAGATATCTTTTTGTTCTAAATTAACAGGAACCAGCCGTATAGGATGATAAGTGTTATGTTCCCTAAGAGGATGTTCCTGATTTACAAGGAGTAAATGGCCTTTATAAACCTCTGTTTTATCTAATATAACCGTTCTCATCCATCCAACCCTAATTGAATTAGTTTGTCCACAAGCTCCGGAAACTGCAATCCAATTCCTTTCATCATGTTTGGATAACGGCTATGAGAGGTAAATCCAGGTATGGTATTTACCTCATTAAAAACAATTTCTTGGTTTGGCGTTAAAAACATATCCACTCTTGCTAAGCCTGTGCAACCAAGTGCACGATATATAATTTCTGCTGTCTTCTTAATTCGTATTGCAGTATCTGAATCAATTCTCGCTGGTACATGTATTTGTGAACTTTTTAAAGTGTATTTCTCTGTATAATCAAAAAATCCATCAGTTAATTCAATTTCATCTACCTCACCAATCGTCAGCTCTTGATTTCCGAATACCGCGCATCCTACTTCAAAACCATTGATATTTTCTTCAATAATAACTTGGTCATCGTGGAGAAATGCATTCCTAACCGCTTCCGCCAGTTGCTCCTTTTCATACACCTTTGTGATACCAAAGGAGGATCCTGCTTTCATCGGCTTTACAAATAACGGGTAGGATAGCCGCTCTGTGCGTTTAATGATTTCATGATCTGGAAGGAGCTTGTCAAATGTCACACCCACAGGCGTCACAATTCCCGCCTGTGAGACCAATTTATGAGCTCTGTCTTTATCCATGCATAGTGAGGATGCAAGTGTACCGCAACCTACAATTGGTATACCTGCTAATTCCAGAACACCCTGAACAGTACCATCCTCCCCATTTTTACCATGTAATACCGGAAAAGCAATATCAATTCTGGTTTCTTTCACTCCATCCTTATCAAACTCAATTATTTTATTTGAATTTCTATTTGATGAAATTACAACAGGAATGCACAGTGCTTCCTTCGTATACCATAAATTCGTTGGAATGCTTGCGATATCCCCATAATAGCGGTACCAACTACCTTCTTTTGTAATAGCGATTAATATAGGTTCATACTTCTCATAATTTATATTTGTAATAACCGAATAAGCCGATTGTAGCGATACCTCATATTCCGTAGAGCAACCACCAAAAATAATAGCAACCTTTTTCTTTTCCATAATTTCAATCTCCATTTCCTATCACTATATATTTGTCTTCGAAGTAACAAAAGAGCATTTTCCTCTTCGATATTAAAATCATACCAAAGTGAAAAATGCTCTTTCTTCGTTTTTATGAAACGAAAATCTATTTATTTATGATGAAATTCTTACGATTTTCCTACAAGACAGGAATCGTTACCTCAAATGCAATTATTTCATTTTCACTGAAGGCAACGATTGTTCCCTGATGAAGTTCGACAATCTGTTTGGCAATGGCTAATCCAAGCCCTGCTCCACCAGTATTCGTTGTTCGGGAAGTATCTAAGCGATAAAATTGTTCAAAAATACGGTTCAATTTTTCTTTCGGAATGGTATTACCGTGGTTCAGGAACTTAAGGATTACTCTGTTCTCTTTTTGTACTACGGTTATTTCAATCGAACTATTTTGAAAGCTATAGTTTATAGCATTACGAAATAAGTTATCAAATACGCGCTGCATTTTGTTGATATCACATTTTATAGCAATATCCGGAGGTGCAGTTAAAGTACAATTCAGACCTTTGTCGGATAACATAGGCTCAAACTCATAGGTGATTTGTTCTAACATACGAGTAAGATTTACCCTACTTAATTCAAGCGTTAGGTTTGATAGGTTAAAACGTGTGATTTCAAAGAATTCATTAATTAATTCCTCCAGACGCTCCGCTTTTTCAAGCGAAATAGAAAGATATTTTTCCCTAAGTTCTTCGGAAATCTGGCTTTCATCTCTTAGGAGTGTTAGATAGCCAATGACTGAGGTTAATGGTGTTTTCAAATCATGTGCTAGATATACCACAAGGTCGTTCTTGCGTTGTTCGGCCTCTTTCGCTGCACGCTCATTATGTCTTACATTAAGTTTAATCTGATTCATCTGACTTTCTACTTCTTTTAAATCAACCGGAAGTACAATTAATTCATCATTGGAATCGTATATATTTTCTGTCGCATGGATAATATCCTCCAGATATCCAAGAGTTTTAATCCAATATCGAACAAATATTGTAAAATAACCAATCCCACAGATTACAATAATGACGCTTCTTATGTTATCGTTAATCCAATGCAGCAATGGATAGATGAGATCACTTGAATACCAAGTAAATCGGCTGAAAACATATAAGCTCAATACATAGAATGCAATGATTGATATGGTAAATATAGCGATTGCTGCCATGAATTGCATTAAAATACGTATCGATAACGCTCGTTTAAATTCAATTTTACTTTTTATTTTTTTATTCAACTTGATATCCTACTCCCCATACTGTTTTTATAAATTTGGGATTTCTGGGTGGCTCTTGCATTTTTTCCCTTAGCCGTCCAATATGCGCCATAACTGTATTATTGTTATCCAAATATTTTTCTCCCCATACAGCTTCGAATAATTCTTCGGAGGAAACCACCTTGCCTTTATGATCACATAAATACCACAGTATGGAGAATTCTATAGGTGTAAGTGGTAATTGTTTACCGTACAAAGTACATTTATGAGTTTCCTTATTAATTAATAAACCTTTCAAATCATACTCTGTCGGAGCAGGAGTTTCACTCACCTCTGAATGGTTATATCTCATATACCGCCTTAATTGAGTTTTCACTCGTGCAACAACCTCCAACGGATTGAACGGCTTTGTAATGTAGTCATCCGCACCAATGGTTAAACCCATGATCTTATCCATGTCCTCAACTCTTGCTGTTAGCATAATGATTGGAAAAAAATATTGTTCACGGATTTTCTGACAGATTGAGAAGCCATCGATGTCCGGTAACATTACATCCAAAATCGCTAAGTCCAAAGATACTGTATTCAAACAATCTAATGCTTCTTTCCCTGTGTAAAATTTATACACATTATAATCTTCATTTTTTAAGTAGACTTCGATCAAGTCAGCAATTGACTGTTCATCGTCTACGACTAAAATATTTGTACTCATGACAATCCTTTCATTATCGAATAATTAGTCAAGGACAACTAATCTAATTATACTGGCTTTATGGTTTCACAGAAATCTTGAACCTTTTTCTTCACTTGCTGAAGATCCATCTTTGAAGGATCAATAAAATCGGCTGTCCCCTTAATAGAATTTCCTTTTAATCGATCCGTCAGTTTAGCAAAGCATTTCGCTGTACCTCCACCTGCGTTACAGGCAAAGAGAAAAATATTCTTATTTACAATTTTGTTCTCTGAAAGAAATGTATCGATTGGTGGAGTAAAACTACTTGCCCAAATAGGTGTCCCAATAATTATGGTATCATATTGATCAAGCTCTATTCTACCATTCTTTAATTTTGGCTTTTCTTTAAAAATTACACTCTTCCCACCCCATAAGAACTTTTTAAAACCTTCCTTTGCAATTTCTTTCTCCGGCTGTAACTTTATAATATCTGCCTCTACCTTCTTAGCAATTAAATTAGCTATAAGTTCAGTATTTCCCTCTAGGGAATAATATACGACAACTGCTTTCATTCTGTTTTCTCCTAACGAATTTGATTAAATGTGATATATGAATTAAATATGTGTCCAATTCCAAATAAAATTATTGTTACTATTCCTGGAACATTAATGAACCATAATGCCGCCAATAGGTAATATAATACAGGCAAAATCGCCATAGGTATTGGTATTCCCCCTACCTTCTCAAACAACGAATGAAAGGTCTGCCCGTTTAAAAAATAGCGTCCCCATAATGCATAATACAACAATAAACAGATTCCCATACCAATTAAATAATACCATTTAAAATTAACTGTGGGTTTATATTTTAGTAATATCATTGTACTGCAATATAATATTCGACCTCCATGTTCCAAAATATTAATTATCATACCTCCATCTTTTAAATTACTTGGAACATCCTGGGGTGGAAAAGAGAAGAAAACGATATTGGGCAATAGTGGAAGTAGTATGATTATTAGTCCAATCCATGAAAAACTCATTCCTCTCCTCCCTCTAGTGTCAGCTTCTCCATAAAATGTTTGCTCCAGCTACAATATAACTCCTGTTCTTTTATTCCCAATGCCAGAACCTCTAAGATATACTTATGATTATTATGTTTATCGATATCTCGATTTAATTCTTCTTTAAAAAGTTCAAAAAGTAAAAGTTTTTCTTTTCCTTGTCTATGAAACTCCACTAAATGTTGTTTCATTTCCTCCTTGTTTTCATCCGTCGCAAGGAAAAATTTCAACAGAGCCTCACTTCTTACGGTATCTTTCTCGTTTTCGGTTTCCATCCAATGTTTCAATACTGCTAAACCACTCTCTGTAATTTCATATCGAGTTGATTCTCTTTTATTACCTTCTTTACTCTTAGGGAAAGCTTCCCTAATCAGTTCTTCTCGCATTAGCGTTAATAACTCCGGATAGATCTGTCCGAAACTTTCCTGCCAAAAAAAGCGCATACGTTGATCAATACACTTTTTTATTTCATATCCAGTCATTTTCTCTTCTCGAAGAAGACCTAATATTACGTATCTTGTCTTTTTAAGCATTTATACTCCATCGTTTTTATGTTTTATTATATCTTTTAGATATATTATAAAATCAATCTATATAATTGTCAAGAAAACTTAAGCATTAAGAATATGTAATCACATGAAATAACACAGAGCCTTATCTTAACATAAATGCCAGAAGAAGCTATTGCTTAGTGTATAGGTTGCTTTTTAAGTCCCGTAACGAAAAGAATGGTATTCTATAGTTTTAGATTAGATATTACTAAAAAATCAGTTTTACCATACTAATCTTTTGTTTACTACTTGCTCTTCATAAAAAGTTTCTAGCCATTGTAACTTTTCTTTATTCATTGGATATTTCAGGGCATCTATATTCATCAATAATTGATCCATAGTTGCAACTCCTGGAATAACAGTAGATACCTCGTCATATGCCAAACAATACTGGAGTGCAAATTGTGACAACGACTGTCCCTCTAACGGTAGTCCTCTAATTTGATCCACCAACTCAGCTCTAGTGATGATATCTTCTCTAGACCATCTCGAACGGATACCTTCAAAGATTGAATCCTTATGATATTTACCAGATAACCAACCTGAATCAAGGGGGATCTTTGCAATAATCTTAACACCTTTCTTTTTCGCTAAATCAAATGCAAATCGAACATCTTGATGCAGTATGTTGAAAAAGGCTTCAATCACCTTACCCTTGGTATTGTTCATGAATGTTATCATATCTTCCTTCGTATCCAGTGAGGCTCCATAAGCTAAAATTTTACCTTCTTTCATAAGTTGCTCTAGTATCTCATAATGAGCATTATCGTCTTCCTTAAGTAAATCAGAGGGCGGGTTATGTAATAAGACCGAATCGATATAGTTTGTATTAAGTCGTTTTAAGCTGCCTTCAATGGATTCTCTGATTGATTCGTGGCCATAATCCGTGTGACCGTCATTATGATGACCATATTTCGTATTGATGACTAATGTTTCTCTTTTTATATTATTCATTGCTTTACCAAGTAAAGTCTCACTACTACCAAGACCATAGTTAGGAGCTGTGTCAAAAAAATTCACTCCTTCGTCTATAGCTTTATGAACTAAACGAATCGCCTCTGTTTCTGACATGCCATGCCAATCAATATCATTACCAAGTTGCCATGCTCCAAAACCTATCACCGATATTTGGGGAGAACCTTCTACATAAGATCTGTATTCCATCCTTATACCTACTTTCCTTTTTATTTAACTCTATCCTACCTCTCAAGGACGTCATGTTGCCATAACCTTTCATCCCTTTTCTGAAGATAAATAATTTGTCACATGGTACTGCGACGTAGCTCGTAAAAATACTGAACGATTGGGTGCTTTAACCTAATATTTGCTTCCATACTGAAAAGTCTCTTTTTCCCAATACGTCTGTCTACTAACGCGAACACATTTAATAGAATATCCTTACTATTAAGATTATCTTCTATTGAATCAGATAAAAACTTATTTGCTGTTAAGTAGAAATCAGATTTACTTAACGCGGACTGTGCATTTAGTATTTCCTTCGCATATTCTGAAATTTTGTGACTTTTTGCTATTACTGCCAAACGTTCCTCAGGGATTCTCCCATCGGTATCTTTTCGAACTTTTTCAATCTCCTCTTCGTTAACCGTGATTTGAGTAAGGTCATTCTTTATTTCTTGTTCCGTCTGATACCATCGGATCATGGTAGCTACATTATTTATTTTGAAGACTTCCTTCTTATCTACTGTAATATAACACTGCCCTGCTTTATCTGGTAAATAACGATAGCTAGTGGCACGATATTCAACCCTACCCACTAGTTCTGGACAAAGGAAGCTCTCCAGCTGTTGTTTCATTTTACTCCATACCATATATTCCTCCAATATTATAGCAAGGTCATCATATTAAAATTATAAAAGTATAATCTCCTGGAAGAATAATCTTAACACTAATTCTTCCCAACAATATTAATGTATTATAGCTTATTTATGTCCACAGCCGCATCCACCTTCTCCAGGATTATGCTCATGGGAATGTCCATGGTCTGTGCGCTCGATTTCACTGGATTTCAGGCTACCATTCCGATATGCAATTATTACTTCATCAATACTTCCACTCGCTCCAACAATAATTTCAATATCATTTTCCATAAGCTTTTGTCGTGCACCATCACCCATACCTCCTGAAATAACAACATTTACATTGTGTGCTGCAAGAAATGCAGGTAAAAGACCATGTTGATGCTCTGATGTATCTAATATAATTTTACTTTTTATATCTGCACTTTTTATATCTGAACTTATTATATCTGTACTATCTATTTCTACAATTGTAAACGTATCACACTTACCAAAGTGACCGGATATATTCGTTCCCTCCGTAGCGATTGCGATTTTCATAATATTATTCTCCTTTCGTATATCCCTCTTACGGTGGTCATACCCTTGTGATAGTTCGTAATTCCCACCTTCAATTTTAATTGTTTTTCCATAAACAAGTGCATCTGCTATCTTCATTCTAGCCGCATGAATAATCCGTTGAAACGTTCCTCTTGATATATGCATGCTCTCAGCAGCATTATCCTGTTCCATTTCTAAATAATCTGAAAGTCGAATTGCTTCTACCTCCTCAACACTTAAAACCACTTCCGCAAGGTTATGCACTTCGGGTTGGAAACATAAGTTAAATGGTATAAAACCAACCACCTTACATTTACTAGGTCTAGGCATTAAATCACTCCTTTATTATGTGCATATGCACGCATTAATATTATACCCCTTTTTTTATTACGTCAATACAATCCAAAGCAAACAACTAAAATAGTCCTTCCTGCAACGTTAGGACGTAAAAGGAAGGACTATTCGCTATTCGTTTATTTATTATTGCAGTAGGTGATTGGTATTCGTGATCGACACTCCTACTTTACTCATTAATTTAATTATACTTTTGTCTAAAACAAAAATTATAGATTTTTCTCATCATTAATTAATAGTTACTTTATCTTTGCCTCTTCTTTTACTAAGGTACATATTATCATCTGCTTTTTTTATAACTTCATCTAATAAAAGAGTTTCATTGTTTTTAGTATAAACACCAAAACTCGCTGTCACTGAAGAGGAAATTCCTTCATTATTAATCACTGCTCCTTCTATTTCTCCACGCATCCATTCCACCCGGTTCATTACTTTATCTTTATCAGTAAAATCACTAAAAAAAATAATAATTTCATCTCCGCCATATCTGGCAACGATATCATTTGTGCGCGTAGCATTTTTGATAATATTCGCTACTACTTTTAATACACAATCTCCATATGGATGCCCATAGGTATCATTTATCTTTTTAAAATCATCCAAATCAATCATTGCAATGCTATAATTTAGTTCAGCCAAATTTGGAATAAGATTAAGCGTCTCAAAAAAATAACGCTTATTAAAGATATCCGTTAGGCCATCTCGATAAGCGCTTTCCTTAATTCGCTTATACAAATAATTATTTTCAATAGCAACCCCGATATGATTACCTATTGAAGATAAAAATACTGCATGGTCTTTCGTAAAATAATTTTTCTCTTTATGTTGAATTAGTATAAATCCTAATAAGCGATTATCTACTTTGACAGGTACACCAACACAAGAATAGATACTGTCTTCATCTACCTGCTTCTCATAGATAGGGGTGTTACTATTGATTATGAATTCTTCTTCCTGATGTTCCTGTATTAATTTTTTCTCATCTTCTATCAAGTATCCAGAATTTGTCTGTGCAGCAGCTTCGTAATATTCCGAATTCAATTTTATATAAATGGAGGAATATTTAGCACCAAATACACCTATTAGCATGTCATTAATTAACGGAAAGAGATTCGGATCTTTAATATACTGATTAATATATTTGCTTATCTCAAGGAGATTCGTAAACATATTTAATTTATTTTCTAGGGCAATAATTTGTTGCGACAAATTATTAATCGTTTTTTCAGTAAAAACCTGATATTTTTCAAATTGTTCAGATTCCATAGAGTATCTCCTTAATTGTGAAAAGTTAATAATTATATCATGTTTTTATGCACTATTATCACGCCAGACAATAAAACACACCAATTATCATTAACTGATGATGAATTCGGTTAGTAATAGTGTAACATCTTCAACTGCAATTTTCCAGTATAATTGCAAAAATATTTGAATTATCACCAAGGCCATATAACCCCTTCATGACTGGGTGAGGCACCGTTGTTATTGTATATGGTATTAACCTGCATTCACTACAGTTGGATACAGCTATACACAATTTTATGCAGATATGAGTACTCTTTCCTATTCATCCAATAATGTTATATATCATTTGTATACATTGTTCATATAAAATAAGAAGTATAATATATTTACCGTTATTATAAACAATTCTAAGGAGGCTCTTATGAATATAACTAAAAAGCTTGTAGTTTTGATGGCAACTGTACTGTTTTGTATCACACTATATCCAGCAACCGCTTCTGCTGCTGTATATACAATTGTCCCGAATGACTCTTTATATAAGCTAAGTGTATTATTTAAAGCACCAATTGACACCATAAAATCTGATAACAAGCTCACCACTGATCATATATATCCAGGTCAAACATTATACATATCGGCAGATGCTTATACCGTAAAAAGTGGTGATACAATGTATTTGATTGCAAAGAGATATGGAATTACTTTGTATTCCTTACAAAAAGCAAATAACAAATGGGATAATAACCTCCAACCCGGCCAACAACTTATTTTACCAGGCATCAAGCCTTCGACCACTAGTTCCAAAACAGTTATTTCTTATACACCGGCTGAAGTTGATCTATTAGCACGACTCATTAATGCTGAGGCTGAGGGTGAAACCTATGAAGCTAAAGTTGGTGTTGGGGCTGTTGTCGTTAATCGAGTTCAGAGTTCTGATTGGCCTAATACGATAACCTCTGTAATCTATCAGAAAATTGGTGAGTATTATCAATTTACTCCGGTGAAAAACGGCCAAATTAACAATGCAGCTACTGATGAATCTATAAAAGCTGCCTGGGCAGCACTTTATGGTAGTGATCCTAGTAATGATGCAATGTTTTATTTTGATGATAGCTCAACAAATCAATGGATGTGGTCGAAGCCGATTACCGCACGTATAGATTCTATGATATTTGTAAAATAGTAACCCACACTAATTAACGGTAACAAGCAAATATATTATTATATGAAAAACCTGCTGATATATACTGTAAAGTCAAATTGACTATTGTAGTTTATATTAGCAGGTTTCTTTATTGTATTATAATTTAGGCGGTTTATTATAGCCCTTTTCACCATATGGTTGTAACTTTTCCAACCATATATTTTCCAACAGTTTAAGTTCCCATTGTACATCCATTTCTTCCTTGACTTCCTTCTGATCAATTACCTCATAAGTGAAAGCATCTTCCCCCATATCCTTCCAGTCCTTCTGTAATTCAAAATTTGCGAATCTCCCCATATCTAACTGCCCGCGTAGTGTTAACCAACGGTTTTTAAGATTTGAATAGGACATGATAAAAATTTTTCCGTTCACAATGTTCGTAATTTTGATTATTCCCATATAAATGCTTATTTGCTTGTATTGTTCGGCCAATTCCTTACGTCTTTGTTTATCCATACTTCCTCCTATCGAAAAATAAAGAACCATCAACAGGTATCATTGATGTCATTTAATTTTTTATTTTGTAATTTTTAATTAGTAATTTAGTAATTTACTAAATTCATTAAGATATTATCATTAATATGCATCTATGTCAAGTTAGTAAATTAGTAATTTACTAACTTGCAAAGTTATTTAAGTATCAAAATGTTATTTAATAACAAGTCCTCTAATTTCTTTCTATACTTTTCCATCAAGCCTTTTCTTTTACCACCTTTTAATTCAAATAAAAAAACTGCTATACCTTTCAGTATAACAGCAATTAATTTCATATTCGATTTTATTGTTTACGATGCCCATAACCCATTTCATTTAACAAATTTGCCAGTGTATGCAATCGTTCCGCCATCAATTCATCGTCGCGATTTAATATATCCGAGAATAATTTAATATCATCCTCTATCATCGGATTGTCCGTACAAACCTCAACCGTCATAGCATCACCTTGTAAACCAATGCGATCAATGATTGGATTATTTTCATCATACAGTTTTGGATAACGATATGCTTCAAGAAAATGCTGTTTTCCCTTACAAATCAAAATTGCCATATCAATGATTCGGTGCATAGGCAATTCCTCTGATTGGCGGGACCATTTTTCACCGGTATAACGCCAGACCTTAGCAGAAATATCTACTTTGCCCCGATCATTCCACTGTGCAAGCCCTAGTGATAGGCCTTTCGCATCCGATTTATATGCTAATCTGCCATCAACATTTTCATAATTCTCTACGGCTATTACCGGTTTATGTTTTAACGTGGTTGGAATTTTCATATTGTTAGTCTCCTATTTTCTTATTCTTTTGCTCTTATTATTTAAAATCTTTCATTTACTGGTTTACTCATTTACTAAATTGGATAGTATCATACTATAGTTGAAATGTCAATTTTCTTAGTATTTGCTTGTAAAAAGTTCTGAGTAATAGCTCGCAAAAGGTTCTGAGTAATAGCTTGCAAAAGGTATGTACTTTGTCCAGTAATATTCCAATAGAAATAAATTCTTGATTATCTCACTATCTTACAATATACTGTTTGTTGAAGAGTTTTATCTATACAGAAAATAAATTTTGATTTTCATCCTTATCACTTTAAGATAAGATGACTGAATTTAAAAATTAGGAGGTATTACATTATGCAGATGGAACAATTACAAAAAGATATGATTACTGCAATGAAAGCTAGAGATAAGGTACGTAAAGACGCTATTTCTTCCTTGGTTTCCGCCGTTAAGAAGGTTGCAATTGACGAGGGCTGTCGTGATAATATTCAAGAAGAATTAGTGAATCGTGTAATCTTAAAGGAAATGAAGCTTGTAAAAGAACAGGTTGAAACCTGTCCTGAGGAAAGAGTTGAATTAAAAGCAGGATACCAGGCAACTTATGATGTCATTAAGGAATATGCTCCTTCCATGATGTCTGAAGAGGAAGTAAAATCCTACATTCTTGATAAGTTTGCAGAGGCTGTAGCAACAAAGAATAAAGGCTTGATTATGAAAGGTGTTATGGCGGATCTAAAAGGAAAAGCAGACGGAAAAATTATTAATCAAGTTGTTGGAGACCTCTGTAAATAAGGCCTATAACCTTTCAGTAGCCGTCTCTTGTTAATAACACAAGGTGACGCTTTCTTCCTTTACCTTTTCAAATACAATCGAATGATATGTATTAAAATTATAGTAAATACTTAACACAAAAAGCAGAAACCTCAAATTCATGAGAAGTTTCTGCTTTTTGATTTAAGTCATCATATATAATTTAAAGGGGGGATTGGCATGTTTATAAGAAGAAATTAGTTAATTTTAATTACCGCTTTTACAACATCTTTTGCGTTATTAACTACAAAATCAAATGCTTCTTTTGTATTTTCAAAGTCAAATTCATGACTTACAATATCCTTCACATTAATTGTTCCACTAGCGATGGCATTAATAGCAACCGGATATAAATTTCTATATCTAAAAATTGTCTTAAGTTCGCCTTCTTTACCCATCAATTTCATAAAATTGAATTCTACTTCATCTTTGGGTGTCATACCAACAAGGACAATTGTGCCTCCACGTTTAACAACATCTGCTGTCTGTTTTACTGTAATTTCAGCACCTGCTGTATCTATTACAACATGTGCACCTTGACCATTTGTGATTTCATCGACTTTTGTTAATACGTTTTCTTCTCTTGCATTAATGACATGGGTTGCACCAAGTCTTTTCGCTGTCTCGAGTCTATTTGCTAAAACATCTACTACAATAATTTTTGCTGCTCCTCTTGCCTTAGCAGAAAGCAATGTTACAAGACCAATGCAGCCAGTTCCGAATATAACTACCGTATCTCCTAGCTTAACGTTTCCTTTGCTTGTTGCATGAAGTCCAACAGCAAGAGGTTCCACAAGTGCACCTTCCAGATTTGAAACATTATCTGGTAGTTTAAAACACATATCTGCCGGGTGTGCCACATAGTTAGCTAATACGCCGTGAAAAGGGGGTGTTGCGAAGAATTCAACATCAGGACAAAGGTTATACTGACCCGATTTGCAAAATTCACATTTTCCACAGGTTTTTCCAGGTTCTAAAGCAACTCGATCACCTACAACAAGATCTTTAACATCTTTACCAATTTGAACAACTTCACCTGCACATTCATGACCAAGTATCAAGTCACCATCTACAACGAAATCACCAATTCTTCCATGTTGGTAGTAATGAACATCAGAACCACAAATTCCAACAATATCAACTTTAATTAATACATCCTTGTCATTTACGACCGGCATATCTATCTCTTTCCAAACCATTTCATTTGTACCATGCATAAATACTGCTTTATTTATCATTTTTAATAGCCTCCTTTTAAATAGGTACGTGGATAAATTTTATCCACGTACCATACTGCTCCAATATCAAGCCTTATTTAATAGCACCTGATAATTTGTGCATTTCAATATATTGATCTACGTTATCTTTTGTAATTAAAGGACAGTCAATGTCAATGTCGATTTGAGTCTCTTCGCCAGTTAATAATTTGTTCGCTGTTGTAAGTAATGATGTAGCAAGATCATAAGCACTCTGTAAGCTTGTAGATGTCATTTTACCATCTTTGATTAATAAACAAGCTTCTGCTGTACCATCAACACCATAAGCTAATATATTAGCAAATTTCGGATCGTCTTTTACTACTTCGAGTGCACCTGCTGCCATATTATCATTCATCGCGATAATTGCATCAATTTTATCGTTTGCTTGTACCCATGTTTCCATGTAGTTCATCGCTTCATCTTTGTTCCAGTTTGCAATTTCTTTACCAACAATTTTTACATCAGGTCTTTTATCAAAAAACTCTTTTTGCCAGCTCTGTTCTCTTTGATCAGCATGGAAGTTTCCTGGAGGTCCTAATAATACAACTACGTTAGCACCTTGTGGGATTTGATCAATCGCTGCTGTTGCATTAACTGCTGCTTGTGCATAAGGATCTGCGTCAACGGAAGATGCACCTTCAATACCACTAATACGAGCATTGGTGGTAATGGTAACAATTCCTGCTGCAACTGCTTTTTCTACATATGGTCTTTGTGCTTCTCCATTGTTCGGTTGAACAATGATCGCATCATATTTGTTTGTAATAGCATTTTCAATTAATGAATTTTCTGTATCATCAGAAGCTTGACCATCAAAGACATCTAATTTCACATTAGGGTATTTTGCTGCTTCTTGAATAACTGCATTTGCTAACCAGGCTGCAAAGGAATCTGCCTGTGCTCTTGCTATATAAGCAATTCTAAAAACTTTATCCTCGTTTGCAGGCGCTGTTGTTGCTGTAATGTCCGTACCTGGTTTTGTTGTTTCATCATTAGTTTTAGCACACCCCATAAATACTGAAGACAATAATGTTACTACCATTGCAATAGCCAATAATCTTTTCATCTTTTTCCTCCTGATAATTTTTTTATTCTAAATAGAGAATTTCTCTATAATAGACAGTTGTTAATATTTTTTAACGCTTTTTTCTCATGGTTTTTGCCCAGATATCATACATAACTGCAAGTGCTATGATAGCGCCACGAACAATTTGTTGTAGATAAGAGTTAACACCAACTAAAACCATGATATTGTCTAGAAATCCAACGATAAAGGCACCTGCCAGTGTTCCTGAAGCACTTCCTATACCACCGGTAAAACTTGTACCACCAATAACTGCTGCGGTAAGGGCTTTGAATTCATAACCAATTGCGCCATTTGGCATACCACCGTTAACACGGGACATAAATAACACACCGGCGATACCAACAAAGATACCATTAATAATGAAGGCTCTCATTTTAATCCTATTTACATTAATCCCAGAAGCATTCGCTGCCTCTTCATTACCACCAATGGCATAAATCGATCGGCCAAACCTGGTGTGTCTTAGGAGATACCAGGTAATAACGAGGGTACCTACAAAGAAAATCATAGGAGTAGGAATTCCGAATATACTACCTTGTCCAAATTTAACATAATCACCAATTTGGTATATGTTTTGACCATTCGTATATAGGAGTGCTGCTCCTCTTGCCATAGCCATCATGGCAAGTGTCGCAATAAACGGAGGGGTTTTATATTTGGTAACCATTAAACCGTTTAATACGTTACAGCCAACACCTACGAGTATTGCGACCACAAAAGAAAGGGTTAAGGAACCGGTCTGGGTATATACTGAAACGGAGAGAACACCTGCTAATGCAAGTACTGAGGCAGAGGATAAGTCCAACATACCTGATATAATTAGTAGTGTTTGCCCAAACGCTAAAATGGTACCAACTGATATTTGGGTTGAAATATTTTGTAAATTTCCTACCGATACAAAGTTCTTATTTGCCAACCAGCAAAAAATAAATAATGCGATTAGGACAAAATAAATACTATATTTGGTTTTGATATTGGTCCACAATTTGTTTTTAGTAATACGATTGGTGTTCAATTTAATTAACCTCCTTTTGAGTTTTTGTACCAGTTGCAAAAGCCATAATGCTTTCTTGTGAAAACTCATCTCGAGTTAACATGCCCATAACTTTTCCTTTGGACATAATATATATTCTGTCACACATTCCTATTAATTCTGGCAATTCCGAGGAAACCATGACCAATGCCTTCTTTTGTTTTGCTAACTCAGTCATTAGTTTATATATTTCATACTTTGCACCTACATCAATGCCTCTTGTAGGCTCATCAACAATTAAAATATCTGGATTGGTAACCATCCATTTCGCAAGAATGACTTTCTGCTGGTTTCCACCACTTAAGGATTCAATTCTTGTTTCGTAACTTGGTGCTTTCACATTCATCTTTTCACAAAATTCTGCAATCGCTTTATTTTCTACGTTTTCATGAAGTCGACCCTTATAAATGAACTTATTAAGACTTGCTAATGCAACATTTTCTTTAATACTACGTACGGGGATAATACCATATCTGCGCCTATCCTCCGAAAGCATAACCATTTTTTTATCGATGCTACTTCTGACATTTTTTATGACCGTTTTTTTATTTTTAATAAAAATCTCACCGGATTGATAAGGATCGAGTCCAAATAAGCTTCTCATTACTTCTGTTCTTCCCGCTCCCATCAATCCGGAAAAACCGATGATTTCACCTTCTCGAACATGAAAACTGACATCTTCAAATTTGTCTTTTTGGGTCAGACCTTTGACTTTTAAAATCACTTCACCAAGTTTAATATCTTCCTTCGGGAAATTATTCTCAAGCTTTCTTCCAACCATCTGTGATATAACGGTTTCTAAATCATATTGTTCAATAGGCCTTGAATCAACAACACTGCCATCTCGAAATACTGTTATTTCATCTGCTATTCTAAAAATTTCATCCATCTTGTGAGAAATATAAATAATACACGCACCACGAAGCTTCAACTCATTAATTTTTTTAAAAAGAACTTCAACTTCTTTGTTCGTAATAGCAGAGGTAGGCTCATCCATAATAATAATGTCTGAGTTATAAGATATCGCCTTTAAAATCTCAAGCATTTGAATATCTGAGACCGTTAAATCTTTCAGCTTTGTTTCAGGATCATAATTTAAATTCTCCTTATGCAAAAGCTCTGTAGTCCGTTTTCGAATTTCCTTCCAATCAATCTTCTTGAATTTATCTCTTGGCCAATTTCCAACAAAGAGACTTTCTTCGATCGTCATTTCAGGCATATAATTCAATTCCTGAAAGATCATTGATATTCCTAGGCTCCTTGCTTGAATTGGGTTCTTAGTCTCAACAACTTTCTCATCTATCAAAATTTGACCAGCGTCAGGTCGATGAATTCCATTGATGACTTTCATCAAAGTAGATTTGCCCGCTCCGTTTTCTCCACAAAGTACATGAACCGTTCCTTTTCTGACGGCAAAGTTTACATGGTTCAATGCCTTAACCCCTGGAAAGGATTTATCAATATTGGATACTCTTAATTTAATATCTGTATTCACCATTTATCGTTTCTCCTTTCTAAATATTTTAGGCACTTTTGTTTGCCCTTTCTGTAATTACAATAATACATTAAAATTATGCATAAAATAATGTTCTATGTTGTGTTGATTGTATACATTTTTACTTATAATAAGCTTCTCATCTTTTCATCATCTAAAATTTTATACAAAATTAATATTTCTTTATACTAGATTAAGGAGATCAGCTAAATTTGATATGAAAATCAATAAAATACTAATTATATTCATTTGAAATAAAAAACCGCAAATGAAAAGAACCTGCTAATATTAGATTTACAATCGAATATTAACGGGTTCTTTGCTTTGCGGATCTCATAACTGATTTCATTTATCTGTTACTATTTTATCTATCATTCTTTTATCTATCATTCTTTTCTATTATTTTTTCTATTATTTTTTCTATTATTTTTTCTATTATTTTTTCTATCATTCTTTCATTTAACTTTTCTTTCGATAATTCGTCCTCGATATTGTTTACTTTTTTACCATACTCTCCTTATACTCAATAACAGTCATGCCTGTGATTTTCTTAAATACTTTACTAAAATACTGTTGATTGGAATATCCTACTCTTTCAAATATCTCCTTAATCTTAAAATCAGATTCCAATAAAAGCTGCTTTGCTTTTTCAATCCTCAGGTTATTTATATAAAGTGACATATTCTCACCAGTTTCTTTTTTAAAGGCACTACATAGATAATGCTTTGATAAATTTAGCTCTTTCGCTACATCATCAAGTGAAATGTCTTCACTATAATGATATTCGATAAAATTCAATGCTTGGTTTATCATAAATCTTGAATTTGTATATCTCATATTTTGAATCTCATCGATTAGACTCGTTGCAAAATCAATCAATAACTTATCAATATTCACAAGATGGTCCGAATTTTCAATTTGATAATGATATGTTTCGTGAGTCTCAAATAATTCCCTCTTAGAAAGGAAGAGACCATAACTACTGAATAAATCACCGATTAAATTAGAATAGAAGATCTTTACAATCGCCGGAGAGACATTACCCCGTTCAAAATATTGCCCTATTTCTTCATTTAATTGTCTAACCTTCTCTAAATTCTCCTGACCAATCGCTTCAATAAAGTTTTTATTATTAGCCTTTTTTAGATCAAAAACATTTGGTTCTGTAAACTTAATTTCATCCATTTGCATAAACAAATTGTTATGTTTCATCTCATAAAATAGAACTTGTACCTTCTCAGAATATTCTTTGTATACATTACCTGCTAATTCCACTTGATTAAATATTTTAGAATAGACACAATTAAGTGAGATATCAAAATATTGTTTGGCGCCATTGCTTGCAAAGGTGAAAATATTTTTTATATCCGACGGCTTGAGATTTGGTGAGGAAATAAAAAATAGATATCTGTTGGCTAATTGTCCATCAATATAAGCTATCTCATGATAATTTAGTTGTTCAAAAAGAATATTCATAACTGCATTGCTAACTTGTTGCATATCCATTTGTATCCCCTTATTATGATTCACGGATATACTCATAAATGTGAAGCTGGTTTCTGTAGTAGGAAAATTAAGATCTTTCAGTGATTTTAGCAACCTTTCCTCCACCTGAAATTCTCTCTTAATTAAACTGGAAACAATAGAACGTTTTAATTCCTCCAAATCAAAAGGGCTATTATCCTTTATTGCTTTCGCTTTATTTTGTAGATCAATCTTTTCTTTCATTGCAATCATAATTTTAACTAACTCTTCATCTTCTACTTCTGATTTCAATATATAATCATCTGCACCAATTTTCAATGCCCTTCTGGCATAAGAAAATTCATCATAGCAAGTTAAAACCAATATTCTTGCTTCTACATTTTCTTTTCGTATTTTTTCAACAAGCCAAAGGCCATCCTGTTTCGGCATTTTTATATCTGTAATAATCACATCTGGCTTATATTTAAGATAATTTTCATAGCCTTGTTCCCCATTTGAGGCTTCTGATACGATGGTAAAGCCATATGCTTCCCAATCAATTGTTGTCTTAAGACCAATTCGAACAAGTACTTCATCATCAACAATCATCACTTTATACATAAAACCCCCAACCTTTCTTATAGTAGAAGGTTACTGGGATATACCGGGCAACCTACTTAACAGATATTGAAATTACTATTTTAATTATATGGTATTTATTGACAATGATACTCGCACCAATGTTCCTACGCCCAGCTCTGTCTCAATATTAATTCCGTATTCATTGCCGCAATATAAGCGAATTCGATGATTAACATTATTAATTCCCACTTTACTGAATTTATTTTTATCCGTAGATCCTGATAAAATCGTATTCAAAACCGAATCTTCGATACCTGGCCCATCATCATTTATTTCAATGATAAGTTGATTGTCTTTTCTGAAGCAGGATATTTTTATATTAATCTCTTGCCTTTCATCCGCTAATCCATAAATAATGGAATTTTCAACAATGGGTTGTAATATCAATTTAGGAACTGTTAAATCCAGGCATTCCTCCTCTATGTTTTGAACCATGTTAATCCCTTTATTGAAACGCAGTTTTTGAATTACAACATAATTTTCAACATAGTCTATCTCTTCCCTTAAAGTAATCATATCCCTACCGAGATTTGTGCTAATTCTTAGTAACTTAACAAGCGCTGTGATGGATTTACTTACACTTGTATTGCCTTGAATTTTAGCCATCCATTTAATCGTGTTCAACGTATTATAAATGAAATGTGGGTTTATCTGTGCGTGGAGCGCTTCTAATTCCACTTCTTTTTTCTCTTGCTCTTCTTTCACCAGCTTATCTATGAGTATTTGCATTTCTCCAATCATGTTGTTCAAGCTAATCCCTAACTGACCAACTTCATCATTTGACTGTATTTCAGTTCTTGCAGTCAAATCTCCTTGCTCAACCTTTTTTATCACTGTCATCATCTTCATCATTGGTTCTGTATATCGAACGGAGAAAATTAACATAAATAAAAGGATAACGACAACATAGATCATCCCTCCAAAAACAAAATAGGTCTGAATGCGATTTATTTCCTCATACAGATATTTGGTAGAAAGCGTCATAATGATCTTCCATCCATTATTTTGAATTGTTGAATAAATTGCGATTTGATCGGTATTGGTCTTATATAAAACATAATTGTGTCCATCCGAATCCGTTAAAACTTGGTTTGCATAGGGTTCGTCCTTAATGGATTGCCCTATTCGTGTTTTATTTGGATTACTGATTATTCTACCCTTGTCATCGCAAATAAATATTTCTACGAATTCATTCAATTCATTATCCAGAAGACCGGAATATGCATTTTGTAAAATAATCTCTTCCAGATCAAAAAGTATATAACCATAATCCTTCAGTGTATTAAAATCTATAACTTTTCGCCCTAATGTAAAATATAATTTTTCAAACTTCCCAGACAGAATTTCAATTTGATTACTTTTAGTGGGAAGCCAAATAGGTTGTCCTGAAGAACCAGATAGCATAAAACTGATTTTACCTGTAGGACCTAATTTTTTAACTCCCGTAGAATAATAATTTTTATCTAAGATCAAGTTTATGGACTCGATATCATCTCTTGAAGTAATAAATGTTCTTAAAACATTGTTAAACTCGTCTTGTGAGTATTGGGTTGGGTGTTCCAACATTTTCAACAAGGTACTGTTTGAGATTATTAAAGTAGAGAATTCTTCTAAATCATCTAATATAAAGTCAATCTTTTCACCTGTTTCATACACGGATTGAGTTGCAGTTTCCGTATATTTATTCTGTATGATTTCTTTTACAGTTCGCGAATAGGTTATGGAGATTGCAATTACTGGGACGGCAATTAAAACGATTGCAAAAATACCAAGCTTAACCCTTAGTGCATTATAAACTCTGATTTTTTTCACAGTAGGCATCTCCTTTTCTAATCTCTTAGTTTACTTTTCTCAATTCCTCATACATTTTTTTACTAACTTCATCGCTATCTAAATTATTCTTTATCATTTGATGCAAATTACTGACTAATATTTTTTCAACATCATAGAAATTAGAGGTTTTCGGCCTCAAATAAATTTTTCCTGATTTCCAGGCATTCTGTACTGCATTCATGTGTTTCAGAAAAATACCGGCTTCCGAGTTTGAGACAGCATCGTTGTCTTGATTGATGATCGGTAAGTCTTCATAAGCAGACTTTCTTGTAGGTAAGCTCCCACCTTCCGGATGCATAAGAACTTTTATCTGCATTTCCTTAGAAGTTGCCCATACTATATATAACCAGGAGGCTTCTTTTTCTATACTCGATGCATATTTGTTAATACCGATACCTGACCCACCATATATATTTCCACTTCTAACATCTCCATACGGTAAGATTGCATAACCAACTTTACCTGCAACCTTAGAAAGCATAGTATCTTCTATATAAGTGTAGTTTTCATCCCAATTTGCCATCATTGCAATTTCACCATTCCGAAATGCATTCGCAGAATCCGACCAATTCCAATTCACACTTTCCGGAGCAGATACACTTGCTACTTTTTTATACATATCTAATGCCTGAACAAAATTGGTATCTAGTGTATTGATTTGATGAAAGCTGCTAACTCCTAACGTATTTATATTTTTATCTAAAAAATAATCTCCGCCAAATGCTGATAGTATATTTGAAAACTCACAAAAAATTGAATTATGTTCTTGAGCCATGAGTCCACTCCCATATTTCACTTCTTCGTTAGGTACATTAACATCAATCCATTTTGCCACTTCACAATATCGATCCCATGTGAAATCTTCAGAGCCGGGCGTAGGATCATAGCCCATTTCTTCCTCAAACTCTAATTTATATTTATCAATAATATCTTTTCTATAAAAAAGAATCATTGTAGTACTGTCAAAAGGAACTGTATAAATTTGATTCTTGTCTAAAAAATAGGAACAAACCTCTGACTGAAAATCAATAAAATCATTCATAAACCCTTTAATATGTGGTTTATTCATGACTTGATTATAGGGATTTAATACCTCCAGATAGTTATAAAACCGATTTAAGGTTTGATAAGGGTCTACATAAATCAATTGATATTTGCCATCCTGAGCGATAAAGTCCAAATTTACTTTTTGAATTAGTGTATCAAAATCTACTGCTCGAACATTTATATTAATACCGGTTACTTCAGAGAATTCCTCGCTCTCATGGGTTAGAATATTCGCATACAGATTGTTTTCTACAATAAAATTCAATGTAGTACCTTCAAATTGTCTAATGTTATAATTTTCAGGTAATTCAAGATGTTCAAAATTAGTTCCTTTCAAATCTGTTTTATCTATCTCGCTGTCTTCATCCTTTACAGGATTTTTATTGGAGCAAGCAGACAATAACAATACAATCGCAAAGCAACTAGCTATAATAAATTTAAATCCCAACTTTCTTTTATGAAACATCGGCAATCCTCCATATCTTTGGCAACACCTCATTGTATTATCATTTACCGGATTAAACATTTCATGCGCAGTGCAGTTATCAGTTATGTATAAATATAAAAAACACCAAATTAATACCATTATGAAGTAATACTTCTTCGATATATTAATTTGGTTCGAAACTCAATCCTATTTAACTTTACTTCAAATAATAATTATAAACTCACTTTAGTATCAATTTATCACATTTTTCACTCAGTTACAACTTTCTCTTTAAAAAAGTTTCTGGCTTGTTTATGTATTTTGTCTGAGCCTAATTTCACCAATAAAAAAGTGCCCTTAGGACACTTCTTTATTGTTTATTTCCTTATTTTTTCCATCTCTTCAACTGAGGTAAAGTACTTTCTAAAATACCCTTCGCTTTTTCTTCTGTCTTTCCTTCTTCTACCATAAAGGGAATACACGTTGAAATCATTTCTTCCAGCGTTTCATCCTTTCCAAAAGAACCATTTACAAAACAATACTTGCAATATTCCTCATTTTTACTACCATCCGCATTTGATCCAAATAACTCTTCCTCTGCCATAGGCATTCCACAACTTTGACATACTTTTTCCATGATGTTTCTCTCCTTCTTTGAGTTGTCCGGTGTAAAAGAAAGATAATAAACTTACCTAATCCGCCGACACTCCTTTGATACCTAATTATATCTTAGGTAATGTGACACCAGTATGTCATATTTTAAAACAACGATTAATTTATATTCTCCATCCAACCTACTGTAATTACTGTGAGAATTCGAAAAATGATCTGTACTAATCACAACAAATTACTAAAGTTAACTGCTTATTACAGATTGTCATAATCTTCTTTTATAAATCGATGATAAATCGTATGTCCGCCTTCAAATTTTATACAATATCTATAGTTATCCAACTTGTTATCTACAAAATAAATAACATAATCAAAGTCATCGATATCACTCTTTTCGCAGTGTACATTGTCAGAAAAAGTATGAAACACCTCGAGTAATTTTTCTAAGGAACAGTCATGTCTATTTACTACTTGAATAAAGGCAATCAGAAAAGGGTTATCGTCATAAGCTTCATGTATATATTGAACCCCCGTAGGTGGTATGATAAAGCAATACCTATCTCCGGCATGAGATATTTCAATATTCCCTAGCTTATCGTCTATTGTCTTAACAAAACTATTCAAGATTGCATCCAATTCCTGCGTATTGGTTATGTCCTTCCCTAGAATATGAGCAAGTGAGCTCATGGGATAATATAAACGTACTGTTTCTTTTTCATATCCAATTTTTATCTGATTTTCTTTTATGGTGTCACATATTACGTTTTCTAAATTAGAATAATTCATTTCTACCGATTCCTCCATCCGCACTAATATAGCAAAACTCAAATTATCTGAGTAAAGCTATACCTTATCAATTATAATAAAATCCAATTGCTACCTTTATATTGCTGGCATAACCCTACCACCAGTCACCGGTATATAGGCTCCCGTAGTAAATGCTGCCAAATCTGATGCAAGGAAGCATACCATATTAGCGATATCCTGATCGGTTCCACGATGGCCTAGTGGAACTGTTCTGTCATAATCCGGTTGCTTCTCCAAATGCTCATCGCGATCTTTTTCGCTAATTGTCCATCCTGGTGCCACCTGATTCACCGTTATATTGTATTTTCCAATCTCCTTAGCAAGACAGCGTACGAGACCATCTAATCCTCGTTTACCTGTAACATATGCGGCGCATCCTGCATCTGCAAGTGCCGAACACTCTGTATTCATCACGACAATCCTACCATATTGCTGTTCTATCAAATATGGTACAAATGCCTTGTTCATATATAGATTATGCATTACACAGCTTTCAAATTGACTGATGAAATCTGCGGGATCCTGTTCAAGTACACTTTTCCAGGAATACTGTACAACTGCATTGTTCACTATGATATCCGGCTTGCCAAACTCCTCATACACCTTGTCCCTCATAGCATAAATGCTTTGTTCCTTTGTTATGTCTGCCTGAAATGCAGCGGAATTTCTCCCCATTGCCTTTAATTCCGTTACCAACTCCTCCGCTTTATCTGAATTCTTATGATAATGAATCGCTACATCAGCACCACACTCAGCTAATGACCGTACAATACAACGTCCTAGTTGACCAGTCCCACCTGTTACAATTGCTTTCTTACCCTCTAGATTAATTTTCATAATAGTTAGTCTCCTTGATATTTATGATATTTATGATATTTATGATTTTTATGATATTAAACTTAAAAATCTATTATCATCATATCATATTAATGAAGTTTTTACTTTCTAATTTCTAATTTTAAACTTTCCTTTATACTGTACACAACTGATATATTAATCCACGTCTGCAGCAAAGATAATTCCCGCATCCTTACGGATTTCTTCCAAGAAACCTACTACCTCTGCAGTTCTATCAAGTCTTTTATAGCACTCTTCATAAGCTCCTTTATTAACAATTTTAGTGATACCCTGTATTTCATAATACCATTGGTGCGTCGTTTGTTCGTTATAAATCGTCTCATTCTCTTTCGTAACAACCTTAATTTCTTTACAGCCATTGCTACCTTCAGTGACATAAATATAACCCTTCTCACCATGAATTTGGGCACAATTAACACCCCAAGTATCTTTTGCACCCGTACAGGAACATTGGAAGTCTGGATAACTCATCATGACTATGCCCGAAGTATCAATTCCATTTTCAATGCAATTCGGATAATATCTGGCCTCAGAGGGTTTTCCAAACAAACCCATAATAAAATAAACGTTATAGAAATTGATATCCATGAGAGAACCACCGGAAAATGCAGGATTAAACACATTGGTAACCTCTCCATTAAGTAAGGCATCGTATCTACTGGAATATTGGCAATAACTGCATTGTACTAATTTAATCTTTCCAATTTCTCCAAGATGCTCCCTAATTAACTGATAATTCGGAGTATACATTAAAGTTACTGCTTCAAACAAATACAGTTTCTTTTCCTTCGCCAAAGCAATTAACTCCCTTGTTTCCTTTAAGGTTGTTGTGAATGGTTTTTCGCAAATAACATTCTTTCCAGCTTCTAATGCCTTCTTTGCATGTTCATAATGTAAGCTGTTCGGTGAAGCAATATAGATAAAATCAATCACTTCATCCTTAAGCATTTCTTCATATACGCTATATACTTTGGCAACATCAAACTTTTCTGCCAACCTCTTTCCTGTCTCCATCTTTCTAGAATAGACAGCTTCACAAGTGATTCCTTCTGTCTCTGCGATACTACCAAGAATCATCTGCAGGATGTTTCCGGTTCCTATTGTTCCTACTTTCATTCCAAGCTCCAATCTATTTATGACATTAATATGTTCCTATTGAAAATTATATCATTAAACGTTATTTATTGCATAGAAAATTTGTTTACTTCAAGTAGATTGAACGTGTTGGAATAAGTAATAAAACATGCTATAATTTTAACTAACGTAAAATCATGTCAAATTAGGGAGAATTAGAATATGAGTATTCAAGGTATCCTTGCAAAAAATAGAGCAAGTGGTTTCCGACATCATGCGTATGAACTGGAACAGCAGATAATTACAGCTATTATAAATGGTGATATCGAAGCAGCAATGAAACACGCACAAAAGGCGGAACATATATCCTACAAAGATGTCCTTGCTCCTCAGCCACTACGTGCCCAAAAAAATCTGGCTATTTCACTGGTTGCGGTGGTGAGTCGCGCAACGATCGAGCATGGAGCCGAATCAGAATCAATCTTCTTTCTTAGTGATTATTTTCTTAATGAAATTGAACTAACCAATAGTAATAAGGATCTTGAAGGAGTTATCTTTCAAATGATAACGGAATACTGTATTGTCTCAAGAGAGGCACATCTTGTAACTCATTCAACCTTCATCCAAAAATGTCTTCATATAATACACACTCGCATCTATGAGCGTTGTACCGTAGAAGGGATTGCCGACTCCCTAAACCTAAGTTCTGATTATCTCTCACTTTTATTCAAAAAGGAAATGGGATGCGGTATGTACTCCTACATTCAAAACATAAAAATTGATGAGGCCAAAAAGCTGTTGGATAACAGTGACTATTCTATCTGTGAGATCGGTGAAATGTTAGGTTTTTGCAGTGGAGCATATTTTTCCAATGTATTTAAAAAATTGGCCGGCTTAAGTCCAAAGAATTATCGGATGAAAAAGATACTCGTCAATAGTTAGAATTAAATAGGTTATTGGAATCATCAAAAATCTTTGACAAATCCAATAACCTATTAAAAAATTGGAATATTTACTATATGAACTTAAAAATAATCCAAGTTAGAAAGTTGTCTTTATGTAAGCGCATCATCATCCGCAGACGTTTATCCTCTAGTCGATTTCCCTTATTAGGTATATCTGCAAGTGACTTAATATTAATCCGCGCTTCTAACTCTGTGGAAAGGATATTTTGAGGTATCTCAAAGGTAATTGTATAATCTTTTCCACTTCGAATATCAAAATAATTATCTGATAAAGGTGTATCAATCCCATCAATATCAACATAAACATAGCGCGCAAACTTTTTAGCTGATAAGGT
The DNA here is from genome assembly GCA_029256105.1 of Herbinix sp. Lineage (GTDB taxonomy): Bacteria > Bacillota > Clostridia > Lachnospirales > Lachnospiraceae > Mobilitalea. The sequence goes on from JAQSYO010000006.1 coordinate 112,407, forward strand.
TAATACTCCTTTATTCCCTTCCACTTTTAATTTTCTAGTAATATGGGGTGAGCTTAAAAGTGCCTCCTTATCAGGAACGATAAGACGAGTTTGCTGGAATATTACCTTTTCCTCCTCATATATGCTTACGACCAATACTGCATTGTTTTTTTTATGTCCTTTTAGAGTTTCTGAAAATGAAATGTCCAGCTCTTTCGCTGCCAGTGTAGCTCCTATTTCTATATCTTTATTCTTTTCCCATATTTTATTTCCTTCAAAATCTTCCAGAATACAATTTAATGTTACTTTATGTACCTGTGGGTATTCATTAATCACATATACTGCTGCTTTATCTTTTGTAATGTCCACCGAAGCACTTAATAAAGAATTAAACTGTTTCGATTTATACATCACTGCTTTATACTGTTTTTGATAATCGATACCAGCCCAGGAAGCCACTGGCCAACAATCATTATACTGCCAATAAATTGCACCATTACAGCGTCCAAAGTTTCTCTTCCATTCCTCCGTTGCCTCTCGGACTGTTTCAGACTGAACTAGTTGAGATAGATACACAAAGTCCTCCAATTTGGAAGGGTTTCTATATTTGGCTAGGAGATAGAATAACATCTTCTGATTACCACCTTTGGATTTTTGATGGGATAACATAACCGGGTCAAAAATACTAGGCTCCTTTTTATCGGTAAAGGATTGTATTGCTTTCATGGAAGGCAGTGATTCCATTCCAAATTCGGAGCAAAATCTGGTGGGCATTTTTCTAAAATGTTCAATCGGCATCATTCCGTGCCAAATCTGCCAAAGATGTGTGTCCCCTTTATTAAAATCATTTGCCTTATCGTCTTTTGTGCCAGAGTTTGGTGAACCCGGCCAATAAGGTGTAATCGAATCCTCGCTCTTTACCCAATCCGCTAAGGTGTCATGAAAAAACTGTTGATTCGCTTCAAATAGTCGTTTGTTCTTCTTCCACATCATAGCGATTAATTCAATTTCATTATTACCACACCATAATGCTAAGGAAGCATGATGACGAATTCTTCGAATATTATCCCTTACTTCCGCCTCTACATTATTCAAAAAATCAACGTCATAAAACGGATAGGGCGCACATGCAAAACAAAAATCCTGCCACACCAAAATACCATATTTATCGCAAAGATCATAAAAATCCTCAGATTCGTAATAACCGCCACCCCACACACGAAGCATATTCATATTAACCTGGTGAGCACTCTGTATATAAAATTCCAAGTCTTCTTTCGATGTACGGGATATAAACGAATCGCTGGGTATCCAGTCAGCACCTTTTGCAAAAATAGGAACTCCATTTATTAAAAATCTGAAATTATTACCCCATTTATCCTTCGTGGTATCAAGCACAATTGTACGAAGTCCGATTTGTGAGTTCCAATGATCCAATTCTTCCTCTTGACTCAATAATGAGACTTCCACCTGATATAAGCTCTGATTTCCTAAACCATTACACCACCAAAGCTCTGGGTTTAATATTTCAACTACTGCTTCCCCACATCCGTCCGATACCTGACTCTCTGTTATATACTTTTTACCTTGGGGAGAAGTAATATTAATTTGTACTTTGTATGTAAATGTATTTGTGGTATTTAGTTCAAATAATTTTGCATTTATTATTAATGATACCTTATTTGTTTCATGCCTTTGAATTACAGTAACCTGATCGATCTTAGCATTCGAATAGCCCTGTAATTCAATGCTTCCGGTAATTCCAACCGGTGGAAGTATCGGTCCCCAGTCCCAGCCAAAATGGCACTGTACCTTACGAATATGAGATATCCCATCCACACCCATACCGGAGGAAAATGGAATCTTATCCTTTTGGTTCTTCTCCTCAAGATAAGGAAATGGGGAACGGAATATTATCTTTATATGATTATCTCGCTCCTTTAGATAATCCTTCACAGAAAATCGATAGGTTCTATGAACATTATCCGTACTTGCTATTATTTTATTATTTAATATAATTTCCGCCAAGGTATCAAGCCCGGTGATTACTAGCTCAATTCTTTCCTCGAGGAGCAGTTCAGGTGAGATATCGAACTCTCTTGCATACTCATAATCCTTCTCTGCAAGCTTCGTCATTTCCTTTTCATTTTCACCCCAAAACGGATCTTCAATCATTCCATGTTTCATCAAATCGAGATAATTACAGCCCGGTAGTTGCCCTGCAACTTGCACCTGTTTTTCCTTATCGCGAAGGTCCCATACCCCTGATAAATCTAACCTATTCATTTCGTACACACCCCTTCTTCCTACATTGGTTTGAGAAAATAAGTAAATCCTGATGCATCTTTTTTAATGCCTTCATTTCCTTAGATTCCCGAACATATAAATATCATAACATAGGAAGAAGAACATATTTATGGATTTCCTATATATTTTATGGTTTTCAGAATTATTTTACATAATTTTTTATATAATTGAATTACCTTTTATCCAGCGCATCATTATATGCCCAATTCAAAATTCATATTGGCAGTTTCTATACTTCCTTCTGACACTAATTAAATAATTAATAGAAAAAAGCGACATATCAATTACCATAAAAAATGGAAATAGATATGTCACATATATAAACTGACAACTTTCAGATATCATTACTACATGTTATATCCCATGCTCGTCAATACTCTGTCCATGGTACGTGCATTTTTTACTGAAAATTCATGGCTAACATAAGGTTGTTCCCCATCAATAATGCATCTTCCGAGTTGTTCCAGTTCCAACATATAATTATTGGGTACATCAACAACGATCTCTTCTGTCACACCGTTCTTATGAATATAATATTTCACTGTTCCCTCAATATTAAATGGAATTGGTGCTTCAATTGTACCTTCTGTTCCATGGATAAAATATCGGTCCGCTCTTTGTCCAGAACACATACCAGTTATTAAGGAAGCTCTACAGCCACTAGGGAATTCAAAATATGCTGCCACAAAATCATCTATATTTTGGTCAGTAAAATTGGCAAGGGCCTTTACTTCACTCGGTTCTTCCCCTAACATTGTTAAGATTAAACTAATATTATAACAACCCAAATCGTATATCGCTCCTCCAAGCGTATCTCTGCGTACTCTGATATTATCCTTACTAGGTCTAGGTGTTAAAAACGTTGTTTCAATAAAAGTAGGTTTACCGATTACCCCAGAATCCAATGCTTCCTTTACTGATTTTATGATTGGCGTGTGCAGATATGCAAAGGCCTCCATAAAATATACACCGGCATCATCACATGCCTGAATCATCTCTTTTACATCTGCTTCCGTACCTGATAGCGGCTTTTCACACAGAATGTGTTTTTTCTTAGCCGCCGCCTTCAATACCCATTCCTTATGTAGGGTATTGGGTAGCGGAATATAAACTGCTTCAATTGCATCATCCTCTAACATAGCCTCATAACTATAATAAGCTTTTTCAAAGCCAAAGAGAGCTTTAAATTCCTCCACCTTCTCTTTACTTCTTCCTGCAATACCATATAACCTGCAATTTTCTGCTTTTAACATTGCAGGAATTGTATGGCCCTTCGCTATATTTGCTGTTCCTAAAACACCCCATTTAATCTGTTTCATTCTTCCTTGTTCCTTTCTGTACTATTTCTTTTTATGATTGATTATTGATTGTCCTATTATACATCAACTTTGAATGTATAATCAAATTATAAACCTTAACGTAAGCTTTAAGTCAATAGAAAAATATAGATATTGAAGATATTGATATTGAAATATATATTTTGAAATAAATTTCAAGTAAGTTCAAGAAAAATTGTAAATTCAAATTAAATTATAACGCTATAGGAAGCCCACAATTGGGACAGATCCTTTTATCCTTTCTTCAATAAATAATATATTGTTTCACAATCGAATGATTGATAAATATTTGACAGTTATATTTACATATGTTATCATTAATTATATTATTTTCCGGTTGGCAGTTTATTACAACTGTTTCAAGTTTTGGCTTATAGGGTGGAGAGCTTCTTATTGAAGTTCTCCATTTTTTTATAGCTATTTTACCAAAAAACCAATTTTGCATTAGAAAAGAGGTGAAAGGAATGTCTATATCTGAGAGTATTCTTACTGCTTTATTCTGTATGATAGTTGTATTTGCAGTACTAGGAGTTCTCTGGGCAATTATCCGATTGTTTTCCTCGATTATCTTAATTATTGAGAAAACAAAGGAAAAACGCTCATCCCGAACAAATCCGAAAGGTTAGCAAACACAGGTTTTAACTTTATGATAATAAAAGGAGGATTTATATTGTGTTTATTGATTCATTAATTAAACTATGGGAAGATTCCGGCTTTGTTGCACTAACCTGGCAGTCTATCCTTATGATTATTGTGGCATGTGTATTAATTTATCTTGCAATCGTTAAAAAATTTGAGCCACTTCTTCTATTACCGATCGCCTTTGGCGTGCTCCTTGCAAATCTACCATTAACTGGCCTGATGAGTGAACCAGCAAGTTCAACAGAAGCGGGTGGACTTCTTTATTACCTTTACTTAGGAGTTAAAAAGGGAATTTATCCTTCTCTGATATTTTTAGGAATTGGTGCCATGACCGATTTTGGTCCATTGATTGCCCGCCCCAGTAGTATGCTAATAGGTGCCGGTGCCCAATTTGGTATCGCAGTTGCCTTCATTATTGCTATCGCTATGGGCTTCACCCCAGAAGAAGCTGCTTCTATCGGAATTATTGGAGGTGCAGATGGCCCGACCGCTATCTATCTAACCACAAGACTTGCACCCCATTTATTAGCATCCATAGCAATAGCCGCCTACTCTTATATGGCACTTATTCCATTGATTCAACCACCACTTATGAAATTGCTCACTACGAAAAAAGAGCGGATGATTCATATGGAACAATTACGTAAAGTGTCTAAACTAGAAAAAATATGTTTTCCAGTTGCTGTATCGATATTATGCATATTACTTCTACCATCCGTTGCTCCACTCATTGGTATGTTGATGCTAGGTAATCTTTTTAAGGAATCTGGAGTCGTAGAGCGGTTATCAGAAACTGCACAGAATGCTTTAATTAATATAGTCACAATTTTTCTTGGACTTACCGTCGGTGCTACTGCAGTCGGATCTGAATTTCTAAAGCCCCAGACACTGGAGATTATTGTCCTTGGACTTATTGCCTTTATGTTTAGTACTGTAGGTGGTCTTCTGATTGGTAAATTTATGTGTTGGATAACTAAGGGTAAGGTAAATCCTCTAATAGGCTCAGCAGGAGTATCAGCTGTTCCTATGGCTGCACGTGTCTCACAGGTGGAAGGGCAAAAAGCAAGCCCCGGGAATTATTTACTTATGTTTGCAATGGGTCCAAATGTAGCTGGTGTTATCGGTTCCGCAATTGCTGCTGGTATTCTACTTTCACTTTTTGGTTAAATTTAATATAATTTCCCACTGCAGTAAAATAGCTCTCTGATCAATTTGATCAGAGAGCCATTTTTTTGTTACTCTATTACTGGGTTTGATATTCATTACTTTTGCTAAGAATTACATTTTTATTAGTAACTTGTGCCACTAAAATACTTTTATCTAATAATTTCTCATTCGGAACGATCAAGGTATTTTCATCGATAAAAGTTGTTTCTTTTTCTTCCTCATCGATAAAAGCTACACTCCAAGCAGTAAAATTCTTTCCTAATATATATAAATCTTCACCAATTTCTATAATCTTAGTTATCGAGACCTCGGAAATACCCATTTTCATGGCTTTCTCAATATAAGGACTTTCTCCTCCATAAATATACCTATTTCCATAGAGCATATCATATTGTAGAAGCTTAAGTTCCTTCTGATAATCAGCATTACTTATACATCTTTGGTGAAATTTCGTTAAAACTCCATTTTCGTAACCTAGTCGCTCCATTAGATAAGCATTCAGTTGGTATGCATATAAGTCATGTTTTTCTTTATGCATTGGGAAGTTACTCCATAGTACATATTCCGTTTGAAATTTATTATTATTTACCAAATCCTTAGCTTCAAACGACAATGGAGGCAAATGATCCCCATATAACACGATGACTGTGGGTTCCTTGTATCCAGATAATTCTCTAGTTAATTCTCCTATAAATTTATCCGTCTCAGCAAGTTGATTCACATAATATTCAAATTGATTTTTATAACTATCATCCATATGGACATTCCTACTATTGTACTTTGAGGTACCCGCACCCATCTCTGTATTTAAACGTATTCTCTTATATGGGTCCACAACCACTTTAATTTTTTGATTAGCCTCAATCATTTCAACTGGATATTTTCCATGAGCCTGAACTGTAATAGTATAAATAAAATCTCTAGTGTCTCCAGCCTTCAACGCTTTTAAGATTTCATTCGTTAATAAACTATCATTCGCCCATCCGGTAGGATTATATTCCAGATTATTCATATACTCAATCGAACTGAAATTATCAAACCCTAATTTCGGGAATACATCTTTTCGGTCATAAAAAGTACCTGTATTATTATGAATAACATAATTGTGATAACCAAGTTCCGTAAGATCATAACAAATACTTTCACAAGTTGTTGATCGTAAAATGGTTCGATAAGGTAACTCTCCGCTACCAAAATAGTCTGTTTTCATCCCAGTTAAAATCTCAAATTCTGTATTTACTGTTCCTGCACCATAAGATGGAACCGTAAGAAACCCAGAAGTATACTTCTCTTTTAATTGAGTGAAATTTGGAATCGGGTTTTCTGAAAAAGAATAGTCTAGTAAATGATTAACATCAAAAAAAGATTCTAATTGAACCATGATAATATTAGGTTTAAATTCCGAACTTATTTTACTATTCATATCGTTCATGACTATCCCATACGGTTCCTCAGATTTACTTAGCTCTACATTATTGAATGCATCTGTTATATGGATTTCATTTAACTCAATTTTATTTAAAACAACCTCAATTTGTTTTTTTGAATATGCCTTCGGTTTACTTATGCCTCGATCAAAAACGCTATTCACAAAGCAATATGCAAAACCATAGTCTGAAAAAGCATCCGGAAGATTACCAAATTTATTCGATAGTGCGTTTACCTTTGATGCAGTGGTTGATAACGTAAGCATCAAAGCTAATAATATACAAATAAGAAGCAAGGGTAGCTTAATTAATATCTGATTCTTTTTTAATCTCCTATATAAAAGTATCAACGTTACTATTATAATAACAACAATTACAGATATAAATATAATTTGAAAAGGATTAAGATATACAGGAATTGCTATGATTACTGCTTTTATTATATAAAAGTCCATTGATGTTAAAGGCGTCAAACGATGGCACAAAATGGTATAATTTACAACGCCAAGTCCAATCCATATGGCAGAGAACAAGAAGAGCATAAACCTTCTTCTTGAAAATAACATCGATATAGATAGTGTTAATAAAACGATTAACACATTAATATTGAACATAAGCGGATTCGTTATAATAAAACCTAATCCTTTTATAATAGAATGTCGACTCAAAATTTCTAGCATTAAAATTATAAAATTTGAAAATAAAATCATTGATAAAACATAATGTAAATCCCTTTGTTTTTTTGTTTCTAAATTACATAATTTACTTCTAATACTTAATAGCATATCAAATTATACTCACTTTCCCTAATGAAGAAATTCTATATATGTACTAAAACGGAAAGTCAAGCCATTTGATATAAATAATTAGCAAGATTATATCACTCCTATTTACTATCGTCAAACAAATATATTAATGAAATAGTATTTCATCAATGCACTGAATCATACATCAACGCCTAAAAAAAGTAGTAAGAAAATAATTGAAGCTTTCCATTATCTTCTTACTACTTTACATAAAGTTATTAATACTTTTTACCGTTTGAATCTATTCATATGAATAAATTCATATGATGCTATTCGTTTGAAGCTATTCATTTGAAGCTATTCGTTTGAATTTATTCATTTGAAGCTATTCGTTTGAATTTATTCATTTGAATTTATACATTAGATGCTATTCGTTTGAAGATATTCGTCTTCTGCACCATATAGCTGTTGAATCTTCATTAATTCATCGGCATAAGACATATTATTAACTGATTCTTTTGGGAACAAGGTCATAAGAGATTGCGCAATTTCTTGGATCTCTGCTAACTTACTTCTATAGTCTATAATAAAGCGATTAATGTCATGGTCAATTACATCAGGTGCGTTGAAGTTAAGTTTAAGCTTCTGCCAGTAGATATTATTTACCTCTATTTCCAACCTAATAGTTTTCACTAGTCCTTTAATCTTCTGCTCATAGGAATTATTAATACTAGCTTTATCTTTATAAGATTTACACATCAGCAAACCGTTAAGTTTCTGCGCAGGATGAATTAGATCATCGAGTTCTTCACTCTCAACGATGCTAGGAAAAGTTTCAATCCCTTTTGCATTACCACGCTGTAATATATGACTATCCTCCAATAATGTAAAGCCCATTAAATCGACAAATCGAAAGATTGGTTCATTTACTTTATCTTTTATGTACCATAATCGATGAACATCATCGATACAAATCGTGCGATTTCGCATCTCGCAACTAGCTTTTCTTGTCTCAACAAAGCCTGCATGCATATTTGAATTCTTTTCACGATATTTAAGATGGGCTCTAAGCCTGTTAATCGTCAATAAAGCCATCAAGTGGTCCTCCATAGAGATTAACTTCTCGCATTCCCTACAAATCGGTTGATCTTCAATCATTGTAGGATAAATTTTAGGTGTTGGATTACCACAGATTAGGCAGGGGGTTTTTTCATTTTTAAAAAGTGACATATTGGCTCCTCCTCTAATCATATAAAATAAATCAATCATATTTAACTAATTCGTATTATATCAAATTAATAAAAGATTTTTTAACAAATACGAAATTAGACTTTTTTTTGGCGAAATTATTATCGGGCTTTAAATAGAGTCCTCAAATCATAAAAAAAATCCTTATTTTCCGAATTCATTCTCAAATTCAAATGAAGATTTAAATAGAAAAAGCACTGGTAATCTGCTTCCAGAATACCGATGCTATTTTTCAATTTTAATATAATATACCACTACTTTCAGTGGATGCTTCTGCAAATCTTTCTTACTATCTTACAAAATATCTTGTTCCTTAAATAAGCTTGAAACAGCTTCCTCATAATCATATAATCTTTCTGACTTCTTAATTTTTTTTGCATATTTTGCATGATCAGAAAACATTGGAATCAAATAAAACCAAATTTCTTTCATTTTAAATAGAACATTCCTATCTCCAAAGAGAATTTTTTTGTAATTCTCATAAATTTTATCATGAAAGTCTTTTAGTAGACTTTTTTCAAGTCTTACGTTATTCGTAATATCGCTTATCAGTCCAGGATTGGCTATTAATCCCCTACCTACCATTACAGTACCTACGTTAGGGAAATCAACCGAAAACTTATTGTAATCTTTGGCCGTAACAATATCACCATTATAGCAAACTGTGTTTTTACTTAAAGTCAAGGCTTCCTCAAAAATTTTAAGATTAGGTTTATTTTTATAAAAATCTTTTTGAATTCTAGGGTGAATGATAAGCTCTTCAATAGGATATTTGTTAAATATCTCGATTAAATCATAAAATTCTTCTGGCTGATCTTTTCCTATTCTGGTTTTTACTGAGATTTTAGTTATCGATGCTGTAAAAATCTCATCTAAAAACACATCTAACTCTTCTCTTTTTGAAAGAAATCCAGACCCTCTATTTTTAGAAACTACCGTTCCGGAAGGACATCCCAAATTTAAGTTGATCTCATGATATCCCAACTGCTTAATTTTTTTTGATGTATGAATAAAATCTTTTGCATTATTGGTAAGTAATTGAGGAATCATAACAATTCCTTCGTTATTTTCAGGTAAAATATCATTTAATTCCTTCGTTTTGAAGCTTTCACTTTGATTTGCAACAATAAATGGCGAAAAGTATTTATCGATATTATTAAAAAAAGTATGATGGGCATTTCTATAAATATACCCAGTCAAACCCTCCATCGGTGCGAAGTAAAAATTCATTTATAAATTGCTCCTTTATTAAAGTAGTTTACATACTTTCTTGGTAAGACAATACACATTTTAATTAATATAACGTTAACACTATTTTCAAACAAATTAAACTTTTTTCATGTACATTATTTGGAACAATTTCATTTTTAGTTCATTCATACTCATAATTATATAACAAGGTATGGATAATTACAAACAACTTACTCATCATTTTTTATGCGTCTTTTATGAGAAGATATCATCATTTTTCTGATTGCACCATTCCCTCTTAATCACTATATATCAGTGTGAATTTAGCAAACTGTCTGTCACCACGTGGGATGTAGTAGTCCATTTATATTAAACAGTAAAGTGTTAGGGGGATAAAAGTGAAATTTCACCTTTACCCCCCTATATTCATATAAAATATAACTAATTCAATACGTTTATTTGAATTGATGATTGCCAAGTTTGTAAGTATATCCTTTTAATCTACCACTAAACGATAAGTACTTACTAAAACTCTTCTTTTTCCCATTAACTGTAACTTTCTTCGTTCCATTAAGAGCAGCTTTTGCTGCTTTAATACATTCTTTCTCTGAGGATGAAGTAAAATTACCTTTATCATATTCTGCTAACGCTTTTTTTAATGTACCATTTGTTACTGGACTAAATTGATACTTTTGATAAATGACTTCTTTTACAGTATCTGGATATCGATCTGATTTCGTTCTATTCATAACTACGATTCCAACTGCTAATTTCCCATTATAGCTTTCACCTTGTGCTTCACAATAAATTAGACCAGTTAATAATCTTAGTTCCGCTTTCGTATAATTATTCGAAGCTTCCTTTGCCTCTTGCTTCGTTTCTTCCGCTGCGTATGCTTTAATATTGGAAACGTTAAATACCAAAACACCTATAATCAAACACAATAGATACTTTCTGAAATTCATTCTATTCTCCTTTTGATAGCTTTATAAAGATGAAGCATTTAACTAAGTCGATAAAATGGTTGATTTTTTATGACGAATTCTTTAAGCAGCTTAATATTTAATTAATATTATTGTAATAATTATAACATATATATTTAAAAATTCAAGTATTTTTTCGAATGTGGTTTTGAATGGTTTTTAATTAAAGCAAAAGGCCAATAAGAAAGGCACTCCATGCCTATCCAGCTGACCATTTATCTTCAGAATGTTACTCGATTATATTATTTATGGCTATTATATATATATTCTAGTTACAATTATTATATACTTTTCATTAAAATCGGAAATCCCGTATAAATTCAACTAATTATTACATTGATATGTAAAATGTTCAAAATCAGCCTCTCCACCGATCTCCTGTGTAGAAAATAAAAACAATCCAGTGCGACAGCCTACAAAATGGTCTAATCTAAAGTACAGTTTATGAGTGATTCCGAATTTAATCCAATCATTATCTTTTTGAAAATAGAATTCTGCAATATCAATATTGTCTTCAAAATTTGCATGTACTTTTAGTGTAATCTTGTTATTATCCAATGGTATTCTATCATATTCCGTTCCAGGTAGTTTATCACCCCCCGGCTCCCCCCAGATGTTGTCATCCTTTTTTAACTCCTTCGCAATCATCACTAGATAGTACTGCCCCTTTTCTTTCGTAATAGCAATCAAACCATAACATCCCTGCAATGCACAGATACCGGCATAATCACCATCTTTTAGTGCACTGCCATCCACCGTAACAATAGCCTCACAAGAAGGACCCATCATACGCTGTGTTAAAGTATTTACAGCTAACCCAACATTCGAGCTTAATTTACCGCTACGAAGGCGCAAAGCACCTGGTCTTTTCGTCACAGACCATAAATTATTATTAGGAATATGATTCCACTGCCAAACCTTTTTTAAATGTACTTTTCCATCCTCCTCTGGATTGTAATGAAAGTTATCACTATCAAAGATTGGCTCATAGTTATAATCCGGACGTGTACTCTTATTATCAATTCGGTCAGGTACATTACCATCAACTCCGTATATCGGGAAATCATTTTCCCATCGTACGGGAACCAGAACCGGAATACGACCAATTGCTCCATGATCCTGAAACAGCATAGCATACCAATTACCATCCGGAGTATCTACTATTCCACCTTGTGCAATACCTAGGTTATGATAGTTCATATCTGCATCAAGTACATCCTTACCGCTAAATTCACCTTCTAAGGAGTCAGAAACGTAACACGCTTCCACTCGTCGCTTTGATCCATAAGCAAGCCAATGAATCAAGAATAAATAGTATTTTCCATTTATTTTATAAAAATGAGCACCCTCGTAGCCGAGACTTACATTTCCACGATCCGTCACAATAATGCGATGTAACCCACCTTGCTTTGGGCCGGAAAGATCTGACTTTAATTCTGTTAGATAAATTTGTGTGTTACCATAAACAATATATACTCTGTCATCTTCATCAAATAAAATTGAGCAATCATGATAAAAGCCCTCGATATACTGCTTCTTCCACGGTCCCATAATATCAACTGCCCGATATAAATAGGTCTTTCCGGTATCATTTGCTACAAAACATACATAAAACGTTCCATTATTATAGCGGAGGCTTGCTGCCCACATACCTTTGCCATAGATACTTTGTTCTTCCTCAAGTTTTTGTCCAGGAGTATCTTCTAATTCATCATAAACATAGGTAACCACTTCCCAGTTGATCAGATCATAAGAACGTAAAATTACTCCTCCCGGCATAAAATGCATCGTTGTACTTATCATATAATAGGTATCTTCAACTCTAATTACATCCGGATCCGGAAAGTCTGCATATATTATTGGATTGTTTTTCATAAACAAAAGCTTCTCCCTATCGTATAAGTTATTTGAAAATTATTGAAATTGAAATTTACATGTTATATATTTCATGTTATATATTTCTTGTTTTATTTTTTTCTTTATAAACATGTTCTATATTTCACATTTTATATTGTAGAAAAGTGATTTAAAAATCCTTTACACTGATCTTAAATATAATATTTTCATATTTCCATAATAATTATATAACCTTGTACTAAATGGTACAATGCAATATAATCGCTTGTAATTGACATATCCTACGATTACATGGTAAAAAGGGTTCGATATTAAAGCGTAAATAATACTTTTCCTAAAACTTGATAGTACTAATACTACCTATCCTCTGGTTTTATTTATAACACTTTATAAGTATTTTTTAATAATAATGCATCCTTCTCTACTAACGGACCTTCTAAAATCACACACCCTTTCACCTTAAAATCTTTTAAGGCTTTTAAGCATCCTACATAATTGAAATCACTTTCCAATAACGGAAGATGATTTTTCTCACCTTTTTCATTATAATTTACTCCACCCATGTGAATGTGTAAATCATCCAAGGCTGTTCTCCCCAGTTCTTCCAGCACATATTGTAGAATTTGTGCAAAATCATCATAATTTTTTAAACTACCATTTCCTCTTGCATGTATATGGGAAAAGTCAATACATAACTTACAGGATTTTACTTCCTTACAAAGAGAAACTAATTCCTCAAGTGTCCCAAATTGTGTGCTTTTTCCGGTAGTTTCAAGTCGATAGTCTATTTCCCTAGAAGGAAGCTTTCGTAAGTTTTCCTTTATCGTATCATAAGCTTCCTGCTTTGTGTCTTTCAAATAAAAACCCGGATGAAATATTAGACTTTTCCCCTTTATTTTCGCTAATCCATCCGTCGCTTTAATTATTCTTTCCAGAGACTGTTCTTGCTTTTCATCCTCATCTGAATTTAAATTTATATAATGTGATCCATGAGCTGACAAATAAAAATCATTTTCTAACTTCGCTTTTAATATAATGTCCTTATTTTTATCTGTTACATTTACATTTCTCACGAAAAGTAGCTCCATAGCATCCAGACCTATTGATTTTACATATTCAATTCCAGTTGCGTAATTAATATTTTTTAATCCGCTACTGATTGGCAATCCTGAAATCCCAAATAATAATCTATTCATATTAATTACCTTGCTCTTTCAAATAGCAATAATAGAAGTTAATTTATTGTAACCTAAGCCTCTGTTAATCATACAATGTAATATCGGCTCAACAATAGCTGTTAGCTGTTAACTACGACTTCGTATAATGCATTAAGGACGAAGTCTATATAAGGTTTATTTCTGTATACGATCTAATATATAGGAACCATTAAATAATTAATGAGGTAAAAACTAGTGAATAAATACAAGATCTGCGTTTACGCAATATGCAAAAATGAAGAACAATTTGTAGATCGCTGGATGGATGCTGTCAGTGAAGCCGATCTGGTTGTGGTTACCGATACAGGGTCAACTGACCATACGGTCGAAAAACTGCGTGCCAGAGGTGCAATCGTCTATACGGAATGCATAGTTCCCTGGCGTTTCGACGCTGCGCGTAACATCGCTATGGACCACATTCCGGATGACATTGAAATCTGCGTTTCAAACGACTTGGATGAAGTCTTTGTTCAAGGCTGGCGTCAAAAACTAGAAGCAGCCTGGCAACCTACGCACACCAGAGCACGTTACTTATTTACTTGGAGCTACAATGCAGATGGGTCTCCCAAAAAACAATTTACAATGGAAAAGATTCATAGACGCCAAGGCTTCCGCTGGGTTCATCCGGTTCATGAGGTACTTGAATATAGAGGTGAAAATTCAGATTCAACCGTTTGGGTACCTGATTTGGTACTCAATCATTACCCCGATGAATCAAAACCGAGAGCTCAGTATCTTCCCCTTTTAGAGCTTTCCGCCCAAGAAAACCCCCAGGATGACAGGACATCCTTCTGGCTAGGTAGAGAATATATGTATCACAATATGCACGACAAATGTATCGCCGAACTCACTCGTCATTTAAATCTCCCCTCAGCAAAATGGGATGAGGAACGCTGTGCTTCCATGCGTTTTATAGCAAAAAGTTATCAGGATCTAGGGGATTTTATGCAAGCAAGGCTATGGTTTTATAAGGCAATTGCAGAATGTCCTCATGTACGGGAGCCTTATCTGTACATGGCTCGACTAGGTTATCTTGAAAATGATTGGCCGCTTGTATTTCTTATGACAGAAAAGGCATTGGAAATCAAAGAAAAGACTGGTAGCTATCTTCTCGAACCGGAAGCCTGGGGATACGAATTGTACGACCTTGGAGCCATTTGCTGTTATTGGCTGGAACTTTATGAAAAATCCTTCAAATATGCATTAATCGCCTGTCAAATGAAGCCTAATGATGCTAGATTAAGAGGGAATTTGGAGTTAATTGAATTGAAACTAAATAAGAAAGCCGAATCTACAGCAATTAAAAATCAAATTTAGATCAACACAGTAATTTTTTTATACAGAAAGTGAGAAAGTGTGCCGAGGTATAGCTTATCCCTCTACCACGGTACACTTTTCTTATTCCTTAATAAAAACGATGTTTTTCTTATTTGATGCTTCCGGTTTATAGCGATAGCCTAATCTATCAAAATGTTTAATTTCAGATACATCTTCAATACTTCTCTCTGCCAAGTATCGAACCATTTCTCCCCTTGCCATTTTAGCATAGGTTCCTTTCGTCGTGATTTTTCCATCCTTATATTCACCAAAAGTACATGTTATAAACTGTACCTGATCTGTAAGATATTTTTCAATGCATTTACTATACTCATTGGAAGCCAGGTTCAATACGATATCTGTATCCTCATAAAGTTTTCTGCATAAGGTATCTCCCCAATAATCATATAAATCTTTATATCCTGAAAGCTTGATGGATGCCTGCATTTCAAGTCGGTAAGGTACAATTCCATCAAGGGGTCTCAGCATCCCATAAAATCCGGACAGAATATATAAATGCTTCTCAATATAATCCCATTGCTCCTGTTCAAATACGTGGGGAGCCATATATTGAAATTGAATTCCTTCATAAGCCAATATTGCCGGTGTAAGCCTCTCCGTAATGCTCATATTTGAAAAATGTTTATAATTTGTCTCGGCAATCCGGTCGCCGCATTTCCATAGGCCTTTAACTTCCTCATAGCTAAGGCCTTGTATATATTTCATTATAAAACTCGTTCTATCCAAAAAATATGGCATAGTACGTATCTCATACTCTGTGTTAACATTCATCTTTTTCGCCGGCGATATAATAACCTTCAAGTTACTCCTCCACATTTAAAATAGGCTTGTCCAGCCACTTTTCTGAAATTATTAATTTTCATTTTACCATATGGGCTATGAAAAATAAACGTTAAAAGTTTTCATGATTACATTATACATATAATATTGTTACTCTCGGTACAATGAAATACATCACAAATTGGCATAAACAATATAAATAGAAAATTTCAAATTAGATATCGCTTTATAATTATAAGGAATGCACCCATAAATAAATGGTATACTCGCCACTTACTTACGGGTGCACGTACAATACAAACGCACGATTTGCATTTTTGCTTATAATTATTATAAATACCTTCTATATGAAACTTTCCGTATCTTTCCCTGTAGTACTTTTAGTAAAGTTACTTATTTCATTTTTGAATATTTTGATTCTTTTCTACCCTTATTTGGTGTTTTCGTAAAACTCCTTTTTTCTTTCAGCTTGCCATCTGCAGTCATTCGTAATTTTTTCATTGGTGATGTAGACTTTTGTGATGAATCTGACTGTGAAGATTTTCGTCTTGCTTTCGTAGCAGTTATGGCAGGAAAATTATTAAGCAAAGGGTAAGGGTGGTTATCTATTTCAGTAATATGCTTTTTCATCAATTTTTCTATATCTGCAAGAAGCTCTTTCTCATCAAAATCACAAAAAGAAATTGCCACTCCACTAAATCCAGCTCGTCCTGTTCGCCCGATACGATGTACGTAAGTTTCAGGTTCTTGGGGCAGATCAAAATTGATAACATGAGATAATTCATTAATATCAATTCCCCTAGCTGCGATATCAGTAGCAATTAACACACGCAATGTTTTATTTTTAAAATTATTTAGTGCAAGTTGACGCGCACCCTGAGACTTGTCCCCGTGAATAGCTTGAGCCTTAACATTTTCTTTTGCCAATTGACGAACGATTCGATCCGCACCATGCTTGGTTCGGGTAAAGACGAGTGCAGATTCTATTTTCTCATCTTTTAATATGTGTAGTAATAAATCTTTTTTATTTTCCTTATCTACATAATATAAATACTGTTCAATCGTATTCGTTGTTGAGGATACCGGCTTTATCTCAATTTTAGCCGGATTATTTAAAATTGTATTTGACATTCTTGCAATGGTTGGCGGCATGGTTGCAGAAAAAAGTAATGTTTGCTTTTTTTCTGGAATTTTGGCTATAATCTTTTTCACATCGTTAATGAAACCCATATCCAACATACGGTCAGCTTCATCCAATATAAATATTTTTATATGTTTCAAATTGATAAGCTTTTGATTTATTAAATCATTCAGCCTACCTGGCGTTGCCACAAGAATATCCACTCCTCGTTGTAATGTCTCTTCCTGCGGTTTTTGAGAAACCCCACCATAGATAACGCAACTTTTTAATTTTGTATATTTACCATAGGTGCAAAAGCTTTCATAAATCTGAAGAGCAAGCTCTCTGGTTGGTGTTATAATTAACGCACGAATGTTACGCTGTGTTGTCGGCGCAACTTTATCTTCGCAGAGTAGTTGCAATGTTGGTATTGCAAATGCAGCTGTTTTTCCCGTACCGGTTTGAGCACATCCAAGTAAATCTCTCCCACTCAAAATTGTTGGGATAGCCTCTTCTTGTATCGGTGTAGGTACTTTGTAATTTTCATTTTCTAAAGCCTTTAAAATATCGGGTATAATGTTTAATTCTTTAAATTGCATCCTTACTCCTTACCACTATCACTATTTATTTTATTTAAATTCGATCATTGTTTTTTCAATACCATTGTATTATATCACAATCATCTAGGAAAATAATAAGCCATTCGATAAAGTGCTATAAGCGCTCCATCTCACGGCTATATATTATTTACAATATTCGATTCTTTTTAATTACATTTTTGATGCACTATCTATTTTTCGAATTGCGGGGACAGGATTTGAACCTATGACCTTCGGGTTATGAGCCCGACGAGCTTCCAGACTGCTCCACCCCGCGACATTTTTATGCTAATTATTGAAGTTATTGATTTATATTCAATAAATAGCGACTTAGAACCAATAAATAGGTGTTGAACCTTAAACCTAGGTTTTATTTCCTATGTTCACAGGGTTTTAAGCATTTAACTGTATTGCTATTTTCTGTAAAATTAATCATCTTTGCAAACCAGCAAGTCGTAGTTTAACATCATACTCATATAATGTCAATCTTTATTTTAAAATATACCCTTTTATTCATTATTTTAAAATATACCCTTTTATTTTTATTGATTTTAAAAGACTCTTTATTTTTATTTAAAAGACTCTTTTATTTTTTTATTTGATATTTTATTAAAGTAAACTCACATTTTAAAAATATTCTCTCATTTTAAAAATATCTACAAAATATTATTTTTTATTTAATTTCTTTACTTATAATAAGAATGATGAGTATAAAAGCCTTGAGTATTTTATTATTCTCTCAAGGCTTTTATACTACTTAATGAACTTGCTTTAAAGTAACCATTGTCTTATAACTAATCGATGGGTAGCGTTACCACCAGGTAGTGAATTATACTTTTAGCTCCATCAATTCAAAAAAGGTTATAATGCTCCCATCAATGGTTGTCACGTCACAGGTCTTAGCTCCCCATGGTTGAATTTTAATTTCAGTTATTTTTTCCCATCCATTCTTTTTAACAAAGTCATATAACTTATCGATGCCCTCAATCAGCATAAACGCAACTACATTGTTTTGACTTTCGCCATAAAACATATGGATTCCCTTAAATGGTGCTATCTGCATATTTACCAATTCTCCCGGAACCGGTAATACGCACCCATAGGTACCAGCACCAGCTTCGTTTCTTGCATCAATCCCCGCATACCAACCCAAAACATCTTCAAACCATTTAGCTGTTTTATCCATATTTCTAGTATGATATACAGCTCCGTTTTCTTTTACTGTATAACCTCTTTTACTTAATTCTTGCATTGCATCCTTCTTCCCTTCTAACGTATTTTTAATCGATATTTTGGCAAATGATTTTAATTGACTCTCCTGATTGCGCGCTATCGTAGGAGTCACCTCATGGAAACGAGTAAAAGCGCGTGAAAAACTTTCTGATGTTTCGTAGCCATATTTAAAAGCAATATCAATCACTTTCGCTTCCGAAGCTTTCAGATCTATTCCCGCAAGTGTAAGCCTACGATTTCTTATATATTCACCAATTGTAATGTTTGATAGAATTGAGAAAATTCGTTGAAAATGACAACTTGACATATAGGCCTGACTTGCAATGACATCGTACTTTAATTCATCCAGAATATTGTCTTCAACAAAATCTATAGCTCTTTGTACTCTCACTATCGTATCCATTCATTCACCCTCCAATCTATTAGAAGTATATCTTAATGGCAATTTATTTTCATGATTTTATATGCTTAGTTTTGTCATATAAATAAGATATCTGTTGTATTGCTATTTATTAACATATTTTATACAGTTTTTACTGCCTATTATTAATTTCTTTAAGTCTTTTATAATTAATAGGTGCCGAAACTAAGTAAGACCAAAAGCAAATCCATAAATTCCAATCTTTTATTTTGGATATAGTTCTGAAATGCACCAAACCAAATCGGTTATTTATATTACCAGGGCATACATCTTTCTCTTCTCCCGCATATCGAACCCGACACCAAACGTGTCCTGAACTGTGTTCCTTAACCACAAAACCTTCATATACTTTTTCTGGAATAATGTTTTCTGTGGCATATACTAGTTTACTTTCGATCCTCAAATTTTTAAGAATTCGATTTAGGGTACTTGCTTGATGCCAACAATAACCGTAACCTTTTTCAAACGCTTTTGATGGAAAATCAAAGGAATTAGAATAGGAATACTTCATATGAGTGTTGACTATCCTTTGTGCAAATTCTATTAACTCAATCCCTTCTAATCCCGAGTCCTTACATTTCGCGACAGCTTCCTCAATATTCATTATTGAATCCTCACATTTTTTTAATTATAAGAAATTAATAATTATTTCCACTACACAGATCTCATTCTCTTTTTATAACAAAGCAATGACTTAATTTCCCATTATTATAACAAATATTATATATAAAGTCAGTAAAAAATCTTAAGTCGGAGTTTATTTAAGGAGATTCATTTGACACTAGGCATAAAAAACCCCTCTCACAGAAATGAGAGGGGGCGCTGGTTAATGTTTTTATTCTTCTGGTGACTTTTCAATCTTCTCGATATCACGATAAGCTAACAAATAATTAGCTCCTGACACAATAATGCCTCCTCCGATAAAATTACCAATGGCTGCAACAGAAAGATGATAGAATATTTCTAATAACGTAATATTGGCTCCATTAAAGTATCCAGCAAAGAGATAATACATGTTGGCAACCACATGCTCTGTCTGACTAAGAATAAAAACCGTAATCGCCAACCATACGACTACCACTTTACTGATCTCCTCGCGGCAGCTATAGGCAAGACATACACCGGTGGACACAATAATATTACATAATATACTGCTGGCAAGAAGCTTTCCGATTGGTAAATGAACCTTATGGACAGCTTTCTCAATTACCAGTGCCATAGTCTTATCATCAAATGACCCAGCTACCCCAGTCAAATAAGCGATGAAGATGGCTCCGATCAGATTTGCAATCAGTATCAAAAATAATATTTTTAAGATCTTATTAATCTTAGTATGTCCAGTATAAACAGCAAGCATAACCATGCTGTCACTGGTATAGAGTTCAGCCTGCATTAATAAAATTGCGATAATACCGACAGGGAAGACTAACGCACCAAGGAAGTTACCAAGACCGGGATCCGTTAGTCCTGCTGCCAATTTCAAGTAACCGATTGCTCCAATTGAAATGTACATTCCTGCTAGAATACCCTGCACGAGGAGAATCAGGAAGGTTTTATTTGCTTTATGTTTACTTTGATATAATATGTATTCCGCAAGTGCTTTGGGTCCTGAATAGGTTTTCATCCTGTAAATCCTTTCTGTAACTGTGATATAATTGTTATAGCGATATAAGTTACAGAATTATATCATATCTGAGCTTCAGAAAATGTGATTTAAATCACAGTCCATTAGCTATAATTTTATACGTTATTCCTTATAATTTGAAGAAGTAACCGTCTGGTCTCGGTACCAGCGAATGATCTTGCCTGCTATGCTATCACTTGAGGGAATCTCCGGTAAACTGTCTGCTTTATACCATGCAGCCTCCATTATTTCGCAGTTATCCACTATTAATTCACCACTTTCATATTCGGCTGTAAAAGCCATCATCAGAGAATCCGGAAATGGCCATGGTTGGCTACTGAAATATCGTATATTCTTTACTTTAATTCCTACCTCCTCACCAATTTCTCGTGTAACACACTGCTCCAACGTCTCCCCTGGCTCGACAAAACCTGCAATAAGACTATATAAATCTTTTTTAAAATTACGGTTATGGGCAAGTAATATCTGATCATCACGAAATACAGCCGTTATTGTTGCTGGAGAGATTCGCGGGTAAACTATATTGCCACAGTTAGGGCAGATTCTAGCTCTCTCATCTTTTTTATCCAAGGTTTTATGTCCGCAGCAACCACAGTACTGATTCACGCTATACCAATGAAGAATGTGGTTTGCCGTACCTGCAAGCATAAACAACCCTGAATCATCCGACAGATTTGTAATTTTCATCAGATCAATAAGCTCCAGGTAATCAGGTAGCTCAGCTATTTCGTTTAATCTTTTACAATAGCAATCATGCCCGTCATACTTGCCGATATACTCCATGGTTTTATCATTTATTATTAAGTTATCTATATCATTTGCTTCTGGTATATAAAATTTATCTCCTACCTTTTTCATCAATATTTTTTTTTCTAACAAAACAAGAACCCATGCGCTTTCTTTAGCTGCTTCTGTCGGAAGATGGGCAGGTATGTAATCATGTTGTCTAGAAATACCCATATACAATCAACCCTTTCATTTTCTTTTCCTGATTTTTTCAGAAATATAGCAATCCCTAAATCTTATCATCATCCAGATATATTGTAAATGAATTATTTACATCACTTTATTCATTTTGATGTTCGTCTGCGTACAAGACCAAAACCTGCCCCACAGATTCCACCTAAAATATGCGCTGCATGGGCTATTCCATCCTTTGCTCCGACACTACTCAATACTTCGCCTCCCAGATAAATAATTATAACTAATATTAGAGTAATCGGGATTTTACCTGCCTTCATACCTGCAGCTGACGATAAGACTATCATCATAAATACGATACCGCTGGCACCCAACAATATATTATTTGGATATAAAATAACATAAAATAATCCTGATACAATTGATGTTATTGCAATCATAATTAGGAAAGATTTTGATCCATATTTTTCTTCAAGCATAGGTCCCAATACCAGAAATAGAACCATATTCCCAGAGAAGTGACCCCAGTCCATATGGCCAAGAACATGCCCGAACAATCTGAGGTATGCCAAAGGATCCAACCAGGACGAACGGTATAGACAAAAAAACAGACTTGTAGTTAACCCACTTGTTATATGCCCTAACAGCAGCACCATGAAGGAAGCCAAAGCAAATGTCAATGTTACTGGGGAATTGTATTGAAATTTACTAAGTACTTTTTTCATTTATCTTGTCCTCTTCCTTTTTTTTTGATATCACAGGTACATTGACGCATTCGGTTCATTTTTCACAGTTACTTTAATGATCTATTTCTTTATATTTCTGTAAGTCAATCCCTTTCTTTATAGCACGCTTAATAAGTTCTTCCTCTGATTCTTTGTCTAGTTCAAGCAAGTCCTCTAAGGCTCCATCAAAGCCGGCAAATAAGGCTGTCCCATAGAAATTCATTAAATCTAGTCTTAATTTTTTCGTATCGATAGGTTCGTCCATGTTTACCTCCCCTTGGATAAAGCTATTTACAAATGTATTCATTTTTAATTAATCTATCTACATACCTATATTGAATAATTCTTCATTTCTAGATTCAGTTCTATAGTTCTATATTACTACATTACTATATTACTTAATTTTAATGTTTTTTTATTTATATATTTTTCTATATTTCTATATTTCTATATTTCTATATTTCTATATTTCTATATTTCTATATTTCTATATTTCCATATTTCTATATTTCTATATTTGTATTCTTCTGTACCACTATATCTCTATTTATCTATATCTCTATTTATCTATATCTCTATTTTCCAGCTTTGTCCGTTTTGATTAATATCCATTATTTTCACATTACTAGCATATATACTTCTTTCTTGCTTGTATTGTCCGATAATCTCTGGTTTTTCCCAAAAATGCATCGGAAATACATATCTGACTTTTGTTGTTTTAAGAAGTTCATCCAGTCCCAAATAATACCACTCCTCTTGTCGTGGATCTAATGGTGCAAATGCTATATCAATTGGGATGTCTTTTAAAACATTCATTTCCTTATGAAACAATGCTGTCATATTATTATTACTTTGTTTTGTCTCTTCTTTCCATACCCACAAGTTAAGGTCCCCTGCATGATATATGGTTTTTCCTTGATAACGCAACAGAAAAGCAACCCCACAATCTGTAGATTTCAGTGTTTTCAGAATTATTTTGTTGTTATTTGTATCATATAACTCGTATTCATTTGATGGCTTAACTGATACTACTTTATTTAGAAGCTCATCAGTAATGCCTAACTCAATGTAATTTCCTTTCGTCAGTTTTATATCCGAGGAAAGTATATATTCAATTTCATGATCGTTATTATTTAATTTAAATATCTCAGGATTAAAATGATCCTGATGTTTATGACTTGCAAATACAAATATCTTCTTCTTTGTATCCATTTCTGGTATTTCGCCTTTATAATAATCAAATAACCAATAGCATGTTTCCCACTCAATTAAGAACCCGCTATGACCTATATATGTAATCTCCATACGATCCATTCTCCGTTTTCCTCTAAGATTATCTTAGATTATAAATTTCAATCTCACAGTGTTATTATACTATATTATCTTACATCAATAGAATACCTCAGTAAAAAGTGCTATAATCAAAATCTTGGGCATATGCCATTTCCCCAAATCAGATCCAAATGCCCTTATAGCTTTGAGCTTAAAGCATAATCTCTGCATTGCAAGGTGAATTGCATCCCTAGTATATACTATGACTTTTGAACATTCTCTTTATTTTTATGAAAAAAGTCGGCAAAGCTTTCCAATGTAAATTCATTCAGTTGCGATAAATCGTCACTGACCAAATTGAAGAAACAGCCCGGTATTTCACCTGCTTTCAGATTCTTTTTTATACAAGGATCACAGCCCAAATTATGGTTGTTTGGATTTAATTTACAATTTAAATCTTTGCACGTACAAAAATGTATTTGATTTTCCATAGATAAGTACCCCTTTTCATAATATTAGAGCCATTCTTATAAGTTATTCTTTATAAGCTATTCTTTATAAGCTATTCTTTAAATGTCTATATCTATTTAAACACATAGCTACAAATTTATCAATTATCAACTCCCATTTCAATTACTTTATTCAATGCCGTTATCACTGATTTTTATTAGTAATTCATTATGAACTATTGTTATAACCAGTTGTAATCGTTCTGATTGATATCTGGAAATATCGTAAGGATAGGTTTTTTCAATTTTATTTTTACACTGTCCCTCTACCATCCTCTGTGTAAACTATATAATGTCTTTTAAAGGTTTCACAATTGAATTGCCCAAACGAATAATTGTCCTGATTGAACAAAATATTGCTGCTTAAGCTTGTAGAGCATTTGCGGTAATATTGTTCATTATTATTTTCTTGATAGATTAACATAGTGCACCCTAAATACGTTAAGATGGGCTTTGAGTACAATCTGGCGAAAAGATAAGAGATAATTATTTACCTCAACTCTTCAACAAAATATATTTTATGAACATTTGGAAAATAGAGAATAGACAAAGTGTTATCTCCATATTTCACCAGTTTCTGCCATAGATAAAAATCATCAAATTGCGGCTTATGTATTTCCGGTATTCTCAAATCAGTAGCAATTGCTTGTACGAACTCTTCCATATCTTTCTTCTTACTATCTTTTGAATTTCCTATAATCGATAGTAGTTCCGTTGCTGCTTTTTTTTCAGAACTCATCATTGGCAATATATTCATTTCTGTCGTTTCATAAATAGTGTAGCATCTTCCTTTTCCCTGAAAATCATGCTTATCTTGATTATGATAAATTTGTTTAAAATCTGAAGGTAGGACTATATTCCAATGTTCCTCATAAATACTTTCACTTGTAGCATAGCGATTACCTATGGTATAAAGCAAAACAGGTGTTAATACGATCCCCAGGATTATTATAATAAAAATGACTATTTTAATTTTCATATTATCGAATGCTCCTTTTTCTTCTATCGAAACAAGTCTAAGTCATATGTCTATTATCGACTGTCCTCCAGTGAAGTTTTTATTAACCCTTTAACTTTTTATATGAATTAGTTTTACTTATCGCTATTTTCTAACACTCCTCCACACAAGTTATTCATTAAATTTAGCGTAACACTTGGGGCAAACATTGCCCCCTTTATATACATAGCCACACCGATAGCAGCATATTACATTATGTTTTTCCTTTACCATATAGGAAATATCTCTGGATTCAGGCTTTTCTTTAAGATAAGAGACAAAGTCATTCAATACATTTGTAAATGGTTTTAATTTCTCTAATTTAAGCGAATTTGAAATTTTAACTTTCCCAGCATGACTGGTTTCTGCGTAAATTCCTGCACCGAATAATCCTTTGTCTTCAATAATTTTTTTAATCTTCATAACATCAATAACGTCTGCCTCTACTAAACTGTTATAGAATATATGGTCCGCAGTCAATACAAATCCTTTTCCTCCATTCGCCTTGGTTGATGCATCACAAATTACAATAGGAAATTCATATCTTCCTCTACCTGCTGCATATGTATTTAGTGCCTTATTCATAATTTGAGTTTCATCATCCTCTGAATTATTCCGTATTCCTTTCCTCACATCATAAAAATGTATTCTGGAATTCACTGGTATTACCTCACTCATGTCTTTCGAAAGCTTATTTACCAATTGCTCACATTCATTCATCTTTATTTTCGTCAAACGCTGATCAATCTTTTCAAGGATATTCGATTTTAATTCAGGCAGGATATCTTTCGAAGATATCTCTTCATATGCCTGCAGTCCATCGTTAAATGTAAGTTCTGCCGGGTCCGGACATATCTTCTTAATAGCCGCCTCGTCCATAGCAGAAATCTTATCATAAATGTTTTCAAGAAATGAGGTTGTATTTCTTTTCTCAAAATCCTCTTTTTTCAGTTTATTATATAATTCCATAATAGAGTTTCGGTCTTTTGGATTAACACGTTTTATATAGGCAGCAATATCCTGTTTTTCAGCTTCATCTCTTATTAAATCCAAGCGTTTCTTATGTGTGCTATTATCAATTTCCTTATACTGTTCTATCATTTCTTTAAACTGTTTATACTGTGTTTTGCTTACATTTTCCGGAACTTTCAAGATAATTGCATCCAATTCCTTTTTACCTCGTTTTTCCAGCAACTCCGCCAAGGAATGTAAAAACGATTCTTTTACACTGTCGTTACAATCTTCTTTTTTAATTTCTTCTATCACTCGTATGATATTCGCATAATTTTTTTCTTTGCAGATTGACACTCTCTGAAGCAGTTCTTCCTCTTTGCTATTATAAACAGCTTTATCAATGCCGTTATTTTTATCGTTACCATCGAAGTCCTGTTCCGCCTGATTACGAAATTTATAATCCGCCGTATTTATTACTGGTATATCAGTTTGCAAATCCTTTGGTACAAATGACTCATTGTTTTTATTTTTTTGTTGTTGGCTTAAATTGTATTCCGATGAAATATTGTAGGCTTGCTCTCTTCTTAATTCTGGCCTTTTACTATAATCCGAATTTAAGCTATTTTCCGTATTTATACCCTTTACGAGCTTAGTTCCATTTCCAGGATATATACTATTTTCAGGTTTTATACTATTTTTCAGATTTATACTATTTTCCAAACTTAGAGCGCCATCTTGTTTTATTCTATATTCTGATGCTGATTTGTCTGAGTTTCTCTTTGATTTATGCTGCTCTAATGTATCTTTAGCTGTTGCATTTTGTGCTGTTGCATTTTGCAATTTCTCTTTGTTTTTAAAGCTATCACTCTTATTTTCTATAGCTATCGGTGGATGCTTTCTACTTATCAGTTCTTTATCTATTGCTTTGTAATATTTTTCAGAGCTCTTCAAAGGATAAAAACCAGCTTCCATTTTATCCTGAAGTACAACAATTTCTTCTTCTGACATTGAAGCAATATTACTGTAGATATCGGCTAATTGTGCCACATTTTCAGAGTTTCTCTTATTGTAATCTAATTCATACTCATTAAAATTACAATTAGATGTCCGTTCTCCCTGTTTCCCGATTAGTTCAAGATAGTCTTCATAAGCCTCGATATCATCCTCAAAATCAATGCAAAAGACATTTCCTTCTCTTAAAAGCTTTTGAGGCTTCGGAGTATATAGACAATGACACTTGCTACAGGTATATGCTCTTGACAAATAGACTCCCTTCTCATCTGTCTCTATCAACAATTCTTTACCCTCGGGATAAATCACTAAAAAAAGCTTCTCTCTGCACACCGGACATTTTGAAGTAACCATATAAAAATTATGCCCAATACGTGACTTCCTTTTATCACTTTCCGATAGTTCTTCTCTTTCAAATGAATAATATCCGCTTGTCCAAACCATTTTATGCCATAGACCTAAATTATATTTACTTTTTTCATTCTTATTCGTTTCTGATTTATTGCTTTCTGGTTTTTCGTTTTCCTCTTCATTTTGAAGTTTCTGCTTATTTAAAATATCCTGCATAATATCCTCATAAGTTATTTGAACTCCACCTTTAAAAAAACGGAGATTATCTGCGGTAAGGACTGGCTCAATATCAATTTCTTTGAGTAAGTTACCAAATAATACATTAAGCTGTGAATAATCCTTCTCTACTGTAAGTCCTTTAATTTTTCCCCATTTTCCAAAAACATATAAAGTCATATTTAATACATTTTCTAATACTTCATTTTTTGTAATCTGTTCTATGGAATCTTCTTTCAGATGCAATTCTACCGGATTATAACCAATCATCTTATTTCCAAAATCAAAAAATAAGACGCTGTCTTTTCCCTCCAGAATCAAATTATTATTGTTTATGGCGAATACTTCTTTCCATTTAAAATCTCTGCCCATTGTATTTATCAACTTAATAAATATTACCTTTAATTCAGAATTTGCTTTTAATAAAATCATATGAATAACACTTCCTTCATCTAATTGAATTAATTTAAATAGGAAAATATAAGATGATACTCTTATATCAACAATAACTGACAATTTGTCTTATATTCCAATTGTATCATATTTTTTAACCATTGGCATCCAATCTATTTCAATCTTTCCTAGTAATTAGTCCCGCTGAAGGATACCTTACGTAAAAGGATTGTATTACCGTGGTAGAATTTCAAACAACTCGTATATTTATCAATGCACTTACTCTAAAAAATCTGCATATGATATTACTATGAGTATATGAAAGGAATTAATATAATGTATAATGATCCTAACCCTGATACTGATCGACCTCATCATCACAACAGACCAAGACATCATTCAAACCCTTCGAAGCAATATTCCAGCCCGCTTATTAACGATTATGGACCAAAACCGCTTGTCGTTAATATAAATAAACTAACTCTTTTAAATAACAAATACCGTACAACTTTATGGACAGGATGCCATATGCAAGTTACCTTAATGAGTATAAACGTTGAAGAAGATATCGGTTTAGAAATACATCCCGAGACTGATCAATTCATACGTATAGAACAAGGTGAGGGACTGGTGCTGATGGGTGATAGAAGAGATAGGCTGAATTATCAAGAAAAAGTCTGTGATGATTTTGCAATCTTAATACCTGCTGGGAAGTGGCACAATATAATAAATACAGGCTGTGTACCACTTAAACTATATTCGATTTATGCACCACCACATCATCCACATGGTACGATTCATAAGACGAAAGCTGAGGCACAAGCCGCTGAAGAGCACCACGACCACTAAAATGGACCGAATCATATATTATAGAATAAATTAACCAGGCAATTTTACTTTTCTGTAAAACTGCCTGGTTTAATTTTCGGTTTCTTTGTAAGATTTTCTTTAGGGTTTTAAAAAAATTTCTTTAAGGATTCCTTTAATCGGATATACAATTACATTGTACCTTTATACCCACTCAGGAACAATTCAAATTTATCCATAGCGACCTTAAGTTCATCAATCCTTGGGAGGTAAACGATTCTGAAATGATCCGGTTCATCCCAATGAAATCCCTTACCGTGAACCATAAGTACATGTTGTTCCTTAAGAAAATCAAGAACGAATTTCTCATCGTCAAGTATTTTGTATCTTTTCGTATCTATTTTAGGGAAAATGTAAAATGCTGCTTTCGGTTTTACTGCCGTTATACCCGGAATACTATTGAGGCGTTCTGTTATGTATTCTCTCTGTTCATATATTCTTCCACCCCGAAGCAATAATTCATCTGCACTCTGTCGTCCCCCTAGAGCTGTCTGTATTATCTGCTGGGAAGGAACATTGGAGCAAAGACGCATTGATGAGAGCATATTAAGTCCTTCAATATAGCCTTTTGCCCTTGATTTATCACCACTTAAACACATCCAACCTGCACGAAAGCCCGCAATTCTATGTGACTTTGAAAGTCCATTAAATGTTACAACCATAAGATCAGGCGCAAGTGATGCAATTGATATATGTTCCCTCTCATCCATGACTAACCTATCATATATTTCATCCGAGAAAATAATCAATCCTTTTTCCCTTGCAAGCACTACAATTTGTTCTAATATTTCCCTTGGATAAAGTGCTCCTGTAGGATTATTCGGATTTATTATAACAATTCCTTTTGTTTTATCCGTAATTTTCTTTCTCATATCATCAATATCAGGATTCCAATCCGACTGTTCATCGCAGATATAGTGAACTGCTTTGCCCCCTGACAAGGTAGCTGCTGCTGTCCATAAAGGATAATCCGGTGCAGGAATGAGAATTTCATCACCATCATCAAGTAATCCCTGCATAGACATTGTGATAAGCTCACTTGCACCATTCCCGGTATATATGTCTTGAATTCCAACATTCGGGATTTCTTTCAGCTGGCAATACTGCATAATAGCCTTTCTAGCTGAGAAAATGCCTTTTGAATCAGAGTAGCCTTCTGAGTTAGTCAGATTTGCCATCATATCATGAATTATCTCTGTCGGTGCCTCAAAGCCGAATGGAGCAGGATTACCAATGTTTAATTTCATAATGCTAATGCCTTGTTCAATCATTCGATCCGCTTCATCAACAACAGGACCCCTCACATCGTAACATACATTATCCAGTTTCTTTGATTTTTCAAATGTTTTCATATCTCATTCTCCTTCTATACTATTATTAATTCTTAACATAAAAAAGCCCTAAGCTAAAAAACGTTAGCTTAGGGCGAATGTATCATCCGTGTTACCACCTAAATTCAGTAAGGATACGTTGTATTCCTTATCTGCTCTCACTCAGTACTTTAAAATATGCACATCGCATATTAGAAACCTATACCGATTCTGATATAACGGTCAGATACCCGACGAAGTCTACTTATCATATAGCATATAATGTATGATGTTCGATTCGTAGCTCAGAAACTGCTTCCATATTTTTTTCACGAGAATTTACACCATCCATTCTCTCTCTTTGCATCGAAAAATATGTACTCCTTTTCGTCATCGCTTATTGAAAATAATGTTAATCCCTAAAGAGATATTTGTCAAGAAAATATTGAAACTTTCAAGAAGTTTTTCACTTATTTATCCGTCATGGAACTATGAATCCTTCATAAACTAGTAATCTAGTTTAGTCGACAAAAGGTACTATTACACTGCATATATAATATATTCGGTTGGAAGAACTGCTGACCCATAATAGCGCATGTAAAAATGATAGGAAGGGTCCGCCTCGTAAATAATACGAGCAAGCTTCCAAATGTCCTTGTGGTTATGATATACGCTTAACGCCAACTTTGGATGATTTTCCTTTATTTTTGCTAAACAGCCTAAAAGAGCTTCCTCTTCTCCGCCTTCTATATCCATTTTTATAAAGGTTACTTTTTCCTCTATATCATCATCTATTTTTACAATTGGAACAGCAAAAGTTCCGTTTTCAGATAGTTGGATAATAGAGGATACCATATTAGAAGAAAGATACATAGTACCGTTCCTGTTGCTTGCGCCTTTTTCTTTTATTATTACATTGTCAAGATGAAAAAGCTTAATATTTTCTTTTATATATTCTATATTTGCAGGGACTATTTCATAGCTATACATCCTCTTATAGCAGCTATTTCCATAAGTCTTTGCATAGTTAACAAGGGTATCTCCTATATAACCCCCGATATCAACAAAAACCTCACTTTCACTGCATTTTATTATATCGAGGTCAAAATATTGGTTAAATGTTCTGTCCTGTATCTGCTCAATTTTTTTAGGATCTGACATAAGCCAGTAATAAAGTATATTAACAAGTATTCTCTTTGAACGACTGTCTTTCAGAATTTTGTAGAACCATTCAAAATCATCCAAGTGTTCAACAAGCGCATGAGCTCTATTCTCTGCAAGCTCGTAGTCCTCTTTTTCCGGGTAATAAGTCCCCCAAAGCTTGTGTTCATTGATGAAATTCATGGAGTTATTATATAATTGGTTGTTTGTTGCGCAAAAATGTCTTAGATTTTGCTTCACAGCCGCTATTATTTGAGTAATGTCTCTTTCTTTAATAAATTCCAATAAGCGATCAAATTCTATATCAATTTGGTTAGGTATGCATAATTCAGAAAGGCTACACAAATTGACTGCGTTATTCATTTCTGAATTCTCTGTTTGAGTTGACATTCCTTTCATCCTTTTTAACATTTTTTATTCTTATTATCATATGATTCTACATGTGAAGCGTGCACGTAATTATGTTTTCCATATTTTTTGATGTGTAATTCCTATTTTTCTTTTTCCGTTGAATGGCATCCATTCTTTGTTACCATCTAAAATTAGAAATTGACGTTTCATCAATCTA
The DNA here is from genome assembly GCA_029256105.1 of Herbinix sp. GTDB lineage: Bacteria > Bacillota > Clostridia > Lachnospirales > Lachnospiraceae > Mobilitalea. Next base: position 144,899 of record JAQSYO010000006.1, read on the forward strand.
ACAGTGTGAGAAAAGCTTCATACCCTTCCTTTTCCATACTTTCTTTTGGAATAAATCGCAACGAAGCACTATTGATGCAATATCTTAATCCACCTAATTCAACGGGTCCATCTTCAAAAACATGTCCAAGATGTGAATCACCTATCTTACTTCTTACCTCAGTACGCATCATACCATGAGTAAAATCCCTGACTTCTATAATTGCACTTTCGTCAATTGGTTTTGCAAAACTAGGCCATCCACAGCCAGATTCAAATTTTGCACTTGATATAAACAGTGGTTCACCAGTAGTTATATCCACATAGATTCCTTTTTTAAACTCATTATAATATTCATTTTGAAAAGGTGGCTCTGTCGCATTGTTCTGAGTTACCTCATACTGGATTTTCGTCAGTTTTTTTTCTAATCTGTCTTTTGGGGTTTTTGAATAGTTTTCTTTCTTCATTTTATTATTTTCCATAATATGCTTCCTTCTAAGATTGACGATTTCTAATGATTTGTAGGACTGTTACTATTGCATAGTATATTCAAATAATTCATATTTTAAGCGAACTCCCTCCATGATATCCGGTGGTAATATGGCGCGGGCTACTAATTTCAGATCACCCTCCCGCTCATCTGTTCTTCGAAGGTGAGCATAATCTCCATCAATTTTTTCTACGATATATTCATAGATATTCATATACTCTCTCCTTTCAAATTTGCCTTAATAATATTCGGTTTGCAAAAAGTTCAAGCTGATTATTACAATCTTTCTCTTTCTAATCTATGATCTCGTTCTATGAAAATAAATTCCTTATCATATCTGTTCCTGCTATCAAAGTTCCGATTGTACCACCGATATTCGCCATGAATGTGACAAAAATTGTTTTTAGAAAACGATTCCTTAAAATTCCCTTTAGGCTGAGGATATCAGTAGAAATATTTTGAACATCCAACACGGTCGGTTTTTTCAAGGTTGCCTCCACCAGTCCTGCGAACCATCCGCATGCCAGCATCGGATGTAGTGTCGTTATAGGGGCTGCAACAAACGATGTAAGGATACTAAGTGGATGTGCCAGTGATAACGCCGTAAATAATGCCGCTAAAGTACCTGTCCAGAGAATCCAAGCGGATAACTGATGAAGTCCTGTCTCAAAGTTAAGCACAAACGAATAAATAAGCATCCCTGTTATGATTGCCGGGATAATCCAACCAGCTATCTTTGAAAATTTACTTTTTTCTGGTACTACTGAGATACTCTGGATATCCTGCGTTTGGAAGATTTCATTTTTAACTCCCGGTACATGTGCTCCACCAAGTACTGCAACTACCTTCTTACCAGGAGCTTCTTTAATTTTAGCTGCAAGATATTGATCCCTCTCACTTATTAAAATATCGCCAATTTTAGGAAATTGCTTTCTCATTCCACTAATCGCTGACTCCAGCATATCCTCCTGTAATAACTCCTGCAAGTCCTGATTGGAGATTTCGCTATCATCATCAAAAGAAAACAGAAAACTAACTGCAAGCTTCGCTTTTTCCCAAAAGCTTAATTTACGCCATATTCTTAAAAAGGTAGTCTGAATATTACGATCGGCAAGTACTAACTCAGCTCCAACTGCCTTGGCACTCTCCATTCCCTGTAGCATCTCTCCGCCTACTGTAGTCTCCAGTTTTTTAGCCATCTTCTTTTGATAGGAGCTTAACATAAGATTGGCAGCTAGAAACCCAACCTTTTTTGATTTAATAACTTTTATGATATCCGTATCTTCCCATGCTTTGGGATTTTGTATATTTTGATACCTCTCATCATCCAACTCGATGCAAACACTATCCGGTTGCTCTTCTTCAATGACCTGTTTTACAAGCGCTACGCTTTCTTTGGAAACGTGCGCAGTTGCTATCAGTAGTATTTCCTTATCTTGATATCTCAATTTTGTTACATTATTCTCACTCATTGTTTCGTCTGTTCCTTTCCTTCATACGTAGTTATATCCGTCATCATAAAATCCGGATCTTCTATTTTTGAAACTTTAGTTCCATACCTTTAACCAGTTCATTTATCTCATTATATAATAAGATTCGGATAATTACAAACGTCTTCCTCACAGCCCTATTCCTATATTGGACTAAAAAACTCAATCCGCTTATCTCTATTAAATTCTACTGCAATAACCCATGGTACTCCGTCTGTTTATACAGTTCATCCTCCGGCCTATCGAAGACATATTAATGCCGACTATCACCCTCGTCCTCTTCACGGAATTCCAGTATTTTGTCACTCAATTGGTTTCCAATATAATTACGACCGGTTGGCTGCCTGTCCAGATATTCTCTACGAATCTGCTCACCAATTCGGTTTACTTCTTCCTTTAAATCATTTGCAGAAAGTCGGACTGCTCCTTGTCCCATTATTATTAACTGTTCCATAGCGTCTGAGGTTGCAACCGTAACATGGTGCTTTCGTGCAATTTCATGAGTTATCTTTTCAATATATAAATCAGCTGTTTCTGCTTCTTTTGTATATACCACATGTATATTATGGTAATCTTGTATTTCACCTACTCCGCCCTTCACTTTATATGCATCAAAAACCAGTATCAGGATACACTTTTTAAAGCCTTGATAATTGCATAGAATATCCATTAATTTATTTCTTGCCGCATCCATATTCACCTTTGCAAGTTCATTTAACTCATCCCAGGAAAAAATAATATTATAACCATCTACCAGCAAATATTCCTTGACCGGTTCCCTTTTTGTTGTATCAGTATGCGGATTTAACTGTGGTTTTTCAACAGTGAGTGCCTTTTTCTCATACCCAAAACTGCTCTGCGTAGCACTGCGTTTCTGATTGAGGGGTCCATATGTCCGGATAAAAATCGCTTCCAGTTCTTTATCCTCCTGCAGTGAGCCGCCATAAGACGAACGGGGTCTTATGATAACCGACTCTTCTGTAGATTTTTTCGGTTCAGTGGAATTTTTCGGCTCCGCCAATATTTCCAATTCTTTCAGCTGCCATCCACTATCCACGTGCATGTAATTTTGAACTTTATCCCATTCAACTACAAACCCTGCTCCATGAGAGCAAAATACTGAGTTTGTTGGATTTTCCAAATCTCCTTCGTAGTTATAACCAATCTCATTAATTACCTCCTCTGCATTATGGCAGGGTTCATATCCTTTCATTATACAACTCAATCTTCCCCTACCTCTGGTATATGAGGTAACTTCCGTCTGATACCCACGCATCGTTGCAACTGGAGCGTATCCTGTTAGTATAGACATCTCACCATCGATTTCAGGAGGGCCGAAGTTCCCGTACATTCTCCTGATATCAGACATAGCTCTTCCTACTGATTCTGAGGGGATTTCCAGCTTAAAATCATAATAAGGCTCCAGTAGAACACTTTGGGCTTTCTTTAACCCCTGCCGCACTGCTCTGTAGGTTGCCTGCCTAAAATCTCCACCTTCAGTATGTTTCTGGTGTGCACGTCCGGCAATCAAGATGATCTTCATATCCGTAATTGGTGAGCCAGTCAACACTCCAACATGTTCCTTTTCTTCTAAATGAGTTAAAATTAACCGTTGCCAGTTACGATCTAATACATCCTCGCTACAGGTCGTAGAAAAGGTAAGTCCACTTCCCGGCTCTCCTGGCTCCAGCAGCAGATGCACTTCAGCATAATGCCGCAATGGTTCAAAATGTCCCATACCAAGCACTGATTCAATAATAGATTCTTTATATACAATATTTCCCGAACCAAATTCTACATGAATACCAAAACGTTCCATGATAAGACTCTTTAAGATTTCTACCTGCACTTCTCCCATCAACTGTACATGAATCTCTTTCAGCTGTTCCGACCATACAATATGCAGCTGCGGGTCTTCTTCTTCCAACTGTCGTAATTTAGAAAGCATACTATGTGCATCACACTCTTGCGGTAATAATATCTGATAGTTAAGCACTGGTTGCAGAAGCGGTATATCGGATATAGCCTCAAATCCAAGACCTTCCCCCGGGTATGTCCTGCTCAGTCCGGTAACTGCGCACGCAGTACCTGCTCCTACCTCATCCACAGTCTCATACCTAGCTCCGGAATAAATCCGTATCTGATCAACCTTTTCATTCCAGTAAGCCGTTTCGTCATCTACCTGTCTATTGCCACCGTTTTCTGGTTGCAAATACTGATCTTCCAGCTGTAGTTTCCTGTTCTTTCCCTGCCAATTAAGGGTTATATCTTCTTCTTTGCGATTCGTTAGTAGCATTTTCACCTTTAAGCTACCACCGGTAATCTTCATATAGGTTAATCGACTACCCTGCTCATCTCTTGTTATTTTATAAATCTTAGCACCAAACTTTTCCGGAAAACTTGGGCACTGAGTGTACTGCTCCAATCCATTAAGAAATGCCTCCACTCCCTCCAGTTTCAGAGCAGAGCCAAAATAACATGGAAATATTCTTCTCTCTTTAATTAAACCTACCGAATCATCCGCCCCTACAGCTCCACTTTCCATATATTTATCCAACAATGTTTCATCGCACATTGCAAGGTTTTCCATAAATACTTTCTGGTCCTGATCTGTACCAAAATCTACACACCCGTCATTCAGTCTCTTTTTTAAATCCTCTATAAGTGCTGTGCGGTCAGTTCCATTCAAATCCATCTTATTCACAAAAAGAAATGTGGGTATCCTATATCGTGCCAGAAGTCTCCACAATGTTTCTGTATGTCCCTGTATGCCATCACTACCGCTTATAACCAAAATAGCATAATCCAAGACTTGTAACGTCCGTTCCATTTCAGCAGAAAAATCCACATGTCCGGGAGTGTCTAAAAGGGTCACTTCCATATCTTTCAACGCTAAGACTGCCTGTTTCGAAAAGATGGTAATTCCCCTGGTACGTTCCAATTCATAAGTATCCAGGAATGCATCTTTATGGTCTACTCTACCTAATTTACGTATGCTTCCGGTCAGATACAGCATACTTTCCGCCAGAGTCGTTTTTCCCGCATCCACATGGGCTAAAATACCGATTACCAACTTTCTCATTAAAAATATCTCCTGTATCCTCTTGCAACTAGTTAATTTTCATATAATATCCGTCAGAAATAACCGAGTCGAATACCCATGCTTAATCATAAATTATATGTAACCAGAACGCAAGAGAGTTCTTGAATGTATTGTTAATTCAGTTCGGACTGACTATAACCAATTAACGCAAAGGATGTTCAATAAATTTTCAAGTATAAAAACTGTATTTTTCAGAGGCCTTCATTTTATGATGTAATTAAACTATTATAAATCATACCCGCAATAATGAAACAAATGCCCACTATTCCTAACATAGATGGCATTGGATCCCCTAAAATAGCGATTCCTCCCAACAAACTAAAAAAAACTTCGCCAGACTGTGTTGCCTCAATAAGTGCTAATTGCTTAGGGTTACTTTTTACTAAGTCCGTTGCTTTAAAAAAAAGTATAGTTGCTATTACACCAGAGAATAATGCTACTAATATTGATTGAGTAACTTGCATTCCACTTGGCATCCCAACTTTCACAAATGCAAATAAGGATGCTACGATCCAAAACGGCATACTACAAAGTGTCATTCCAAACACTCTTTGTATAGTAGTTATAAAACTAGGACAGATTTTCATCATTTTCCTATTACCTAATGGATACGCAAAGGCAGCTAATATGATTGGAAGTAACGTAATTATTACTTTGTTTGTCTCTAGCTTTTCCATATTAGTCATCTGAAGCATAAATACACCAATCAAAATAATACATGAAATGCTCAAATTTTTCTTTGGAATTTTTTCGCCAAATAATGGTGTTAATAATATGCCTGCAACAATTGTAATTTGCCATGAAGAAGCAACCAACCATGATTCACCATAAATCGAAGCCAATGATAATGGTAGATAGAATAATCCAAATCCAATTGTACTCCATAATAGCCAACTTATAATATCCTTTTTAATTGCTTGGAACATATCTTTAAAAGCATGGTTTCTCCACAAGATAACTGCAAGCATCGGCAACATAAATAGGTAGCGTAAACACGCACTCCATAACCAATATCCCCCAGACAAATTCATACTTCGATTTAAAACAAATGTAAATGCAAAGAAAAAAGATGCTAAGACACCATATAATAAAGCCTTTTTCATCGTAATCTCCTTCTCTTATAATTATAATGGTAATTCACTATTGTATTTCATCTATTATATTTCATCTATGTATTTCATCTATGTATTTCATTTATTATATTTAAACTAATATCATAAATTACCTCTGAACTTGTGTCAATATTATAGGTACCTATTAATTTAACGAAATACCTACATTTAATATCTACTGAAGCAGCTATTGACATCTGAATATAATTCCAGAGAATATGTATGTGTATTTTAATCTTGCTTTTTATCTGCGTTCGTACATTACCATACGTTTATTATGTTGGATCTTACAGAGTTTAAGAAATTAAATGAGACAGATTATGATCATGAATAGCATAAATGGTTTGGAAAGTCAATACAAAAAGCCCTCATATAAGGGCTTTTTGTATTGACACTGTCGTATCGTGTGCGAAGTGAGATTCGCGAATAAAAAATACATTTTGCATTATGTGAAAATAGTCAGAAAATTTCTTTCTATAAATTTATCGCAACCTTTTCTTTTCTTTCTTTTTTATAAAAGTAATAAATGTTATTTTGATGGAAGAAAAGACTCCTACTGCTGCATTTCCATAAAAAAACCCCATAAAAATACCTGCGCCTAAATTTCCTTTGTGTGCGAAAAAAATTGATATTATAAGTCCGATGAAACTTGCCACTGTTGGAATAAAAGCACGTGGTATTGGGAGAAGTAATTTTATTATTTGCGTAACTATAACAACTACAGGTACAGCAACCACTGCATCCCAAAAATTTGTATGAATGATTGGAAAATTCTCCATTATTACCTCCTAAATAACTGTAAATATTATTTTCAGTAATATTGTAATATATTATACATACTAAAATATTCAGATAAGTTTATCTTATTAGAATAGCAATAATAGCTAACATCGATTAAAAAAGCTGCAAACCGAGGTCCTGCAGCTTATAATCAAACTAAATCTTATTTGTTACCTCCGTGATCACAATCTGAAGCCGGAGGAATACTTTGTACGAAGTTGAAAACATTATCTGGATCATATTTTTCTTTCACTCTTCTTAGCCTTGCAAAATTATTTCCGTAATATTCCTGACCATAATTTTTTATGTTTAAATCAGGAACATTAACATATGATCCGGTTATATAGGGTTGTAGTTGTATACGAGTCCGATTAACCAGATTAATATTTTTTTGTGCTTCGCATTCATCAGTCCATGAGGCGTCCCATTCCATATAATATTTCGTTTTACGCCAGAAAAATGCTGTATCCTGAGGAGCTACACGGTTCATCGCTCCGCCTGAGTTTAGGAAAAAGAAGTTGGATTCGCTTCCTTTTGCTTTTTCCAGGAAATTTCGGATTGCTTTAATTCCATCTGTTGGCAGAATTTGCTCAACCCATGCGGAAGACCATGTAGTAAATTGCGTATCAAACAGCGGTTCATTCGGTGCCCAGAATTCAATTGCTTCTGATAACGTAACTTCATCTATAAACACCCTTATAGGAGATCCGACATCGGTCAAAGGCGTTATTAATTTTTCCAATTCATCTTTGGGACCAAGGAATATTCCCTGAGAACTGAGCGTGCCATTTGTTTTTGTATATATCTCCAATATGCTGCCCAGCCTTTCATCAACGGATGGAGACCATCTTTGCCATTCATCAACAACTTCCTCTAATTGATTCCATGGCCAGATTATTTGATATATTCCAACTCGATAAGGAGCTGGACGTATTGTAAATGTGTAGGAGGTTATAATGCCAAAGTTACCTCCTCCACCTCCTCTAAGTGCCCAAAGTAGGTCTGAATTTTCGTTTTCGCTGACGTGTAAAACATCACCATAAGCATCAACGATGGTGGCTGCCAGAATATTGTCGGAAATCAGTCCAGCAGTACGTTGAATAGCTGTAATTCCTCCACCGGTACTAATTCCACCGATACCAACCGTGGAACTGTCTCCAAAAGGTGCCAGAACACCTTCCTTAGCAAGCATCCTCACAAGCGGACCTACACGTATTCCTGCTTGTACTTTTGCAATTCCTTTTACCTTATTTAGCATTACATTTCTCATTTGACTGGTATCAATTACAATTCCTCCGTCCCTCTGGGAAAAATCTCTTGCTAGAGCATGCCTGCCGCTTCGCATCCGAATGGGTACATTATTCTCGCGTGCCCATTTAACAGCATTTGACACATCTTCTGTGTTTTGTGCAAAAACAAATACGATAGGAAATGCATTGGTGAACGGGTTCCAGTTCATACGAGCTTGTTGGTACTCAGGATCATTTGGATATACAACCATTCCTGTTAATTTTGTTTCATGATTCATTTTATCACCCTCTGTTTTAGAATTAGCTATACATAAATTAAATATCTAATTAAATATAGCCATATATTAATATATGAGCTTTTATTTGTTTTGCGCCATATTTCGACATATTTTTCATTTTCCATCAGCTTAAGCATTGATTTCTATTTTCGTTTTGCTCCTTAATAGTTTGCTTTTATGAATTGCATTTGGTATTATAGGATTCGTAACAACATTATAAAAAGATATGAAAAAGGTGGTAACACAATGGATAATCAAGAACAAAAACCTCAGCGACGTATTCGATATAAAGGAACTCATCCTAAGACTTTCAAGGAAAAATATAAGGAACTGCAACCAGAGAAATACGCTGATGCGGTGGCAAAGGTTATTCAGAAGGGCAGTACTCCCGCTGGAATGCATCGTTCTATTTGTGTTAACGAAATATTGGAATTCTTACAAATCACTCCCGGTCAAACCGGACTAGATGCAACACTTGGTTATGGCGGACATACTTTAGAGATGCTCAAATGTTTAAAATCAGAGGGTCACCTATACGCAACTGATGTAGATTCTATTGAATTGCCACGCACTAGAGAGCGTCTAGAGCAATTGGGTTATGGCTCAGAAATTTTAACGATTAAGCAATTAAACTTTTCAAATATTGATCAAATTGCTTCCGAAGCAGGACCCTTGAATTTTGTATTAGCCGATTTGGGTGTTTCTTCTATGCAAATAGACAATCCCGAAAGAGGTTTTTCCTTTAAGAGTGAAGGGCCATTGGACTTAAGGTTAAATCCTGAAAAAGGTCAATCTGCGGCAGCACGTTTAAAAACTATTTCACAAATTGAATTACAAGGTATGTTGTTAGAAAATGCGGACGAGCCCAATGCTGTAGCAATCTCTCGTGCCATTATTTCCGAAATCAAAAAAGGAAAGGACATATCGACAACTACTCAGCTTCAACAAATTATCAAAGATGCTCTAAAATTTATTCCAGAAAGTAATAGAGATGAAGAGATTAAAAAATCCTGCAGACGATGCTTTCAAGCATTACGAATAGATGTCAATAATGAATTTGAAGTGTTATATGAATTTTTAGAAAAGCTTCCTGCTTCCCTTGCACCGGGTGGTCGCGTAGCCATACTTTCCTTTCATTCAGGAGAAGATCGCCTCGTTAAAAAATCTTTTCAACGCTTTTTTCGTGAAGGCGTCTACCTGGAAATAGCTCCTGATGCAATTCGTCCATCGATAGAGGAATGTAATGCTAATAGTCGCGCTCGTTCTGCTAAATTGCGTTGGGCCATTAAAGCTTGATTTGTCATTTTGGGGTTTCATGCACTATATCAATATTACTTAAGAAATAATACTTCAACCATATAGGTTGGACATGAAAAAGAAGCTATATATTTTCATATTAGCTTCTTTTTTCATGCTACTGTTTTGATTATTTTGATAATTTGTCCCTTTTCAGGCTTTCGTTTTATACCTTTGTATCAATCGTTATGGAGTTAAAACTTTCTTATTTAGATTTTGATTTTGAATATACATCAAATGCAACGGCGCCAAGAAGAACAAATCCTTTGATTGCCTGTTGCCAATCAATACTAATACCCATGATGGACATACCGTTATTCAACACGCCCATCAGCAAGCCACCTACCATTGCACCAACTACTGTACCAACACCACCAGCTGTAGAGGCACCACCAATGAAGCAAGCGGCAATAGCATCTAATTCAAAGTTAACACCTGATTTTGGTGTGGCAGAGTTCAATCTACCTGTGAATATTACACCTGCAAGTGCTGCCAAAACACCCATGTTTGCATATACCCAGAACATTACCTTCTTTGTATTTACACCTGACAATTGTGCCGCCTTCGCATTACCACCAAAAGCATAGATATGTCTTCCCGGTATGGTCTTCATCGTAATAAAGGAATAAATCAATACTAATAAAATGACAATAACAAGAACCATCGGAATCCCCTTGTAGGAAGCCAAAGAGAATGTAAACGCATTTAGAACAAGCAGAATACCGACTATCTTTGGTATAAAGGTTGTTAAGGAGCTTACTTCAAAACCGTATTTTCTCTTATTCTTTCTACTGTTTAACTCCCTGACAACATAAATTACAGATGCGACAATACCCGTAAGCAGTGCCAGAATGTTTAGACCCCCCATTTTCCCAAAGTCCGGAAGAAACCCAGATGCCAAGAAAGTGTAGCCTACCGGTAATGGAGCAAGACTTGTTCCATGAAGAACTACCAACGTTAAACCTCTGAAAACTAGCATACCTGCAAGCGTTGCTATGAACGCCGGCACTCCTACATATGCAATCCAAAAGCCCTGCCAGCACCCAATGATAAGGCCAAGTAGTAGAGAAACTAATATGGTAGGTAAAATTGGTATATTCATCTTCAACATCATTATGGCTGAGATAGCACCAACAAAACCTGCCACAGAACCGACTGACAGATCAACGTTACCACCTGTTAAAATACACAACAACATACCAATTGCTAAAATCAATATGTATGCATTTTGAGAAATCAAATTTGAAATATTCAATGGCTTCAGTAATACGCCACCGGTAAAAATCTGAAACATTACAATTACTACTACCAATGCAATTACCATTACATATTGGCGTATATTTCCTTTCAACAAAGCCCCCGTCTTACTCATGATATACCTCCTGATTGCTCTGCATTATGCAATGCATTATGTTTACTTGCGAGGCTTCCTCAGCACTCAGTTCTCCAACAATTTTTCCTTCATTCATGACATATACTCTATCACTCATACCCAATATTTCGGGTAACTCTGATGATATAAGGATAATTGTTTTTCCATTTCTTGTCAATTCGTTAATTACGGAATAAATCTCATATTTCGCACCGACATCAATACCGCGGGTCGGCTCATCCAGAATCAACACATCAGGATCTGAAAAAATCCATTTACTGAATACAACCTTCTGCTGATTTCCGCCGGATAAATTTCCTGTTTTTTGAAGGATACTAGAAGATTTGATTCTTAGCTTAGACCTATAATCCTCTGCAACCATAATTTCTTTATTTTCATCGATAACGATTCCTTTACTGATTTTGTGGAATGCGGTCAAGCTGATATTTCGCTTTATACTATCGATCAAAACCAGTCCGGCATTTTTTCTGTCTTCGGTAGTATAGGCAATACCATGTTTAATGGCATCCCTAACATTCCTAATGTGAATTACTTTTCCGTCTTTGATGATAGTTCCTTCAATTTTCTTACCAAAGGTTCTTCCAAAAACACTCATGGCGAACTCTGTACGACCGGCACCCATAAGTCCTGCTATACCGACAACTTCGCCTCTTCGTGTATTGATACTGATATTTTTCAGAACTAGTTTTGAATCATCTTTTGAATCATATGCACTCCAATTCTTAACTTCAAAACAAACCTCTCCAATTTTATGAGTTCGTTTCGGAAATCGATCGACAAGCTCACGACCAACCATACCTTTGATGATTCTGTCTTCTGTAATCTCATCAACACCTTTTACAAGAGTTTCTATTGTTTTACCATCACGAATTACCGTAATTACATCTGCAACTCTTGTAACTTCATTTAGCTTATGCGAAATGATAATGCTTGTAATTCCATGTTCCTTAAGTTCTAATAATAAATCAAGCAAATGCTTTGAATCTTCATCGTTCAGGGCGGCAGTCGGTTCATCAAGAATTAGTATCTTAACATCTTTCGCAAGCGCCTTGATAATTTCAACAAGTTGTTGTTTACCCATACCGATATCCCGAATTCTAGTATCGATATTTTCATTCAATCCTACCTTTTTCATCATTTCTGAAGTTCTTGTTCGTGTCTTATCCCAGCTGATAACAGGCCCGTAATCCGTCTGCTCATTACCAAGAAAAACATTTTCTGCAATCGAAAGCTGTGGAATCAGAGCTAATTCCTGATGTATGATGGCAATGCCCTTAGCTTCACTTTCTTTTATGTTCTTAAATGCACATACCTGCCCGTCGATTACGATATCACCTTCATACGTTCCGTAAGGATAGACACCGCTCAAGACATTCATCAAGGTCGATTTCCCTGCCCCATTTTCACCTACAAGCGCATGAATTTGTCGAGGCTTTACCTTCAGATTAACGTTATCAAGAGCTTTGACGCCAGGAAACGATTTCGATATGTTTCTCATTTCCAATGCATATTGTTCCATATTTTCACTCCTTTAGCATCAGCGCTACATTCTGATTTTCGACGCTAATATGTTTTTATATATTTTAAATATGTCTGCTTTGCTGTCTCTTCTCAATTCCCTATACAAATATATTTTTCTGCGATTTGAATTATGTACTAAAATGTCGGTTAGCTTCATTCTACTAACCGACATTTTAGCAATTAAAGTCTTACGAGAACTATTGAATGTCTTCTGGTTTCAGATATCCAGAGTCCATAACTAATTCTTGATAGTTATCTTTTGTAACGATGAATGGTTCAAGTAAATAAGAAGGAACTATTTTAACATTATTGTTGTAAGTTTCAGTATCATTGATTTCAGGCTCTTTGCCGGAAAGAACTGCATCTACCATGTTCGCTGCAACTGCTGCAAGCTCACGTGTATCTTTTAAAATTGTAGAATATTGGTCACCTGTAACAATTAATTTGATTGATGCAGCTTCTGCATCCTGACCTGTTACAACCGGTAAATCACCACCGGTCAAACCAAATGCTGTTAATGCTGACAGAATACCTCTAGAAATACCATCATAAGGAGCCAATACACCGTGAAGAGTTTTTCCATCTGTATAGTTAGCTGCAAGGATTGCATCCATACGTGACTGAGCAACTGCACCATCCCATCTCAATGTACCAACTTCTTCTTGAGATACTTGACCGGAAGGAATAACAACAGTACCGTCATCAATCAATGGTTGTAATATATCCATAGCTCCTTGGAAGAAATAGAAGGAGTTCGTATCATCAGGAGAACCTGCGAACAACTCAATGTTGTAAGGGCCTTCACCCTTCAGTTTCTTCATACCATCAACTAAAGATTCAGCTTGTTGTTGTCCAACACGTCTGTTATCAAAGGTTGCATAGTAGGAAACTGCATCTGTATTAACCAATAGACGGTCATAAGAAATCACCTTTACTCCGTCCGCTGCTGCAGCATCCAAGGTATCGGACAGTGTTGAACCATCAACTGCAGCGATAACGAGAACTTTTGCACCTTTTGTTATCATATTTTCGATTTGAGATTTCTGTGTTGGGATATCGTCTTCTGCATATTGTAAGTCAACTGTATATCCTTTTCCTTCAAGGATATCTTTCATAGCAGCACCATCTTTAATCCAACGCTCGCTCGATTGTGTCGGCATCGAGATACCTATGTATTGACCTGCACCAGTTTGTTCCTCTGCCGGTTTTACTGTAGGTGCCGTTGTTGCTTCTGTAGTTTCTGCCGCTTTTGTTGGCTCCGCATCCTTTGTTTCTGTCGCTGGAGTTTTTGAACCACAACCAGCTAACAGTGACCCCATCAATGCAAAAATCATAAGCAAAGATAAAACCTTTTTGATTCCCCGTCCGTTTCTTTTCATAAAATCCTCCTTGTACTATCGTGAATTTTTGTTGATTTATGCTAAACTATAGTTTTTCTATAGTTAACAACGAAGCAATAAATAAATATACGCAATTAATTTCCTTGATTAATCTTCGTTTATGTTTGTTTTTATTTCGTTTATGTTTGTATGATTGAATGATATCACTTGCAATGATAAATGTCAACAATAATATTTACAATAAATCTTCTTTATTATACACATTACACAACTATGTTTGTTATATTGCACAAATGATTTCATTAGGACAATATCCACAATAACCTTATGAAAATCATACAGCTTCTGGAACGATGCTTGCTTCCGCTATTACCTTTGTAAAAGATAGTTATTGTTTTTTTTACTAAAATCGTGTATTATATTCAAATAAATTACCTTTTTTATTAAATTTCCTTTAACCAATGAGTATATTAAAAGATGGGACAACGATATGTTTGCAATCGAAAGAATACGAATCATCAAAAACCACTTATTAAAAGAAAACAAAGTATCCGTTGCTAAATTAAGTGAGCTCCTTAATGTTACCGAAGTGACTATCCGCCGCGATTTGGAAAAGCTTGAAAATGAAGGCTTTCTAAAGCGTACACATGGTGGAGCTGTCATACAAGACTATGTTGAGGAATCATTATGGGACGCGAATGAGGAAGGCAAAGATGTATTGTTGTATCAAGAAATCGCCGATACTGCTTTCCATCTAATCAACGATGGAGATGCCATCATGCTAACAAGTGGTTCCGTAAACTCCTTTATCGCAAAGGCTTTTTCAGCACGCAACAATCTAACTGTTGTCACGAATGACTTATTAATTGCTTCTGCTTTCTCACATTCGCCCGCTAACACAGTGATTCTGCTCGGTGGTGACTTGGAAGAGAATGCCGTATATGGTCAAATGACTGTCGATAATTTAAAAAACTTTTCGTTCGATCATATTTTTATTGAAATCAACGGACTCAGTGAAACCGTCGGTATGACAGTTTCCAGTACAAAAAAAGCCACTTTGATCCAACAGGCTGTAAAATTAGCTGATTCGGTTACTGTGGTCTGCCTCTCCAGATTCTTTGGTACCAAATCCCTTTACCGTGTCGGAAACCTGAATATCGCACATCGTGTTTTGACAGATTCAAACCTCGAAGACAAGCATAAAAACTATATATATAATAACAATATTCCATTATTCACCTCGATTGATGTTTATGAAAATTAGCTTTTTTCAGGAGGTTTCCTTTGAATAGTCCATTGCTTGAATTAAAGAATATTAATCTTACGGTATCAAATTTCAAGATTAGCGATATCAGCATCTCACTATTTCCCGGAGAAGTACATATGATTATGGGTGAAAATGGTTCTGGCAAGAGTATGCTGATGCAAATGATCAGTGGTATGTTGCAACCCGATTCCGGTGAAATTTTTTTTAACGGACAGTTGGTCAAGCCCAAAAGTCTTTCCTTCTATTCCTCCAACGAACTCATTTTTATCCAACAGCACTCAATACTTTTGGAAAATCTTAGTGTTGCAGAAAATCTGTTTTTTCACAATCTACCATATAAGAATAAATTTTTACGCACCATAGATTTAGATAAGCTGAATAAACAATTTCAAGAATTGGTTAACGAGTTAAATCTACCAATTGAAATGACGGATACAGTAAGGACCCTGGGATTAGCTCAGAGACAAATGATAGAATTCTGCAAGGCCTATATTTCCGATGCCAAAGTTGTAATTTTGGATGAACCTTCCGCCGCACTTACACCAAGTGAGCGTGAATTGCTTTATCGGATCGTCAACCACATTAAGGGAAGGGGTGCCGGCATTTTCTATATTACGCACCGTATTGATGATTCCATGCGGATTGGTGACCGAATCTCCATCATTAAAAATGGAACATTGGCAGGAACAAAGATTATCAAGGAGACTACGGAGGAAGAGATTGTTCATCTGCTCATTGGCACTCGTTTAAAAGAAAGATATCCCAAAATGATACTAAAAAAAGGCAAAATCCTTTTCTCTGTTTCATCCCTGGGCTTTGATGATAAACTAGCCAACATCAATTTTCAACTTAGAGAAGGCGAAATATTGGGCATTACTGGTCTTGCCGGATCGGGTAGGACGCTACTTGCCAACTGCTTGTTCGGTGCTGCTAAATATGACGGACAAATCTATGTTAACAATAAACTGGTACAGATCCGCAGCCCGTACAAGGCAATCCGAAACGGCATTGCTCTTATGCCAGAAAAGAGATTGGAAGATTCAATCTTTAAAGAATTGGATACAAACGAAAACGTTGCTTTTCCGTCACTGCACCGGTTTTCGAGAAACCAAATTATCAATTCCGATTTAATGAAACAGACCGTCTTAGATTACATTACCAAAATCAATCTTCCTAAGCTTCATAAAAAAAGCATTCTTGCCTATAGCGAGGGAAGCCTTCAAAAAGCAATTTTTGCCAAGTGGCTTATGAGTCGTGCAAAGATTTTCATTTTGGATGAGCCAACGCGTGGCATTGATCTTGCCAGCAAAATTGATATCTATAACTTCATCAATGATATGACAAAGAAAAAAGCATGCATCATTTACATTTCATCCGATATTGATGAAATCATGGGAATCTGTGACCGTGTTGCCGTTCTAGCGGATAAAACATTAGTCTGTGACGTTCCAACCAATATTATCACAGAGGAAGAAATAACCGGAATCCTGGTCCGCAGCTCGACAAAGCCACAGTTACCTCATAACGAATAAAGGAATATAAGCAGTTTACGTCATCTCGATTGATTTCCTTAACTGTTAATCCCTTGCAGTAAGGTAAAGGATAATCCTACTAAAAAATATAAACCAATCTTAATTTTTATGAATCAAAAAAGCGCGTTGTTCCCTTATGGAATAACGCGTTTTTAACTTTAATAAAAAACAATATTCATGTCTTTCATAGTTTGGTATAGAAATATGAATCGTTCTCAGCAATCTATTGCTGACTTAAATATAATTTAGTACGGTTGGTAGCATTTTCTCTGATGTTGTAATAATATAATGCATAATCAAAGGAATGATAAACACCTTTGGGGAAATTATCATTTAACTTAGCAACTTCCTCCACATTTACTGTACTACATATTACCGTTCCTCTGGAGGTATTAACTTGAGCATCTGCATAATTAGATAGTAAGGTAGTGCCCCCAGCTTCATTCGTCATAAGGGATCCGAGGTTTTCCTTGGCGGTTGCTAGTCCATTACCTCTGCTCCAATTAATTGGGTTGATTGCAATACTACCCGGTAATACTACCGGATTTTCTCCCTCAACCTCCAATCCTTCCGTATTATATGATACAATTACACCCGTATCATCCGGGCCTTCTGCAAATTTCAAATGTGGATTTTTTTCAAGATATTCATCTGTTACAGAATATCCGATTACATATGCCACAATCATTCTGCTTAGTACCGCAGGATTTTTATACAGATAATCCGATAGTAGATATAATAGTACATTTGATCCTTGTGAATGACCGGCTAGAATAAAAGGACGACCATTATTATAATTTTTAATATAATAGTCGAAAGCAGCAATTACATCTGAACTAGGAGTGCCTCCTATTATTTTCTCGTGTTCCTCAACCGGCAAGGAAAGGCAATAGGTAGCATCTACCTGTCTATAATAAGGCGCAAAAATATTTCCAACTGTTTCAAATGCTGTGGCTTGATTTTCAAAGGCTGATTTTGCTCCGATTAGCATGCTTGTATTATCAATTTCACATATATTCGGTTCCCCAACTTCAGCCTTTTGCCAAACCGTAGGATATAGATAAAAAATGTCTACCTCCTTCTCACCTGATACAGGCAATGATAACCAATGTTTTTTGTTCGAATAATCAGTAGCTGTATTTTTATCTATTGCATCTACTGCATCTACTGCTTCTTCTGCTTCTTCTGCTTCTTCTGCATCTTCTTCTGCTGTAATATCTATTTTATCAGTTACATCTTCTGTATCTGCAGTATTTTCAGGATTCGTTGCACTTGTACCGCTTGTGAAACAATAGCATAATATTATGTAAATAATAATTAATACATTTTTGTTTGCCTTCATACTAATACCACCTCCAAAATGAACTACTGTTCGAAACCTATCTCAATTGTAGGCACATACAAAACTAGCTTATCTTTTCACCAAAAGTCGTGGTCATTTAATTTTATAAGCCGTTCCATTGATCAATCGGACATAAGCCAATGGATCATAATCTCCTACACTAGTGGCAACACTATCACCGAGAATACCAATATTATATCATAAATATTGGAAATAATATACATATCATATTTGTACATATACATACGATAAAACCAAGTAATCTACCCTAGTTCTGCCAGTTTACCTCAAAACATAAAGCTGATTGAACTGAGTGAAGTACTCCAGCCTATTATCGATTGCTAAATATGATGGTAATTTAAATAAATCCATATTAAAATGATAATAATTGATAATAAGATGGCAACTTTTGCGTAGAAAATATATGCTAACCTTGGTATTATGGTATTAACTAAAAAAAGACATGGAGAATTAAAATGAAAATGAATACAGAACCGAATCAACCTTTAGTTACGCATATCTTTACTGCAGATCCGTCAGCACACGTCTTTGAGGGCAAACTGTATATTTATCCGTCCCACGATTTAGATCATAATGGACCTGATAATGATAACGGAGACCAATATAAGATGGAAGATTATCATATCTTATCAATGGACGATTTAAACTCTCCTTGCATTGATCACGGAGAGGCTCTTCATATGAAGGATATTCCCTGGGTAGGCAATCAAATGTGGGCACCAGATGCTGCTTATAAGAATGGCTTCTATTATTTATTCTTCCCCGCAAGAGACAAGGATGGTATCTTCCGTATCGGTGTAGCAACCAGTAAGAAGCCTGCTGGTCCCTTTACTCCTGAAGCCAATTACATTCCTGGAAGTTACAGCATTGATCCCGCTGTATTCATTGACGAGGACGACAAATCCTACATCTATTTTGGTGGTCTCTGGGGTGGTCAGTTAGAAAAATGGCAAAGTGGTAATTTTAATCCGGACGCAGAAGGGCCTAAGGGTAATAAACCTGCTCTGGGACCTATCGTTGCTGAGTTAAGCGATGATCTTCTTTCTTTTAAGAGCACTCCACAGGAGATCTTAATTGTTGATGAAAACGGTAACCCAATTACTGCTGGAGATGAAGACAGAAGATATTTTGAAGGACCTTGGATGCACAAATATAACGGATATTATTATTTATCCTATTCTACGGGTAGCACTCATTATCTTGTTTATGCAACCAGCAAGGATCCAAAAGGTCCTTTCACCTATCAAGGCAGAATCCTTGAACCCGTTATTGGATGGACAACCCATCACTCCATCGTTTCGTTTCAGGACAAATGGTATCTATTCTATCATGACAGTTCCTTATCCGGTGGCGTTAATCACAAGCGCTGTGTGAAATATACCGAATTGAAGTATAATACTGATGGTACAATTCAAACAATTAAACCTTATGAGAATTAATAAAAACTTCAATAAAGTTCACAACAAGTAATAAGGTTCTATCCAATGTTATGAGTTTTTATAATCTAAACATAAAGTAATGGGAGGGATTCAGAGAATCCCTCCCATTACTTTACGCTTTGCTGATTATCGATACCCTTATCGAAAGAAACGTTTATAAACTGCATCCACACCCCATTCAGGAAGTAGCTCTAGCATTGCTAAAAGTTTACCCGTACCTACTCTGTATTTCATTTTTGGATTTTTAGATTCCAATGCCTTTATTACGGTATTTACTAGGTGGCGTGGATCGTTTTTCTGGTTTAGTTCCATTGTCATCATCGGTTTCATCTTTAGCAAAAGCTCTTTGTAGTATGTTGTTTCAGAAACCGCTTTATCAAAAAAATGATTTACTTGCTGAGTTATATTTGTTTCATAAGAACCCGGTTGAATTTTTATAACAGGAATACCTAAATATAATAACTCTCGTCGCAGGCTATCGTTATATGCTTCAACCGCATACTTAGATAGAATATAAGGTCCCGCGAAGGGTTGAGGTGTCATCCAGCCAGATTCCGAGCTACAATTGATAATCCGTCCTTTTCCTTTATAGATCATCTCAAAAAATGTTCGGTTTATTCTCGCCATGCCGACAACATTAACATCCAGCAGTCTTTCAACCGCATTTATACTTTCACCTTCAATCAAGGATGTAAAATAGGTCAATCCTGCGAAATTGATAATCGCATCCAGCGTACTGGTATATGTTTGTACCACTTCGTATGCGTTATCAACGCTTTCCTGTTTAGTAATATCCACCTTGATGGGAATGATGTTCGGCAATTTTTCCAGCTGTTTCAATACTGATTCATTATTACCCGCAGCAAATATCGTCCAATTTCCCGTTTTGGACAGCGCTGAGACACATAGAACACCTAATCCACCTGTCGCTCCAGTAAAAAAAGCATATTTCATTATTGTCTACCCCCTTTCTTAATACAGTTGAGTGTTAATGCACTTCTTAATTATTCCTCCTTTTTTTAATAAATACGTAGTTTTCATTATTTCAAATATTATATCCAGATATGGAAACTGCTTTCGTATAATTCTTATCTTATTACAAATATAATAGCATGTCATACTATATAAGGTAAATGCAAACTTATAAATTGCAAAACCTTTTCTTTTTGAATAAAAAAAGAGTCTAAGTTTTAGGCGTTGAAATTGGCCAGAACTTAGTCTCTTGATTTTGAATTCGGTTTTACAATTTACTTTTATCTTAGAACTTCAAAAGATTTACTTTTATCTTAAAACTCGAAAAGATCTCCTTTTATGCAGGCTCTTCCTCGCATGCTTTTATCATATCACTCTCAACTAGCTCAACGAAGATCTGAACTAATTTGGGATCAAACTGCAGTCCGGCTTGATCTTTCAATATCTTTAATGCATCACCAACTGAGTATGGCTTCTTATATGGTCTTGAGGAAATCATTGCATCAAAGGAATCTGCAATACATAAAATTCTAGCAGAAATAGGGATATCTTCCTTCGCAATTCTTCTAGGATATCCATTACCATCATACCGTTCATGATGTCCGATTACTGCTGGTATCACATAATCAAGTGACGGAAGATGCCGAATGATTCCAATAGAGCTCTCTACATGCCCCTTTACTATTTGATATTCTTCATCCGTTAATTTTGCCGGTTTATTAAGCACATGCTCCGGTATACCAATTTTTCCAATATCATGCAACAAAGCGGCTTCACGTACAATTTCAACACAGTCATCATTCATGCCAAACGCATATGCAAGTTCTGTCGCATAATATGCTACATTTCTTGAGTGATTAAAAGTGTAATGATCCTTTGTATCAATAGCCGCAGTAAGTGCATAAATTGTTGATGCATATTCTGAATAGATATTTTCGCGATGTTTATGGAAATCTATAATATTTCTTTCAACCTTCTGCTCCCTACCGGTATAAACCATTATTGCATTCTTACCATTATGTTTTACGGTATAAATTGCCATGTCTGCATTCTCGATTAATTGTTTTACATTACTCGCAGCATATGGTATGGAACATATACCTCCACTTACCGTTAACATCTTTAGTGCATAATCGGATTCTCGTTTGTTCATATTAAGAATTTGTTTTCTAATAACTTCAGCCAGATTTCTTGCAGAGAATATATCATATGCCGGAAGAATAATTGCAAATTCTTTACCGCTATACCTGGCCACATAGCCATTATTACCAACACTTGCATTGATAATTTGTGCCACATTCTGAAGAGCAACATCCCCTTCCTTATTACCATATAATTGATTGTATAATTTAAAATCATCAATATTTAGAATAATCAAGGCTAAGGAATCATCTTTAAATTTATCATACTCCTGTTGCAGTATTTCATAAAAATACTTGCGATTGAGAAGTCCGGTCAACTCATCAATACGCGCTTCCAGATATACCTTTTCAAATAATTTGGAGTTTTTAACTGCAATTGATCCAATCGAATTAATTGAATCTAAAAAGCTAATATCTTTAAAAGTAAAATTTGCTTTCTTCTCCTTTTCAGCGAGAAGAATAATTCCTATCATACCGCTATCATCTTTTAGAGGAACCACACATTCGATATCTAATTCCTGTAGCTGTTTTTTCTCGTTTTCCCACATAGACTTATAAGCAATGGTTCTTTTAAAATCTTTCATTAAAAGACACTCATTGCTATTTTCCAAACATGTTACAAAGGGATTATCTATTTTAATTGTAAATCTATTTAAGTCAAGTGGGTTAGTACAATGTACTATTTCATAACAGGTGTTATTTTTATTAGGGATGCAGATAAACACTTTTTTAACTGCTATTGTATTATGGATTACTTCTGCAAGTTCCTCCAATATCTCTTTCACATTCAGACTTTTGGAAATATTTAAGCTGAATTCTTTGAGACTCTCAGCTTGCACTACTTCATCGTTAACAAATACCATATCAATAAAGCGCTTCATTATAAAATAAATGAAGAAAATAAAGAAGCTGAAGACGAAGGTAATAACCAGAATTGTCTGCTCCGTAGAAAGAGAATAATTATTAACAATTAATCGTTCTAGCGGATTTATTAAATTGGTAAAAATAGCAACGGACAATCCTGCTGTAATAGCATAACAGCTTCCTCTCGACAAAAGTAACTTTAATCGAAATAAGTTTCTCTTATACAAAGCAAAAAACATAAAAAACGCATTGAAAACACTAGCCAGGATATCCGTAGGAAACCCCTTAAAGTATGGGATCAAGATACAAATATGTCCAACGAAAAGAATGATAATACCTATGATAATTGGCATGAATTGCTTTTTTGTCAATGTATTTTTCTTGCTGTAACTAAGTAAGAAATACAGCATATTCAAAAATACTAAAACGAATATAGCAAAAAGAATTGCTACCGGCCATGTATAATGATATACAAATACTGTTTCACCATTTTGTTTTATCGGCTCCGGAGGAGCTAAAAAGAATCCTGTAAGAACATTGATGATATTAACTGCAATCAAAATCACTAACCAGATTTTCTTTACAAATACATTCCGATACTCTGCGAATTCACATACAAAATTAATAAATGAATATGGTAGCATAGTCAATCCTAGGATAGAAACATTATACCAAAAGTCTACCGATGGCGGCAGTTGCCTTCTCATACAGTAGGCTCCACCGGTCCATAAAATTAGCACAACTAGTATAAAAAGGAAAGAATTAATGATACGATTCTTTTTCGCTGCAATTAAAGCAAGGAATAAGAGTGAATAGCATAACAATGCAATAACTGGTACATATGCAAAATTACCCATTATAAACATCTCCCTCCTACTAGCTTATAATCTATATTCTCAAAACGTAGTAATTCCATAACTTCAAAGTTCGTTGGATTAATATGACTCAATTTTTTATTCTTCTGTTTTTCATATCCACTAAATGTACCACATTTCAAAATTGTAATATCCAAAGGATCCATCCCAAGGATACGTTTCAAATCTTTATAGTCTTGATCAATATACTTAAAATAAATTGATAAATGCTCCTTCAAAATATCCTTACTCATTCCCGTATTGATTAGAGAATCACTTTTCATTTCAACATACATGTGCATGAAAGGACGATTTTGCTTGTTGAATTCTTTAACCGCAATCCAATTTTCAATAGGTAATCCAGATAAGTCTACAACTTCTTGAATAGAATGTTCCGTAATACGGGTAAAACCTGCAATATCAATAATTGTTGGAATACGATCGATATATTTAAATCGTGGGATTTTTGTCTGATCCTCACTATTCTCTAGTCCAATACACAGGTATACATCTCCAACGCGGTATCTGACAAAGGAACCACCTTTTAATACGGAAATCACTAACTCATATTTCTCTCCGGGTACAACCTCATTCATCAGATAAGTGTTTGGTTGATATGTAGAATCATTCAAACTTTTATACATCTCTGCTTCCGGAATGAATTCATAGAAGCAAGAATCCGGGAAGAAGTACATTCCATTCCGTGTCCAAGTTTCTGTACCAATCAGTGTGGGTTCCGTACCTGCGAATATTTCCATGGGACGTATTCCCCATAAATCTTCCAAGGTATCTTTATAACAATTATTATCTGTTCCAGCGCACATAAAACCTTTTAGTTTAAATAAATCCTTTGGTTTAAGTTCTCTGTTCTCTTTTTTGCATCGATACTTTGCGATAGCAAACTTCAGAAGTATCTTGGGTGAGTAACTTAGCCAACTATCCTTTTTCGTATTACCACCGGATTTTGAGGAACCTTTCCCGAAGGAAGAAAAGCTTAAACTAATGAAGCAGGTAACGCTTCCCAAACCAAAAAACAAATCAATTCCTTTTTTCAATCCCATTTTAAAGCCTAATTTATTCCGTTCGCTAAACGACATTTTAATTGCTTCTTTTACCGTCGGTAAATATTCAATTCCGATTTCTTCATTTAATACCAATGGTAGAAGACCCGTCGCATAAGGAAGTGGTGCCAGACCATAAAGCATCTTATCCGTTGCCCGAACATTAAAAGAACCCTTTTTCGGGCTTGTTGCAAGCATAAGGCATGCAATTGTATTATTACGGTATGTATCCATCATACTTTTCGTATAAGGAGCAACCTTAATCGGATGTTTGCCTCCTTCCCATGTAGTCTGTATCCATATAATGGGAAGATCAGGCAGCATTTCTCCTTTTTTCTGGAGTAAAACATCCGCATAATTTTCATATGTAGTCAAGGGAACCATATGACGAAATTCTTCAACTGTTTTTGGTTTCTTTCCTTTTAATATCTTCTTACCAAGCTCACATTCACTCCAAAGTGAAATCTGCTCAGACATTAAACGATATTGTATATTCATATAAGAATCTATATCTAGATCCAGAAATCCACAATACTCTTGCCAAATCATATCATGTTGTTTTTTCTTCAATTTCTCTTCAAATTTCATCTCATCGTACCTCCCTTCCTACTTTAATGTTTGTAGACAACGCTTTATACTTTTATTATTTGGAATCAAAAACGGAGTAACTTTTTTATATTCAGCATAATTTACAAAAATTTTCATAAAAGTCCAATTATCTTGAAAGATAACATAGAATACGTTCAAAAGGCTAAAAATGACTGCCGCAATAAGAAGTAGCGGTAGCTGAAGTGTTATACCAAAAAATGCATAAAAACCAATAAACCAAAGAACTCCCGGATGTCTACATAAAGCATAAACTCCACTTTGACAAACTTTTGGCGAGCCTTCCGTCTCAATATACGTATTTTTAAATGGCAACGCGAAGAATAAGGTATATATTAGCAGACTAAAAAACAGAGCAGTAAACACTCCGAATATTCCCATTCTTACTATATTAATCTGAATCAAATCCAACGAGGTAATAATAATTCCACCGGTGGCCACTACAATCAAAAAAAATCCAATAAAAAAAAAGCAATTTAATATTTTTCGTTTAAAAACTATGCTATTTATGTCATATATAACAAAGAATATATAAGCTAAAAAGCCCAAAAAAATGTATGTCATTCGTATATTTCCCCCACTTTAGTGTCCAAATCTGATATTAACACATTTTCTTTCTTTTTCCAATATTTATTTTACATATTTTTGAATTAATTGAATAATAATGAAATACTTTTTTCTATAATTATTCAAAATATCATTTATTTCGATTACTACTTCATCACTGAGTGATAAAAACCGCATAATTTCACTTTTATAAGAATGAATGGAAGACTTTTTTCTTTCTATTCATCTACTTATATCTTCGAAAAAGTTATAAAAGTATGAATATTATCATAATTCCATCATAAATGTCAGCTCTTTCGAATAATGTTATAAAGGAGGGATTTATATGAACTCAAAAAAGCTAGGACCACTAATTATATCTATATTAATACCGATTGCACTTGGCATGTTTGCCAGTCTGCTCACTAAAAATACTGTAACGATATATTCGCAACTAATCAAACCGCCACTTAATCCACCAGCTTTTATTTTTCCAATTGTTTGGACAATTCTCTATATTCTAATGGGCATATCCTCCTATTTAATATACTCCTCTAATTCACCGCTGAAGACTAGGGCCTTAAATATATACGGTGCCCAGTTAATCTTTAATTTCTTTTGGAGTATTATATTTTTTGGATTTAATATGTATTTATTAGCTTTTATCTGGCTTGTTGTGCTTATTCTACTAATTATATGGATGATCGTTATTTTCTATAGAATTAGTCCAATTGCAGCCTATCTTCAAATTCCTTACTTACTTTGGTGCCTATTCGCCGCATACCTTAATTTTATGGTTTATTATTTAAACCGGTAATTACTAAGGGTTTTTATATAAAAATTCAAATGAGGAGTATTGCTTCATTCTCGTCATCAAGCGGATGCGATTATTACCTAATCGCCAATATAAAAGGACAGCCAACCCACATATTAACTGTGTTTGACTGTCCTTTTTACTAAATTAATCCAGTAGCTTATACATTAGAATGCTTTCGATCTTTTCATTTTTGATATGAAATTTCATTCCATCAACATAATTTACCGGTAGATATTGAAAATCATCCTCTTCATTGGCTGCTCCATTCCCAATCAAATTTCCTTCCGGATATGCTTCCTTCAGTTTTTCAACACTGTCTCCGACTTTTATATTTCGTATTGTGGAATAGCCTGTGTCAGTAATTTTAATTTGAAAAATATAAAACTTCTCGTCTTCAGTTGTATTTATGGTTTTTATCTCAAGCCCTGGAAATTTGTATTGCTTTTCCGTGAAGCCGATAAGTGTATCCATATTTAACCCATCATCTAAAGAATAGGTGTGCGATTTGATTTCGTCCGCTTTGCCCAGAATACCTTCCAACTTTTCATCATCAACAATATCAGAAATAGCAACTGTATTGTCGTTATAAACAAATGCCAACTCTTTTAGAATAACATTTCCGCTCTTTGGAATAGTACCCTCCTTTATTACATCGGTATCGGTATTATTGTCAACTGTATTATCATCTGATATATCGGTTGATGTATCCGTTGTATCATCTTCAGCTTCCTTATCAGTTGCCGGAGCAGATGTTGGAGCAGATGTTGGAGCACTTGTTGGAGCAGTTGACGAACCAACCGGATTTTTCTCGCACCCCGCCAGAACTGCTATACTTAATATCATAATTACAATTATTGTTCCTAATTTTCTTTTTGCTTTCATAATTATACCTCCTAAGATTTATTTTGTTTATGAGGTCATTATACATAAAATTTCTTTTTTAGTAATAACAGACTTGTATCATTCTTGTAACTTCACGTTATTGGAAGAATTAATGAAACTGTAGTTCCCACCTCTATTTCACTTTCGAACACCAAATGCCCATTAAATTTCTCAACAATCTCTTTACAAATTGGAAGTCCCAGACCTGAACCCTTCGCAAAATTTGAATTCTTAGCTCTGTAAAATCTCTCCTGAACCCGCGTAATGTCACTCTGGTCGACTCCAATACCCTGATCACTTATTTTGATAACTGCTTCCGTTTGCATAGCAAAAGTTTCAACCCTTATATGACTTTTTGCATTAGAATACTTTATAGCATTATCTAAAACATTCGCAATTGCGTGTGACATTAATATTTTATTTACATTGGCAAAAACCGCTTTCTCCAGATTTACCTCCAATATTATTTCATTTTTATCGGCTTTTGATTTCATCTCTAAAACCACACTACCCGTTAATTCGGATAAATCCGTTTTCTCGGTGTTAAGATTTGCTTGATCTGCTTTGTCAAATCGAGATAGCATCAATAACTCATTAATGAGCATTGTAAGACGATCTGATTCATTTACAAGATGAAAATATATCATTTGTAAATCCTCATCCTCATTTTCGCCTTCGTATAAATATTGAGAAAAGCCTCGGATTGCAGCCAGCGGTGTTTTCAGCTCATGAGAAACATTGGAAACAAATTGCTTCTGATACTGTATATAGTCGTTTAATTGAATGCCCATCTGATTTAGTCCCGCAGCAAGCATTCCCAGCTCATCTTTCCTATTCAATTTAACCTGCTCGAATTGCTGTTTTGAAAACCTTTCCGTAGCACCAAGAAGATATTTAATTGGTTTTGTAGTTTTACGGGCAATATACAAGCTTGAAAGCGTTATAAGAATAATAAATCCTCCTGCGCCAATAAACATTATATACCGTATCTTATCCATGATATCATAAAAATAAGAGATGTTTTCAACAAGCTCGAATACATAGACATTTTGATAATATTGGTCTTGAATCGGGATTGCAAAATAAATCAATTTATTATCCGTAACTGTATAAGAATAATTTCCTTTAAGGGCATTTTCAATATTTCCCTTAAAAATCAAAGGCTTCCCGTTACTAATTTTAATTCCATCCACCGCTAATCCCTGAATTCTCAGGTCACTATCATATATTCGCACTTCCTTAGCAGAAGATTTTAAAGCCTCCAGAGCACTTTTCGACACATCGGATGCAAGTCCCTTAGAAGTTGATTTTTCATGTTTTGTAAGTATTTCACGAAATGTTAACTCGCACATATCCGCCTTTTCCATCATTTGTTTTTCTATTGTCACAAAACTATAGTAATCTATGGCTTTATTCACGGTGATAATAATAATGGTAAAGGATAATACAGAGAAAAATAAATAATTTAAAAGAAGCTTAGTTGCATATTTCAAACAGATTCACCTCCAAGCTGGTAACCAAATCCGTAGATGGTCTTTACATACTTCGGGCTTTCCGCATCATCCTCCAACTTCTTCCTAAGTCGCATTATTGTCATATCAACGCAACGGCTGTCACCTAAATAATCATACCCCCATACAATATCAAGGAGTTCATCTCTTGTGAAAATTTTTTTTGGTTTTTTCAACAGGGTTTCAAGAATTTTAAATTCATTTGCTGTCAATAAAACCCTAGTTCCATTTTTAAGTACCATTCTTGTTTCCAAATCAAATTCCAGTTCCCCATATGATATTTGATCCACTTCACCATTGTTTGTTAGATTGTTATGTTCATATCTTCTTAGTACAACCTTTATCCTAGCTATGAGTTCTCTATTATCAAAAGGCTTTGTAATGTAATCTTCTGCTCCAAGCTCGAGCCCTAATACCTTATCAATAATTTCATTCTTTGCAGATAACATGATGACAGGAATTACATATTTTTTTTCAATTTCCTTGCATAGATCATAGCCTGAGTAGTCAGGCAGCATTAAATCCAGTAAAATGAGATCCGGTTGAAAGGAATCAATCTCAATAAGACCAGTCCTACCATTCTCTGCTGTTTTCACTTGATAATTTTCTCTTTTGAGAACTAACTCAAGTAAATCTCTAATTGCCAATTCATCATCAATCACGAGAATCTTTTTCACTTGAAACCACCTCCTATCTATCAGTAATAGCTTATCGTTTACAAAATACCAGATTAAAATTAATATTTTCCTTATCATACCCTGCACGTTTCTATCTATACCATGTTGAAGGTTTGTTATTTTATTAAAGACAGTAAAAATAAACTAGTTATAGTCGAACCCTATTTTCACATTCTAAGCCTCAATTTTTCATCCATACTTTCGATTCCATGTGAGCCTCTACCTATATTATACTACATAACGCAAGTATATTTCTCACTCTCGTTCTGATTTTATATTACTATATATTCAAAATCAACTCCGGATAAAGTAACTCATCATACACTCCTCAAGCCTGTTTTGTACTAAAAGAACTGTCCAAATCATATTCTTATAAAAGAATATGAAGATATAGGGAGGGTGAAGTTAGTTGATTAAGGTTAAAGTTAGCTTACGGCCAATTGTAAGTAATATAAATTTACCCACCGTTTTGAAAACAACCCTTCTTCCGGGTGACAGGGTAGAAAGTTTATTTATTGCCACCCTAGTAGGAGAGATCTTTTACATAGGAAATGGAGTTATCAGGACTTTTTTAGATATCCGCTCACAAATTTTAAAATTAGGTGTTTCAAGTGGTGGATATGATGAACGGGGTTTGATTGGATTAGCGTTCCATCCCGAATTTTATTATAACGGTCAATTTTATCTTCATTATTCCGTAGCTGGAACACAAGGTACAGGTGCTCTTTCACAAGCATATCATCCTAATCCATGTGACCCTAGAGCTTCAAGCCTTAAGTGGGTTAATAGAGAAACTCAATACGATCATATTGACACAGTTGAGGAATGGATTGTGCAATCGAATGGTCAACCCCTAAAACAGCGAACTTTACTTAATATAAGAAGGCCATTTTCAAATCATAATGGTGTCAATAGCTTGAATTTCTCGCCAGAAACAGAAAAACTTATCTTAACAACTGGTGATGGTGGATTTGGATACGATCCATTTAATTTAAGCCAGGATGATATGGAAATTGCCGGTAAAATAATTGAAATCGATGTATCAAAGAATACACTTATCGATAACCCGCCCGTCGTAACACGTTTTAATGAACTTCCCTTCCCTATTCAGGAAACCCTCACTGTAATTGCCAAGGGGGTTCGTAATATAACTGGCATTTCATTTCAAAGGTTTTATGACCGCTATATCAAATATGTGGGAAATGTCGGGCAGGATCTGGTAGAGTCGATTTATTCTTTTATTCATTATAAACCAATACCGGTTACTCAGCTTATTCAAAATTCTTTCCTAGAATCTGAACCTGACCAAGATGGATTTATTAATTTTGGTTGGCGAGGTTGGGAAGGTTCTTTTCCTACTTCGATTATAAGGGACTGCTCAACAAACTCGTCTTTGAATGAGAAAACATCTGCTTATTATGATGAAGCAGTAAAAACCTCAGTGCTTCGTCTTCCGCCTTTAACTTGTTATTATCATATGGACCCCCGCCCTGATAAGTTTGGAGGTACTGCACTTACAGGAGTCCAACCATATATGGGAAATGGAATCCCCGATTTAACGGGAAGCGTAGTATTTACCGATTTTGCTAGAAATGAAGAAGCCAAGCCTCCAGTTAGAGGGGTTTTAGCTTATACCAGAGTAAGAGCAGACTGTAAATTAAGTGATTTTAGTGTTATTGAAACAGATTATAATTTTGGGTCCCAATCAGCTTTCTATGTAAGTTTGGGAACGAATTTGAATCAAACTAGTCTTTATTTGGGGGTTTATGGATCTAGAAATGTAACTGATTTTAACCAAGGTACTATTTTTGAAATTATTCCATGATTCATTTCCGATAACTATTGGGTTATTCCTGCATTCACACTTAATTTTATATAACACTTTATTCCCTCACTTTCAAGATGATTTAATAACTAAATTTTACACTTACGAAAATAGCTCTACAATAACGTTACTTGTAGTGTCTATAACGTATTTTTAATTTCCACTAACAATTGTTTAAGCTTTCTTGATCTTCATCCATTCCTCCAATAATAAAAGTGTATACAACGGAAGCAGAAGTGTATTTTAATTTTGCGACATATTTTTGAAACAATGTCTGAATAGTGTATATAAAGATTATAACTTCTTTGCTATCATCTTATAATATAACGTCATATTACTACCGAATAAAAAATTATAAGGAGATATACAAATGAAGCCAGAAATTATAACATCCTCAGCACCAGTCCTTTCCCCTATGCCAGGAGTTTCATGGGCAGATACAATGATTCTAAATCCTGCCATTATCAAGGATCCCAAATCAGCTACGCTACATATGTTATTTAGAGCCACTGGTCCATACCCAGATAAAAAATTAGCTGAGGATTGTTCAAATCCATACCCAATATTCTTAGGT
Source organism: Herbinix sp. (assembly GCA_029256105.1). GTDB lineage: Bacteria > Bacillota > Clostridia > Lachnospirales > Lachnospiraceae > Mobilitalea. The sequence goes on from JAQSYO010000006.1 coordinate 176,862, forward strand.
TACGCGAAAAGCGAAGATAACGGAACTACTTGGGATGCTGATTTTTCAAGACCTGCTCTAGCACCTTTCGTTGAATATGATATAGATAAGCTTTATATCCTAGATGATGAGGGAAACAAAGTAATTAACTATTCGAATGGCTGTGTTGAAGATCCAAGGATATTTGAAGTGGAAGGACAGCTATATGTCTCTGCTGCAAGCCGTATGTTTCCTCCTGGACCTTACTGGTCAGAAACCTCAGCTGAACAAAGAAGTAACATACCTGAATGGTCAAGGTCAGCGAATAATCCTTTTGGAAAATCTGCATTTACGAATGATACGACAACTGTATTGTTTAAATTGAATTTAGATAAACTCAAAAATAAGGATTATGATCATGCGTTCACCTATGTTTGTAATTTGACAAATTCATGTGTTGATGATAATCGAGATGTATTCCTCTTTTCTGAGAAAATGATGATTGATGGCAAGCTACAATATGTCATGATGCACAGACCACACAATCCTGAACTATTTGACCCGAATACGCATTACAAAACGCCTTCAATTTTCCTCGCTGCTGCAGAAAACATAAAGGACTTTGCAACAAATAAGGCTACTCACAAATTTTTAGCTGGAAGTTTATTTGATTGGGAAGAGGAAAGAATTGGCGGAAGTTGGCCCCCAATTAAGCTGGGGAATGGCGAATGGATCTTTCAATACCATGGAAAAACTTGGCCAGGTTATGGCTATTCCCAATCCTTTATCATTCTCAGAGAGAAGGAAAATGATTTTCCTGAAGTAATCCATCGTTGTCCAGAACGATTAATGTATGTTAAGAAGGACTGGGAAATGCCGGATAAGTTCCCCTGTCCATGTCTATTTACGACAGCAGGTATTGTAGTAGATGATACACTGATTATGTCCTATGGGGCAGCTGATCAGTATGCAGGAATTGCTTGGGCAAACTTCAACGAAGTTGTTACTTATGTAAGGCAATTTGATGCACAAGGAAATAAACAGTAATACAAAAGTAATAAAACCGTAATACATAAGCCGTTGGTCAGACTGAAGTGTACTTCAGACAATCCAACGGCTTTTTCTATATACCTTCTTCAAGCTTGATGGATAGACCTAAATTTATTAGGTGAAATATCATAGTATTTACTAAATACCCTGCTAAAATAGCTTAAACTGGTAAACCCAATCTTTTCGGAAATCTCTTTTAGGGGTAGCTGCGAGTTGATTAATAAATTTTTAGCTTCCTCCAATCTCTCATAGGTAAGCTTCTCCTTAAAGGACATCTCATAGTATTCCTGCATAATTCGATTAAGTTGCCTTACCGTGACACCAATTTGGGAAGCCAATTCGTGAGGTGATAAGGAAGCTTCATAGTTTCTAAAATAATCATCTACCAAAAGTCTTCTGGAATCATTTATTATTTTATGTGGTACCTCATAACCCGACTTTTTATTCATTGATAATGTTCTTACAACATTTAATATAATTTGTGTTGCAAGTGTTTGAATATATGTGTAATGACCCAAAAAGTTGCTTTCTATTTCACCTATGAGTTTAGTAAATAAATCAATACTGAAGTATTCATCATTTCCAAACCAGAACTTTGTATTTACCAGCGTATTATATATATTATCTACTTCACTTTGCATATAGTTATCTATTTTCTTTTTGCTGCTCTTGAGATGCTTAACCTCTAAGTTTATGCAGTATTCTGACATTGGCTCTATCTCATCCGCCTTTTGCTCATGGTATACATCCGGACCGGTTACATAAAATACACCTGGAGTTATCACATAAGTTTTGTCTAAAACTCGCAAGGTACCTTTGCCATCCGGTATAAAATGTAACTCAAAGCCACTGTGTGCATGGTTTTTATAATACCAAGAGGGACGAGGTGGTTCATAAGAGATATTAAGAATATTAATAATTATGCTACCTATCTGAATCTTAATATCCATTTCCATACCTGAGAACCATTTGCTTTTATCCATGTTACACCACCTTATGATTTAAGTTCTATTATATAAATTTACGCAAATACTAATAATTATGTTTAGGATGGAATAAACTATCACCATCTTCGTCGATATAGGTTTCAAATAAAGCACGCTTATGGGCAGTATAAGCATAATCTATCTTGTAAGCCTTCTAAGACTTCTTCTGGCACTTCCCTGACCTTGATATCTCCACCTAGGAATAGTAGCCAATTTATTACTTCTGTTAATTCTTCAGGCTTAGTAACATTGATAAAAGTCTTTAGAATGGCTGTGGTTTGGTAAGGATTCGTATAGGAAATTGAAATCTTTAAAGGATGGTATTTTTTGAACTGAGCAATCGCTTTTGGACCCAGATCAAGGATTAGGTTGATTACTTCTTCCTTACTACTTAGTTTTTCTAAAATCTTTTTCTTACTTAATCTTTTTTTTGACGGGTAGGGTATGACATCGGTGAGATCGTCGACAGAAAAAATCCGCTTCTTTTCTTCATTTAAATCAAAGCCTTCAATTAGCCAAAGGCTTTTTTCACGATAAAGGTGTAAGAGATAAATTGGATGATCAGACTTTATTCCCTTCTCTTCTTTAATGGTAAGCAATAAATAGCTATCCAAAAGAAGGATTTGGATGAGTTTTTCTAACATGGGATGTGGGAGGTCTGAAAGATCAAGCAGGTCGGGATTATTGGGGTTAGTCCCTTCAAAAATCAAGATTTGATTTAAAAAAACAAGGTCATCTTGTTGGTTTTCTGAAATGAGTCCTAGTAATTTTTCTGCTAATGACTGACGACTCTTTAGATAGGGAAGTTGTTGATTTCTTGTGGCCATAAAAGCAATAAAAAGTGCTTTGAGTTCATGATCAGTAAATCGAACATTGGGCAGTACAGAATTATGCATGACAAAATAGCCCCCATCCCTTCCAACTTCAGCGACAAGCGGTACCCCCATGGCCTCAATTTCTCTGATATCTCTAATCGCTGTAGACCGAGAAATGTTAAATTCCAGCATGAGCTCAGTAATTGTAAAGTGGGCACGATTATTGATATACCGCATGATTATATTAATCCGTTCAACTTTTTTCATTGGGACTCCTAAACAGTATCATTTTTTGACATGATTTAAGGTTATTATAAACACATCAGATGAAGAAGACAAGTCATTTGATTAATATAAATGAAGGAAGGTTTTAAATATGGCAAATTATATAATAGAACAAAAAGATAGCTTTACCGTTATAGGTTTTGGAGCTGAACTTAAGAGCAATTACACAGACTTTACTGGTTTAAATAAGGAAAAGTCAGACTTTTGGCAGGCAGTCAGTCAGGATGGAAGGCTTGTCACTTTAAAGGCCCTAGCCACAAATGATTACGTTTTTGCTGTGAACGAAGCAGTGAATAACAAGATGATGCATTATGCAGGCGTCATGACAGAGGCATCAGCACCAGAAGAAGCAAGAGTTATCCAATTTCCGAAAGGGAATTACCTAGTTGTGAAAGGGGAAGATAAGACGGCTGAAGAGTTGAATAATAAGCTTTCTGGTCTTGCCTTTGGTCAAGCGTTGCCTGAAGCAAAGAATTTTGCCTATGTTGGCGGGCCGAATGCAGTGGTTGAAATGGGGCAACATAACGGCTTAGTATTTGGAGAAATGTGGATTCCGGTTGTACGAAAATAAAGAGATAAAAGGAGGGATGAATATGTCCTATATCGTTGATTTTACAAATGTGTCTACCGTTGGATTAGAGTCTTCACCTGTAGTAGAAGCGCTTGCCGGTTTACGTGCTAATGAGGCCCGTTACTTTATGAACAAATACAAGCATGAATTTACAGTTATACCGGCAAGCGAAAGTAAAGAGACCCTTGAATACGCGAACCGAATTTTGAAGGTGGAACGTGGTATCGAGTTTGCAGCCAAACCTTTAGAAACATCGCAATTTCAAGTAGAAAATATCAAATTTGCCTACGTCTTTTATGAGGATGGTCTAGTGATTAACGTCATGTATACGGTTGATGACCCTAAGAAGCGCGCCGTTGGTTTGAAGCTTTCTGAGGGGATGGAAATTCCAAAGGAGTTAGAAACGAAGTTTAAGTTTGCTAGACAGAAGTCTAAACTAGCTGGGACAATTCGGGGTTCGTTTTTTGTAATTAAAGGAGAATATTAAAGTCAATAGTTTTTTAGGAATTAACCCGTATTTTTGATATCACTTTAAAAGAGACAAATATATTAGAAGGCTTGAATTATTCATGGAGATGAATAATTCAAGTCTTCTATTGTTCTAATGCTGGCTCCAGAAGGTAGTGCCCCCATAACAACTTTTTCCCAAGGTGCTCCTAATACGGAATCTAGAATAACGATTGCTCCTTTGTCTTCCCGTGTTCTAATTAATCTCCCACATCCTTGCTTTAATTTAAGCCCCATTTCAGGATAATCTACTGCGATGACTGGATCTAATCCTCGTTCCCTTGCCTCTTTTCGTTGCATTTCAGTGAAAGGATCTTGTGAAGGAAAAGGTAACTGCCAAACGACAAGCATTGTTAGTGCGTCACCAGGCACGTCGATTCCTTCCCAAAAATTAGTACCAATCAATACCGATGTTTCCATCTCTCTAAACTTTCGAACAAGATAACCTCTATCCCCTTCATCTTCACATAAAACCTCGAAAGGTAACTGGTACCCCCTTAATTTCCTTCTGATTTTTCGAACTTCCTGCAGTGAATTTGTAAGCACTAGAGCTCGTCCCCCATTTTGATTTAGTAAAGATATTAATTTTTCAATACCTTGGGTATAGCTATCTTTAATCCTATTTGATGGATGGGTCAAATAGACAACAACTTGTTTTTCTAAATCAAAGGGACTTCCCACCGTAGATTTGGATGGCTTTTTTAACCCTAGTGTTCGTATAAAATAGCTAAAATCGCCTTCGTTACTTAAGGTTGCAGAGGTAAACACCACCGGTAATCCCTTCTCGAATAAATTCTGATTCAACCTTTCATTTAGATTTCTAGGAACAACCAAAAAGCTACCATCCCGATGATCAACCCAAGTGATCGCATCTGTACTTTTATTTCTGCAGAATCTGTCTAATGCACTTATGGCTCTTTCAATTTGACCTTCATATGCTTGTATTTGACTTATTGATAAAGACTCAAAATATAGTTCTTGTTCAATTTGAATCTCAAGAAGAAGATGATCTAATGACTTTTGAAAGGTATTCGCTGCTTTCAATAAGGTATCGTTGATCCGCAGAGATAGTCGTTCAGAACGTTCATCTGCTATGACAGAGCTTTCCAGATATGCAAAAAAATCACCAGCAGCTTGTTCCATGGCAAGCGTTGTTGAACTTAATGAAACCCTAGCTCCCTGTATTTCTTCAAGAGAGAGGATCATACTATCTATCTCTTCCTTATTAATTTGTTGGCCAGCCTGCATGGCGGCGGGAAGCAATATCTTATGTCCCTCATCGAAAATGACAGCTGAATAACTTGGTAGTATAGGCAATTTCCCATTCGCAATTCTATCCTCTCGTGTCCATAAGTCATGAAAAAAGATATCATGATCTACAATAATTAAATCTTTCGAAGGTCTATAATGCTCTCTTGCCTTAACAAGTTTGCAAAAGCCACGGTTCAAACAGATATCACAAGCCATTGATTCATTCCACCCAATCAACTTCCAGACACGGTCCGGTATGGTCGGTATTTCTGAACGTTCCCCCATATTTGTTTTCGTTATCCACTGATTAATCTCCTTCGACATCGTGTTAAAATCTTCATCATTTTCATTTACTCGAACATCACAGATATACTGACGAGGATCTTTTGCCATTCGTGCATCTATCTCTAATCCAAGAAGCCTAGAAAGCTTTCTAATATCTCCCTCGTCTCCGGCAAGTTGTTCTTGAAGTGCTGTGGTGGCACAAGCAATTACTACAGGCTTCCCACTAAAGCGAGCATAGGCAATTGCTGAAAGTAAATATGCAAATGTTTTACCTGTACCAAGTCCTGCTTCCGCTAAGTGGATTTCTTTATTACAAATCGCGTCAGCAAGTTGAAACGCCGTATATATTTGTTCCTCCCTAACTTCATATCCGTGTTCCGGAAGGATATCATAAAAAACATCACCTATCCAATTACCTAAATTTACTTGAAATTCTTCTTTACTTTTATAATCAAAGGGTTCCTTAATCCTCGCACACATGTTTCTTTCCCTCCTAGATTGCTATGCATATTTTATCTAAAATCCATTATTAATAAATGTCCACCTACCTTTAGAACATCACATAATTTGGATTTTAGTGTTAACAAAATATTCACGAATAACAACTGATGATACCTTTGCAATTTGGACTCTTTCAGAGGTGTCATATATCTTAGCTATCATTTCAAACTTATCCGTATTTCCCATCATTACCACTCCATCTAACTTAATAAAAGTACCTAAATCTTATAATAATATAAAAAATAGAATTATATTCTATCAAAGCATTCGTATTTAGTCCACATTTATATTATTCTTTATGAAATAACAAAACCTCAGTATGCAATGATAACACTTTGTTTTTTTGCTATAGAAAGCATCAGGAAATAAAAGAGGCTATGCTTTCTATAAAGAAAACATAGCCCTTATGTTTCTGCCTAAACGTAGCTTTAGACGGAAGGTATTGTTTCAACAATTACTGCATTCTCTTGTAAATCATAGTAACTACATGTCATCTTCTCTAAATCTGATATCCATTTATAGACACCAGCTTGAGCTATCTCATTGCAAAATGTCGCAAAATCAGACTCACCAATTTGATTTCTCTTCAATGCTGCTAAAGCTGTCTCCTGGCAAGAAAAATCACCGATTTTAACATTTACGGGACTACTCTGACTTTCAATTTGGTCACCATTTTTGTTTACATATAGTATCTGTCCTGTTCTTAAATCATAAGTATTAGTCACCATACCCATTAATCGAAACTCTCTTATAAGTTTTGGGAAGTCTGGACCCGTATATTTCTTATGAGCCTCGTGTATTGCTTGTAAAGTAAACTCCATTTAATCATCTCCCTTTAATTCAATCAAAATAGTATACTTCCGTCCTCATTAATCCTATCCTGAACCTCATTTGCATTTAAAGATACAAAAAAGCACCCTGATAATCATTCTTGGAGGAGTGAATCTCACATACTACATATCACATTTTCTCTTAATTTAATTATTTCTGATTACTCCTTAGAATAATATATAGAATAACGCACCAGGCTTGACAACAGTATGTCATATTTTAAAATAATCAATTATACCTTATAGCCAAGAGCGTAGTCCCTTGTCTATCTGATATCCATATTCCGTATTAGAACCTTAAATCAGTTTAATAATCCAATAGCCTACCGCTATCATGCCAATCCCCGTACATTTGATTGTCTCTTGTATTCTTTATAAATTTTTCTAATCGGTGCGTATATAACTCCATATCTTTATGTTCCCTTTGAATTGTGTCAATTCGTATGCGTCTATATAATTCAGGAAACCCCATAAAATTGTCATAAACCTGAGGATCTTCTTTTAATCGCTGATCGATCAATGGATCAATTACAAATGCTTCTCGCTTCATTTCTGGCAGTACCTTTCTTCCCGCATCCGTCATAAGTTCTAATTTCTCCAAACGTCGTACCCGTTCCTTATTTAATTCCGTCCAAGATGTTTTTTGTGCTCGCGGAGATAGTCGTTGTGCCAATTGTTCTTCCGATATTTTTTTTTAATTCCATCAATCCATCCAAAGCACAACGCTTCTTCAACAGCATCCAGATATAATATCGTATCAGGTTTCGAAGTTATACTCACGAGAATCCAACAATACCCTTCATTTAAGTGATTTTCCTTTAACCACTCCCGCAACATTTCTCTAGTATTCAGGTATAATAAATTATCTATTTTCATCATCAGCTCTCCTCAATATACATATTCTAAACCAGTTAATTCACTATCCTTCTAGTTAAACATTAAATCAGAGTTGCCTTCAAAAGTAAATACTTTTCACGCAACTCTGGAAATATAACATATGTAACAGTAACCATTTATCCGGTAACTTATTAATACTTAAAAATTGTTATTGACACAGCAAAGCTCATCCTATATAATTATAGACAAATACAGTCTGTAATGTCTTTATGGAGGATTGCTATGAAGTATACGAAAGCAACGAATTATGCTTTACATTTAATGGCCTATTTCGTTCAGCAAGAAGGCAAAGACAATTTAAGTCTTCAGCCTTTGGCTAGTCACATGAATATATCACCTACCTACCTGTCCAAGATACTAACTCAATTAGTCAAGGCGGACCTTATTCAGTCTACACCTGGAGTAAATGGAGGTTATAGTCTTAGAAAACCTAAGACTGAAATTAGTTTTTATGACGTCATTCAAGCAATTGAAGGTAGCGGAGCGTTATTCTCTTGTGAAATGTACGAGAATCGTGCTTGCCACATAGAAATGGTTATGAGAGACGCCGAAGAAAAAATGGTGAACCACCTTAAAGAAAAACGTATTTATGACATTGTATAAAAATGAGTTAGAAAAATAAACAGTTAAACTGCTCATTTTTTGGAGTAATTATAGATATTTACAGTCTGTATTATATATTATAGGAGGTGTCTAATTATGAATCACATGCATCATTATAACCATCCGGATCAAAATTTTTCAAACAAAATTGCCTTTTTAGATAGCAAGCAAAGGGAGCGTCTCATTCCACCGGAAGCACTTATTAGCCAAATGCCAATTCAAAAAAATCATACTTTACTCGATGTTGGTGCTGGCTCAGGTTTTTTTACAATTCCTATGGCTGAAAGTACATCTAGCAAAGTGTACGCTATGGATCCTGATCGACGTATGCTCAGCGTTATAGAAGAAAAGGCTATGGAAAAAGGACTTACTAATATTGAACTGATACCAGATTATATTGAAAACTTAAGCATTCAAAATAACAGTATTGATTTTGTTATGGCATCTTTAATACTTCACGAAGTAAGTTCACTGACAAAAGCACTCTCAACTATATTTGAGGTATTAAAAGCAGGAGGTCACTTGTTATGTATGGAGTATGAAAAGGATGACTTGATAATTGAAGGACCACCAATGTCCATTCGTATTGGCTCAGAGGAACTCGAAAGAGTATTGTTATTAAGTGGTTTTGACATTGTGAAAAAGACTAATATTAATGACGCCATATATACTATCTTAGCAGTTAAAAAGGAGAATCCCCACCTAGTTTCCGATTTTCCAAAAACTTAATCTGTGGGGATTATCATAGTTATAATTTGCCGTGGAACATTTCTTTATCAAATTCTGGGTTAAAATAGTAGAAGTTTTTACTGTCCAATTTATCCTTTGTCTTCTCCAAGGCTTCTCCAAATCTTTGGAAGTGGACGATTTCTCTGCTCCTGAGAAACTTTAATGGTTCTTGGATTTCAGGGTCAGGAATCATTCGAAGTAAATTGTCATATACGGTTCTAGCTTTTTGTTCTGCAGCAAGATTTTCTGTCAGATCGGTTATAGCATCTCCTTTGGACTGAAATTCAATAGCTGTAAAGGGTAGCGATGATGCTGCCTGAGGCCACAGGGCCGTGGTATGATCAATATAATAAGCGTCAAATCCAGCTTCTTTTGCCTGTTCAATCGTTAGATTCTTAGTCAGCTGATATACCATGGCACAGATGATCTCCATATGCGCCAATTCCTCCGTACCAATGTCCGTTAACAAACCTCCAACTTCTTTTATAGGCATGGTATAACGCTGTGACAAATACCGCATAGATGCGGACAATTCTCCATCCGGCCCTCCATACTGACTGATAATGAGTCGCGCTGACTTCGGACAGGTCGTAGTTATTTTCACCGGATATTGTAGTCGTTTTTCATAAATCCACATTTAAACACACGCTCCTTCCCAAGGCATCGGCCCATCTTGCCAACAGAAGCTTACCTCATCTTCCTTCATACAGTATGGCAGGCAAAGTCTTGTAAGTGGGTAAAATTCCTGCGCAAACTGTTTTCTAAGTTCCGCATATTCCTTTATTTTTTGATGATACAGTTGGATTGCCTGTGCATCCTTATCATGGGTATCCAGATAAAGTGTCAGATCATCTAAAAAAAAACTAATTTGATTGATCTTCGTCATTAGCTGTTCCCTGTCGGTCTGCTCCTTCGTCTTTTTTGCTACTTCTGTCTTGGATGCAATCGGATTCTTACTTTCCAACACCGAGTTTGCCGCAAAAAACGGTTTGTTCAGATCATAGAAAATAGTACCGATATTTAAAGCTTCTTCCTCACTGTACAATTTGCCCCATTCCTGAATCGGTATATTTGCAATCGCCAAATAATTTTCAGACATAATAAACTCCTTTCTTGTAAATACTACATTTGTAATCAAATACTTCTTTTAAAATATTATTTTACATACTTAGTATCTGCAAATAAGGAGTTTTTATAGTGGAAATCGCTGCATTTTATGCTTGTTCAAGACGTTAGTAAATCCATTTTTATGATACTACTATCTCCATTGAGGATACAAAAAATTGAGGATAGTGATAATGGGAATATGGCGGCAGGGACGTTTTATTTTTAAATTTTACTTCACAGATACATATTCGTTTCCTTCTATATAAAACCTCCAAGGATAATCTTTGGCTTCCTCAGCATAGTCAATTCCCACGCGTTTTGTTTCTATTATGTTAAATTTCTCGCTTATACCTTCCTCAAAATACATGATATCGCCACACAAATCCATACCGTTGAAGCTTCTGTTTATTGATAGTGCACCACATAATTTCCCAGGGCCGTTTGTTAAGCCCTTACATTGACTTTTTGTCAACTGCTCGTATGATTTTCCAAATCTCCTTTGTGCCATCCACTCAGTTCCTTCCAAAGGTTCAACGGCTCTTACTAAAACTGCCTGCGGGATTCCCCGTTCTCTTGTTATTACATTGAAACAGTGATACATTCCGTAGATCATAAACACATAGGAACACCCCGGTTCTCCATACATGACCTCTACTCTGGGTGTCCTTTTTCCGCCATAAGAATGTGCTGCTTTATCTTCGATGCCCATATATGCCTCTGCTTCGACAATCTTAACCTTAATTCTTTGCCCGTCTATTTCGTGTACAAGTACCTTTCCTAATAATTCTTTGGCAACATGGATTGAATCCCTGTTATAAAATTCTCTATCAAGCTTTTTCACTCAGCAAGTCCTCTCTTCCTATTTATACTAAAGTTCCAACTAACCTACTTTTCTTTATTTGCAATATAATTTGACAATGCACTCCACATATTTCAAGAAAAATTTATTTCAATTACCCTATAAAGATACAGCATGTTAACGAGAATTGCACCGGTATGATATAGGAGATATCACTCTTTTAACTCGCATTCTATAGACCTTCAGGAATAAAAAAGCACTAAAACCCGAATAGAATTTATAAAAGAAAAAACATACCTAAAAATGCAATTTGCAGGCGTGTTTTTTCTCTCATCTTTCACTATTTAAACTACTACATATATTTCATCTCAATCTCAATAAACCTTCTTCACAAGTTCAAAAATTTCTTCTATAGTAAGTCCAAGAGATTTATAGTATGAAGTGTCAATAACCATTTGCCTCATGATCATTTCGTTACGTTTTTGAAGTATATCCTCGGAGGAGTGCTCAGCTGCAAAGCACCCTTTAACTGACATCTAACATATATGAATTAAATTTAAGCATTGACAGCGACAATAACATATGTTATTGTTAACCTATGTTATTAAAAAGTTGATATAATTAATTAAGTCAATCTAATTAGCATATTAGGTATACTAAGTTGGAAATCCAAGTTTACAAACTATAGTTAAAAAATTGTTACTATTATTCAGTGGAAACGAAACAATTCAAAAAGTTCGATTTTAGAAATATCCATAGAAATAAACAAAGGTAATCGTTTTAGATTATATGAAAGTTAAGATGAAGCTGTAAAATGGCTTCCGAACTAGAAAGAAAGGTAAAATAATGGAAAATATATACAAATCAGAAGAAGGCAAACAAGAAGTTTTAGAGCAGTACCAAACAATACTCGCTAGCTGGCCAGTAGAAAATCACCAATACGAAGTTGAGACAAGTTTCGGTTCAACTTTTATTATCGAGTCTGGATCAAAGAACAACCCTCCACTGATCCTTCTACATGGAAGTGTATCTAATTCTTACACCTGGTACGGAGATATAGCAACCCTTTCTAAAACCCACAATGTTTATGCAGTCGATATTATTGGAGAAGCAGGATTATCAGCGGCGAACCGACCAACCTACGAAAGTGGTTCATATGCTCTTTGGTTGAATGAAACAATAAATGCACTTAATTTAAGCATCTGTTCAATTGTAGCTATGTCATTAGGCGGTTGGATGGCATTAAATTTCGCTACCACCTACCCGGATAAGGTTAATAATTTAGTTTTACTTTGTCCCGGAGGGCTTGCAAATGAAAAATCTAGTTTCCTATGGAAAGCAATTATTTTCTCACTACTTGGAAAATGGGGTCAGCTACAAACACTTAAACTAGTGGGTGGTGGCAATATTTCTTCATCATCGCTATCCGGTTTGGAAGAAGACCTTGCATTCTCCTCACTTACGTTTAAATATTTTAAACCACGAACTGCAAAAATGCCGCTATTTAGCGATCAGTCACTTTATCAGTTAACTATGCCAATTCTATTACTTTTTGGCGATTCTGATCAATTGATACCTGCAAGAAAGAGTATTAATCGACTTAAACAATTTGCACAACAAGCTAAGATTGAGCTGTTACCTAATACGGGTCACCTAATTGTCAACCAAGCAGACAGGATGCTAAAATTTTTGATAAATAAGGTGTAATATAGTTGCCGGTCAAGGTCCTTTATTTCCTTGACCGGCGACTATTTTTACTTACAGTGCTATATTAAGCTTAACAATGAACTTGAACTCCATTATCAGCTTTTCTTCAATGAACGTACCTATTCAATCATTGGAAAAGTGCTATCAAATCCTGTTTCCCCCCAGGCGATTAACGCATCTCCAGACAATGGATTAACAACCTCGGTTGTTCCAATAAACTCGCCTATTAATCACATCATACCTATGCATTATTTATTAGACAATAATTTATCCAAATATATGGATTTAAACTGTTTACTAGCCAGCATCTGCTTTAAAGGTGGTAATTTAAGAATAACGCCAAGTACTGCTGCCATCGCACGGTGATTGGCAAAGGCCTGATTATCAAATATCAGATTTTGGAGCGTTCCTTTTTCGATTGCTTGTAGTACAAATCTATGGGTGCTATTCACCGGTGTAATGACTCCAATCTCTCTTCGCACTAATTCAATGGCATTTTTGGGACAACTTCGCACGCATACACCACAACCGAGGCATACCTCATGATCCACTACTGCTACCGCCTTACCCTCTTTGTTGTTTTTCATAGAAATTGCTAATACCGGACATACCTTTTCACATTTCCCACATCCTACGCAGTCATTCGAAATCTTAGGTATATAATTTGTAGTAACGACCGGCTGCATGGGGCTAAATTTTCTTGCTGCTTGTAAGGCTTCACAACAACAACCGCAACAATTACATATAAATGCGGGGTCTTCACGAACATTTTCACCAATTTGTACCAGATTAGCTGCATAAGAACGTTCTAATACATCCATTGCCTCTTTCTTATCAATTAATCTTGCATGTTGTCCATTTTCTGCAAGAGAACGGGCTACATTGCCAAAGGTGAGGCAAACATCCAACGGGGCATTTATTTCACATGGATGACCTGCATGTAACATTTTATGTCTACAATAACAAGTTCCAAGGCCTATATGAGTTGTCTCCTCAATAATATGGCTTGCTCTTTCATAATCCAAGATATGAATTGTGTTTTCATTCGTCAAAATCGGCTCCTGCACATAAACTCGTCCAAGATGCGTCTCGGTTGCGAAAAATAAATCCTTAACAAAATCTTCTTCTACATTCATGTATTGATAATACAATTCACTTAAATATTTCTGATCAATATCACCTCTGGTACGCATCAATGCAAATTCAATAAACCCTGCCATTGGTGGTGGCATTACAAATTGACGTACCCCTTTATAAAAGGAATCCACAAGCAACGCCTTCTCACAAAGACGCTCTAAAAAAGCTTCTGCTTTCCCTTCACTGGTATTCCAGATTTTTGCTGCTTTTTTTGCAGTAAATGGGCGAACTGGCAAAAGCGCAACCCACTTGGCTTGATTCTCTGTATATAGAACTTGCAAAATTTTATAAAGGCTGTCCGACGGCGGAGCCCCTTGTGTAAACCAATTGATTCTTTCTTCTAAATTCTTATAAGCATCTTTACTAGTAATATGTCCCATGGATTCACCTTTCTAATATTAAGTTTAAATCGTCTTATAACTTTGTGTCATGAACGTAAAGCGCTACCCCTATTAAACCCAATTATTTTCTCATTACTTTAATGGCAAGTAGCACTAAACTTGATAAGACAATCAAAAAATCATCTCACCTGGCTTATAACCATCTGGTAATTCTTCTTCACTTAAAAATTCGAAATTGTCATCACGCAGAATTGGTAAAAATACCTCGCATGGTATCCTGGAAAACTCACAGGTATAATTACTGGATCCGAACCACCTACCCTCCTTGCTGCTCAAATTCAAACTTCTGGCAAATTTTGTAAAGTTTGAGCAATCATGTACTGCTAAATCCCAGTTTTCATCATCGGCTATTTTCATAAATTTCAGAGTTAATTCCCTGCTCCAAATTGGAGAAATATAGCCATGTCTGGAAATATACATGTTTTCCCCACTATAATTATCTATGTTATTCTCATTTAAATGCAATTCTGCACAATTGATAAAATCCAGTTTTGTATCTAAGATCGCTTGTTTTTTCTTAAAAAATGCTTCAAAAAACTCGGGAGTCATTGGAGTTTCGACTCCTACATTTTTAATATATTTTTTTGCTATACCAATATTTTTAATAACTTTGTCTGAACAATTAGAAGCACCTAAGTTGAAACGTATCTCATTAAGACCGGCTTCACCTAATGCTTTCAATGTCTCTTCCGTAGCTAAAGTACCATTAGTGTATAAATGTTGATGAATATCCAAATCTCTAAATTTCTTAATAACTGAATAGTATTTTTCAATTTCCATGAACGGCTCTAAATAAACGTAGGAAATGCCAGTGGGTTTTTGTTGGATGGAAAGAAGTAAATCAATATCCTTTTCATAAAACTTTGTGCCTCCGATTTCCCACATATCTTCGCCTACCGGAGAAATATCATCTAATTCTCCATAGTTATAACAGAACTTACACTCTATGTTACATTTGTTCGTTTTCCTAATCGCACTCAAACCAGTTCCCAGCAGACAAGAACGACATCCTTTGGGGAATTTGCTTTCATTCCCTACAAAAAAAGTTCTATTCTCTAAAGTTTTCAAACTGCTAATCTCCGACATTAACGTATCGTTTCTATGTTCAATCACCGCCTCAATTTGTGCAAAGGTAGAGTAAATGATTTCTTGTTGTTTTACCATAATATCCTCATCCTCTGGCAATATTGAAAAAAATTCAAACCATATCAACGCATCTTTCTTTGAAATTTTCATAACGTGTCCCCCTCTAATTAATCCGTTTGTGTAAAATTTTACACTATTTTTAGACTTCCTCTGCATATAACAAGGTTGCAAAGTTTTTTATACAAAAACAATAACCCCATTTTGGGGTATAATTGATCTTACTTACAACACAAAACAATCAAAAAGAGAGTGTCATGGTTGAACCCAATTATAACATTTTTATTCCTATATTATCAATATCTATTACAACAGATAGACAGTTAACCTGAAAAAGGTATCTTCCCCTCGACCCACAAGTGGGTCGGAATATATCTGCACTCCTCGAACTGATAAACCAGTACGATGAATAATATATATCCAATCAACGACCAGCAATCCACTACTTGACCGCTCCTGCTACAGGTTCTTACACCCTTTTCCCTTTAACTTTAAAGGCTATTACATTTTATGCTATTAATAAGTTGCCAAAGTTGTTCCACGATTATTGGTACTGGGTAAGGCTTGGAATTATATATCCACCATTCTAATACACCAACGCCAGCTGATACTAAAAATTCTACAGAAATTTCTTTATTAGCTTTTTGTTCAAATAAATCGAGACGATTGATCAATCCGTCTCTAAATATTTCTTTCATACGCTTTCGAAAAACAGGACTTTCTTTATTCGATAACATAGAGGAATAAAATTCATAATTTACTTCGAGATGTTCAAAAATACGTATTAGGCTAGCCTTAGACGTTATTTTTTCTTCCTTATGGTCCTGGATACATGTTTTTGTTAATTGTATTAAATAATGGTCCAAACACTTGTCCCTTAAATCATATTTATCATCAAAATGGAGATAAATTGTTCCTCGATTAACGTTGGCCTTTTCTGCAATTTCACCAATAGTAATATTTTCTAACTCTTTTTCTAAAACAAGTGTCATAAAAGCTTCCATGATTGCCTTTTTCGATTTTTGAATTCGTCTATCCATATTAATATTTCCTTTCATAATCATTAACATATTGAACGTGATTGTTGATTTTTCAACAGAACCGATACTATTACTTATTGAACTACCTAATTGTAGCTGATACTATAAGATTATTCAACACACGTTGAATAAAAAACAATGTTAAGAAGGAGATAAATTATGAAAGCAATCGGTTTAACCATTTTCGGTAACCCTGGTACATTTGAAGAAATAGATGTGAATTTACCAGATTTAAGTGACAACCAAGTACTTGTTGAAGTTAAGGCTTCTTCAATTAATCCCGGCGACGAACCTTTACGTTCGGGAGAAATATTTAAAAGCTCTGTTGGAGGCCAATGGTCCAAGAAATTACCAATATTTCTTGGAAGTGATGTCGCTGGTATCATAAAAGCTGTTGGAAAAAAAGTTACTCGGTTTAAAGTCGATGACCGTGTTATGGGATTAACGATCCATTCAGGAGCATATCAAGATTTCGTTGCAATAGATGAGGATCATCTTACAAAGTTTTCAGAAGATATAACATATGAGATTGCAGGAGCAGCGCCTACCATTGCGTTAACGGCAAAGCAAGCATTATTTGATCATGGGAACCTTTTAAAAGGACAAAGAGTTTTAATTCAAGGTGGTGCTGGCGGTGTCGGCCATGTGGCTATACAATTAGCAAAAAATCATGGTGCTTATGTTATAACGACTGCAAGAAAAAATAATCATGATTTTGTAAAAGCTTTAGGAGCAGATGAAATATACGATTACACTGAATTTGATATTGCAGATTTAATCCACGAAAAAGTTGACTTGGTAATTGATACTGTTATGGAGGCCTCCATTATTGAAAATAATGGTGCGTTAGGTGAAGTTGGGAAAAAAAGCCTCTCAGCTATTAAAAATGCCGGAAAATATGTATCTATTGTTTCTTTTGGAATAAATAGTTATCCGATGGAACGTAACATTAAGGCATACTTTTTCCAATCGAAACCAAACCATTCGGATTTTGAACAAATAATGAATTGGATTGAAATGAAAGAACTACAGATTCATATAGACAAAATTTTCCCCCTATCTCCTCAAGGAATTGAAGAAGCTTATATCAATAGTAAAAAACAACCGAAAAAGGGGCGAATTTCAGTATCAAAAATTCAAAATTAAGTAAAATGAGGTGAGGGGGAGCATATGCTTGGAAGAATGCTCCCTTCTACCTTTTTATGCAATTACCTATATCCAAGAGCATTAGCGGGCTTACCGGCATCCGAAACTTCAGTTACATATCTCCAGCAATCTGGCTGTGAACCATCAATATCATAAAAATTATAAACTTTTGCAAGTTGCCCACTAGAAAGAGACTGACCATTCCACCTTACTAAATCTGAGTCTAAAGCAAGAGAAGCAACAGCACGTCCTACATAGCGTGGTGTTTCCGAAATGATAAAATGAGGTTCTTTTATTGTAGCATCGTGCCAGTTTTCTTCCTTCACATCAAAGTGATCCAGCATCATCTCTGAGCGAAGCCAACCCGGAGTCAATGCTACGGCGGTACACCCATAAGCACTAAGTTCTTTCGACTGAGACCAAGCAATCCGAAGAACGGATGCTTTTGCTAAGTCATAAAATAGTGACAAACGGTAGTTTTCAGCGTTATATTCTGCTGTACCATCGGTCATCTCAACAACCAGTCCGCCACTATTCTTTATTAGCAGAGGGAGTGCGTAGTGACTCGTAATGATATGTGTATCAATAGCAAGTCTTAATATACGAAGACCATCTTTAAGTGAATGTTTCCATACAGGCACATTCCACTCGGCTAAGTTTTCTCCTCCCCACACATCGTTAACAAGAACATCCAGCCGCCCTTGCTCACGCTCAATTCGTTCAATTAGACTTTGAACTTGATCCGGATCTAGATGATCAACTTGGACAGCTATCCCATGTCCACCGGCTTTATCTACAAGTTCAGCTGTTTCCTCAATCGTTTCAGGGCGATTATACTCAGAACGCTGCATACGTGTTGTACGACCTGTAACATAAACAGTAAAACCTGCTGCCCCT
This sequence comes from Herbinix sp., assembly GCA_029256105.1. Taxonomy (GTDB): domain Bacteria; phylum Bacillota; class Clostridia; order Lachnospirales; family Lachnospiraceae; genus Mobilitalea. The sequence continues at coordinate 195,507 of JAQSYO010000006.1, forward strand.
AATTCGATAGCAATACCGCGTCCAGCACCACGGGTAGCTCCTGCAACCAAAGCAACTTTTTTATTCATAATATTTTTCGTCATAAATTTCACTCCTTTTAATTTATATGATATAATAAGTATAGCAAAAATTGTTGACATCATATTGTCAACAATTTTAATATAATAATAAAATTTTGGGAGATGTTTTCATGAGAGTGCATAGGTTAATTTCAATTCTGTTATTAATAGAATCTAAAGGGATGATCAAAGCTCGAGATATTGCATCTAAGCTTGAGATATCGCTTAGAACAGTTTATAGGGATATTGATTCTTTGTGTGAAGCTGGTATTCCATTAGCCACAACTCCCGGTCCAAACGGTGGGATATATCTTATGGAGGGTTACTCCGGAGGAATAGGCTATCTTCAAGAAGAGGATATTATCAATCTTTACATTAGCAGCATCGGAATAGTACCTGACAAACATAGCGATATGTCTATGAAACTTAATAATACATTAATGAAATTGCAAAAAAATTTATCCCCAGAACAAATCTCTGAGTTAAATAAAGTAAAGAAAAGATTCCACTTTGATGACACATTTTGGTGGGGGAAAAGCCATGGAATGAATGACATTGATATTATTATATATGCGGTCCTTCAGTCGAAGGGACTTGAAATCACATATACAAAATATAATGGAGTAACGTCAATAAGAACGGTTCATCCATATGGTATTGTTGTAAAACGGATGGATTGGTATTTGGTGGGATACTGTGAAAAGAATAAAACTATAAGAAGCTTTAGGTGTGACCGCATACTGGCTAGCAAAATTTCAAATGAATTCTTTGAAGTGCCTGTGGATTTTGCTATTGAGGAATACTGGAGTGATGCGGAAGGTTCGTTTAAAAGTTCATGTATTCAGAAAGAAATATACCCGGTAGTTATAAAGCTGGAAAAAAGTAAAATTGATTTTCTTGCAAACTTAGAAGTATTAGAAGTTAAAGTAGAAGAAGACTACATATTAGCTACTATCAACATGTACGGCTTCCAATTTGCTGTCGAGGATATAATGAAAATTATACGATATGCAGAAATTATAAAACCTATTGAATTAAGGGCTTTTGTAGAGAGTGAGCTAAGTAGAATTTTACTGACCTATCAGTATTTGCAAATGTAATAAACCGATGCCTTATTCAAAATGCTCTACCTAGCTATGATCGATGATCGATATAAAGTAATGGATTGATCGAAGTTATACAAAGGAGTTGAAAGCTTTACAAAGCCATATTTACTGACAGTCACAGGTAGACTGAGTCATAGTTACTTATTTTTGTCCTTGTATCACTCAATTTCCAAATATTCTTTCACTCCATCACATATAGATTCTGCAAGAGAGGATTGAAACTCATCCTTAAACATCATCTGCTCTTCTTGAGGATTCGTCAGATATCCGATCTCCAATAAAACAGATGGCATGTCTGTATATCTCACCACAAATAAATCTTTGTTCTTAACCCCTCGAGCTTTAAATCCGGTCGAGCTAACCACTTTATTATATATGGTTTCTGCAAAGGATTTAAACTTATCATGATAATAATATGCTTCTGTTCCGGATACATTTGGATCTTCATATGTATTTCCATGGATTGAAATAAACAAATCAGCATCCAGTTCGTTCGCAAATTTCGGTCTATACTTATCTACAGTAGAAATAAAGGTATCTTCTTCCCTAGTCATATACACTTCTATTTTTTCTTCTTTTTCTAGGATCTCCTTTACTTTCTTTGACAAACTCAGAGTAAAGTCCTTCTCATATAAACCACTTGCTCCTTTTGCACCCACATCTTTCCCACCATGACCCGGATCAATCACCACTGTAAATACTTTATCTGTAGTACTAAAATCCCTATTATCATCCTGTACATTATTATCGTGCTTCCTGTTATACCATATTAAAATCAATAAAATTAGTAATAAAATACATCCAAAAAATCTTATTCTATTGTAAACCCTTTTGTTCATACGTAAACCTCCCTAAGATATCAATTCCAAAGTGATATAATAACTCCGTCGCTTCTTTTAAGTAAATTAAAAATATCATCCTTGTTTTTAATTCATATTGAATTTCTCATTTCTTTTAAGATGCTATTATTTAACCACAGAATAAGGAGTGAGTTATCCTTTCTATCTTACGAAATCCTTAAGATTTTCCTACAACGGTATATTTTTTTAGATAACAAAAAAGCAAAGCCTTCAAGTTATTTTAATTAACCTGAAAACTTTGCTTTAGTTAACTCAACAAGCAATTTAAATAGTGCTCCGCGGTGATTACCGACTCGAATAAGATCTCGGCTTCAGTCAATCACAACCACTTATAAAGCCCCCACAATTTTATGAGGAACATATAATTCTTCCAGATAAGCTATATCTTCCGTGCTTAAATCAATAACAAAGCTGCCGACTGCATCATCAAAGTACTTTGCTTTTGTTGCTCCGATGAGTGGTGAAGTCACACCTTTTGCAAATTGCCATGCCAATGCAATCTGTGTCATAGTACAATTACGTTTTTCTGCCAGCTCAGACACTCTTTTTACAATTTCTATGTCAGAGTCCTTCGTTTTGTCATATTTTCCTGCCGCTGTGACATCTGTCTGGCTTCGTAAGGTATCTGCCGACCAAGGTCTGGACAATCTTCCGGCTGCAAGAGGACTGTATGGTGTTAAGACTACGCCCTGTTCCTTACAAATTGGAATCAATTCTCTTTCATCTTCGCGATACAAAAGGTTGTAATGATTCTGAATGGACACAAACTTTGTCCAACCATTCTTCTCAGCGGTATTTTGAAGTTTAGCAAACTGATAACCGTACATAGCCGATGCACCGATTGCACGGACTTTTCCAGACTGTACTACCTTATGGAGAGCCTCCATTGTTTCCTCTACAGGCGTATGATAATCAAAGCGGTGAATAATCAACACATCCACATAATCTGTTCCCAATCGTTTCAAGGAGCTTTCAAGTTCTCTTGGAATTGCCTCCTTTGAAAGATTTCCTTCATTGAAGTACACCTTTGTTGCGATTATAACTTTATCACGAGAAACATTATTTCTGATCGCTCTTCCTAAATATTCCTCACTGGTTCCTGCTGAATAACAGTTTGCCGTATCAAAGAAATTAATGCCTAGTTCCAAGGCATGTTTTATAATTGTTTCACTTTCAGAAGAATTCAGTGTCCAAGCATGCATTTTACTTGCAGGGTCACCAAAGCTCATACATCCTACACATAACCTTGATACTTCAATCCCGGAAACACCTAATTGTGCATATTCCATTTCTCTCATCCTTTCATAATCCAGTTTCTCACACTTCTTTTACTTTGCAAACAGTTCAGAAAAGTCATCCCTCTCCAAAGATGTTACCACCGTGTTCATTTGATGATTCTATTGTAATACTTGGAGTGAACTCCAAGTCAAGACCTATTTAGAATAAAATTTGTAAAATGTAATAGTTAATTCTTCTTTCACCTATTAAGGGGATGCGGACATAATCCTGGACCAAGTACAAACTCAGGAGGAAGAAAATGTATTCATACTCAGATCGCATCCGTGCTATTAAATTCTATATGAAGTGTGGATTTAACGCTGCTTATACTGTCAGGAAGTTGGGATATCCTGATGCCACTTCTATAAAACACTGGTATAAAGAGTACTGCAACAACGATGATCTACATAGTAAAAGGATCAAATACAGCAAGTTTACTGATGTAGAAAAGCGGAATGCTATTGATTATTATTTTGAGCACGGTAGAAATGCTCTTAGAACTGTTAAAGCACTTGGGTATCCCAGTCGTCCTCTTCTAATATCATGGATTATAGATTTATATCCAGAAGAAATAGAACGACGTTGCAAAAATACAAAAACATATGTAAGATGTTTTCAACAGGATCGAGAAAAAGCAGTTATAGAATCATGCAAAGGTAATCTTTCAGTTGCAGAGATTACTGCCATTTATAATGTCACACCTTCAGCAGTATCTGTGTGGCGAAAGGAACTGCTTGGTAAGGAGAGAACTCTGAAGATGGCAAGTAATTCCACAGATAATAAAGACATTGAACAACTTCTAAGAGAAAAAGCAGAACTTGAAGCAACGGTCAAACTTCTTGAGAAAGATGTGTATCGCCTTCAACTTGAAAAGGATGTTCTGGAAAAAGCAGGTGAACTTTTAAAAAAAGAAAAGAGCATCAATCTAAAAGATCATCAAATAAAGAAAAAGTACTTCTGATTGATGCCCTTCGAGACCATTACAAGCTAAACCAGTTACTAACAATACTAAATCTATCTAAAAGTAGTTATTGTTATCAGAAAAATGCTTTATCCTCACTAGGTAAATATATAAAGCTTAGTGTAACAATAAGCAGTATCTTTGAACAAAACAAGAAACGGTATGGTTACAGACGAATTCATTGTGAACTAAAGAAAATAGGAATTATTGTTTCCGAAAAAGTTGTGAGAAAAATCATGCAAGCAGAAGGTCTTCTTGTTCCTTGTTCGAAAAAAAGAAAATACAATTCTTACAAAGGAGAAATTACTCTAGAAGTAAATAATGTAATTAACCGTGCTTTTTCGCAGAAAAGCCTAATCATAAATGGCTGACTGATATCACTGAATTTCATATTCCTGCAGGAAAAGTCTACCTCTCACCTATTATAGATTGCTTTGATGGAATGGCTGTTTCTTGGACTATAGGAACGTCTCCAGATGCTAATCTTACTAATACAATGCTTGATAACGCAATAACAGAGTTAAATCCTAAAGAACACCCTATCATTCATTCTGATCGTGGATGTCATTATCGATGGCCAGGTTGGCTTGAGCGGATGAATAATGCAAATCTCACTCGTTCCATGTCAAAAAAAGGATGTTCCCCAGACTATTCAGCGTGTGAAGGATTTTTTGGCAGACTCAAGAATGAGATGTTTTACAATCGATCATGGTATAGAGACTCTATCGACGCTTTTATTGATGAGGTCGATTCTTATATGCGTTGGTACAATGAAAAACGTATCAAAATATCACTCGGTGGGATGAGCCCACTGCAATATAGACTTAGTCTAGGATTAACAATTTAAGTCCAAGAAAACGTCCGCACCCCCTTAATTATGCAAACTGGAAGTTAGAATTACATTCTACAGCCAAGAATGTAATGTATCTCTTTAAAGACATCATTTTTAATAAATTACATTTAATTACATATTATGTTGACATTTGTATTATTATGGATTATTATTACAACGTAGTTATAATTACAAAATATTACATAGAAGGAGAAAAAATTATTATGAAACACAAATTATTAAAATTGCTAAGTTTTGTTTTATCATTATCTTTTGTATTTAGTTTGTCAATTCCTACTTTGGCATCAGCATCTGAATTAGAGAGCACTTATGGAACTACAACAAGTGAATATGATTTATATTATTATGTTCGCACAACAGATAATCAAACCTTATTAAAGGAAGGGTTCGATTCTGTAGAGATACAAGAAATAAAATCTGATAAAATTGAAAATGAATTATCAGAACGCGCGGAATTGCCAGAAGAAATATTAGAAGATAAGTATGGTTATTCTCAAGAACAAATAGAAATAATAAAAAGTTACGATGGAGAACCCATAGAAGAAAATATTTCTTTAAGAGGGATATTCGCCAATGTTACATGTAATTTTGTTCCTCTAGGTGCGAGTACAACCTATATGGCAATGAAAGTAGAATATGCATGGGATAATTGTCCTTTACTGGTTGGGGTAACTGATGCTATAGGTTTAAGATGGAAAGGGACAAATCTAAATGGAGCCCCTATTAATTTAGCTTTAGCAACTACTTCTGCTAATTGTCGTGTAACTTATTATAATTCAGCAAATAATACCACCTATTCTGCATGGCCAGTAGTTCAATCAGATGATCCATATGGGAACGCATATGTTAATATAAATTTGTGGTCTGATAATTATTTTGCTAAATCTGGTTCAATAACTGTTTATTTATCTACTACAGGAACTGATAAAATTAGTGAAGCTGCATTTATATTTTCGTATGGCCATCCAGTTATAACTGTAAGTCCTGGGATTTCATTCCCTTATTCATTTTCTATTTCATTTGGTACGGGCGTGGAAAAAATGATTGAAAAAGCAATAAGATATCACAGTGACGGTAGTATCACATCTTATAATTAATTTTAATGATTATATAATTACCTAAAGCACCTCCATAATTTATTACATAGAATATACTATGAATAATTCTAGAGGTGCTTTAGTAAGCTTAATAGAATTATTTTCGAATGATTTGGTGAAGAAGAAACCCGAAGTGCTGAATAGATACGAGCACCTACTGGGTGTTAGAGGCTTTGACAGCACGACCTTGAAAAAAACTTGAGGGTGATGGAATTGTGCCGGTAATCGATATCTGCAGTAAATGAAGAGATGGAGAAAAGACAGACGAAGCAGTACAGGGACACGTGTCTAACTTATACCTTTAAACGAAGCAGGAAAGGGCATTCCATTACCGGGATTTCTGTCAGCAACCGTTCCTAGAATGATACAGCTAAAAACAATATAATAAAATTTAGTAGGAAAGATTAACAAATAATGGTATAATGATTCAATATATAAGTAGTGTAGAACTATTTATCTATTTATTACATTTTTTATGAAGATTAGGTATTACAATCAAATATGTTTAGAGGGAATTTCACTCGAAATGGAGATATTATGAGAAGGGCTATTTGTGCGGCTATTATAACTTTAATTTTAGGATATATTACTGAGGTAATATTAGCTCCAGTTAATTTACATTTTGGATCTATTGTTTCAATAACCGTAATGGGAGCATTTATCATAAATGAAATTAACAAAAAAAATGATATATAACAAAGGACTTTAGATTTCAGTTGATTACCTAATCAGTGAGAATAGCTATCCTACTACTTGACAGTGAAGAGGATAGCTATTTATTGTTTGTTAATTTGATTATTGTAATAATCGAGGTGATAATCTGCAGCCTGGATTTGCAGTGATATCATTACAGTGCTCAACAATACGCCATCCTCAAGCGCAAGAAAGGCGTAAACCTATCAAAAAAGAGTTTGCGTATTTTATTAAAAAGCTACGTAATGTGTAGTGAACCCAAAAGGTTGGATACTTTATAACTAAGCGACTTTAGAGGAATGAGTTCTATATTGAACAGGACTCATTCCTTTTAGTTTGCACTTAATTCTTTTGTTATTGTAATAATCTATGTAATTCTCCAGTTCTTCAATAAACTGATTAATTGATATAAATTTATGCTCATAAAACATTTCAGTTTTTAGCAATCCAAAGAAATTTTCCATAACAGAATTGTCAAGACAGTTACCTTTCCTTGACATGCTTTGCCTTATACCTTTCTTTTCAAGACGCCATTGATAATGTCTCATTTGATATTGCCAACCCTGATCCGTCTTATACCGAATTCAGCATAATTCTGACAATGGTTCAGAATTTCAATTTCCGGCCCGCATAAAATGCGATGAAAATGGAGAAAAACGGACTAAGGTCTTTTACTGTAATCCTAACAGTTCCTGGCAAAAAGGCATGATTGAAAAGAACCACGAATATATTCGTTATGTAATTCCAAAAGGGGCAAGCCTTAATCCTTTTGACCAATCAGATGCCACCATACTCATGAATCACATCAACAGTGAAGCAAGAGACAGCCTGAACGGTTGCACTCCGTTCAGGCTGTCTCAGCTTCTTTTGAATAATAAGCTTCATAAACTCCTCAAACTCATTGAAATCCCTGCCGATGAGGTCTTTATAAAGCCTTCCTTACTCAAAAAATAAACTTATAAACAAGACGGAATCCATTGCCGAATTTAATCCTACACGAAAAAGGTATGTGGAATTTAGTCTTGCATATTTATCCAGATGCCTATTTGCCATGCTTGCACTCATGAAAACAGACGTCGATAAGTTCATTATAGCCCTATTTTAGTAACTCATAAACTATTAAGACACGATTTATTTAACCATTTAGAATAAAATTGTAAAATTTAGAATAAAATTGTATAAAATAAGCCAATTACTAAAGCAAAACTTGAAGTTGAAACAGATCATTTTTCATATGGATGAAGTCTTTTGAGATCTCCACCAAATTGTTCAATTCCGACTAAAGTGTAAATTCCATTCCAAGGCTAAGAACTTTTTCTATAATACATATTATTTTCCTGAGATTACAACTCCATCAAAAGCAATATAGGGTAATTTATAATTACCGTTGCAAATCTGTTCCTTAGAAATCGCCCGAACATTCTTCATTATATCCAGCAGATTACAGGAAATCATAGTTTCATTGATGGCTTCTTTGAGTTTTCCATTTTCTATCAAAAAACTGGTCTTCACGACACCGGTTATTTCTCCGCTGGAGTCTGGATTATTACCGGACAAAGCTCCCATAAGAATACCGTTATCAATAGACGCTATCATATCCTCCAAAGATTGATCTCCGGCTTCAACAACAAAATAACCGCCATAATTTTTACTGCGGGGAATTCTGGTCTTTCTGGAACCGAAGCGTGAAACCAAAAAGGATTTAAGAACTCCATGATCGATTACTGTCAGATCATCAACACGGTAACCATCGTGTGTTATGCTAGAACCTGAGGTTACCAGATCCAAATCAGAATAAATACAGGCCAATGTAAATTCAGAAGCTGCTACCGTCTTATCAAGAGCATCCCTCCATTGGCTGGTTCCATCAATCAATGGTCCATCTGATAATAGAAGGCCTTGTATTGTATAAAGTAATTGATTAAATACATCCGGCATCAAGAGAATCGTTCCTTCAAACTTACCTTTCAGAGGTTTCGGATAGATAGATCGTTCTGTCAATTCGAATGCCTGAGTCAAAATTCCGATATCCAGAAAGGGTTTATCCAGCTTCTCAGTAGATATGCCATATCCTGAAATTGAAGAAGAGACATCTTTATCACGAGCAGAAATTTCAATCGATATATCATATTTATGATATATCTCCTCCATCTCTACCCCATTCGTATTCATATGTACCCGGCTTCCATTTTCAAAGGATGCATGAATTTCATTTAATATGATTTTGGGAAACCTTTTTGCAGTATCCTTAACCAGTTCCTCCAAACGATAATGAAGCATATCCAAATCCACTTCTGCTTCACTACCCACAACACAATTCCTAGTCAGTTCAGCGATATCTTCCGCTTCTTCGACCATGGATACTTCGGCTGCCTCCATACAGTCACCCACCGCTTTATCCAGTGTCTCCCTATCACTGCTGTTGACGCTAATACTTCCGCTTTTCTTATCTTTAATTGCTTTCATTGTAATATTTGTGGTATAAATTGAACGAAGCAAATTGATATTTCCATTATCGATATTAAGTTCATCAACGCGCGAGCTGCTAATATTGCAGTCGGCTTTATCAGCTCCAGCTGCAATCAGTGCTTTAATTATGTAGTTACCGGCTTCTTTATTCATCATGGCTATTTCCCTCCTACATTAATCTTGCATCTGATAGCCGGACCTCCCATGGATACAGGAATCCATTGCTTTTTACCACACCATCCGGTATTTTTCCATACCATTTCATCGGATACCATATCTACGGTTTTCAACAAGTCAAAGGCAATACCGGAAATGGTGGTCTCTTTCACAGCACGCCCCACTTTGCCTTTTTTAATCTCATAACCCATAGCTACACCAAACATAAATTCCCCAGTTAAATCCGCTTGCCCGTTCGTGGGCTTCATAAAATAATAGCCATCTTCGACAGAGGCAATCATTTCTTCCAAAGAACTTTTACCTGGCAAGATTGCAGTATTGCGCATACGAACCAAAGGCTCATCAATAAATTCATTTGCTCTCGCATTTCCCTTAGGTACAGTACCAAAGTGAGCAGCAGTTTCTTTATTATGCATAAATTCTTTTAAAATACCACGCTCGATTAGTACTACATCCTCCGCTTTTGTTCCTTCATCATCAACAAAAATCGGCACGCCCAAAAGCTTGCCTTCATAAGAATTTGCATAGTCGACTAATGTAATCAGTTCACTAGCTACCTGCTTATTCCGATAGGAACCAGCCACAGAACCGAAACGAACCAAATCACCTTCCACGGTATGTCCGACGGCTTCATGTGCTAAGATACCTGCTAAATCTGAATCCAGGATAACCTGTTTTATGCCTCCTTCTGCATATACTGCTTCCCGTTTCTGCATGATTCGTTCATACAAGTGATCAATACCTTCATATAAGCTCTTTGGATCCGAATATATGCTATCAAACGTACCGAATTCACCCCAGGCTTCATACAAAGAAATCGGAACACCGGAATTATCGTTGGCTGTCATATGGACATATAAATTAGCTCTAGGCGTAATGGTATGACAATCACAGGAATCAGTCGTACATAGAAGCTTTTCGTTTGTGTCCTGCTTACAGCAAACTGATCGGCTATCCAGATTTTTATAATGTGTGGAAATGTATTCATCCGTTTCTCTGGCAAAATCAATAAAATATTTCTGTGGTATGATATGCTCCTGTCTATTTAAAGAGAAACTACCCTGGCTTCCAGCAGGCAGGGATTTAGGCTCTTTTTTTGCTTTAGAGTTAAGGAATTCAGCATTTTTCAATGCAGTGTCTAGTACTTTTTTAACACTTTCAAGGTTGTAATCTGATGCACTGGCAAAACCATATACTCCATTTTTATAGATACGGGCGGAAACACCCTTGCGGATATTATTTTGATTACTCGTCAGGCTCCCTTTTAAAATATTAACCATTTGACTTGAATTCATCTGGGCACGAAGCTCTGTACAAGCCTTCAGGCCACTCTTGAATTCTGATATGTAATTCTGTAACATGCTATTCATTCCCTTCATAATCTTTTTAAATATTTTACCACTTTTAATAATTAATTTCACCAATTATTTCTATATATTGGTAATTATCTGGAAATATATTGCTTGGCTCTAATAAGAAAGCCTTTCTACCGTTCTTTAATCTAAACGGCAGAAAGGCTTATAGTTTAAATATCATGTTCTTACCGATGGGTGGATATACTTCTTGATAAAATTCATCCTTTGGCGAAGCTGACTCCATAAATGTACGTATAACATTGAAGCCATCACAAAGAAAAATAAGAAGACGTCATAGAAGTATGCAACTTCCAGTAATCTGTGGCAGCGATGAATTTATTAGATATGGAGTTGAAAAAGATGTGAAGAAATTAGAAGAAATAGGTTATTCTGTTAATTATATTTGTCTTGAAGGTTTTACACATGACTTTGTTCTGTGGGATAAGTACATAAAGTTAACATTGGATGAGTTATTACCTTTGAAAGGTCATAACCATGGTAATCCCTTGATGCTCAATTCATTCAGTTTTATATAAAATCAGCAATTTTATTCTCAATATCTTTTCTATATTTGCTAAACCAAATTAAATGGCTCTGCGCGGGAAGCATCATGAGTTCAGCGCCTGCTATCTGCTGTGCCGCTTTTATAGAATTAGCAGGACTCACAGATTTATCATAGGTACTCGCAATTATTAAGGTTGGTGCTGTGATGAGACTAAAATCATCAAATGTATGTTTGATGTCATTTAGAAATCCCGCACCGGATCTTGATGCCAGAAGAAATTTAAGGACTGCACGACGTTCATTTTCATCCCAGCTTTTTATTACCTCTTCCGCCTTAAGTGAACTCAGTGCAGGAATCAATATTTTAAGAAAAAAATTAGGAGTAAATCGTCCTAGTTGCCTAAGTATAGCCCATGTAAATCTTTCACTAAATCTATTGAACACAAGCATCGATCCTATCCTCGTAAATAAATCAGGCCAAGGTTCGCAAGTCACAGCGCTTTCAAGTATCAGCCTCGTTATCCTTTTGGGATAATTCCTAGAAAAATGTAATGCTGTCCTACCTGCTGCCGATATACCTATAACAATTACTTTATCTATCCTTAATGCATTCAGTAAAGAAGATAGAGTATGTGCAAATTCTTCCGCTGTTTTACCGGAAGCGGAAGGTGTCCTTCCGTATCCTGGACGCGATGGAATGATGATGCGATAGCCTTTCTCCACAAAAAATCCCTCATGTTCAAATGGAGAGCAGCAATTAGTATGACCACCGTTAAGAACTAATACAACCGGACCACTGCCTTCCGAACGATATTCAACTAAACCTCTATCTGTTTGAATTACTTTGACCATATTTCACCTCCTATCATCTTTTCCAGCATTACCACTTTTTCCACAGGTGTGGCGCGGTGCCATCTGTATATTTCACATTAAAATACACCAAAATTGGTCAAAATATACTACAAATATATATCAGTTTCGATTATTCTGTCAAGGAAACGCCGTCCATCATACTTTAATACAGTATCCCAATTACAAAAGTCATTTGAAATTACACGCGATTTTTTCTCTAAAGAAAAATTATCAGTAAATTCAAATGACCTTCATATTTTATAAATGTAGTACTTCTTATTTTTGTTCGTTGAAAGCTTTTATTGCTTCACTTTCCATCATTAGTTCCTGCGACTTTTAAGCTCCTTCAATCATATCCCGTTTTTGATATCCCAAATAGCCAATTACGACCAAGGCTATACTAATCACTGTTATAGAAATGAAGGTTACTCCATCAAACTTATCCACTGGCATCCTAGTAATCCAACTTTGAACGGCTGTTTTTGAAAACCATTCCGGCAAATTTAGGATTCCACCAAAGTAGTTTAAAGCAAATGAATAGCCAAGATATACATAAATAACTTTACCTAGTCTTGGTGCCCAGCCTAAAGCCAACGCAGCAAGTCCTACAAAGAACAACACAGAAGGCAGGAAGTTATAACCTGCGGCGATAAAATCTCCCATATTCATGGGTGAGCTGTCACCCATTGCAGAAATTGCTGTTCCGCCAAGAGCGCCTGCCGCTAGCAAAATGCCCAGAACTCCAGTGACGGTAGCCAAAATAACACTTACCCAATAGAGCTGAGCTCGAGTCACTTTTGTTGAATAAAGCTGACTCAAATGTAGCCGCGCTTCTTCAGCGAAAAGTCTATTAACGATGGCAATTGGTAAGATAGAAACCAGGCCAACCATAACCATTATAATGGTTCCAGTAAATGATGCTTCGATTGAAACACCTGCTAGAGTAAACATTTGGCTCATCATTTCATTGCTTCCAAGAAAAGTCTGCATATCTCCATAAATCGAACCATAAGCTGCTCCCAAGATTACAAAAGAAATTAACCAGCTAATCATTACGCCTTTATTAAGCTTGATAAACAAACCAGGTACGGACAGCAATGATTTTTTCGCTACCTCCCGTCCTCCTCGTTCAGGTAAGTAACCTGCACCCATATCACGACCACCCTCAAGGTTAAAAGCAATGATCACTACGATGATGCAAAAGACTACAGCAAAAATCAGAGGAACCCAATTATTCTTCGTAAATGGATAAGTCAGATATGTCCAACCCATAGGATTAATCATGGAGAAATTAACATTTGATACATCAGTACCACCACGAACAATATAAAATAAACCTACCATTCCAAGAGCTGAACCAGTTGCTCCTGATGAAGTTGACATAATTTGCGCCGTAACTAATGCAATCACGGCTCCCAAGATTCCAGCCATCCCAAGCGATGCACCAAACAAGAGTGAACCTTTAAAAGTTATCGTATCTGCACCAAAGCTAATCATAACTCCACAGGTAAAAAGCGCTAATAAAATATTAATAAGTACTACTTCGGTAATCACAGCAAGCGAATTGGCTTGACGACCTACTCTGAAGGAACGAACTAGTTCTGTAAGCCCATGTTCTTCTTCCTTGCGAGTATGGCTCACTACATGCAAAGCTGCCATGATCATCGCAAATAAACCACAGAATAACAACATTTCGTGTGCATACATCGCTCCCAATGTATAATCTGATGCCGAGCCCACTGGTGTCGGACCGACCATTGAAATCATGGCAGGATTTTTCATAGTCTCATACATCCCTATTAATCCTTGTCCCTTGCCGATTTCTTCAAAGGCTGAAACAAAGCCACCCGAAAACAAGCTTAGTCCTAATATCCAGAGAATAATTTTTTTCCAATCACGTTTCAGATATTCTACAAGTAGTATATCCCAACGTGCAAATTTTTCGTTCATAATATTTTCCTCCGTTCCGACACTTAAACTTCGTAATGACGCATGAATAAGTCTTCAAGCGTTGGTGGCACTGCTTCAAACTTCTTAACACCCAATATTGCTGCTTGGGTCAATATGTCATTAATGTATTCATTATCCGCAGAGAATGTCGCTTGATTGCCTTTTTGTTTGAAATCATGGACACCATTAACAGAAGCCATCTCAGCAACGTTGCCTTTTGTTACCAAACTCACTGTAGAACGTGTTAAGTGACGTAATTCATCCAACGTCCCAGTTTCAACCACTTTTCCTTGACGAATGATTGCCACCTTATCTGCTAATCGTTCTACTTCACTTAAAATATGAGAGGATAGTAAGATTGCTTTTCCCGCATGTTTGATTTTTTCAACTTCTTCTTGGAATACAGCTTCCATCAATGGGTCAAGACCAGACGTCGGTTCATCGAAAATATACAAATCTGAGTCCACTGACAAAGCCGCAATCAAGCCAACTTTTTGACGATTTCCTTTAGAATAGCCTTTTGATTTTTTCTTAGGATCCAATTCAAAACGTTTAATCAAATAGTCACGTTTTTCCTTGTCTCCACCACCATGTAATTTAATGAATAAATCAATAATTTCTCCACCTGTTAGTCCGCCCCATAGAGCCACGTCCCCTGGAACATAAGAAATTCGTTTATGAATCTCAAGACTATCCTTCCAAACATCCTTGCCAAAGATTTTCACATCCCCAGCATCACGATTGATGATACCTAACAAAGTACGAATCGTTGTTGACTTACCTGCACCATTAGGTCCGATGAAACCTACAACTTCCCCAGCATTTACACTGAATGTCACATCATGCAATGCTTTAAATTTACCGAATTTTTTTTGTAATCCTTGTACCTTTACAATTTCTTTCATAACACTGGAACTCCTTCTTAAAATATTTTGAATTAGTTTAATAACGTACTTTCCAGTTTAAGGCAAAGTTTAAATCCCAGGACGATAATCCGAACTATATATAGGTTTAAGTTCATATTATCACATTATTTGCTTTGTTTTAAACCAAAGTTCATTTATTAATTCAATTATATATCTTAAAATCATTCCAGTCAATAAAAAAGCATTTATTTCAAACTATTATTTATTTGATAATTCATAACTATTACTATATAATATAGAAAAGAAATATAAAGAACTAATTCTTCCTAAAACATTTTTAATATGATAGATAGAAAGTAGGACTTATGAATGAACGGTTATGAAAAGCGGACACAGGAGAAGATAAATCAAGTTTTAGAAGCAACTTTTCATCTGATGAATACGGATGCTGGCATAGAAAATCTAACAATGGATGAGATTGCCAAAAATGCCAATGTTGGTAAGACTTCAATTTTTAAATATTTCGGGAGTAAAGAGAATCTTATCCAAGCGGTTTTCACCCATTTTTTAGAAAAAGTAGGTGAAGCAGCCCACGAAATCATAGCCGAACATAAACCTTTCGAAGATACCCTTATTGCTTTGAGTCAGAATAAGATTAATTATCTAGAAAAAGTCAACAAGCAGTTTTATTTGGATTTAATGGACTCTGTTACTAAGAGGGGGGACGATGGTTTATCTTTGTTGATGCAACAATACATCAAGGAAAGCTATAATATCATGTTGGATTTATTCCATCGTGGGCGTAAAGAAGGCAAAGTTGATCTGAAATATTCAGATGAATTTCTTTTGATTTATTTCCAAGCCCTTGTTGAAGGTATCTCCAGCCCTCACATCTACCAAAAGATTCTCCCTTATAACGCCCAATGGACAGAATTGTTGATTAAAGGTATAGCACCATGTAAATAAAGATGACGCATTTATCCCTTTCTTTCTGAACAATGTCAAACACTTCACCAAAAACAACGACTCGTCCCCCTTTGACTGTCTTCACTCAATTTATGACTTTCATTTTACTATAATTTTTTATAGCTTCTCATTGCAAAGATATAAGCAACAATTATAATTGCTATACACCAAACAAGGGCAACCCAGATATCATTTCCTACTGGTTGGTTTGCTAATAAATTACGAATGGCTTCTACGATAGGCGTTACAGGCTGATTTTCTGCAAAAACACGTACTGCTGAAGGCATAGTATCGGTTGGTACAAAGGCAGAACTGATAAATGGTAAAAAGATGATTGGATAAGAGAATGCACCTGCACCATCTGGTGTTTTAGCTGCAAGTCCAGCAATTACAGCAATCCAAGTCAAAGCAAGTGTAAATATGCCCAGGATTCCAAATACGGTCAACCATTCTAGGATTCCTGCCGAAGAGCGGAAACCCATTAATAATGAAACAAGTATAATTACTACTACAGAAATTCCATTTGATATTAATGATGTTAATACATGTCCCCATAATACTGTCGAACGAGCGATAGGCATGGAGTGAAAACGTTCAAAAATACCACGCTGTTTATCTAAAAACAAACGATAAGCTACATATGCAATCCCACTACCAATAGCCATTAACATTATCCCTGGTAATAAATAATTTACGTAATTTGCTGTACCTGTTTCGATTGCTCCGCCAAAGACATAAACGAATAATAACATCATCGCAATCGGTGTGATACAAACTGTAATAATTGTATCCAAACTTCTAGTAATATGACGCATAGAACGCCCAAACATAACACTCATATCTTTGAAAAAATATTTATTGGTAGATTCCATTTATTTCTCCTCCTTTTTTCCTATTATTGTTAGGAATATTTCTTCTAATGTAGGTTGTTTCTCAACATATTCGACTTTTGCAGGTGGAAATAATTTTTTTAATCCCTCTAGTGTATCTAGCGCGATGATTTTTCCTCCATGAAGAATAGCGATTTTATCTGCAAGATGTTCTGCTTCCTCTAAATATTGAGTCGTTAGGAATACTGTAGTTCCTGCAGCAGATAGCTCTTTTACAATCTTCCAAACTTCTAAACGTGCTTCCGGATCAAGACCTGTTGTTGGCTCATCTAGGAAAATAATCTTTGGGTTTCCCAGAAGACTCATTGCTATATCGATTCTTCTTTTCATACCTCCAGAGTAAGTACCCACTCTGCGATCAGCTGCCTCTGACATGTCAAAACGACGAATTAACTCATCTGCTGCTTGATTTGGATTTTTAAGATGTCGAAGTTTTGCTATCATTTGAAGATTTTCACGACCAGTCAAAATATCATCTATAGCAGCAAACTGACCAGTAAGACTAATAAAACCTCGAATAATCCCTGGATTTTCATCAATATCAAAACCATTGATCACAACACCTCCAGCATCTGCTTTAAGTAAAGTAGCCATGATTCTAATCATTGTTGTTTTTCCTGATCCATTGGAACCTAGTAATGCAAAAATACCTCCCTGCTCTACTTCTAAATCTACTCCTTTCAGTACTTCTACATCTTTGTAAGCTTTCTTTAATCCTTTAATTTGTATCATATTTTTTTTCATTTCATTTTCCTCCTTTACAATATGGTGACCTTACTTAAATCTGCGTCTAATCCTTTTCATGCCGCTTGATCAGTAAGAACAATTAAAATTGGTAAACCACTTTTAGTTGTTATAAAAAAAGAACCGACAACAGTGATTTCACTCACATGTTATCGGCTCTGCGTCTTAGCGTCTGGCTCTTTGATAACTGATATTTTCAGTTGTTTTACATTGATTATTGTTTCCTGTTTACACTTTGGACAAAATAGTGGGAAGTTTGCAAGCACCGTATCATCACGTATCTTGACCCTTGTTTTGTTGCCACAGACAGGGCATAATATCCACTCGTATTTACACACTTTACCATCCCTTTCCTTGATGTTTTGTTGACTACTATCATTTTTATAGCTGCAAATATTAAGAAGTCTTCGTTTGTATGCGACTTTCTTAAAGATATAAGCCATAAACTTTTCTCAGCACATACACCTTCTTGACTATACTTACGAGGAATATTTCCTCCAGGCTCGGCTGCTTTTCTATATACTCCACCATTGCGGGGGAGCAGACCTTTCACTTTATTTACTATTTTAATCTCTATATTTCCCTTTTACTTTGTGTTATCGGTAACCTTTTTCATGGCCTTGTAAACTTCTTGGTTAACAGATTCTTGATAAATGTCAGCGTAAGTTTTTGAATCTTTGATTAGATCGTCGCAGAAAGCCGCTACGTCACTGCCAGTCACTTCGAGCACGTTTTTCCCCAAAGCTGCGCCCTCTTCAAAAAGATCGATAATCCCTGAGAGCAAACCCGTTACTTCGGTTACCTGGGCGGTGCCGACTTTAATGAGATATTTTTGCATCTCTTTATAAACAATCTGATAATCTTGAGGGAGCGCTTTGACACGCGCCATGTGCGCCCGCCACTCTTTTTTGCCTTCGATGATATCTTGTATTCTCATTTTAATACCCATGCCTTTCTTCGAAACCTGCAAACTTTGGGCTGCAGGCACAAATTTGTGTGTGAAAAATCTTGATTTTTTACACTTATCCACCTATTTACCTAATTTTTTAGCAATATTATTGTTGAGTTGCAAGCGCCACTTGTCACGAAAAGACTTTGCCCCTTCTTCGCCGGCCAACGCTGTACAGAAGCCTTTGATATCGTCACCCAAAACCTCTTGAACACTCTGACCGTCCGTCGCCGCTTCTTCGAGCAGGCCAAGCACACCGTCGAGAATTGGCATAAGGTTGCGACCGGTGAAATCTGAGTGTGGCATAAGATTGGTAAATATTTTTCCCCATGCCTCTTGATAATCAGCTGGTAGCTTTTTTACTCGCGAATCAAAAATTTTAAATTCTTTCGTCATGTCACTTCCTGTTATTTTCTCCCAAAAATTCATAATTTTTTCTCCTTTAACTCATTAATTTTTGATGATACGAATTCCCATCTTTCCCAGAACCTCCGCAGCTCCTCACGCCCTGCGTCGTTGAGCATGAAAAACTTTCTCGGTGGTCCCATATCGGAAGGTTTTTTTTCTATGTCCACAAGTTTATTCTTCTCAAGTCGCACCAAAATGGTGTAAACTGTCCCATCTACAACGTCCGAAAATCCGAGGGCATTCAGCCGTCGTGTGATCTCATAACCGTAGATTTCCTCATGGCTGATGATTTCAAGTACACAACCTTCGAGTACACCCTTTAACATTTCTGTGATATTTTCCAATTTAATCACCTCTCCACTATCTAGTATCACTGATATTCTGTATCACTTACTACTACTATATAGTAACACGTAGTAGTGGTGTTGTCAATATGATATATTTCGTTTTTTACAATTTTTTATCAATAAAATTTAAGATAGCACCAAAGATGAGAACAATCAGTTTATATATAAGTCCAAATCTAATTCACGATCCTTATATACAATGAATTAAACTTTTGTATATCACATACTACCTGTCTTTGTCGTTTCATTTCTATATTATTCTTTATTTACTTTTCATTATAAAATCGTATCAAATATAAAATAACATTACTTAAAAAAATTAGCCTTATCCGAGGTTTCCATTCGTAGGAGCTGTAGTCACAATCAAATAATAAAAAAAGGTTTTCCCTATGTTAGAAGCTCTGCTCATTATCTCCGCAAATGTTCCAACACCTGAAAACCCTTTGTATTCCTATCGTTCAGTTTTCTCTATTTCTCAATCCTTGACATCAATACTACTGTCTCAACGTGGCTCTAGATGACAGAATTGATGTCTGGCAGTAACTTTGTCCTGCAGACGGTATCGATTTTATCTGCATATAATCTTATTAATTCTCTATACCAAACAACTCAGCCGGATTATCATATAAAATTGCTTTGCCGATTTCACACGCTTTGCTAACTGAAAACAATCCCCGCTCTACTTTTTCTGAAAGCACCTCGGCGATATTTCTACGTGCAATATATTGATGTCCATAAACACCATCGATGAAGCAATAATCGCCTCCAAACCCGTTTATTTTATTATATGGTAAAAATTCCAACCACTCACTGAGAATATTTCTTGAAGCAACCGGTGACACAATATGCGCCCAGCACATATCAATATAAACATTCTTAAACATCTTGCACATGACTCCCAGTTCACTTTGATACGGGTAGCCAATATGGAAAATATCAAATTTCATCTCAGGGTAATCCATAAAGATACGATTCAGTAGGCCGGGGTGGCTGTTGGACAGAATATTGCCATGCCCCTCCTGTATTCCGGTGTGTATCTGCATGACCATACCTCGCTCCTGCGCAAGGCTGAGGATGTAATTGAACATATAGTTTGAAAAATCAATATCACATTCAAAGCTGTCTGTTGCTTTCTCGGTTTGTTGATTGTTTATAATCTTATTAAAGCCTTTTTCAGCAATATACTTTTCTGTTCTTCTAAAGTCTAATGAACGGGAATAGGCAAGTGCGCATTTCAGTATTTTGCTTGACTTCAAGAAATTGTCAATTCTTTTTTCACACGCACGAAGATAATCATCCAGTGTACTAATACTGATGCCTGCTTCCTTTTCCAGATCAATAATCTCCTGATAGCTATATGGGTAAACCATTGGGCGTACAAAATTCGCCATAATAAAATAATCCTTGTCGCATTCTCTTTCGCCAAAGCGATCAAGTATGGCAACCTTGATTTTGGACTTTTCCTTAATTATTTTATGATAATGTTGTTGGTTAAAGGTTTCCAGATAACGCCTGTTAAGCTCTTCGATGCTGCCTCTGTTAATTTCATCTACTCCATAAATATCTCTTGCAGCGAATGCCACAGCTTGGCCATATCCTGTAAACTTGCTTCGTTCCCAGTATTTTTCAATACAATTCCATTTTTCCAAAACGGACATTTCATTACCTCGCACTTTATCAAGCTGCTTTAATGGTAGTCCTGAGGTTACAAGGTCAACACTGAAATAATGAGTCAGAAACTCACTGATTACGTCGCCTCGTTCTCTCTGTGATTCAAACGGCATAAGATGCTCATGTGTGTCAATAATTTCAAGGCCGTTAATATAATCCAGTATATCTCTGTTCATAATATCTCCCCCATATAATTATTTATAATATGATTACCAAGTTACGTCCGAAGACCAGCAACCAATTGTTTAAGAGTAATCGTTTTTGTTGAAGAATAGGCTTCAGAATCTCATTTTCACCATGAATAATAAATACAATATAACAGGTATTCCTATGATAGCAGATAGTATTGTGATTGTAGCATATACTTTATTTTCATCTCGTAATATAAATAATAAAAACTTATATACTAAAATACCAATCACTCCACCCAAACAATTTAGTATTATATCATCAATGTCTGATACTCCGATGCCTAAAAGGCCCTGAATGATTTCAACTAATAAACTCACTGTAAATATTAAGAATAGGTTAACTAGTAATTTTTTATCCTTTTTAAATAATGGCAAATAGATACCAAGGGGAATAAAAATAACTATATTTCCAACCACATTGCCGAACGCGAATCTTCTTATAGTATCAGAGCTGCCAGATAGGTATCCCATTATACTATGAAAAGGAATGAGATTGATTGACCTAATTGAAGCCCTTTGACTATGAAACAAATCCAAAAGTGAAACTCTTGATAAAAGCAATATTTTAATTAACAATATTATATAACAAATGAAAACGCCATATAAAAATACTGTTTTAATACGTTCTCGTTTTTTCATAATTCCTCCATTTTCCATTTCAAAAGTTTCGTTTTTGACCTTTGCTTATGTATACCTGTCCGATTCAGCAATTTCATCTTACCGATATCAGGCAGGCTATGTTTGCATTTTTGCTTATCAATTCTTATTAAATTCTTATAAAAAGCTATTTATTCACCCATGCTGTTGTATACAGCTAATGCATCGGTAATGTTATACTGTTCCGAATCGTGATCCCCTTTCGCACCTGCTGTAATCAAAATATATTCTTGATTACCCACTTTGGCAAGACTCGCGAGACACAGGCCGGCCTCATCAGTATATCCAGTTTTTCCACCTAAAATTTCTCCACCCATAATATTTTGATCACTGAGTCTTTTAAACATGGTACTGTAGAAGGTTATCCCATCCGGATGCCTATTGGTAGGCTGTGTGGAATAACTTGAAGACGTAAAGACCTCCCGGAAAATATCATTTTGCAAAGCATAACTTAAAAGAAAAGCTAGATCTTTGACTGTTGTATAGTGATTTTCATTGTGAAGTCCGGTCGTATTTTCAAAATGAGTATTGTTCATGTCGAGATCTGCTGCCTTTTGATTCATCAATTTTACGAAATCCTGCTCTGATCCCGCAATCTGATTAGCAAGCCCAATACAACACTCCGCACCACTCGGCAGCATTACTCCGTATAACAGATCGATTGCCCTGACCTGCTCCCCCGGCCCAAAACCTGCCATTGATGCATCTGCTTCGTACAGCCCCTGAAACGTGGACTTGGTAAGTTTGACTTCTTCCTTCAGATCAGGTAAATTTTCTATCACAACAATAGCTGTCATTATTTTGGTTAAAGAGGCAGGATAGATTTTGTCTTCACTATTTTTCTGCACCAGGACAGAATCATCTGTTAACCGTAACAGAATCGCATTCGGACTGTTCAGCTTGTCAAAAGATATTGAAACAGAGATATTGGTTTCTATCTTTGTTGTAGGAAGCGGTGTTGTTTTATCATCAGAAGAATCGGGTGTTATCTTTAAAGATGAATATGGTGAGGTATTATCGTCATATTCTTTCTCTAATATTTGGTGGTTTCCTGATGTAATGAAGTATTTGTAAACAAAAACAGCTATGACGACGATCAACAGAAGTGCAACAAATATGCGTATTCCTGACTTTTTCTTTTTTACTTTGCGTACCATAATAAAAAATCTCCTTTTTCTGTGTTAATCTTATTTAAACATAGAAGAAGGGGTTATGTTGGAATTCCATCTTATGAATTTCTTAAGATTTTCTTATAACGGAAGCTAAACTGTAAATGCATTCTGTATCATCATTCCATCTTTAATCTCACTTACTTTTCAATTTTATAGCCAACCCCCCATACCGTTTTGATATATTTAGGATGCACGGCGCTATCGTGCATTTTTTCTCTTAAATGACGGATATGAACCATTACCGTATTATTGCTGTTAGTAAAATATTTATCTCCCCATACCTCATGAAACAATTCTTCTGAACTGACCACCCGTCCGCGGCTAGAGCAAAGGACCCAAAGAATTGAAAACTCTGTAGGAGTAAGAGATAGCTTTTTTTCATTCAACGTACATTCATGGGTATCCATGTCCAATACCATGCCGGAAATGGTAATCAAATGTTCTTCCTTGTTTGACTCCGCAGAATTATATTTGGTAAATCGCCGGAGCTGCGCCTTGACACGAGCAACAAGTTCCAATGGACGGAACGGCTTGGTGATATAGTCGTCCGCACCTAATGTCAGCCCCGTAATCTTATCGATTTCTTCTTCCTTGGCTGTCAGCATGATAACCGGAAATTTATGCTTTTCTCGGATTTGCTGACAGATTGAAAAACCGTCTACATCGGGGAGCATGACATCCAAAATGGCGAGGTCTAGTTTTTCATTTTCAATACAGTTAAGGGCATCCAACTATTAAAATATTTGCAGCCAAAAACGTTACCCTCTTTCTTTTAAGTATATATTCCCATAATTATTATACCACGTAGCAAAAATCCATTTTATAATTTTTACATATTAAAATCTTAAGATTTTCTGAGTATCGCGAAATTGATAATATTCTACACACAATTAGTGAGGTCTACCCTTTCAAAAACACCCTCGATATGTTCCCATAAACACATAACGAGGGCTAGAGTTAAGTCTAACTATTAAATTTATTGAATAGTATCCTTGTAACCAGTCCTGTTCTGTTAGTAAATGAAATCTATCCTCAAAACCTTTTCCATTTTCTTGCCTTTTGCCATTTCGTCCACAAGTTTGTCAAGCCACAGCCAGTAAATCACATCCACCCTATCCAGAAGACTAAATAGTTTCTACTGATAATTGCGTTGTTTGATTCTTGCCATTATTCTTAGATTTATAGAGCAGTTGATCCACTTCAACCAGCAGTTGGTCAAAACTCCAATGATGTTTGCTTAGAGTACAAACACCAATACTTATTGTAAAAGACATAGCACCGTTATTGATGGGTATTTTAAGCAATTCAATATTCAAACGTATTCTTTCAGCAATTTTATGGGCCTCAATAATACTTGTATTAGGTAAAAGAATCACAAATTCTTCACCCCCATATCTTGCAAATACATCTTCAATTCGTAGGTTTTGGCTGATTGTTTCCGACATTTTTATAAGGACACGATCTCCTAATTGATGGCCATATTGGTCATTAATTTTTTTAAAATCATCGATGTCCAGTAAAATAACAGAGAATGGTATATTATTCACTTTATGATTTATAAAATATTTTTCACCAGCTTCATTAAAGTATCCCCGATTAAAGATACCCGTTAACGCATCATGATCGACTAGGAATTGCATCGCCTTTTCTTTTTTAGATAATTGAATCGAATACGTAAAAAAGATGATGAACATAGCAATCAGAGTTATTATAAGACTTATATCTTTCAATACATTTAAATTAATATATTGTACAAAATCTAATACAGGTGTATTAGCATATTTCTCGCAAACAAAAAAAGATATAAGAATCGCCATTGCAAGTCCAATGGACATATTTCTTTGTTTAGGTTGGTATAAGTCACTAATCAAAAACAATATCGCCATTGTATCAAAATATTGATAGTGAAAACACGCTACATTTGAAAACACAAAAAAAGTTTCGAATAGAACAATCCAGATGGCATCTAGAATTGTAATAAAAATACCAATAGTCTTGTACCCTTTTTGGTATAAATATTGGGCAACAAGAAATGGCAAAAATGCAATAAGCAGTAGTAGGGTTGCAAACCAATAACCTTTCCACATAAATAATATTGCAAAAAATACAATGACTATCATTGAAATAATGCTAAAAATTTTAAAAATTAAACCACGAATATCCTTCATGTTTCTATCAATTTCCTTATGCGTTAGATCCATTTTACTGATCTCCTCCTTATGTCGCTGCGACTCTATTATCTTTCATCGCTCCCTTATGAAGATACTCGCAATCCCTAGACTCATAACCATACGATAACATTTGAAAATTAAAGTGTCAACATGACAATAATGAGTTTTAAATCATATTTTTACAACTTTCAATGTTCTTATATACTTCTCCTTGTAAGCACTCTTCAAAAGAGTGTATGACCACGCAATGATCGCTGGTAATGCACTGTGTGTTAACCTTATTACATATTACATTCGTTATATTTTACCGAACATATTGCTGTTTTGGAAGTACCACTTGCGCAGCTACTTACACAGTCATATGCAAATTAGGTTAGCGCGATACAAGGTGCTTGGTGTATGGCTCTAGCAAAAACATAAGTTGCTCCGTAATTTCCTGCGTATTGCAGGGCATAGAATTATTGATCCACCATTCCAATACTCCAATAAACCCAGAAGTCAAAAATTGAGTGGTTACACCATTTAAAAATGCGTTGTTTTCTGACTTTATACCGATCACCTCAGTTACTGTTTGCGAAATGATGGCATATAAACGGTTGTGGAAAAATCCAAATCCCTCCTTGCTCAGAAGCAACTTGTATATTGTAAAATTTTTCTCCATATATTCAAATACGCTTTGAAATGCGCTTGCGTTTAGCTTGGGGTCAGCACTATTGGTACAGTGTTGTAGTAGTAGCTCAACATATGTTTCAATGCATTTATCAAGCAAGTCGAATTTATCCACGTAATGTAGATAAACAGTCCCTCGGTTTATGTTTGCGCGTTCAGCAATGTCATTGATGGTTATTTTCTCAAATCCTTTCTCCGCCAAAAGGTCGATGAAAGTATTCATAATCGACTGCCTTGTTTTTTGTATTCTTCTATCCACAAAGTTTCCTCCAGATATTCAACAAATTAGCTCAATGTGTTGAGTTCTCAACAGTTGAAACAAATGTAACTATTGAATTTCTCTCCACAAATTAATATGCTAAGAATATCAAACACTTGTTGAAAAGTCAACACGTGATTAATCAGGAGGATGATTTATGAAAATACTATTTTTTGGTCGCGGTGTTATAGGAACACAGTACGCTTGGGCGTTTGAAAATGCAGGTCATACCGTTGAGTTTTATATTCGTGAAGGCAGGAAAGTGCAATATGGTTCACATGTAAACCTAGAAATATGGGATGCAAGACGAAGCAAAAATGACCGGTTAGTCAAAGAAAAATGGCCGATTGTAACACACGAGGAAATAAAGAAAAATCACGACTATGACCTCATTTTTATGAGTGTCAACCCCGAGCAAGTATCAAGTGCGGTAAGGTACCTTGCGCCACGCGTTGGAAATGCAACTGTCCTATTTTTTAATAACTTTTGGCAAGACCCTCGATCAGCTGTTCAGCCGATTCCGCTCAGTCAAATTGTTTGTGGCTTCCCCGGTGCTGGCGGTGGATTTGAAGGAAACACCCTTTACGGTGGGCTTTATAAGACGGTTCAGTTTGGAACATTTGAATCCGAGCCTACCAAAAGAGATTTAGAGATTCGCAAACTATTTGTTGGAGCAGGCTTCAAGATAATGGTTCAAAAGGATCTACAAAGTTGGCTCTGGAATCACTTTGCAATAAACGTTGCAATGGAAGTCGAAGTATTAAAAAGTGGCAGTTTTGAAAAAGTAATTTCTTCACCTGAAGCGCTCGTTGGAATAGGTCGTAATATGAAAGAAATTATCCCTGTTTTGAAGGCAAAAGGCTCAAAACTTGATGTTATGACAAAAGTGTTGAGCATCCTACCACCGAAAGCTGTTGGATTTCTTATGGGTAACGTTGTTTTTTCACCTAAAAGCATGACCTATGCACTTGTGGCACATAACCACACTAAAGTTGGTTATGCCGTACAGGAAGTTATAGCAGAAGCCAGAAAGCGCGGCATAAAGGCACCACGGCTTTACGATGTAGAAAGCCTAATTACGATATAGTAAACTGGTCCAAGATAAACGGACAATGATGAAAAAAACCTCCTATCGTAAAATAGTAATACGACTGGAGGTTTCTTGATTAGTTGTAAAATGAAAAATATTTGGTACTTCCTTCGTCGATACTTTTTTCGCTGTGCATCCAAAGTATCTCTGCAAAATTTTGCTTCTTCTTTATATGTCAGATTTTCACCTGTCGTAGTGAGAAATCCCTCTCCAATGGATGCAACTCATAACCGATTAATTAATAATTTCGATTATAGTCTTTTTACAATTGCTAAATAAAAAGAAAGCTTAAATCTTACATATATTACGCAAAAATCAAAATAATATATATAGGATCAAAAGGAGGAAGTTTATATGGAAATAATGGATAACTGGTATGATTGGAAAAAGACTCTTGGAAAAGCAGTTGACCTTGGCGAAACCGTTGGAATGTCAGCAAATACAATAACTAATCTTTCCGAAAAAGTTGGGACCTACCTTTCAAACCATGTTCATCCTCATAATGATGAGGAAAAGCTTCTAAAGGAAATGTGGGATGCAGCAAACGAAGAAGACAGAAAAGTTTTGGCTAAGATTATTGTAAAAATTGTTGATAATTAACAGTATGTAAGACCTTGTAAAAGTTTTAATTTCACCATACTAAATCTCAAATTATTTAATTGTACGCAAGATATATATTAATGGATATATATATATCTTGCGTGTTTTCTGCGGGTCAATTTAATATAAATGAATTATCAAAAATGGAAGCTCAACATCAACGAATTTATCGAAGATAAGTTAATAAAAATTGTTATTGACCAGCAAATTTCATCAGGTATAACAAATACAGTTTTTAAATTACTGATTACACACAGTAAATCTTGTACAAATAAACTGCGGATTTTCTATTTCATCCAAAATAGCAACCGCTATGGTTCCGCTTGATACAACGGACTTGCCATTGGAGTTGGTTAGTAGGTGATCCTTACCTAAAACAGGAATCGTAGCTTCTCCGGCAACAAATTCTGATGAAGGGGAGACGCCTACCCAGTTCACATTTTCAATGCTGCGCAAAAAATTAAGGGTCTTGTAGGCTTCCGTGGGTATTGAAATCCAGGATGCGACGTCTGGAACAGTCTTCAAGGTATCCAAGAACAGCTTGCCGTTTTCATCCAACAGACTGGCAGCGCCGAGAATAAAAAACAGTCTGGGGCTTTTGGTTTCGCGGAACAAACTAACAAGCTTCGTAGCCAGATCCAGATGTAAATAAGCTTTGTCCGGAGCTGTTGCAAAAGCGTTTACAATTACATCAAAACCCTCAAGATCGGATTTCGCTAATTCAAATACATCTTTATCGATTACTTTAATTCCGTCTCCCAACAAAGAAACGGCTTTATCCTTATGTCGGACGATTGCAGTGACTTCATGTCCGCGTGACACACTCTCTTTGTACAGTGCCGTGCCAGCCATGCCGGTTGCACCAATAATTGCAATTTTCATATCACACCTCCTGTTTTATATGACCTTTTGTTGTTTGCCTAATAAAACATTCCGTAAGCCTATGACTTACGGGATGCCATTTCAAACACAGAGATCATTGTTGTTCTTTTTATTTTACTATTTATACCTCTTGGAATAGACCTCTAGTTTCCTTTTGAAGAAACATATGCTCGATTCTTGGCAGAGAAATTCCCAGAGTTTCTTTTAGTACATCTTCAATGGTTTCAACCGGTATCACCGTAAGTTGATTCTTTATTTCTTCCGGCACATCCTTTAAATCAATCAGATTGTCTCTTGGTATGAGCACTTTATTAATACCTGCTCTTTGGGCACCCAGTAATTTTTCCTTCAGACCTCCAATGGGAAGTACGGCACCTCTTAATGTAATCTCACCGGTCATGGCAATTTTGGAATCCACTTTTTGGCCTGTAATTAAGGAAGCAAGAGCAGTAAATAATGCAATTCCGGCGGATGGGCCGTCTTTCGGAACCGCTCCTGAGGGCACATGGATATGCAGATCCCTTTCTTTAAAATTAACCGTATTTAAAGGCAGTCTGGATTTTAACAGACTCAGGGAAATTCTTGCCGATTCCTTCATAACCTCTCCCAGTTTACCGGTCAATATAACCTCACCGCTACCCGGCATGTCAGTAGCTTCAATAAATAAGATTTCGCCGCCTACCGGTGTCCAGGCAAGTCCGGTAACAACTCCCGGTGGATTATCCTGCTGCGCTTTGTCATGTCTGGAA
>JAQSYO010000053.1 GCA_029256105.1 Herbinix sp.
CTAGCCTGAATATCATTATAAACATCAAACTGCCCTAACATATGCCAACCTCCTTATGGTTATAGTTAAAGATATGCAGGGCAGTTTCATTCTATGATATGTGAAATAATACATGTTCGGTAGTTTTTCTATAACTGAAAATATTCCTCGTGGGCAGATGGAGTTGCTGCAATTACGGAGCATCCAGCAGTAAATGTTAACTCGTTTTTATCCAATGTTGATATGGATCCACCCGCTTCTGTCAAAATTAAAGACGCAGCGGCATAATCCCAGGGAGAAAGAAGTAATTCATAATAAAGTACAAATCGATTTGCAGCAACATAGCAAATATCTAAGGCCGCAGATCCACTTCTACGAAGATCAAGTGCACGGTCATAAAGTTTTCTTGCAATGAAAAAGGTTTCATCCGCTTTCTCCCTGTAATAAGGGCAGGTTCCAAAACCTACTATTCCATCCCTTAGTTGGAGATTTTTCATGTGTAGTGGCCTGTCGTTTAAGTATGAGCCTTTCCCTTTTTCAGCATAAAATAATTCATTTAGATATGGATTATAAACAACACCAGCAACTATTTGACCATCATGTAACATACCTACAGATATGGCACTATGCTTATAATCAAAGATGAAATTTGTTGTACCATCAATGGGATCAATAATGAAGCAGTACTCACCTGGTACATTCCCTTTCTGCTCCTCTTCTTCCCCTATAAATGTAGCGGATGGGTATAATTTATGAAGCTCTTGAAATAAGTAATTTTGTACTTCAACATCGTATTTAGTAACAAAATTCGCTCTTCCTTCTTTGCTTTCAATACCGTTTTGAATATTATGTGCCTTTAACATAATATCCCCAGCTGCTTTTACTACTGATTTTATATTTTCAAACATATTTATCCTCCATGTTCTTATTGCTTTCATTCAAATTATAAATGTTAAGCTGGTTGTGAAAAGAATTTTAAAATTAAAAATCTTGAAACGAACTCTAAAATGATTTAATTGGAAACTTAATTTAAACTTCTTTTCGGTATCTTTTGTTATGCTGTTATGTAGCATAATGTCTGGAAGTTGAAAGAAGCCTCAACAAAACATATCAATATTGCTATTACAGTATATTACCCTTCTGTAATTTCACAACTTCATGTTTTGTAAAGGCTCTTTACAACATAATATTCCAAACTAATATGTGTTAATCCCATTCAAGAGATTTATATTCTTTTCGTTTATCTCTATTTAAAAGATCAGCAAGGGCATCATTCGGAGACTTGTTTTCAAATAGCACTAAGTTGATTTGTTCAACGATTGGCATCTCCACTTCATTCTTCTGAGCCAGAGCTAAAGCAGCTTTCGCGGAATTTACACCTTCCACAACCTGGTTAACTTCCTGCATTGCTTCATCCATGGACTTACCTTGTCCCATCAGATTACCAGCATTCCAATTACGGCTATGCTTACTGGTACAGGTAACGAATAGATCTCCAAAGCCGGATAAACCAGCAAAGGTCTCCATCTTGCCACCCATTGTCATACCTAAACGACTGATTTCTGCCATTCCTCTTGTCATTAATGCTGCTTTTGTATTATCACCAAAACCTAATCCGTCTACAATGCCGGCAGCTAATGCGATTACATTTTTTAATGATCCACCGAGTTCAATACCAATGATATCAGGGCTGGTATATACCCGGAATAAATCTGTCATAAAGATATCCTGAATAAATCTTGCTGTTTCTTTGGTTTGAGCTCCAACAACAATCGTTGTAGGGACGCCACGGCTAACTTCTTCTGCATGGCTTGGACCAGATAGAACAGCAACATTAGCCTGAGGAAGTTCTTCCTTAATTACTTCTGATAATGTTTGCAAAGAACCATCTTCGATTCCCTTGGATACATTCACAATAATTTGTCCATCTTTAACATAAGGTTTCATTATATGGGAGGTTGAACGGATATAAGGAGATGCTACTGCCATTACGAGTAAGTCCCTATCTTTACAAGCATCCTCTAAATCCAAGGTTATTTTAACCTGATCCGGAAGTTCTGCTCCAGGAAGGTTTTTCATATTCTTCCTATTTTCATTTAACATAAGGGCTTCTTTTTCAATTTTAGTCCAAATCGTTACGTCATGACCACTTCCTGCAAGTAAAATTGCTATGGCGCAACCCCAAGTTCCTGCTCCTAATATACTAACACTACTCATAAGCTCCTCCTTTACGATTACTGATTATTTTTTTCAATTTTAATACGTTGTCCAATTTTGTTTTCCGTTCCATCCATCAAGCGCTTAATATTACTACGATGTTTATAAAAGGCCAAAGCCATAAATAAAAGAGAAACAAACATCATATGTAAATCGCCTGGATGTCTGAAGTAAATCCATATAGGAAATAAAACGGCTATAGCTAAGGATCCAACAGAAACATATCTGGTGATTGCTATTGATAATACAAACAAGGGCAAACCGATTAGGATGATCAAGGGGTCAAACGTAGCCATAGCTCCACCGGTTGCAGCCATTCCCTTACCACCCTTAAATTTTAACCAAACCGGATAATTATGTCCAATCACTACGCCAAGGCCAGTATACAAAGCCAATAATTCGATATATTCATAACCTTGGAAAAACACAAATCGTACGAAAAGAATCGCAATAACTGCTTTTAAAACATCCCCAATCAAGGTCAAAGCTCCCGCTTTGGCTCCAAGTGTACGTAATGCATTGGTGGTTCCCATGTTGCCACTACCATACTTTCTAATGTCCACCTTATTCATTTTGCCTACAAAAAATGCTGTTGAAAAGCAACCAAACAAATATCCAAAAATCAAACATAGAATGATTTTAAATATCATTTATGCGTTCTCCTTTCGCTCCCTTATGAAAAACTTCAATGATGTGCCGGAGAATCCAAAAGCTTCCCGGATCTTATTTTCAATATATCTGGTATATGAAAAATGCATTAATTCTTTGTCATTAACAAAGATTACAAAAGTAGGGGGTTTTACCGAAACTTGTGTAATATAGTATAGCTTTAAACGCTTACCTTTATCTGACGGTGGTTGCTGTAATGCAGTAGCTTCCATCATGATTTCATTAAGAACACCAGTAGCAACTCGAAGGTTTTGGTTTTGAATAACAACCTCAACAACTTCAAATAATTTACCTAATCTTTGGCCTGTCTCTGCTGAGATAAAGATAATTTCTGCATAAGGCATATAAGCTAAGACTTCTCTAATCTCATTTGTGTATTCATTTACAGTTTTATTGTTCTTTTCTATTAAATCCCATTTGTTTACACAAATGACAACACCTCTACCGCGGTCATGAGCAATACCTGCAATTTTAGCATCCTGTTCTGTGATGCCTTCCATTGCATCAATAACTAAAACGACAACATCCGCACGTTCTACTGCTGCAACAGTACGAATAATACTAAAACGTTCCAATTCTTCTTTGATTTTACTTTTTCTTCTTAGTCCTGCAGTATCAATCAGAATAAAGTCCTTACCGTTACGACGGATCGGTGTATCAATTGCATCTCTGGTAGTACCAGCGATGTTGGAAACGATTACTCTATTTTCACCGACTAATTTGTTAACGATTGAAGATTTACCTACATTGGGCTTTCCTACAATAGCAATTCTAGGACGTTCATCGGTAGATTCCTCTGTATTTCCACTTTTAAAGTGTTTTACTACTTCATCCAGCATTTCACCAAAGCCTAGCTTACCAGAAGCTGAAATCGGGAACGGCTCACCAATACCTAAATTATAAAATTCATATACATCAGACATGAATTTCTCAAAGCTATCTACTTTATTTACTACTAATACTACCGGTTTCGTTGAGCGTCGTAACATATCTGCTACCTTAGAGTCAGCATCTACAAGACCTTGTCTAACATCCACCAAGAATATAATTACATCAGCGGTATCAATCGCAATCTGTGCTTGCTCTCTCATATAGGACAACATCTCGTCTTTACTATCCGGCTCAATACCTCCGGTATCAATCATTGTAAATTGTGAATTCAGCCAAGTTACATCGGCATAAATGCGGTCTCTTGTAACACCCGGGTAATCCTTTACGATGGAAATACGTTCTCCGGCTAAGGAATTAAATAGTGTTGATTTACCCACATTTGGTCTTCCGACTATGGCTACGATTGGTCTACTCATATATAACCTCCATTTGCGTGTCTATGCACGCAATTTATATCTATTTGTGCTTACATTATTATGGAATCAATGAAGGACTTTCCATCTGATTGTACAATACGGATTTTGGTTTGTAAAGCATTTTCCATATCACTGACAGTAACATCGTCCAGTAAAATGGTTTCTCCATTACGTAAAAGTACATCCGGTAACAATAAACATTCTCCCAAAGCTCGTTCTTTTAGCTGAGCAATAAGGTCTCCTCCGGTAAGTAAACCAGCGACTGTAATATCGGTACCAAAATAATGATTTTGGATGGTAAATACCTCAACTTTTATATTTGGATATTTTTGTGAAACTTTTGTTGTTAATTGCTTTATATAAGGTGCCGCCAGTATACCGGTAGCTAATGAAATTTGCCTGCTACGGTCATCACCGGTTAATTCCACGTAATAATCCTCAAATTCATTTTGCAGAGAACGAATGAGTCCTACCCCATTTTCAATCTGTGGGTAGCCTTCGTAAGAATCTGCATCGGGTATCGGCATCTCCGCTTTAATATACCATTCATCACTTGCATAGATGAAACGTGTATCATAATGGGTTAAGAAGATGTTCTGCCAACGGTGAATGATATCCAATACGCTAATCGAGTCCTCCTTAGAGAAACCCTCCAATTTTTCTAGTCCATCTCGAAATTTAGTAAGTCCTACCGGTACGATGGATACACTTTGCATCTCTGGAAGAAATGCAGCCAAATCATGAATTGTTCGCTCTAATTCTTCACCGTCATTCCAGCCCTTACACAGAACGATCTGACCATTCATTGTAATACCGCCATCTTTTAACTTCTTAATTTTATCAAGGGCACTGCCAGCAAAACGATTATGCAGCATCTTACAGCGAAGCTCTTCATTCGTAGTATGGACAGAAATATTAATCGGTGATAATTTATAAAATAAAATCCGATTGATTTCCTCGTCACTCATATTGGTTAAGGTAATATAATTGCCTTGTAAAAACGATAATCTTGCGTCATCATCTTTGAAATAAAGTGTGTCACGCATACCTGGCGGCATCTGATCAATAAAACAAAAGATACATTTGTTACGACAGGACCGATATTCGTCCATTAAACCTTCTTCAAATACGATACCAAGATCCTCATCGTATTCTTTCTCAATATCAAGCTCCCATTCTTCTCCATCCGGTTTTTTAACAAGGACAGTAAGCTCTTCGTCCTTCACAAGGTAATGATAATCAAGAACATCCTTTATCTCAGTACCATTGATAGAAATAAGTTCATCGCCGGGTTCAAGTTCTAATTCCTCCGCAATACTTCCTAATTCTATTTCTTTAATAATGTGTGCTTTTTTCTTCATAACATACACCAAATCTCTCTATCTACAATTGTAGAATATAAATAATATTTCTAATCAACTTAAATTTTTACTTTATCGATAAAAATGCAGCTAAACTTCCACGTTTACCTTCGGTTTTTCGATGGGAAAATAGGAGGTCACTGTTACAGGAGGTACATACACTAGATATATGAATATTATCGGGTCTAAGTCCGGCTTCTAATAAAACGTTGCGGTTAGCAACCCATAGGTCACATAAATACTTACCATTATCTTTTACAGTAAGTATTTCTTCTTGTGAATTAGGAAAGGCATTCTTGAATTCATTCGCTACTTCGTCACCTACTTCATAACAATCTACGCAGATGGATGGCCCAATTACTGCAATGATATCCTCTGGATTACTACCAAAATGCCTATGTAGCTCTTCCACTGTAATCTTTCCGATTTTTTTCACAGTACCTCGCCATCCGGAATGGGTTAATCCGATTGCTTTCTTCTTCGTATCAACAAAAAACAAAGGAACACAGTCTGCATATTTCGTTACCAAGGTAATATTCGGAATATTCGTAATGAGACCGTCAACATCATCATAATCTCTGGGCTGGTATAACCCTTTTCCACAATCCTTTTCATCTACACATCGTATATTTGTATTATGAACCTGCTTAGATACAACAATGGTTTTTGGATCAAATCCAATACTCCCTGCAATACGTCTGTAATTTTCCTCTATGTTGGCAGGTTCGTCTATATAAACGTTTGATTCATTACCGAGATTCATGGTGGAAAAGATATCACTACTTACACCACCAAGACGTGTAGAAAATCCATGACGCAGGAAGGGGACTTCGGATAAAACAGGAAAAGAAATATAAGGTACTTCCATATTTAAATTGATTTGTGCGGTACTACTGTTTTCAAATATCATAAAATCAAGCCTTTCCTTATAAAAGTTAACATAATATTATTATGAATTATTTTTCTTAAAGTTAAAGGTTATTCAAATTAAAGTAAATTCTATTTATTATACTTAATCTAAATAAAGTTAGATATAAGCATTTACATTCCACCAAAAGCATTCTTAATTAGAGATACTTCGTTTTCAAGCATTACAACAGCATCAAATCGGCACGGTGTGTCTTGAGGAAGTTTATGTAATAGCATATAAAATTCTGCTGTCCGTGTAATTCGCCTTATCTTATTTGAGGTAATTGCTTCTGCTGGAAATCCTTTAGACGTACCGGAACGATATTTCACCTCAATGAAACAGAGATAGCCCTCATTTCTAGCGATAAGGTCAATCTCTCCAATTTTACATCGAAAGTTTTTCTCTAAAATATGATATCCGTTCTTTGCAAGATACCCGGCGGCTTTTTCTTCATATTGTGTTCCGACGGCTCTATTATTCATGCTTGTAATCAACCTTACCTTTAATCCGGTCCATTTTATCGACAAATACCAAGATTTCTGAAACTACCTCATAGAGTTCTGGTGGTATCATATCACCAATTTCAAGTTTCGATAAAGTATTCGCCAATTTCTCATCTTTATGAAGGGGAATATCGGCTTCCTTTGCCTTTTCAATTATTTTATCCGCCAAATAACCTCTGCCCGAGGCGATAACCTTCGGAGCATTATCATTTGGTTCGTAAGATATTGCTACTGCGGTTCTAGGTTTTTTGTTGTTCTTTTCTTCCATGTGAAAGCTACCTCTCGCTCATGAATTACATGAAATTCTTTACAAAGCTTCGTCTATGAATGGGGGTGAGTCCGAATTCTTTAATTGCTTCGATATGCTTTGGTGAGCCATACCCTTTATTACTAGCAAAATCATAAGCGGGGAACACCTTATCATACGCAATCATAAGGCGGTCTCTGGTTACCTTCGCAACGATACTGGCAGCTGCAATTGATATACTTTTCGCATCTCCCTTGATAATAGGTATTTGCTTGATATTAACGCCGGGTATTGTAACTGCATCATTTAATAATATATCGGGTTTAACGGTCAAATTATTAATTGCTTTTCTCATAGCCTCGTAGGTAGCTTGAAGTATATTCATTTCATCAATTTGATTTGGTGGGATACTCCCTATCCCAAAGGCAATTGCAGAGGATATGATTTCATCATAAAGCTCTTCACGCTTTTTCTCCGATAATTGTTTTGAGTCATTAATATATAATATATCGCAATCTTTTGGTAAAATGACTGCGCAAGCCATAACGGGACCTGCAAAAGGCCCTCTTCCCACTTCGTCAATCCCACAGATGTATTGATAATCAGAATATTTTGCTTCATATTGTTTCATGATAGCCATACGGTCAAGTTCTTTTTGTTGAGCTTCTATTTTATTTCTGTATTGATTACAAATGGCTTGGACTCCGCTGCGATCATCGCTCCCATAACTTTCTATCAAAGCAGGAAGGTCAGATAAATCAGCTTGCATGAATTCTAATTTAATAAGAGCTATTTTCTTAGGGGTGATTTCCTTGTTAAATTCTTCGTTTTGCATAATAGGATTTCCTTATTCTTATGTGGTTACTTTTATATTTTTCCCATCACGATTACTAATCAACATACACTTCATCGATTTCAGTTGCTTCTGAAGTTATGATATCACTAGTGTTTTCAATCATTTGAGGTTCAGCCTCGGAACTTTTTATCGAATCTTTTGCTTTCGCTTCATTTTCAATATTCTTCTTATCCTCTTTAGCAAAGGAGGAAGGGAATTCTAAGGTTATAAACCCGAGCTTCGTGCCTCTAAAGTCATCAATTAAGAGATTTCCGGCTCTGTCGATATCCGCTTCGCCGCCTTTGATCAAGCAAGAGCGTTTAATAGCAATTTGCTCTAGGATTTTTGAAGCTCCTAATAAATTATCGACAACATCCGGTATTTCAATTCCATATCGTGTGGTGAGAACCTCAGGATAATGTTTTTTCAATAAAAGAACTAATTCTAGTGCAAGGTCCGTTGTATTTAATATATTATCATTGATGGAACCGATTAAGGCAAGTCGAAGCCCTACGGCTTGATCCTCAAATTTAGGCCAAAGGATACCGGGTGTGTCTAGTAATTCAATGAATTTACTTAAACGAATCCATTGCTTTCCCTTTGTAACGCCTGGTTTATTACCCGTTTTTGTAGATGCTTTTCCAACGAAACTGTTTATAAATGTAGATTTTCCAACATTCGGAATACCTACAATCATAGCACGGACGGGACGATTTAATATTCCCTTCCGTCGGTCTCTTTCAATTTTCGCTTCACAAGCTTTATTTACTACTTCCTGTACCTGTTTTACACCGGCTCCACTCTTGGAATTTACCAAAGCGACAAAATAACCTTTCTCTTCAAAATAATCCTTCCAAGCTTTATTATAACGTTGATCCGCCATATCACATTTATTTAAAAGTATGACTCTTGATTTGTTCTTAGCTAATGTATCGATATCAGGATTCTTACTGGAATATGGTATTCTGGCATCTACCAGTTCAATTACCACATCAATCAGCTTTATATTCTCCTGCATCATACGTTTTGCCTTGGCCATATGGCCGGGGTACCATTGAAAATGCATGCTAACCTCCAACTTCTATTCTACGGGTGCTGTTTCTTCTTCCGATTCTGTCTCTTGTATCTGATTTAATTTATTGATAAAGTTAAAGGGCTTTACTCGAATAAATGCCTCACCGACAATTTCATCTTTTCGGATATTACCAATGCTGGCAAAACGGCTATCTTCGCTATTATTACGATTATCTCCCAGAACAAAATATTCATTCTCTTCTAATATGATTTCTTCATCCGCTAGTCCATAATTAGCCATTGGCTCTGCATTAATTTTATCTTCGATCACTTCACCATTAATATAGATAAGACCTTCCTTTATTTGAAGCGTTTCACCCGGTAATCCGTAAATACGCTTGATATCATAGTAACTGTGTTCTTTACCGCTTTGTTTAAAAACAATGACATCGAATCGCTTCGGATCAGTAAAACGATAGGAAAATTTATTAATTATAACCTTATCGCTGTCATTCAGCGTAGTTTCCATAGATACACCAATCATGTTCGTCTGCTCTAGGGCATAATATACAATAAAATAAGCTAAAAATATTACAGCTGCAATCTGAGCAGCCCAGATGAATAATTCTATGAAAATTTTCGTTAAAAGCGGTCGTTTGCTTCCTTTTTCGAAATCATAATCCATCGTAGTACCAAACCCCTTCTATTCTACAATAGTAGTATTCAGTGAATACTGTTGATTTACCATCGAATTTCTGTTTAATAATGTTAAAAAAGGGACAATCTCTCAAGTATTGTCCCTTCGTTGTACTATCTCATTAACTCTTTAACTTTTGCCTTTTTACCTACACGTTTACGTAGATAGAAAAGTTTAGCTTGTCTAACTTTACCGCGTCTAATTACTTCGATTCTATCGATGCTAGGACTATGAAGCGGCCAAGTCTTCTCAACACCAATACCGTTTGATGTTTTTCTTACTGTGAAGGTTTCTCTTGATCCACCATTCTGTCTCTTAAGTACGGTTCCTTCAAATACCTGTAATCTTTCACGGTTACCTTCTTTTACTTTTGCATAA
>JAQSYO010000054.1 GCA_029256105.1 Herbinix sp.
TATTATCATGGCAGTAAAAGTAGCAATTAATGGTTTTGGACGTATCGGCCGTCTTGCATTCAGACAGATGTTCGGCGCAGAAGGTTACGAGATCGTAGCAATCAACGATTTAACAGATGCTAAAATGTTAGCTCACTTATTAAAATACGATTCCGCACAAGGTAGATATGCTAAGGGCGATACTGTAGTAGCAAAAGAAAGCTCCATCGTTGTTGAGGGTAAAGAAATTCAAATTTATGCAGAGAAAAATCCAGCTGATTTACCTTGGGGTAAACTTGGTGTAGACGTAGTACTTGAGTGTACAGGCTTCTTTGCATCAAAAGCAAAATCTCAGGCACATATTGATGCAGGTGCTAAGAAAGTTGTTATCTCCGCTCCGGCAGGTAATGATCTTCCTACTGTTGTATTCAGTGTTAACGAGAATACATTAAAAGCAGAGGATACAATCATTTCTGCAGCTTCTTGTACAACAAACTGTTTAGCTCCTATGGCAGATACATTAAATAAATTAGCTGAAATCGAAAAAGGTTTCATGACTACAATTCATGCTTACACTGGTGACCAAATGACATTAGATGGTCCTCATAGAAATGGCGACTTAAGAAGAGCTCGTGCTGCAGCTGTTAATATTGTTCCAAACTCAACTGGTGCTGCTAAAGCAATCGGCCTTGTTGTTCCTGCATTAGCTGGTAAATTAGACGGTGCTGCTCAAAGAGTTCCTGTACCTACAGGTTCTGTTACAGAGTTAGTTGCAGTTGTTAATGGTACAGTATCAAAAGATGATATTAACGCAGCTATGAAGGCAGCAGCTTCTGCTTCCTTTGGTTATACAGAAGATGAAATCGTGTCTTCCGACGTTATCGGTATTACCTACGGTTCCTTATTTGATGGAACACAGACAAAGGTTACTGATTTAGGAAATGGCAAGTCATTAGTTAAAGTTGTTTCTTGGTATGATAACGAAAATTCATACACTAGCCAGATGGTTAGAACAATTAAATATTTTGCGGAATTAGCATAATTATTTAATAGTAAAATGTGTAATTGATCCATCATGGGTCCGGTCTTTCAGGACCGGACCCTTTTTTAATTTTGAAAGGAGAAAGTAAATGTTAAATAAAAAATCAATTGATGATATCAATGTAAAAGGTAAAAGAGTATTAGTAAGATGTGATTTCAATGTTCCGTTGCAAGAAGGAAGAATTACAGATGAGGTTCGCCTTGTTGAAGCACTTCCCACGATTAAAAAGTTATTGAAGGATGGAGGAAAGGTAATTCTTTGCTCCCATTTAGGAAAACCGAAGGGGGAACCAAAACCTGAATTATCCCTAGCACCGGTTGCAGTAAGATTGGCTCAATTGTTAGGCCAAGAAGTTAATTTTGCAAAAGATGATAATGTAGTTGGAGAGAATGCAAAAGCTGCAGTTGCTGCAATGAAAGACGGTGAAATAGTTCTTCTTGAGAACACCCGTTATAGAGTAGAAGAGACAAAAAATGGTGATGCCTTCAGCGAAGAATTAGCATCTCTCTGCGATATATTTGTAAATGATGCATTTGGTACAGCACATAGAGCACATTGCTCCAACGTTGGTATTACTAAATATGTAGATACAGCAGTTGTTGGTTATTTAATGGAAAAAGAAATCGAATTCCTTGGCAATGCAGTAGATAATCCGAAGAGACCTTTCGTAGCTATCCTCGGTGGTTCAAAAGTATCCAGTAAAATTTCTGTAATCGAGAATCTTTTGGACAAGGTTGATACCTTAATCATCGGTGGAGGTATGGCTTTTACCTTCATGAAAGCACTTGGTGAAGAAGTTGGTAAATCCTTATTAGAGCCTGATTACTTAGAATATGCAAAACAGATGATGGAGAAAGCAGAGAAGAAGGGCGTTAAATTCCTAATCCCGATTGATTCTGTTGTTGCAAAGGAATTTAAAAATGATACAGAATTCAAGACCGTAGGTCCTAATGAAATTGAACCGGAATGGCAAGGCTTTGATATCGGTGAGAAGACATGTAAGCTTTATACGGATGCAATTAAAGATGCTAAGACAGTGGTTTGGAATGGACCGATGGGTGTATTCGAATTCCCTAATTTTGCAACTGGTACGATCGCAGTTGCTAAGGCATTAGCTGAAATCGATGCTACAACAATTATTGGTGGTGGTGACTCCGCTGCTGCAGTTAATATCTTAGGCTTCGGTGATAAAATGACTCATATTTCTACCGGTGGTGGCGCTTCCCTCGAGTTCTTAGAAGGCAAGGAACTTCCTGGTGTTGCAGCAGCTAACGATAAATAATTGCAATAACAATTGAATTACGTAGCATTTTAGCTGTAGCAAGCTTTTCTTTGAAGATTAGTTGATTTTTAAGGAAAAGCTTGCTACAATCTAATAAGCTGATAAAAAATTAGATAAATATAGGAGGACTATCATGCGTAGAAAGATTATCGCAGGTAACTGGAAGATGAATAAAACTCCCTCTGAGACCGTTACCTTAATTAATGAATTAAAACCTTTAGTAGCTTCAGAGGAAGCTGATGTAGTATTCTGTGTTCCGGCAATATCCTTGACAACAGCACTAGAAGCAGTAAAAGGAACCAATATTGCAATCGGTGCCCAGAATATGTACTATGAAGAAAGCGGTGCATATACAGGCGAAATCGCACCTAATATGTTAACAAGCATTGGCGTTAAATATGTTATCATTGGTCATTCTGAGAGAAGAGAATACTTTGCAGAGACAAATGAGACTGTAAATAAAAAAGTAATAAAAGCATTTGAACATGGCCTTATTCCCATTGTTTGCTGTGGAGAAACATTAACACAAAGAGAACAAGGTATTACGATTGATTTCGTTCGTCAACAAATTAAAATTGCATTTTTAAATGTTACACCGGATCAAGCTAAGATAGCAGTAATTGCATATGAACCTATCTGGGCAATCGGAACCGGCAAGGTTGCAACTACTGAGCAAGCAGAAGAAGTATGTAAAGCAATCCGTGAGTGTATTGCAGAAATCTATGACGATGCAACTGCAGCTGGAGTTCGCATTCAATACGGCGGTAGTGTAACAGCAGCAAGTGCGGCTGATTTATTCTCCCAGGCTAATATCGACGGTGGTTTAGTTGGTGGTGCAAGCTTAAAGGCTGATTTCGGTAAGATTGTAAATTATAAATAATAAAATTGCCATACAATTGCCTTTGATGAGATGCATAATCTTGTCAAAGGATTTGTTACACTAAGTGTGATTTGTAAAGGAGTAAGAGAATGAGTAAAAAGCCAACAGTTTTAATGATATTAGATGGTTATGGTTTGAATGAAATAACAGAAGCAAATGCAGTTGCAGAAGCAAAGAAACCCATTATGGACCGAGTAATGGCGGAGTATCCATTTGTTAAAGGTTATGCAAGTGGTATGGCAGTAGGTCTTCCGGATGGTCAGATGGGTAATTCTGAAGTAGGTCATATTAATATGGGTGCTGGTAGAATTGTGTACCAGGAACTGACAAGAGTTACAAAAGAAATTCATGATGGTGACTTCTTTAAAAACGCAGCATTGTTAACTGCAATTGATAATTGCAAGAGAAATGGTTCGGATTTGCATTTATTTGGTTTGCTTTCTGATGGCGGTGTGCAT
Organism: Herbinix sp.; assembly: GCA_029256105.1. GTDB lineage: Bacteria > Bacillota > Clostridia > Lachnospirales > Lachnospiraceae > Mobilitalea. Next base: position 3,642 of record JAQSYO010000054.1, read on the forward strand.
AGCCATATTACACATTTATATGCATTATTGGAGCTTGCGAAAAAGGAAGGATTGACCAATGTTTATGTTCATGCTTTCTTAGATGGTAGAGATACCCCTCCCGCTTCCGGTAAAGGGTTTATTGAGAAGCTTTGGGAGCAGATGCAGATTCTTGGTATAGGTAAAATCGCAACTGTAATGGGTCGCTATTATGCTATGGACCGTGATAATCGTTGGGATCGTGTGGAAAAAGCATATCGTGCGATGGCACTTGGAGAAGGCGAAAAAGCAACAAGTGGAGTGCTTGCTGTACAAAACTCCTATGATGCAGAGAAGTTTGATGAATTTGTGCTACCTACCGTTGTTACAGAAGATGGAAAACCGGTAGCCACTGTAAAAGATAAAGATTCCGTTATCTTCTTCAACTTTAGACCGGACAGAGCAAGAGAGATATCAAGGGTATTCTGTGATGATGCATTTACAGGTTTTGAACGTAGTAAGAGATTGGACTTAACTTACGTATGCTTCTCAGAATATGATATCACCATTCCTAACAAAATTGTAGCATTCCATAAAGTTTCACTTGATAATACGTTTGGACAATTTCTTGCGGCCCATCATAAAACACAGTTACGTCTTGCAGAAACGGAAAAGTACGCACATGTTACTTTCTTCTTTAATGCAGGTGTTGAAGTACCGAATGAAGGTGAGGAACGTATCCTTGTTAGTTCACCGAAGGTTGCAACCTATGACCTCCAACCTGAGATGAGTGCATTTCAAGTAGCAGATCATTTAGTTGAGGCTATCAAGTCTTTAAAATATGATGTAATAGTAGTAAACTTTGCAAATCCAGATATGGTAGGTCATACTGGAATTGAAACAGCAGCAATTAAAGCGATAGAGGCTGTGGACAAATGTGTTGGTATGGCGTTAGACGCTTTATTATCCGTGGATGGTCAAATGTTCATTTGTGCCGATCATGGTAATGCGGAGCAGTTGGTAGATTACACGACACGGGAACCCTTTACAGCACATACAACAAATCCGGTACCATTTATCCTCGTAAATTATGATAAGGATTATACACTAGCTGAGGGTGGATGCTTGGCAGATATCATTCCTACCATGATAGAGATGATGGATATGGTGAAGCCGGACGAGATGACCGGCAAATCTCTACTGATTAAAAAATAAGTTGAAATAATATAGATTGTATGATAAAATTGACTTTAGTTTTTAGGAGGTGTAGACAATGGATGCTTTAAAAGTAATCGTTCAAATCGTATATATTTTGATTTGTATAGCATTAACGTTTGTAGTGTTGAAACAGGAAGGCAAGACCGCAGGATTATCAGGAGCGCTCACTGGTACAAGCGAAACATATTGGAGTAAGAACAAAGGACGCTCAGTTGAGGGTACACTTGAGAAAATAACAAAGTACTTAGCTGCAGGTTTCATTGTACTTTCCGTAGTTTTGAATTTGAATTGGTAAATTATTATGTATTCGAAAACACTCTGAGATCATTCAGAGTGTTTTTTATAGTCAAATTTTAAATAGTAATATGAAATGCTTTTCGTAGATTTGTAAAATATTATTTTAAAATAAGTAATATATGGTATACTAATAATAGATAATATTGATAACTCTAAATTATCTTCTGTAAATAACGATCGATACCAAGTTACCTTATAAGAAATGAGGAGTTTTAAAATACCAAAAAAGTAGGTGCTGTATATGAAAGAAAATAAAATAATAGAAGTAAATGAAATATTGGAAGAAAAGAAAATGATGCTTGAGGAATTTATTGCAAGCAAAGAATATAAGCCAATGAAATTCAAGGATATGGTTGGATTTTTACAGGTACCAAGAAATGCAAAGAACGAATTAAAAAATGCATTGGACCAATTGATATCAAAAGGTTCAATCATAATAGATGCCCAAGGTCGTTACCGAGTACCTGGGGATGATGTTAAGGTTGGTACTTTCTCCGGAACTCAACGTGGCTTTGGTTTTGTAATTATTGAAGGAGAAGAACAAGATATTTTTATCCCTGGTGAGGCAACGAAAGGCGCTATGCATGGCGATAAAGTTATGATTATGGTGAAAGAAGAACAACAGGCTGGGAAGAGAAAAGAAGGTTCAGTAATTAATATAATCGAACATGGAACAAATGAAATCGTAGGAACATTTGAGAAAAGTAAGAATTTCGGTTTTGTACTGCCGGACAATCAAAAGCTTGGTAAGGATATCTTTATCCCGAAGGAATTTACGAAGGGTGCTGTTAGTGGACACAAAGTGGTTGTAAGAATTACGAATTATGGTGATGTCACACAGAACCCCGAAGGTAAAGTAGTTGAGATACTAGGCCACGTCAATGATCCTGGTGTGGATATTATGTCAGTAGTTAGGGCTTATGACCTACCAGTGGATTTTCCCGAAGAAGTAATGCGCCAGTTAAACAATATTCCTGAGGAAATTGATTCAAAGGAAATAGCAGGGCGTATGGACATCAGAGATGTGCAGACAGTTACGATTGATGGTGAAGATGCAAAGGATTTGGATGATGCCATTACCATTTCAAAGGAAGGTGATATCTATCACCTTGGAGTGCATATTGCCGATGTTACTCATTATGTTAAAGAGGATGCAATTTTAGATAAAGAGGCTTTAAAACGCGGAACCAGCGTTTATCTTGTAGATCGAGTAATCCCAATGTTGCCACATAAATTATCGAATGGTATATGCTCGCTCAATCCGGGAGTGGATCGTCTGGCATTAAGCTGTTTCATGGATATCGACGCAAAGGGAACTGTACTTGGACATAAGATAGCAGAGACGGTAATCAAATCAGATCGGCGTATGACTTATACCAATGTAGCTAAAATCGTTGATGAAACGGATGAAGAAGTAAGCAAAGAATACGAAGAACTGTTACCGATGTTCCATCTAATGCAAGAATTAGCGGAGGTTTTAAAGGAAAGAAGACACAAGAGAGGTTCGATTAATTTTGATTTTCCGGAAAGTAAGATTATTGTTGATAAGAAAGGAAAGCCGATTGAGATTAGGCCTTACGAGAGAAATAAAGCAACGAAGATTATCGAGGAATTCATGCTGATTGCCAATGAAACAGTTGCTGAAGATTTCTTTTGGCAGGAGATACCATTCCTTTATCGTACTCATGATAACCCTGATGAAGAGAAGATTAAGAGATTAGCAATCTTTATCAATAACTTTGGCTATAGCATAAGGGTAGGACAGGACGAAATTCATCCGAAGGAGTTACAGAAGCTTTTAGTAAAGGTAGAGGATACGCCGGAGGAAGCTCTTATCAGTCGATTGACCTTACGTTCCATGAAACAAGCGAAATATACGGTAGAAAATACAGGTCATTTCGGGTTATCTGCAAAATACTACTGCCATTTTACTTCACCCATAAGACGGTATCCTGATTTACAGATTCATCGTATTATTAAGGAAAACCTAAATGGAAAGCTTGGTGAGAAAAGAGTGCTGCATTACGGAAAAATACTCTTTGAAGTAGCAAACCACTCTAGTAAAACGGAGCGTAGGGCGGATGAAGCGGAACGAGAAGTAGAGAAACTTAAGAAGGTTGAATATATGTTGGGACACATCGGCGAGACCTTCGCAGGTGTTATCTCTGGAATTACTACCTGGGGCATGTATGTTGAACTCCCGAATACGGTTGAGGGCATGATCCGTGTCAGCGAGATGAAGGATGATTATTATATCTACGATGAAGAACGTTATCAAATGGTAGGCGAGCACACGAAAAAAATATATAAATTAGGGCAAACGGTTAAGGTAGAGGTTGTGGCTGCCGATAAAATCATGAGAACCATCGATTTTGCCCTTGTGGAGGATGAGGAATAAAGTGGGGGAAAATATTAAGTTAGTTGCGAATAATAAAAAGGCGTACTTTGATTATTTTATCGAGGATAAGTATGAAGCGGGCATCGCATTACACGGAACAGAAGTAAAATCACTCCGTATGGGTAAAGGCAGCATCAAGGAGTCCTTTATCCGTATTGAAAATGGAGAAATGTATATTTACGGTTTGCATATTAGCCCTTATGAGAAGGGGAATATATTCAACAAGGATCCTTTAAGGGTTCGTAAATTATTGCTGCACAAATATGAAATTAATAAGATTGCAGGTCAATTGGCACTAAAGGGGTACACGCTTGTACCGCTGCAAATCTATTTTAAAGGAAGTATTGTTAAGGTAGAGATTGGTGTGGCAAAAGGTAAGAAACTATATGATAAACGCGAGGATATTGCCAAGAAGGATCAACGTAGGGAAGCAGAGAAAGACTTCAAGGTTAAAAATTTATAATTATATAGGCATGTAGTACTAAGGACAATTAATTGTTTGTAAGCACACAGGATGAAAGGAAAAGAGTATTTATGAAAGGAAAGATCATTGCTACTATTATCTTGCTTATAATGCTTTTCCAGCGGACAGATTATTTGAATATGGAAACAGTAAGTGCCTCCATGAAAAACGGTAATATGGTAACATTAACACAAAAAGGACAAGTAATTGATTCCATCACCTATAATGGGAAAACCATAGATGCAATCTATTCAAATGAAACTTATCCTAATAATGATCCAACCTATAGTTGTGCAGCTTATATTAAAAAATTCTACTCTACAGTATATGATATTGGTGTTTATAATTTAAATTCTCCAACTAGTACACCTTTGATATATGATAACAAGGGAGCTTTTTCTCTTACCTCTAATCCGCAGGTAGGGGATATTATAAGAGATAATACGAGGACACATTGGGCTATAGTTAAATCAATAACCGGTAACAATATCTCCGTAATCCAGCAGAGCTACAAAACTGGGTCCACAGCATGGATAAACTGCAATATTGATATCGGTGATAAAGCATTTTCTTATTTTACTTATAGTAATCGACTAGAGAGTACTACAGATATCAATGTAACAGATAACAATGTAACAGATAATACTGCAACAACACCGGTCATAACAGATATCAAGTATTCTGTGCCGATGACATCATCTATTGCGATGATTACCAATGGTACCTATAATTTGATTCATGTTTCTTCCGCAGGACTGATGAATGCAGCGGATTTGGAGTGTAATTGGATTGTTGAGTCGAAACCATATGATAACAGCAGTAATCAAATGCTTAGTATTGTAAATCAAGGGAGTAATCAATATTCCTTCCAATTTATATCAAATCAAAGATTTCTTTCTTTTGTGAATAATCAACAAATGATAACAACAGAGAACTTAGATAAAAAATTTGTATTTGTACTTAGAGATAACGGATTATATACCATATCCCCGGCAGATGATTTGAATAAGGTGATAGCGAGATCGACGGACCTTACATCGGCAGTCGGTAACACTGACTTGTATCTGGAGGATTATTTAGGAACAGATAATGAATATTGGATTATGAATTTGTCTTCAACAATAACAGTACCCATTATTCCGCAAGTAACAGTAAATACGAAGACCCTATATACTGGTTATAAGAAGTACTCTTTAAAGCTTAACCAACTTACCGAAGATGCAACAGTTACCTATTCAAGCAGTAATACGGACATCGCTACAGTTAGTACAGATGGTATTATAAACCCAATTAGTAAAGGGAAATCGGTTATAGCAATCCAAGTAAATCAAGAAAATAATACATATCAGTATCTTGTAACTGTAACGGTGAAAGATCCATATATTAAGATAACAACTTCAGATAATGAAATATTATCAGGAAAGAGTATTAAATTTAAAGCAAAAGCGTATGGAATTGATAATGCAATTACCTGGCTGGTATCGGATCAGACTATGGCCACGATTGATAGTAAAAATGGTAAGTTAATCGCAAAGAAAAAAGGAACGGTTACCATATTTGCAAAAGTTAATGATGAAATAACAGTTAGTAAGAAAATAGTTATTAAATAGTAAATAACTTTTTATTTGTAAATAACTTTTTACTTGCATATATCATATATCGTATTACCTGCATATAATTTTTACACTCCTAATAATTTTCATGGCATATTACTTATCTGTCTAGTTATACTAAACGTATTTTAGTAATGGAATAATATAAATTTGGAAATACTGGAATGAAAAATCATATGATTACATTGTAGATCCCTTGACACTTTGAGATAATAGTATATAATAAACATTAGACGTCTGCTAACCTGAAGAATTACGGATAGGCAAAGTTGAATTTGCAGATCAGAAGGATTTCTGAAAATTATATCCTGTAATTACAATCTACCTAACGGGGTTGTACTGGTTTCGACGGGGGTTGTGAAATTGTGGAAGCCATTCGCAGACTAGGACTGCGTCATCAACTTAGAATTAAATTTAAACGCAGACG
>JAQSYO010000055.1 GCA_029256105.1 Herbinix sp.
CCCTACAGCAATCCTGATGGGTGCAACTCCGGTCGGACGACAGCTGGCACCAAGATTGGCTGCAAGACTAAAGACTGGACTCACTGCAGACTGTACAATTCTTGATATTAACGAAGAGACAGATTTGGTTCAGATCAGACCTGCGTTCGGAGGCAATATTATGGCGCAGATATTAACCCCGAATCATAGACCCCAGATGGCTACGGTAAGATATAAGGTTATGGATGCTCCTAAGAGAAGCGTGGAAGAGACAGGTGAGATCGTTGCCTGTGAGATAGAGGCAGATCGATTAAACAGCAGGATTGAAGTTCTAGATATCATTGCCAAGGAGAAGGAACAACACATAGAGGCTTCTGAGGTTCTGGTTGTAGCAGGCCGCGGTATTAAGAAGGAAGAAGATCTTTTGATGGTTCAGGAATTAGCGGATCTGTTAGGCGGACAGCTAGCCTGTACAAGACCGATGATGGAAGCCGGCTGGATGGAAGCGAAGCGTCAGGTAGGGTTAAGCGGAAGAACAGTAAGACCTAAGCTAATTATCACTGTAGGGGTTTCGGGCTCCGTGCAATTTACTGCTGGTATGAATAATTCCGAACATATCATCGCGATTAACAAGGATGAAAGTGCTCCGATCTTTAAGACAGCACATTATGGTCTGGTTGGAGATTTGTATGAGATTATTCCGAACCTGATAAATCAGATTAAAATGAGCAGAGCGTGAAGATACGGTGAGAATATCAATGAAGAATACAGTCATGACGAGTTAAGTGATACCACCAGTTATCCGGATGTTGTGATTAAAGTTATCTCAACAGAAGAGGTATCCGAAATCATGAAATATGCATTCATTAATAATATTCCGGTCACTCCCCGTGGTTCGGGAACAGGCTTGGTAGGTGCTTCTGTAGCGATGGAGCATGGTATTATGTTAGACACAACACTGATGAACCATGTTCTTGAACTGGATGAGGATAATCTCACGATTACTGTAGAGCCTGGAGTTTTACTGATGGAGCTTTCTGCTTATGTTCAGGAGAGAGATCTGTTCTATCCTCCGGATCCGGGCGAGAAATCAGCTACTATCGGCGGTAACATCAGTACCAATGCAGGCGGCATGAGAGCCGTTAAATATGGAGTGACAAGAGACTATGTACGAGGGCTGGAGGTAGTATTACCGGATGGAAGCATCGTAGAATTTGGCGGAAAGGTTGTAAAGAACAGTACCGGCTATGCCATGAAGGATCTGATGGTCGGCTCCGAAGGAACACTCGGTATTATTACCAAAGCTACCTTGAAACTCATTCCATTGCCCCAGAAGGCAATCAGCTTGTTAATTCCCTTCCCCAGCTTGGAGCAGGCAATCCGCACCGTTCCTATGATTATCAAATCGAAGTCTGCACCGACTGCAATCGAATTCATGCAGCGAGAGGTTATCATGGATGCGGAGAAATATCTGGGTAAGAAATTTCCCGATAACAGTGCCGATGCATATCTCCTTTTGAAGTTTGACGGTAATTCTACGCAGGAGATAGAGAAGGCATATGACAGCGTAGCCAAGATCTGTTTGGCGCAGGGAGCAATTGATATTCTGATTTCTGATACAACAGAGAGAGAAGAGTCTATCTGGAAAGCAAGAGGTGCCTTTCTGGAAGCAATTAAGGGTTCCACCACTTATATGGATGAGGTAGACGTTGTAGTTCCCCGAAGCTCTGTCAATGAGATGGTGGAGTACATTCACAGCTTATATAAGGAAGTAAATATCCGTATCAAGAGCTTTGGCCACGCCGGCGACGGTAATCTCCATGCTTATATCCTGAAGGATGAGTTAAGCGAAGAGGAATGGGAGGAGAGAATGACCGAGGCAATGGATAAAATCTATGGAAAGGCGAAAGAGCTACGTGGTCAGGTATCCGGCGAACATGGCATCGGCTTTGCAAAGAAATCCTATCTCTTTGAGAGCTTAGACCCGGCTACGGTAGAGATTATGAGAGGGATTAAGAAAGCCTTCGATCCGAAGAATATCCTAAATCCCCGTAAGGTTTGTCAGATGTAACAGACAGAGATCAGAGGTTGTTTCATATCTCTTGCAAAGCTGTCGCACTAGCGGTTATTAAGCTGCCAGTGCGACAGCTTCTTTTAATCACAAACTATTTTTGAATCTTAAATAACAACAGCTCTGACACAGCGTTGCTGATGGAATATTCTGAGTTCTTATATAGCTTTAATGCGGTGGATCGAAAGCCGGAATGCTCAATAACTCGGAACATAGCAGCAAGATAATCAACAAGTTTTTCAGGAGTGGTGACCAACGATAGATTACCTAGAAGGTTAAATGTTAGAAAGGAATACATTATAATGAGAGAGATAAAATCATCCTGGATTGTATCTTGGTTATCTGTTAATGAAAAATTGTTATAGAACATGTGATTTACAATAAGCTGCTCAACAAGAACCTGCCAATCTGGTAGCAATACTTCTATTGAAATTGTGACTTCCAGATAGCTTTTCATTATGGCATCCGCATTCTCTGCAGATAGGTAATGTTGAGTGTTAAGGTTAAAAAAATATTGTGAAGTGATACAATAGTTACTTATGCTGTTACTGTCCTCAAAATAGCTCAAAAGCTTAGGAATGATTCGAAACGCAATGGAAAGTGGATTCGTAATCGCTGCATAGAACTCGCTACCAAAAAGAAAATTACTCAGCGACATAAAACGTTGCAGAAGGGGCGAGCTCCGGTCCTGAAGTATCGCTATGGATTCTGTTCTGTAATCATATGAATGAGAGAACTGGCCAGTCTCGAATATTGGATCAATGGATATTTCGATTGCCTCAAACTGCATAGGCTTATGTAGTTGCATTAGAGTATCCACAACTGCTTCGCAGCTATTGGAACAGGAACTCTCACCACCGTCGTTCTGATATCTCGCATGTCTGGGATACAGTCTGCAGACAGCTGGGAGACTGTTCCCCCCTAGCTCAGTTTGAAGAGAGCATAGTCCATCTTCTCGCTGCAGCGAACAGTTACCATTCCAATCAGCAGATATTTGGGCAAACCCTTCATTGCTCTCAGGACAAACCTTAAGTGCGCAATCAAGCCTGATGCGTAATTTTTTAGAGCAGTTGATTCCAAGAAGACGATAATATTCCAGCTTTGAGATGCTTACTGGCCATCCAGAGCAACAGGACTGTCTGCATTCACCACACTTACATTGGAAGGACTTATAATATTCGGGAACGATATATTTCATTCTTTTACTCCCATTTAATAGAATTAAATTCCAAAAAAAAGAAAAACATACCGTTAATTATATGCGAAGAAAGTATTTTAGTAAAGAATAATCTTACGAATGGTTAGCCTCCTACCTCATTAATATTCTATCCTCCTGTTATCCTACGTGATTAGTCTGCGGTAGGAACCTGGAGTAATCCCCTCATATTTCTTAAAGGTCTTCGTTAATGCGCTGTTACTTATGAAGCCTGTCTTTGTAGCGATTTCCTCCACGGTAGAGCCTGTTGGTAAGCAGCGCTGATATGATTGACGCCTTCGATTGGGTTACTAACGGCGATGGTTGTTGTGATCGTAAAGTATTGCTTTACAAAGCGTTGATAGGCATGACCGACTTCCATGGCAATCCCCGTTCACTTTGGATGACTCACCTCTGCGGCTAAACGCATAAATGCGTTCGAAATATATTGCTGCGCAATCCACAGTCGGGGAAAGCTTGCTAAGCAAGCTTCGAATGTGTCGGTATACTGACACTTTGTTCTTATTGACAAGTGAATTGACTGCTCAATTTGTAAAGTTTGATTAAATATTAACTATTCTTTGCAAGATGTATGCTTTATTGTATAATGCTGTTTAAATAGTCAATATATACAATTAAATGTAAATTTAAGTAATATTTGCCATTAGAATTAAAAGAAAAATTGGAATAATGGAGGTTCACCATATGAAAAAATACAAAATCACAAAAATAATTTTGATTACATTTCTTAGTGTCATAATTACGATAGGTATTGCAGGATTTCTAATCGTACATACTTATATTAATAAGATGAATATTGTAAAGGATATTACTGCATATGAAGTAACAGAGAGAGAGAATAATTTTATAGATGAAGTAGAACAAATGATAATCGATAGAGCAACGGATATCACCGATTCACCGCAAACAGCGATTAATGAAATAGATGAAAAGATACAAGGTAATACAGAGGGAAATAAACAAAAGGCTAGTAATAGTGATGTTTATAATATTTTACTAATAGGTTGTGATTCCAGAGAGTCCGGTGGTTCGGGACGTTCTGATGCTATGATAATTGTTTCTATTAATTCAAAAACTAAGAAAATTATTCTCACATCATTTTTAAGAGATATATATCTGAAAATTCCTAATCATAAAAATAACCGACTTAATGCTGCATATGCCCTTGGTGGTGCCAATCTGTTGATCGATACCATAGAGGAAAACTTTAAAATTAATATAGATAAGTACATATCGATGGACTTTTATACATTCATTGACGTCGTTGATGCTATTGATGGAGTTAATTTGGAAGTGAAAGAGGAATTTATACCAATAATTAATTTTTATATTAAAGAGATAAATCAACATAAAAAAGTTAATGAAAGCGATGACCTATTAACACAGTCAGGAAATTATGTTTTGAATGGGAAGCAAACACTTGGGTACGTGCGTAATCGTTATGTAGGCACAGATTTTGAAAGAACGGCCCGTCAACGACTGGTTTTACAAACGATTTTCAATAAAATAAAGGAGTTAAATTATCTACAGATACTTAATTTATCGGATAATATACTACCACAGGTTACGACAAATCTCAGTGAAAAGAAAATTATTTCCTTAATAATCTCATTACCTACATATAAAAATTATGAAATAGATCAATGGAGTATTCCCATTCAGAATACATTCTCATTTTTAACAATTAATCGTATGTCTGTGATTGGAATTGATTTTGAAAAGAATATAAACGAGCTACATAAAAAAATATATGGGGAGCCTTAGGTTTTGTGTAGAGATTGTCTAATATTTAACACAAATTACGAAATAAATAGAAACATTGGAGGGTAAACTGCGTAAATAGAAAAATTTCAACTAAAATTAAAGAATTGATTGACAATTGGCGATTTATACTGCAAAATAGAAAAAAACAAAATAAATGGTAAAATTATCAATAAATTGGAATGGGTAGTTCAGGTTCTCATTCGACAGATGGACTAGAAATTAAGCATAAAGTGATAAAACTAGTAACTAATTCAGGAGGGGTATATGAGTAAAGAAATTAACATAGATCTGAAAAGGTGCTTTAAAGCGATTCTTGGGAAATGGTGGTTAGTATTATTGATAGGAGCAATATTCTATGTTATTGCTTATCTAGTTAGCGCTAGTAATTTGCGGGAAGATGAGTATACCGCGGAAGCGACTGTATTCTCGGCATCAGATTATTCGGCCTTAACATTATATTCGGATATTATTACAAGCTCAAAGGTTAGTGAGCAGGCAGCCAATTTATTAAGCATTTCGGATCTGAATGCAGATAGTATCAAAAAAATGATATCTGTCAAAACCTATTCGTCGGTACTTGGGATATATGCTACTTCAACCGATGAAATTCTAGCGATAAAGGTGGCAAATGCTGTTGCAGCTGTTTTTATTGATGAGGTGAACAATATTGCATCATACAATTTAGCTCGTTTGCTAGATGAAGCTAATGCGGCTGAATTGTCCTACAATAAGCAGATAGAACAGTGGAAATTTAGAATTTTTGTCACCTTTGCAGGAATTATTTTCATATGTGTGTGGATTGTGGCCCGAGTAATATTTTCCAGAAAAGTACATTATCTATCTGATATTGGATTAGATGGAGAGATTGATATTATTGGAGCTATTCCATCATTTAAAAAAAGTGGAAGGGATGATTTATATGAAAAGACTAGTTGATTTTTATAGCAACACAAATCATTTTATCAATGATGCAATTGATCGGATTGTTGTAGAAATCCATCTAAGGAAGCAAAGAGATGGATATAAAAAGATAATGATAAGTGGTTGCGAACCGGGGGTTGGCACAACAACAATTGCGATTAACCTTGCAATTTCTATGGCGGAGTCAGGGTGGAAAACTATCTTAATTGATGGAGATTTACGTAAAGCCACTAGATATAAGAGATTAAATGATAAATTAGAGATAGGGTTATCTGATTTCTTATCGGGAGAGAGTTTATATCCCCAAACAGTTTATGACACGAATCATAAAAATCTATTCTATATTCCAAGTGGAGGTAAGATAACGAATCCAGTCAGTCTCTTGTGTTCTGACAAGGTAGATGAATTATTGGACCAGCTTTGTAAAAATTATGATTATATTGTTTGGGACATGCCCTCTATAACCACATCGGTGGATCCAAATGTAATAGCCAGTAAATTGGATGGCGTCATCTTAGTCTCTGAATATGAAAAAACAGACATTAGTAGTATAAGAGAATCGAGGAATATCCTAAATAAAGCAGGAGGCAATATTGCAGGTATTATATTGAATAAGATTCACACTGTGGAATACGGAAATATTAAAAAGAATTTTGATTATTACAAAAACCATAAATATATCAATAAACATTCAAAATTAAGATCAGAAATATCAATGTAAATACATGGGCGGCATTACTGGATTATACATAAGCGGAAAGGAATTATAATGAAAATTTTAATGATTAATAAATTTTTATATCCCAAGGGCGGAGCGGAAACCTATTTCCTGAAAATAGGGAATTACTTAGAAATGTCTGGGCATCAGGTTGAATATTTTGGAATGTATGATGAAAAAAATACAGTATCCAACAGTGCGAATGAATACACTACCAATATGGACTTTCATGACGCGGGAATCAAAAAAATCGTATACCCCATACATATCGTTTATTCCTTTGAAGCGAAAAGAAGAATTAGAAATGTTATTCTGAAATTCAAACCGGATATTGTTCATTTGAATAATATAAATTTTCAATTAACACCGTCGATAATTGAAGAAATACATGAACATAAGATACCAATGATACAAACCGTACACGATTATCAGATGATTTGTCCAAATCATCTATTGTTTGATTTTCAAACGAAAAAAACTTGTGAGTTGTGCATCAATGGAAGTAAGTGGAACTGCACAAAAAAGAATTGTATCCATGCATCAAAAATGAAAAGTTTAATTGGTTCTGTGGAAGCAATTCTATACGAACAACGAAAGACATATCAGCTGGTAGACTATTATATTTGCCCTAGCCATTTTATAGAAGGTAAATTAAATCAGGTAAATCTATATCGCGGAAGAACACAAACAATACATAATTTTATTGAATTGAAAAATATTGAAAATAAAATCGAGAAAGATGATTATGTTCTATACTTCGGAAGATTATCGGAAGAAAAAGGGATTGATCTATTCCTTAATAGTTGCAGAAAGCTACCACATATCAAGTTCAAAATTGCAGGGACGGGTCCTCTTGAATCTATATGCAGGGGAATCCCAAATGTAGAATTTGTAGGTTTCAAAAAGGGAGATGAATTGAACGAATTAATAAGTAGAGCGATGTTTTCGGTATATCCTTCCATCTGGTATGATAATTGCCCATTATCCATTCTGGAATCAGAATCGTTGGGAACGCCGGTGATTGCATCGAAGATGGGTGGGATTCCCGAATTAATTGAAAATAATAAGACGGGTATCCTTATTGAAGATATTAATGAAGATAATCTAGTGAAAGAAATAGATGCATTGTTTCAGAACAAAGATAAAATGATAGAGATGACAAAAAACTGTATAGAAAAAAGAACGAAAATGATTTCGTTAGAAATTTACTGTAATAAGCTGATTGATATTTATAATCATTATTTAACAAGGAATACGAAATAAACTAAAAAGTATAGGAGATGATACCCAATTATATCGATTATTATACCAGTATATAATACAGCCAAAGAATTTTTGCAAAAATGTCTTGATAGTGTAGTGGAACAAACTTCTAAGGAAATACAAGCCATTATTGTGGATGATGGATCAGAAAATGAAGCAGGGAAAATATGCGATGAATATGCTGAAAAGTTTCCTTTCATTCAAGTATTACATATTGAAAATCATGGTGTTTCTAATGCTAGGAATGTTGGTATAAAGGAAGCATCGGGAGAGTACCTAATGTTCCTGGACGCAGATGATTGGCTGGATGAGAACATATGCAGTAATCTTGAGGATTATTTAATAAATAGTGCACCGGAGGTATTGATCTTTAACTATTCTAAAGTGATACAAGATAAGATCATTTCAAGTCCTATTCATCTATCAGATTATACCTTTGAAGAGGATGAGTTGAAAGAACTACAATTAATCATATTGCGGTATTCAAAACAGTTCCCAGGGATTAACCTTTGCACACCATGGTGTAAATTATATAAGACCGAGATGATTAGACAAGGTGAGATTGAGTTTATAAATGGCCTAAAGAGAGCAGAAGATATGCTGTTCAACCTAAAGGTTCTTGAATATGCTAAGGATGTACGGTTTCACGTAGTAATGGGATACTACTATAGAATTAATGATTTATCAGAGAGCCAGACGTTTACTCCGAGTATAACGGACCTGTCAATTCAGATACGTGAATATCTTGCAGATTTTCTAATCACTCATAAAAAAGAAAACTTGTTCCATGAGGCCTTCAATGCTTATTGTATTGAGAATATCTTTGAACAACTCTATATGTA
Organism: Herbinix sp.; assembly: GCA_029256105.1. GTDB lineage: Bacteria > Bacillota > Clostridia > Lachnospirales > Lachnospiraceae > Mobilitalea. Next base: position 8,775 of record JAQSYO010000055.1, read on the forward strand.
TTATGGACATGATAAAAATACCTTGAAGGAATTTTACAAATTACTAGAGAAAGAACCATTTCGAACAGCACATAAGAAGGTAAAGCTTGACCGATTGCGCTATGCTAAGTTGCAGATATACACGTTTGCAACCAGATTGTATCTAAGAAGACTTTTGATTTTTTGTATATATTATAAAAACAAGACAGAGCTGAGAGGTAAGTTTTTTCGTTATTAATCATGATTATTTGGCAACTTATCATTATTTAATTGATTTTAACACACTTAAATTGTTGTCTTACAAACGATAAGGAAAGGAGAAAGCTATTTTTTTATAGCTATAACCGATATGAAAATTGCAATGATTGGTCATAAACGCATCCCCTCGAGAGAGGGAGGTGTAGAGATTGTAGTGGAAGAATTATCAAAACGCCTTGTAGAACAAGGCGATAAGGTTGAAGTATATAACCGTAGAGGGAAGCACATAGCAAATAAAAACCTCACTCAATACGACAAACAGCATTATGAAGGAATAAGAATAATTACTATCCTAACAATTAATAAGAAAAGCTTTGATGCGTTGATATATTCATTTTTAGCTACGCTCCGGGCGATATTTGGAGGGTATGATTTGATCCATTATCATGCGGAAGGTCCTAGTGCGATGTTAATCATTCCTCATCTGCTAAAAATCCGAACAATCGTAACAATCCATGGATTGGATTGGCAGAGAGAAAAATGGGGAGGGTTAGCAACGAAATATCTATTAATGGGTGAAAAAATAGCAGCGAAATATGCGGATGAAATAATCGTATTATCTAAGAGTATGCATGACTATTTTATTAAAACCTATAACCGCGAGACGCATTATATTCCGAATGGTGTCATTGATCCAATTCCCATAGAAGCTGATGTGATAGAGAAAAAATATGGCTTAAAACGAAATAACTATTTACTGTTTCTGGCTCGAATCGTACCTGAAAAAGGTCTGCATTATCTGATCGAAGCTTATATGCAATTAGACACTGATATCAAGCTGGTAATAGCGGGTGGTAATAGCCATTCTGATGATTATTTAGAAAAAATTAAAGCTTCAGTGGAAAATGATAACAGGATTATTATGACAGGTTTTGTGGATGGGCAGGAGCGCGAGGAACTTTTTAGTAATTGCCTAGCTTATATTCTACCGAGTGATATTGAAGGGATGCCATTAAGTTTACTGGAGGCAATGAGTTATGCGAGAAGGTGTATTGTAAGCAATATTCCAGAGAATTTAGAAGTGATAAAAAATAGCGGTTATGTATTCGAAAAAGGGAATAGTACGAGTCTCCTTCATCAGCTACAAAGACTGCTGCATGTAGAGGATAGTGGTAACGATCCGGGACATTGTTCAAACTATAATTTGTCAACCTTTAATTGGGATAATATCACCAAATTACATAAGAAATTATATGCAAAAACTGTGTAGATCGATTAGGATTTGTACTTTGGACGGAAGGAGATCTATATGGGAAGACATGCATATCTAATCATGGCACATAGCAATTTTGATTATTTGAAAAAATTAATAAAATCTCTGGATGATACTCGAAATGACATTTTCATCCATATAGATATAAAAGCGAACTTTACTGATTTTGATTTGCTCAAAAGGGCAATTAGTTTTTCATCAGTTTATTATATAAAACAGCGTAACGTTAAATGGGCAGCATTTAGTGGGATATTATGTGAAATGGATTTACTAAAAGAAGCGACCAACAGAGGGGAATACGATTATTACCATCTACTATCGGGAAGCGATTTGGTGATAAAAACGCAAAATGAGATCCATCAGTTTTTTGATCACAATAAAGGAATCGAATTTGTGGCGTTCGATGAGCGACAAATTGCTTCACATTATTTGGACCGCATTCAATATTACTATTTCTTTCAAGATGTGTATGGAAGAAATCGAAAAAATATCTTTTTAGTGGGACTCTATGTCATAGATAAAATTCTACTATCCATTCAGAAATTCCTTAAAATTAACAGGCTGAAAGAAGTCGATATAGAATTTCAGAAAGGGACGAATTGGTTTAGTATAACGCATGATTTTGCAAAATATGTATTACAGCAGGAGGAATGGATTTATAGAACTTTTCAATATAGTTTAAGCGGGGATGAGATATTTCTGCAGACAATTCTTGTAAATTCAGACTTCAGAGAAAATCTACGTCAACCAATAAATCTGGAAGAAAATACTAATATGAGATTAATTGATTGGTCCAGAGGGAAGCCGTATACCTGGAGAAAAGAAGATTATGATATATTAACCAATTCAAATATGTTTTACGCAAGAAAGATTGATCCAAATGTTGATGATGAAATTATTACATTGATAACTGGAAATATGATAGAAAAGCAGGGTAATGCATGATGAAAATCGATTACAAATGGATAAGAATTTCATATTTGCTTTTTGTTATAGCTTGGATTATTGGAGATATGCGAGATAATATCAATGATGACTTTAAGTATGTTTTCATGTTCCTTGTAATTGTGATTGGCACTATTATTCTAATTCGTAATTCAAATAAAGCAATAATTAATATAGATGATTTTATTAATATCATGTTAGTACCGGTAGTTTTGGGAATTATTACATTGATATATACCATAATAAATGGTATGAAATTTTTATTGATGTGGGACATGTTTTATTTGATTATACCATATCTAATGGTATTCATCATTGTAAATGTTGATGAGAATCAGAATAGGGAATTCTATTTTGACAGTCTTTTAATTGGACATATCGTTCTATTTTTTTATAAATTTGCTGGTATCTTAGATATGGAACATATGAAAAAGATTTCCTTTGTTAATTCTTTCTCTCCCTATGAATCAGTAACAGCCCATATTTATACCCTGCTATTTTATTATTATTATGTAAAAAACAAAAAGGTTAGGTGCTTACTCGCATTGTTTTTCGGTATATTATCTTATAAGCGATTGCATGTTGTGTTTGCAGTTCTCGTACTATTGCTAGGATGGTGTGTTCGAAAAAAAATAGTCGGTTTTTATCTGGAAAATATCGTGAAAGTAATATTCATTAGCTCGCCACTGTTTCTTTATGCTATATTGACGGATCAATTTGCGACCTGGTTCCTAGCAACCTTCAAGGTTGATTTTGGGCAATTTACTATGGGGAGGTTTGACCAGTTAAGGGAAGTGATAACAGCTGATATTACAAATTACGGGCTGGGAAGTATAAAGTATTACTTAGATAGTAAAGGCGCTTATATCAATATATTACATTGTGATATCATGCGAATATTAATTGAAACATCTTTTGTTGGATTAGTGGTATTAGTCTACTCGTATTTTAATGTAGCAAAGAAAAATATATATTCTTTGATACTAATGATTTTTATTTTTATGATAATGTTTACATCAACTGTAATCAATGGATTTCTTGGTTGGTTTGTGGTGTTTTTATCCATTGATGAATTCAATCGAGGTAGTGGTTCTAACAACAATTCTGCGGTTATGCAGTACCGGGATGATGGAGTTCTTAATATCAAATATTATTCTAACCGATAAGTTTATCGTTTGAGGGTGATAATGGAGGTGAATTATGAGGCATTTATATTTTTCTTTTCTGTTTGTTATTATAGTGATCAGCATATTCCAAGGTTATGTATATGGTAATTCATTATCACTTACAGCAAATACGATCCAGATGGAAGAATCAACCACTTATAACATTAATATTAATGGCAAAAGGCCTGGACTCAATTATCATTGGACAACCTCTAATAACGATATTGTACAAGTAAATAGTAAGAATGGGAAAATAAATGCTGTGAATGATGGTGAAGCATTCGTAAGCTGCTTTATTACAGGAACGGGTGGAGCGAATATAATGCTTACTTGTAAAGTAATGGTAGGAGTTGATGCTTCTGGTCCACAACTAAAGAAATCAAAATTGGAATTGAAGGCTGGAGAGCAATTTGATATTAATATAGCGAGAAAAATCGAACAATCAAAATATAAATGGGTTTCCTCGAATGAAGAAGTGATTGGAGTCAACTCTAAAAATGGGTTCGTGACTGCGGTTG
>JAQSYO010000027.1 GCA_029256105.1 Herbinix sp.
GCAGAAGAAGTTGCTGAAATGATCGGCGAATTTGTACCGGTTGCCAGAGCAATCATTGGATTGAATAATTTAAAAATCATATCCTTTGGTCCACGTCCACAAGATTTCCTTGCATGCAATGCTCCTATCCAACAACTGTATAATATAGGTGTTGAGATTGAAGAGAACTCCGAGTTAGATTTATTTGCAGCCTTTAATGATCATGCGAACGATCCTCGTATTCCGGAAGTAATTAAGAGTATGGAGCAGGAATTAGGCGCAGGCAACAAGATGCCTGGTATCCTTCCTAAATTAGCTCAATATGAAATCACCTTACTCGACTGGGCAGAAGCTCATAAAGGAGCACGAGAATATGTTGCCTTCGCTAATAAATGCTGGCCTTCCTTCCAGACACAGTTTGGTTTTGTTCCCTGCTATGTAAACAGCCGTTTAACCGCTATGGGGTATCCAGTTGCTTGTGAAGTTGATATCTATGGTGCTGTCAGCGAATACATAGGTACCTGTATCAGTGAAGATGCTGTTACTCTTCTCGATATTAACAATACCGTTCCAGCAGATATGTATAAAACTGAAATCAAAGGCAATTACAATTATGATATTAAGGATACCTTTATGGGCTTCCACTGCGGCAATACAGCAATCTGTAAGTTAAGCAATTCCTCCATGAAGAATCAGAAGATTATGGCTCGAAGTTTAGAGCCAAACCAAGAACCAAATATTACACGAGGAACCTTAGAGGGTGATATCATGCCTGGCCAGATTACTTTCTACCGTCTGCAAAGTACTGCTGATGCGAAACTCCGTGCTTATGTAGCAGAAGGTGAAGTTCTTCCTGTTGCTACTCGTTCTTTCGGTTCCATCGGTGTATTTGCCATCTCCGAAATGGGTCGTTTTTACCGTCATGTTTTGCTCGAAAAGAACTATCCTCATCATGGTGCTGTCGCTTTCGGACACTTTGGTAAGTCCTTATTTGATCTCTTTAAATACCTTGATGTAACTGATATTGGTTTCAATCAACCAAAGAGTATGCTTTATAAGACAGAAAATCCCTTCTCATAATATTGTTAATATAACAAGCAGTGAAGGCATAAAATTCTTATGCATCCAACAATAAGCCAACAATAAGAATGCCGGTTGCTATACACAATCCCAACAATTTGGGACTTACGTATAGTAATCGGCTAATTTTATTTCCTTCAGATGTAGTCTTTATTTCTTGTCTAGCTTTATTTGCTATTGCATTCCTATAGGATTTTCTTTAAAGATATGATAAAATGAAATCTATGCCTATAAAGCAGTTCACAAAATGAATATAAATCGGTAATAGTTTGAACACATATATATGATAATCTTTGCTTTATATAACAATCATATCATTTGTAAGGAGGCTACGATGCATAAGTTGAACCATAAGAAAAGAATAAAGATAATAATAATTACAACAATATCTCTTCTTGTATTTGGTATTGTTTTATATAAACTAGCAGATCGCTACCTCATTGACCATGTAGAAGTAAACAATGCTTTTGCCGATACTGCTAAAGCTACACCTATCCCAGCCAGCCAACCTGATTCAAGTGAAGCAGTTGACATCGGAGCTGATATTCCCATAGTTGAGGAAGAGGTTACCCCGTTCATAGACGATTGGAATTATAGTACGGATGCCCTTTCCATTAAAATAAGCCAAGAAACAAAGGGAAGTGGTTCTGATAAAATAACCTATTATGTAGCTGACGTACAATTCGACAGTATAGAAAGCCTCAAAACCGCTTTTGCCTATAATAAATTTGGTACTAATATCATTCAAGATACCTCAGTTATTGCAGAGGATAGCGATGCTATTCTTGCAATCAACGGTGATTATTATGGTTTTCGCGACGATGGGATTATAATCCGAAATGGACAGATATTTCGTGATGAGCCTATACGAGATGGTCTGGCAATATATGAGGATGGAACGATGAAACCTTATGATGAGACAACCACCTCCGCAGCTCAGCTAATTGATGACGGTGTAGTTCAAACCTTGTCTTTTGGTCCTTCTCTGATTAAAGACGGAATTGCAACCAAAGATTTTGGCAAAACCGTAATTGATACTAATATTGGTAATCATGCGATTGAAAATGCCAACCCAAGAACTGGTATTGGTATGATTTCAGCAAACCATTTCATATTCATTGTTGTGGATGGTCGAAGTAAAAGTTACAGTCGCGGAATGTCTTTGTCTGAGTTTGCACAGGTTTTTACCGATTTAGGTTGTACTCAAGCCTACAATTTGGACGGTGGTGGTTCTTCTACCATGTATTTTATGGGCCGTGTTGTTAATAATCCCTTAGGTAAAGGAAAGGAACGCGGTGTTAGCGATATTCTTTATATAAATTAAAAGAATATGCAGAAATGAGGTGAATTAATTGAAGATAATTATACCGGCTTATCAACCGGATAACCGAGTTTTGGAACTCATTGATGAAATCAGGGAAAATAGTGACTATGAAATAATTCTTATCGATGATGGTGGCGGCGAAAAATACAAACCGATTTTTGAGAAAGCGATTGAAAGCAGATGTACTGTATTAATTCATGAAGTAAACCTAGGGAAGGGAGCTGCATTAAAAACAGCATTTACCTATTTGCTCGAAGGGAATGATAACGAGGGAATTATCTGTGCTGATTGTGATGGTCAACATACTTGGACGGATATTCACAAGGTGGCAGAAGCCCTCCCCTTTCATCCCACCTCAGTTATTCTAGGCTGCAGAAAGTTTATAGGAACGGTTCCGCTAAAAAGTATGCTAGGAAACAAAATTACGAGAGCGATTTTTACACTGCTTACCGGTAATAAAATCGGCGATACCCAGACAGGTCTTAGAGGTTTCTCAGCTTCCATGCTTCCTTGGCTGTTACAATTGAAAGGCAATCGTTATGAATATGAAATGAATCAGCTTCTAGAAGCGAAGGATGCTGATTATGATTTCCATTGTATTCCAATCGAAACTATATATGAAAATAAGAATGAAGGTTCTCACTTTCATCCTATCAGAGATTCCATTCTTATCTATCTCCCAATATTAAAATTTAGCTTGTCTTCCATGATTTGCGGAGTAATTGATTTTGTACTTTTATTTTTTTTAAAATATGTAACTGACAATTTGTTTTATGCGGTTGTTGCTGCCAGGGTAATTAGCTCAATTTGTAATTATTTATTGAACAAGCATTTGGTATTTGATATGAAATCGGGTAGCAAATTAGCCTCCCTCCTTCAATATTATCTATTGGTAACAGGTATTTTAATATGCAATTATTTAGTAATCTCGTTTTTGAATGAATCTGCGGGCATATCCCTCTTTGCTAGTAAATTATTAACGGAAGCAATACTGTTCATAATCAGTTATGTAATACAGCACAAAATTATATTTAAAAAATAAATTTATTATTAATTTCTTCATGGGTATCAAAATCATTATTTATGGACCACATATTTTTATATCTTTTGGTTATTCTATCCTTGAGGTGATATTATGTCGTATGTAGCTCCTGCAATCAAGGATAAATTTGAAACGTTATCCATCGAACTCAAAAACACAATATTAGAACGCGATGTAGAGCTTAATAATATTCATGATCTCATTAACGTACTTGATGATATTGTGAAGGAATCAGAGCAAGAAGAAAAATAAAAAGGATTTGGCAAACATTGTAGATAACATGTTTTGCCAAATCCTTTTTATTCTGTGTAACGATAATGATTTTCTAATAGTTCAAATATCTTTTCTTCCGGTAATGGTCTGCTAAGCAAATATCCTTGTCCACTTTCACAATAATGATTTCTTAAATATTCTAATTGTTCTTTTGTTTCTATTCCCTCTGCAACAACTTCAAAATCCAAGTCATGGGCTAAGGTCAGAATATTTTTTATTAACAAGGTATCAATTCCGTTCTCATTAATCGCATCAATAAAACTTCGGTCTAATTTAATTATATTGATTGGAAACTTCTTCAGATAATTAAGCGATGAGTATCCAGTCCCAAAGTCATCCAATGCAATTTTAATTCCCCTCTTCTTCAGTAACTTTAGATGGTTTATAACAATATCTACATCTGAGATATTCGCTGTCTCAGTAATTTCTATGACGATTTTATTGAAATCGACAGGAGCACCTGCTATAATTTGTTCTATTTCTTCAAAGTTTATGCTACTTGTGAGCGTTTTTCCCGATAAGTTAATGGATACAATTAAATCATGAAAGCCTTGCTCTTCCCATACTTTCTTCTGCTCTAAGGCTTTTCTGACAATCCACCGCTCCAGTTTATAGATTTGACCGGATTCCTCTGCTAGAGGTATGAATTCAGCCGGTGATATAAAACCCTCCTCATGATGATTCCAACGAACCAAGGCTTCTACACCGATGATTTTACCGCTCTTTAACTCGAATTGAGGTTGATAATATAATAGAAATTGCTCTTCATCAATCCCGTATTGCAAATTATTAATCATTTTTAAATGTCTTGAATTATTATCACTGATATTCTCTTTGTAGAACAAAACCCTATTCTTACCTTCTCTTTTGGCTTCATACATTGCAATGTCAGCATTTTTTAAGAGAGTAGTCGAGTTTTCTCCATCATTTGGATAAGAAACTACACCAACGCTCATAGAGATATAAAATTGATGGTTTTCAATCGACCAGGTTTTACTAATTCGTTGTCTGATCGTAGCAATCCGTTGTAGTAGCTCTTCCTTAGATATTCTAACATATAAGATAGCAAATTCATCCCCACCAAGTCTGGCGACAAAATTCGGTTCTTGCACCTCGCTTTTTAAACATTCCCCGAGATAGGTTAAAAACATATCTCCTACTTGGTGTCCCATAGAATCATTGATGTTCTTAAAATTATCTATGTCAATATATGCTATCGTAAAATGATTTCGTGCTATATTTAAGCTTAAATGTTTGTTTATTTCGATTTCAAACATCGCGCGATTCGGTAAACCGGTGAGTGTATCATAAAATGCCAACTGTTGTACTTTTTCTTCATATCTTTTTCGTTCATTAAAGTCAGTTCCAAAAGAAACGAAATAATTTTGGCCGTTGTCAAGACTTAAAAGGTTACTCGTCCAAAGAATATTAATTGATGTCCCATCCTTTGTGATAATTGGGAATTCATAATTTTGTCCCCGCTTTTCCTGTCTAATTTTTTGAAAAATTGATATAATATTTGGCCAGAATTCATGCGGTACTAATAATTCCATCCAGCCCTTCTCATTCAATTCTTCTTCTGTATATCCACACAAAGCCAAGGCATAAGGATTGCAGCTAATTGTTTTTTCCTCATCATGGGTTACTATGATAACGGGAGCTTCAAAGATTATACGATCGGTCAATTTCCTTTGCTCCACCAGCTTGGTTTCCATTTCAATTAGTTCGTTAAGGACTATCCTTAATTTTTCATACGCTTTTGCCGTTTTATAGTTCTCTTCTTTTAATAAGAGCATCTGATTACGTATTAATATGTATACCATCATGGTTGTTATAAAAACGTAGAACCAACCTTTATAGGTTTGAAAATGTTTATATGAGTCCATATCTCTAAGTATATACTCTAGTAAACGATCTGATAGAAGTATCCACAGTATTCCAAAGATTGCATATATCATAGATATCGCAATTGCTTCATTTTGAAATACCCTTTTCCTATAAGGCATATCGATAACCTCCTTGTTCCTGCCCTCTATCCGATTCCTCGAACCAAATATGTTCTTAGCCATAAGGGAACACCTACTTTCAGTAGCAAACAATATTTCATTTTACAGTTTCATTTTACCTTATGCTAATATAATACGATAAATGACGATTTATGTCAATTTTTGTACCAAAATTTATTAAATTAATCCAATCTTATTCATAACCTCAATAAATTTGTCTGTTTTTATGGGTTTAGAAGCATATGCTTCGCAGCCATATTCAAAAGCTTCCTGGACAAGCTCTGCTTCGGATAATGCTGTTGTCATTATTATTTTTGCTCTTTTATCTGGTAGTATGAATTTCTTCATCTCAAGATCCCGAATCGTTTTTAGAACCTTGACTCCATCAATTTTTGGCATCATAATGTCAAGACAAATAAGATCATACGGTTTCTTTTCTCTCATTGATATCATATAAGCATCGATAGCCTCCAACCCATCCACTACAACATCACACTCGCCATATTGAGAGAGAAATGTACTTAAGTACTTACGGCTTGTTAAATCATCTTCCGCTATTAATATTTTTAACATTCTTTATCCTCCTATAAATTCCATGATTTCATTAGTGTTTCGAATTTGTATCTCATAAGCATTGCATTCTCAATAATATCATTATTTTTACCACGTCTAGCAGACAACTCAATTTTAAATGCAATATCCTTTAATTCTTGTGCATCAATTTGTATAAATAGTTCCCTGATATTATGTATAAGTTCTTCAATCCTGTTATAGTTGTTTTTCGAAAGCTGGTTAAGCACTTCACTAATCATAAGATCTGTTTGAATAATTATCGGCATTAATTCCTCAAGTGATTTCATATTGGTGTTGTTGACAAAGATAAGTTCACCATTTTCATCTATCATGGGTATCTCACTATACTCTTCCTCTGCGGGTTGATAAGTCACTGCTTTGTCAATTAAAAAGTACAATTCATCCATTTTTACTGGCTTTGAGATATATTCATTCATTCCCAGATTGATAAAACGTTCTCTATCCCCCATAAGTGCAAAAGCAGTCAGAGCAATAATAGGGATATATCCTCTTGTAGCTTCCAATTCACGAATTTTTCCTAGTGCTTCTACACCATCCATAACCGGCATCTGTATATCCATTAGAATAACATCAAATTTTCCATTCTTATATGCCTCTATTGCTTCTGCTCCATTGTTAACCACAACAACTCTATGTCCCTTCTCAGCCAACATTCGAGAGAGTACGGTTTGATTTACCGTATCATCCTCTGCAAGTAAAATATCGTATTGATTCAATGGAGTATAGGATATTTTCCCGATTGACTTATGTTCCATATTTTTACCAATGCGAAATGGTATTGTAAAGGAGAAGGTACTTCCTCTTCCCTCTTTACTTTCTACCCATATTTTACCGCCCATCATTTCTACCAATTGCTTACTTATTACAAGACCAAGCCCGGTTCCGCCATGCTTTCTTGTATACGAACCATCTATTTGACTAAAGCTTTTAAATAACTTATCTATATTTTCTTCTGAAATACCGATACCGGTATCTTTTACTGAGAATTTTAATTCAATATTATTTTCACTCTCATGATTTTTTCGAATTTCGATTGATACTTCGCCTGAACTTGTAAATTTAATTGCGTTATTCAAAAGATTATTTAAAACCTGTTGTAATCGGTTTGGATCTCCTATTAAATACTTTGGTAACCCTGCCGAAAATGAATATACCAGATTTAACCCTTTTTCATTGGCACGAATTAGAAGTATTTTATTTATTTCCTCTAACAATTCCATAACATTAAAATTGACCTCTACAATTTTAAATTTGCCTGCTTCCATTTTCGAATAATCGAGAATATCATTAATAATATGCAATAAGGAATCAGCGCAACTTTTAGCAGCAATTAGATTTTTATTCTGTTCCTCACTAAGATCTGTTAATAGGGTAAGATCAATCATTCCTACTATTCCATTAATCGGAGTACGGATTTCGTGGCTCATGTTCGCCAAGAACTCACTCTTAGCGCGATTTGCAGCTTCTGCAGCCTCCTTTGCTTTCACTAATATCTCCTGGCTGTTTACTAACTTGATCTCTGAATTCATACGATCGGTTATCTCAGAAACAATCATTGCAAGTAATCCATCGGAAGGTGAAAACGCAGAGATCGAAAACCATCTGTCTAATCTGGATAATTTATGTTTATGAAATCGTAGATAGCTAAATTTTCCATAACAATCTATTTCTTCTTTCATCTTTTCTATTAATTCCTCTAAAAACTCCGGAAAAATCTCAGATATTCTGTGCCCGACATTATCATCTAAATTCAAATTAAACATCTGTTCAAAAGAATGATTTCCTTCGATTAATTCAAAATCAATTGGATTAACAGCTTCGTCAACGATAATTTTTTGAAGTACAAAAGCATCCGTCATATTTAAGAAAAGACTCTTATATTTCTTCTGGCTTTCTTCGATTAACTTTTCAGCTTGTTTACGCTCGGATATATCACGACATACGGATAATACCACTTTCTTCCCATTCATTTCGAAGTAATGACTATTCACTTCCATCGGAATCTTTCTACCATTTTTAGCGATATGAATCGAATTATAAACATAATGTTCACGACTTAACAGTTCGTGATACATGTTCTCCACTTCATCCTTCCTATCCTTTGATAAAATATCTGATAGCGTAAATTGGCACATCTCTTTCTTGGTATAACCCAGTCTATTGCAAGCAGCATCATTGACTTCAATAATCTTATTGTTACTTTGATCTTCACTAATTTCGTGTAACAAAATGGTATCCGTAACATTATCAAACAATTGTCTGTATTTTTCCTCACTGTCTTGTAATGCTTTTTCCGCAATTTTTCGATCATTCATATCATAAACACTGCCGATATATCCAGCAAAGTTATCATCCAAATCATAATAAGGCATTCCCAAACAGACAACCCATCGATACTCACCATCGTATCGCTTCATCCGGTGCTCGATTTCAAAGGGTATGCATTTATCAATAGAAGAGGTGACGATTTCTTGTACCCACTCAAGCTCCTCTGGATGATATGCTTTGAAAAGTCCATAACCTAAACCTTCCTCTTGCGTAAATCCGGTGAATTCAAGCCAAGTATGATTCAGAAAATCAAACTTCTTATCTAGGTCTGTCCGCCATACCATCGTAGGAAATCGATCCATTAGTTTTAGATTAAAATCCTTCATGCGGATTAATTGCTCCTCACGTTGTTTCAGTTCCGTAATATCATCGAGCACAATCATGATGTGCTTCGTACTAGAAATAGTAACTGGAACAAAATTCACCTTAAACCATGGTGATACTACTTTCTCTCCGACCATAAATGTATGCTGAATAATTATATTATTGCACGATACACCACTTTCTAATACTTTTTTTACATTTTGTCTCAAGTTACATAAGGAGCAATTTAAGCCATTACCACATCCCTTATCAAAGCTATTTACGCAACGTAAACCATCTCCAAATTTTTGCTCTAATATTCCAGATAAATTAGTGTCAAGAGAGTCTAGTAGTGTTTTATTTGCTTCTTTAATAACCGTGGTGCTGTCTAGTAAAAGAATTCCGGTAGGCATCGCTTCAAATGTTAATTTAAGATTATTACGTTCCGACCTTATCTCTTCTTCCATATATTTAATCCGAGTGATATCTCGGAATACAACTACTACTCCGATTATAATATCTCCAGAATTTCGAATAGGCGAACAGCTTGCTGAAACATAAATCTGATCTCCATTCTTTATAATCATAACAGTATTACTTTTTAACCCTACTTTTTCCCCAGTTGCAAGAGTAGCTTCAATCAAACTTAGTTGAGGTTCTCTTGTTCTACTATCAATTACTGGAAAGACGTTGTCAATGTGCTTACCTTCTGCTTCTCTCACTCCCCATCCGGTTAGCTTCTCTGCAGCGGCATTCATAAAGTCAATCCTACCATGTATATCTGTTGTGATAACACCATCCCCGATACAAGTTAGTGCTGCTACAAGGCGGTTCTGTTCATTTTTATGAATACACTTTTTATCATCACACATAGCAAATTCCTTCTTTCAATTAATAATTCTTCCGGTAGATGGACTGCATAATATATAGGAATTTGGTCATCTCCTTATTAAGAGATTCAGAATGTCCAATAAATAAATAGCCACCATATTCTAAGTTATCATATAGTTTATTTACTAAGTCATTTTTTTCTCTTTTAAATAGTTTTGATACTACTAATTTATGAGACTTGCAATATCGATAATTAAACTGATATTTCCATCTCCTAATAAAGTACATCCAGTAATTCCGTGTATTTTCCTTAAATTCTTGATATAATCCGGTAATGCCTTCACTACAACCTGCTGTTGTCCTAGTAATCCATCTGCAAATAAGCACAAAGTTTTATCATCCTGCTCTACCATAATTAATATGCCTTCCGCAAATCGATTTATATCTGTACTTACATTATAAAATTGATTTAATTTTAGGATCGGATAACACTGACCTCGAACCATAATCATTTCATTACCGTCAGGATCTTCAATAATATCGGAATCACTAGGGCGAAAGGATTCCTTAATTGCTGTGATTGGTATAGTATAGTGGGAGTTGCCTACTTTAATATTCATACCATCTATGATAGCCAAGGTTAAAGGCATCTTGAGTGTTATGACGGTTCCTGAACCCTCCGTACTGTCAACTGACACAGTACCACCGATCTTCTCAATGTTTTTCGTAACAACATCCATGCCAACCCCTCTACCGCTGTATTCACTAACATTATCTTTCGTAGAAAATCCCGGGAGAAAAATCATGCTAAATATTTCACGATCCGTCATTTCGTTTTCTGGTTTTATAAGTAATCCATTTTCTTGAGCTTTCGACAGAATCTTTTCTTTATTTAAACCTTTTCCATCATCTTTAATTAAAATCAGAACATCGCTACCGTAATTCTTTGCCTCTAAAACAATTTTACCAACTCTCGGTTTGCCTAAAGCTTCACGCTCATCAGCCGTCTCGATTCCATGATCGATTGAATTCCTGACTAAATGCATTAGCGGATCAGAGATATGTTCAATAATGTTTTTATCAACCTCGGTATCCTCACCGATTAATACAAGTTCTGTCTCCTTATTCAAGTTCTTATTCATATCACGAAGAAGGCGATTCATTTTATGGAAGGTTGCTTCAAGTGGTACCATTCGGATAGACATCACCATATCCTGTAACTCACTGGTAATTTTATGGAGCTGCCTTGCTGCTTTATGAAAGTTCTCCAACTCCAAACCTAGTAAATCAGGATTTTGAGTAACCAAGGCTTCGGATATCACCATTTCACCCACCAAATCCATTAATTTATCCAATTTCGTTACATTGACGCTAATAATACTCTGATTTACAGAGGAGGTATAGACTTGTTTCTCTTTTATTTCCGTTTTATTTTGATTCCGAAGTTGTGGAACTTTAATATCGCTATCCGAGATAACTTTATCCATTGGCTTATAATACTGTGCAAATTCGCTATCATCTTGCAACTCTATCAGTTCAAGCTCTCTTAAAAATATCGTCTGAAGGAAAAATTCGTGTAATTCATGATAGGCTTTATTTATCTTCACATAAATGGTAAACCCTTTTTCTCTAATTATCTGAATGCTATTGTCACTCTCAATAATATCGCTTGGGTTGTAATATAGCTCATTGGTATATTGCTTCAAATTATGTATTATCGTATAAGCTCTGATATTTTCCATTTCACAGCCATCTTCAAAGAATATTATTGCTTTATAGTAATTGCTGTAGGATGCAGATATTGGCTTATCCGGTATAATATAATATTGCTGCTTTTCCTTCGTTATAGGCTTTTCAACAAAGATTTCCGTTTGATTTCTTTGTTTTAATACTTCTAGAAATTTCTTGATATTATCGATTAGTCTAGAACAATTACCTTCCACTAAATCCTGACTTTTAATTTTTTCAAGTTCTACCTTGATAAAATCAACACCTTCCAAAAGCAGGTCGGATAGAGCTGTACTGTCGACATTTTGTGGTTTTTGTTCACGCATATAATAAAACAAATCTTCCATGGAATGGGCTAAACTTGTTATATTATTAAATAACATCATTGCGGAAGAACCCTTAATTGTGTGCATAATACGAAATATCTCATTAATTGCAGTATATGAATAACTGGTTAATTTTTCTGCATCCAGGATACAATTTTCAAGTTGCTCAATATTTTGGAACGTTTCAAACAAATACATGTCCAGCATATGTTCATTTCCACTGAAATCTGACATCTGTTTCCCCCTTTTCATTTGTGTGCTATTTATTTTTTCTATTAATCTATATTTTCAAGTGTTAATTCAATTCTTTTTAGTTATTGTAATAGCATCAAGCAGTAAATTAACTGCATATAATGTTTTTTCCTGCAGGGAGAAGTCAAAGTCCATTAATCTCCATTTTAAGCACATACCACTAATGGTTGACGTAATGATATCTGCTATAATTTCAGAATTTATTGAAGCATCAACACTTCCCGTTTCTTGAGCCTTTTGAAGCAATTTAGTCATATCCTCCAATCGATCTAAAAAGATGTTTTTTGATATATCTTCCAATTCACGATCCCATTTTAGTGTATCATAAACTTGAAACACCGCAGTAATAGCAGGATAATTCTCATAGTAAATTAAAAAAGATTTAATATAAAAGAGTATTGCTTCTTTCCTGTCTTCCGTTTTATTCATAGCAGTATGAAACATATCTTTATCATAAAATGAAAATTTATCTAGAACCGCTTTAATAATATCATTCTTTCTCGGAAAAAGTTTAAAAACTAAGCCTTCCGAAATTCCAATTCTACGTGCAATTTCTTTTGTAGACACATTATGAATCCCATTCTCATGAATAAGATCAATTGCGTTTAATATGATATATTCTTTCCTTTGTTCTGCACTCATTTCCATAATTTCTCATCTCCGTAAGTTATTACTCATTTAAGATAATTATAAATTTATAAATATATTTTGTCAACGAATGCATCTTTATGTAGAATTTACTTCCAAATCTTTTTTGGGAATAAGGAGGGGAGTACCCTCCCTATTTATTTTGTAATTTTAATATTTCTTAGTACTTTCCTAATTCCTTAGTACTTTCAAAATTTCTTTGTACTTTCCAAATTCTTTCGTACTTTCAAAATTCCTTAGTACTTTCAAAATTCCTTAGTACTTTCCAAACTCCTTATCACTTAATATTATTTTTTGGGGACCTTGTGATGATTTTATAACACTATGATTTGTTTGGGTATACTTCTTCTTGTCACCCATATGCTCAAGCATTTTAATTACATCTGGATTAGCTCTATCCATATCGTTATAAGAATAACGATTATATTCCGCCTTCTTTAATTTGAACCGTGATACTTGATTGCGGAGCAATTCAGCCTGACTTGATAATTCTTCACTGGCAGCAGCACTCTCTTCAGAAGTAGCTGAATTTGTCTGAACGACATCGGAAACCTGAATAATACCTTGATTAACTTGTGCTATTCCGGAGGCTTGCTCATTCGAAGCTACGGCTATATTACCAACGATGTTTGATACCTTAGCTATATTATCTACTATCTTTGAAAGTGCATCTGCAGTCTGATTAGCAATTTTAGTACCTCCATCCACCTTTTTAATAGAGCCTTCTATCATCTCGGTAGTTTCTTTTGCAGCATTAGCAGATCTTGCTGCAAGGTTTCTAACTTCCTCCGCTACAACAGCAAATCCTTTTCCATGTTGTCCTGCTCTAGCAGCTTCAACAGCTGCATTAAGAGCTAATATATTGGTTTGGAAGGCTATCTCATCTATTACTTTTATGATCTTGGATATGTTGCTGGAGGAATCATTAATTTCATCCATCGCTTTCAACATTTCTTTCATTTGCGCATTGCCTTGGGCAGCATTTTCTTTCGCAATTTCGGCTAACTGATTTGCTTCATTTGCACTATCTGCATTCAGTTTGGTCTGTACCGCAATTTCTTCGAGCGAAGCTGTAAGCTCTTCCACGGAACTAGCCTGCTCCGTTGCGCCTTGCGATAATGCCATGCTTGAATCGGATACTTGTTTGGATCCGGAAGCAACCTGTTCTGCAGCAATACTCATATTCGTCATAACTTCATTTAAATTTTCTGCCATTTTTCTAAACGAAGTTGCTAAGTTACCAACTTCATCTTTTGTATTAATATCTAGGCTGATATTTAAATCACCCTCTGCAATTAATTCAGCAACCTTGGAAACTTTTCTGATCGGAACTCCAACAATTCTACTAATAAATAGACCTAGCAGTATTGCAATCAACATCCCTCCTGCTATTACAACTAACATTGTAAGAGTAGCACTGGCAGCCGTATCGCTATTTTCATCTGCCCTTATCTTAGCATTTTCTACTTTCAAATCTACTAGTTTATCGATACTTGCTTGTTCCTTATCCGAGGCCGCTTTCATATCACCTTGGAGAAGATCATACGCATTGGCATCTTTATTCGCCAGACAAAGCTGCAATAACTCATCCAAGTAAGAGCGGTAATCCACTCTAGCAGCCATAAATTCATCAAATGCAGTTCGTCCAGCATCAGTAATCAGTGATTTATTAAATTCATCTGCATTTTTATTTAATTCAACTACAATTTCTTCAATCTCTTCATATTTTGCATTAATATCGTCTGTATTATTTTCCAAAATCATATCTCTTGTATTAACACGTGCTCTTTGAAAGAGTTTTGCCATTTCAACAGCCTGTGAAAGTGGCACGGTCATATTGGTATATAAAATTTCATCATTTTCCCTCATTGTCTTGATGTTAGTAATTCCAATCACACCAACAAAACCTGCTATGATAGCGACTATTACAAAGCTTATGATCAGCTTTGAACCAATTTTCATATTATAAAACCATCTCATATGCATTTTCTCCTTTTATTGTATAATGTTTAAATTGTCTATTTCATCATCACTCAGAAGCTTATCACAATCTAGTAAGAGTTTTACTTCATTACCAACCTTACCAATTCCCTTTATGTATTTGGATCCAGACCTGCTCATTTCTGGCGGTTCAACTATCTCAGCCTCAGGTATTGATAACACCTCCGATACACTGTCAACAATGAGACCAAGAAAAACATCATTGATATCAATAACGATTACGCAGGTGCGATCATTGTATTCTCTAAAGGGTTTCTTGAAGCGAAGTCTAACATCCATTACAGGTATAATCTTCCCCCTTAAATTAATAATACCGCGTATATACTCGGGAAGCTCGGGAACTACTGTAACTGGCTGTATACCAATTATCTCTGTAACGTGTTTTATTTCAATACCATACAATTCGTTACTTAAAACAAAAGTAAGAAATCTGCCTTTTTGTGTATCCTCTTCCTGCTCCAACATAGCAAGTTCTAAAGCATCATTCATATCCACAACTCCTTTCTAATCAAACTACTGGTTTTCATTTCATCCACACGTTATACATATTTTTACACTATAGTAAGTTGCAACTCACGCTTATGGAAATTATTATATATTGGTTGTTATATTTTGTCAAGTATTACATAATTTTGTCGAATTATCCAGCAAACGCCTATTATATCAACGAAAGTACTCCGAAAATCAATAAAAAAGTCTATCCAATTGTTATATTTATTTGGACAGACTTTTTTTGATTTCTATTAACTTTATTTATTATTCAACATTTCGATTATTTGCAACTGCATATTCACCGATTCCAATAATTTTTCCATCATTTATCCTTATCTGGACCCTATAATCATCGAATTTGCCTTCATTAACCGAAAGCCATTATTATTGGTATGCTGACAATTAGTATTTACCAAATTCCTTATCGCTTAATAAGATTTTAGGAGAGTTTCCTGAAGGTACATGTACCTTTGTTTCACTCTTATGTTTTTTTATCGTATTTCTATCTTGCATATTATCTAACATTCGAAGAACGTCTTGGCTCATAAATTCTTTTTCCTCATGGTATTTATACAATCGCTCTTCCCTAAGGTTAAACTTAGAAACTTGATTATTTAGTAATTCAGCCTGACTGGCAAGTTCTTCACTGGCTGCTGCACTTTCCTCAGAGGTTGCAGAATTTGTTTGAACCACTGAGGACACTTGCATAATTCCTTGGTTTATCTGCTTAATACCTGCTGCTTGTTCGTTGGAAGCTGTAGCAATGTTTCCCACCAAATTTGCTACCTTAGCTACTCCCTCCACAATCATATTTAAAGCATTTGCAGTTTGATTCGCAGTTTTTGTACCGCCTTCCACTTTTCGAATGGAGCCTTCGATCATATCAGTTGTTTCTTTCGCAGCATTCGCAGATCTTGCAGCCAAATTTCTGACCTCTTCCGCTACGACCGCAAACCCCTTACCATGTTGCCCTGCTCTGGCTGCTTCTACTGCTGCATTAAGTGCTAAGATATTGGTTTGGAAAGCAATATCATCAATAACTTTAATTATTTTTGATATATTACTGGAGGAGTGATTAATATCTTCCATTGCTTTTAGCATTTCCGCCATTTGCTCATTTCCTTCCACTGCATTTACTTTGGCTTTTTCCGCAAGCATATTCGCTTGATTTGCATTATCGGCATTTTGACTGGTCTGAATCGATATTTCTTCAAGGGATGCCGTTAACTCTTCTATTGAGCTCGCCTGTTCTGTAGCTCCTTCCGATAATGTCATACTAGAATCGGATACTTGTTTTGAGCCTGACGCTACCTGAACTGCGGCTTCTCTAATTTTTGACATAGTCTCATTCAAATTTTCCGACATTATTTGGAATGCTTTTGCTAACATACCCACTTCATCTTTTGTATTTATATCAACTGATACATTGAGATCTCCTTCCGCAATTTTATCAGCTACAGTTACTAACTTTTTAATTGGCTTTCCAATCATTTGAGCAATAGCCGAACCAAATATAAGGGCAAGAATCATGCTCAACAGGACAATTCCAGCCATTACTCCAATAGCTGTATTCGTCTTAACATTATAGTTGCTGGACAATTCTTTTCCTGTTTCTAAGTTATTTTGGATGATTTTTTCAATGATATCTTCCATTTGTGTCGAAATGGCTGCTCCATCACCACTCATTAACCCTAATGCCAGTTCATCCTCATGAGCTAAAGCATAACTGACAAATCCGTCCTTTAACGGATTGTATTTGTCCAGTAACGATGATAATTCATTGAATATCTCACGATCTGCATCGTTCGTAATAGTATTTTGATACAACTTCATATTATCACTTACAACGATATCTACAGCTTTGATTTTCTCGTTCACCTTTTGCTCTTCCTCAGGACTTGTTTGAATTATTAAATCTTTCAATAGACCCCTTCGCATTTGATATCCCTCAGTTACTTTTGTTAGATAACCTAAAGAAACCCCATAACTCTCATATAACGCGGTATATCTTCGTTCAATTGTGATCATTTGATATATGCCCATTGCACCTACAATGGCTGAGAATAATGTTATAAAAAAGAACGCAAATGTTAATTTCTTACCTATTTTCATATTATTAAACCATTTCATAATCATTTCTCCTATTGTAATTTTATTATTTTTGTGAAAGGATAACTTTACATGGACGTCTATAATCCACTTTAATTTTACTCTATCAAAACTATCCGTTTATTTTATTTTAAATCGCAACGCTTGCTCTTTGAGTAATTCAGCTTGACTTGATAATTCCTCACTGGCAGCAGCACTTTCCTCTGATGTTGCAGAGTTCGTCTGAACAACATCGGAAACTTGATTTATTCCCTGACTAACCTGAGAAATTCCAGCGTTCTGTTCCAGAGAGGCCACCGCAATATTACTTACAAGGTCCGCGACCCTCGTTACATCCTCCACAATTTTATTTAGCGCATTTGCTGTATCACTTGCAAGCTGTGTTCCATCTTCAACCTTCTTGATGGATCCTTCTATCATTACCGTAGTTTCTTTTGCAGCATTCGCAGAACGAGACGCCAAATTTCTTACTTCTTCTGCTACAACTGCAAACCCTTTTCCTTGTTGCCCAGCTCTAGCAGCTTCAACTGCAGCATTTAAAGCCAGGATATTCGTCTGAAAAGCTATTTCATCTATCACTTTAATAATTTTAGATATATTCGAGGAGGATACATTAATATCCTCCATCGCTTTCAGCATATCTTTCATTTGACCATTACCTACAGTAGCGTTATTTTTTGCAGCTTCAGCCAATTCACTTGCATTCTTAGCATTTTGTGCATTCTGCTTAGTTTGAGCTGAGATATCTTCCATGGAAGCAGTTAACTGTTCTATGGAGCTAGCTTGTTCCGTTGCTCCTTGTGATAAAGTCATACTTGTATCGGAGACCTGTCTAGCACCGGAAGACACTTGTTCCGCGGCCTCTCTGATGTTTGAAATTGCTTCATTCGTATTATAAATCATTGTCTTGAAGGCATTCGATAATTGTCCTACTTCATCCTTTGAATTAACAATCACTTCTTGTGTTAGATCACCTTCTGCAACTTTATTTGCAATATTTAATAGTGCAGATAATGGCTTACCAATAATTCGAGAAACTATAATTCCAAATAAGATAGCTAATAGCATACCAATTGAAATGATTGTTATCAGTAGTAAAGATTGCGTTTTAAATTCCTGCTGATTGGATTTATATGTATTTTCTGCGAAATCCATATTAATTTTGATTAATTGATTAATGCCTTCATCCACTTTACTTTTCGCTGCATCGACTTCAGTTAACTTTAATTGGGCATCCTCATATTTTCCCTCTTTTACCAAACTAATTGTTTCATCTCTGATTGCTCTATAAATTGCATTATTATTTTTTAAAGTAGTATAAGTATTTTTCTCTTCCTTCGTATCGAGACTCAATTCGATACGTGCATATGCCGCATTATTTTCTGTTGCAAAGGACGCTATTTTATCCGCTCGTTCTTGTAGTAATGACGCATCCCTGTCATAAACAATCATTAAAACGTAAGACCGTGCTGTCAACGCATTCTTCTGTATTGTCGCAATGTCTTGTAACGGAAGTAAATTATTTAAATACATATCTTCTGAACGGTTATTTGATGTATTTAGATTTATAATTCCAATTGTTCCTACAATACCAGTAAACAATGCTATTATGATGAAACAAATGATAAGCTTAGTTCTAATCTTTAAATCAGTAAATTTTCTCATGACGAGTTTTCTCCTTAAATGTAGAATGCTTGTTATAACATATAATCAAATTTATCTTACCCTTAAAGATCAGCCAAGGCTTCTACTTCATCCTCCTTCAACAGCTTATTGCAATCCAATAAAAGTTCAACATCATTACTTATTTTTCCGATTCCTTTAATATACCTGTTTGTATTTTTGCTTAATTCAGGTGGGGGAACGATATCAGCATCGTGTATTGTATGTACATCAGCAACGCTGTCGACAATCAGTCCAACATTAATATCGTTGATATCAATAACAATAATGCAAGTCCTATCATTATATTCTTTGAATGGCTTTTTAAACCGTAGGCGGACATCCATCACCGGGATAATTTTTCCTCTTAAATTGATAATTCCTCGTATGTATTCCGGAAGTTCAGGGATTTTAGTAAAAGGTTGTATCCCAATAATCTCTGTAACACACTTAATTTCAATTCCATAGGACTCATTTTCCAATTTAAAAGTTAAATATTTATCCTTTTGTGTATCCTCCTCCTCATATAATTCTTTTCCAATTAAATCTTCCATTTAGAATCTCCTTTGTAATTTATTTTCTTTGTTTCATTGATGAACCGTGATAAATTCGAACTTACTTAACATTTGACTATGCCAGTTAGTGCTCCAACTATGGAATCTGAATAATCATCTTATCTTTTCTTATTACGCACGAATGACCCAGATTTTTTTATATATCTGAGTTATTATTTCATATAAAATAATTGGTAGTACCAATAATTTGTAATTATATAGGGCATATATCCCATTTGTCAAGTAATGTAACAATTTGTCGAAATGTTTCGTAAATAACATTATTTACCATATATGAATAAAATTCATATATTTAATTACTAAACTTTACCCATTTCAAACCTGGATCAATAAATCCAAATAAAAAAAGCATGAAGTAATGCAATGATTTCTCATACATTTTCTTCATGCTATTAAACAATTTTAATTCACATATAATTTAAATTTATTTAAAATACCTTGTTGTAAATATTTAACTCATTCCCTATAACGAATTCACCTACCATCGGAACTATTTTAAGAAAATGCTCCGTCTTCATATGTTTATCTAAAGCATCCTTATCTACCCATTCTTCTATCATTGTTAATACTGTAGCATCTTTATCATCTTGATATAGCTCGTATTTAATGCATCCATCTTCTTTTCTTGTGGCATTTACTAACTCCTCATATAAGCTTTTAACTACCTCAATTTTATCATTCATCAATTTGTTTTTAGCAACTACTTTAATCATTATTTTATCCTCTCTTATGACAAAAAGCATGAAATAATACAAGATTTACTCTCACATTTATTTCATGCTTTTGTTCCTGCTAAATGATACTTAACCAAATAAAATATACTTTTGGCCAGCTTTATTTTTAATAATAATTAGAATTTACTGTTATCAGCTGCAACCTGAATTGCTACTGCTACAGCAACGGTAGCACCAACCATCGGGTTATTACCCATACCGATCAGACCCATCATTTCAACGTGAGCCGGAACAGAAGAGGAACCTGCGAACTGAGCGTCGGAATGCATTCTACCCATAGTATCAGTCATACCATAGGAAGCAGGGCCTGCTGCCATGTTATCAGGATGAAGTGTTCTACCTGTACCACCACCGGAAGCTACGGAGAAGTATTTCTTCCCCTGCTCGAGACATTCCTTCTTGTAAGTACCTGCAACGGGATGTTGGAATCTGGTAGGGTTGGTGGAGTTACCAGTAATGGAAACATCAACGCCTTCCTTATGCATAATAGCAACACCTTCTGTTACATCATTTGCGCCATAGCAATTTACTGCTGCTCTAGGGCCATTACTAAAGGATTTACGGTAAACTTCTTTTACTTCACCTGTATAATAATCCATATCTGTCTCAACGAAAGTAAACCCGTTGATACGAGAAATGATTTGAGCTGCATCTTTACCAAGTCCGTTTAAGATAACACGAAGTGGCTTTTGTCTAACCTGATTTGCTGATAAAGCAATACCAATTGCACCCTCTGCTGCTGCAAAGGATTCATGGCCTGCTAAGAAAGCGAAGCATTCGGTTGATTCTTCCAATAACATCTTACCAAGGTTACCATGTCCGATACCAACTTTTCTTTGATCAGCAACGGAACCAGGAATACAGAATGCCTGTAAGCCTTCACCGATTGCTGCTGCTGCGTCTGCTGCTCTTCTAGCATCCTTCTTGATTGCAATAGCAGCGCCTACAACATAAGCCCAACATGCATTCTCGAAGCATATATTCTGAATAGCCTTAACCTGATTATATACATCAAGGCCGGCATCCTTCGTAATCTTCTCTGCTTCTTCGATAGAAGCGATACCATAGCTGTTTAATACAGCATTGATTTGATTAATTCTTCTTTCATATGATTCAAATAAAGCCATTGTATGTATCCTCCTCTACTATTCGTGTCTCGGGTCAATGATCTTAACTGCATCAGCAACACGTCCGTATTGACCTTTGGATTTTTCCATTGCAGTGTTAGCATCATCGCCTTTTTTGATGAAATCCATCATTTTGCCAAGGCTCACGAATTGATAACCAATAATTTCATTATCAGCATCAAGAGCGATACCGGTTACATAGCCTTCTGCCATTTCAAGGTAACGAGGGCCTTTTGCAAGTGTTCCATACATGGTTCCTACCTGGCTGCGAAGACCTTTTCCTAAATCCTCTAAGCCTGCACCAATCGGAAGTCCATCTTCAGAAAATGCACTCTGAGTTCTGCCGTATACTATTTGTAAGAAAAGTTCTCTCATTGCTGTATTAATTGCATCACATACTAAGTCTGTATTTAATGCTTCTAGAATAGTTCTTCCTGGTAAAATCTCTGCTGCCATTGCTGCAGAATGTGTCATACCGGAGCAGCCTACTGTCTCCACTAATGCTTCCTGAATGATACCTTCTTTAACGTTTAATGTTAATTTACAGGCTCCTTGTTGTGGTGCACACCAGCCTACGCCATGTGTTAAACCAGAGATATCTGTTACTTCCTTGGCTTTTACCCATTTTGCTTCTTCCGGAATTGGTGCTGCGCCATGGTTTACGCCCTGTGCAACTGGACACATCATTTTTACTTCATGTGAATAAATCATGTTGTTGAAACTCCTTTCAATATACATAGTATCGCATTTTATTTTCTTTGTACGTGAGAATTGAATATAGGACAATTCACTTTAATATCATAATTCTTTGTCGTATATTCCATGGTATGTAAAATACAATGCTTACAATATGAAACAACAATAATTTGTTATTTCTGACAAGTAAATTGACATAGCAATTCACTTGTTATTTACTTAACATATTTTCGCATAAAAATCTTAATAAGTCCATAGTTTTTTTTAATATTTTGGAACATAGGAAGGGAATTGTATTTGGGACTTTCAAAGAGTGTTAGTTAATTTGAGGTTGGATAAAAATGTATGCTATCAATTTTTTATTGATCGTTGGTTGAAAGAATATAAAATGTAAAGCAAGCAAGTTACAGATTATGTAAATCAAGTCGGGAGGTTATCCTTCAGATAAGCTAGTTGCTACCAGGAAAGCAAGTTAAAACCTTCAATACGATGAAGTTCCAAATAGGACACATTGCGTGCTTGTAGGTGAAGTGCTTAAATATTATCATGAATATATATTAACCTTTATTACATAAAAATTTAACACTCAATAGAAAAGATCAGAAATTACCATATCTTAATTATTGAATATTAAACCTATAAAATTAAATACAAATAGACATAAAAATAGCATGGATCTCCGATTTTGACAAAATTGATTTTAAGAAACGATAATCAAAATCAGAGATCCATGCAATTATATTTTAATTCTTAAAGTTTCACAACTACCTCACCAACTTTTTTATAAATACTGCCCTCCGGAACATAACCTCTTACCATGGAGAGAGGATAGATATTGGCATTCCGTCCAATCACGGTGCCGGGATTTAGTACGCTGTTACAGCCTACTTCAACGTAGTCTCCAAGAATAGCTCCGAACTTCTTGAGACCAGTTTCTATTTTAAGTTCACCTGCATTTACAGTTACTAAGGATTTATCTGATTTTACATTAGAGGTGATAGATCCCGCACCCATATGTGCTTTATAACCTAGGATGGAATCACCCACATAATTGTAATGGGGTACTTGTACTTTATTAAAGAGGATTACATTTTTAAGTTCTGTGGAATTACCTACCACGGTACCCTCACCAATGATTGCACTGCCTCTTATGAATGCGCAATGTCTTATTTCTGCCTCCTTGCCAATGATAGCAGGACCAGTTATGGAAACGGTAGGGGCAACTTTAGCAGATTTGGCAATCCAGATATCTTCACCTATCTTATTATATTCGTCCAAGGATAAGGTTGCACCGATGCTTAGAATTTCGTTCTTGATTTTTCCTAATGCTTCCCACGGATAATTACAACCTACAAAAATACGCGAAGCGATTGTTTCTGTTAAGTCAAATAACGATTTGATCATAAGGTATTCTGACATGCTCATTCCTCCTATAAATATTATTCAGCGGTTCCTAATACATTTTTCGGTTCTGTTCATTTTATATTATAAGAACAGTATATGTAAATTTTACCACAGGCGTTATCATATCATAATTTTACCCTCTTGTCACTAACGAAAGGGTCGACACAAGGAAGGAATTATCCTATTTATTTCTTATAAAAGGTCGCAATTTCACTAAAATACCGTGATAAAGCAGACTGATTATTTATTGTTTTTACACCATCGACCATGCGTGCGACAAAGCCTTCCAGTTTTACGACGTATTCTTCTTTTGATATCTGCCCGTCGGATACATAGGTAAGACCTTTTTCCCAACTAGCTGTAAGATCTGCATTTAATAACGATTTAATCGAGGCATATACTACATCATAGATTAACTCGCCAAGTAAGGTAGGTGTAATGATCTGTGTCTTTTTATTGAGGCTGAGGTAAGTAATATTAACTAATTTGTTTAAAATTTCTGCACGAGTAGCACTTGTACCGATACCACTACCCTTAATCTGTGCGCGTAATTCCTCATCCTCAATCAATTGTCCTGCATTTTCCATTGCAAGGATTAATGCACCGGAAGCATATCTCTTCGGAGGTGCTGTCTCACCCTCCTTGATGGTAAGCATTTTGACCGGGAGCATCATACCTTTTTTTAGACTCATAACCAGTTGCATAAACGCTTGGTCTGCACTCTCTTCTTCGGGATTATCACTATCCTCCGTGCTTTGTTTATCCTCACCATTCGTTTTACTCTGAGGGACTACCGATGATTTATCATTACTATTGCCTAGCACTTTTAGATAGCCCTCTTTCTCGAGGACTCGAACTGACGCAAAGAAGCTCTCCCCTTTGATTTTCATCGTAATTCCTACCTTACGGTATTCTGCTGCCGGATAGAAAATACTAAGAAAACGTCGGACAATCGTCTCATAAACCCTTGCTGCGGTATGTGATAGCGAACCCAAAGCATTCAATCCCTGCCCAGTAGGTACTATGGCATAATGGTCTGTGATCTGGCTATCATTTACATATCTGGTCTTAGCAATATTCTTATAAGACCCTTGCTCTAATATCTCATTAACAAACTCCTGGTATTGATTTAATCCTTGTAATCCCTTGATATTCTTATAGATTTCTTTGGATACTGCCGTAGATAATACTCTGGCATCCGTTCTTGGATACGTTACCAACTTTTTCTCGTAGAGCTCTTGGGTAATCTTTAAGGTCTCATCCGGGCTGATTTTAAAAAACCTGGAGCAATCATTTTGAAGTTCTGCTAAGTTATATAATAAAGGTGGATTTTTATTTTCCTTTTTCTTCTCAATCTGACTAACTTCAGCAAGCAGCTTCGCCGGCTCACCAGGCTCTAAGCGAGCTTCCCAGGTTCCGTCATCGTTAATTATCGGTATTTGCTCTGCCAAATCTGAAATCATCTTCATCGCTGAGGTCTTCTCGGAGAAGCCATTTTCCTTATATAATAATGGGGAGTTATAATACTTTGATCCCTCGACTGCACGAAATTCCGCTGTGAATTCCTTGTCTTCTACCTTTAAACCGCTAATAACACGATAGAACGGGGTCTTTACAAAACTTCGTATTTCTCTCTCTCTTCTGACTACCATTCCAAGCACGCAGGTCATAACTCGCCCTACGGAAATTGCAGTCCATTTTTCGGACTTAAGAAGCTTTTGTACTTCAGAACCATATTTTAAGGTGAGTATTCTGGAAAAATTAATACCCATCAGATAATCTTCCTGGGCACGTAAATATGCCGCAACCGATAAGTTATCATAGGCGGACAACGGTTTTGCTTCCCTAATTCCTCGAAGGATTTCTTCTTCCGTCTGTGAATCAATCCACACACGTCTCTTTTGCTTAGTACTCGAAACCTTGGCTTCCTGATCCACCAATCGATATATGTATTCTCCCTCACGCCCGGAGTCAGTACATACATAAATCGTATCCACATCCTTACGGGTAAGAAGATCTTTCACAATGTTGAATTGCTTTTTCACATTTGGAATTACCTCATATCGGTATTCCTTTGGTAGAAACGGCAGCGTCTCCATGCTCCATTTTTTCAGTGCTGGATTATAAACCTCCGGATAACTCATGGTAACCAAATGTCCGACGCACCAGGTCACTATTGCTTCTTCTGATTCAATGTAACCATCCTGTTTTCTGCCTGTAATTTTAAGTGCTTTGGCAAATTCGGTTGCCACACTGGGTTTTTCTGCAATATATAAACTTTTCGACATTTCTTCCCAACTTTCTGTTTCTTTATAAAGCATTCTAACTAATTTAAATCACATGTTATAGTAAGCTAGAAAACTATTATACCTTATTTTCATCTATTGGACAAACAAAAGTTGGGCGACATTTAAACGAATCTTATCATAATTTTTGTTGAATATTAACATACTATCGTTTACAATAAATGTAGTATTCAAAACTACTATCCATCATACCTATAGGAGGAGCTTAATGAAGGCATATCAAATATTTAGCGATTCATCGTGTGATTTACCTGATAGTTTATTGAAAGAGCATGACATTAAATTGATTCCATTCTATGTAAGCTTTGATCAGGACACTTATTATAAAGAAAACATTGATATTACAAACGAGGCATTTTATGAGAGATTGACGGAAAAGAATGTGTTTGCTACAACCTCTCTCCCCTCCGTTCACGATTATATGAATGAATTTAAGCAGGCATTGAAGAATGGACTTGATATTATATGCTTATGTCTTACTCATAAATTCAGCGGTTCCTATCAATCAGCAGTAAATGCAAAGCAGATTTTAGAGGAGCAGTATCCGGATACGAATATACAAATCATTGATAGTATCCAAGCAACTGCAGGGCAAGGTATTCTATTATTACAAATCGCATATATGAGAGAAGCTGGATTAACACTTGATAAGGTAGTGGAAAAACTTCATAAGATAAAACCCACCGCTCGTATCATGTTCACAGTGGATACCTTAGAATATCTTACAAAGGGAAGACGTATCGGTAAAGTGATATCTCTTGCAGGGAATATGTTAGACTTAAAGCCTTTGATTCAATTAAAGGAGGCAGAACTGATTCCCTATTCCAATGTAAGAGGCCGCAAGAAATCCTTAGAAAAGGTATTTTCCATGGTGGAAGAATATTTTAGAGAGTTTAATGAAAAACCCGAGGACTATGACTTTTGTATTGCGAATGCAACCACGATAGAGGATGCACAACTTTTACAAAATCTTCTAGAAAATTATATAGGTCGAAAAATTGCGTATCCCATATTTCAAATAGGTGTCACCATTGGAGCTTATATTGGTTCTGGAGGAATCGGAATTTGTTTTGTTAAAAAGTATGACCGAATATAGAGGGAGGAATTCAAATGTCACCCAAGAAGATTTATTATGAGAATTTGGCCGATAGTATTATCGAGAAATTTAACAAACGGGGAATTGAAGGATATTACTGTGAGGATGCCACGGAAGCTCTACTTACCGCAAAACGTTTTTTAACACCTGGATGTTCCATCTCCTGGGGAGGCTCTGAAACCTTGGATGAAATCGGATTGCTGGAAGCTCTGGAAGCCTCCGATTACATACTCTACGACCGTCATTCCGTTAAGACTCCAGAAGAGAAGTCAATGATGTATGGTAAGATAGTAACGGCTGATTACTACTTTATGAGTTCAAACGCAATTACACTGGACGGACAGCTGGTAAATATCGATGGTGCAGGTAACCGTGTGGCTTGCCTTATCACTGGTCCTAAAAATGTAATTATTATTGCTGGTATGAATAAAATAGTAACAGATGTTACAACCGGTATGGATCGGGTTCGTAATATGGCAGCACCACCAAATGCAGTACGCCTGGGAGCAAAAACTCCTTGTGCCGATTCCGGCAAATGTGCGAATTGCCTCGTAGATGACTGTATTTGCTGTGAAATTGTAATCACAAGAAAATCGAAGATACCAGGTCGAATTAAAGTAATCCTTGTTGGTGAAGAACTAGGTTATTAAACAGTAAGGATAATATAAGATTTACGATTATTAATGAGAATACTTATTCAGAATAATTATATATTAATTATAGATGAAAGTGAGGTGTAGCTGTGTCAATGAAAAATTGCTGTTCTCCGAAAGATAATGATTCCTGCGTCAATGTAAACGTAATTGTGGATGTGCCCAAAATCGTAAAATATTGTTGTATTTCAGGAGTTTTAATCGTTGGAATAATATTTGGATCTAAGTGTTGTCATGTCCTGCATAAAAAATGCTGTTTTAAACTTGAAGATAAATAAATCAAAAAATATTCCTAACGAAATGGGACGAATGTAATACATCATAACTTACTTGTCAGTATGTAAGTAGATGTTTTACACAAGTCCCTTTTCTTATCTCCCCTGAAGGTTACAGTATGTGTAATTAATTTCTAACGAATCGCTTTTTGGATAAATATTGGTAACTTAGCCCAAGGATAATAAGTAAGAAGCCTACAATTCCCAAGTACATCTTTCCTTATATCCCCCATAAATCATAGAAAACAGATAGAAATTTCCCAACAGCTTCCTCCCGCGCTTCCGAAGGATAGAATATAGTAGACCATTGGAAGCATATAAGCTATACTTTGACTCCACCAAATCCTTAATCTCCTTATTTTGCTCCGGCATGGCTGTGGTATCCTTTTCAGATATTATGAGCTTATTAAAAATAAGGCTGACACCAAATTATATATCTACTTGATATCAACCTTTTTATTCTATTTAGTACAACGGATACTTATCCGTTAATGTCTTAACCATTGCCATAGCTTTTACTTTATTCGCATCCACATCTTTTACCAACAGATAGATTGCTTCTGCTATAACATCCATATCTTCTGCATTCATTCCTCTTGTCGTTACTGCTGCTGTACCCAGACGGATACCACTTGTAACAAACGGAGATGCCGGATCATTGGGAACTGAGTTCTTATTGCAAGTTATATTCGCTGCATCTAAGAGTTTCTCTGTGTCTTTACCGGTAACGCCCATGTTCTGAAGATCCACTAGCATCAAGTGATTATCGGTTCCTCCGGATACAAGGTTGAAGCCTCGCTTCATTAAACCTTGTGCAAGTGCTTGTGAATTCTCAACAATTCTTCTAGCATAATCCTTAAAGCTAGGATCCAATGCTTCTTTAAAGCAAACGGCTTTTGCTGCAATCACATGCATTAATGGTCCACCCTGAATTCCTGGGAACACTGCTTTATTTAATTTGTATTCTTCTGCGAACTCGGCACTGGAAAGAATCATACCGCCTCTTGGTCCTCTTAAGGTTTTATGCGTTGTCGTGGTTGTTACATGTGCATATGGAATTGGACTTTCATGATAACCTGCAGCCACAAGACCAGCAATATGAGCCATATCCACCATTAGGAATGCGCCAACTTCATCCGCGATTTCTCTAAATATCTTAAAATCAATTTTTCTTGCATAAGCACTAGCACCGGCAATAATTAGCTTCGGTTTGCTCTCAATTGCAATTTTTCTCAAACTATCATAATCAATAAAGCCTTGGTCATTTACTCCGTAAGGAACGATATGAAAATAGCTTCCACTCATATTTACAGGACTGCCATGTGTTAAATGTCCACCATGTGCAAGGTTCATACCAAGAACCGTATCACCGGGCTTTAAAAGTGCAAAGAATACAGCCATATTTGCCTGTGCTCCTGAATGAGGCTGAACATTCGCATACGTACAGCCAAACAATTCTTTTGCTCTTTCAATCGCAAGGTTCTCAGCCAAATCAACAAACTCGCAGCCTCCATAATATCTCTTGCCGGGATATCCTTCTGCATATTTGTTGGTTAGTTGGCTCCCCATAGCAGCCATAACAGCTTTGCTTACAAAGTTTTCGGAAGCGATTAATTCTATATGATCATTTTGTCTGCCTATCTCAAGTGCCATCGCCTCTGCTAATTCAGGATCAAATGATTTTACATCTTCAAACGAATACATTTTATCATTTCCTTTCCGTTTTTATTCGTATTTAATTGCTACAATTTGTAGAATAGTATATCATATTAACATTCATAGTGGAAGTCAAAATGCCAGAATATCCCCTGTTCTTTCATAACAATATCTAATACTAATTATTCCTCTATATTATAACAGTATAGTTTAACCTATAATTTATAAAATTACTTTTCCGTATTAAATCAAAGTGAGTATTACTCATCGTTAATTAATTCTGCATTTCAAACTATATTTCTGCAATCCCCAATCCCTGCTTCTGCAATCCAATCCCTATTTCTGCATTCTAATCCCTAGTTCTGTGTTCGTATTCTATGTACTTATTCTGTGTTCTTGTTCTGCTTTCTTATTCAGGGGTCTTATCCTAGATTCTAATCCCTAATTCTGCGTCCCAGAACCCGGAATTTCTATTCAATTTGTCTGCTAATTATACGGAAAATCCCCTGACTCAAGGTAATAAAGTCAGAGGATATTCGCATGTTAAAAAACATATTAATTTAAACTCTTTTACTTCGTCTTATGTAAATTTCCGTTTTTAATTCATAATTAAAACCACTCAACATAGGAAGAATTAACTATTTCCATAAAACAATTATTGATTTAAATTTTCAGGTCCAAAGCTTAATGGTAATAATTCCTCCAAGAAGAATACTAAGTATTCTTCCTCTGATCTAGCGAGTATTACTAGAAAGCTCTTCGGATCTACAAATTCACGAATAACCTGTCGACACACTCCACACGGCGGACAAAACTCGGATACGATTCCATTTTTACCACCTACAATCGCCATTGCAGAAAAATCTCTTTCTCCATCGCTGATAGCCTTGAAAAATGCAGTACGTTCTGCACAATTCGTTGGAGTATAGGAAGCATTCTCTATGTTACAGCCGGTATAAATCTTTTGCTTCTTTGTCAGGAGCGCTGATCCAACGTTGAAATGCGAATAAGGAGTATAAGCATTTTTCATACCCTCTATCGCTTCCCGGATCAAGTTCTTTGCCATTGACCTACTTACAATTTCATGTTTGGCCAGTAGTTCTCCCTTTTCTTGAATTATAAGACTGTTCTTTTGTTGATTATCCCGTTGTTCGTTATCCTGTTCTTGCATAAAAAAACCTCCTTGTTAATAAATGTTCTATTGCATTCCTAGTAATTAGGACAGCTTAGTTTTCCTAAAAACCGAATATATTTACTATAGTAAACTTATTCCTTACAATACAACCTTTATAACCAGTTCATTAATATCCGGAACCTTCTTGATTCTTAGCCAGTTTTACAATTCGGCTAGTTCCAAGTCTGGACGCACCAAGTTCGATAAACTTTTCCGCGTCATCAAACGATGATATCCCGCCTGCTGCTTTAATTCGAATTCCTTTGCCAACATGCTTTGCAAATAATGCTACATCCTCAAAGGTTGCACCGGATTTTGAGAAACCGGTTGATGTTTTAATGAAGTCTGCACCTGCATTGGTTACTATTTCACACATTTTAATCTTCTCTTCGTCTGTTAATAAACAGGTTTCAATAATTACTTTAAGGATATGGTCACCACAAGCTGCTTTCAATTGTTTGATTTCCTCAAGAATTTGGTCATACTTTTTATCTTTTAATAGACCAAGATTGATTACCATATCAATCTCATCGGCACCATCACCGATAGCATCCTTTGCCTCAAATACTTTCACTGCCGTTGTATTATAACCGTTCGGGAAACCGATTACGGTACACACAGCCATTTTATCCTTTACATATTCCTTCACCTGTTTTACATAAGAGGGTGGAATGCAAACGGATGCTACACTATAAATGATTGCATCATCACAGATTTGTTTGATTTCCTCCCAAGTTGCTGTCTGAGTTAAAAGGGTATGATCCACCTTTTCGAATATTAATTTCTTATCCATGATCTCACCGATCCCTTTCTAATTGTATTATGCAATTTCCAATGCTATCTCCATCATATCCCTAAAGGTAAGCTGTCTGTCTTCAGCGGATAAAGATTCACCGGTAAACACATGATCCGAAACTGTCAAAATACAAAGTGCTTTTTTACCGGCTCTTGCAGCATTCATATAAAGTGCTGCCGCTTCCATCTCAACTGCTAAGATGTTCATCTTGCGCCACAGAGCGTTTGCATCCTGATTATCATCATAGAAAGTATCTGAGGAGAGTACATTACCTACGACTGTCTTTATATTCATCTTTTCTGCAGCTTCTACCGCTTTACGCAGCAAGTCGTAATCTGCAATCGGTGCATAAGTTCCTGGCAATTGATATTGTGCTGCAAAATTAGAATTTGTGGAAGCACCCATACCGATGACAATATCTCTTAGTTTTACATTCTCTGCTATTCCACCAGCTGATCCAATTCGAATGATGTTATCCACATCATAAAAATGATACAATTCATATGAATAAATTCCGATGGAAGGCATGCCCATGCCTCCACCCATTACAGATACCTTCTTGCCTTTATAGGTACCGGTATAGCCAAGCATATTTCTAACTGTATTAAAACAAACCACATCCTCAAGATAGGTCTCAGCAATAAATTTTGCTCTGAGTGGATCTCCGGGCATTAGCACTGTTTTTGCAATATCTCCCGGTTTCGCTTCATTATGTGGGGTTGGTATACTCATTTTTAATATCCTCCTTTTATCATAGAGTACTTTAGAATGCCTAAAATCATTTGCACTCAACGAGTCCTCTTGGTTTATTCTAACCTATTTGGTATTATTTATTTCATAATCTTAGCATAATTTTAAGGAAAAGGCAATCCGTGTTTGCCTTCTTACCATTTCATATGATGTATTTTATTATTAAAAACTATACGGACACTTCGGTAAAATATATATTACTACATTGAATTCCACCAGAAAGATGCTATAATCGACATATCGGGTTTTTCAGGTCAAGAAAGTGAGATGAATACATTGCAGTTGCAATTGGTTAAATTTTTATCCGTTGGAAGTATGCTGAAAAAGGATCAAATCATTGGAGATTTACCTCCTTCCCGGGTAGCTTACTCAAACTTTTACAAAATAGCATGGCCTTCCGCTGTGGAAGCGTTGCTGGTCGGACTCATAGGAGCCGTAGACACTATGATGGTAGGTGGTTTAGGAAAAGGTTCTATCGCTGCCGTTGGTATAACAAATCAGCCGAAATTAGTCCTACTCGCCATGATTTTTTCCTTAAATACTGGAATCACTGCCGTAACTGCACGTAGAAAAGGCCAAGCAGATCAAGCAGGTGCAAACCGCACCGTCCGTACAGGAATGATAATCTGTACCGTGATTTCCCTCCTTATGGCTATTCTGGGTTTTCTATTTGCAAAGCCCATTTTGTTATTTTCAGGTGCGGATATCTCCTATCTACCGGATGCTATCACTTTTTTCCGTATTATTATGTTCAGTATACCGTTCCAATCCTTGAATCTCACCATAAATGCAGCCCAACGAGGATGTGGAAAAACGAAGATTTCCATGACGACAAATATTATTAGTAATGTAATTAATATTATATTCAGCTACTTCCTAATCAATGGTATCGGCTTCTTCCCACGACTAGAAACTAGGGGAACTGCAATCGCTTCGACTCTGGGAGCCATAATTGCTTTCAGTATCTCCCTTACAACCTTGTGCCGCAAAAATGGGTACCTGACGTTTCATTATAAGGCAGGTTGGGCTATACATAAAAAAGTTCTTCATCCAATTATCAATATCAGTAGCAGTGCTTTTGTCGAGCAGGTGTTTATGCGGATTGGTTTCTTAGTATATGCTGCAATTGTAGCAAAGATCGGAACTACAGAATATGCGACGCATATAATTTGTATGAATATTTTATCCCTTTCCTTCTGCTTTGGTGATGGGCTGTCTATTGCAGCTGCCGCACTCGTAGGACAAAATATGGGTGCAAAAAGACCGGATTTATCCATAATATATGGAAAAACCGGTCAGAGACTTGCATTTATGATTTCCTGTATTATTTTTCTTGTTTTTATATTCGGGAGGTATTTCCTCGTATCCTTATTTACAGATGAAGTTGACATAATTGTACTTGGAGCTAACGTTATGATTTTAGCTGCTTTAGGTACGCATATGCAGACTTCCCAGGTGGTTCTATCCGGATGCTTGCGGGGCGCAGGTGATACTGTCTTTGTCGCAATTACCTCTCTCATCAGTGTAGCTTTAATACGTCCAGCCCTGACCTGGCTCCTATGCTTTCCTGTGGGGTTAGGTCTTTATGGTGCTTGGGTTGCACTATTAGTAGATCAATGTTTTCGTATGATAACCAGCTACAAGCGTTTTTCAAGTGGCAGATGGACGGGAATTACTCTTTAAATTATATATCTATAATATGAATCTGATTGCTGTGTGTCTCAATGATTTTATATAAATCACGGTAAGATAACATAACCGTTGCTGTATTCTCATTTGGATGCACACCAATATATTCTCGTCCAACGAGTGATCGATCTAGCACTACCTCCACAGCCTTCTCCTCATCATTGATTATCCCGAATGGTGTAACTGAGCCTTTTGTAAGATTAAGATATTTCGTTAACCGATCTTCAGAAGCAAAGCTAAGGGTACTCGTACCTAATTGCTTACGAATATATTTTAAATCTGCTTTCTTATCCTTATCCATAACCACAAGGAAATGACGCTTCCCCTTCGCATCCCGAAGAAATAAATTCTTTACGACCCAAGGGTTGTCCCGAAATACATCCAGTGAAGCCATTTCATCAATGGTAAATACAGCCGGGTGCTCGATTATCGTATAATGAATCCCAAATTGGTTCAGTTCTTCATATACCTTTCTCTTTTGTTCCAACGTACTCTTCCTTCCCAAGTCAATAAAGTATCTAAAATTCTGCAAGTATTACAATACTTTATTCCTGTGTTTGGTTTGTTATTTCACCTGTTGTTTTGTCAATCGTATACCAGCCGTAAGTTACGGTATGTCCGATTCCAATTTCAGGTTCATCTAGAACGAACTCATAAAGGTGAATTACATAGCTCTCCTCTGTTGTACCTGAACCTTCATAAACCAAATAATAATCTGCATAGGGTAATTTATAATAATATTCTTCGTTCGTATTTGAAGTAACTTTATCAAAATTAACTGCGTAACGTTCCTTCGCCAGGTCCAGTGCTTGCATTGGTGTAATTAGCTGTTCCTGAACGACATGCTCCTTCAATCCGATTGATAAGAAATCATAGCCTCCAATAATGCTATATTCTTTCGGAGTGAACAAGCCAAGTATTATGATAATACATAATACCGATTGTCTCATCATCGCGATTCCCCTTTTAATATGGAGTGTCTACTGTACAATAGATAATTAATTATATCACCTTTTTACATTAATTTCCATTCCAATCAACTACATTTAATCGACGGGATGAAACATTATGTTATCAATTATGCATTTCACTTCTCTTTCTTCACAAGGCTTGCTCTCTGGATTGCGGTGGTTCCAAAACGACTGCGAATCTTGTCAATCGCCTGATCCAGCTTTTCTTTTTTCTCATCGATTTCAAAACCAAACAAATTCATCTGTCTTTCCTCCGCATTAGATACTACCTTACTTGATTGGATCCCAAGATTGCGGATTGGAGAACCATCCCACAACTCATCAAATAATGTACAGGCAGCTTTGTGAATCACATCCGTATTATGTGTTGGACTTAGTAATGTTGTCTGATGGGAACTGTGTCGAAATTCAGAATCTACGATACTTACCGATACCACATTTGCCATCATATCATCATTTCGTAGTCTGGAACCAACGGTCTCAGCTAAGGAAAGTAGTATCATCTTGGCTATTGATTCCTCCTCCACATCAAAGGAAATTGTAGTAGAATTTCCATACCCCTTATTCTTCACTTCCTCCTGTGATATGATGGAGGCATCAACTCCATTTGCAAAGCTGTGTATTACTTCTCCATGCTTCTTTAAATGTGCCTTTAGAATTTTAATATCTGTATTTGCCAATTCTCCTATCGTATTAATTCCAAGCATATTAAGCTTTTTAGCGGTAGATTTTCCCACAAAGAAGAGTTCTCGTACCGGGAGTATCCACATCTTTTCCTTAATTTCATTCGGATATAAAGTATGAACCTTATCCGGCTTTTGAAAATCAGAAGCCATCTTAGCAAGTATTTTATTGCTGGAGATTCCGACATTCACAGTAAATCCTAACTCATTATGAATTCGATTCTTGATCCGATTTGCAGCCTCTAGGGGTGATCCAAATAAGTTTGACATTCCTGACATATCGCAATACGCCTCATCAATTGAACATTTCTCTACACAGGGAGAAAACTCGCAGAGGATATCAGTAAAGGCTTGGGAATATTCCTGATAAAGGTGGTGTCTCGGAGGAACCAAGGTAAGGTTTGGACATTTTCGTAATGCATCTACGATGGGTTCACCGGTTTGAACACCACACTGCTTTGCAAGTGTAGATTTGGCTAGTATAACTCCATGTCGCTGATTTCTATCTCCTGCAACCGCCGATGCTATTTCCCTTAGGTCAATTTCTTCCCCCGCTTGCAGGCGATACACTGCCTCCCAGCTTAAGAACGCGGAATTTACATCCACATGAAAAACTACCTGATCCATCGAATACACCCCTTCCTTTAAAAACATCTATTCGAACTAAATATTCTTTCTATAATCATATCAATTATTAAATAAATTTTCTAATACTTAATTAAATACAGTCTGGTCCATCAAAATATCATCTTTCCTCTATCATAACAAAGCAGTAAATCAGTGTAAAGAAAAAGCGCGAAAGAGCCATATATATTTCTATCATAAAAAGATGTGGGTTTCCAATATGATACCTTCTTATTAATTGAAGTTATCAAATTAGAAACCCACATCATCAATTTTCTTTTACATAGTTCTATTCATTTCCCTTTGTTGGTGGATTTGAACCATTCGTTGGTGGGTTTGGTCCCTGCGTCGGTGGCATTACATATTTTGCATACCATTTCTTATAATATCTTCTTGCAATTAATGCAACCACTGCAATTATTACTCCCCAAATAAGTAGATATAGGAAATTTACAACAAACCATACGAAGAAGTTCTTAAAGCCTTCACTGATATTATATACCGTATCGCTAAACCCATTATGAATTCTATCCGCAACTGTCTGTTTCTTTTCAACAACCGGTGTTATCCGTTCTACCTCTTGAATACTTAAGGTTACCGAGCTGTATTCTACGAGATTATCATAGGTTCTGAGCTGTGTTTCATAGTTTTGAAGTTCATACCGAATATCACTTAATCGACTCTCAAGGGTAACGATATTATCCAGAGTATCCGTCTTCTCTAGTAATACGAATAATCTTTCCTGCTCAATTTCTAAGGATTTCTTGCGGCTCTCCATATCTGTATATTGTAAGGTTACATTCTCCGTCGACTCTTGTTTATTAATGACATTGGCATTCTCATCCACGGAATTCACAAATTCGTCAACCTTGTCTCTCGGGATTCTGACTACGATACTACCATAACGAGCCTCATTATTATTATAGAAACGCTTTCCACTGATTTTGGAATTTTCAACATAGCCACCTAAGCGATCAATTTCTGAATCTATCTTAGTTATCAATCCGTCAAATGTTTGTGTTTCTACATCCATATAGAATCTGCGTATGATTTTATCTTGAGATTGTGTTGCTGGTTCTTCTGCGGTTATTGCAGAGGAATTATTAATACCCTCAGCCGCACTAGTTTCTCCTTCCTTCTTATCCTTATCAAAATTTACTGCCGAATCCTCAGTCGCACTTAATTGTGGCTCGCTCTCAGCTGTACCCGTATCCTGAGCTGTCATACTCGTACCATAGTTGGCATTACTGTCATATAACATATTCTCTGATTTTGAGTCTTTTTTACTGCAAGCTGTTACCATAAATACCACAATTAATATAAATCCCAATACACTAAAAATTTTCTTTTTTTTCATTTTAACCCTCCTCCTTCTAAAAGTTTTTATTTTTTTATTAATTTAATGATTAGACGTTAGTAACTTCTAAATAGTTCCATATTTTTTTGATGAAAATTGTCCTTCTTATTGTGCCTAAATATTTGGATTTGTAATTAGGTTAAAAATAAGGTTGCACCAAATTTCTGTTTTATACAAATACCTTAAGGTATCTTATGTACAGTAATTTGATACAACCTCATTTTATCATATATCAATTGGTTAATCCATCCAATTTATTTTACAACAATTACTTTTATAATCGGACCTCTTCCGGCTTTGTTTGATCCCCAAACCTTGATAATGGAACCTTTCACTTGAGCGGGAATCTTAATCGTAAAGTAACCATTCTTATCAATTGATCCTTCGTAAGTCTTAGTACCGATTTGAGCAAATATTCTAGTCTGAGTCTGTGCAACCTTGGCAGGCGCATTTTTAAATCTATCCTGTGTCTCAACAGCCTTTTGCTCTGTTGTTTTTTCGGTTGTTTTCCCAGTTCCAGCATCCGTTTTTTGATCCGCAATTATAGTGTCTACTTCTATAGGAGCTGTATAATCCAGCAATTCAACTTTGCCTTTAATTACTTTATCTCCTGCTTTTATCGCATTAACCTTAGGCTGATCAGGGGCTGCCTTAACAATCTTTGAAGTCAATATTTCACTTTTTCCTGATACATTGGAAGCAGTAACCTGGATTGCCGTTCCCGATATATCCCGATCTGTAACTAAAGTATAGACGTACCTGTCATTAACTTCATCATACTTATAAACAGTGGATTTATAGGTCGCTGTACCAATTATTACCGTTATCTCACTGCCTCTTTTCGCTATTACTTGAACTGACTTATCTGTATTCGTAACTTTCT
The DNA here is from genome assembly GCA_029256105.1 of Herbinix sp. Lineage (GTDB taxonomy): Bacteria > Bacillota > Clostridia > Lachnospirales > Lachnospiraceae > Mobilitalea. Next base: position 38,428 of record JAQSYO010000027.1, read on the forward strand.
TTAATAAACTTGGCTTTTCCGGTTTATTCGGTATTACCTCTGTTTTATTTGCCAAAAGGATTTTGCCATCTGCAAATCTTGCCATCGCATAGATTTTGGTTCCACCTTGCAGTTTGCCATCTATTTCATAGGCGAATTCTCCATCCTCATCAGTTTCAAGGGTGTATAAATCACTTATAAAATTGTCACCCTCTCCACTTGTTAAAGCAAGATAAATTGTTACTTTCTCTAAATAATTGCCTGAAACTTGGTAGGAGTTCTCCGTTACCTTATTCATAGTCAAATCCGTAGAACTTGTTCTAACATATTTTTCGATATCTTGAACGACAACTTTAGTTGAAAAGCTGGAACGTGCCTTACCATTCTTAGTATCAGATGCAGTTACCATAATAACTTGCTTTGCTTTGAGCTGTCCTTCAAACTCATAGGAGAATTCTCCGTTAGTACCAGTTTGGAGCTTATATTTCTTTTTATCAATGGTAATTGTTATGTCATAAATCTTATTAGAGGTAGTTGGAACATATCCATTGATACTTTTTTCAATATTACTTATCTCATAAACAACTGGAGCATTGGGAGCTGCATCACTAACTGTTACAATGTTTGACCTACTATTTCTAGAAAGATGATCCAAATTATAGAGTGTGATCGTCTTCCCCGCCTCCTGCGGTGGTAATTTCATAAGGAAGTATCCGATATCATCTTTTTCAAAATCAGTTTCAACAACTTCTAAACTTGGGTCATAAATCTCCGTGTTCAATTCATAAAGTGCTTTTCCACCCTTTTTTGGTACATACACTGTACCATCAATGATGGCAATAATAGATGCATCATCGTCATCAAGGTCACCTGTAATCTGATCAACTGCATTATTGATTGGATTAATACTGGGCTGATTTGGTCCGGTTCGTTTCACTTGCACCCTGACTCTAGCACTTTCAAGCCCTTTGGTCGAATCTTTTAAATACACCATCACTTCGGAACCGGAAGGTTGAGAGGGTAACGCATAGGAGAAGGTACCATTGTTCCCTATTTTTCCTTCGTAGGTTCCGGTATATGCTTCAAATACAATCTTAGTATTTGGCTCACCGCGTCCAGTAATTTTCGTCTTACGATTGGTATATGTAACTACCGTTGGTGAGCTTAATAAATTATCATTAAAATTATCAATAACCAGTTTGTATAGTGACTTATTTCCAACCTTATCTTCTGCATAAATGGAATAAATTCCATTTGCGGAAACGCGGAAAGTCTGTCCACTGTTTAGTTTTCCTGCCAATGTCCAACCATCATAATCAATATCGAAATCACCAACAAGGTATTGGATTGATTTTAATTCTGATGCATCTGTTACATTAATTGATACCTCATATGGAGATGCAGTCGCACTGGTAATAACCGGGGTCGCAATAATATGAGGTCCTACCTTATCGTCTTTTGCATCTGAATAAGTAGCTAAATAGTAACGATACTTATCTGCTTCTGTTAGATAATCCTTATACCAAGGAGTCATCTTAATGAAACTATCTGCGTAATTTGGTGCTTTTACTATAAAACTGTTTCCTTCCGGTAAACTCACTCTCCAGTTGTAATCGAGCTGTGGTGTTATGCTTCCACTAACTTCGATTTGCTTAATATATTTACTCAAGATCGACTGAGTTCTGATAAAACCGTTTAATGCAACTTGTTTTTCAATCCCATTGTTTGCAGTACAAGGTTGTGTAATTTTATTTGTTACTAATAGCATAACCGTATCATCCTTAACCGGTGTTCCATTATAAGTTACACTACTGACTCTTTTACTCGTACTGATTTTATTACCGTTTATATCATACCGAGGTTCGTTAAAGGGATCGATGACATAATCAATACCATCAAAGATAAAGAAGTTGCTCCAGTCGTTTAACCATTCCTCACGTATCAGTGATTTTAAACCAGTTTGCTGCATGAGATCTGACATTGTACCATTGCTCCATTTTCTTTTAGAAGAGGTTGTCTCATAGGCACTAGCAGGCCACTCCAGCCATTCTTTTAGCTGCTTTCCGGTAACCGTGTAGATATAAATATAATTATTATAGGGTTGAATTGCTGTTAAATCAGACTCCGTTATGCTATCATGAATATTGATAAATTCATCTACGGATTCCGCACCATAAGCCGCATAGGTAGATGCTGCAACAATCGGATAGTTTTTGTATTGGTTACCTGTTGTATTAATAAACCTTTGTGCATAATCGATCTTTGAATCATTCAGAAGTTGTATTGATGAATTTTCGCCTAGCAATCCATAAAAATTCTGGATTACGGTGCCCTTATCCAGGTTTGCGATTACATCTGTACTGTACTGAAGCAATTTGTCTTCCCAAGCACCATACGAATTCGCAATTTCTTTATTTTCAACTGTATTCGCTGCTGTGACAAAACGTATTTCCGAACTTCGCTCTGTAATATCATAGGAATCCTCATATATTTCTAAGGTCAAATCAACGACACCGATGGCGCTGCCTCGGTTTCCAGCCATAATAACATTTTTACCATTCATCAAAAAGGTTTTCTTATCTACATTCGGCAATTTATAATAGGCGGAGGTCATATCCGTTGTCGGGAATAGATTATGCTCATGGCCACAGACAACTACATCAATCTCATCTATTTTCGTTAAGGCATATGCTACATTTTTAAAATTAAGCTCCGGTATCTCCGGTCCGATACCCGTATGGGAAAGGCAAATAATAATGTCAGCTCCCATTTCCTTTAACTTTGTAGCTTCAGCTTGTGCATTTGCTACCATATCCTCTGTCTTGAGAATTCCAACATAGCTATGAGTCTTCGACGACAGAACAGGGATTGTCTGACCTATAATACCGATTTTTACTTCCACTTCTTTACCAGCGGAGGTTTTTACTTTTCTAGTAAGTAGCATGTTTTCCAAAAATGGATACTCTCCCGTTTTAGAATCCGTAACATTAGAGACAATGGTAATATCACGAAGACCAGTACCGTTCAATTGTCTTTGGATATATTCATAACCATAATCAAAATCATGATTACCAAGCGTGATCGCATCATAGCCAATTTTAGTCATAGCTGAATAAATTGGTTGAATAACCTCCTGATTTTCTGAAAATATATATTCCGTTGTATAATCAAAAAGAGTATCACCGGCATCCACTGTAATTGTGTTTTCTTTCGGTAATTCACTCCTGGTTTTCTGAATCATATCAATGAGTCTTGCTAAACCTCCATTACTATAATCCACGCCCTGTTCATAATCTTTACTGTTAAGTTGTCCGTGAATGTCAGTCGTTCCAATAATACGAAGGTCAATAGTCTCCTTCTGTGTTGCAGCTTCTACTTCTCTAAGCTTTATATCTCCCGAACCCCACATCGCTCCCATAAGAGCTACTGTAGCGGTAATTGTTGTAATTAAGTAAATTTTTGCACTTCTTTTTGTTTTCTTCATTTTCTCTCCTTGCCCAGCAAAAAGGCTTTCACAAATACCATTGCATCAAAAATGCATGTATACTTTGTGAAAGCCTATTTACTAAATTTAGTCATCTTTGCCAGCGTTTCACATCCTAACAACATTTTAGGAGTTTAATAAGGCAATTTAGTGGCAAAAATCTTACGAAATACTTACCATTTTCTCTATTTGAGGTTTTATCAGTTCAAGTAGACGATCCATTTGATCCGTTAAATATAGATATCCGATCAAAGCTTCCAGCCCTGTAGCTGTGCGATATTCTACAATTCCTGCATTTTTTGCAGAGGTAAAGGATTTCGCATTTCGTCCTCTTTTATAGATTGCTTCTTCTTCCTCTGATAACTGATCCTTTATATAATGATATAATTCAGCCTGCGCAGAAGCTTGTACCATATTAGAGGCACGTTTATGGAGCTTATTTACCGGAGCATTCCCGCTCTCCACAACCGTGGTTCGTATAATTAAGTCAAAGATGGAATCACCAATAAAAGCCAGTGTCAATGGGGAGTATGTTTTTATATCCGTTTCGGGAAGTTTGAGAACACTTTTAATATATCTGGCTATCCCTATCTCCTCCGCCTTACCTAACTCCTTTTCCATCTTACTCCTTCTCTGGTATCCTCTAAAACAATACCCTTCTCTAATAGTAAATTTCTAATTTCATCTGATTTTGCAAAATCCTTATTTTTTCTTGCATTCTGACGATCCTCAATCAGTTTTTCTATTTCTTCTGCTAATAATTCTTCCTTTTTACTTGTGATAATACCTAGTATGTCACAAGGTTTCACTATGCGGTCATAGATTGCCTGAACAAAGGCTTTGCTGCTTTCCCCCGTAGAATTGGTATTGGCCAGCTTTACTAATTCAAATATTGCTGCAATAGCATCTGCTGTATTAAAATCATCATCCATGGATGCTATAAATTTAGATGCTAATAGTTCTGCTTCAATAATCAATTGCTGTTCTGAAACCGAAATATCCTTGTCTGTGAGTATATCATCCTTTAATAGATGTTCAAGTTGTCCCACAGCTGTTAATATTCTAGTTAAGGAGTTCTTAGCAGACTCCACTAAGTCCTTGCTAAAATTTAATTGACTACGATAGTGTGAATTCAGCATAAAGAAACGCACTACCTGCGGATCATATTGGTCACAAATCTCACGAACCGTGAAAAAATTACCGTCCGATTTGGACATCTTCTTATTATCAATATTTAAAAATGCATTATGCATCCAGTACTTTGCAAATTCTTTCCCATTCGCCGCTTCACTTTGCGCAATTTCATTTTCATGATGAGGAAATACCAGATCTTCACCGCCTGCATGAATATCTATCTGATCCCCAAGATATTTCTTACTCATAACCGAACACTCGATATGCCATCCGGGACGGCCATCGCTCCACGGCGAGGTCCAGTAGGGTTCTCCTTCTTTCTTCGGTTTCCAAAGTACGAAGTCCATCGAATCTTCCTTTTCCTCACTAACCGCAATACGTATACCTGCTTCAAGGTCATCAATTTTCTTCTTCGATAATTTACCATATTCTTTAAAACTTCTGGTTTTATAGTATACGGTACCATTTTTCTCGTAAGCATACCCCTTTTTAATTAAGGTTTCAATCATCTCAATCATTCCATCTATTTCTTCGGTTGCCTTCGGATGATAAGTTGCTTCTCTTATGTTAAGTGCCTCCATATCGGTACGAAACTCCTTGATATAACGCTCGGAGATTTCTGTGGAAGTAACGCCTTCTTCGTTCGCCTTCTTAATTATCTTATCATCAACATCTGTAAAGTTTGAGACATAATTCACTTTATAGCCAAGGTACTCAAGATACCTTCTGAGCGTATCAAAGAGGATTGCCGGTCTAGCATTACCAATATGAATGTAATTATAGACGGTTGGTCCGCAGACATACATTCGAACCCTACCTTCCTCCAGGGGAATAAACTCTTCTTTTTTCTGTGACAATGTATTATAAATTTTCATCTCATTTCCTCCTATTCGTTTCTTATAGATTTCTATAAATATTATTGCAATTTTAAAATGATATATTGCATTAACAATTCTAGTTTATTTACTCTTTGTTTTCTCTTCCATCTCGTCAATCCTATTATATAGTTTCTTTATTTCATTTCTCAAACAGACATTTTCATTTTTTAATACTGACAATTCTTTCTGTACAGGATCGGGAAAATGAACCTGATCCATTTCTTCACTCGGAATCTTTATGTTATCCCTTTTCACAACTCTTCCCGGTACACCTACAACAGTGGAATTGGGTGGCACTTCAGAAAGCACTACAGATCCAGCACCTATCTTGGAGTTTTCTCCAACGGTAAAGGATCCTATAATCTTTGCACCAGCACTGACCATAACATTGTTGCCGATGGTAGGATGACGTTTCCCGTGTTCCTTACCGGTACCACCAAGCGTTACGCCCTGATACAAGGTAACGTTATCACCAACAATCGCCGTCTCACCTATCACGACTCCATAGCCGTGATCAATAAATAGTCCTTTGCCAATGGTAGCTCCTGGATGTATTTCTATCCCTGTTTTTCGGACCGTTCTTTGTGAATACCACCTTGCTAAAAAATAATGTTTATTTATAAAAAGTCGATGTGCGATACGATATCGGATTATCGCTTTAAAACTCGGATAAAGGAATACTTCCATCGAAGTTTTTATTGCGGGATCACGTTCTTTTATAATCTGAATCTCATCTTTAATGTATTTCATTATACCCATATTAACATCCCCCTATCTTTCCTATTTTTATATATTATATTCCATATTTTATATTTTTCATTAATTCTAAGCATAAAAAAACACCGCCTCTACGGATAGAGGCGGTGAAATACGCGGTTCCACTCTATTTGTACACCATAATCAAACGTAGGCATACACCTTATACAAATAACGGCTGTTACCGTGCACGGCTAAGCGATTGCTTCACCGAACCAGCTCCCGGATGCACTTCCCTCATATTATTGCAAAGAATGCTTTCAGCCGATGACATTCTATCTCTGATACTATTTTTATGAGTTACTTTTCCGTTCATTGCTTTTTCATTATATCTTATATACTGCTTATTGTATGCAAGTAACGATATTTTGTCAATACCATCTTTCCAAGATATTTTGTACTATTTTTTGGAACATCCACTGCATCCATTGCAACTTCTTTCTGAATCGCTTTTGGGTGTTGCATCATACTGATAATGAAACATTGTTTCCAGCAAGCAGACTGCATTTGCTGCTATTCCAAGCTCTTCCCCAGTAAATCCAAGTCCTTCTTCTGTTGTTGCCTTGATATTCACACGGTCTACTTCAATTCCAAGCGTATCAGCTATATTTTTCACCATCTCCGGTAGATATGCCGCTAATTTAGGTCTTTGTGCAATGATCGTAGCATCAATATTCTCAACTATATATAATTTATTATCAATCAGTTTCTTGACTTCTTTTAATAATTCAATACTTGAGATACCCTTATACGAAGCATCGGTATCTGGAAAATGCTTTCCAATATCACCAAGTGCTGCCGCACCTAATAATGCATCCATAATTGCGTGCAGTAATACATCTGCATCTGAATGACCAAGCAACCCCTTTTCAAAAGGAACCTTTACTCCACCAAGAATTAAATCTCTATTCTCTACTAATTTATGAACATCATAACCTGTTCCGATTCTCATGTTTTCCTCCTATCAAAAAACCCAAAGTTAATCATAAAATGTAATCAACATTAGGTTAAGTAATAATCATATTTGCTTATATGATAATTTATAATTGCAGTTAACCTATATAGCGAAATCTTCATGCTTTACCCTATAATATATTCGTAGTAAAATATTAATCAATCGAAAGCATGATAAGATAATAACTCGGTACAATCGTAACTACGTTATTATAACCTATTTTATGATTATAAGCTAGTACCATCTTTGTTATCAAACTAAAATGACATATATTTAAGATATAAATCATAAAAATCATCATCGTTAGATAAATGTATTTCATCCGATATAGATATTATCCGTTCCATTTTTTCCTTTGAGTCTGATACCGTAAGAAACTCAATTACTCCAGCCAGCGAACTATTCCCAATAACAATAACTTTATCACGGAATTCTTCCGGTAACAAACCAATGTGAATTGCTTTGTCGATATTAAGCTTAAATCCAAAACCTCCTGCAAGATACACCTTATTAATTTCTTCTTGCGTTATCCCATAATTTTTTATAAGTATTTCGAGCCCAGCTCGTATTGCAGCTTTTGCCAACTGTAGCTCACGAATATCTTTTTGTGTAAACTGAATTTCAGTCCCTGCGGAATTTTGATCTTGTTGTGAATTATTACTTTCCACCAAGACTTCTTCTCCGACCTGCCTGAGAATCGGAAATCCATCTTTAAAATACTCGTCAACCAGCAGACCAGTGTCATCAATCAAGCCTGCTTTAAAAAGCTCAGATGTTACTTCAACCACACCCGTTCCACAAATTCCTATCGCTGGTTTATTACCGATGGTTCCAACCGTTACCTCTTTGCCTCGAATTGAAATGCTACTAATTGCTCCCGGTACACTCCCCATACCGAAGGTAATATTACCTCCTTCAAATGCTGGTCCTGCTGCTGTAGATGTAACTAAAATCCGTTCCTGGTTCCCGAGAGCCATCTCTCCGTTTGTCCCAAGATCTATCAACAAACATGGTTTTTTATTCGTATAATATCCACAAAAGGATAGTCCTGCTACGATATCTCCACCTACAAAGGTTGAGATACCTGGTAATAGTACGACCGGAACCTCCTGTAACGTATTCACAAACTCTACGTCTACTAAATTCAAACGCCTTTCAATATTACTAAGCATATTAATATTTAAAGAATCATTTATTCCATTTTGAACGATAGAAGTTGAAATAATATCTTTTAATTTTATTTCTATCATACCTATATTAACCGGTGTAAACGGGAATACCCCCAAGGTCTCACAGGAATAACCCAATAAAAGGTGCCCCATAGTGGTATTGCCGGCTATCGCTATTTTCCATATTTTATTTGCAGTTATCCCAGTATCCTTTATAACTGATAGGATGCCTTCCAGTATGCAGTTACCGATTGCCTTACGAAGTTCTTCCTTCTTTCCTTCATTTGATGCCATTATCCTTGAGATAACATCAGCTCCATAAACTCTCTGTGGATTGATAACAGCATGAGTATTTACTATACTTCCATCTTTCCTATCTATAATACTAATTGCCACGGTTGTTGTTCCAAGATCAATCGCGATGGCATAACTTTCCTCTTCCACCGATACAATATCAATAGGTGATACACGTATACTTTCTGTAACAACTTCAATATCAGCTTCCTTCCCAACAATCGGCTTTATTGATATATCGCCCCTGGGGTAAGCTTTGCAGGATAGTCGATATCCTTTCTGCAACTCTTCATTTGTGAATATGTGATGGTCCTGTGAAGTTATATCCAAATCACCTTTTATAACTTGAATCTTACATTTTCCACACGTTCCCCTTCCACCACAATCAGAGCGACAAGGTATGCTCTGCCGGATCATAGCATCCAGAAGATTTTCATTATCAGAACATGTTATTGTTTGAAAAGTATTATGAAGCTGTTGAATTTCTATCTGATATCTCTTATCCATTATCAATCACCACCTCGAATATATCTCTTAACATATTGTAAATTTAATTCCTTCTTTCGTCAATTATATATATCCTGGTCTTTGAGTTAGATGGATTATCAAATTTTATGTAGAATAATAATCACAATTTATCAGGAATTTAGAAAGCTTCTTAATTTCTCAACATACCCTATAGGATTTCCAAGAGAAAAACCGCAGTGATTATATCCTACTAATTCTTCAACAATGCTCTCCGGAATAGTCTTTGCAGCCTCCAATACGTCTTTTTTCATCATACCTTTTTCCTTACTTCCATACAGCAATAACACCTTAGCCTTTGTATTTGAAAGACTTTTCGGTATATTATAATTTAAATAAGTGTGATATAGATTTACATTACTTTCGTCACTTAGCGCTTTTGCATCTTCAATAAATTGATTTAACAATTCTTCTGGCCACCCGTACTGGCGACAAGACCACCTTACCATCCATTTCATATTATAGGATATTGACATTGCTTTTATCATCCACTTATTGCATACCATCTTTGCTAATCTAGGCTTTGCAGTACAAATTCCACTTTCTAATATAGCCTTATTAATGAAATCAGTTCGTCTGGATAACACCTCCATTGCAATCTGCGATCCCAAGGAGGCACCACCAATAGCAAAAAGGTGTCCACCACACATTTCATCTATATAATGAATAATTTTGTTAGCCTGTTCTTGGGTAGAGGAATATGTAATTGATTTCTCTTCGCCATGACCATCTAGTACCGGTAAAATAACACAGTAATCTTTTTGTAATTGAAGTGCTTGCTTCTCAAACATCCAAGACGAATTTCCACCACCATGAATCAGCATAATTTGGGGTAACTGTCTGTCTCCATACTCATAAAATTTCATCCGCTACACCCCCTTCTATGAAATAAAAATTTCATCCAACATATTATCAATCAAACGATTTATCATCTTTTCCAGACCATCTTTATGAAGTAAGTCTGCATTTTCTATCGTTATATTAAGAATTTGAAGCCAATCCATAACAGCAATCAAATCAATTGTTTCTCTTTTATGATTAATATAAGGTAAATTACCTTTAATACTTGCTTCTGAGGTCTCAAAATCTAATTTAAACTCTTCAGGAAGTCTGGTAATTAAGGTTTGAATATCTTCTCTCGTCAAAAAACGTAATACATTCTGTTCATCCAAAAGCATCATATCATGATATAAGCTTCGTAAATCGGTTCGCTCTATATATCCTTTATCTAAAACGATATTCTCAGTTTTATTATTTATCTGCTCCTGATATCGTTTTACTAAAAAGAACACCAAAATCTCTTTTGAAGCAAAAAAATTATAAAACGTACCTTGTGCAATACCAACTTTTTTCGTTATTAAATCAATATTCATTCCCTTTAATCCGTATTTCTTGATTAATAATAACCCTACATCTAATAGCTGATCTTTTATTGCCAGCTTTCGTTCCTCTGAATATATTTTAGGAATAAGACCACCTCCAATAATATGAATATTTTTCTCATTTATTCATTTTATTTAATATAACACAGATTTATATAATTGTAAATCTCAATATCTATTCAAATTCTAATGTACTTGTAAATCTCTTTCTCTGAGTAAATCCCGATGTCTTCATAGACCTCTATCTTCGTAAATCTCCATTTTCTTAACCCTCTATCTTCTTAAAACTCTATCTTCTTAAAACTCTATCTTCTTAAAACTCTATCTTAAAACTCTATCTTAAAACTCTATCTTCTTAAAACTCTATCTTCTTAAAACTCTATCTTCTTAAAACTCTATCTTCTTAAAACTCTATCTTCTTAAAACTCTATCTTCT
>JAQSYO010000028.1 GCA_029256105.1 Herbinix sp.
ATGTATGTTTGTACTTCCTGTCTTAGATCCGGTAAAGTAGAACGCGCATAAGGAAAAACGATGGGTGTCAGGGGATCTTGACACCCGCTTTTTTTTTCAATGGAAGTTCCTACTCGTCAGATTTTAAGGCGGGCACATTAGCAGCTACAGAATAAATTGTAGCCAAGCAGCAGGCATAAAATGATAATACATATTGCTAATATTCCATTCGTGATGAAAAGCATGATTGTCATACCGATGGCAATCCAAAATAGGATAAATCCTATCATTCTCTTCATAATTGTCACTTCCGTTCCATATTCATAGTAATATATATTATGCAAGTGAATAGACGGTTAGCTCAAATATGAAGAAAACATCAAAGTAATCTAATAAAAGACCGAAAAATTCGAGTAACACGAGCGAATAGCCTAAGGATACAATAATAATGGTTATACTATAAGAAACCAAAGGTTATAAGCTTTGCTTATCATCAACACAATAATAATGGTTATAATAGTAACAGACATAGATTTATAGCAGGTAATAGATAGGAGGATTAATATGAAGGGACATATGAATACACAAATTGGTGAGATAATGATTGATAATGACGTATTGGCAAAATATGCCGGAGCTTCAGCGGTTGAATGCTTTGGAGTAGTTGGAATGGCGTCCGTTAATATGAAGGATGGTATTGTTAAACTATTAAAGCGTGACAGTTTAAGCCATGGTGTCAATGTAACATTAGTAGAGAATAAAATTACAATCGACTTGCATATTATCGTTTCCTATGGCGTTAGTATTTCTGCAGTAGCTGATAATCTGATCAGTAATGTGAAATATAATGTTGAAGAATTCTCAGGACTTGAGGTTGAAAAAATCAATATTTATGTTGAAGGTGTCAGAGTTATTGACTGATCAATGTCATAGCTGAGAAGAACAACGTTTAAGGAGGAAGAACCAGTGGTTATAAAGACGATAGATGCGCAAACTCTGAAAAAAATGTTTCTTGCCGGAGCCGCAAGTATAGAAGCAAAAAAAGAATATATAAATGAATTAAATGTATTCCCTGTGCCAGATGGTGACACGGGTACGAATATGACACTTACCATTATGTCAGCCGTAAAGGAAGTAAACGCTTTAACCAATCCTTCTATCGAGGAATTGGCAAAAGCAATCTCAGGAGGATCCCTTCGCGGTGCCAGAGGTAACTCGGGTGTTATCTTATCCCAATTGTTCCGTGGCTTTACTAAGGAAATTAAAGATGTTAAAGAAATAAATGTGACAATTATGACGAATGCTCTCCAAAAAGCGGTTGAGACAGCGTATCGTGCTGTAATGAAGCCTAAGGAAGGAACCATTTTGACGGTAGCAAGAGGAGCTGCAGAAAAAGCAGCACAATTGGTATCCGAAACAGATGATTTGGTTTATTTCGGTCGAGAGGTGATTGCACATATGGAAGTTGTACTAAAGAATACTCCGGAGCTTCTCCCAGTATTAAAAGAAGCTGGTGTTGTGGATTCCGGTGGTCAGGGATTACTTGAGATTGTAAAAGGTGCATATGATGCATTACTTGGCAAGGAAGTATCTTTCGATAGTATTACAATAAGTGAAGAGGCATCTGCAGGAGTCGTAAGGGATCGCATATCAACGGATGATATTAAGTTCGGTTATTGTACTGAATTTATTATAATGATTGAAAAAGAATATAATATGCATACTGAGAACGATTTTAAAGCATATTTAGAATCTATTGGTGATTCTCTTGTAGTTGTATCAGATGAAGATATCGTGAAGGTCCACGTACATACGAATGACCCTGGACTTGCTATTCAAAGGGCATTAAAGTATGGTTCCTTGACACGAATGAAGATTGATAATATGCGTGAAGAGCATAATGAGAGAGTTATTAAGGATGCTGAAAAAGCTGCTTCTCTGAAAAAAGAAGATGAGAAGAAGACAATAATTCAGAAGCCTAGGAAAAAAGCTGGTTTTATTGCAGTTTCTATGGGAGATGGACTTGATGAGATATTTACAGGGCTCGGCGTAGATTACATCATTAAAGGTGGCCAAACTATGAATCCGAGTACCGAAGATATGTTAAATGCAATTAGTGAAGTAAATGCAGATTCTATTTTCATTTTACCGAATAATGGAAACATTATTCTGGCAGCAGAACAAGCAAAGCAATTAACCGAGGATAAGAATATCTTTGTTATTCCTTCTAAGACAGTACCGCAAGGTATAACTGCAGTGATTAACTTCGTATATGATAAATCTCCGGAAGAGAATGCTGCAAGGATGAGTGAAGAAATGAAACGGGTTAAATCCGGACAGATAACTTATGCAGTTAGAGATACAAGCATTGATGGTAAAGAAATCAAACAAGGTAATATTATGGGTATTGGTGACAAGACCATTTTGACCGTTGGCACCGAAATCAAGGCTACGACTCTTGAACTTATTAAAACTCTAGCGGATGAGGATTCGGAATTAATTAGTTTGTATCATGGAGAAGAAATAAGCGAGGAAGACGCGAATGAGTTAGCTGAGGAAGTAATGGAATTATATCCGAACTTGGATGTAGAAGTTCATTATGGTGGGCAACCAATTTATTACTATGTCTTATCGGTGGAATAAATAGCACAGCACACGAAAGAATAATGCTTCTAATTAGTGGTTCGGTTGAGAATAAACGAACCACTATTTTAATACATGATAAAAGAGGGTTTCATACATTCTTTTTAACATGATAAATGAAGGTTTATGAAGCAAATATACATAATACAAAATAAACGTATACATAAAAATTATCAATTCATGGGAAAGGATGAGAGGGCATGGAAAAGAGAAGGATACCAAAACCTGGTGAAATATATAATCATTTTAAGGACAAGCCGTATCAGATTATTACAGTAGCAATCCATTCGGAAACCAGAGAACCTATGGTGGTTTATCAAGCCCTGTATGGGGATTTTAAGACATATGTAAGGCCATTGGAGATGTTTACAAGTGAAGTGGATCATATAAAGTATCCAGAGATTAAGCAAATGTATCGTTTTGAACTCCGTACAAGTCAGGATAAGGTTCTAGAGGAACAATTAAATAGGGAAGTAAACATAAATATTAATCAGGTGGAAGATAAAGTAGATCCTTCCATAGGAAAGCCTACAAAAGTGGAAACAGTTCCGATAATTGAGCAATCAACCAGTGTATTTGCAGAGAGAATGGTTAGAAATGAGGAAGTTATCGTAAATGCACCGGAAGGTGCTGTGAATGCTATTTTACTTAAATTCTTGGATGCAGAATCCTATAGTAGAAAACTTGATGTTATCACTTCAAATATAAAGCATCTCAACGATCGTTTAATTAATGACATGGCAGTTTCGCTGGATTGCGCAGTTAATGAAGGACCACTTGATCAAAGAATTCATGAACTTATATACTGTCTTCAGGCAATGTGCCGGTTTGAAGATAAAAGATTAAGGTAATAATTTCATATCGTAAGACAACAAAGTGCACTTAACAAGAAATCGTTAAGTGCACTTTGTTATTTCAAAATAATCCTATTATTCCAAATTAAGTTTTCTCTTGAAAATAAAATTTGTTATCCAATAGAAGATTATACTAAATACAAGTAGGAAGAGAAGTGTTATCGGGAATACTAATTGAGGAATTGCTTCTACTTCAGTAATAGTGTGTTTAAAAATCAAACTAGCGATGAATAAGAATGCGGATACAATAATCTGTATTGCGGTAGTGATACCAATGTAAGCAGCAAAAGAACCGATTACCTTATGTCCATTAAAAAGCTGGCCGATAGCAACAGAAGCATAGATTTCTAAGATGCCGTTAATTAAACTGAAGATAACCAACAGAATAAATTCAATAATTAATATTGTAGAAAATCCATGTAATTCTGTCCTTAACTCTGCCATCACCATTTTAAATCCTTCAATCATCAAACGCCAAGTTTCGGATGTTGCAAACACGGCAAATAGGGATGCAATTACAGCGACAACGCTGGTAACTGTCCATAATATCGAAGCTAATAATTTTGATGTTATTAACTGATGGGATTTAACTGGTAAGGTAAACATCAGATAACCTTCATCGGTCATAAGATTCTTGTAAAAACGCATAATAATAATGACAAAGGATACGACAATAATAGCAATGAGTGATACAACATACGCAATCGTTATAAAGGCAGGAATGACGGTCAAAGCACCGGTGAAAATGTCAAGGTTCAGAGCGATTCTATCTAAAATGGTTAATACTGCTAGTATCATATATAATGGTAACAATAACCTCGCGGTTGCCTTTAATTCATGCTTGAATAATTTACTTAGCATTTGAATACCTCCCTGAATAATGTATCTACGGATTTTCCTTCCTGTGAGCGAATATCATCCACGGAAGAGTGAAGGGTTACACAACCATCTTTAATGAAGACAACTTCGTCCAGTACCTTCTCAATATCAGCGATTAAGTGAGTGGAGATTAATACAGTTGCATTTTCATTATAATTAGAAATGATGGTATTTAGGATATAATCTCTGGCAGCAGGATCAACTCCACCAATTGGCTCATCTAGACAGTATAAATCTGCTTTACGGCTCATTACAAGGATTAACTGTACCTTTTCTTTGGTACCCTTGGATAATGCCTTCATACGTCTGCTGGGATCTAAATGAAGTCGATCTAGCATTTCATAGGCTCTCTTTTGATCGAAGTCTGCGTAAAAATCCTGGAAGAATTCAATTGTGTCAGAGATACGCATCCATTCCGGTAAATAGGTTTTCTCAGGTAGGTAGGATACAACTTTCTTTGTATCAGGGCCAGGTTCTTTGCCATCAATCAGGAGGTTTCCTGCATTTGGCACCAATAACCCGTTGATTAATTTAATTAATGTGGTTTTGCCACTACCGTTCGGACCTAAAAGTCCGATGATACGTCCTCGCTCCAAAGTTAGATTTACATTGGAGAGGGCAGTGAGGTTTGAAAATTTCTTAGTCAGTGATTTGCACTCTAATATTGTACTCATTTATTTTTACCTCCATCTATTAACGGTTGAAATACTCTCTTTCAACCTACGCCCAAATCTGTGTTAAAAGCTTAAAGTTCTTTGTTTATTATTTCTGTAACTAATTGTAAGGTTTCCCTGGGATCAAATCCAAGCTGTTTCATTCGTTCAATAAAATCTTGGACATACTCTTTCGCCGACTGCCCCTTTAGCATTTTAATCATTGCCTCATCCGACGTTATAAATCTTCCACTGGTGCGGTTGGTATATACCAGCCCGATTCGTTCGAGTTCAGCTAAAGCTTTCTGCATCGTATTCGGATTAACCGTTGCATCGGCTGCTAAATCTCTGACGGACGGCAACTTATCACCGGGTTTATAATAACCTGAGATGATACCTGCCTGTATCTGTTCAATAAGTTGGATATAAACAGGTCGTTCTGAATCAAGCTCCCATTGCATTTTTATATTCTCCTCTCTAATTATTTTGTACTACTGTATTAAGTGGTTAATACAACAATACAATAGTACAAATGATTTGTCAATATTAAATTTTAAATTATTTTAAATATTTTTTTCCTTTTCCATTCCCTTAATATGGTTTATAATAAAACAATGAAAAAACACATAAAAATCCGGTGGAGGTGAACCCTTGGAGGCAAACGATAAAATTAAGGTAATCAAGGGAATAGGGGAAAAGACGGAAAAGGTGTTCCATAAGCTTGGAATCGAGACAGTTCAAGATCTAATAGAACATTATCCAAGGGGATACGAAGAATTTGAAGGCCCTGCGATGATAGCAACAATACAGGAAGGAACAACCATAGCTATTGAGGCATCACTTATGAGCACCCCCAAGGTGAAGAAGGTAAAAAATCTTCAGATTGTAAATGCTCAGGTGAAGGATTCCACTTCATCTATGTTTCTTACTTGGTTTAACATGCCATTTTTACAAAAAACACTGCGATATGGTTATCATTATATCTTTCGTGGGAAAGTAATCCGTAAAAACGGAATATTATTGATGGAACAACCAGGAATTTATCAGAGGGAAGATTATTATAGATTATTAAAAGTATTGCAGCCAATTTATCCTCTTACCGAGGGAATAACGAATACTGCTGTATCAAAGGCAATAAAACAGGCACTTACGGAACTTGAGTTTGCTAAGGACTATATACCAAAGCCGGTCGCAAAGGAATATCTACTAATGGATCGAACAAAGGCGATCAAGGAAGTACATTTCCCAAGGGAACGAGAGAGTATGATGAAAGCTAGACAGAGACTGGTTTTTGATGAATTCTTCCTATACTCCCTAGCACTACGCAAATTAAAAGATAAGAAAACAGTACTTCGTTCGGAATATACCATGGAAGAGCGGCCAGAGTGTGATCAATACATGAAAAGCTTTCCTTATTCGTTGACGAAAGCACAATTAAGGGTGTGGGAGGAAATCAAGAAGGATTTATGCGGGGATTATGTAATGAATCGCTTAATCCAGGGAGATGTAGGCTCTGGTAAAACAGTACTTGCTATTTTATCCCTTCTTATGGCAGTAAAGAATGGTTATCAGACCAGCTTCATGGTACCGACGGAAGTCCTTGCAAAGCAGCATTATAAATCCTTAAGCAGCCTTTCGACGGAATTTGGTATTTCTATTTGTTTATTGGTGGGTTCCATGACGGCGAAGGAAAAAAGGGAAGCCTATGACAGGATTAAGACACACCGCGCAGACATTATTATAGGTACGCATGCTTTAATTCAGGAGAAGGTAGAATATGATAGGTTAGGACTAGTTATTACGGATGAGCAGCACCGTTTTGGTGTAAAGCAAAGAGAAGCTCTTATGAATAAGGGAGGAAATCCTCATGTTCTTGTAATGAGTGCAACACCAATCCCAAGAACATTAGCAATCATCTTATATGGAGATCTAGATATCTCAATCGTGGACGAGCTTCCAGCGGAGAGACTACCGATTAAAAACTGTGTGGTGGATACCAATTACCGCCCCAAAGCTTATCGTTTCATTGATAAGCAGGTTGCAGAGGGTAGACAGACCTATGTGATTTGTCCGATGGTTGAAGAGAGTGAGGAAGTAGAGGCGGAGAACGTAATTGAATACACAGAACGGTTAAAGGAGGCACTAGCGTCAGGCATTACAGTAGAATTCCTTCATGGTAAAATGAAACCTAAAGATAAAAATGATGTTATGGAGCGATTTGCAAATGGAGAGATTAAAGTACTTGTGTCTACAACCGTAGTTGAGGTTGGAGTAAATGTCCCGAATGCTACTGTAATGATGGTAGAAAATTCTGAACGCTTTGGCCTAGCACAACTCCACCAATTAAGAGGACGGGTTGGCCGTGGAGAGCATCAATCCTACTGCATTTTAGTGTGTGGAAGCAGTAGCAAGGATGCTTGGGAACGTTTGGAGATATTGAATAAATCAAACGATGGCTTCTTTATTGCAGGAGAAGATTTAAAGCTTCGCGGACCGGGAGATATCTTTGGTATCCGTCAAAGTGGAGATATGGATTTTAAATTAGGAGATATCTTTAATGATGCCAGCTTATTAAAAGCCGCAGCGGTAGCCGTTAAAAGCCTAAAAGATAAAGAAGTAGACAGTATCTTTGAAGCAAATCCCTATTTAGAGGAGAAAATTCTATACCGAAATTCGAATACACTTTAATCATGATTGACTTGTAATATTTTCTAATTCTAGTGTATACTAGAGAAGCAAAGAGATGATAAATTTTGAAATATAAAGAGGTAGACATGGAAATAATCGAAAATGTCATAAATCATAAACGAACAAGTGAAGCGAAATTATCTGTCGTAATTCCGGTCTATCAAGAGGGAAGCCATATCAGAAATTCAATTGGAGTGATTGAAGATGTATTAAATTCCAACAACATTAAGCATGAATTCATTTTGATAGATGATGGCTCGAAAGATAATACCTGGCAGGAGATTAAGAGTTTAGCTGAGAATAAGGAAACTATTACATCCTTGCGCTTGAGCCGTAATTTTGGCAAGGAATCTGCTCTTTGCGCAGGCTTAGAGTATGCAGATGGGGATATGATTCTTGTAATGGATTCCGATTTACAACATCCTCCGACCTTAATACCTGAGATGGTAAAGGCTTGGCGTGAGGAAGGTTATGATGTCGTGGAGGGTATTAAGAGCTCCAGGGGGAAAGAAAATCCATTATACCGATTAGGAGCAAAATTCTTTTATTATATTATATATAAGACGTCGGATATTAATCTTGGCAAGGCTTCGGATTTTAAACTGTTGGACCGAAAGGTAGTAGAAGCATGGAAGGAGTTACCGGAGAGAGCAATCTTCTTTCGTGGTATGTCGGCTTGGCTTGGGTTTGATCGAAAGCAAATTAACTTTGATGTAGCGGATCGTGTCAACGGCAAGACAAAATGGTCCTTTTTTCGTTTAATCCGATTAGCGGTGAATGCGATTACCTCTTATTCCTCCGTTCCGCTTCATTGTATCACTATATTAGGCATCTTTATGTTCTTTGGAGCATTCCTCTTAGGTATTCAGACACTATATATGAAATTTACCGGAAGAGCAACCAGTGGTTTTACAACGGTTATCCTTCTGCAGCTGATGATCGGCAGCTCGATCATGATTAGTCTTGGTATGATTGGAATATATCTAACCAAAATATATAAAGAAGTAAAAGCAAGACCCAGATATCTGATCTCTAAATATGTTAAGCGCAGTCCCAATCTAAATATGAACAATGAGCAAAGCTTTATAAAAAGTAATGTGGAATCCCTAAAAAGCAAAGAGGAAAGCCTTATAAAGGACAAGAAGGCAAACCTCCTACAAAGCAAGAAGGCAAACCTCCTACAAAGCAAGGAGGTTGAAAAATGATAGGATTATTATACATTTTTCTCTGCTTTACGGTTGGTTGGGCAATTTGCGCCTATGCATTCCCAAATCTCTCTATGGTAGTTGAAAAAGATTATGCCAAAAGAAAAATATCCATCAGTCCCTACCTTTTATTACTACCGACTTGGTATGTAATCGGAACATTAACAATAACTTGGGCAACTTATCTTACGGCGTACCTGTTTAGAGCAGCAGTTGAACCATTATTTTATGCCAATATTATTGTGATGCCGCTTGCTTTTTTGGCTTCCGCCTTTATTTTTTATCGAAGAATACTTATGGATAAACAGAAGAAACTGGTTATCTTTTGTAATGATAAAAAGGTAATTCAAATTGAGTTCCTACTATTAGCGGCCATCACATTACTCGCTTGTATATTAATGTGGACAACCTTTTTTGTTAAAGCAGGTAATTTATATGTCGGTGTCTCTGTATTTAGTGACTTCTCACCACATGTGGGTATGATACGGTCCTTTTCGTACGGCAATAATTTTCCGACAACCTATCCTCATTATGCAGGAGAGGATATCAGATATCATTTTATGTTTCAATTTTTAGCAGGTAATTTAGAGTATTTGGGTCTCAGAATTGATTATGCTTTTAATATACCGAGCATTATTAGCTTTGTCAGTGCGTTCCTTTTATTATATCTTCTGGCAGTTAAAATTACCGGGAAAATAGGAGCCGGTATCTTGGCATGTCTGTTTTTTGCATTCCGAAGTTCAAAGACCCTATTCACTTATTTGTCAGGATTACCAAAGGGTACCAATATAATGGAAGCCTTAATGAGTAATACGGATTTTATTAGCGACACACCGAATGAAGACTGGGGTTTGTGGAATCTAAATGTATATTGCAATCAAAGACATTTGGCATTGGGGTTAGCAGTAATTTTCTTAGTATTAATTTTGCTTTTACCCAGACTTTATGAGATGTTTGAGGATTTAAAACAATCAAACTTTAATAAAACCGATCAAAAAAAGAAAAACTACCATAAGACCTTCCTTAAAAAAGTGGCGGAGAGATTGAAAGTAATCTTTTTTACAGCCGATGGATGGCTGGTTAAAGATCTCAAAATGCCGATTGCAGTTGGAGTATTATTAGGCAGTATGTCCTTCTTTCATGGCTCCGCTGTCATTGGATGTCTTATGGTACTATTTGTAATGGCACTCCTGTCAAAAAGAAGACTGGAATACCTAATTATTGCGGTGATTACGATTTCGATGTCTTTTATACAGACACATTTTTTCATTCATGGTGCAGCTGTATCGACACAATTTCTTTTTGGATTTATCGCAGAGAATAAGACGTTATTTGGTGTTGCTTCTTATTTGGGACGATTGCTAGGAATACTCCCGTTTGTATTACTAGTAGCATTTTGCTTGGAAAAAGGCGTGGGAAGATATTTACTATTGGCATTTACTGCACCGCTTATATTTGCATTTTGCATCTCGATGACAATCGATGTTACAGTAAATCATAAATATATTATGATGAGCTGCATTCTGCTAGGAATATTTGCGGCAACGGTTGTAATGCAACTGTTGGAACGAAGGGATATAATACTGCGACTTGTTGGCGTATTCCTTATAATTTTACTTACTGCAACAGGAATTTATGATTTTGTTACAGTACTAGCGAAAAATACACCAGAGTCAGCGATTGTATTGAAATTGGAGGATCCAATTACAAAATGGATTGATGAAAACAGTGATTCTCGGGATATATTCTTGACGTATCGATATACCATAAATCAAGTGGTTCTTGGAGGAGCCATGTTGTATGAGGGACATCCGTATTACCCTTGGTCTGCGGGGTATGATACGGACAAAAGAACGGCACGAGTAAAGGAAATGTATGAAGCACAGTCGCCCTCTGAGCTGATGACCTTGGTGAAGGAAAATAATATCCGATTTATTATTGTAGACCGGGACAACCGAGTGACGGAGGATTATAATCTTAACGAAGAAAATATTCGTGCAACTTATGAATGTGTGAAATGGGAAGGCGAAGGTGAGTGGATGACTTCGATTTATGATACAAAAAAGCCGCTAAGTAGATAAATGGTACCAATATATAGAGAGAAATTGCCGCCGTGTGCGGATGAATGGAGGAAACATGAATTTTAAATATGTGATTGTTGGTGCAGGTTTGGCCGGACTGACTGTAGCAGAACGAATAGCTAACGTGTTGGGTGAAAAGGTGTTAATTATTGAAAAACGGAATCATATTGGTGGAAATATTTATGATTCTTATAATGAGGAGGGTATACTGATTCACAACTACGGACCTCATATCTTCCACACAAATGATAAAGGTGTATATGATTACCTATCTAAATTTACAAAATGGAATGATTTTTGGCACAGAGTGCTTACTTATGTCGATGGCAATTTAATACCAATGCCGATTACTGTGGAAACAATTAATAAATTATATAATTTGAATCTTGACTGTTCTGAAGTAGAAGAATATCTAAAAAAACAAGCGGTTGATATTAAAGAAATCAAGACAAGCAAAGATGTTGCTTTAAGTAAAGTAGGGAAAGATATCTATGAGAAAATTTTTGAAACCTACACAAAGAAACAGTGGGGGATTGATCCAAGTGAATTAGATACCTCTGTTATCTCACGAATTCCAATTCGCTTAAATCGCGATACCAGATACTTTAATGATAAGTACCAAGGCATGCCTACTCATGGATATACTAAGATGTGTGAGAGAATGGCAGCTAATAAAAATATTAAGATTATGCTGAATACGGATTATAAGGAAGTAATCGGAGATATTAACTATGATACCTTAATTTATACTGGAGCTACGGACGAATTCTATGATTACAAACATGGAAAATTATCTTACCGCAGCGTGAACTTTGTGTTTGAAACGCATGATAAAGAGCAATATCAAGAGGCGCCGGTGGTGAATTACCCGAACGATTATGATTACACAAGAATTACGGAATATAAGCAGTTAACAGGGCAGCAGAATGGAAAGACAACAATTGGTAAGGAATTCCCCTGCGCTGAAGGAGAACCGTATTACCCCTTTCCGACCAAGGAGTGCAAAGCCCAATTTGCCTTGTATGAAGAGGAAGCGAAAAAGGAAACAAAGGTTGTCTTTATCGGACGCTTGGCTGAATACCGTTATTATAATATGGATGCAGTGGTTAGAAGAGCGTTAGATGCCTTTGATACTCTTTATCAGGGAAAATAAGTGAAGGCGATTATAGGGTAGGAGAATTTTAGCTGATTTTGGAATTGATTGAGAATACTTGGGGAGAAAAGTGGAGGAAAATCAAGTGGATAAACTATATATTGTAATTCCAGCGTACAACGAAGAAGCAAACGTAGGAAAAGTGATAAAGGATTGGTATCCGATCGTAGAGAAGATTGGTAATGGGAGTAAATTAGTCATTATCGATGATGGAAGTAAGGATCAAACTTATCAAATCATGCAGCAGTATGCGAGCAATATGGAAGCTTTCGAACCAATCACAAAGCCAAATGGTGGACATGGTGCAACCATATTATATGGATACCACTATGCAATTAATGCCGGAGCGGATTATGTATTTCAGACGGATTCCGACGGGCAAACCTTACCAGAGGAATTTTGGCCTTTCTGGGAGAATAGAAAAGCTTTTGATATGGTCATTGGACATAGAAAAGGACGCCAGGATGGTTTTTCCCGTGTATTCGTAACCAAGACGCTTAAATTCGTTTTACGTCTTTGTTTTCACGTAAATGTGATAGATGCGAATACTCCGTTTCGTTTAATGAAAGCAAATACTTTGAGAGAACAGATAAAACTTATTCCGAAAAATTATAATCTATCAAATGTTATTATTTCTGTAATATACGCAAAGAAGAAGCTTGCGGTAAAATACCTCCCAGTCACCTTCCGACCAAGACAGGGTGGAGTAAACTCAATTAATATGAAGAAGATAATACGGATAGGGCAGCAGGCTTTTAAGGATTTTCGAAAGATCAATCATTACATGAAATAGTACAACGGATGGAGAGTTGCGATGATAAAAAAAGTATTATATTTTATAACGGCGATTATTTTAGCAATCATAGGGAAGCTTTTGTTGCAAGGAGATTATATTCCGTTTTTACAATGGTGGGTAACAATCGCCATTATTGGGGTAATATTTCTGCCGCTTACCACTTTAATATTTGGAAGCTTTCATGACAAAGGTTACCTATTTTCTAAAACAATTGGAATAGGAATAACCGGGTACATTATGTGGTTTCTATCCTCCGTGCATGTTATGAAATTTACCGAAGTTTCTTGTATAATTTCAGTGGTTATCAGCCTTCTCTTCAATATAATTATTCTATTACTTAAGAAAAAATATAAGGCAAATAATACACAGGATAACGATAGCGCACGAACAATAATAAAAGATGGTACTCTAAATGCAATGATAACCGAGGAGCTTGTATTCTTTGGTGTATTTTTGTTGTTTACTTACATCCGAGGATTTAAACCGGAAGCATATGGAACAGAGAAATTCATGGATTATGGTTTTATGACCAGTATGATGCGCAGCGAGTATATGCCGCCTCAGGATTTTTGGTTTTCCGGAACAAAAATAAATTATTACTATGTTGGTCAGTATCTTGCGACCTTTCTCACGAAATTATCCTTCGTTAAGGTGTCCTATGGATATAATTTGATGTTAATGATGGTAGGTGCGTTTGCCTTCGTGCTTTCTTATTCGCTGGCCTATAATGTAATGCTACAGTTTATAAAAGATCAGGGGAAAAAGATTAAGTTAATACCGTGGCTAAGTGGAATAATTGCAGGTGCAGGAGTATGTATCGCAGGCAATATGCATTATCCTACTTATCAATGGTTTGAACCAGCGGTACGCAAATTCTTTGGTATGGAAGCCAGCACAGAAAAATATTGGTTTCCAGATGCAACAAGATTTATTGGTTATCATCCAGAGACTGCAGATAAAACCATACATGAATTTCCGGCCTACTCGTTTGTACTGGGAGATCTTCATGCGCATGTAATTAATATTTTATTTGTTTTAACAGTGTTAGGAATACTATTTGCTTGGCTTAGTACAAGAAAAGCAATCTTGGAAACAAAAACTTCAATTTTAAAAGAGGTATTTCATCCAGCAATTTTTCTGTTGGCATTTTTTATCGGATTATATCACACTACCAATTATTGGGATTTTCCTATTTATTTTGTAGTTTCTGGTGGTGTTATTCTATTTTCTAATCTGGTTGTATATAATTTTAAAGGTAAAGCATTCGGGGTTACGGGGCTACAAGGCATCTTTGTATTCATTTTCTCTGAAATTATATGTTTACCATTTACACTAAATTTTGATCAGATATCGACTAATATTTGTCTGGTTGTTGCTCATACGCCTCTGAATCAGATGATAATATTATGGGGTCTGCCTGTTATTACGGTACTATGTTTTCTTAGTTTTCTTATCGCTAATTTTGCCAAAAAACGTAGGGAAATACAACAAGCCGAGCACATAAAGCAACGACTGGCATTCTTTCAATTTTTTGAGACATTATCAACCTCCGACTTGTTTATAATTGTCTTAGGACTTTGTGCAATTGGTCTTATCTTGATTCCTGAGGTTGTTTATGTAGAAGATATTTATTCAGGTGATTACAAAAGAGCAAATACGATGTTCAAGCTAACCTATCAAGCCTTTATCATGTTTGGAATTTCCTTTGGATATATCTTTCTTCGTTTGATATGCTTTGGTAAGTCATTAAGGCAGAGAGCGTATGCGGGAATAGGTCTAATTTTATTTACCCTGTCACTGTTCTATGTACAGAACGCGGTAAATTCCTGGTATGGCAATATATTTGACAGAGAAGGGTACAAAGGGCTCGATGCAGCAGCCTTCATGGAGAATGAGATGCCGGATGATAAACTAGGCACTGATTGGTTGAACGAGAATATCACAGGGACACCGGTTGTGCTCGAGGCTAATGGAGACAGCTATACGGATTATCAGAGAATTTCTGTTATCACAGGCCTTCCGACGGTATTAGGATGGCATACTCATGAATGGCTATGGAAATCAGATGTTACTTTGCTTGATGAGAGAGCAGCTGACATCCAACAAATCTATTCATCAACAGATGAAGCAGAGGTACGGGATCTACTTGATAAATATCAAGTGTCTTATATCTATGTAGGAAAGCTAGAAGAGGAAAAGTACGAAGTTATTAACCACGATCTACTTAAGAGCCTTGGTGAGGTGGTTTTTATAAGCCCTGCAACCGCTGAGAAAGAGTATGAGACGTATATTGTACAGATTAAATACTAGTAGAACTATTCCTTATAAAAGGAATAGTCGATAAACTCTAAAGAAAAATAGACTTGAGAGTTTAAGGAGTGTCATTATGAATAAAATTATCAAAAGATTTATCAATCTACGGACTTTTGTATTATGCCTTGGTTTGACAGCAGCACTTTTCTTGATGAGTACACAAGAAGCATCCGCAGTAGAACAGAAGAAAATTCCTTATCTGATTAAGGTGAATCGGATTTATAATACGATTACCATATATGAGAAGGACGAAGCTGGAAATATGAAAGAACCGGTTAAGGCCATGATTTGTTCTGTTGGGGATAAGGGGACGGAGACAATTCGTGGAACCTTTCAAACAAAAGAAAAATATCGTTGGAAAGCACTTATGGGAGATGTGTGGGGACAATATTCAACAAGAATTGTTGGAGGAATATTATTCCATTCAGTATATTACTATGAAAATGGGAACCCTGCCTCGTTAGCATCAAGAGAATTCAATAAACTAGGATCAGCAGCCTCCCATGGTTGTATTCGCTTAACCGTGGAGGACGCGAAATGGATTTATGATAATTGTGCAATAGGAACGACAGTCGTTATTTACGATGACAAGAAATCCCCAGGTCCTTTAGGAAAACCGGAACCAATCAAGATACCTACGTCGATACGATGGGATCCTACTGATCCTAGCAATAACAATCCTTATAAAGATAAAATGCCCCAAATTACAGGTTTGAAAAATATCTCAGTAGCCTGGGGTGACAAAGTTGACTTATTAAAAGGTGTAAAAGCAAGATCTTCCCTTGGATTTGATATTACCTCGAAGCTTTCCGTCAATGGGAATATTAATTCTTATATACCAGGTGTTTATAAGATTAACTATTCCGTAATAGATGACTTGGGAAGAATAGGGACAAAATCTATCAAGGTATCCGTGGAAGATAGTGTAGAAGCTCCCGTCTTCGAGGGAGTAAGCGATAAGGTTGTAGGAAATGATGTTGAAGTAAATGAAGCATATGCCCTAGCCGATGTAGAAGCATATTGCGAAGGTATCAAGCTTGATAAAGAGGATATTGAAGTAAACATAGAAGCGATCAGTGAAGTGGAATATTACATAACTTATACAATTCGCCTGGGCAAAACAATACCAGTTACAGATTATGCAACAATTATTATTGATAATCAGGCTCCTGTCTTTACCGGCATAGCTGATCGACCGTTGGAAACCAGTGAAATAGGTGAAGTACCGAGTATCGATTATGCACTTTCCGGTGTAACGGTCAGCGATAATTACACGGAGATGAAGTTAACAGATATTGTCGTTACGATAAGTGAAAATCCGGAGGGTGGCTATTTGATTACCTACGAAGCGGTGGATGGAGCAGGTAATGTAGCAATGGAGCAATCTATTATCCGTGATTGACAATTGGAAAAATGTAGATTATTATATGCGTATGTCTAATTTTGGGAGAAAAGGAGATTGATACGTATGATAATCACAAGAGCGCAACATAAGGAGTTGGATTTACCGACGCTTTTTAACTGGTTTATCATTTACAGTTATATTGGTTGGTTATACGAATCAATATACTGCTCCATGGAAGCCGGTAGATTTGTAAACCGTGGATTTTTATATGGTCCATTTTGCCCGATATATGGTTCCTGCATCGTTTTAATGATACTCTTATTTTCAGGTAGGTGCAAAAGTAGACTATCATTATTCATTTCCTGTGCTTTGTTTGCATCCGTCTTAGAGTATATTGTATCATTTACCATGGAACATATATTTGGAAGACGATGGTGGGATTACTCGAATCGGTTGTTTAATATTAATGGCAGAATATGTTTGGGGGCAGCATTTGTATTTGGAGTGAGCGGAGTGTTAGTAATCCGGTATCTGCATCCAAATCTCATTCGTTATATGAACCAGAATTTTAATTCACATACCTTGAGAAATGCCGCCAAAATTATGTTAGCAGTCTTCCTACTTGATCTTTTGGCGTCAATACAAATCAGTTTTACATAATAATTAATACGAACAGAAGCTTTTTTTACGACAGGCAGAAGAACCCAGATATCTGCCTGTCGAATTTTATTAAAATGCAGAAACACCAATATTTGGTTAGAGGTTCCCAGTTTGCTATTTATATGCTATAATGAATTTTGTATAAGATGAGGAGATAGTCACTTACGTGTCTTTTCTCTAATATTTAAGCCGCATTGGCGGCGGAATGGAGGAAGCAATGAACAAGTTTACTGAAATTACTCCGGAACTATTGGATTTGGCTGATCTGTGTAAGAGGAACACGGTAATTGACCCAGAATTATATGCAAAATATGATGTTAAACGTGGGTTAAGGGATATCAGCGGTAAAGGTGTATTGACTGGTTTGACAGAGATTTGTGAAATACTTTCTTATACCATTGTTGATAATGACTATGTCCCATGTGAAGGAAAATTGTTCTACCGTGGTGTAGACGTTGAAGAAATCATAAACGGGTGTATGAATGAGAAACGCTTTGGTTTCGAAGAAGTTACGTATTTATTACTATTTGGTAATCTTCCTACAAAGGAAAAATTAGATGATTTTACAAGACTTTTGGAGCAGTACCGAGAATTACCACCCAGTTTCGTACGTGATATCATTATGAAAGCACCAAGTAAGGATATGATGAATACGCTGGCAAGAAGTGTACTAACCTTATTCTCCTATGATGAAAAGGCAGACGATATATCCATTGAAAATGTCCTTCGCCAGAGCTTATTACTGATTGCAGTGTTCCCATTATTATCTGTATATGGATATCAAGCGTATGGACATTACTATTATGGGAAGAGCTTGGTAATTCATTCTCCACAAGTAGGACTTTCAACAGCAGAAAATATATTGTATATGCTTCGGCCGAATATGAAATATACGGAATTGGAAGCGAAAATATTAGATGTTGCGCTAGTACTTCATGCAGAGCATGGTGGTGGTAACAACTCCACTTTTACAACACATGTGGTAACATCCTCAGGAACAGATACTTACTCCACAATTGCTGCATCGATCGGATCTTTAAAAGGCCCGAAGCATGGTGGAGCGAATATAAAGGTTATGCAGATGTTCGATGATATGAAAGAGAATATTAAAGATTGGAAAGATGAGGAAGAGATTAGTGCTTATCTTTCGGATCTATTGAATAAAAAAGCATTCGACCAATCTGGACTTATCTATGGTATGGGACATGCTGTTTATTCTATATCAGATCCTAGAGCGAATGTTCTAAAGCAATATGTAAAAAGCCTATCGGAAGAAAAAGGTTTGATGGAGGAGTTTGGTTTATATGAAATGGTAGAAAGATTGGCCCCTGAGATCATTGGTAGAGAAAGAAAAATGTATAAAGGTGTTAGTGCCAATGTCGATTTTTATAGCGGTTTTGTTTACCATATGCTCGATCTTCCGAAAGAATTATATACACCTATTTTTGCGATTGCAAGAATTTCAGGTTGGTGCGCGCATCGTTTAGAAGAGCTAAATAATGCTGGTAAAATTATTCGTCCTGCATATAAGAGCGTATCAAAGCATCGTTCCTACGTTTCTATAATAGATAGAGAGTAACACGAAAATAATTAAAAAATATAATAGAACAGGTTATTTATTTTGATAATTTTTATTTATATCATGTGATGCTATTAACATAATCAAATTAGTAAAAATAAATTCGACATTATATCTCCAAAATTTACATGTTAAAATGAAATAAATTCTTGGGTATTTTGATTCTTTTTGCACATACTATTAGCGTAACAACTTGATGAAAGAAATTAAATTTAAGTAATTAAATTAAATCATTCATTAAGGAGTAAACAACAACACAAATTATTTTGAAGAAACAGAAATGTTAGTAATTCTCAAAATATGAAATGGAGGAGTTTATATGTCAAGTAGAAACAGAGCAGAAATACCCGAAGCACAGGAAGCATTAAATCGATTTAAGTATGAAGTTGCAAATGAAATAGGTGTTCCATTGAAACAGGGCTATAATGGTGATTTAACATCCCGTCAAAACGGTTCTGTCGGCGGCTATATGGTTAAAAAGATGATACAAGACGCTGAAAAAAGAATGTCAGGTAAATAACAAAATATTTAATATCATATAGTTCGTAAAAATCAATTAGGACTCACGTGTAAATCCAGTGGGTCCTAATTAATTTTTATAATAAATTAGTCCTAGATACTACTCTGTATTTAAAAACATTTATATAAAATGTGAACTTAACCTTAAAAACATATTGAAATCTTTTACAGGATAGGATACACTAGCTATAAACAAGTTGACATATACTTATATTTTTATAAAATAATAGTTATAGTCATTATTAGTCATTAATGGAGAAAAAGTATGAGAGTGATAGCGGGTAAAGCAAGAAGATTACAGCTAAGAACACCAGAAGGCTTTGACACCAGACCAACTACAGACAAAACCAAGGAGACTTTATTTAATATATTAAATCCATACCTGGCTGATTCTGATTTTTTAGATATATTTTCAGGTAGTGGTGCGATTGGAATTGAGGCATTGTCCAGAGGTGCAAAATATACAGCATTTGTAGAGGATAGTAAAGCTGCATTGGATTGTATTAAAGCAAATCTTCGATTTACAAAATTAGAAGGTTTTGGTGAGGTGCTCGCACATAGTGCATTGGAGGCAATTAGGATTTTAGAGGTGAAGGGAAAGGTTTTTGATGTAATATTTATGGATCCTCCCTATAATCGATTGTTAGAGAAAGAAGTACTGCTAGCGCTACAGAATTCCAATATAATATATTGTGATACCATTATTGTAGTTGAAGCATCTTTAAAGACTGATTTTGATTATCTTGAAGACACGAGGTTTCGTATTTTTAAAAGGAAGGAATATAAAACAAATCAACATGTTTTTATTGAACTTAAATAAAAATTGTTATATACATAAAAGCTATCAAGCATGGGAGTGAGTTTACATGAAAATCGGCATTTATCCCGGCAGCTTTGATCCTATAACCCTTGGACATCTGGACATTATTGTTCGTGCTTCTGGTTTGGTTGATAAGTTAATCATCGGTGTTTTACAAAATAATGCAAAGAAACCTTTGTTTACCGCTGAAGAACGAGTAGAGTTCATTGAGCGGGTAATCAAGGAAAAAACAAATTTAACATCAGTACAAGTAGAGGCCTTCGACGGATTATTAATTAATTATGCCGCTCAAAAAAATGCATCCATAATCGTAAGAGGACTTCGCGCGATTACCGATTTTGAGTATGAATTACAGATTGCGCAAACGAATCATAAGTTAAATACAAAAATTGATACTGTATTTTTTACCACTAGTGTGGAATATTCCTATCTGAGTTCCAGCGTAGTGAAAGAAATTGCCGTTTATGGCGGTGACATTCGGCAATTTGTGCCGGATTGTATTGTACAGTCAGTTTACGATAAATATAATTCGATAAGGAGTGTTTGAAATGGGAGCAAGCAGAATTGAGCAATTAATTGAGGATATTTATGAATTTGTTGAAAGTTGCAGGATGCAGCCGTTATCAAGCACAAAGGTGATTGTTCCAAAGGATGAATTATACGATTTGTTGGACGAGCTACGCCTAAGAACACCGGATGAAATCAAGCGCTATCAAAAAATTATATCGAACAGAGATGCAATTATTGCAGATGCAGAAGAAAAAGCGGAAACAATATTACGTCAGACTAGAGAAAAAGCGAAAGATCTATTAAATGATCATGAAATTATGCAACAAGCGTATTATCAAGCGAATGAAATGGTTATGCAAGCATCAGAAGAAGCAGATCGCGTTCGAAGAGAAGCATCTGAGGAAGCGGAACAGATCAGGACAGGTGCACTGGTATATTCTAACGATGTATTAACTGAAGTGGAACATGTTTTAGCGAATGCTTATGATTCTGCAATTTCAAAATATGATGGTTTCATTGGTACTTTAAAAGAAAATTTGGAAATTATCAACAACAATAAAAGAGAACTTAGTGAACAACTCTATCCACAGGAAAGTATACAGGGTAATTCACAAACGTCTGCTTATGATGATGGAGATTTCAATTTTGATTCAAACACCTTCCTGGAGGATGTGGATTAAGCTATTTTATACCATATAAAGAGATATATAGAAAAGCAAAAAGTAGTGATAAAATTGCGTTAAGTAGCTTTACTATAAAATAAGATTTCATAGATAGTCTTGAGTCTCCCAGTACACTTTTGGTTTGTGCCATGCCGGAAAAACCGCCAAAGGAGGTAAGTACTGCAACCAAGACTATTTTTGTATTTATATTAATTCCAAGTTTACAAATTTGATTAATACCGGTGGTGATTTCGAACATTCCCATTAAAAATGCTTTATAAAAGCTGATATCAGGGCCAACTTCATTAATGATTTGTGCCAAAATTGAAAATAGTATGATATAACCCCCTATTTTGGTGACAATTTCAAAACCGTTCATAATGGAGCTGTCTAGAATTTCAAAAGAGAAGGTTGATTGCTTTGCTTTTTGTGATTTCTCCAATTTGTTAAATTTAGTTTCATCAGAAGAATTCGAACTTACAAAACGATTAAAATAACGAAAGATTAATGCACTTAAGATGGCTGAAGCATATATAATTACGAATAATGCATATTTAATATGGGGAAGCTTTAATTGAGAAATTGCAATATAACCTAGAATGAACATTGGGCTTGCGTTATTGCACATGTTTAGAAGAAACTGTCCCTCCTTTTTGTGGATTTTATGCTCCGAAACCAGGTCAGCTGTGGATTTCGCTCCCATTGGAATACCGGATAAAAAACCGATGGCAATCGGATAACAGCCTTCACTACTTACTCGAAATAACCTTCCGAGAAAAGGATAGAAGACTTTACTGATTTGCTTTGTAATATCTAAACGGACCATCAAATTGGAGATAATAATAAAGGGTAGAAGATTCGGTAATACATTATGAAACCATAATAGAAGCCCCGTACTTGCACCTTGAAAGGAAGCACTAGGAAAGGACAGCATAGCAATCAGAAATAGTAAAACGGAACCTTTGATTAATTTGTTTTTATGTACTGCTAAGAAATTCATTGAGTTACTCCTTGTAGACAAGTGGTACATTTATTATAATTTATTTGTAAGTAGTAAAATTTATTCAAAAATTTATTATAAACAAGAGGGCTAAAGGAGATGTGACGATGGCACAGGAAAAGAGTTTGCCAAAAAGAAATGAAGTAGACCTTAAATATACTTGGGCAATTGAGGATTTATATGCTTCAGATGAGTTATGGCAGAAGGAATATGAAAAAGTAAAAGAAATGCTTCCGAACGCATTGGAGTATCAGGGAAGATTGTCTAAGTCGAGTGATTTGCTGTTAAGTTTTTTGCAACTTTCCGATGAAATCAGTAAGCTAATGGAACGAGTTTATGTTTATGCAAATCAAAAATATCATGAGGACACAGCGAGTGCTATTTATCAAGATTTATCAAATAAGGCAAATGTCTTGTCAGTTCAGGTAAACAGCTCATTATCCTTTGCGACTCCGGAGATACTGTCAATTCCAGAGGAAATGATTACACAATTTAGAGTTGATAATGAAGAATTAAAACTTTATGATTTTTACCTCAAAGATATATTACGCTTGAAACCCCATATTTTATCGGGTGAAATGGAGGAATTGTTAGCGGATGCAGGAGATATCGCAGATGCTTCCAGTAATATCTTTTCCATGTTTAATAATGCTGATATCAAATTTCCTGAGATCATGGGTGAGAATGGGGAAACCGTTAAGATTACTCACGGAAGATATGGCCAACTATTAGAAAGCAATGACCGCAGAGTAAGAAAGGAAGCTTTCGAGGGAGTATATGCTACTTATAATAGTTATCGCAATACGTTAGCCGCCTCCTTTAGTGCGAATGTGAAGCAGGAGGTATTCTTCTCCAAGTCCAGAAAATACACTTCCACCTTAGAAAAAGCACTTAATGCGGATAAAATTCCGGTCGAAGTTTATACAAATTTAATAGCAGCAGTTCATGAGAACATGAATTTGATGCATCGATATGTGACGCTTCGTAAGAAATTACTTGGATTAGAGGAACTTCACATGTATGATTTATATACACCTTTGGTTCAGGATGTTAAGATGGAAATTCCTTTTGATGAGGCGAAATCAATCGTAGCGAAAGGTTTGGAACCTCTTGGCGAGGATTATCAAAAGATTCTTACAGAAGGCTATAACCATCGTTGGATTGATATCTATGAAAATGAGAATAAACGTAGTGGAGCATATTCGTGGGGTGCATATGGAACCCATCCCTATGTATTATTAAACTATAACGATACGCTTAATAATGTATTTACGTTAGCTCATGAGATGGGGCATGCAATCCACAGTTATCATTCCGATAAGGAACAGCCTTATACTTACGCTGGTTATAAAATATTTGTTGCTGAAGTAGCTTCTACTTGTAATGAAGCACTTTTAATCGATTATATGTTGAAGCATACACAGGATAAGAAGGAGAAGGCATATTTAATCAATCATTTCCTTGAGAAATTTAAGGGAACCTTGTATCGTCAGACGATGTTTGCTGAATTCGAAATGATTACCCATAAGATGGTGGAAGATGGGGAGAGTCTTACCGCAGATGCCTTGTGTAAGATTTATCATAATTTGAATATGGAATATTTTGGTGATGATATTGTAATTGATTCAGAAATTGATATGGAGTGGGCTAGAATTCCTCATTTTTATAATGCTTTTTATGTATATCAGTATGCAACAGGGTATTCTGCTGCCATCGCCTTATCCAGAAGAATCTTAAATGAAGGGGAGACAGCAGTGACGGATTATATCCGATTCTTGAGTAGCGGTAGCTCCAATTATCCGATTGAGCTTTTAAAAACAGCAGGAGTTGATATGGGCACGAAGGAACCGGTAAATCAGGCCCTTCAGTTGTTCTCAGAATTATTAGATCAAATGGAAGAGTTAATGAAGTAAAATTATATAAAACATGTAACATTAAAATGACTAGACTGTGGCAGACACAGGCGACGGGGAATGATATAAGTTTTATTACCTTGCATCTGATTCTGCACAGTCTTTTTCAATAAAAATTATGTGTAAAGGGTTTTTATTTTGTGTTTTGAGCTATATTGATAATATCAATGGCAAATTGCTTTAAATATTGTTAATAATTGAGTATTGAATAGGATAATGGGATAGTGATAATATTGACATAGAAAAAGACCTCTGTATTTATAATTGAGTAAAATGGGTTTATTAACAAATATAATATTAATTAAAAGACCATATTTAATGGCTTTTCTTATCATTCGATGGAGAAATGACGATTAATTATGGTCTTTATTTTATGTAGTTATGCTTATTATAGTAATTTGAGGGATTCTTCTAAAATAGCCTGGTTGATAACAAGAAAGAAGGTGTTTCATGCAATTGATTGCTGTATTTGTAAATGATGAGGGAAACGCAGCGTCCTTAGTGGAAAATGGATTCTTACGATTATATACGAAGGGTGCAAAGGAATGGATTGTGAAAAGTGAACTCCCCTTCTTATTGGATAATCGGAAGGGGCTGATCGAAGTTCGTACTTTTATTCAACAGTTGGTTAAAAGATTAGATGGATGTACCGTGTTTGTCGCACAACAGGTAGCAGGCCAACTTTATTATATATTGGAGGCGAACGGTTTCAACACCTATGAAGCGGAGGGAAAGCCAGAGCAATTCTTAGACTCTATATGGGAAGATCTACAATTAGAAACAGCGAGAATTACGGAAACTGTTATGAACTTAGACGATAACAAAACTAGAAAGGTAGAACGGTATCCGATACAAACAGAAAAAGAAGGAGTATATTATTTTAATCTTAAGCAGGCTTTACTTGCAGATTGCTCTCTAACATCAAAAAAGATACTGATCCCCTTCTTGCGCCAGAGACATTTTCAAGCCCTGGAGATTATTTGTGATCATGTACCTCAGTGGATTGCATCTGAACTGATTTCCTTAGAATTAACTTCTACCGTAACCTTGCTGGAAGAGAATGAATATAAAGTAAGTATTAAAAGAATTAGGTATTAAAAGAAGAATTAGGTATTAAAAAAGTAAGTATTAAAAGAGGTAAGCATTAAAAGAAGTAAGTATTATACGAGGTAAGTATTAATGATAGTATGAAAAGAAAGTAAGTATGAAAAGAAAGTAAGTATGAAAAGAAAGTAACAGACGGTAACTATCAACTAGTTAAAGGTAGGGAAGAGTGGGAACGAGGCATGAATGAATATTATACAAAATATGGCCTACTAAAGCATGTGGGTGAGCATGTTCTTTATGCAAACGGCAGCATAAAGGATTGTGTTATGTTGGACAAAGTAGAACTAGTTACAGCCTATGGTACACTAATTCCACAATATGAATATACAGATCATAGAAGAAAACATATCTATTCGGCTTCCTTTTATGAAACGGGTGAACTTCGAAGAATTGCTTTAAATTATAAAATGGACATTATGACTCCGATTGGTTCCATGTCAGCAGAGTTAATAACATTCTACGAAAGCGGTAGACTTAAACGTTTGTTTCCACTAAATGGACAGATTTCTGCTTATTGGGATGAAAATGATGAATATCTTTTGGCAAAGGAGAAATCATTTGAATTTCCTTTTGGTAAGTTTACCACAAAAATAATCGCAATTAGTTTTTATGAGAATGGAGCAATAAAAAATCTGACGTTGTGGCCGCAGGAAAAGATAAAAATAAGGTCACCAATTGGGGAGATGCGGGTACGAATCGGGATATCCTTATATCCGGAGGGTAGCATAAAATCGGTGGAACCGGCTTATCCAAAGGTAGTCCAGACACCAATCGGTGCTATAAAAGCATTTGATTTTAATGCAAATGGAATTACCGGAGACCGCAACTCTTTGACTTTTTCAACAGGGGGTACCGTTCATTCCCTTATAACTTCTGAAATCAAGGTTACCGTTCAGGGAGTTGGAATGGACAATCCGATCACTTTTACACCAGAGCAGGAAGAGGATGAGGATGGAATAGAAGTATGTTTTCGTACTTTGAAAATGGAATTTGGTGATAACAGTGTTAGTTTTAACGGAGGGGAAAAGTATGACCTTCCTACAAATCAATTCAAGCTGGAACCCTACAGACGATCCGTTCCAAGTCTATGTGGAGATTGCGCAAGCTGTGGAGGTTGCAGTTGATTAAGAAAAGGAAAGTCGTACAATCAATTACAGAAGGATAATTCCATGTTTATATTCATTTGCTATGATGGTTTTGTATTTTTCATAGATAGCCTGGTTGTATATGTGGGTAGCAAATAAATCCTCGGAGAGCATACGTTTTCCTAGGACATCTAATTGGCTTCCGGCTTTTGATACTTTTGTAATAATTGGGGTTTTACCACTCTTTTCGATTTCACGTAATAAATGAGAGGCTTCCTTTCTTATACCCAAGACTCTGGCGTATAAAGCGTAACCACTTTGGTTATATTCAGCGAAGTCTTCACTTCGTATATTAAGAAGAAGATGGATTAGTGCTCTGTTAATACGAGTTAAAGTCATGTTCTTTGTTTTAATCATTTGCGCAAGCTCTTCTATACTGAGATTAAAATCAGGGATATTTTTCATACGTTCTGCTAGATCATTAGAGATATCCACATACTGATTAAGCAATCGATTGTCTTGTTCAAGTAATTTGTATTTTATTACCTGCGAAAAGTCCGCCTCTGTAATTGGATAGGTTTTATTATAGTTTTCAATTAAAAATTGATATACGTCATTGGGGACACTGTTCTTAGCCGCCTCTAAATCAAGGAAAGAATTTATATTTCTTTTATGAATTGAATTACGGATTGCTGTGGCAGAGCTAATGACAAGAGGGTTGGGTGTTTCGCCATCTTCCAATATCGAAGTAATAGTCGGATTGGAAGTAGTGCTTTTATCCGATAAGTGCTTATCGTGATAATGAGAGGATATTCTTTGAATTGTTATTGGAACTATGTTGGAGGAAAGGTTGTAGAGGGCTTTCACATATTCAATGCCAAGAATATTATTTGGCTCCATCAAAACTTTTGATATGGCCGGCCCATCCACACCTTCGAAGGCATCCATAGAAGGCTCCAAAGCTTTTAATCTGGCAGCAGGATACGTTAGTCCCTCTTTCAGTAAAGACTGTAAACGGTCATGATAAGAGGCAGGAGCGTCAAGTAAGAATTTAGCAGCTTTTTGAAGCAGAATAATATCACCACATTCGCTGCCAAAGCATAAGGTATCTACGATTCCTAACTTGTCCAGTATGGAAACAGCTCCATGTGCAAAGTATTCCGCACTTCCTGTTGCATAACAAACAGGAAGCTCCAGTACCAGATCAACTCCATTATGTAAAGCCATCTCGGTTCTGCTGTATTTATCGATAATAGCGGGAGTTCCACGCTGTACAAAATTACCACTCATTACAGCAATGACGCAATCTGCGCCAGTGATCCGCTTGGCTTCTTCAATATGATATTTATGCCCGTTGTGAAAAGGGTTGTACTCGGTTATTAATCCCACTACTTTCATTTTCTGATTAAGCTCCTCTATACTTGAATTTTGAATAATCTCCTAGTGAAGTTACTGATAATAATCTGATGGTATAAGTTATCAGAATTTGCATTATACTTCTGATAAAAGGCGCAGGGATTGCGCCGTGCATCTTGATTATAGGAACAAGGGTTTTATTCCTATAATATAAGTTATCAGAAGTTGCATTATACTTCTGATAAAAGGCGCAGGGTTTGCGCCGTGCATCTTGATTATAGGAATAAGGGTTTTATTCCTATAATATCATTAATAAACAATACCGTCAAATCGTACCGGAATTTAGATTAACATAATTTTCATACTGCAACAGTGAAAGAATACCTCATATTTCTACAAATTATACTTGTATCCATTGTGAATATGATTTATAATAAAATTTATGGGTTTTACCAATTATAATCATGTAGAAAAACAAAAATGAGATGTTATGGAAGGAGAAACTTCATGAGTTTTATTGATGGAATTAAAGAAAGAGCAAAACAAAACAAAAAGACAGTGGTATTGCCGGAGACCGGAGACAGAAGAACTTTGGAGGCTGCAAGCAAAATACTGGCAGAAGAGATTGCAAACATTATCTTAATCGGTAATAAGGAAGCTATCGCTAAAGGCGCAGAAGGCTTAGATTTATCAGCGGCTACGATTATTGATCCTAATCAGACGGACAAACTTCAAGCATATATTGATCTCTTAGTTGAGGTCAGAAAAAGCAAGGGTATGACACCGGAGCAAGCAAAAGATTTATTAACCAAGGACTATCTTTACTTTGGTGTTACTATGGTAAAGGCAGGAGATGCAGATGGTATGGTTGCAGGAGCAGTAAATGCAACAGCGAACGTACTACGTCCCTCTTTGCAGATTTTAAAAACAGCGCCGGGTACGAAACTTGTATCCGCATTTTTCATTATGGTTGTTCCTAATTGTGAGTTTGGTGCAGACGGTACCTTTATTTTCTCGGATTCCGGACTTGTTCAAAATCCGAATGCAGAAGAGCTTGCAGCAATTGCAGGAAGTAGTGCAAAGAGTTTTGAAGCTTTGGTTGGTAAAGAAGCAGTTGTTGCTATGTTGTCCCATTCCACCAAAGGAAGTGCAGCGCATCCTGATGTAGATAAAGTGGTTGAAGCAACAAGAATTGCGAAGGAATTATATCCGGAATATAAGATTGACGGTGAATTCCAGCTGGATGCTGCGATTGTTCCTAGTGTTGGAGCTTCCAAAGCGCCCGGAAGTGATATTGCCGGTCTAGCGAATGTATTGGTATTCCCTGATCTTGATGCAGGAAATATCGGCTATAAATTGGCACAAAGACTTGCGAAAGCAGAAGCATACGGCCCTATTACACAGGGAATTGCGAAACCAGTAAATGATTTATCCAGAGGATGTACTGCAGATGATATCGTAGGTGTTATAGCGATAACAGCAGTTCAGGCTTCTGCAAAATAATCACGATCATAAGAGAGGTATAAAAATAACATGAAAGTATTAGTAATTAATTGCGGTAGTTCTTCCTTAAAGTATCAGTTAATTGACTCTGTTAGCGAGATAGCTTTAGCGGTTGGTATCTGTGAAAGAATTGGACAGGGCATAAGTTGTTTAAAGCATACGCCTAACGGTGGAGAAAAAGTAGTAATTGAAACCCCCATGGAGAATCATGAAGTAGCAATCAAAATGGTTCTTGATGCGTTAACCGATAAAAACCACGGGGTTATCAAATCCTTGGAGGAAATTGGAGCGGTAGGGCATAGAGTCGTACATGGCGGTGAGAAATTTGCAACTTCAACCATTATTACAGATGAAGTAATTCAGGCAATTGAGGATTGTAATGATTTAGCACCACTTCACAATCCAGCTAATTTAATCGGTATCCGTGCTTGTGCTAATCTGATAAAGGGTGTTCCCATGGTTGCAGTATTCGATACTGCATTCCATCAGACAATGCCTGCAAAAGCTTATCTGTACGGAATTCCTCATGAATATTATGATAAATATAAAATTCGTAAATATGGTTTCCATGGAACCAGCCATAGCTTTGTATCCAAACGTGCAGCAGAATTTGCAGGAATTGATATTAATAATTCCAAAATAATTGTATGCCACCTTGGAAATGGTGCCAGTATCACTGCAGTATTAAATGGTAAATCGATAGATACTAGTATGGGATTCACACCACTTGCAGGTCTTGTTATGGGTACCAGAAGTGGTAATATTGATCCT
Source organism: Herbinix sp. (assembly GCA_029256105.1). GTDB lineage: Bacteria > Bacillota > Clostridia > Lachnospirales > Lachnospiraceae > Mobilitalea. Next base: position 30,075 of record JAQSYO010000028.1, read on the forward strand.
TCCATCATCGAATTCATTGCAAAGAAGGAAAATAAGAACATCGACCAGATTATGAATTTATTAAATAAGGAATCTGGTGTGCAAGGTATGTCCGATGTATCCAGCGATTTCCGCGATATTAATGATGCAATGGATAACGGTAATGAAATGGCACGTACCGCTTTTGACGTTTTTGTATATCGTGTAGCTAAATGCATTGGTGGCTATGTGGCAGCGATGAACGGAGTAGATGTAATCGCATTTACTGCAGGTGTTGGTGAGAATGACCACAAGGTAAGAGAAGATGTATGCCAATACCTAGGTTATCTGGGAGTTACAATCGACTTAGAGAAGAACATGACTAGAAGCAAGGAAATAATGCTTACAACACCGGAGTCTACTACTAAGGTTTGCATTATGCCAACCAATGAGGAATTAGCAATTGCAAGAGAAACGGTAGGATTGTTATAATTTGGTTATCATTTCAGCTTGCAGTAGAATTCATATTTTTTGATTGACAAATAATAACACAGTAGGTATAATACAAGAAGCGCGTAAAGAGTTCGAGGAATCGAATTCTTAATAATGCAGTGAATATTCGGAGAGATTTATCATGCTTATATCTTTGTCAGAAATAATGACCACGAAGGATAAAGTAGTGCAAATCAAGGTTCCCATTGAGTTGGAGACATTTGATTACCAAGGGACAACCTATGAGTTCACTCATAAGGATCCAGTGGACCTAACCATTACAAATCTTGGCGACAAGACATTAATGATCGAGGGCAGTACGAATATTTCTCTGACCCTATTCTGCAGTAGGTGTCTAAAGGAGATTATATTCCCTATGGACATAACTATTCAGAAAGAGGTTGATTTTAATCTTTCTGAAGAAGAACGTGCAGAAGGTTTGGATGAAACAAATTATATTATTGGATACAATCTGGATGTAGACATATTAATTTATGATGAAGTTTTGATTGGGTTTCCCATGAGACTATTATGCAGCGAGGATTGCAAAGGACTTTGTAAGAATTGCGGAGCTAATTTGAATGAGAATCCTTGTGACTGCGATACTACAGTATATGATCCCAGAATGTCAGTAATCCGAGATATTTTTAACAATTTTAAGGAGGTGTGACAATGTCTATTTGTCCAAAGAACAAATCATCAAAAGGTAGAAGAGATAGTCGTAGAGCTAATTGGAAAATGAGTTCTCCTAGCTTAGTAAAATGTAGTAAGTGCGGCGAGCTTATGGTTCCTCATAGAGTATGTAAAGCTTGTGGTTCATACAATAAGAAGGAAATCATTCCTACAGTATAATCTCAGTAAAATCAAGGCTTTCCGATTTGTTTCGGAAAGCCTTTTTTATGGTTTAAACCATTTTTATACCTAAAGAGTAATCAGATGATAAAATGTTAGGCTGTACCAATTTGGTACAGCTTTTATAATATAGTGTACCCAACGTAAACGCAGGCGTACAGTAGTTAATGTCTAACAGCAATAAAGGCCTAAACGGCAGTAAAAGTTTAACAACAGTAAAAGTTTGACAGCAGTAAAAGCCTGAAAACCTAAAAGTAGTAAATCAGTAAAAGTCGAAAGGTTAACAATTTATTGATAAATTCTAACCGAATAGATATAATGAAAATGATAGTAAAGAAGGCAAGCAGAACGGAGCTAAATATGAAATCATTAGTAATCGCTGAGAAACCCTCAGTTGGAAGAGATATAGCAAAAGTATTGAAATGCTCAAAAAATATAGATGGAGCTATAGAAGGTGATCGTTATATTGTTACCTGGGGGCTGGGTCATCTGGTTGGTTTGGCTGATCCGGAAGTTTATGACGTGAGATATAAAGAGTGGAAGATGGAACATCTTCCCATGCTACCACAAAAATTTGAGTTAGTCGTAATGAAACAAACGAGTAAGCAATATCAAAGTGTGAAGACACAAATCCATCGGAATGATGTGTCAGATATCATCATAGCCACAGATGCAGGACGTGAAGGTGAATTAGTTGCCAGATGGATATTAGAAAAGGCAAAGAATAAAAAGTCAGTGAAGAGGTTATGGATATCATCGGTTACAGATAAGGCAATCAAAGAAGGCTTTTCACACCTGAAGGATGGAAGAGAGTATGAGAATCTTTACCAAGCAGCGGTTGCAAGGGCAGAAGCAGACTGGATTGTTGGTATGAATGCCACAAGAGCACTTACCTGTAAGTATAATGCAAGCCTATCCTGTGGGCGTGTGCAAACACCTACCTTAGCAATGATTGCAAAAAGGGAAGAAGAGATAAAAAAGTTTACACCGGCTCCATATTATGGACTAATCGGTAGAGTAAATGGAATGACAATTACGTGGAAAGATCAAAAATCTCAAGGACATACTTCCTTTGAAAAAAGTAGAATAGAAGATTTATTAAAAATGGTTAAAGGGAAAAGCGGATTGGTAACAGAAGTTAATTCTACAATGAAGAAGACGTATTCACCAGGCTTGTATGATTTAACAGAGCTTCAAAGAGATGCTAATGTTCGATATGATTATTCGGCAAAGGACACTTTAAATATCATGCAACGATTATATGAGAATCATAAAGTATTGACTTATCCTCGTACTGATTCCAGATACCTTCCTACTGATATTGTAGGTACCTTAAAGGAAAGATTAGAGGCAATCAGCGTTGGTCCTTACAAAAAGTTGGCAGGAATATTAACAAGAAAACCGATTGTTACAAATTCCTCTTTTGTGGATAATCAAAAAGTCAGTGATCATCATGCAATTATACCTACAGAACAATATGTTCGTCTTGAAAATATGAGTACGGAGGAGAAAAAGATTTATGATTTGGTCGTAAGAAGATTCCTTTCCGTTTTATACCCACCTTATGAATACGAAGAAGTCACTGTTCGTGTACAAGTAGAAAAAGAAGAGTTTGTCGCGAAAGGTAAAGTGACAAAGTCCTTAGGATATAAAGAGATTTATGAAAATTCGTTGGAGGAAGATAAGGAAAACGAAAAGATACCAAAGGTTAATAAAAACGATATTCTTAGGAATATTGAGTTTACTCTTACGGAAGGAAAAACAAAACCACCTGCATTATTTAATGAAGCAAGTCTATTAACTGCGATGGAAAATCCGGTCAATTTCCTAGAGCAGAAAGATAAAGAGATGGTAAAGACATTAGGAGAGACGGGAGGACTCGGAACTGTTGCTACTCGTGCTGATATTATAGAAAAACTCTTTAACTCCTTCCTAATGGAGAAAAGGGGCAAAGATATCGTTATCACCTCAAAGGGAAAACAATTGTTAGAATTAGTACCGGAGGAATTGAAAAAGCCTGAACTAACTGCAGGTTTGGAGATGAAGCTGGCGAAAATCGCCAAGGGAAGTCTAAAGAAGCAGGAATTAATGAATGAGATGGTAGCTTATACAAAAGAGATTGTAATAGAAATCAAAGAGAATGATGGTAAGTTTCGACATGATAATGAGACGAATACGAAATGCCCTGATTGTGGTAAAAAAATGTTATTAGTAAGTAGCAAAAACAGTAAAATGCTGGTATGCCAAGATCGTGAATGTGGACATAGAGAAACAATAGAAAGAACAAGTAATGCAAGATGCCCGGTATGCCACAAGAAAATGGGACTTGTGGGAAAAGGGGAAGGACAGATGTTTACTTGTGCCTGCGGACATAAAGAAAAAATGGCAGCCTTCCAGGAAAGACGCAAAAAGGAAGGTGCGGGTGTTAGCAAAAAGGATGTTGCTAACTATATGAATCAAGTAAAAAAAGAAGAAAAGGAACCAATCAATACAGCATTTGCAGATGCATTTGCAAAGATAAAATTGGAGAAGTGATAATAGTTATTATCCTCTTATTCCGATAATAATAAAAATGGAGAATATATCACATGAAGATTAATGCACCACAGATAATGGGATTAAAAGAAGCGGGTCCCATCATTAATCAAATAATAGAGCTTCAGGTACAGGAATTACGTGTTGAGAAATTCCTGTTTACATCAGAAATCTTGGTAGACGAAGATTTATCCGGCATTGACTATGACTGCACAGAATTTGATAACTGTAGGTTTATGAACTGTAGATTTGATAAAGCGAGTTTTAAGAACATCCGATTTAAACACTGCGATCTTTCCAATTGTTCCTTTGATCGTTGTTATTTTAATCAGGTGGAATTTATATCTTGTAAAGGAGTAGGCTGTCGATTTCAAAATACAACTATGAAGGATGTTTTGTTTTCGGAATCTAACTTCACCTACTCTAATTTTGGACATTCCAAATTGCATAAAATAATATTTTCTGCGTCTGACTTCAGTCATGCCTTTTTAGCGGAATGTATACTGAAAGAGATGGAAATAAATGATGTATCCTTCAACGGCAGTGACTTTTTCAAGACACCACTGAGGGGGATTGATTTAAGGAACAGCAGAATAGACGGGATATTAGTATCAGATGGTTTTAAAGAACTCGAAGGTGTCACGGTGGATATTTATCAAGCAGCCGGGTTGGCGCGGTTTTTAGGTGTCGTTATTAAATAAAGCAGTACGTATAAGGAAAAGCAATAAAATATGGAGCAATTAAAATAAGATTCCCGCTGATTGTGGGAATCTTTTTTCTTTAATCTATGTTTGATGTAAACAACCATGGAAATACCTTTAACATAAAATCATAGCAATCAATTCTTTAATCAATATTGAAATAGAGAAAGTCAATCTGTTAATGATGGCATCCTTATTTGAATATTGACGAAAAGTTTATTCTGAAAATAGTAAATTTTTCTGTTAATGATGTTAACTATGTTAATCTTATTTAAATAATGATATGAACTTTATTCTGATTATAATATTAACCTTAATCTGAGAATGATATTAATTTATGCATCTGCTTTCGATACGATATGAGATAAGATATGGGATACATATTGCTCCAAAATTTCTTCCTGTAGTAGAAAATCAGTGTGGATTTCAAGAAAGGATAACTTATCTTGATAACCTATTTTAAAACTGGGAGTGAAGAGCATGTTGTATTGTGGAGCAAAAAGGCCTTCTTTTTTAGTATAACAATTGGAGAGCTTTGCTTTTTCGCGATGCTCCTTATCTACAAAATGAGCAAGACTTTTATGAACCACACAGTCCTCTGCAGGTAGATAATAGTAATCCTTATAATTATCATAAAAGTACTTTAATTCGCCTTCATAGATGCGAATTTCGAGCGAGGCCATTGTATCATAGGCGGTGAAATGAGCTAGGTCATTTCCAAAATTGACTCGAACCGGTAGAGATGCAGATACCTCGAAGCGGATGGTCAAAATATCCCGTTCCACACCAGCTTGTACTATGCGAATCGGCTTTTCAAACAGATCAACATAATTAAGAATGGGGCTTATATAGAGTAATCCCTTAATATCATCTTCGTTATGCAGTAGTAATTGATGTAATAACATCTCTGCTTCAGAGGGTGTGGGTAGGATGACTTCGGGATTTCGTGTTTTTTTGAGGGTTTCATAATGTTTTTTCCCGAGGTAACTTTGATAGACCTCGATCAAATCACCTCCACTAAAAACATCCTTACGGTGGATATTTAAAAAAGTTTCAATCGTCTTTTGTTTGTAATTTGCAAGTTTAAGTACCTTCTTGTAGGGAGAAATTTTTCTATATATATCAATATTGATTAGCTGATCGAAGGAATAGTTTAGCTTAAGTGATGTGCATTTTCGCAGGAGGTAGGGGATATCAAACCCAGAACCATTATAATGCAGTAATACCTTATAATCCTTTAAAAATTCAAAAAACGTGGTGATTAACAAGGATTCTTCCCTGATATCCTCAGAAAACCATTGTATCATATAAAAGGAGTTATCACGATAATAGGCACAGCCAATCAGATATAGATAAGTTGAATCAGCAGAGAACCCAGTCGTTTCAATATCAAAAAAGACGATTTTATCAAGGTCATACTCTTTCTCAAATGGATAATTTGGCATTTGATTAATTGGAAATTGTCTTGTGATCATAGGTATTCCTCCTCTCCACTAATATACTGTGATTTTATCATAAAATAAAGGATAAGAAAAGCATAGAGATGAAATAGGAAAGAGATTTCTGTATGTATTACTTAAAACTAAAAAAAATGCTGTTTTTCTAAAAAGGTTGTGTTAGAATATTGACAATAGAAGACGTAACAAAGGGGAGTTGTTCACTGATGTGGGGCTGGAAGTTATTTGGGCAGGATTTTTATTATTTATTTTACATATTCATTTTCTATAGTATAATCGGTTGGATTTATGAGAGCTGTCTGGTATCCGTACAGAAGAAATCCTTAATAAACAGAGGATTTTTGAATGGACCGGTCATACCGATTTATGGATGCGGAGCACTTTTTATTTATTTGGTATTCTGGGAGTATCGAAATAATATTGTGCTTGTATTTGTTGGTGGAGCACTCCTTGCAACCGCACTGGAATATGTGACCTCTTTACTTATGGAGTTACTATTTCATACGAGATGGTGGGATTATAGTACCTTCAGATTTAATCTGAAAGGTAGGATATGTTTATATGTTTCCTTGTTCTGGGGATTACTGACCTTAATCATGCTTTATGTCTTCCAGCCAGGTATTCATTTTCTCATCGGCACAATTCCGAGAAAAACAGGAGAAATTATTGCGTACACCATTATTCCGTTATTTGCATTGGATATTGTTGTTGCGGTAATAACCTCTGTTAAATTTGATCAAATGCTTGTTAAATTACAAAATCTTCGTCAGGATATGACGGAATATATTGGTTCAACAAGAATCTATGAGACTGGGGAAGATTTAATAGATAAAATATCTAGTTTAAGAATGTCAGGTTTGTTTACAGAAGTCAGAGCATCCTTTGATACATGGTTACATGGTGCAAAGCTAAGCATTCATAATAATAGAGTAGAGCTTAAGGAACTAAGACCTGAGATTGAAACGAAGATGAAAGAGTTCTTTGGACGGTATCAGAGTATTAAAACGCAGAAAGCACATATTCGTTTGTTAAAAGCCTTCCCTACAATGAAGGTGGGAAAACGAGAAGCAGCGTTAAGTGATCTGAAAGAAAAGATTACGATGAAGGGAGTACGGAAATTGGGTAAAGACTTAAGAGAAGAAGTAACTGGAACAGTGAAAGGTTATATAAGTGGTTTTTTACGTGCTACGATAGTCGGGCTTTTGGTAGTGGCACAATTCGCTTCGATTATATATTTATCATTTCTCCTACAAGAATACACAATTTATTTATATACCGGAATACAAGTATTAAGTATTATTATTGTGATTGGTTTAGTTAATGATAACCGAAATGCCTCCTATAAAATTGGCTGGATTTGTATTATTGCGGCACTCCCAATTACGGGACATATTATGTTTATGCTATGGGGTAATTCAAGGCGTAAAAAAATTGAACATGAGATACTAAAGAAGTTAAAGAGAGGTTCGGAATTTCTTGAGTATGATCCTGAGGTCATGAAAGGCTTTGCAAAGAAATATCCGACGAAAAGCAGAATGACCAGATATCTGGAGAGTAACTCGTTTCCGCTGTATAAGAACAACAGCGTGAAATATTACCCTATGGGTGAGGATGCCTTTGAAGGTATATTTGAAGAGATGGAGAAGGCTCAGAATTTTATTCTGATTAATTTCTTTATCGTCGGAGAAGGAGTTCTATGGGATAGATTACACGCGATCTTACTTCGTAAACTTAAGGATGGAGTGAGAGTGTTGTTTTTGTATGACGATTTTGGAGCAATGCTTCGTACACCAACTAACTTTAAGAAGACTCTTGAAAATGAAGGTTTTGAAATACGTGTATTTAACCCAATTCATAAATATACCGATAAGCTATATATGAACTATCGCTCCCACCAGAAAATTATCGTAGTAGACGGAAATGTAGGTTTTACGGGAGGAATGAATCTGGCGGATGAATATGTTAACCTCATTCCGCGCTTTGGAACCTGGAAGGACAATGCGATTAAAGTGGAGGGTGATGCGGTATGGGGGTTGACAGTTACGTTCCTACAGATGTGGGAGGTTTGCACATCTGGAGCACCAATCGATTATAGTCCCTATCGGCCAACAAAGCATTTTGAGGAAAACGATGTTTATTGTCAGGTATTTTCTGACGGACCAGCCAATAATCCAAGAAATCCGGTAGAAAATATCTATAAGCAGATGATCAATTATGCTAAGAGGGTATTGTACATTACTACACCTTACCTTATAATTGAAGATGATATGCGAGATGCTCTGACTACAGCAGCTAGCAGCGGAATAGATGTTAGAATTATTACGCCGTTTATACCGGATAAAAAGAATGTTAAAATTCTTACGAATTACAATTATGGAAGATTACTTGAGTCAGGGGTACGTATCTTTGAATATACTCCGGGATTTATCCATGCAAAGACGATTATCAGTGAGGATTCCGGTATTGTTGGTACCATTAATATGGACTACCGTAGTTTCCATCTTCAATATGAGTGTGGTGTTTGGATCTGTGATAAGGAAACAATCAATATAATAAAAGATGATCTCTTAAAGACAATGGAGCAGTGCCATGAGATAACCTATGAGGAGTGGAAAAACCGACCGTTTCTTATGAAGATGTACGAGAAGTTCTTAAATTTATTTTCTACATTAATGTAATTTGTCGGATGGTAGGAACCGTTGCGTTCAAATAGATGTAGTATGCAGGATACACAGAGGACTGATAGAAAGAACGACTGTCGTAATGGATTAGGAGGAGACCTTCATGTATAATAATGTATGTAAGCACTGCCATAAAATATTTAGCTCCAGGTTAAAAGCATATTCCTGTGAGGACTGTAAGAAAATTGATCGTGATCATTTCGATGATATTGAATCATATTTGAAGGAATATCCCAACAGTAATGCCTTACAAATATCCGAAGCATTAGGAATTACTGCTTATGAGGTATTAAATTATTTAAAAGAAGGCAGGCTGAATCTAGCCAGAGGACATTTTGAACAGCTTCCCGATTAGACTTGGCAAGCGTTCCTAAGTTACTATATGAATAAAGTAGGAACCCAGATCTTGGGCTACTATTTGGTAGAAAAATTCGTAATCGAGGTGATGGTATGATAGGTTATCTTAAAGGGGAATTAGCGGAAATTAAAGAGAGTTATGTGGTTCTTGAGGTGGGGAACATCGGATATGAGGTTTATTTGCCCTCCTCCGCAATTTTGGAGCTTCCCTCCAAGGGTAGTACAATTAAATTATACACATATCTTCATGTAAGAGAGGATGTAATCGGTCTATTTGGTTTTCCTACCAAGGATGATCTTGAGATGTTTAAATTATTGATTACGGTAAATGGTATTGGGCCGAAGGGAGCACTTGGTATACTTTCTGCGATTACAGCGGATGAAATTCGTTTTGCAGTACTTGCAGAGGACGTCAAGACAATCGCAAAAGCTCCAGGCATCGGCAATAAGACAGCAGGCAAGATGGTTCTTGAACTAAAGGATAAGTTCAAGCTGGAGACTGCATTTGAGCAAAGATTATTAAATCAATCCGAAAACAAAGGTGGTTCCGGCATCTTTAATAAGCGTGAAGAGGCAATTCAGGCGCTCACAGTTCTTGGATATTCTAGTTCGGATGCCTTGAAGATTGTTAATCTGATTGAAATTACAGATGATATGACGGCAGAAGAGATTCTAAAATTGTGTTTGAAGAAGATGTAATTCAGTGAGTAAGAATCGAAGAGGTCGTATAATTTCAAATATACAACTTGTTTTATAAATAATACAATGGAGAATACTATGGCAAAACGTGTGATTACAACCGAATTTACGGAAGAGGATCGGAAACTGGAGGGTTCTTTACGTCCGCAGTTACTAGATGACTATATAGGGCAGGCAAAGGTTAAAAATAATCTCAAGGTGTATATTGAAGCTGCGAAGCAAAGGAAGGAAACCCTAGACCATGTGTTACTCTTTGGTCCTCCGGGACTTGGTAAAACCACCTTGGCTGGGATCATTGCCAATGAGATGGGTGTAAATATAAAGATAACCTCCGGACCGGCAATCGAGAAACCCGGCGAGATGGCTGCGATTTTAAACAATCTGCAAGAGGGAGATGTCCTTTTTGTAGATGAGATTCATCGGTTGAATCGTCAGGTGGAGGAGCTTTTATATCCTGCGATGGAGGATTATGTGATTGATATTATTATCGGAAAAGGATCCACAGCCAAATCCATTCGTCTTGATCTTCCCAAATTCACCCTAGTTGGTGCGACGACGAGAGCGGGAATGCTGACACCTCCGCTTCGTGACCGATTTGGCGTGGTAAACCGACTCGATTTTTATACAATTGAGGAATTAAAGAAGATTATCCTTCGTTCAGCGGAGGTATTCCAGGTTGAGATTGATGAAGAGGGTGCTAATGAATTGGCACGCCGTTCCAGAGGGACCCCTCGTCTGGCCAATCGGTTATTAAAGAGAGTTCGAGATTTCGCACAGGTTAAGTACGATGGAAGAATAACCAAAGAGGTTGCAGGCTTTGCACTTGATCTATTAGAGGTGGACAAGCTAGGTCTAGACCATATTGATAGAGAAATTCTAGTGACGATGATCCAAAAGTTTGGTGGAGGTCCGGTAGGAATTGAAGCGGTTGCAACCACCATAGGTGAAGATGTTGGTACCATTGAAGAAGTGTATGAGCCATTTTTGGTACAAAACGGTTTAATTCTTCGTACACCAAGGGGAAGAGTCGCTTCGGAACTGGCATATAAGCATATTGGATTATGATAATATTTATAAGGACTGCTTGTAAACGAAGGGAACATCAGTTATAATATTCGTGTCAGAGTATAGATTTACTAGAGTTTCCAAAGAATAATAGGGGGCAAAGGAAATGAATAAGTATCACGATATTGAAGTTATTATTAATAACAAGAGATATACCTTAAGCGGATACGAAAGCGAAGAATATTTACAGAAAATAGCTTCCTATATCAATGGTAAACATGTTGAATTTCGTAATAAAGATGCTTATAAATTCTTGGATTCTGAATTAAAAAATATCTTAATGCAGATTAATATCGCGGATGATTATTATAAAATGAGGGACAAGATTAATGAAATAGAGAAAGAGAATGAAACGAAGAGCAATGAGATATTTGATCTTAAGCATGAAGTGATTTCGACACAGACCAAATTGGATTCAGCCCAAAGGGAAATAGAAGATTTAAAGAAGGAGCTTTACGAAGCTCAGAAGAAGATAGTTCGATTAGAAACAGAATTAAACGATGTAGAGAAGAAAAGATAAATTGGGAATTGACAGAGGCTGTCCAAATTAGTTATGCATAAAGCTGGAATTCGTTTCAGTGAATGCATCCTTTTTTTGGACAGCCCTTTTTTATACATTACAATAGAATATTTACGAAGCGTGCTTTCTATCATTTCGATTTAAAGGTATGGAAGGATAAAAGAAACCATTTCAAACTAGCAAAAAGCACGAGAAATTACTTTTGGCAAAGTATTTAAGATCCGCTTTACGGTATCATGGAGGTAAGATGAATAGACAAATTGAAATATTAGCACCTGCAGGCTCTTATGAAGGAATGAAGGCAGCAATGAATGCTGGTTGTGATGCGGTTTATATCGGAGGCAGCAGTTTTGGTGCTAGAGCTTATGCCAATAATCTGGAGGAGGAAACCTTGTTACGTGCGATAGATGAAGCACATTTTCGCGGGAAACAGCTTTACCTTACCGTTAATACACTTCTAAAGGAGAAAGAGCGTACCAATGTATTATACCGTTTTCTGGATAAGTTTTATCAGCAGGGCTTGGATGCTGTTATTGTTCAGGATGTTGGGGTATTACATTTTATTCATGAGCACTTTCCTGAGTTGCCGATACACGCCAGTACACAGACAACTCTAACCATGGCGCAGGGGGCGAATCTGTTAAAGAATTATGGTGTAACCAGACTGGTTACAGCAAGAGAATTAAGTTTGAGAGAGATCAAAACAATCAGGGAGAATACGGATTTAGAAATAGAAACCTTTGTTCATGGTGCTCTTTGCTATTGCTATTCCGGACAATGTCTGATGAGTAGTATGATTGGTGGAAGAAGCGGTAACCGGGGGAGATGCGCGCAGCCTTGTCGAATGCCATATCAGTTTCATTCCGAGGATAAAATGCGTTCTACCGAACAGGAAAAGTATCTGCTTAGTCCAAAGGATATTAATACAATATCAATTATTCCGGAGCTGGTGGAAGCGGGAATTGATTCCTTTAAGATAGAAGGAAGAATGAAGAGACCCGAATATGCAGCAGCTGTATCCTCAATGTATCGTAAATATGTTGATTTATACTTTGAGCTTGGGCAAGAGAAATATAACCTACGTATAAAGAGTAATGAATTTAAGCAGGATATGATTGCATTACAGGACGTTTACAGTAGAGGTGGTTTCTCCGAAGGGTATGGTAAGTCCTATAATGGTAAAAAGATGATGTCGCTTTATCGTCCGAACCATAGTGGAGTATATGTTGGAGAAGTTACTGAGTTAAATGGTAGCCAAGTAGCCATCACATTAGAGGAAAAGATAAATGCGCAAGATATCCTCGAAATTAGACATACGGAAGAGGTAGGCTATGAATTTACGGTTAAGGATCCACACAACCAAGGAGATGTTCTAAGAACGAATGTAGGTAGGAGACAGGATATAAGTACACCGGAAGCCAAATCGAAAGGGAAGCATTCTCAGAAATATCAGGATCCCATTGTTCGTATGGGTGACGCAGTTTATCGAACCAAAAATAATCGATTATTAGAAGATATCGCAGATACTTATATGTCAAAGGAACAAAGACTTGGAATCAAAGGTAAGCTTACAGCGAGAGTTGGAGAGAAGTTGGCGTTGACGCTATCCTATGGAGATTGTAGTATTACTGCGTATCAAGAAATAGTTCAAGCAGCATTAAAGCAGCCGATGACGAAAGAGAAACTATCAGCACCGATTGTAAAAACCGGAGATACCCTTTATTACCTGGAAGAGTTAATCATAGAATCTGAGGATAACATCTTTGTTCCGGTGGCATGGTTGAATGAAATTCGTAGAGAAGCCATCAATCTGTTACAAGAAGCAGTGGCGGAGCAATTTCGCAGAAGCAGTGTGATAATAGACCCAAGGAGCAATTCTACCGCGGAGGAGGAGCTGGAACACACCTTCGGAATTGTAGCATCCGTACAAACCCGGGAGCAATATGATTATGTACTTCTTATTTCGGAAGTAACCTCAATTTATGCAGATTATGATAGGATAGAGCGATCCGGGTTTGCTGCTATGGCTGAAACTGCACAAACAGCTGGTAAAGAATTTTATCTATCCTTGCCTCATATTTGCAGGCTTTCTGAATATGAAAGGTTAAAAAAGGATTTATTAGAAATAATAGATATAGAAGCGATAAGCGGATTTGTTGTGAAAAATTTTGAAGAAATAGCACTACTTCAATCGTTATGGTTAGATGGGAAACAACAGAGAGAAATTATATTGAATTATAATATGTATACTTATAACAAGGAAGCTAAACTCTTCTGGAATGAGATGGGTATTAATAGGTTTACAGCACCGGTAGAGCTAAACTATCAGGAATTAAGAGTTCTCGGTATAACTGACTGCGATATGGTCGTGTATGGGTATCTTCCGGTTATGATATCGGCTCAATGTCTTTATGAGAGTACGGAGGGCTGTAGGAGATGTAAAACCGGAGGAAATAAGACGATCATGCAAACTCACACAGGTTATCTTACAGACCGCCTGGGCAAGAATTTCTACGTAGAGACGAATTGCAATGGTTGTTATAATACGATTTATAATGGTCAGGCGTTATCCTTACTCAAGCAGGAGAACGAGATTCGTGGTCTTGTACCAAGGAATATTCGATTGGATTTTAGTAAAGAAACGGTAGAGGAAATGAAACAGGTAGTAACTGCGTTTGTGAATTCTTACCGATATGGAAAAAAGCCAGGAATTGAGCTTACTGATTATACAACGGGGCATTTTAAACGTGGAGTGGAATAATTTCGTAAGATCTACAAAAAAGCAGTAAAAACCTATAAAGATATAAGAGGTATTGTGTTAATATTATCGCGCAATACAGATAGGATGCAGGTCTATACCCGCACATGGAGGTTATAATGAACTTAATCGTGGAACTAATTAAATATTTGATGATTCTTCTGATGGGGATTTACACCTATTATAGCTTTAATGTGTTTCGATTTAAGAATAAAAAGGATCAAGATAAAGCATATAATATTTTAACCTTCATAATATTTATACTTCATTTTATCGGTTCTTTTACATTATTTATCCAGATTCAGAGCCAAAGGCTTGTGATTTTGTATGGTGGAGAAGTACTTTTGTTTATATTAGTTCTTGCCCTTTATCGGATTTTTTATCCGAAATTATCAAGACTATTGTTAAGAAATATGCTTATGTTACTTTCCATAAGTTTTATTATTTTGACCAGATTATCCTTTGATAAGGCTGTTCGACAGGTTATTATTGTAGCGTTCTCCTTTGCGATCTGCCTTATTGTACCGCATGCAATCAAAGCGTTCCATTGGCTGAAGCGTTTTGGTTGGATTTACGGAGTAGCGGGGATTGTACTTTTATTAATTGTACTTGTCCTGGGGACGACTAACTTCGGAGCAACAAATTGGTTAAATGTAGCAGGTGTCACAGTTCAGCCTTCGGAATTTGTAAAGCTGCTATATGTACTTTGTATTGCAGCGATGTTTCAGGAGGGGACTGATTTTAAGAGGATTTGTGCTATTGCGGCAATGGCGGGAGCAAATGTAATTATTCTTGTACTGCAGAAGGATTTGGGTGGAGCACTCATCTTCTTTGTTACCTTTATCTTTATGTTGTATGCTGCAACTTCGAAGCCGCTTTACTTATTCTCTGGATTGATTGCAGGAAGCTTTGCAGCCTTTATCGCATATAAGCTTTTTAACCATGTCAGGGTACGTGTTATGGCCTGGCAAAATCCATTTGGATACATTGATAAGGAAGGTTTTCAGATATCGCAATCTTTATTTGCAATTGGTACCG
Organism: Herbinix sp.; assembly: GCA_029256105.1. Classification (GTDB taxonomy): domain Bacteria; phylum Bacillota; class Clostridia; order Lachnospirales; family Lachnospiraceae; genus Mobilitalea. The sequence continues at coordinate 45,188 of JAQSYO010000028.1, forward strand.
GTGGATGGTTTGGTATGGGCCTTAACCGCGGACTTCCAACGGATATCCCTGTAGTAGAAAGTGATTTTATCTTCTCTGCTATTTCTGAGGAGCTGGGTGGATTATTTGCAATTTGCATCATTTTAATTTATGCAAGCTGTTTTGTGATGTTTATCAATATTGCGCTTGATCAGGAGGATACCTTCTATCGATTGTTGACAATAGGTTTTTCAGTTATGTTTGGCTTTCAAGTTATTTTATCCATCGGAGGTGTAATTAAATTTATACCTTCCACCGGAGTAACATTGCCACTGGTTAGCTTAGGTGGAAGTTCCGTCTTAATGACCATCTTGATGTTTATGATCCTACAAGGTGTATATATGAAGGGGAAGGCTGATAAGAAGGAACTGGGGAACACTGTAGTTGCCAAGAAGGAGGAGCTTCAATGAAAATAAACGAACACAAGGATCCCAAAAAATCAGCTTTTAATATTATCTATATCTTTCTAGGATTATTTGTCCTTATGATGGGTTATTTTACTTATTTTTTAGTTGTCCGAAGCAGCGAAGTAATTAATAGTACCTATAACAAACGTCAAGAGGTTCTGGCAGAGAGAATTATACGAGGTGAAATACGTTCTGCCGATGGTGAAGTATTAGCAAAAACGCTGGTGGATGAAGATGGTAATGAAACGAGAGAATATCCTTATGGGGATGTATTTGCACATGTAGTAGGAAGATTTTCGAAGGGCAAGACCGGAATTGAAGAGTCAGAGAACATTCGAATGTTAACTTCAAGTATTAATTCCGTTGAGGTTATGTATTCCGACCTGATGGGAGATAAAAGCCCTGGAGATAATGTGGTAACAACGTTAGACATCAAGCTTCAGCAGGTCGCCTATGATGCGCTTGGCGATCATCGTGGTGCTGTCGTGGTGATGGAACCTTCTACCGGTAAAATACTAGCGATGGTATCAAAACCAACCTATGATCCGAATGAGGTAGATGATTTATGGGAAAAGCTGATTGCAGATGAAGATACAGAGGCTCCCTTGCTTAACAGGGCTACACAAGGACTATATCCTCCTGGTTCTACTTTTAAGGTGCTAACTTCTCTGGAATATATGCGCGAAGATCCGGATTATCTTAAATATAAATATGATTGTGATGGAAGTATTGAATATGATAAAATGAAAATTCATTGTTATAATAATAAGGCACATGGAGAGGTAGATCTGCAATTATCCTTTGCCAAGTCCTGCAATACTTCCTTTTCTTCCATTGGTAAGAACTTGGATATGAATGATTTTCATGATTTATGTGAAGATTTTTTATTCAACAGAAATCTACCAATCGGCATGGGCAACAATGCAAGCAGTTTCACCTTGCAAAAAGGAACCTCAAGTGTGAAGGAAGCTATGCAAACGGCAATTGGACAGGGAAACACATTAATTACTCCTCTGCACAATGCTATGATTGCTGCTACCGTTGCTAATGGGGGGGTAATGATGAAACCCTATGTGGTGGATCATATCGAAAATGCTGACGGTGGCAAGGTTAAGAAATACGCGCCTCAGATAAACTCGAAGCCTATGACACCGAAAGAAGCTGGATTTATAGCAGAGATGATGCGTTTGGTAGTAACGGATGGAACGGGGACAAAGCTTGCTGATATGGATCAAGACGCAGCAGGTAAGACCGGATCTGCAGATAACAGTCAAGGGAAAGCCCATGCATGGTTCATCGGATATGCTCCCTATGACAATCCAGAAATTGTAGTAAGCATTATTGTAGAAAACGTTGGAACAGGCGGCGATTACGCTGTACCAATTGCAAGGGAAATCTTTGATTCATATTTTGAATAATGTGTTAATAGGAATATAAGAATGAATTTCAATGGGGATTCATTCTTATATTTTTTGAATTTTTGGCGAATGCATTTGTACCTTTTGTTAAATTTCAATAATAATGGGTTGAAAACTTATACATATTGATGTATACTTCTTTTTAGATAAGATGGTACACCAAAGAGCAGGAGGAATTGCGATGGTAGAAGCAACGAGCTGTGGTGGTGTAGTTATATTCAGAGGAAAGATTTTATTACTGTATAAAAATTACA
>JAQSYO010000029.1 GCA_029256105.1 Herbinix sp.
GTATTCATCTTTCACTTCCTGCTTTGTCATTCTCATATCTTTTTTAAACTTCAATCTCTGATATATCAAATCTCCAAAACCAATAACTATAAATATCATACTAATTTTTAAACCCAAATTAATTACGAGATTACCGACTAACAAGATTGCTTGTTCTAATTTCATATCATATAGTATAAAAAGCGTTTTCCATTCATTCTTTAAGGTACTATAAGCAACATAACTTATAACTGCTATTTTTATCAATTCTATCAGAAGATCTATGATTTTATCTTTTGATATTATCTTCTTGAAACCATTAATTGGATTAATTTTATTGAATTTAGGTCTGATTATTTTTAAGGAGATCTGCCATTTTACCTGAAAAACATTTACAACAAACGCAATAAGCATCGCTGTCGCAAATATCGGAGCACAGATTACTATAATTGAAATAAGTACATCTGATAATATACTGCCTATAATTTTTATATTAAATTCTTCTCTCGAAAATTTATCAATATTATTAAAGTCCTTTATAAAAGTCTCAATAAAATTATCACCAATATACCCAGCAAATAATTTAAGTACAATGAAGAAGGTTGCTAACCCAGAAGCAGTAATCAATTCCTTGCTTCGAGCAACCTGCCCTTCACCTCTTGCATCATTGAGTTTTTTAGTTGTAGCCTCTTCAGTTTTATCCCCACCTTCTGCAAAATATTGAAGGTTATAAGGAAGTCGATAGATTGCATTACAAATTAGTTCTTCCTTTATCATACCGATTATCCTGTCCTTCTTTACTACTGCAAAAGCTCGATTGCCGCTTTTAACATTGTTTTCATTTCATTAAATATAAAATCTGCCACAGAAGGAATTAATGTAGTAATCACAGCCAGAACAATTAAACCAACGAAAACCTTAATCTGCATACCAATAACAAACATATTCATCTGTGGTGCTATTTTAGCAAGGATGGCCAAAATCGTATTTACCACTAAAATTGCTGCAAAAACTGGTAATACAATCCGAAAACCAATGATAAAATATTCTGTAATGAATTTCGTCATCAATTGATACATTCCAGGATTAAAATTTGCCTCGCCAATCGCGATTACCTGAAAGGAATCAATGATGGCTCGAAGGAAATAATGATGTAAGTTTGTAATAACCATCATCAGAAGGACTAAATAACCATATAAATTCGCTGTTATTGTAGTCTCAACATTCGTAATTGGATCCAGTATATTTACCATTGAAAAACCAATCTCCATATCGATTAGTTGTCCTGAAAAAGCAATAATACTATAAGCTATATTTGCAAAAAGACCCATAATAGCTCCCGCAAGAGCCTCTTTCGCCACAAGGACTGCAAACCCAAGGACTCCAATATATTCCGGTGTATTATATGGAACCGTATAGAAAAGAATAGCTGCCATAAAGATCGATAATCCAACTTTTATACGTGTAGGCACATTTTTTAACGAAAAAAAAGGAGCCGTATAGATAAATCCGGTGATCCTCACAAGTATTAATAAATAAAATTCAAAATTTTCAATTGTAAATGTCATACAGCATGTATGTAATAACTAAAATTGGTGAATAACTCCACCGTAAACTCCTTCAAGGAGGTTAAAATCCAATCGCCGAATAAGATAAGTACCAAAAATACCGCAATTAATTTAGGAACAAATGTGAGGGTTTGTTCCTGGATTGAGGTAACTGTCTGTAGGATACTTACGATCAATCCGACTACCAGGGAGGTGAGCAGCATTGGTGCTGATGCTTTCAACACTAAATAAATAGCTTGTCTAGCAATATCTATTACGATTATTTCATTCATTTCTATTCATCCCCCGTTAGTAAAAGGTCTTTACAATTTGTCCAACAATTAAACCCCAACCGTCTGCCATAATAAATAATAATATCTTAAAAGGCATAGAAATCATTGTAGGCGGCAACATCATCATACCCATGGACATTAATGTGGATGCTACAACCATATCTATAACGATAAATGGTATATAAATTAAAAATCCAATGATAAATGCTTTTCTCAGCTCGCTTATGATAAAGGAAGGTATTATAACTGTGATTGGAATATCATCGACAGTATGAATGTCTGTTATCTTAGCAATATCAACAAACAATCTTAAATCCTTTGTATCCGTCTGCTCAATCATAAAAGTCCTAATCGGAGCTAACCCAGCTTTAAACGCTTCTTCTTGCGATATTGTACCTGCATTAAGTGGTTCAATTGCATTGGTATTAATCTGGCTGATTACCGGAGACATTATGAAAAATGTTAAAAACAAAGCCAATCCGACAAGAATCTGATTTGGCGGTGTAGTTTGAGTTCCCAGCGCAGATCTTACAAAATGAAGGATAATGATAATCCTTGTAAAGGATGTAACCATAATTAAAATCGAAGGTGCTAACGAAATAACAGTAAGTACTAATAGAATTTGTAAGGTTGATGATAGGCTACCTGCATCTTCATCTGTATTTAGCGTGAATTGCAGCGGTCCCAAAGCCCCACTGAGATTGTCGCCGCTTTCTGCTGTTTTTACAGTATCTTCTACGGTTTCTGCTGATGCCTTACTGCCAGGGGAAAAGATCAATATGCCTATCGTAATTAATACAACGATAATTGCAGGCTTCATACTTAAGCGTTTTCTACCATATGTATTCATGGATACCAACCTTTACTCATTATTCTTCCTTAACTTATCAAGTATTTGTTTAAAGTTTTGTTTATCACCATTCTGGATTTCCTTAATTAAGACTTCCGCTTCATCTAATTCGGTAACGTAATTAATTGTATCTTTTCCAATTGCAATAACCACAAATTTATTACCAATCTTCACAATTTGTATCATCTTGTTCGGACTGATACGGTAGGAATCAATTACTTTAAAATTACTATTTCTAAGTTGTCCAAGTTTGATTCCTCCAACAAACTTGGATGTAAAATATGCTGCAACAAGGATAATTATTAATAAAAAAACCAAGCCTACCAATTGCGAAATACTATCAAAACTAGACACCTTTGCTGGTAATTGGTCCCCCGGTGTTACTGACGGCGTGGGAGTTCCAAGCACCGCATTAAGATCGAATGTCTTTTGCAATATGACTATAGTTTTTCCTGTCATCACTTTATCAACCTACTGCTTTCTTCACTGCTTCCAATACTCGATCTGCTTGGAAAGGCTTAACAATAAAATCCTTTGCTCCTGATTGAATGGATTCAATAACCATTGCCTGTTGTCCCATCGCAGAACACATAATAATATTAGCACTTGGATCAACCGCTTTTATTTTCTTTAACGCTTGAATTCCATCCATCTCAGGCATTGTAATATCCATCATAACTAAATCCGGCTTAGTCTCTTGATACTTATCAAAAGCCTTTAAACCATTCTCTGCTTCACCTGCAATGTTATATCCATTCTTTGTCAAAATATCCTTAATCATCATTCTCATAAACGCTGCATCGTCACAAATTAAAATACTTTTCGCCATAATAATTCTCCTATCGTATTGTGTTTATAATAATTTTTTTAATTAATCTGTCTTTGTTTCGTTATTTCAGTTACTCGAATACCGAAGGCTTCTTCCATAACCACTACTTCACCCTTTGCAACAAATTTACCATTTACCAATACATCAATGGGTTCACCTGCCAAACGATTTAATTCTATAATAGTCCCTGGTGCAAAGTCTAGTATTTCTTTGATTGATTTACTGGTTCGACCCAGTTCTACTGTTACTTCAAGCGGTACATCCATTAATAAATCAATGTTTTCTGGTTGGACAACCCCACTCATATTTGGAGCGAAGGGAGCAAATTGTACCGGTTGCACATTAACATCCTGCATCGTTGGCATCATGTATGGCATTGCCATAGGCATACCACCTTGATTTGGATACTGCATCTGCATGTTAGCATATGGGTTATAGCCCTGCGGTTGTTGCATCTGCATTGGTATAGGCTGCGGTGCTTCCTGTGGTGCTACATTCATAGGTGTAGGTGCTTGAGCCTTCTTTGATGTATTCTCAAGCGGAGGTCTGGTCGGAATATCAGGCTCCATTGATGTTGCTTGTACAAACTGACGATATAGGTCTCTAGCAAAATCAAATGGATATAATTGCATCAATACACTGTCTACCAAATCGCCAATTTCCATATGAAAAGAAACACGCACGAAACTACCTTGTAGGAATTCCGCGATATTTTCACCATTCATATTTTCATATAAATCTACAACAGCTGATGTTGGTGGACTGATATTTACTCTTTTCTCCAACATTGAGGAAATTGATGTTGCGGCCGAACCCATCATCTGGTTCATAGCCTCACTGATTGCACTTAAGTGTAACTCCGTTAATTCTCCATCAAAATTTGTACCATCCCCACCCATCATTAAATCGGTGATGACTTTTACATCTTTCTCTTTCAAAATCAATATATTATTACCATCCAAACCATCTTCATAATATATTTGTATGAATACACATGGTCTATCATAGCTGTTAACAATGTCTTTCCAAGTTGCATATTCTACAACCGGTGTGGTAATATTCACTCGCTGGTTTACTAAGGAAAACAATGTTGTCGCTGCTGTACCCATGCTGATATTCGAAATTTCACCTATCGCATCCTTCTCAGCTTCGGTTAGTTCTTGTTTTTCGGCACCGGAGTCAGAATCACCCGTATTCATGCCATTTAATAAAGCATTTATCTCTTCTTGAGATAGCATACCATCCATAGCCTGTTACTCCTCTCCTCTGATAATTGATGAAATTTTTACCGCATAGGAACCTGAGGATGCACCTGGAAGAGCGGTAAATTTATGTAAGTTACCGACATAGACGGTTAATTCATCTTCTACTTTAGCATTTAGCTTGATTATATCTCCCTGCTGCATGTTTACAAAATCATTCACCGAAATAGTACTCTTTCCTAAAACTGCTCGTAATGGTACTCTAGCTTTTGCAATTGCAATTTCTATAACATCTTGATAGGATTTATCATCAATCATTTGCATTGTTGAGAACCAATATTTTGTATTCAATTTATCAATTACTTTCTCAAGGCAAACATATGGTAAACAAATATTCATCATTCCTTCAACATTACCTATTTTTATATTCAAAGTAACGATCGATGTCATCTCGCTAGGTGAGATAATTTGTGCAAATTGAGAATTCGTCTCAATTCTCAGTAGTCTAGGTTGTACTTGAATAACATTTGCCCAGGGTTCTCGGAGTAAATTCGTACAAATATTGAATATACGTTCAATAATTGATAGCTCTATCTCAGAAAAATCTCTCATTTTCTCAAGCGGATATCCTCCGCCTCCCAACATTCTATCAACAATTGCATAACCCACATTGTCTGCCAATTCAATTATGATATTTCCCTCAAGAGGAGAAAAATCAATAATACCCAATAATACCGGGTTGGAAAGGGCGTTTGTAAACTCAGAATATTGAACTGCCTCGGAATTTATAACTTCCACTTGCACATTTTTACGAAGATATGCAGGGAGATTCGTGGAAAGCAATCTGGCATAATGTTCGAAAATAATATTCAAGGTACGTAAATGTTCCTTAGAGAATTTGGATGGTCTTGCGAAGTCATAATTCTTAACTTGTTTTTCCGACGTTTGCTTATACTCATCCGCATCCAGTTCACCACTGCTTAGTGCTGCTAGTAGATTATCTATCTCGTTTTGGGATAGGACATCGCCCATTGTCATTTCCTCCCTGGTTTGCTAGTTACATAATAACACAAAATAAGAATAAAATCATCATATTTCTTACTGGAGTATTATATTTCCAAATGATACATTAATAATAAAATCAGATCTGAAATGCTCCTGAATACGTATTAAAACTTGTTCTTTAATGGTATTCTTATTATCAATCACATCATCAATTGAATACTTGCCAAATTCCTCTGTTACAATTTCTTTAATTTCATTTTCGTTTAGCTCAATTTTTGGTTCTAGTGTAGCGGTGTCCTTATGTTTACTGTTAATTGATAATGATACGTTAAGTAGAGCATAGTGGATAGTTTCATCCGTCTTCTTTAAGTTGATTGTCAATTTATCCGTAATTTCATAAGTATTAATATCAGAAACAGCAACTTCAGCAGCTCCTACTTCCGGAGCTTCTAATTCCAAATCAATGATGGAGGCAACTTTTGCAACCAATTGTGTAGTCTTATTTGAAGTCGGAACAATAACAAAAATAAGAACAGCTAAAAGTACAGTATTAATCAACGCGATAGCCATAATGATTATGGTTAATATATTTTTCTTCATTTGAAGTCCCCCTTTAATTGCTGCTGTATTCATTAAATATTTTCACTTCAATTCTTCTGTTCCTTGCTCTGCCTTCGGGTGTTGCGTTACTGCTGATTGGATCATATTCGCCTCTGCCTGAATATTTTACTAATGCAGGTTCAAGACCATTATTCTCAATCAGGTATTCAGCAGCATTCAAGGCGCGCGCTGAGGATAACCAATTATTATCCTTGTACGTTGTACTGTTCATTGGAACGTTATCTGTATGGCCTGTGATTTCAATCGTATAACCATCAAATTTCTTAAGTACATCGCCCACCTTAGATAAGATCGGTTTCGCCTTCGCTTTAATTTCTGCATTACCAGAGTCATAAAGAATAGAGCCCTTTAAGGTTAATTCAACAAATTGATATTCTGGGTCAATGCTAAGCTCTACATAATTACCCAGATTATACTGCTCGGTTAAATCTGATACTTTGTCATACATTCCGGCAGTTTCTTCTGCCATCTTGTTCTTTATTTTCTCCATTGCTTCCTTGATATCCTCTGTATTAGCACTATTGGACCCCTGTGTATTTTCTTCAGTGTTTTTAGGATTGGTGGGATCATATTCGCCTTGATTTATACTATCGGATTGTTTACTTGGCCTGCCCATTGATGAAAAATATTCACCTAAGTCGTGCATTTGCGTCATTCCGGAAGAGATTAACTGTCCAGTTCCAATGGATGCTCCTCCTGCATCAAAAACACCAAAGGTATTTGCCATAGATACTGCAATTTCTTCAAACTTTTGTGCATCAACAGTTGACATAGAAAATAATAATACAAAGAAACATAGAAGTAGATTCATTAAATCTGCAAAGGTATTCAGCCAAGGGGCACCAGCACTGGAGGGTGCTTCCCGTTTCTTTCTAGCCAACGTCCTCACCGCCTTGTTCCTTCATTGCTGCTCTACGAGACGGTGACAAGAAGGATTTTAATTTTTCTTCAATGACTCTCGGATTCTCACCTGCTTGAATGGATAGAAGGCCTTCCACCATTACCTCTTTTATCATTATTTCTTGTGCATTGTTCGATTTTAGTTTTGATACTACTGGGATACAAATCCAATTAGCTAACATGGCACCATAGAATGTAGTAATTAATGCTACCGCCATGTTCGGGCCGATGGATGAAGCATCATCCAATTTTTTCAACATATTTACAAGACCGATTAGTGTACCAATCATACCCCAAGCTGGACCCATAGCACCAAGTGAATCCCAGAAACTTATTGTGCTAGAATGTCTGCTCTCTATACAGCTTAATTCCGTCTCTAAAATACTTCGCACCAGTTCCGGATCTGTTCCATCGACAATTAAGAGAACTCCCTTTTTAAGAAATTCATCATCAACTCCATTCGCCGCTTCCTCTAGCGCTAACAAACCTTCTTTTCTAGCAACATTAGATAAATCAATGATAGTTTGTATAGTTTCCTCTTCATTGGAAGGCAACACCTTTAAAACAAGAGTGAAACTCTTTAAATTTCCAAGAAATCCTTTTAAGCTAGGTGACATAATGAGTACACAGCATAAGGCTCCACCAAGTGTAATAAAGACAGAGGGTACATCAACAAAGTTCATCAGTATTGAAATTCCACTTTGCCCAACCAAAATACCATAGACAACAACTACTAGACATAATATTAAGCCTACTATGGATGCTAAATCCAAAATTTTCACCTTCTATCCTGCATATTTAATATGAAACTAACTGCTGTTTATTACAAATCTCGACTAAATACTTCTTTTTTGTATAATATTACAAGATTTTTAATCTCTTGTCTACTTTCTTTTACTATGATTTTATTCCCAGAGGTCAACGTAATCATAGTATCAGGAGACTCTTCCACTTTTTCGATTAAATCTGCATTAATAATTATTTTTTTATCATTTAATCTGGTTACTTCTATCATTTATACATCCCTCCATATGCGTGTATCAGTACGCAGTAGAAAATTATGAAAAAGTTATCTAGTAACTCGCTACTATTTTAAACAGGAAAGGGTGGCAGCCAAAACTGCCACCCATCATTGCTGACATATGGCAAACCTATTCCTACATCAGCCTTGCATTATCTCTTCAAATTAATCAGTTCTTCTAACAAGGAGTCGGATGTTGTTATTATTCTTGAATTCGCTTGAAATCCTCTTTGTGTAGTAATCATATCTGTAAATTGTTGCGATAGATCTACATTAGACATCTCTAATACACCTGTCGTTAAGCTTCCGCCTCCCTGTGTTGGATCCTGTCCAATTCCATCAAATCCACCTGAGTTTTGTGTAGCTGCAAACATGCTGCTACCAACTGCTTCTAATCCAGCCGGATTAGAAAAGCTGGCTACTGCAATTTGTCCGAGCAAGCGACTATCTCCATTATCATACTTACCATAAATCTTACCGGAGGCATCGATATTAACACCAGTCATGTTACCTACCTTCTTTCCAGCTCCGATGCCTTCCAAACTACCTTTGGTAGCTTCTAGTGAGGAGGAACCACTGGTAGAGTACATTGTAATTGTGGAGAAATCGATATCAATCGTATCAAACGGCTTTGGTTCGCCACTAATTGTAAACGGAATACTATTAACAGATGCCGAATCTTCGCCAATACTTACGAATCTACCTGTTTCTCCATTAAAATTAATAATTGGAGCATCGGATGTATCAATCGTTACTGTTCCATCCTCTGCAATATCAACCGTAGGTTCGGAACCTCCGAAATTAAAGGAATAGACTCCAGCATCCTCATAGGTTACATCTCCTGTTTCCTCATCTACAATTTTTTTAACAAATATAGATTGTCCATCCTCATCTTTTATATCTGTGATAGCTACTGAATACAGATTATTTGCTTCCTCTGATTGCTTTAACTTTAAATCCGCAGTATAACTATGACCCATTTTATCAAAAAAGGTTATATTAACCATTTTACCGGTAGCACTAGTTAACTGTGTATCCTTGTTATCAATATTACCTGATATGTATATGGCACTGGTAGCTTCCGGTTCAGCATATAAATTCTCCGGTGACATGATTTTCAGTGGAGTAACTGCATCAGCAACTGTCTTCGTAGGATCATTCTCATCTACCTGCCATCCCATAACAGCAGCACCGGAGGCGGTACATAAGGTACCCTGAGAATCCGGACTAAAGGAGCCTGCCTTTGTAAAGTAGTTTGATCCGCCACTATTAACGATAAAGAAACCATCCCCCTCTATCATTACATCAAAAGGATTATCTGTTCTTTGAGAAGCACCTGTTGTGGTTATGGATGCCGTAATGGATGCTACGTTCGAACCTAGACCAATCTGCATTGCATTACGACCTGTTGTTCCCGTTGTCGCATTCGGTCCAGAAGCGCTCTGCGTGGTCTGATAAAATACATCGGAAAAAGTAACGGAACTTGATTTAAAACCGATTGTATTAACATTTGAAATATTATTACCTATTACATCCATTTTTGTCTGGTGAACTTTTAAGCCTGAAACACCAGAAAATAATGATCTCATCATAATTTTATGACCTCCTATTTCTGCTTTTAATCATTGTGTATCCAATCTGTCATTCATGAATACAAAGCCTCCGAAAGGTCCGGCTTTACATGATTACTGCACCATCAATATTTGTAAACACCTTGTCCTCGCCATCATTTACGGCGGTTATTACCGTATTGTTCTTCACACTTACGATAAATGCAAGATTGTCTACCATTACCAGGGATTCACTAATTCCCTTCTCACTTGCTTTCTTTGCTCCGTTTTCTAATCGTTCCAGCTGATCATCGGTTAAATCGATATTTCTGCTTGCCAAACGTTCATTCGCGTGCTTTGAAAACTTTAATTCTCCGGTTTCACCTGTAGCTTGCTTATTCTTTAATATCTCGCTGAAGGGAGTTCCGTTTAGCGGCTTGTTGATACCGGTGGTATTCTTCCCGGCTGTCAGCTGCTGCGTCATCTGTTCAATGGAAGGAAATTGATTTACCGGAATGTTCATATTATCACCCTCACTAAATCTTATTTTTATTATGTATTACTTGATTATGCTTGTGTACCACTGGTATCACTTGGGTTTTCTGGTGTACTTGTATCATCCGTACTTGTATCTGTTGCCACCGCATTTTGCACCTGCAGGGTAACCTTATCCTTCACCGTTGTATAAAGTGAATCATTAAATGCTACTGTAACCTTATAAACACCATTTGCCAGTCCGTTTAATGCTGATTTATCAATGGTCACCTTGTTTTTTGATACATTCACTAAATTCGTATCTATTACTGTTCCATTAACTGCTATTGCAACATCATCTGCTACGGTATCTCCAGAACCTAAGTTTACATCAAAGGTTAAATCCTTTGGATTAGCTGCATCAAATTTTAATTCCGTTTTATTTAGACTGGGGAGACCTTTTTCGGTAATATATTTATCATCGATAACACTATCCAGCTGGTCAATCGAATATAGGCTACCATTAATGGATAATTGTGCTTTTCCTCCGGACATATTAACAAAATCAATCTTGCCGTTGATGTAGCTGGTATTGCCTGTCTCGTTCTCTGACTTGATAATAACGCTTTTACCTACCAGATTGAACGCTTGTGTATTCGTAGTAACTGAGCTTAAATTTTGTAATTGCTCCAATTGTGAAAATGTAGCGAGTTGTGCTATGTATTCCGTATCTGTATTCGGACTTAGTGGATCCTGATATTTCATCTGAGTTGTAAGCAATTTAAGAAATGCATCTTTACCAAGTTCGTTATTTGTTGTATCCTTCTTTGCGGTTTTGGTTTGTTGGATTACGCCATCCGTTACGGTTTGGATTAATTCACTCATGTCTTTCCTCCTCTCCTTCCTATTCGATGAGTTTACGCGGTGTAGTCGACCTGACTTCCTCTTACTCCCGTGATATCTTCTGTTCTTCCATCTTGCCCATCCGACTCAGTCATGTTTAATGCATCTTCTAAGGATATTTGTTTGCCAGAATGGTTTTTCTGCGCTTCTGCTTGGTTATCAGAGCTTTCTTGGTTTTGTTCAAAGGCGTAGGTGGCAACTGTTACTTCAATTGCTTCCACCTTAATACCCTGTTGGTTCAAGGTTTCGCGTAAGGTATGTAACTGGCTTTCAATCGCTTCTTTGCTAATGTCATTTTGAACCAGAAACTGTGCTGTCATCACTCCATTTTTCGATTGAATAGAAAGATTTACTTTGCCAAGATTCTCTGGATTAAGTTGCAATTCCATTGAAGTTTGATCTGGTTGGATGGATACTTTTATCCGTTCAATAATCTGATTGGCAATATCTCTCAGTTGTGTGACCTGTACTAAGTTTCCAGATATATCAACTTCGGTAACTTGTGTTTTTACAAGATTATCAACGAATAACTGGAACTGATCTGTAGATTTTAAATCTTGCTCATTTTTACTATTCGCATCTTCTTGTGTTCCACTATAGCTTTCCGCCGCTCCAGTAAGCTTAATACTATCTGACGAGAGCTCTTTTTGATTATCTGTCAACGGCGAGGTTTTATCATCTTCCTTAGTAACGTTTCCTGAATTAACACCTTCTTGGTTCTTTGAAAGGATTTCTGCCAAGGTTTGTTCCTCAGGCTTCATTATATCCCCTGTGGTTTCCGTCGGCACAACATCCTTAGACCTTAGCTGTGTTTGTACCTGCGCAAGTAACGATTTTAACTGTTCATCACTGATTTGCAAATTTGCCTCAGTTTTAATTCCATTTACCGTGTCAAGCAATTGCTTCATCGTGTCTGCAAGACTTTCATCTGTTAGTGTAGCTAAGATATCTGTCTCTCCGTTATTTGCCAGTACTAATTGTTGCAAATTTTCCGGTTGAAGTAAATCAGTAATGCTCATATCTTGATTCGCTAATAATTGGTCCAGTTCCTCGGTTGATAAGTTTAAGGTTTGCATAACTGCTTCTCGAATGGATTGCAATATTCCGGCTATTTCTGCCATCAGCTGTCCATCCTCGGTAACCTCATCCTTCACGGCTCCGCTTGTTTCCTTCGTATTGTCCGTGTCATCTGTTTTATCCGTTTGCTTACCGGTCTGCACTGTGCCTTTGGTACTATCCATTTTTGCAGCATCCTTATCCGTAACTGCTTTTGTTTGATCGTCATAACCTTTTGTTGCGTCACTGTTATCGTCTTTTGTTCTTGTGTTTTGCAAGGAAGTTTTTTTGGCTGAGGATGTATCTTCTTTACCTTGGACATTTTGTCCTGATTTAAGACTGCTTTCGATAATAAGATCAAACCCACTTCCAACTTTTTTTCCTTTCGAAGTGACGCTTCCGGTTGCGTTCTCAAACAAATTAGCTGCTTGTGTCATAACGCTTTGCGTCATCATGCGGTATTCCTCCTTTCCTTCGGGCTTACTGCTTAACATAACATAATGCAGTGCCTAATTTGATATCTATTATAAGAAGCAAAAAAGCTTCAAATAATCAACATAATCAAAGTCTCTTTATGACTTTGCATATTCCAATTATACCTATTTCTTTTTGTATATCGGCTAATCTGCCAGTTTTTCGGCATCCATATCAAGCATTTTCTTCGTAATCTTGGCAGCTATTACATTATCCATTTCTGCTAAAATTGCAGCACTTTCCTTAGGTTTCATGCTTAATAAGATTTGTGCAACCGATTCTACGTCAGCTGTCATTGTCTCAAGGATTTGGGCTGCGGCCTTAGGATCCATACTCTTGTATATATTAGCTTTTTCTTTAATAGCATCGGAATATTGTAATTGTTCTATTACCTGACGATAGATTGCCTCCGCATTGGTCGGATTAATCGCTTCATAATATGCTTTATATTCCTCTATACTAGGAGCAGCATCTGCAAAGACAACATTCTTATCAAATTCTGCAACCCGTTCTTCAAATGCCTTCTGGTTTTCTTCAAATACTTTTAATCGGTCAATTTCCGCTTGAAGATCTGCTGTATTCGTACTGCTGTTGGTACTATTTTTTGTCATTTCCTCAATCGTAAGTTCTAATTCATTTATTTTTGCTATTGCTTCCGGGAGTGAGGTATATTCATAATTATTTTCCTCGGCGACCTGCTCCTCAGAAACATCTGGAAGGATACGGTTAACAATCGGAACATCTTTTAATATTGGCCTTAATACGCCGGAACCAAAACCGCCAACATCCAATTTTACTAAAATCCCGAATACGGCTAGCCATATAACAACAATCAGAAGCGCAATCAATATAGTCAGTATCTTATTGCCTCCTTTTTCATTACTACCTTCTTTCACATTATCGCCGGCCATAATTTTCTTCTTCGCCATTATCTGTCCTCCTCATCCAGCACAGGATTACTGTAGTTAAAGCTGTTAAGCTCGTCTACTTCCTTCCGCTCCTCGCTGTCAAATTCCAGCATATAACCTTCCCATGCTTTATCTTTGAGCCGTTCTTGCGTTTTTCGTTCTACCATCGAATCATTTAAGCGGATTCTTGCGACCTCAAGTCGCTGTGTTGCGTTCTTTACAGCGGTTGTCTGCTGCTTTATATTTGTTTTCATAATATCGATGGCCTGCTCACATTGCTTGATTTTCAGCAATTCCAGTTTACCGGACCTTAAATAGCGAAGTTCATCCTCATAAGAATTTTTTTTCTTTATCAACTGCTCCAGCTTTTCTTCTTCTTTCGTTAAACGGAGTCTGGCATTTCCATAGGCGATTTTCATCTGCTCCTCAAGTTTTTTCTTGATTTGCAGCACATTTTCCATACTATATTGAAATTTTTTCATTATTTATCAAAAGTCTCCATCAACATCTTGATTTCTTCATCAATATCAAATTTATCATCAACATCCTGCTGTAGAAAAGAATTAACTTCTTTAATTTTAGATATTGCATAATCGATATCTGGATTGGAGCCATTTTTATACGCTCCGATATTGATCAAATCTTCTGCATCCTGATAGGTTGCAAGAACATTTTTCAGTTTACCTGCTGCTGCTTTATGCTCACTTGTTACGATGGAGCTCATGCAACGTGAAATACTTTGAAGTATGTCAATGGCCGGATAATGATTTTTATGTCCAAGTTTTCTGGATAACATGATATGTCCATCCAAAATACTTCTTGCAGTATCCGTAATTGGTTCGTTAAAATCATCACCGTCAACTAACACGGTATACAATCCGGTAATGGAACCATGTTCTGAATTACCAGCACGTTCCAAAAGCTTTGGCATCTCCGAATAAACACTTGGTGGATAACCTCTTGATACCGGTGGTTCCCCTGAGGCCAAACCAATCTCACGCTGCGCCATAGAAAAACGGGTCAGCGAATCCATCATTAGTAACACGTCCTTACCCTGGTCTCTGAAATACTCTGCGATTGCAGTGGCAGTTTTGGCTGCTTTTTTACGAATCAAAGCCGGCTTGTCCGAGGTTGCAACCACTAGAACTGAGCGTTTGACACCTTCTTCACCAAGGTCACGTTCGATAAATTCCCGAACCTCTCTGCCACGCTCACCGATCAAAGCAATAACATTTATATCAGCCTTAGTATTGCGGGCAAACATACCAAGTAGGGTACTCTTACCAACACCGCTACCCGCAAAAATTCCAATTCTTTGACCCTTACCAACTGTCAATAACCCATCTACTGCCTTAACGCCAAGAGGTAATATCTCATCAATAATTTTACGTTTCAAAGGATCCGGTGGTGCTGCTTCTGCAGGATAATAAGTGTTACAGTGGAGCTCTGATTGATCCATCGGATAACCCAACCCGTCCAGAGTTTTACCAAGTAGGTCTTCCCCTACCGGAACCTTAAAGGCCATTCCTGAATTCTCAACTTGACTTCCTATACCGACGCCGGTCATATCGTCATAAGGCATCAGTAAAATCTTATTATCACGAAAGCCAACAACTTCAGCCATCTTCTTTTGTTCTTGACCCTCTCCAGTTATGTAGCATACATCGTTTAAATTTGATTGTGGTCCAGAGGCTTCTAAGGTTAAACCAACCATTTTAACAACCTTGCCAATCTCCTTTTCATAGGATTTACTCTGCAGTTGTCTATATTTATCAAAATTAATTGAAACCATCTTTACCTGCCTTCTTTATTATATCGACAAAATTCACGAAAATCTAAATACCACCAATTAATTTTAAATCCATAATTAAATTATTTAATTGTACATCTAAGCTACAATTTATAACACGTAATTCTGTTTCAATCAAACACATGTTTTTCTTCAGAGCAACATCCTCCGCAATATTTAACGGAGCCTCTCGCCCGATTGCCTCTAAGAGAACATTTTTTCGTAAGGAAATGTATTCATAATCCTCTTTCGATACCCTTATGGTATATTCCTCAGATTTATCCATCTTCTTTAATGCTTTTTCTACTAGATAAAGAATGACTTCATTTTTATCCTCAACAAGAATACCTGTAATTTTCTCAACTAAGGCTGCAATTATTTCAACCATCTGAGGTTCAATTGAGGTCATCATTGCTTCATATTCTTTTTTTCGTTGGCTTTCCTTCTCATCACAGTCCGCATTTCGTTTTTGTAGCTCGCGTTTTGCTTGAAGTATGCCTTCCTCATAACCTTTTTTCTGTGCAGCAGTAAAAGCTTCATTTTTTAATTGTTGTGCTTCCTTTTTGGCTTGCTCCAAAATCAAGGCTGCTTCGTTCTTCGCATCCTCAAGAATATGAAAGGATCTTTCTGTAATCTCTTCTTTGGCGGGAAGAGTATCTACCATAAATACCTGTAATCCTTCAACAAAATCATCCTGTGGCACGAATGACTGCGGTGCTAATGTCTGTAGTACAATTTTGCGGTTCACTTCTAATTCTTTATCAATCCTTAGATGGGTATCAATTGTTTTCTTAATTTCCACATCATAACGGACGGAATATGCCTTAATCATGTTAGACAATTATCTCATCACCTCCGCCTCTCGATATAATAATCTCAGAGGAATCTTCCAGTTTTCTGATGATATTAACAATCTTCTGTTGCGCTTCTTCTACATCCTTCAAACGAACTGGACCCATGTATTCCATATCCTCGCGAATCATGGAGGCTAAACGTTTCGACAAGTTATTAAAGATAACGTTCTGTACTTCTTCGTTCGAGCCCTTAAGCGCAATTGCAAGTTCATTATTATCCACTTCTCTGAGAACACGTTGGATGGATTTATCATCTAAGCTAAGAATATCTTCGAATACGAACATCTTTCTTCTGATCTCATCTGCTAACTCTGGTTCTTCTATCTCTAAGGTTTCCATAATATGCTTTTCTGTACCACGATCTACCGTATTCAATATTTCGACAATAGAATCTACACCACCCACAATGGTGTAATCCTGATTTACTAAGGAAGCCAGCTTTCTCTCTAATATCTTTTCCACTTCCTTAATAACATCCGGTGATGTACGATCCATTTGTGCGATACGTTTTGCAACATCTGCCTGTTTATCAGGAGCCAGTGAAGAAATGATTGTGGAAGCTTGACTTGGCGATAAGTAGGATAAAATTAAAGCAATGGTCTGTGGATGTTCATCTTGAATAAAGTTTAATAATTGAGAAGCATCTGTTTTCCTGACAAACTCAAACGGTCGAACCTGTAAGGAGGCGGTCAGCTTACCAATAACATCTTTTGCCTTATCGATACCTAGAGCTTTCTCTAATAATTCTTTCGCATAGGCAATACCACCTTCTGCAATGTATTGTTGCGCAAGACAGATCTCATAGAATTCATCCATAACCTGATCCTTAGTCGCTGGTGAAATACTTCTCGTATTGGCAATCTCCAGGGTCATTGTTTCGATTTCTTCTTCTTTTAAATGTTTAAAAATAGTTGCAGAGCGTTCTGGTCCCAGGGAGATTAACAGGATTGCAGCCTTCTGAATACCAGAGATGTCAGCGTTGCCATTATTTACTCTTGCCATATAATCTCCTCCTTTAACTCCAATCTTCGTTTAACCAGTTACGAAGCAATTGCGCTACTGCTTCCGGCTTTTCATCAACAAACTTCTCTATCATTCTTCGTACTTCAGACACTTCATTAAATTCAATATCTTCAATCGATTGATTTTCTTTTGTCGTTGCTAGAAGCTGTTCCACAGATAATTCCGGCTCCAGTTCAGTAACCTCAACCGGACCGACACCCTTAAACACAACAAATACCAACAACGCAACTATCAGCACAGCTAAGATAATTTGAAGGTAATCTGACCAACTTCTGATTTTTTTAACCTCAGGTACAAATACTGGCTGCTCATAAGCCATAATTTGAATATTTGCTTCCGCAATACCGGTAGCTTTCGAAACCATTGTTATTATCTCAGGATCAACCGTTCCTTTTGTACTGGCACTATTTTGGAGTGCATACTCTTCAAAAGTTATATCGTTAAGCAAACCTTGTAATTTCATATCTTCTTCTTTGTGGGTAATCACTTTACGAAGCACAATACTGATGGAGGAATTCTCCGGTACCACCGCACCAACCTCAAACTCTGTGTTCGTAACCCTTTCATTTGGCTTATAATCATTTTCCTCTATGTCTACCGTTCCATTCGAGGACGAAGCATCGGTTAGCATATAATCAGTGGTACTATCGTTCGAGGAGGTGCCTGGAACTCCGCCTCCTGAGGAACCTGCATTTTCCGAATTATAAGTATAGCTATGACTTAATAAGCCCTGCTCTTGTCCCTCAGCAGGTAGATATTCGGTATAAAGTTGTGTAACCTTGTCCATGTCAAAAACCAAGTTTGGCATAATCTCGGCATCATCGTACCCATTCTTTAATAATCCCATATAGAGATTATTGATAAACGTATTCCGTAGTCGATCTTTGAAATCCTCATTGGAGCTTGCGCTTCCGGAATATAAATCCTGTTCACCTCCATAGAGCAAATTACCTTGTTCATCCGCAACCTTAATTTTATCTGCTGTCGTGTTACCTATTACTGAAGCAACTACTTCCGCAATCGTTTCTGCGGTTGTAGACTGAAAGTCATCATTTACTGTCAATAATACACTGGCACTCGTATCTTGCGCTTCCGTCAAAATAGAATTACTGCTTTCTACCGGTATGTAATAAACTTGGGCATCATCGACACCCTCCATTGTAGTGATATAATTGCGTAATTGATTTTGTATATACAGATTTAGTTTTAGAGTACGGTCACTATTTGTTGTACTTAAACTGTTATTAAGAAGCTCATCAACCGATAATCCTGTCGAAGGCATATCGTTGCTGGCTAAGAGTAAAATCGCATCCGAATATTTCTTTGTATCTACCGAAACGGTTACATTATCATCACTAAGCTTATATGGTATCTCTTCCGCTTTCAGCAGTTCAATAACAGCACTAGCATCTTTGGAACTTTCAGAAATTGTTAGCACTTCATATTCTATTCGTTGCATTAAGAATACTAAAAATGCAAATGCGAAAACAACAACACAGAAAACGCTGATAATTATCGTTTTTTGTTTGCTCGTATATTTATTCCAAAAATCCAATAATTGCTTTGGTATCTGTTTTAATCTTTCAGTCATTACCTAATGCTCCTCTGCGTATATTTACCGTTCCTTTAGAACTGTAGGTTCATAATTTCCTTATAAGCATCCATTACCGAATTACGGACTGCTACTGTATACTGTAGTGCCAAATTCGCTTTCTGCTGAGCCACCTGTAAATCATGGGTATTATCCGTAAGGCCTAACGAGTACGCAGTCTCGGCCTCTTCAGCGGCATTTGTGTAATTATTAGTCTCTTTCACCATATTTAGGGCTGATTGAAACATACTTTCAAAGGTAGCATTCCTGTTTTCCTTGGTAGTTGAGGCCGAGTTAACGCCAAACTTACTTAACTCTGTTATATTGCTAACCGAAGCTATATTCATTGCTTACCTCCAATAATTATTTTCCAACCTCTAGTCCCTTTAAAGCCATATTCTTCGTCGCATTAAATGCAGTAACATTGGCTTCATAAGAGCGGGTTGCATCAATCATATCTGTCATTTCCTGTACGGTATTCACGTTTGGATATGTAACATAACCGTCTTCATCTGCATCCGGATGGGATGGATCATAAACCTTACGCATTTCAGATTCATTATCTTCTGCAATCTGTGTAACCTTCACACCGTTTCCTGCGGTACCTGCTGTCTTCATTAGAATATCGCCAAAGGGAGTAACATCTTTTTCCGAGAATACTACTGTTTTTCTCTTATAAGGATTTCCGTTTTCATCGCGAGTTGTATTCACGTTGGCTATGTTCTGTGAAATTATGTCAAGTCTCAATCTTTGTGCGGTCATACCACTGGCGCTGATATTCATTCCATTCATAACTGACATGTATATTTCCTCCTATGCCATCTTATCTTGTAAATTAAATTTTAAATTTAATAAAATTGACCCCAAAATTTTCATTACTTAATTCGAACTATTTAGTAATATAGGATAATTTATTTTATCTTGCTGTAAGTACAGTTTTTATACGGCTGAACTCCTGTGTCATAGAGTCTAAAAGTGTATAATAACGTATTTGATTTTCTGCCAAATTAGCTGTTTCTGTATCAATATCGACATTATTTCCATCAAGTCGATAACTCAGTGATGCATTATCTGTGTACACAGATGCATCCAAAGAATCCAAATTCGCATTTGCTACCCGCTTATCCAAGGAGTTGTCTCCAATTAACGCGGAAGTCAAATATGATTCAAATTGTACATCTTTTCTTTTATATCCCGGGGTGTCTACATTCGCAATATTGTTGGCAATGACTTCATTTCTCTTCCAACTTGCGTCTGCAGCTTTATCCAATACGTTGATGTAGTTAAATGCGTTAGAACCTATCATTTCTACACTCCTTTCATTATATAATTATTATAATAAATATTTAAAAAAACACAAGATATATTTGAGAAATTAGTAGAATAATACTAGAACTTGTATATTATTGGTATATGTTAGCATTTTACAGGGCATAAAAAAAAGGATTTATGAGACTATTTTCCCACAAATCCTTTTGCTCCCAAAAATCCATTTATAATTAGTTATTATTCATGTTTTTTAATTCTTCGAATACTACATCGTTCAAAACTCTGATATAGGTTCCCTTCATTCCAGAGGAACGCGATTCGATTACTCCGGCACTTTCAAATTTACGAAGAGCATTTACTATAACCGATCTAGTAATACCAACACGGTCAGCAATTTTACTTGCTACAAGAATTCCTTCATTTCCCTTTAACTCTTCGAAGATATGCGTGATCGCTTCCAGCTCTGAGAAAGATAATGTACTGATTGCTGATTTTACAATTTGCACCTTTCTATTCTCTTCCGCACTCTCCTCGTTCACGGAACGCATCATCTCAAGGCCGACAACCGTCGTGCCGTATTCACTCAAAATAATATCATCAAGATTATATTGCAAACCATTTTTATAAAGGAATAAGGTTCCCAGCCTTTCTCCTGCAATATCAATCGGTGTGATGATTGCTTGATAAGTATCAACATTATCAAACTCAAACCCCAGTGTTCTCAAATTAACATTCTCTTTCGTAGATAATATATTCAGGAGTCTCTCATTTAATAAAACATCTATATGCCTTCCTACTGCATCCTTAATTAATTCCTTGATTTCAATGATATCGTTACGGTTCTTGACTCCAAGTACCTTACCCTTTCGGCTGATCACTAAAACATTGGATGCTAGTATTTCACTTAAGACTACACAGATGTCATTAAATACAACCTTATGCGAATTATTATTATGCAAAAGGTTATTAATTTTCCTTGTCTTATCTAGTAATTGTACACTCATGAAAAGTTCCTCCCAGCTTTCTTCTGATCCCCCAAAGGCTTCCAAAAAATTCAAAAGTGAAATGTCTTATTGGAAGAAGGTAATACAATTAGGAATTATTGCTAATTGTATTACCTTTTCAATTTTATCACAAATTATTTTTAAAAACAATAGGCTTTTCAACGTTTTGACACACATTATGAATAAATATTTATTTTTTCAAAACTATTTCGTATATTATCGAAAAAATTACAGTTATGTTATTTTGAAATAGTTACGATATTTCCACATTTATCATTTTCACATACCAGTTTATTCCCTTTTTCCAACAACACACCACCACATTTCTCACAGCTGATTTTGGAAGGTTTTTGCCAGGACATAAATTCACATTCGGGATTATTCACGCAGCCATAATATCTTCTGCCTTTTTTCGTCTTACGAACCACGATATCGCTACCACAGGATGGACAGGTAACACCAATTTTTTCAAGATATGGCTTTGTGTTTTTACAGTCCGGAAATCCTGGGCAAGCCAAGAATTTACCGTGAGGTCCATATTTTACGACCATATTTCTACCGCATAAATCACAAATTTCTTCAGATACTTCATCTTCAATCTGTATCTTATCCAGCTCAACATGTGCATTATTCACTGCTTCTTCTAAGTCCGGGTAAAAATTGCTGACAACTGTTTTCCAGTTAATTGTACCATCTTCCACACAGTCCAATAAGGATTCTAAATTAGCTGTAAAATTCACATCAACGATACTGGAAAATGCGCATTTCATAATACTATTAACAGCTTCACCAAGCTCCGTTACATATAAATTTTTATTTTCCCTTGCTACATATCTTCTACCAATGATGGTCGAGATTGTAGGTGAATAAGTACTAGGTCTACCGATGCCAAGCTCCTCAAGTGTCTTAACCAAAGATGCTTCTGTATAATGAGCCGGAGGTTGGGTAAAATGTTGACTTTTATTAAGCTGTATTAAATCAAGTTTGTCGCCTTCTTTTAACGAGTCAAATGCAACCCCAACTTCTTCCTCTTCTTCCTCCGGAGTATAGACACTCATAAAGCCCTCAAATACAAGTTTTGAGGTTGAAGTAGTAAACTTGAATTCATTTCCTTCTATTTTAACTGTAGTAGTCTCATATCTAGCAGACTGCATTCTGCTGGCGACAAAGCGCTTCCATATTAATTGATAAAGACGGTATTGATCCCTACCAAGTGAGTTCTTTAAATCATTTGGCGTAAATTCTACGTAAGTTGGTCGAATAGCTTCATGAGCATCCTGAATTTTCTTACCGGTACGACCTTGATTTTCTTCCAGCGCAACAAAATCTTCGCCATAACTTTCTTTGATAAATTGCTTTGCAGCAACATCTGCTTCGTCACTGATACGTACGGAGTCCGTACGTAAGTAACTAATTAAGCCGACGGTACCATGACCTTTGATATCAACGCCTTCATATAATTGCTGTGCGAGCTGCATCGTCTTTTGTGTAGAATAATTCAAGGCTTTTGCTGCTTCCTGTTGAAGGGTACTTGTGGTAAACGGAAGTGGCGCTTTTCGGATACGTTCCGTTTTCTTTATTTCTTTAACAATAAATTTCGCATTTTCTAATTGTTTTAAAATTTCATTCATTTCTGCTTCGTTATGGATATCTCTTTTAGAACCGTTATATTTAGCTAATAATGGTTTTTTCTTTCCCTTAACATCAAACTCTGCTTCAAGGTTCCAATATTCTTCCGGAACAAATGCGTTAATCTCATCTTCACGATCGCAAATGATACGTAGAGCCACGGATTGCACTCTACCGGCACTTAAGCCTCTTTTTATTTTTGTCCATAATAATGGACTAATACGATATCCCACCATACGGTCGAGCATTCTTCTCGCCTGCTGTGCATTAACCAGATCCATATCAATTTCTCTGGCCTGTTTTATAGAAGATTTCACTGCATTTTTCGTAATCTCATTGAAAGTAATTCTGCTTGAATCCTTATTTTCTAGTTTTAAAGTCTGGGATAGATGCCATGAAATAGCTTCCCCTTCACGGTCAGGGTCAGTTGCAAGATATACTTTATCTGCTTTTTTAACTTCCTTACGAAGTTTTGCGAGTAAATCCCCTTTTCCTCGAATCGTGATATACTTTGGATCAAAATCATGTTCTATATCGATACCCAATTGGCTTTTCGGCAAATCTCTGACATGTCCATTTGAAGCAAGGACTTCATAGTTCGTACCTAAAAATTTCTTAATTGTCTTTGCCTTCGCCGGAGATTCTACGATAACAAGATATCTTGGCATATTGATGTTTCCCTCATTTCTATGTGTAGATAATTCGCTGTTTGGATATCTTCAATTAATTCAATCCTGCGCTACATAATAATTTTTCATTGTCTGCCTTACAAAGCCTCGAAGCTCAAGGAGTAATAGTTGTTCCATTAATAAATCCAACGAAAGTCCTGTCTGTATTGCTATTTCCTCAATATGCTTTGGCTCTAAACAAAGAGAAGCATACACTATTTTCCCATTTGATTCAAGAAGTTTATTATTTTTTTTCAATTCGTCCATAGTTTGTTCATAATTCGGAATAAAATCCTCCAAAATATCTTTTGGTGATGTAACTAATTTTGCCCCCATTTTTATCAAATTATTACAACCTCCGCTTAACCGATCCGTAACTCTTCCTGGCAGAGCATAAATATCCTTTCCTTGTTCAAGTCCCATATCAACAGTAATCAATGATCCACTTTTTTCTTTTGCTTCAATCACCAGAATACCATCACACAAGCCACTGATGATTCGGTTACGCATCGGAAAGTTTCCCGCAAAGGGTTGTATTCCAGGCGCATATTCTGATATGATGCCACCTTCCTTTTGCATCTCCATATATAAATTAATATTTTCTTTTGGATAGCAGATATCTATGCCGCAGCCCATAATCCCATACGTAAGTCCCTTAGAAATCAATGCTCCTTCATGTGCATAAGAATCAATTCCTCGTGCTAAACCACTAACAATGGCAATTCCCTCCTTGGCAACCGCGGATGCTAGATACTTCGCCATCTCTTTACCATAGGGAGAGCAATCTCTGGCTCCGACAACCGCAAGAACTTTATCTTCCTCCCTTGGTAGGCATCCTTTTACATAAAGTGCATAAGGTGCACCGAAAATATTCCCCAATTTACTCGGATAACGTTCCTCCTCCTTTGAAACAAAATATATGCCGTTTTTCTCAAGTTTAGCATAATCTTGTTGGGTCTTTTCAACATTTCTACTATTGTATATGGATTCTATATCAACATCACTCATTCTAAGTCCAAATGCATATTCTTCCCTAAATGACTCTAAATCCTTCTTTGAAGCATGAAAAACTCCCTCTGCACTCACAAACATCTTCAATAACATTTCGATTTTACGTGCTCCAATATTATGTATATTGGCCAGCCAATAGCGATATTCATTCTGTGTCATGTTATACTCCTTTTCGTTGTAAGATTCACTAATAATCTCTTCTATTTATAATCTAATTAAAGTCCTAATAATTCTTTACTGTATTGATGTATGATTCTAATTATCGCTTCTATATAATAATCGATTTAAAGTCCTAATAATTTTTATACTGTATTTCGGTACCTACTTGATCTACCTGCCCGGAGCCCATCCTTATTCTCCCCAATATTTTTGATCCATACTGCGATAACAGATTGCTTCACTGATGTGCTTTGTTGCAATTTTATCGCTTTGATCTAAATCTGCAATGGTTCGTGCTACTTTTAGGATTCTGTGATAGGCTCTGGCACTCAAATTCATTTTAATAAATGCTTGTTCGAGTAATGACTGCTCTTTCGTATCAAGTTTACAATACTTTTTGATTGTTCGAGGAGATAGCTGGGAATTAAAATAGATGTTCTGGCCCTCGTATCTTTCCATCTGAATCTTTCTGGCAATGTCCACACGTTTACGGATATCTGCTGAGGATTCCTGCTTCTCCTGTATCTGCAATTCTTTATAATTCATCTGAAGTGCTTCAATACAGATATCAAAGCGGTCAAGAAGAGGTTGTGATATTCGGTTCAGATATCTTTTGACTAGATTGATAGAACAATTGCAACGATTCCTGTCAGGGAAAAAGCCACAACTACAAGGATTCATAGCCGCCACAAGCATAAAACCGGCAGGATAACGGTAGGAGGCATTCAGTCTTGCTATCGTTATGGATTTATCCTCAAGAGGCTGCCTTAATACCTCAATTGTATTTTTTTGAAATTCAGGGAGTTCGTCCAAGAATAGGACGCCAAGATGTGCTAGGCTTATTTCACCTGGTTTTGGATTCATTCCACCTCCAACAAGTGCTGTAGTCGTTATTGTATGATGTGGACTTCGATAGGGTCGTTTAGCAATGAGTGCTTGCTGGTCCATCAATCCTGCTATACTGTAAATCTTAGAGATTTCCATGCTTTCATCAAAGGATAAATCTGGCATGATGGAAGGAATGCGTTTGGCTAGCATGGTCTTACCGGAGCCAGGTGGACCAATCATTAAGATATTATGCATGCCTGAGACTGCTATCTCTATCGCCCTTTTTGCAGCTTTTTGCCCGGCTACTTCGGAGAAATCCATCGTTTCTTCGAGATCATCTCTTCGAAATAACTGCTTAATATCGACAAATTCAGGTGTATATTCACCCTTACCACTTAATAACTCCACAGCCTCAGTCAAGCTCGCTACACCGAAAGTCTGCATCCCAACTACAACTGCACCTTCCCTCGCATTTTCTTTCGGAACGATGCACTTTGTAAAGCCCTGCTGCTTTGCGGAATACACAATCGGCAGAACTCCATTTACTTTATTAATATTACCATTTAAGCTGAGTTCCCCGATGATAAGAATATCTTTTAGACATTCCTCGGGAAGATGACCAAAGGCCGCTAGAATTGCAATTGCTACTGGAAGATCGAACGCTGTGCCTTCCTTACGAATATCTGCTGGAGATAGATTGACGGTGATCCTTTTTGCTGGAAGCATATATCCTGAATTTTTAAGAGCAATTCGAACTCTTTCACGAGCTTCCTTTACCTCAGAACCAAGATATCCGACCATATCAAAGATGGGTAAGCCATCACTAACATCAGCCTCCACCGATACAATCAGACCATCTATACCGTGGATTGCTGCGCTATATGCTTTACTAAACATGTTTACTCCTTCCATTGTCTCTCCACAAAGAAGGAATCATTTGCTTATGGGTAGTATATCAAAGGCAAGCTCATCTGGCAAGAAAATAATGGAAGAAATAATCAAATAATTAGAGATAAATACTTGTAGAATATATTACTACAATGAAATGTTTGACAAACCACTATTATAATATTAAAATATTGATAATTATTCCTAGTATTGAGGACAGAAAAGGAGGAATTTATTCCTATGAATAAAATTGAATTAAAGCCCGGTATCTATTCTGTAGGTGTTGTTGACTGGAATCTTCGTAATTTCCATAGCTATTCTATACACCATGGAGCTACCTACAATGCTTATTTGATTGTAGATGAGAAAATTACATTAATTGACACCGTAATGGCACCGTTTTCCAAGGAGTTATTAGATCGTATCTCTGAGATCGTGGATCCTTCTGAGATTGATTATCTTATTTCTAATCATGTAGAAATGGATCATTCCGGAGCTATCCCCGAAGTAATGAAGGCTGCTACAAAGGCAGTTATTGTTACTTCCTCACCAAATGGCTTAAAGGGTCTGAAGGCTCATTATGGTGATGACTATCCCTTTATGGAGGTTAAGGCGGGTGACTCACTCTCTCTTGGTACAAGATCTTTAACCTTTGTTGCTACCCCTATGCTCCATTGGCCAGATAACATGGTAACCTACTGTCCGGAGGAAAAAATTCTTTTTTCCAATGATGCTTTCGGTCAACATTATATCTCCAATAAGCATTTTGATGATGAAGCGGACTATTCACAATTAATGAAGGAAGCACAGAATTATTATGCTAATATCCTGATGCCCTTTGGAACACAGGCAAAGAAGGCAATTGCAGTTGTAGAGGGTCTTGATATTGAAATGATTGCACCGAGTCACGGTATTATCTGGAGAAGCTTTGTTAAAGAAATTATTAAAGAATACAAACGTTTTGCTGATGGGATTATGGAGGATACTGCTTTGGTGATTTATGATACCATGTGGCATTCCACAGAACGTATCGCACATAGTATTGTAGAAGGCTTTAGTAAAAGAGGTACTAATGCTGTTATGTTAGACTTAAAGGTAAATGATCTTTCCGACATTATCACACAGGTATTAACAGCACGCTATCTCGTCATTGGCTCCCCTACTCTTAACAATAATATACTGCCAAATGTAGCTGCTTTACTCTCCTATCTAAAGGGATTGCAGCCTAGGAGTAAGCAGGGCTTTGCATTCGGATCCTATGGCTGGGGTGGTCAGAGTGTCGGTATAGTTAATCAAGCCTTGGAAGAATTAGGAGTTGAAATTATTATGGATCCGATTAAAATCAATTATATTCCGTCGAAAGAACAACTGCTCGAGATTGAGAATAAGGTTGCTGCTTTATAAATAAAAACAGAATAAAATTCTTCCTACTTAACGACAAGTTACTTAAAAAGTAATCAAGTAAACAATTATATGTAATATCCTTCCTTTTCGTGATAACATTTTAACTTTTTCCCTATATATGAGACTTTCTAAGAAACTGCGCATATAATATACCAAGAATCAAGTTGAATTGGCAATCCAATTCCCTTGTAAAGAAAAGGTGATTATATGCGTATTTGTGAGCTTCGGGAAAAAGAAGTTATTAATTGTAGAGACTGCGAACGATTAGGTTTCGTTTGTGATATAGAATTTGATATCTGTACAGGCCATGTCACACATATTATAATACCAGGCCCGTGTAAGGTATGGGGAATACTCGGTAGGGATCATGAATATGTAATCAGTTGCAGTTGCATTAAACAAATCGGTATTGATATCATATTAGTCGATGTGGATATTGAAAAATGTCTTGTCAAAATAGTATAAGGGTATTAATTGAAGGAAATTGTATTTTTCTGTTAAGGATTGATACGATAATCTGTGATAAGTACCTAATATGATATAATTTGTAATAATTTTCTTGACCGTTTGCGTATTCTTCAATATAATTTAGATATATCAAGTAAATAGTCAGAATGTTCTTCAAAAGACATACGATTGTTAGACTGAACAGATTAGGAGGATTTTACTATGAAGTGCCCGTTTTGTAGTAAGGACAACACAAGAGTTATTGATTCCAGACCGGCCGATGATAATAATTCCATTCGCAGAAGGCGCCAGTGTGATGAATGCCAGAGAAGATTTACTACATATGAAAAGGTGGAGACGATACCTCTCGTAGTAATTAAAAAGGATAATAACCGAGAGCCATACGATCGTTCTAAAATTGAAGCTGGTGTTTTTCGTTCCTGTCATAAAAGGCCGATTTCGGTCAGTCAGATTACCACTCTTGTAGATGAAGTTGAAACCCTAATCTTCAATCGTGAAGACAAAGAAATTCCAAGCCATGTAATTGGTGAAATATTGATGGATAAATTAAAGGACCTTGATCCGGTTGCCTATGTTCGCTTCGCATCTGTTTATCGTGAATTTAAAGATGTGAGTACGTTCATGGATGAGTTAAAGAAAATATTGGATAATTAATGAAAATATAGTGTCACAGTAGATTACATTAAACCGACTGTGACACTTTTTTTATGACAGAAAAGATTATCCTTTACTCCCATTTAAAACCTGGTATAAGAAAATCTTCCAACTTACTGAACTCACGTTCAAATTCCACATGATCGCCGATATAGTTTGGTACCGCAACGCTAATGCCTAATTTATCAGGGGTTAGATAGCTAAAGATACCCCATATATTATTTGAATCTATCTGGTCAGCAGCCTCAAATCCCATTAACAAATCCTCATCACTTATATTATTCATATAATCTCTGATTGCCTGATTTAGTTCTTCGTTACCCTCTTCCACACTTATAAAATCCCAATTACGAAAATTTTTAACGAAATCCGGACTAAGTTTTACGAAGTCCCTTAGTTTTAACCGCTTATTTTCAGTCTTGTCTATATTTGTCGTATACACCAAATCTGTGGGATGTGCAGAATAAGGACTATTGAAATCAGCTGTATAGAATATACTAATTCCTTGGCTATTATTCGATTTGATAACATAATTAATTCTTAATATAGTTGGCACTACAGCTGTAGGCGATGGCGTTAATTCCGGAAATGGATTAAAGGAATAAATATGAATTATCTTATTAAAATCTACCTGTATCAAATTATTCCATTGATTTCTCTGCTCCTCGCTGCCCCCTGTAACGAACTTTGGATAACTGGCTTCTATTCCGTCCTTATGATACATTTCATCCCTTATCTGCTCCCTGGCAGAAGTCGGTATTGGAGTTTGTACTGCTCCATTATTGTTAAAGACTACAATCTCTTTCGTGGTCCGGCATCCGGGTATTGTTATTATCATAAATAGTAAAAGGAAAAAATAGAGCCACTTCTTCCTCATTATCATCCCTCAATTCTAGCATAATTACTGATATAGTTTATGCAAACTTTCCTGTATTATAATCCGGATGTTTCATTGCTATCGAAATAAAGAATATAGTTAACAATAGAATGATTGCTCCATATGCTATTAATCTTTAACACAAAAAGATTGATAAAAAGCTATCTTACTTTTCATCAATCTCTTAATCTTCTAACTTCCTTACTATCCAATATAAAATAATTTTTCACTAATTTAAATACAACAATTACTGTTTATATATTACGTTGGATTGGAACAGTAATCCTAACATCGAATACAATAAATTAACCATTAATTCTTGGAGGCATACGAATGGGATACTATGTAAATGTAGAGCCTACTGTAAATATTTATGTGGAGGATCTCAATCCTGAAGGGAGAAAAACTATTGTATTTCTACATGGTTGGCCAGGAGACCACAACTTATTTGAATACCAATTTGATCAACTTGCACACATGGGTTTTCGTTGCATCGGTTTAGATCAGCGTGGATTTGGTAATTCAGATAGGCCACTACATGGATATAATTATGACCGTTTATCCGACGATGTCAGATGTGTCGTAGAAGCACTGGAGTTAAAAAATGTAACTCTACTTGGTCATTCTACCGGAGGTGCAATTGCTGTTAGGTATATGGCTAGGCACAATGGATACGGAGTATCAAAGCTAGTGCTTTGTGCTGCGGCAGCACCGAGTTTAGTCAAACGTCCTTATTTTCCCTATGGGCAGACAAAAGAGGCTGTTATAAAAATTATTCAAGACACCCTTAACGATCGTCCCCAAATGCTTCAGGATTTCTCAACTATTTTCTTCTATCGACATGTTAGTCAACCCTTGCTCGATTGGTTCTTTCAATTGGGCTTAACTGGAGCTGGTTGGGCAACTGCAGCGATTGCTAATACTTGGTTAGATGAAGAAGGGTTATTTTATGACTTAGAAAAAATATGTGTCCCTACTTTAATTCTTCACGGAATTCACGATGAGGTGTGTTACTTCCCGCTAGCTGAGGCGCAAAAGAAGGGCATTAAGAATTCCATCCTTATTCCTTTTGAAGATAGTGGCCACGCTTTATTCTATGAGCAGAAAGAAAAATTCAACAAAGAAGTAGCTCAATTTATTGATCATTGATTATTTTCAAACTCAAACTTAACAATCTTACTTGCAAATTAAATAAATTCAATTCTGTTTGCTATCTCAGCCTAATGCTATAAAATAAAAACCTCACAAATAAGATATTACGCTTCCTGTATTTCTCTTATAAAATTACATTTTAATGCTAATATATCGTAAAAATTAATTTGGGTACTATATTTTTTATTTGATATCGTATACAATAGTTTAGACGTAACTTCGTCCTTAAAAGTGTAAAAATATTGGAGGTATCAGTATATGTTATTTGGAGCTTTAGAAGCAGGCGGTACAAAAATGGTTTTGGCAGTAGGTAATGAAAACGGTGAAATTTTAGAGCAGATATCAATTCCCACCGAAACTCCTTCTGTGACTGTAAGTAAAATTGTAGATTATTTTAAAGATAAAAATATTGTGGCCTTGGGAATTGGCTCCTTTGGTCCAATCGATCTGGACCGAATTTCAAAAACCTACGGATTTATTACTTCCACTCCAAAGTTGGCATGGAGGAATTACGATATTGTGGGTAACATCAAAAATGAACTCCAAATTCCGATTGGATTTGACACTGATGTTAATGCATCTGCGCTTGGAGAAGCCACCTGGGGAAGTATTAAGGGACTTTCCTCCGGTATCTATATAACAATCGGCACTGGAGTTGGTGTTGGTGTCTATATGAACGGTGAACTTCTTCACGGAATGCTACATCCGGAGGCCGGCCATATTCTGCTAAGTAAACATCCGAAAGATAACTTTGAAGGGGTATGTCCTTACCATCCCAACTGTTTGGAAGGCTTGGCATCCGGCCCCTCCATCGAAAAACGTTGGAATCAGAAGGCATATGAATTAAAGGATCAAACCGAAGTATGGGAAATGGAAGCTTTCTATATTGCTCAGGGTATCGTAAATTATATCCTCACCTTAGCTCCACATAAAATAGTTCTTGGTGGAGGTGTAATGCACCAAGAACAACTATTCCCTTCCATTCGAAAACAAGTAACAGAATTGATGAACGGTTATGTAAACACTCCTCAGATGGAAGATCTTGATAATTACATCGTTCCTGCATCCTTACAGGATAATCAGGGCATTATGGGTTGTATTCAATTAGCGAAATTAGAACTTAATAAAAATTAAAATAATTTCAGACTAAACAAATAAAGGATAAACGATATCATTTACAGATATGCGTTTATCCTTTTGTTTATTTATCTACCTAAATAAATTATTGCTGTTTCATTTTTTCTCTCAGAACCATCTGCAGAATTCCACCATGTCGGTAATAATCAACATCAATTTCCGAATCAAATCGAACAAGTGCTTTCAATGTAGTTATTGATCCGTCCTTTGCTTTAGCTGTAACTTTAATTATATCTCTTGGCTTAACTGTATTCTCAATCTGGATCTCAAACGTTTCCTCTCCCGATAATCCAAGACTTTCAACCGTATTGCTTTCGATAAATTGCAAAGGTAATATTCCCATCATAACCAAATTCGAACGGTGAATCCGCTCATAGCTCTCTGCTATTACAACTTTTACTCCAAGTAAGCTTGGACCCTTGGCTGCCCAATCCCTAGAGGATCCCATTCCATAATCCTTACCCGCTAACACTACTAAACCCGTATTCAGCTCCTTATACTTCATGCAGGCCTCATAAATTGGCATTACCTCACCGGTTGGCCAATGGGTTGTAAACCCTCCCTCTGTGCCTGGTGCTATCTGGTTGCGAATGCGTATATTAGCAAATGTACCTCGCATCATTACCTCATGATTACCCCTTCTTGAACCATAGGTATTAAAATCAACTGGATTAACTCCACGTTCCAGTAGATATCTCCCAGCCGGAGTCTTCTTACCTATTGCACCCGCCGGAGAAATGTGATCTGTTGTTATAGAGTCACCAAACATAGCTAGTACTCGTAATTCAGTTAGCTTCTTAATTGGTTCTGGCTTCTCTGATAATTCAGTAAAAAATGGAGGCTTTTGAATATAGGTGGAATTCCCATCAAACTCATAAAGTTTACTATCGCCGGATTGAATTTCATTCCACATGACATTGTTGCCATAAATTGTTGCGTATTCCTTCCGGAATAGCTCCGGTTTCACATACTTATGCAGTGTCTCGGTTATTTCTCTTGAGGAAGGCCAAATATCTTTTAGATAAACCTTAACTCCATCTTGATCCACCCCCAGTGGTTCCTTTAACAAATCAAGATTCATAGTACCAGCTAAAGCATAAGCTACCACTAATGGAGGAGAAGCTAAATAATTGGCTTTTATCTGAGAATGTATTCTACCTTCAAAATTGCGGTTTCCAGACAAAACTGAGGTAACCAAAAGATCATTTTCCTTAATTGCATTTGATATAACCGGTAGTAATGGACCTGAATTCCCGATACAAGTTGTACATCCAAAGCCTACAATTTGAAATCCTAATTGGTCTAGATAATCCTGTAATCCAGAAGCTTTCAAATAGCCGGATACTACTTTGGATCCAGGAGCTAAGGAAGTTTTCACATGAGCAGGAACCTTCAGTCCACGTTCTACCGCCTTTTTTGCAAGCAACCCCGCTCCTAACATAACCGATGGATTCGATGTATTGGTACAAGAAGTTATAGAGGCAATGGCGATTGAACCGGTTGTCATCACACTATTTCGGCCATCGTCTAACGTGATATCTACCTGCTGATCAAATACCTCTTTCAAAAGACCATGCCCCCGGTTACCGTGAGAAGCTGTCACTGAAGTAATAAATTCCTGTTTCATTTGACTTAATGGAATAAGATCCTGCGGTCGTTTTGGACCAGACAACGAACTGGTTACTGCATTTAAATTAAACGCGATTATCTCTGTATAGATTGGTTCCTCTATATCGTACTGATAGAACATATCATTGTTAATTAAATAAGTTCGAACCAGTTCAACTTGTTCTTCGGTGCGTCCAGTTAAGCGAAGGTAATTTAGCGTTTCATCATCCACTGGAAAGTAACCACAGGTTGCCCCATATTCTGGAGCCATATTCGCTACTGTAGCTCTATCCGCTAACGGCAGGTTTCTTACACCCTCACCAAAATATTCCACAAAAGCCCCAACCACGCCCCGTTGTCGCAATAGTTTTGTTAGGCTTAAGGCCAGATCAGTCGCGGTTGCACCCTCTGGCAATTCTCCGGTAAGACGAACTCCAATTACTTCAGGTATCGGGAAATAAGAAGGCTGACCAAGCATGCCAGCTTCTGCTTCGATACCACCTACACCCCATCCCAATACTCCGAGGCCATTAATCATAGTGGTATGGGAATCTGTACCGACCAGCGTATCGGGATATACTAAAATCTTATTGCCTTTTCGCTTTTGACAAACCACCTGAGCCAAATATTCAAGGTTAACCTGATGGACGATACCGGTAGCCGGTGGAACCACATTAAAGTTATCAAAAGCTTTTTTCGCCCAATTCAAAAACTGGTAACGTTCTTCGTTACGCTCAAATTCTAGTTTACTGTTTTCTTCTAACGCCTCAAAACTACCATAAAAATCAACTTGTACGGAATGATCTATAACAAGGTCTACCGGTACCTCTGGATTGATTTTATCTATATATTCAACTTTGGCTTTTTCTCCATCCTCAGCTTTCACTTTTTTGGTTTCTGCCATCGCTTCTCTCATGGATGCCAGATCCAACACGGCAGGAACTCCAGTAAAATCCTGAAGAATTACACGAGCTGGTTTAAACGGTACTTCTGCTTCTGCATCATTATTCCTAATCCAATTTGCTATGGAAAGGATATGCTCCCTGGTAATTATCCGTCCATCATATTGCCTCAAAACCGACTCTAATAAAATCTTAATCGAATACGGCAGATGCTTTATATCATAACCCAATTGTTCTAAGGAATTTATATCATAATATTCATAAGCTTGACCCTTTAATTCAAAATTGCTTTTGGCATTATTCTTTAGATCTTGATTCATATAAAGTTACCTCCAAAAAAACACTCTTTACCTAATGAAAATTCTTTAAATACTCACTTACGGATCGATTCATCTCTAAAGAAAAATCGGACATGTACTTTCGATTACAATTTGCCCTAATATCTTCGCTTATATTCCTATCTGCATTTCCAGCTTTCTCATTACGAATACGATGCATGTCCATCAGTTCTTCCT
Organism: Herbinix sp.; assembly: GCA_029256105.1. Classification (GTDB taxonomy): domain Bacteria; phylum Bacillota; class Clostridia; order Lachnospirales; family Lachnospiraceae; genus Mobilitalea. The sequence continues at coordinate 35,043 of JAQSYO010000029.1, forward strand.
CTGATAACCTATGATATTGGTTCTCATACACAAGGTATTGTTGTTCATAGCGTACCGGCTTTTTCCTTTTTATCTGGTTCTCCACGGGATAGCCATATACAAGCATAGCCGCAGGAATTGCATAATCCGGAAGTTCCAGTATATCTCGAACTGTTTCATAGTTTTCGACGATATCCCCGATATAACAGGAGCCAATTCCAAAGGATTCTGCTGCAACGACAGTATTCTGAGCAGCAATAATCGCATCAGCACTCGCAAGAAGGATATCTCCCGCTCCTGGCTTTCTGGGATTACAGTCTGCCATACAATAGGAATCATACCATCTCTGATAATCTGCCAGAAAGATTAATACCAATGGTGCTTTTGCGATAAAGGGCTGGTCATCACAGGTTATTGCTAATTTATCCTTTAATTCCTGATTGCTGATGTTTAGTATGCTATATAACATCATCCCTCCTGCCGTTGGAGCTTCAAAGGCTGCCTGTACAATTTCGTCCCTAATATCCTTTGTAATTGGCTTATCTTCAAATACTCTTACTGATTTTCTATTTTTTAGCTGCTTCATAACTTCATTCATTCTTAATCCTCCCAAGATTCATCTGCTAATCAAGTTAGCTAACTTATCTATATCATACTCATTTTAATCTCAGTTGAAAAGATAAATTTATCATTTTTGTCTCGACTGTAATTGATTTTATTATCATAACAGAAAAAGCCCTAGGGTATTTCAACCTCAGAGCTCTGTTTCTTTTCATAAATTGGTATTATAATAAATTATTAATTAACAAACTAGCCCTTTAAACAATATCAGCATAGATGTGCATTGCTTGCCCAATACAATCTATGCATATATTGCTCTGTTGTATATTCCCCATACAACCTAATATAAAGTCAAGAGACAAACCTCTTATGTACATTTTACTGTCATTCTTAATGCATATCGTTTATTCAATCTAACTTTATGTATTCTTATTTACTATTTTAATTCCTTACGAAGCTTTTTTAAATTTATATTCTTTAAATTCTTCGGCTCCTTGGGTTCATAAAAAAGTAATGAGCAACCCGGACCCCAGGTTTCCAACGCTGCTACAGATAACGTTAAAACTGCCTTACATGAGTTTGATGATACTTGATTAAGCTTTTTGATCATTTTCTCCATAATTTAAACCCTCCATAATTTTTTATAAGGTATAATAGTTATGCCAACTAACAACATTGCCATTGTAGCTGTCATAATATACACTTTCAGATCCGGTACAAACAGAATTCCACCTATTAGAATTAAACTTTCTACTACAGTGATATATTTTGAAATTATTTTATGTTTAATCCAATTTTTCGAAGATAATCTTTTATTTATTGAATCCATCGGAGCAAATTGGTTAATTAACAATATTACAATGAATAATGTAATCAGGGAGATGCAACTCCACATGCTTGTATTACTGATAACCATCGCTAGTTTCATACAGGTTACCATTACGATTAAGGAGATCATTACACAGCTTGTCCTAGTTTTAGCATGAAGGCCTCCTGCGTATTTACGAATAGGTATATAAAACGATAAAAACACGATTGTCTCAATACCTATATCAAATATTAATGCTGTGAGGAGAAGCAATATTGCATTTCCAATTCCCGCCAACATTTTTTCCAGGGCATATGCATATACTTCCCGGTATTCATCATTGATTCTTTTTTCTTCTACCAGCTTATACATGATCTGATTTGAGATAGTCTCATATCGCAAATTACTCATCTCCTTATTCTTAATTAAGAATGTAGATTTCATCACTAAAACTTTGCAACAATTGAAGATCCTCTGATCCTACTAGTACAATTCTCTCTTCTTTTGCATATTTCTTTAAAAATGCAATAACCTTTTTTCTTCCCTCTTTATTAAAGCTTTCTAAAAAGGTATCGATCAAAATTAATGTATGATCCTTTAGAAATAGGCTTAATAGCTTGACCTTTGTTCTATTCTCCATCGATAATTTTTTAATACTACTGTTTTTTAAATTCAGTAAGTCAAATTCCTCTAGCAATTGATCTTTTCTATCCTCATAATCATCGTTGAACGCATTACTCATACAACCATAGAAATCTAGGAAGTCATTCACCGATAGGTTTGTTTTTACAATTGATTCCTTTGTCATTAGGGCAATTAAATTTAAATACTCTTCAATATCGCCTTTTAAGCTAATAGAATCCAGTACGATATCTCCTTCAAAACTCTCCATTCCAGCCAGCAGCATTAAGAATGATTTCATCTTGTTGCCGTATAACCCGATAAGTGTGCTTTTCTCTATATCCATCGATATCTTATTTCTCTTATATGGATCCTTTGATATACTATTAATTCTTATATTTAGCACATTTCGTCTCCTAAATTACTACCTGTCATTTATCTTCTTTATTCTAACATTTTCACATTATCCTTCAATGAAACCACCCTACATTACATGTTTTACATATTATTCGACATTTATAAACAGTTTTGACGAAGCACTCATGATAATTCTGCATAAATTCCTTCGGATTCTACATATCTACAACAAAAAAAAACCGATGCAAAGCATCGGTCGATTAAAATTACTTATATTCTGTTTATTTCAGTATTATTCTTGTGGATATTCAAGATATCTTTTCTTTACTGCCTTACTATACGTACGCCCAATCGTAAATACTTCCCCTGTTTTCATCGTAACTTGGTTCCCTTGCAATATTGAAACCTCAATTAGATTGACAATAATACCTTGGTTGATACGTAAAAAATTCTCTTCCAGGCGCTCTGCCAAAGAAGTTATCGTTTCATATACATAATGCTTCGAAGTCTTTGTGACGATTGTACTCTGGGTTTCTACCCGTTCGATATATATTATAATCGATTGATTAATCTTCTTTTTTATATTTTCTTCCGTAATGACTAAGGGTGCCACCCGTAGTTTTCTGTTATTTACATCATTCGCGTGTAAGATAGCCTTCTTGAATATTCTCTCCAGTCTATCCGGATCAATCGGTTTTGTTAAATAACTAAACGCCTCAACCGTAAATGCATCATACGCAAATTCCCTATGTCCTGTAATAAATATAGTTGTCACCTTTGGATTTTTCTTTAATATTCTCGCAGCGACTACAATACCATTCATGCCCTTAAGGTCAATATCTAAGAATGCAAGGTCTACTTCATTGTTTTCTGCGAATTCAATTAATTTATCTCCATTTACGAAGCCTGTTACACTAGCATCTATTTTATATTTTTTTATTAACTCCTCAATACAAACACAGTTAATCTTAAGTGCTAAATTTTCATCATCACACACTACTATATTATATTTCATTTATGGTCCCTTCCAACGATAATTCCACTTCTAAGCAGGCATAACTACCCTAACATTGAACATCTCATCATCAAAATCAAAACTTACTTCACCTTTATATTTTGCAACAATATCTTTTATATTTTCCGTTCCGATTCCGTGAATAAAGGCATCTTCTTTTGAGGTAATAAATTTTCCTTTTCGCATAACCGGCTTAACTCCAAATGAATTTTCACAACTAATTACACATCCCGAAGAAGTTTTTTGAATTGTTAATTGTATATATTTATTATTGGCTTTTTCTGCTGCTTCAATTGCATTATCCAAGATATTACCTAATAACGCGCAGATATCCTTATTTTGCATCTGAAAATTCTGCATTGCTATCATACTTTGAAAATCGATATTTTTTTCCCTTGCTTTACTTTTCTTTGTATTTAATAAGACGGATAAGGTCTTATTTTCTGTAATCACTAACTCATTAGCCACTTCAACATCTTCATATATTTGATCGATATACTCTTTTAAATCTTCATATTTCTCAGTATGTACCAATGTTTTAATTAAACCAATGTGATTATTCATATCATGACGTAATTTTCTCAGCTTGTCCGTAATGCTAATCATATCCTCATTTAGCTTAACCTCCAGCTCAATTTGCTGAAGTTTTAATTTTGTTTCCATCTCTTCTTTTGATTTTTTTTCTATTTTAAAAATTAAGGATATAATAAATATGGCTATAAATAACATTATCCCAAAAAAGAAAAGTATTATATTATCAATATTACTTGCTATATTATTTGTGTTACTAAAGATAAAAACAGTTCCCAATAAAAGAACTATACTAAATATTATAACAAAAGACAATTCATTGAAATACGAAAATCCAATAACTAATTTACCCTTTCGCTTACGAATAATCGCTTCAAATATTAGAACTGTCATTATTTTAGCTAAGGCAATAATCCAAAGGCTTGTTGTATTATCTGTCGTAATATCCTGAATTGATGTATTCATTACTAAACTTAGTAATAGTATTGTCACTAATTCCATGATAATCAATCCAAAGTAATATATTCCCCACCAAATAAGCTTTTCAAGAAATGAATTTTTAAATAGGAAAAGTCCCATTATAAAGGTATAACCCATAAGTACAATTGTACCTATTACCTGCAGTTGGGGTATATTCGGTAATCGAAAAATGAAGTCCTTCATTAGCATCATTGCAAACATAATGATTGCCGCACCCATTGGATACTTCTTATCATATTTCGAAACCAATACACTATTCGTCAATCTCCACCATATAAACGATTCGATACCATAGATTGAATACCCCACTACATAGGAAACAATATTCATTTTATCACACACCCTGCTTATTATTTTATATAAACTATTGTACAAGAATCGACCTTGATGCTAAATCAAAACATTATGTATAATCTCGTGTTTATAATTTATTTATCAAATATCAAGAGTGATGGAAGTGGTTGTAAAATTATTACTTTCCTTCTTATAAAACTATTATATATAATAATAAAATTTAGCATATATCGTCGAATAATTCAATAACTATATTCCTTATTTTAAATATGAATCAAAAAAGAATGAAGGGCAAACCTCCAAAGATTTCCTTTGAAAAAGTTTGCCCCATCATCCTACTCTATGTGAATCAATTCACCCAAAGGTGAAGTGATTACTCCCTTATCTTTCACTATACCTTAAATTCCTTACACCAAATAATTGCGCATATTTTTAAGTGCTGATTTTTCCAATCTGCTAACCTGCGCTTGAGAAATATTAATTTCTTTGGCAACCTCCATCTGCGTCTTTCCTTCAAAGAAACGAAGTTTAATGATGTTGTGCTCCCTTGCCGACAATTTATCCATTGCTTCTTTTAGGGAGATTTCCTCAATCCAGTTTTCCTCCTTATTCTTCTTATCGCTTACCTGGTCCATAATATATAGTGCGTCTCCACCCTCAACATAGACAGGGTCATAAAGAGATACCGGACTTTGGATTGCATCTAGCGCATAAACAATATCTTCCTTACTGATACCGATTTCGGCTGCAATTTCACTAATGGTAGGTTCTTTTTCATTCTTCTTCACCAATGCTTCCTTCGCATAAATTGCCTTATAGGCAGTATCGCGTAAAGAACGGCTAACACGGATTGCATTATTATCCCTTAAGTATCTGCGGATTTCACCAATAATCATCGGCACAGCATACGTAGAGAATTTTACATTCTGTGTAATATCGAAATTATCTATTGCCTTCATTAGACCAATACAACCGATCTGAAATAAATCGTCTACATTTTCATTGCTATTAGAGAATCTCTGGATGATGGATAGCACCAATCTAAGGTTACCCTTAATATAAAGCTCCCTTGCTTCTTTGTCTCCACCTAAGATTCTTTGAAACAATTCTTCCTTTTCACTGTTTTTTAACAATGGCAGTTTAGATGTATTTACACCACATATCTCAACCTTATAAAGAGCCATAACGAAACCTCCGAATCATATCATTTTCATTATAGAATGATTCACTTTTTGGCTCCGGTTTATACGATTATAGATTAAGAAATAATTACCAAATATGTTTTCTTACTCAAAACGTACCATTTCCTTTTTCAGTCGTTTGATAATCTTCTTTTCTAGTCTAGATATGTAGGATTGCGAGATACCGAGTAAATCGGCCACTTCCTTCTGGGTCCGTTCTGTACCGTCGTCGGTATTCAATCCAAACCGTAAGTCCACAATTATCCGCTCACGATCAGTTAATTTAGATAAGGCCTTTCGAAGCAGCTTTCGATCTACTTCCTCCTCAATATTACGATAAATGACATCCTCTTCTGTTCCAAGTATATCAGAAAGCAAGAGTTCATTACCATCCCAATCCACATTCAAGGGTTCATCAATTGAGACCTCCAGCTTTGTTTTGTTATTTCGCCTAAGATACATTAATATTTCATTTTCAATACAACGGGAGGCATAAGTTGCAAGCTTAATATTCTTGTCAGGATTAAACGTGTTAATTGCTTTAATAAGTCCAATTGTACCAATTGAAATTAGGTCTTCCACACCGACTCCGGTATTATCAAACTTCTTAGCTATGTACACGACGAGTCGTAAATTATGTTCAACCAGGATAGATTTCATCTCCGTATCACGTTCTGTACCCAACTCACCTATCACTTCTGCTTCTCTAACCGAATCTAACGGCGGAGGCAAAACTTCTGCACCACCGATATAATGGATTTCCCCTTTGTGTCCAAATATAATTGTTTTAATGTCCGGGATCATCCGAAACTGAAACTTGTTTTGTATTGATAACTTTAAAAGCATAGATAAACCTCCCATATTTTATACCCCTGCCTTTCTCGTTTTTGAGCTCTATTCCAGTCGAGAATAAGCCTAAATAAGGAAGTTTGAAAGGACTTTTCTTTCAAACTTTAAGTTCTAAATTCGTTTTTTTAAAACTTTCCCCTTACATTAGTTCCTTGTGTAATATGACGTGATAGTCATCCTTCGTAGATAGGTGGTTATCACAAATAGCCGCGGTCACCTTCTCGTTACATATGGTTTCTTTTCCTGTATGGATTAATATTTTATCCAGTAGGAGTCCCAACATCATTCCTTGCGATTTTCCGATGGATTGATACGGGATAAACCGAAGACGAAGTGCATGTTCATTACCAATATCCCATTGGTCGGTATTTAAATTATTACCCTCTAGATATTTCTTAGCATTTTCAAAATCATTATGAAATTCTTCTGATAATAGCTCCTCAAGTAAAGAACTCTCAACTACCATTATTGGTCGCCTAAAAATCGGATCATATAAGCAATTTCCCGAATCCATAAGTCCTCTCGTATGAATCATCCGATTTTCTAATATTAACTCAACTTCATAGGTTTCTCGCTCATTACTCTGGTACCAGCGTTTTAGCCATAATAGGAGCAGCACTGCCGGAATTAAAAGAAGTATCACCGTTATGACAAACTTCCACGATACATTGCTGTAGGAGATAGAATTTCCCAAATTCAGCAGATATAACCGTAGATTCGTGTGATAATACATAGAATTCACCAAACCACCTACGAAATATGTAAGCAAATACAAAGTAATTACCTGTTTAATTAAATCCGTTATCTTCAATCTGCCAAATGCAATGAGAAGCATAAGTACAGCTGCAATAACATTCATAAAAACGAACCGGATTAATATATTCATCCATATAAATATGCTTACAATTACAGCAAAAAATGCTCCTATGGCTGCAGCTCCAATTAGTCTTAGAATATTACTACGTTTTCGATTTACCTTTTTTAATAAAAATAACAATATGAAATCGATGAAGAAATTAAGGACAAATATGATATCCGGATAAACCTCAAGATACAAATTTCACCTCCAACAATTAGTCAATCATCCCTCGTAATTATCCACTATTGTTCTCGACAACCCACGGATATAAGAATTAATTATGAATGGACTCCGTTCCAACATCCTAACGATTCCGCAATTTCGGTGAGACGTTCTCGCTTATTTTTATGAGACGATTCGCATCATTTTGTGAACCAATGGGTACATCAAACGTACAACTCGATTATAACTTGTTTAGCTTCCATTTTATGTCAATTCTTGGGGTGTGAATCCTTGTTTTCATTTACTTATTTTTACAGCATATGCGGTTATATGCTTTTTCGGTATAAAAAAGGCTGTCAGATTATTCTTTACGAAATAATCTGACAGCCTTAATCTCTTATGTATATTGATTTTTCTTTGTATCTCTGATAAATTGTAAATAAAATTTAATGAGTCGAATCATGTGCTATTAATGACTTATATGTAATGAAATACTTGCCTATGCCGGCAAAACTGCTTTCTACTTATTATGACGATTCTTCTGTAGGAACTCAGGAATTTTAATCCCGCTAGGATCTGTATTCGTATTCACTGGCGCTTTTGATGGCTGGCTAATCGGACGTCTCATTGGATCCGTTTGAAAACTTGACTGTTGCGTATGTACTTGTTGGCTGGTTTGGCTTGTCCCATTACTATAAGCACTGCCTGCTGTAAAAGTTCTATTTACGCTAACCTCTGGTTTAAAGGATGGTCTGATTCCTCCGGTTGGATGTCTAAGGAAATCAGGAGTCTTAACCATCTCTTTAGATCTACTGTCTAAACCGGTTGCAATAACGGTAATTGTTGCACAATCCGGATTAGTATCATCAAACATAGCACCAAAGATAATATTAGCAGCGTCTCCGGCTAACTCTTGAACTAAAGTAGCAGCTTCATTTGCTTCAATCAAACTGATGTCACCAGAAATGTTAATGATCACATGGGAAGCTCCCTGAATTGTTGTTTCAAGTAACGGACTGGTAATCGCCTGCTTAACAGCGTCAATACATTTATCATCACCGGTTCCAATACCGATACCGATATGTGCTACACCTTTATCCTTCATTACAGTCTGAACATCTGCAAAGTCAAGGTTAATGAGTCCAGGTACATTAATTAAGTCTGTAATACCCTGAACACCCTGCTGTAATACTTCATCTGCTTTTCTTAACGCATCCGGCATCGTTGTTCTACGATCGACGATTTCTAAGAGTTTATCATTCGGAATCACAATTAAGGTATCAACATGCTCTTTTAAGCGATCAATACCGCTGACAGCATTCGTCATACGAGTCTTTGCTTCGAATTTAAAAGGCTTTGTTACGATACCTACCGTTAAAATACCCATATCTTTTGCAATTTGTGCAACTACCGGAGCAGCACCGGTTCCTGTTCCGCCACCCATTCCACAGGTAACAAACACCATATCAGCACCCTTAATCAACTCGGATAATTGTTCTTTACTCTCTTCAGCAGCTTTTTGTCCAATCTCAGGTTGTGCCCCTGCACCAAGACCTTTGGTAAGCTTCTCTCCAATTTGTATGCATTGCGGAGCCTTGCAATTTTTTAAGTGCTGCTTGTCCGTATTAACACATATAAAATCAACACCTAAGATATTTTCTTCTATCATTCGATTAACGGCGTTATTACCTGCTCCTCCTACCCCAATTACGAGTATTTTTGCAGTGGTATCCGCCTCATTTGTTCTTATCTCAAGCAAGGTCTATTCCTCCTTCATCGTATTCTTTCTATTCATGTCAATTGAATTTTTGACAAGTGATATGGTTTATAAATGAATTAAAAACCAACTCTGGTTTAACCACTTGTGATAATTCGTTAGGCATTATTACTACAATTCCCTTTAATTATACTATTCCAATTTTCTTCCAAAACCACATGATAATGGGATAAAATCACAATCATATACAATTTGTGGTATCCACTAATCCTACTTTATATAATATCTTTAAATTCCCAAATAATCAAGTATAATTTTAAAAAAAATGATTTATTTGATATTTTTTTATCTATTCTGTCGGTATTTTTAGTTTACCAATTATATTATCGGTTCCTTTTACATAATTTCTCATATCAAGCGTTATTTCCATCCCTTTGGCTTTTACAAGGATGTTCTTTAGTTCTGATAAAACTTCATCATAGGTACTTCTTTTACCAAGCAGGACCTTGATGTCACCACAGTCTACAGTTACCTCATATTTATTATTGAAGCTGATGGTATCGACACCAAGATCATACTTTTCAATCAATTGAGTTAAATTGATAATTATATCAAACAATTCATCTTTTTGTACTTTAAGCTTCTCATTTAAAACAATTTTATCAAATTGAAGACCATTGATAATCGGAATATCCTCTAAGCGCTTTGAAGAACTCTCTACGATAATACCATCTTTATCAAAATATAAGTACTCTCCCATGAAATCCACACAGCCCGCTACCATCTTTTCATAAACAAAAATAGTTACAGTATGATTATCTACCATTTCGATATCTACTTTTTCTACAAATGGTATTCTTACTTTTGTAAAGTAGTTATACTTTAAATATAGATAAATTGCATTGGAATCTTGCTTCGTCTGCATCAATTGTTCTGTAATCTGTTCCGTTGTATAGCGTTTTGCTCCGACAACTTCAATCTTTTTAATGTGAAAGGTACTCACAAACAACACGGCAGGAATGCCGATAACAAGCAGAATAGCCATAATTCTCCAGCATATTCTAAATAGTACATTATTTGAATTCCTTTGCCTTCTTTTATTCATTATTAACTCCTATGAAGTATTCTTATCCTGTGGCATTTTCGCTGCAAAATCTGGCTTTGGCACCCAAGATCATTAAATCTCTGCAGATATCTTCATACCCCCGTTCAATACTGGTGGCATCACGGACAATTGTTGTCCCCTCCGCCGAAAGTCCGGCTATAACTAGTGCAGCACCACCTCTTAAATCATGTGCGTTAACGGTTGCACCCTGTAACCTTTTTACTCCGGAAATGATTGCTTTATTTTCTTTATCATCAAGGCTGATGATTGCGCCCATTTTCCTCAGTTCCGCTACATTTTGATAACGGGATTCAAATATTTCTTCTACAACAGTACTTTCTCCATCCGCCAGACATAGAATTGACATCAACTGAGATTGCATATCTGTTGGAAAACCCGGGAAGGGCTGCGTCTTAAGTACGTCAATCGGAATTGGTCTGTGTCTATTGTATATTCTGACCGTATCTTCCGTCGTTTCAATATTGCAGCCAACCTTTTTTAGAATCCGGATTGTTGAATCCAGATGATTGATTGGGGCATTTGTGAATAATACATCACCTTTGGTTGCTGCAATCGCTGCCATATATGTTCCTGCAACGATTCGATCCGGTGAAAGTCTAAACTCTACATCATGTAACTGTTTTACTCCTTCTACCTCGATAAAGGCTGAACCTTTTCCGCAAATCCTTGCACCTGCTTCAATCAGATAATTACAAACTTCTGTAATCTCTGGTTCTCTTGCCGCATTGAATATTCTAGTAACACCTTCAGATAGTACCGCGGCCAATATAATATTCTGCGTTGCGCCCACACTAGGAAACTCAAGAAATATATCATTTCCGACGATTTTGTTGGTATAACAATGAATGATACTATCATCCTCACCAAGAAATTCTTGCGTTACATTCATTTTCTTGATTGCATTCAAATGATAGTCAATCGGCCGCTTCCCAATCGAACATCCACCCGGATAAGCAATCGTTACCTCGTGAAATCTTCCAAGCAATGCTCCAAGATAAAGAATTGAGCTACGCATTTTACTAACGGATTCTTCTGATACATGAGTAGATGTA
>JAQSYO010000056.1 GCA_029256105.1 Herbinix sp.
GTTTCGCGGTTTGCCTCACAGTCGCATTGTTATCGATGATATAATTAGCGATCTCAACCGCACGTTCCTCTATATAGCCTTTCATAGTGTTCCCCTCTAGTTCGTTGTTGTTACATTGTATGCAGGGGAAATGGGCGGTAGTACTGGGAATATCGATTATAAAATAATTTGATATTTTAAAATAAATACTTTTTATATCGTCCCATCAATGTCTCAAAACTATCTAATAAGCATCTTTTTCTTTAAATATTATTTGTAAAACCGTTTTAAACATAATCTTAAAATCCAGTAATATATCCCATTTGTCGATATAAATCGTATCCAACCGAACGACTTCATCAAAATCGGTTATTTTACTTCTTCCACTAACCTGCCACATTCCGGTGATTCCAGGTTTTATACTAACTCGCCGCCAATACTTTGTCTCATACTTATTCACTTCGTCGAGCGTCGGAGGTCTTGTACCCACCAAACTCATATCACCTAATAGTACATTAAAAAACTGTGGCAATTCATCAATACTTGTTTTTCGAATAAACTTACCGACTTTTGTAATACGGGGATCATCTTTTATCTTAAACATAAACTCATTGTTCATTTCATTCAACTTCATAAGTTCTTTTTTTCTTTCTTCTGCATTTGTATACATACTACGGAATTTATATATGTAGAATTGTCGTCCATTCTGACCAACTCGTATCTGCTTAAAAATAATTGGTCCTTTAAAATCTTCGATTTTAATGGCAATTGCTGCTGCCAGCATAAGCGGTAAGAAAACAACAATACCTACAATACTTCCCACAATATCCATGGTTCTTTTGATCGCTCTGGATACACTGTTTAAAACTACGGTATGATAAGTGAGAACGGGATAATTTCCAATACTGCTAACATAGCTATGCGCATCAATAGAGTAATAGAAGTCAAAGATCAGACCAACTGTAATACCCATATCTAGACAAATTTGAATATAAGGTTTGAAGTACATTTCAGCACTTTTGTGATCCATAATATAAACATAATCAACAGCATTATCATGAATTATTTTTTCCAACTCATCGATGCTCCCTAGGCATCCTTCTTTTTCACTATGTAATGATACGAATCCTATGATGTTTAAGTTTAAATTACTCTTGTTTACATAATTGATAAATTTCTTGTATTTATGCATATCACCCAGGAGAATGGTGCGTGGATAAAATCTTCTGATTTTTTTTATAAAAAGGCGCCCTGTATACGCACTCAACATTAATAAAATATATTCACAGATGAGAAAAACTAAATAAAACTCCAATTCTACATCAGCCTTGCCTACATAAAATAATAGGACTGATACTACTGCTGCCGAAATCAAAAATGACCGTGTTATATATTTTATGATACGATCCGGATAAAAGAATATATATACGTTATAAAGCGTAGCCCCTTTATTTAAGAACATACATATTAAGTTAAAGCATATGCATAGTACCAAATAATATCCATATGATGCAAATATGTTTGTTTCTGTTAGAATTCCTGCAAGGAAAGAGGCTAATATACCTACCAAGAAATCACTCACCATATACGTAAAGTTCGTTTTAACATGTCGATAAAATCTTATCATGTGCACCTCCTGATTTTTCTTCAGGCTAATATATATCATAGCCCTGTAAATTAATACAATAACTAAGTTGATATTGTAATTTATGTTTTGTTGTAAAAGGATATATTTTAAGCTTAATTGTAACTGCTATAGTACATTTACTTAGGAATAGGATACTTTAATAATTTTAGTTAAAATAATGCTAGTGACAGTAATAATGGCTTATGGTATAATTGTCCAGTAAAACCTAATATTACAATTAAAAGATAATAGCAATCTTATCGAAAGGTAAGGACGCAAAGCTAAGGGTCTAAGGTCTTCGTGACTATGATTGCCAGTTGCCTAAATTTTTGTTGGCCACAGACTTCTTGCGCATCTTTGTCAAGGAGTTTTTTGCATGTATAAGGAGGAATGAGTTCTTAAAGCAAAAGCTCCATAAAATACCAAACATGTTAATCGCAAACTTACTGAAAAGTAAGGACGCAAAACTTAGGGTCTAACGTCCAGAGGACTATGATCGCCAGTTGCCACGGTTATGATATTGATATTGATTTCGTGTTTATTGAGATGGATCAATTAATCAGTATCGTTATTTTAAGGAGGATATATGATTTTTTTTAAAGCTATTTTTAAACGCGTTTTTCCTGTTTTGCTTAGTATAATATTTATTTTATTATTAGGCACATCCAGTATAGCAACTGCAAAAACATTTACAAACCATAGACGTGATGGTGGAAAGAAGAATGTTATAACAATAACACCAACACCCACTGTTAAACCAACACCAACTGCTACACCAAGACCGACTGCTACTCCAGCACCGACTGTTACACCAGCACCGACTGCTACACCAGTACCGACTGCTGCACCAACACCGACTGCTACTCCAGCACCGACTGCTATACCAGCACCGACTGCTACACCGACACCAACCGTTATATCACCCATAGAAGGTTATCAAAAAGTTGCATACATTAAAGATTTTGGTGCATACGGTGATGGCGCTCATGATGACACAGCAGCTATTAATAATGCTCTTAACAGTGGTGCTGATGCTGTTGTCTTTGAGTCAAATACAGCCTATAAAACAAATAATATTATCACCATGCAGACCTCCGGTGTTACTATCATTGGTAATAATGCTACCTTGTTTACCGACAATGAGTATAGAAGTACTTCCAACTATTATGAATGGTACTTTAATGTGGAAGCAAGCAATATTAATATCAATGCATTAAATATCGAAGCAAGAGAGACCAGACCGGTTGGATATAAAACTCAGTTTGTAATTATGAATGCATCAAATGTAACTGTGGATAATTGTTCTTTCACCATACCTTCCACCGTAATACCATATGGTGTTTCGCATGATATTGAATATAGCAATCTGGATCTTTTTACTGGATGGCATAATATAACAATACAAAACTCAACTTTCATTAACTTAGCGGATACCAATGCAGGTGTATGTGCAGAATTTCGTGATATCTATAATCATGGTGCTTCTGATTTAATATTTACAAATAATACAGCTACTTCAAATTGCCATGATGAGATAATCGCTTCCTTCACCGGATCAACCACTACTATCACTAATATTACTATATCAAACAATAATATTAATGCGATTGCAGGTGTGGTATCAAAGCCTAGAACGCTTGGTGTTAGTTTGGGATATGATGGCTTTGGCTTAGATAACGTAACATTTTCCGGAAACACTTTGAATGTTGCTGCCGATTATGCTGCAATCGCCATCGGCGATTCAAAAAATGCCACCATCGATAATAATACGATTAACTTCATACCTCTAACTAATTCAAACCCAGTGTATTTACTAAAAGGTTCTGTTATAGATAACAATATCAATGTTGCAAATAATACAATAGAAATAAAAAATAGTCCTACTGCTAATTTCGGTGGAGTCTCAGATGGATATTTAAACATTACCTATAATGACATTACATGTAATACAAACGTAACCGAAGCTTTATTTAATAATAACTCAGTAGTTAACAACAATACGATTACGGTTAACGCAGAAACCAAGCGATTAGGCAGCTCCATAATTTCATTTCAGAAAAATAAGGTAACCTTCAATGGTTCAATTTCAACAATGTTTGAGTTTTACAACAAAACACTTACCACCGACGTAATGATAGATAATAACACCATAAACTGTCAATCAACCAGCACATTAAATGAGACTCTCTTTATGTTAAACGGAACAACAATGGTTGGACATGTGTTTACATTTACAAATAATACTGTATCTTATCCAACATCTAGTACTAAGAAATCATTTTATTATATGGCTATATCTGATCAGACAACACAAAAAATAGTATTAACCAATAATTCTATACCCATGTTTGCAAACACATATATAGAAGGAGGGAAAACCTCTATCTATGATATTATCGTTCTATAACAATACAAATTCCAAGTTATAGCTAAATCGATTATATGGTGTAATGAACCTGATACAGAAAAGACTTATTTGGTCTGTCTTGTATCAGGTTTATTATTCATGACAATAGAAAGATCGAAAAGTGTGCTTCTATCGTTTCCCAAAAGCGAATCATCTCGCTGTTTCCTCTTGCAGTATTTTTGTCAGGACATCAAAGCCTTCCATTATACCAGAATTATCATATTCTATATTCTTAATTCTAGAGAATTCTTGAACTGCTTCATCCAACTCACTGACATTAGAAATCATTTTTATATAGCCTAATTTTGAAACCCATTCATAAACTTCCTCTATCTTTTCTTTATAATCAGGTAGAACAATACATGGGGTCTGCGTAATTACACAAAATAACATGCCATGCAAGTGATCTGTAACTACCATTTTCGCTTTTGCGATTTTTTTTACAAAGGAAGTAATAACCTCTTTTCTGTCAAAAACACTGATATTAGAATTCAATATTGTATCATTAAATTGTATGTTCTTTATGTATTGTTGAACTACACTTCCAATTAGAAGCTTGTCCTGCCTGGATAATGCTCCTTCTATGTCGTTATGTAAGAGAAGTACCGCTCCCATTCGTTCGAAACAAAATCGTTTATTATAATTTGAATAAAGTAATATATCCGGTATCATAACCACATTACATTCAAAATACTGTTTTGCTAATTCATAGGAGGATTGTTCTCTGACACATAAGGTTACATTTTTACATTTTTTTATAAAACTTTGGTCTCTTATTAATTGCAGTATCCCATCCTCGGAGGAATCATAATGAATCGTTTGAGGAAATATTACTTTCCTGTTATTCCTATATTTCTTCATGACATCTCCTCGAATGCACTCTGCAAGGGAATTCACATTTTCCATATTCCCACCACCGGGAATACATATCAAATCTCTATTTTTGATGATAAACGAGAGCATATGGCGAACCGTTAAATACTCTGAAGCAGTGATTTCAATGATTGAATAATCTGGAAATGTATTCTGAAGATATTCCATCTCAGAAATCGCAATATGGTGGTCTTTAAGATCCTTAAAATCCTCGGTTCCAATTACGAAAATGCGTCTTTTAGAAAACATCTTTGCTTTGTTGTTTTCAAAAACCTCTGATATTTTCCATCTCTTTTTATACGATTCAATAATACGGACATTAAGGTTATCAAACTTCCGTGTGATCAAAATAATACAAATCAATAAAACTACAAAGCCTCTAACACCCCCATAATGCTTTAATATTGAAATAGGTCTTCTCGTAACTCGTTTCAAGTTTTTATAAAAATACTCTTTATCATTGATAGATGAAATTGATTTTTTGTAGTTATCTTTCGTGACCCCTCTGAGCTGTTCGTACATTATGCTATAAAATAATATTGGAAATTCCTTGTATAGAATAGAATTTCGGAAGGAATTTGTAATCTTTTCTTCTACCAGCTTACTTAAAGCGATCGAAGCTGAAAGTCTGGGATCTTTTGCTGCCTGCGACATAATCGAGTTTTCTCTGATGAGGTAATGATATAGCACTTCAGAGATACAGGTGATTTTTTTGACATGTAATGCAAAATTTAAGGAAAATCCAAAGTCTTCTGCAAAAATCAATTTATTGTCCCAAAATAGCAAATTATACTTTCTGATGATATCTGATTTAAAAAGCCTGTTCCATGCTTCCCAACCGGATGTATATTTTGCAAGGTTATTCACAATATAATCCACTCTGTTATGATCTTCAATTTGATATATTCCTGTTTTAAAATTACTAATTGCTAACAAATTGTCATTTTCATCCACTCGATCATAGTTAAAAACGACCAAATCCGCAGAGGTTACAACTGCATTATGTAACGCTATTTCTATCAAATTGCTCTCAATATAGTCATCCCCGTCAAAGAAATAAACATAATCACCGGTAAACACTTTCAATCCTGCATTTCTTGCATCAGATAGACCTCCATTTGATTTATGTATTACCTTGATTCTCTGATCAAGCTTGGCATAATCATCGCAGATTTGAGGACAATTGTCAGGAGAACCATCATCCACTAATATAATTTCCAAATTACGATGTGTTTGAGCAATGGCTGAATCAATACACCGACGAATGTATTGTTCCACTTTATAAATCGGTATAATAACACTTACTTTTATATTCACATTCTTACCCCCTTCCTTCGTATCGTGCAAACGATAGAAAGCACGCTTTGTGAACTTTCTATTGTCATGAATCAGAAGCATCCTATCATGCCAATGTATGATAAAGTCAGTAAAATAGGAGTAACCAATTCACTTGACTTTACTCTTTAGTAACTTCGTCAGAACATCAAACCCTTCTAGTATGGTCGTATTGTCATATGTTATCCTCTCAATTTTTAGTAGCTTCTTGATTGCTTCCTCCAACTCACTCAAATGATTAATCATTATGATATATTCTAATTTTGAAAGCCATTCATAGACGCCCTCTACTTTATGATTGTAATTTGGTAATACAATACATGGGGTTTTCGTAATTGCACAAAACACCATGCCGTGTAAGCGATCCGTTATGACAAATTCAGCTTCTGCAATTTTACCAATAAACTTTTCCACCACTTCTTTTCTGTTATAAACATTAATATCTGTAATTAATTGTGTATCATTCATTCGAATTTCCGACGTATATCGCTGTACTATCTTCTCAATGAACTGTTTATCCTGCCCAGTTATAACACCTTCTAAATCATTTCGTAAAAGAAGAACTACTCCCTTCCGATCCGATTTGAATTGTTCAATATAATTTGAGAATAATACGATGTCCGGTGTTAATAGCACATTGCAATCAAAATATTGTTTTGCCAGTTCATATGAATAATGTTCTCTTATGCATAAAGTCAGATTTCTGGTCTTTTTTATACTGCTTTGATCCTTTTCTAATTCAACTTTTCCCACGTCGGAGCTATCATAATGGATTGTTTGGGGAAATATAACCTTCTCATTATTTCGGAATTTTTTCATAAGATCTCTTCGAATATGTTCTGCTAGCATATAAAAGTTCCCAACATTACCTCCACCATGCATGCAGATGATATCTTTTCGTCTAATAACGAACGGTAACAAACGATTAACAGCAAAATATCTGGAAGCAGCGATCTCGATAATCGCATAATCCGGCAATATCTTATTCAGATATTCAATCTCTGAGATTGCGATATGATGATCTCCAAGATTCCAGAAATCTTCGCAACCAATTAAAAATAGGCGTTTTCTAGAAAATAATTTTGATTTATTATATTGAAAGGTCTCCGAGATTTTTTTTAACTTGTTAATCATATGAATGATAAAAATTCCTGTTTTGTCTATTTTCCTAGAGGTAAAAATACATTGCATTAAGAATGCTATTCCCTGTGCAGTACCATAATACCTCATTAATGATAAAAACCTAGTAATAACCCGTCTATTTTGTTCATAGAATAACTTTTTATCATTCAGGGAAGATAATGAGTCTCTATAATTATAAAAGTTTAATTTACTTAGTTGTTCATTCATTAAGGCAAAAAATAGAATTGAAAATTCCTTTTCCATCTTAGAGTTTTTGAAAGAAGTCTTTATCTTAACTTCCACAAGCTTACACAACTCATAAGCTTCCAAGATCCTTGGTTCTGTTGGTGACTGTGACCGGTCAGAACCGTTTCGAATCCGATAGTAATATAACACTTCGGGTATGTAAGAAATCTTATTAACATGTAATGCATAATTCAAGGAAAAACCAAGATCCTCTGTTAGAATTGATTTTTTATCCCAAAAGAATATATGATTCTTTCGAATCAAATCTGCCTTAAACAGCCTGTTTCCAACTTCCCAACCTGACTTGTATTGCTGAAGGTTGTTTACAATATACCCCAATCTGTTATAGTCCCCTAGTTCCTGTATTGCAGGTTTAAATCTAACCGGGGACAATAAGTTATCAAATTCATCTATTTTATTAAAACTAAATAGAACCAGATCCGCTGAGGTTGCTACTGCATTTTCTAAGGCAACCTCAATTAAGGTGTTAGCTACATAGTCATCGCCGTTAAGAATATAAACATAATCACCAGTTACTACGTTCAACCCCATATTTTTAGCATCGGTTGGGCCACCATTCACCTTATGAATTACTTTAATTCTAGAATCCATCCTAGCATATTCATCACATATCTGGGGGCATCTGTCTGTTGAACCATCATCCACCAAGATAATCTCCAAATTATGATAGGTCTGCGTTGTCATTGACTCAATGCATCGATGGATCTGTTTGTCTACGTTATAGATAGGAATAATTACACTTACTATTTTGTCCATAGGCTAACTCCTACTAATATTTATTTCATACTACCCTAATTATAAGCTTTCTTAAGAATTTTATTTTTTACTTTTGTAATAATCTGTTCATTGATGTATTCAAATTCTTTACTCCGAAAGAATAATGCGAGTATAATTACATTCGGCACTATGAGACAAATCACTAACTTTACTATTAGATTGAATACAGAAACCGTATTAATAGCTCTGCTTATTAAATAAGTACTAAGGCAACAAATTACTGCAATCATCCAATATAAAGCCTGTCTTTTAAAATATAAAATCGGAGATTTTTTAAAATGATTCTTAAAAAGTATAAATGGTTCATACCACATATTTGTTAACATTCTAGCAATTGCTGTGGC
Source organism: Herbinix sp. (assembly GCA_029256105.1). Classification (GTDB taxonomy): domain Bacteria; phylum Bacillota; class Clostridia; order Lachnospirales; family Lachnospiraceae; genus Mobilitalea. Next base: position 8,732 of record JAQSYO010000056.1, read on the forward strand.
CAACAATATTCCGAAGAGACCATATATTTTGCCTAA
>JAQSYO010000057.1 GCA_029256105.1 Herbinix sp.
AAGAATTATGCTTTCATCCTTACCTGGTTCTGCTGTAAGTCAAATTAAAATTGACGGTGTTGTTCATGAGTTTAGTGTAGTTCCCGGTGTAAAGGAAGACGTTACCGAGATTATCATGAATATCAAAAGCTTAGCAATCAGGAACACAAGCGATACGAATGAGCCCAAGACTGCATACATTGAGGCGGAAGGCGAAGTTGTAGTAACAGCAGGGGATATACAAGCTGACCCAGATATAGAAGTTCTTAATCCTGATCAAGTGATTGCAACCTTATGTGGCGGTCCAGATAGCAGACTTTATATGGAGTTAACTATCACAAACGGAAGAGGTTATGTTAGTGCTGACAAGAATAAAAATGATGATTTGCCAATCGGTGTTATTCCGGTTGACTCCATCTATACTCCTGTAGAGCGTGTTAACCTTACTGTTGAGAACACCCGTGTAGGACAAATCACTGACTTTGATAAGCTTACCCTGGATGTATACACCAATGGAACACTCATACCGGATGAAGCAGTAAGTTTGGCAGCAAAAGTATTAAGTGAACATCTGAATTCCTTTATTGACTTGTCTGAGCATGCAAAGACAGCCGAAATCATGGTCGAGAAAGAAGACAATGAAAAAGAGAAAGTTCTTGAGATGAACATAGACGAGTTGGAATTATCCGTTCGTTCTTATAACTGCTTGAAAAGAGCAGGTATTAATACTGTTGAAGAGCTTACCAATAAGACAGCAGAAGATATGATGAAAGTAAGAAATCTTGGACGTAAGTCTTTAGAAGAAGTACTTGCAAAATTGAAAGAGCTTGGTTTATCATTAAACGCAAGCGATGACTAAGAATAGATTTTACTAAAAGCAAAATGATTCAAAGGAGGGAATGAAATGGCAGGTTATAGAAAACTTGGAAGAACCTCAAGCCAGAGAAAGGCTTTGTTGAGAAACCAGGTGACAAAGAGAAACCAGGTGACAAATTTATTATACAACGGTAAAATTGTTACAACCGAGTCTAAGGCAAAAGAAATTCGCGGAATTGCTGAAGGCATGATTGCACTTGCTGTTAAGGAAAGAGATAACTTTGAAACTGTTACTGTAACAGCAAAAGTTGCTCGTAAAGACAAAGAAGGTAATAGAGTGAAGGAAGTTGTTAACGGTAAGAAAGTTACTGTTTTCGATGACGTTCAAAAGACAATCAAAAAGGATAGTTCAACTCGTCTTCATGCTAGAAAGCAGATGATGAAGTATCTTTACCCGATTACCGAGGTGCCTACAGAAAACGCAGGCAAGAAGAGAAACACAAAGGAAATCAACTTATCCGATAAGTTGTTCGATGAAATTGCACCAAAGTATGCAAATCGTAACGGTGGATACACAAGAATCGTTAAGATCGGTCCTCGTAAGGGCGATGCAGCTATGGAAGTATTAATCGAATTAGTATAAATCATAATTGACTTTACTACAAAATATCAAGGGGACGCGGTGCGTCTCCTTTTTTGTATGGGGGGATTGAAGATTGTGTACATTTCCATGGTATGGCATATGGTTTTTGGCGGCCTTTCCCGACTGTCGGTTCACCCTCGGGCGACCGGTCTCGCCAAAAACTATATGCCATACCATGGAAATGGGATATAGTTTATGAATAAAAAGATGAATGAAATTATACTATAATGGGGAATTACCTTTAACAATTAGGTGGCGGACGCTTAAAGAGAAGAGAAGCGATTAGGAGAAGAGAATTGATAAAGAGAAGAGAATGGATTAAGAGAAGAGATTGGATTAAGAGAAGAGATTTAATTAAGAGAAGAGAAAGTGATTAGAGAAGAGAAAATGATTTGAGAATAGAAAATAATGAGGAGAAGAGAAAGTGATTAAGGGAATAGAAGATTCGAGAGTTGATAATGATCCAATTATATGTAAATGATTAAAAATGAGAAGTTAATTAAGATATGTGATGAAGTTTGAAGATATGAAAGTGATTGAAGATATGAAAGTGATTGAAAGATATGAAAGTGATTGAAAAATTTGAAAGTGATTGAAAAATATGAAAGTGATTGAAAGATATGATAGTGATTGAATGATATATAAGTGATTGAAAGATATGAGAGTGATTGAAAGATATTAAAGTGATTGAAAGATATGAGAGTGATTGAATGATAATTAAGAGATTGAAAGATATGAGAGTGATTGAAAGATATGAATGTGATTGGAAAATATGAAAGTGATTGAAAGATATAAAATAATTAAGGATATGAAACTGGAAGTGATTAAAAGATGGATATACGAGCGTTTTATAGGCGTTTTCAAATAAATATTTATAGTTTATAAAGTTTTTATTTTTTTTTGTAAATGAATGAGGTATAATCTTGTGTAACCATTATTTTGAAACTTTGTTTATGGGGATGAATTTTGGTGGAGATACTGTTATAAGGAATGTGGACTCAAGTACGGATTGCGTATTTGATTTATAATAGTGAGATAATTGTAGATTTTAGTATTGTTTTGGAAATGAGGATGCGGCATGGAAATGATTAAAGTGGATGGGTTGTCATTTGAATATATTAGGCGAGATGAAGACGGAAACGTTGAGTCGATTAATCGTGCAATTGATAATGTGAGCCTGAAGGTGAGCAAGGGGGATTTTATTGCTGTTCTTGGAGCGAATGGTTCAGGTAAGTCGACGTTGGCAAAGCATATTAATGCAATCCTTTATCCGACGGAGGGCAGTGTCTGGGTGAATGGAATGAATACATCAGAGGATAAGAACCTCTGGGATATCCGCCAGACGGCTGGAATGGTATTTCAGAACCCCGACAATCAGATAATAGCAACCGTAGTGGAAGAAGATGTTGGATTTGGTCCCGAGAATCTCGGTATACCTACCGAAGAGATCTGGGAGAGGGTAGAGAAAAGCTTAGAAGCTGTTGGAATGTTGGAATTTAGACATCTTTCACCCAATAAGTTGTCGGGAGGTCAAAAGCAGAGAGTTGCGATTGCCGGAATTATGGCAATGAAGCCGCAGTGTATCGTACTTGATGAACCAACTGCAATGTTAGATCCGAATGGTCGCAAAGAGGTTATCAATACAGTCAGAGAATTGAATAAAAAGGAAAATGTTACAGTAATACTAATCACTCATCATATGGATGAAGTAATCTTTGCTGATAAGGTTTTTGTTATGGAGCATGGACACGTAGTGATGGAAGGTACGCCGAGGGAGATATTCTCCAGAGTGGAAGAAATTAAAAATTACCGCATGGATGTGCCTCAGGTGACCGAGCTTGCATATGAACTCCAAAAGGCAGGAGTTATTATCCCGGCGGGTTTGTTGACCGTAGATGAGCTTGTAGAGGCTCTGGAAGGTATACAAGATAGTAAGGGAACTCGTTCGTAATAAATAAGTGATTTTATATAAAAGACATATTAATAAATTAGAGAGAAGCCTCATGGGAACTCCATAGAGTATTATCAAGTAAGCAGGTGAGAGAATTGCAGATTATTTTTGATAAGATAAATTATATATATAGCGGTGGCACAGCTTTTGCCAGACATGCGGTCAAGGATATCAGTTTTTCAATTAAGAAAGGTGAGTTCATTGGACTAATCGGACACACCGGTTCTGGTAAATCAACCTTAATCCAGCATATGAATGGTTTGATCAAGGCAACCAGTGGCCATATCTATTTTAATGGTGAGGACATTTATGAACCAAACTATAAACTTCGTCAGTTAAGAAGTAAAGTTGGTCTTGTATTTCAATATCCGGAGCATCAATTGTTTGAAACAACGGTATTTAAAGATGTTATTTTTGGTCCTACTAATTTGGGCCTTGATAAACTAGAATGTGAGCTTCGTTCCTATGAGGCTTTAAAAATGGTAGGAATTGGCGATGACTTATTAGATGCCTCTCCATTTGAGCTATCTGGTGGTCAAAAACGCAGGGTAGCGATTGCAGGAGTATTAGCAATGAGACCGGAGGTGTTAATACTTGACGAGCCAACTGCAGGCCTTGATCCAAAGGGTAGGGATGATATCCTAGAGCAGATTGCTAAGTTGCATAAAGAAAGTGGAATGACTATTATTTTAGTTACTCATAGTATGGAGGATGTGGCTAATTATGCTGACCGTCTATTTGTAATGAATAAGGGTGAGTTGGTACTTCAACATTCAACGAAGGAAGTATTTGCCCATTACAAGGAGCTCGAAGAGATGTATTTGGCAGCACCTCAGGTAACTTACGTAATGAATGCATTAAAAAATAAAGGCTATCAGGTGAATACCGATGCGACAACGGTGACGGAAGCAAAGGATGAGATATTGAAAATATTTAAGCCTTAAGTCAGGAAAGTGAGTATATTATGATCAGAGATATTACAATAGGACAATATTATCCTACCAATTCCATATTACATCGGCTAGACCCAAGAGTGAAGTTGATAGGGACCTTTTTGTTTATCATATCACTATTTATATTTCAATCTTTATATGGCTATATCGTGGTTGCTGTATTTTTGGGAACCATCATCAAGCTTTCTAAAGTACCAGTTCGTTTTATTGTGAAGGGCTTGAAGGCGGTAGTAATATTATTATTATTTACCGTGTTCTTTAATTTATTTACGCCCGGTAAACCCTTATTAAATTTGGGATTTCTAACAATCACCGAGGAGGGAGTAAGGTCTGCCGTCTTTATGGGCATACGACTTACGTTCTTAATCCTTGGCTCCTCGCTTATGACGTTTACTACAACACCAAACCAATTAACAGACGGTTTGGAGAAGGTATTACGCCCTCTAAATCATATTAAGGTGCCGGTACATGAAATAGCAATGATGATGTCAATTGCACTTCGTTTTATCCCTATTTTACTTGAGGAAACAGATAAGATTATGAAAGCACAGATGGCAAGAGGTGCGGATTTTGAATCAGGTGGTATTCTCAAGAGAGCAAAAAGTTTAATTCCATTATTGGTACCACTGTTTGTATCCGCTTTCCGTAGAGCGAATGATTTGGCTATGGCTATGGAAGCAAGATGTTATCGTGGTGGCGATGGACGTACTAAGATGAAGCCATTACGATATAAAGGTAGGGATTATGTTGCTTATTTAATCTTATTAGTTTACCTTGCTGCTATTATTATGGTTAAAATATTACAGAAGACTATTTTAGCATAAATATAAAGTAATATATCAGAAGTAATGAACTATGCTTAAACAATATGGAATTGATTTATTTATATAAGTTATTAAATTATGATGGATCATAGATTCGAAGAAAGGTTATCCGGAATCATCTCTTATGAAGCGTATTAAATTGGAAATTGCATATGATGGAACGGCTTACTGTGGATGGCAACTCCAACCGGGACAGCCTACAGTAGAAGAATTATTGAATAAGACGTTATCAAAACTACTAGGGGAAGAGATAACTGTAATTGGTGCAAGCAGGACAGATTCAGGTGTGCATGCAATTGGTAATGTAGCCGTTTTTGATACGGAAAACCGTATGTCTGCAGAAAATATCCGACCAGCAATCAATCAACGGTTACCGGAGGATATCCGTGTTCAAAACTCCATAGAGGTATCACCTAATTTTCATCCAAGACGTGTACCAAGTATTAAAACTTATGAATATCGTATCCTAAATCGGAAAGTTGCACTTCCCACGGAACGACTTTATACGAATTTTATCTATTATGATCTCGACTTATCCTTAATGCAAGCAGCGGCTGCATATTTGGTGGGAGAGCATGATTTTCGAAGCTTTTGCTCTGTTAAAACAAAGGCTATGGATACTGTAAGAACGATTAAACGGCTTGAAGTTACCAAATCGGGGGACATCATAACTATATCTGTCTCCGGTAATGGATTTTTATATAACATGATTCGAATTATCGCAGGTACGTTAATGAAAGTTGGGCGTGGTTCCTACCCGCCGGAAAAAATAGTGGATATCCTAAAGGGCCTAAATCGAGGTCTTGCCGGACCTACAGCATTACCACATGGGCTGACTTTGGTTAAGATTGAATATTCTGATAATGACATGTTTAGTTAAATAGCTATGCAATATTAATATCCAGCTAAACACAGGATTAAATCCATTTAAAAATTATAAGTGGGAGGAGAATCCTCGGTAGCCATGGAGGGCAGAATAATTATGTTTGATTTCTCAACGGATTTAAATACAATAAATGATACAACGATTCTACTTCGCTTATTTTTGGCTGTGGTTTTGGGTGGCGCAATCGGCTTTGAACGTGGACGTGCGGGTCGCCCAGCTGGGCTCCGGACTCATATTCTTGTGTGTATCGGTTCAACTCTTGCAATCATGACGAACCAATATGTATTTCAAGAGTATGGCATTAGTGACCCAACAAGACTTGGTGCACAAGTTATCTCTGGCATTGGTTTCTTAGGTGCTGGGACTATTATTGTAACAGGAAGGCATCAGGTAAAAGGCTTAACCACGGCTGCCGGCTTATGGGCAACGGCATGTATGGGTCTGGCAATTGGTATTGGCTTTTATAAGGCGGCTATTGTAGGTTGTGTATTTATTACTTTTGCAACGGTAGTACTACATCGACTAGACAATAGGATGTTATCGAAGTCTAAGGTTCTGGATATCTACATTGAATTCGGTAAATCAGCATCCATTACGTCAGTGCTGGATGCGATCAAATCGTATATGGTACATATTGACTCAATTGAGCTTGTAAAACCTTCGTATGATGCGAATGCTACTGTGGCTGCGATTATGACCCTTCGTTTAAAACAAAAGCGTGTCAGATTGGATGTTGTGGCTAAAATATGTGCGATAGAAGGCGTTGAATTTGCAGAAGAAATTTAAATAATTTAAAATGTTTGTACAAACAATAGATACAATTTCGATGGGATGTTTATGGATGTTTTTATAGATGTTCCTAAGATTATTTTTATGTGATATTTCTATGGAGAGAATATAAATTTTCGGAATAAGGATCTCAACATAGGCTTAAGAAGAATATTAATTATGATTTCAATGCAGTATAAAGTAATATGGCAGAGAAAGTCGAATTAGGCATATATTTTTACATCAATAGAAACAATTCGACCAGAAAAACAATTGAATTTTAGGAAAATGCTTGACACACACGGCAACATATTATATAATTATAAATCGTACGTGAGAATACTTGAACCAATGCCCCGGTAATAGTATTTGAGATCGTGATTAGTAAAAATAGACGTGGCAGAATGCCTCTAATCAAGGCTTTTGCAGTCATTGAAAACGAAAATAAAAATTAGAGAATATATTTTCATAAGGAGGTAAACCGATGAAAAGTTTTATGGCTAGTCCATCAACAATTGAAAGAAAATGGTATGTAGTTGATGCTACAGGACATACATTAGGCCGTCTCTCTTCAGAGATCGCTAGTATATTAAGAGGTAAGAACAAACCTACTTTCACTCCCCACATTGATACAGGTGACAATGTAATTGTGGTGAATGCAGACAAGATTAAAGTAACCGGTAAAAAAATGGATCAAAAGATCTATTACAATCACTCTGATTACCCGGGTGGTATGAGAGAGACTACATTAGCTGAAATGATGGCTAAGAAGCCTACCAACGTTATTCACCTTGCTGTGAAAGGCATGCTTCCCAAAGGACCTTTAGGAAGAACCATGATCACAAAATTACACGTATTTGCAGGACCTGAGCATCCTCATGCAGCTCAGAAACCTGAAGTATTAGAGATTAAATATTAATCAGATATTTTGAAAGGAGGAAATAACATTGGCTAAGGCAAGATATTACGGAACCGGAAGAAGAAAGAGCAGTATCGCAAGAGTTTACCTTGTACCGGGTACAGGTAAGATTACTATAAATAAGAGAGATATGGACAACTACTTTGGTTTAGATACATTGAAGTTGATCGTTCGTCAACCATTAGTAATTACTGAAAATCAAGAGAAATTTGATATTATGGTAAATGTTAAAGGCGGCGGATTTACAGGCCAGGCAGGTGCTATCAGACACGGTATTACAAGAGCATTAATGCAATCAGATGCTGACTTACGTCCGATACTCAAGAAGGCAGGATTCGTTACTAGAGATCCAAGAATGAAGGAAAGAAAGAAGTACGGCTTAAAGGCAGCTCGTCGTGCTCCTCAGTTCTCAAAGAGATAATTTTTATCAACGCTTTGAGATTAAGCAGATACTTGCGATCAAAAACGCATATTCAAGGCCCAGAATGCTTGCATTCTTGGGCTTTTTTTATGCATTTTTTGATTCGTAAGAATGCAAGACATGACCGAGTTGAAAAGAAGTGGAAACGAAGTTCATGACTTGTATTCGCAAGTAACTGCGAGTATGTATGCGCCGTGACGAAGTCGTGTGAGATGACCAAACGTCCGGTGGTCGTGAAGTTCATCTCAGAATGACGCGGGTAATTAGGCTAAAAATTCAAGTAAAAGGGCTACAAAAATGTGGCTCTTTTATCTTTTTAATTCTTACACTATATATTAACATAATCCTATTATTTTAGGTTTTTGATATTTTAAAAAATTAATAAATAAGTGTAATTATTACCGTGGCCAAGCAATATACTTATTTTGGGTAAAATAAAATTTAATAGGGAGGATCATCTATGAAAATCAAAAAATTAATTGCAATAATGCTAATGGTTGCGCTAATAATACCCATGACCGTGCCTACAACGGCGAGCGCAGCAAAAAAAACTAATTATCTAACAGTTATGTCACAGGAAAGTAATGGTTGGGTAAGAAACTTTAACCCGCTTATTAACAATTCTTTACACGCTTCTTTGGGATTTATGTTTGAGCCATTGGTTATTTTTGATAGTTTCAACAATAATAAGGAAACAGCATGGCTGGCTGAAAGGATTGTTACAGAACCTGACTTTAAAACTCTAACTGTATATGTACGAAAGGGTATTAAATGGAGCGATGGTAAAGATTTTACTGCAAAGGACGTTGCATTTACCTTCACCTATACAAAAACACATCCGGAGATAGATAGAAATGGTGACTGGGATCACAATGGTGTGAAGGGAAGAATTGCTTCTGTGACAGTTGTTAATGATTATAAAGTTAAAATTGTCATGAAAGAAAAGAATCGTTTTGTACGTAATAGTCTATTCTTCCAACGCTGGATGTTGCCGGAACATGTTTATTCCAAGGTTAAAGATCCTGCAACTTATGTGGACAAAAACCCTGTTGTTACAGGCCCATTCTCAGTAGTTAAGTCATTTAAACCTGAAATGATTGTACTTGATAGAAATCCCAAATATTGGAATGCCAAAAATCTAAGTGTTGATGAACTTCGTTTCCCACAATTTAATGGCAACCAAGCAGCACTTTCCTTGCTTCAAACAGGAGCTGTTGATTGGGCACATATTTTTATACCGGACGCAGAAAAGAACTATGTACAGGGCGACCCGAACAGAAAATTCTGGTACGGCAAAAACGATGGTGTACGACTTGCATTCAACTTTATGGATGAAAATAAGGATACCTTAAAAGCATTTAACGATGTTAATTTCAGAAGAGCAGTGTCCTTATGTGTTGATAGAAAAGGTATCATTGATTCAGCTGTATATGGATATCTTTCAAAGGATGTTCCTCCTGTAACAGGTTTACCACCGGCATTAATGGGG
>JAQSYO010000030.1 GCA_029256105.1 Herbinix sp.
ACACCAAAGAGCAGGAGGAATTGCGATGGTAGAAGCAACGAGCTGTGGTGGTGTAGTTATATTCAGAGGAAAGATTTTATTACTGTATAAAAATTACAAAAATAAGTACGAAGGGTGGGTGCTACCGAAAGGAACCGTTGAAGAGGGAGAAGAATATAAGGAAACAGCAATTCGCGAGGTTACGGAAGAAGCAGGAACGACTGCTTCCATTATCAAGTATATCGGGAAAAGCCAATATTCTTTTAGCACACCACAGAATACAGTATTAAAGGATGTTCATTGGTATTTAATGATGTCTGATAGCTATTACAGCAAACCACAAAGAGAAGAATTTTTTATGGACTCTGGTTATTACAAATTTCATGAAGCATATCATATGCTCAAATTTGCAAATGAAAAGCAAATTCTAGAGCGAGCTTATAATGAATATGTAGACTTGAAAAAAAGTAACCTCTGGGGTAATAAAAAGTATTTTTAACATCAATCTATTAGAGGAGCTGTTCGAAAGAATAGTTCCTTTTTATGTGGCGTGGTCCAGCAAAGTTGGAACACGCCACATTGTTGTAATATAAGTATGGAACCAATCATTTTCTATAAAAGTGTATTAAGTTCCTTCTAATTATGATCTTCCTAAGCATCATCATTATGATTTGGTATAAACCATATAGTTATAAAATGAATGACCCAATAGAGTATCAATACTCTATTGGGTCATTTTTAAAATTTTTTAGGCTAATTGCATCTACCAATTTACAGTGGTATGTATTGGAAATGTTATATATAAAAAGAGTTGTGATTGGTGCTTTACAGGGCAAGATGCACTAAGGATTCACGTTATTAATCATAATCGTAGTGATATTGTAAAAATAACTATTGCGAAACTAAAAATACTATGCTACAATAAACTCACTTAACATATTAACATATCAACATATTAACATGACATGGTGAAAGCCTTTTACGATTTGGCTAGCGCCTGGGGAGGAGGAGAAGAGTGCATATTATAAACTACAATCAAAAGTATGAAAAAGAAGTGGTTGATCTTTGGAATAAAACCTTGATTGCGGATCCAATTACGATTCATAAATTTAGAAAACAAGCTTTATTTGATGATAACTTTGATACAGAGCTATGCTTTATTGCGCTCGTTATGGATCGCGTCGTTGGATTTTTACTTGCAACGAAAAGAAAGTTTCCATATCTTGAAAGAGGGCTGGAACCCGCAAAAGGATGGATCAATGTAATGTTTGTAGATAAAGACCTTGAACGAAATGGTATCGGGACTAGTTTAGTGGAACATGCGGAAACGAAGTTGAAATCAATGGGCGTAGAGACGGTGACACTAGCAGCTTACAGTCCTAATTATTTTTTCCCGGGTGTAGATAAGGATAATTACTTGCCTGCAATACAATTTTTCGAAAAAATGGGTTACCAAGCAGGTAAAGAGAGTTATTCCATGAGTAAGGATTTACATGGCTATCAAATCTGCGAAGATACTATGGATAAATTATCCAAAGCACAGGAAGCAGGATTTTCCTTTCTGAATTTCGAGTATAAATATGCTTTAGAGTTACTTGAATTTCTAAAAAATGAATTCGGTGGAGGGTGGAAACGTAATGCGTTGATTTCCATGCAAAATAATACAGCAGAGGATTGTATCTTAATTGTTTTAAATTCAGAACAGAAAATTGTTGGATTTTGTATGCGAATGATTGATGGTAATCCAATGCGCTTTGGTCCAATTGGAGTTAAGGATGAGGTAAGGAATTTCGGAATCGGTGGTATTCTATTTGATATTATGCAGTTAGAAATGGAGAAACAAGGGATATATCATTTATATTTTGTATCGACGGACGCGCCTGGAAGAAGGTTCTATGAAAGACATGACGTTAAGGTCTTTCGAACCTATGTGGATTATCAAAAAACAATTTGAGAAGGAGTTTAATATGAGCGAAATTAAACGCGTAGTAAGTATCGGAGCTCATTCCTTGGATGCTGAGGTATTAGGTGGGCCTATTATGATGAAGTATGCCAATCAAGGAGCGCATTGCACCTTCATTCATGTTACACAGGGGCGATTAGAAGACCCTAATGCAACGGAGGAAGCAAAGAGTAAATATTTACAAGAATTATTAGATCAAAATAAACGTGCTGCTGGTAAATTGAATGGAGATACCATCTGGCTGGGATATGTCTCCAGTAATATGCCTTCCTTAGAGGAGTTTTCCTCTAGAATGGAACAATATTTCTTGGAGGAGAAAGTTGATCTTGTTATCACCCATTGGCGTGGTTCCATGCATCCCAGACATATTAATACCCATGATGCAGTGACGAATGCAGTAAAACGGTTACATGAGAAGGGAAGTTCAATCCGATTAGTATATGGCGAGAATTTTGAGGATTTAGTCGGGTTTGTTCCCCAAGCTTACTTTAAGCTTGAACAACAGGAAGTAGAGCAGTGGTTCACAGGACTTGGGGAGTACTCCGTCTTCAGAGGTGAGATTAATGATTTTCCGTACAAGGACTACTATTCAACAATAGGTAAAGTACGACAAATCGAATCAAATAACGATGGTTTTACAGTCGCCTACATGTATGCCAGTCTGATTGAGAATAATTTATGGTAGATTGGTTGAAAATTTTTCAACCGGCAAAAAGCACGAGAGTGTGCTTATCGCTTAGTAATTGAGATGCCTTGTAGTGGCATCATGGAGGCTAATATGGATGTAAAGATTGATCATATTAAGACAGAAAGCCGTAATCCAAAGACCTTAAATTTAGATACAATGTCCACGATGGAATTACTTCGTATCATGAATGAAGAAGACCAGAAAGTCATTGATACAATTAAAGAAGCTTTGCCGCAGATTGAACATTGTATTCGTTTCGTCATAGATGCGCTTGGAAAGAGCGGCAGACTGATTTATATGGGTGCAGGAACAAGCGGCAGATTGGGAATACTCGATGCGGTTGAATGTGTTCCAACCTTCTCAACAACGAAGGAGGTACTCGGTATCATTGCAGGTGGTGAGAGAGCATTTGTTAAAGCGGTAGAAGGTGCAGAGGATTCACAGGAGCTTGCCGCCAATGATTTGGATGAAATCAATATAGGAGAAAATGATGTCGTTGTTGCAATTGCAGCGTCCGGCAGAACCCCTTATGCAATTGGTGCATTAAAACATGCTAAAAAATTTAAGGCCAAATGCATTTCTATTTCCTGTAACAAAGCTTCTGAGTTATCAAATTATGCGGATGTAGCTATAGAAGTCGATGCTGGTCCTGAGATTTTAACCGGGTCCACCCGTTTAAAAGCCGGTACCTGCCAAAAAATCATTTTAAATATGATTTCAACAGCCTCGATGGTTGGAATAGGAAAAGTATATGGAAATTTGATGGTTGATATGAAAGCGACAAATCTAAAGCTGGTGGAGCGGGCAAAAAAGATTGTTATGGAAAGTACCGGATGTGATATAGAGATCGCCACGAAAACATTAGAAGAAACTGAATTTTCCATCAAAGAAGCGATTATAATGATATTGACAGGAGTCACTAAGGAAGAAGCAGTAAAAAGAATCACAGAAAATAGAGGCTTTATTCGAAAATGTATACAGTAATAATTCATGGAAAATAAACGAAAAAGCATCAAAAATGAAAGTAAAATCAAAGAAAGGAGGAGCGAAATGGCAAAGACATATATAAGGGTCGATGACCGATTAATTCATGGCCAGACAATTGTTGCATGGTGTCCGACACTATCGATAAAGGAAATTATTGCGATTGATGATGAAAGTGCTAAGAATCCAGTACTTAAGTCAATTATGACAATGGGTGTTCCATCAACCTACAAGACACATATTGTAACAACCGAGGAAGCAAAAAAAATACTGGAACAAGAGAGCAGTGTTAATCGTTTGGTCATTGTAAAATTTCCTGGTAAATTGGATGAAATTAAAGAGGAGATAGAAAGTGCAGAGCTAATAATACTAGGTAATCTTGCAAAACGTGCAGATACGATTCATAAAGTAAGCGGAGCAACCGGAATATTCTATTTAAGTGATAATGATGTGAGCATTATTGATAGTGTGGTTTCAAAAGGAACAGAAGTCTGTTTTCAACAATTACCATCAACTACGAAAACTAGTTGGGAAGCATTTAAAAAATCTATTTAATTAGAAGAGGAGAATAGTATGCAAATCTATCAAATTATTTTAATCGCATTATTTGTATATTTGGGTTCAATTGGCTCAGTCGTTGGTAATACAATCGGCTGGTATACTTTAGGAAGACCTTTAGTTTCTTCCTTAGTTGTTGGTGTTATTATGGGTGATGTCCAAACGGCAGTGTTAGTTGGTATCTCATTACAAATCATGTATATGGGTAATGTAACCCCTGGTGGTGCCGTTGCCTGGGATTTGTCTTATGCCACCTATATTGGTGTCGCAGGTGCACTTGTATTTGGTAAAGGTTTAGATATTGCACAAGTCATTGGTTTGGCTGTTGTCTTTGCAGGTATCGGCGGATTAATTGGACAGATTATGTGGAATATATCCTATGCTTTAAACTTACCTTTGAACATAGTAGCCCATAAGTATGCTGATGCAGGTGAGACTAAAAAAATGTTTATTCCAAATCTTGTATTAGGACAATTAATTGGTTTTGCATGTCGTTTTATCCCAGCAGTAATATTATTGACTTCTATGACCGCAGCTTCAGCACAGGGCGATTTTGCATCCCTAATTCCGGGCTGGGTAACAACCGCATTAGGCATCTTTGGTGGTATGATGGCTGCCTTAGGAATGGGAATTATTCTTTCCTTCTTATTTAAGAAAAAATATCACATTGCAATATTTCTGGTTGGATTTATTTTGATTACCTATTTCAATCTAAGTACAATGGCAGTTGCTGTCGTAGCAATTATCACTGCTGTTCTGTATTATGTTATTATCTCAAGTTTAGAGGCTAAGAAAGGAGAAATATTATAATGAAGAAAATCAGTGATAAAACGCTTAAAAAATCTTTCTTTAATTGGTTTTTCTGGAATGGCTGCTCACAACAAGCAGAAAGTATGTTGGGTATGGCATTCGGTCAGTCTATGGCACCTGTAATTGAAGAATTATATGATACAAAAGAAGAAAAAGCAGAAGCATTAAAGAGACACATCACACTATTTAATACAGAATCACAGGTTGGTTCCATCTGCAACGGAGTTGTTTGTGGTTTAGAAGAAGCAAATGCCAATAAAGCCTGTACTCCCGAGTTAATCAGTAGTGTCAAGGTTGCTCTAATTGGTCCAACTTCAGCCATCGGAGATTCCTTATGGGTTGCAACCTTCATACCGATTCTTTTAACAATTTGTTTGTCGATTTCACAGACATCTCAAGCATTTGGTTGGTTGGGACCGATTATCTATATGCTTGTATATCCAATTGGAACCTGTATGCTTAGCTGGTATTTATTTAAATTGGGTTACAAATCCGGTATCGAGGGGATGCAGGGCTTTATGTCAACCGGGAAGCTTAATTCTTTAACAGATACCATGACCGTGCTAGGTTTAATTGTTGTTGGTGCATTAACGGCTTCTTTTGTTAATTTAACGTTACCAATTCAAATTATCAGAGATGTATTCGATGCTACAACAGGTGAATTATTAACAAACCAAGTAATATTCGATGCTGATAAAATAGTGAATTCAATTTTCCCCAAAGTTTTACCTTTATTCTTAACATTAGGCGTATATTACTTATATTCTAAGAAAAAATGGTCTCCACTTAAGTTAATGGGATTAATTCTTGTAATGGCATGCTTACTTACCTTTATTGGATATACTACTGGATTTTATGCATAATTAAGTCACATATAATAAGCTAAGATAGGTAATATAAGGAATACAAAAAAATAGTTTGTTGGTAATATGAGTAAAACAAGTAATGCAAGTAAACAAGTTATGAAAGTAATAAAAGTAATGGAAGTAATGGAAGTAATGGAAGTAATACAAACATTGCAAGTAATATAGTATTGCAAGTGGTATAAGAAATATAAGATAGGGGTCTTAATATTTCCTACTTTTAGGCCTCTATCTTTTATGACAATTGACAATAGAATTATTTGTTCCCCGGTTGATAAGGCAAAGCCAAAGGAGATTTAACATGATAAGAGTAGTAGTAATAGGGCATGGCGGTTATGCAGAGGGTATAAAACAAAACTTGGAAATGATAGTCGGATTATCCGAAACCATGTATTTTATTGATTTAACGAAGGAAGATGATTTGGATAGCCTAAAAACCAAGGTAGAACATCTCTTGCAGGACTTTAATGAGGATGAGGTATTATTTGCCTGTGATTTATTGGGTGCCTCACCATTTCGTGTGGCTGCGGAGATTTGTGTAAATCATCCAGGGAAGTACTATACAGTGGTTGGCTTGAATACCATGGCACTTTTAGAGTTAACTATGATTGAAGATAGTGATCTTACGGTTGAAGAGTTGGCAAATCGTGCTGTTGAAACCACGAAATCAGCAGTAGCTAAATTTCCTGAATAAGTAGCATAGAACGATATATCAGTAGGGCATTACTTGGCAATTCGGTTTTCCCTTCAAAAGCATCAATAGTATCAGTTATAAGGTTAATCCGGTTGATTATGCCCCTCTGGGATATTTGCACTTTTTAAATGTTATGTTATAATATTTATCAGTGATTATGTTAACATATTAGGAGGTAATGTATTTTTATGGAATATCAGGTACCAAAGTATTTACAAATAAAACAGGATATTATTAATGCCATTAAGTCAGGTGAGCTACAGCCAGGGGATAAGGTTGATAGTGGTTCTGTACTTAAGGAAAAATATAATGTTTCTACCATTACGGTTAGAAAAGCATTTGATGATTTAATTAATGAAGATTATTTGATTGGAGTACAAGGACTTGGAACGTTCGTTGCGAAAAAGCATATGAATCGTAGGTTAACTTCAATTAGCTTTAGCGATGAATTATTGCAACAAGGATACAAGATTGATATGCAGGTTGATAAAATAGAAGAAGTTGTAAATGATAGCATTGCAGATAAATTATTAATTCCACAAAATCAAACGATTGTATGCGTAAGAAGAATAAGACTTGTTAATAATGAGCCTATTGCTTATCAAAGTTCCTTTATGGATAGTAATATGCTTAGTCTCGATCAGGCTGAGAGAATTCGGGAAAACAAATCTTTTTATAAGACACTGGCTGAAAATAATATAGTTCCGACTTTTGCGACCGAGAATTATTCAATAAAAGAAGTAAATGACAGTAGAATTGCTAAATTAATGAATATCAAAAGGAATACGGATGCCTTCTTTGTTAAAAGGACTACAGTGGACGAGTCCGGTAAAGTGATTGAATACGCTGAGACTTATTTCAATAAAGAGTGGTATTCAGTAACAGTTGAAGTGAAGATTTAAGGAGAAAATAATGGTAAAGCAAAATATTATTGTGGTAAATAAATCAGGATTACATGCAAGACCTGCAAGTAATTTAGTTAAGGCAGCAACAAAGTATAAATCTAAAATAACGATAATGAAAAATGAAAAGAGTTATGAAGCAAAATCGATTTTAGGTATTTTAAGTGCAGGTATCGCATGTGGTACTGAAATAACTCTGGAGTGTGATGGTGAAGATGAAGCTGATGCATTAAATAATCTGACTGATCTCATTAAATCCGGCTTAGGGGAATAAGCTGGTAATTGAATTGAGGAGGATCACAATGAAACACGGGATTGCAGCTTCGAAAGGCTATGCCATTGGAGTGGTTGAATTACAAATTCATGAAGAAATCAAAATTACAAATGAATTAGTCAATGAT
Organism: Herbinix sp.; assembly: GCA_029256105.1. Classification (GTDB taxonomy): domain Bacteria; phylum Bacillota; class Clostridia; order Lachnospirales; family Lachnospiraceae; genus Mobilitalea. The sequence continues at coordinate 7,843 of JAQSYO010000030.1, forward strand.
ATAAATGCAGAGAAGGATAAACTTGCGGCAGCAGTTGAAGAATCGAAAAATCAATTAGTGAAGGTCAAGGAGCAGGCAGCTCTATCCATGGGAGAAGAGGAAGCGGCAATTTTTGAAGCACATATCATGTTGCTTGAGGATCCGGAATTGATCGGAGGGATTGTAACAGAAATCGAAGTAAATTATCTGAATGCAATAAAAGCCACAAGTGTTGTATCCAATCAATTTGTTGCGATCTTCGAAGATATGGAAGATGCTTATTTAAAAGAGCGTGCAGCAGATATTAAAGATGTTGCAGGCAGATTAATCGCAAATCTATCAGGTTGCTACGTAGATACTAAAATAGAGTTGGAAAATACCATTGTCGTTGCCCACGATCTCACTCCTTCCGACACAGCTCAGTTGGACAGAAGCAAGGTTATTGCCTTTTTAACCGATGTAGGTGGCAGAACTTCACATTCCGCTATCATGGCTAGAACGCTGGAAATTCCTGCGGTGGTAGGCATGGGTGATATTACTTCCATCTTAAAGGATGGAGACACGGTAATCGTAGATGGTTTTAATGGATGTGTTATTCTTAATCCAAGTAAGGATGAAATTGAAACGTATCAAAAGAAATCGCAAGCGTATCTAGAGGAACAGGTTAAGCTCAAAGAATTAACATCAACGGATACGATAACGAGGTCAGGGAAGAGAATTTACGTAGCGGGTAATATCGGTAAACCAGAGGACATACTCAAAGTGATTGCAAATGGAGGGGATGGAGTGGGATTGTTCCGAACAGAATTCTTATATATGGATCGAGACAGTGCACCTACCGAACAGGAGCAATACGAGAGTTATAAATTTGTATTAGAAAAAGTGGAAGGTAAAAAAGTTGTAATTAGAACCCTTGATATCGGTGGAGATAAATTATTGCCTTATTTGAATTTACCAAAGGAAATGAATCCGTTTTTAGGATATCGTGCGATCAGAATTTGCTTAGATCAAAAAGAGCTCTTTAAAACACAGTTAAAGGCTTTATTAAGAGCTTCTGTTCATGGAAACCTAAGTATCATGTTTCCGATGATCTCAGGATTAGAGGAATATCAAGCAGCGAAAGCAATTGTAGAGGAATGTAAGAAAGAGCTGGATTTGATCAAGCTTAAATATTCGGATAATATTGAATGGGGAATCATGGTTGAAATCCCTGCGGCAGCAGTATGTGCCGAAGAACTAGCCAAGTATGTAGATTTTTTCTCAATAGGAACAAACGACTTAATTCAGTATACCCTGGCAGCGGATCGTATGAATGAGAAGATATCCTACATTTATAATCCAATGCATCCAGCTGTTTTACAATTAATTAAGTTGACCATTGAGGGTGCACACAAACACAGAAAATGGGTCGGTATGTGTGGCGAAATGGCGGGAGATGAAACGGCAATTCCGACCTTAGTTGAATATGGCTTGGATGAATTCTCAATGAGTGCTTCTTCTATATTATCGGCGAAGCAGCAGATAATGAATTTATAATCTTTTGAGGTTCATTTCTAGTAGATATATATTATTATGTCATATTAAAGCCATTTAGAGCCAGGTCAAGCCACTCCAATTACTTGGGTAACTTAGTTTACCTATTCGTAAATGGAGTGGCTTATTATTATACGCAGTTTTAACCACTGTTGTAAAAAGACTAGAAAAGTATAAAAACATATTGTTAAAGTGCACAAAAAGGGAAGTAGCTATTTTCATAATATTTAATGAAATTGAATATTAAGCACAAGATTTGCTTACGCAGAAATTTTTATTTTGATAAGATATTTTATAACAAATATCAATCCGTATTGGTAGAGAAGGAATCCAGAGAAAATTAATATGTTTTTAATTGTGAGGTAAAAGGAAAAGTTACTGGAAAATTAGAGTCGCCCAAGGAGTATCACTTAAAGAGAAAAGATCTATAGGAGAAATGGATTGGTAAATATAATCTATATTTATCAGATTCAGCTCCTTTACTAAGATATGTAACAGGGGATATAACGCCTGAAATTAGCGTAGATGTAGATACGGAAGATAGAATTATTGCCTTCTATTTATGAAAATTCACTTATAGATATTAAAGTAGAATGAGCAGAGCGAATGAAAATGTCAAATTAACATATACTAGAAATATTAAAGCTTTTTGGTAATACTGTATCATTGGATCTATGCTAGGACACTTAGGCATTTGCGGTTTAAAAAGTCAACGAAGAAGGTAAAATCATATACAATAATTACACTTAAAAAGGTGTTTAAGAAGGGAGTCATTATGAAATCATTAATGAACGAATATGTGGAGCACAAAAAGTTTGGTCGTGGATTGATAGTTGGTGAAGAAGAAGGGAAAATTAAGGTAGAATTTGGTTCACATTCAGGAAATAAAATATTTCAGTTACCAGATGCCTTTGAGCAATTTCTTGAATTTGATGATAAATCATTACAAGAAGAGAGTCTTATGCTAGTACAAGCAAAGAAACAGCTGATAGCGGAAGAATCTGAGAGAAAGCAACAGGAGCAGGAGAGACAAGAAGAGGAAAGAAAAGAAGAAGAGCAAGAACAGTTAAAAAAGAAGAGAAAAACTACAAAGCAAAAGAACACAAAGTAATGAAGCATATGGTAAAGCAAGAAGTAAAGTAAGATCCTACAGGAGCACTGAGCTTGGATATTGCCTTAGGCTTAGGAGGGATACCAAAAGGACATGTGATAGAAGTATACGGACCAGAAACGAGTGGAAAGACAGCAGTTAGTCTACATATGGTTACCGCCGAAGTACAAAAAGAGGTGGCATTGTTGAACTGTAGATGCAGAGCATTCTTTAGATCCGTTGTATTCGAAAAGTATTGGTGTGGATATCAATGAATTATAAGATTCTAACCAGATAGTGGTGATCAAGCTTTGGAGTTTGCAGAGACAATGGTTCGTTCCGGAGCAGTAGACGTTATTTTAATTGATTCGGTAGCTGCACTGGTTCCGAGTAATAAATAGACTAAGGATATGTGTTACAGGTGATAAAGGTAAAAATATTCACAGTAACAAAGTGATTGGATGAGAGGGAAATATCCTCTCATTTTTTTGTTTATTGTTAATAGACAAATCGGAGAATGAGAAGGTGGTTTGTACCTTAGGCAAAACTGTCTACCAATTTCAACTGAGTCATGGTATAATAGAGATGATCTAAATCAAAAACGTAAACGTTTTTATATAGAAGTAGATTTAAGAGCGAAATAAAAAAGTCTCGTAAACGATAAAGTTTACAAGACTTTTAGATAATGCGGATGGAGGGACTCGAACCCTCACGGCAATTCTGAAATAGGCTTAAAGAAAGGGGGATTTGCACTGCATCTTTTATAAGTGTAATCAAGGTGTAATCGAAAATGTAATCAACATAATCGGTTTTATTAGTAATGGGGGTATAGTGAAAAGTGGATATTGATTCATAGTCATTGCGAATATATGTCACCGGATGATTTTGAAAAGCTATATGAAAAAGCACAAAAAGACGGAGTGCTGTTGGTGGGTTAAAATGAGGATGAATTTCTCGTTTTATCTTAAACTAAATCTTGGCATAGCACTAAAGTTCGGGAACGCATTACAAAGGACATTCTTGCAGCGAAAGTCAATTGCGGGAATATTCTATCTCCAGAATAAATTCAAGACTGTCTCGAACAGTGGAATGATTATACATTTGAGAAGAAAAAATTGCTCAACTATTTATTAAAGTAATTACAATCACTGACAATGAAATCCAAATAATTTTTTATTATTTATGGTATTTAATAAGGTATAATGATATAATGCGGGTAGAACAAAAAGTTTTACTCCAATTATATATTATGAAAAGGTTGGTAACGTATGAAACATTGTTTTATATATTTGGATTGGAATGTTATAAAAGATTTAAAGGATAATGGAAAAGAAACAGAATTTTATAAGATAATTACTACATTGAAAAGTAAGTATATTGTCCCGTATTCTTTTGCGCATTTATGTGATTTACAAAAAAAATTAAAAGCAGAGACTATCCCGTTAATTCAAGGGGATTTAAATTTTTTTAATGAATATTCAAACGGATATATGTTAGGGAGAGATGAAGATGATTATGACATATCTCAACAAAATATATTTTCAATGTATCAAGAAGTGGCAAAGTATAACTTGAATTTATCTCCTAAATTTGAGATACCAGAACAAATAATTGAAGATTTTCTAGTAAGTGGAGCAGAAAATTTTCTTAAAGTTAAAGAAAATGTAGTTTATTTTATTCCATTGTTTTACATGGCGATGGATAGATTTAATTGCAATCCCAAATTGTATAATGCGTTTAGAGAGGTTTTCAAAACTACACCTGAGACAAAGGAATTACAGTTTTTATTTAACCTGCAGAAAAAAGATATCTCATATACAGAACTTAGAGAACTTGTAGATAAATATCTAAACATTAGTTCAAAACACTCAAATCTTCTATGTGATAAATTAAGAAATGCATATATGTTATTAGATTTTAATCCGGTATATCGTGAGAAAGTAAATAATAAGACTAACTTTACAAATATGTATACTGACTGTGAGCATATGTTGAATGCAAGTCATGCAACATATTATATTACGAAAGATAGAGACACTCACAGTCGGACTAAGTTTGTATATGAAGCATATGGTATTAAGACACAGGTGTTTAATAAAGAAGAATTGATTGATTATGTTTTAAATGGATGTAAAGCAGATTGAAATTCTTTTTGTTACGTTATGTGATGATAATGGTAGAACTTCAAGGATTATGATGGCAAGTTTCATGTACCATTCTGGGTATGACCAGGTAGGAGCATTACCGGTTTCACGTTGTATTAATGACCGATTAAGTAAATAAAAGTATTTATTGACGCTGATGAATTTGGTATAAATATTCCATAATATGAAGATGGTCCTCATGCTAAATCTACTACTGGAAAAATAATATAGTAATACCTGACACCGTAGCCTTATGGATTCGGTGCTTTTTATTTAGCAAGCCAAGGACGTAATTATTTTAAGTGCCTGCGTTAAAATTCTCCTAAATCTATTGTATTATTCGTTGAAACGCTGTATAGTTATTAATATAATGAGTTAATTATGCTCAGTTATCAGTGAGGTGCGAAGTATGGATTTCATTACACCGAAAGAAGCCGCCACATTGTGGGGTATTTCTGAAAGACGGGTACAGGTGCTGTGCCAAGAAGGTAAAGTCGAGGGTGTTACTAAATTTGCGAATACTTGGGCGATACCCAAATATACAACTAAGCCTAAGGATGGCAGATATAAAGAGAATAAGGTGAAAGAATAGCATTAGCTATTAGAGGAAGATAGAATGGCTGTAAAAAAGAGTGCGTTGTATTCAAGTCTGTGGGCAAGCTGCGATAGCTTGCGTGGCGGTATGGACAGCTCCCAATATAAGGATTATATACTAACGCTTTTGTTCGTGAAGTATGTTTCTGATAAATACAAGGGTGTTGACTACGGTGATATAGAAGTGCCTGAAGGTGGTAGCTTTGATGATATGCTTGCCCTTATTGGTGCTAAGAATATTGGCGAAGAAATGGACAAGATTATTGCTAAACTTGCGGAGGCTAATAACCTACGTGGCGTTATTGATAATGCCCATTTTAATGATGAAGATAAGCTTGGTAAGGGTAAGGAAATGGTTGACAAGTTAAGTGAATTGCTTGCAATTTTCCGTGACCAGATGCCAAACTTTAGCAGTAACCATGCTGATGGTGACGATATTATTGGCGATGCTTACGAATACTTAATGAAGAACTTTGCTACCGAGAGCGGTAAGAGCAAAGGACAGTTTTATACGCCTGCGGAGGTTTCTCGTATTCTTGCAAAGGTTGTAGGGATTGAACACGCAACTGGTAATGATGTTACACTATACGATTGTGCAGCGGGTTCTGGCTCGTTGCTTATTCGTGCGGCTGAGGCTGCTCCTGTTGAAGTTGCCATTTATGGTCAAGAAAAAGACGTAACAACAGCAGGTCTCGCACGTATGAATTTGGTGCTACACAACCGTGCAACTGCTGAAATTAAAGGTGGTTACAGCACTTTTTCTAACCCAATGTTTAAGAATCCTAATGATGACAGCGTGTTACGTCAGTTTGATTTCGCAGTGGTAAACCCACCGTTTTCTGACAAGAACTGGACCCACGGTCTTGTAGAATATGGACGTTTTGATGGTTATGGCGATATGCCACCACAACGGAATGGTGACTTTGCTTGGCTTATGCACATAATTAAGTCGCTTAAACGTAACGGTAAGGCGGCGGTTATTCTCCCACACGGTGTGTTATTCCGTGGTAATGCAGAGGCTACGATACGCAAGTCTTTGATAGACAGAGGTTTTATCAAGGGCATTATTGGCTTGCCTGCAAACTTGTTCTATGGTACAGGTATTCCTGCGTGTATTATAGTTATAGATAAAGAAAACGCTGACGAGCGTGACGGCATATTAATGGTTGATGCAAGCCGTGACTTTGTAAAGGACGGCAACAAGAACCGTCTGCGTGAGCGTGATGTTTATAAGATTTCTACTGTGTTTAATAGCCAGTTAGAGTTTGATAAGTACTCTCGTTTCGTGCCATTTGACGAAATTAAAGAGAAGAACGCATATAATTTGAATATTCCACGCTACATTGACAGCAGTGTGACTGAGGACTTACAAAGCATTGACGGACACCTTAAAGGTGGTATTCCGGCAGTTGATGTTGAGAGCCTTTCTAATTATTGGACTGTGTTCCCTAACCTTAAAGGACAGCTCTTTGAGCATTTGCGTGACGGCTTTGAGAATGTAACAGTATCAAAGGACGAGGTACGTGACACTATCTACAGTGACACAGAATTTTCCGCTTATGCTGACACTGTTGAGCATGCTTTTGAAACCTTTAAGGCTATCATTGATAATAAACTGCGTACTATCAGCGATGACACTAAGCCAAAAGAGCTTATTAAGGAACTGGCAGAGGTTATTCTTACAAACTTTGAAGCTGTAACCCTTGTAGATAAGTATGATGCTTATGAGGTTTTATTGTCCTACTGGAACGAGGTTATGTCCGACGACGTTTATTTGATTGTGCAGGATGGTTACAAGGTTATTCGTGATATTGAAGTGTTCTATTCGGAAAAGAAGAAGAAAGACGGCACAACTGAGAAGAAAGAAACTGGCTGGGACGGCAAGCTTATCCCTAAGGCTCTTATTGTTGAGATGTTCTATGATAAAGAGAAGAAAGCCATTGATGCGGCTGAGTTGATTGTTGCAAACTTGCAAGCTGAGCTTGATGAGTTTGTTGAGAATGTTACAGAAGAAGATGACGAAGATACAGTAGAAAAGGAAGTTAAGAAGCGTAAGCGTGAGATTTCTGACAAGAACAAAGTGCTGAAAGAACTACAATCTGCACTTGATACAAAGTGCCGTGACAATTACCATGAGATTAATGACGAGCAGTGCATTGAGCTTCTACTTTATCGCAAATGGTATCGCACTATTGAAAATGGTATCTTTGGTCTTTATACAGCTGTCAGCCACAGCATTGCAGACCGTGTGGCTGAACTTAACGAGCGTTATGTGCAAACACTTCCACAGCTTGAAAGCGAATTAGAACAGTTTGAGAGGAAGGTTAAATCTCATCTTGAAAGGATGGGATTTGTATGGTAGTGGGCTGGAATAAAATAAAACTGATAGACCATTCAACCTTAAAAGCGAGGATAGGTTGGCAAGGATTAACTACTGCAGAATATCTTGACGAAGGCGAAGCGTTTCTTGTTACTGGTACAGACTTTTTTAATGGGGCTATAAAGTGGAATACGTGTCATTATGTAGATAAATTTAGGTTTGACCAAGACACAAATATACAATTACGTAATGGCGATATATTGATAACCAAAGATGGTACTATTGGTAAAGTTGCCTTTGTAGAGGGATTGTCGAAAAAAGCTACTTTGAATAGTGGTGTATTTGTATTACGCCCTAAAAAAACCACATATGAGGGCAGATATATGTATTATGTACTGCTTTCTGATACGTTTTCAGACTTCTTATCTAAACTATCTGCTGGTTCAACCATAACTCACCTGTATCAAAAAGACTTTGTGACATTTGAATGTGAAATTTCTACAGATATTAACGAACAACGTCGCATAGCCAATGCTCTTTCCGACACTGACGCACTTATTTCAGTACTTGAAAAGCTGATTGATAAGAAGTGTGCAATCAGGCAAGGTGCTATGCAGGAACTGCTCACAGGCAAACTTAGGCTTGGCGGATTTAGCGGTGAGTGGGTGGAGAATACACTTGAATCGTTGTGTTACCTCATAACGAAACAAACAGGGTTTGACTATACTGCAACTATTAAGCCGAGTTTAGCAAATGAAAAACGTTACGGATATATTCCCTTTATCCAGAACAAAGACTTTGAAGGTGAAAAGATTAACTTCAAAACTGATTTTTATGTTCCAATGGAAATAGCTTTACAATTTCCAAAGATATTGTTAGATGAACCGTGCTTACTTGTGTCGATTTCTGGCAGAATAGGTAATGTTGCTTACTTCAATAACTCAGAGTTAGCATTTGTTGGTGGTGCGGTAGGTGTCGCAAAGTTTCATAGGAGTGAAATCGCAAAGTGGGTAATGCTTTACTTGCAATCTCCAATAGGGCAAAAAATGATTTTTGCTAACGAAAAAGCAGGAGCACAGCACAACCTAACAATAGAAGATATACGTAACTTTATTATACCTTGTCCTGGTATGGAGGAACAATCAGCTATCGCTTCAATCCTCGCTGATATGGATGCAGAGATTGATGCACTTACCACTAAACTCAACAAGCTACGTAACATCAAGCAAGGAATGATGAGCGAGTTGCTAACAGGTAGAATTAGACTTTTGGAGGAGGTGTGACCGTGGCAAAAATCAACGAAGCCGAACGCAAGACGCAAGAGCGTGTTATGAAGCTATTTAGTGATAGGACTCTGCTTGACTATAAGTATTACGGCGACATGCACGGACAGATTAACACTAATATTATGACCGACAAACTGGCCGAGTGGCTTTGCTCACCTAAGGGTGGCGGGTATAGCATGGCACTTGCAACAAAGGCAGTGGATATGCTGACTCGCACAGCAGGAAACCTTCAACAAGGGCTGTACAAGGCAAACCAAGACGTGTATTCTCTGCTCAAATATGGTTCGAAGGTACACGAAAATCCGGGTGAGGTCGACACAACGGTGTACTTTATCGACTGGAAACACTCTCATAACAACGAGTTTGGCATAGCTGAGGAAGTAACTATCAAGGATGGAAACACACGCCGCCCTGACCTTGTTGTGTATGTAAATGGTATTGCCCTTGCTGTTATCGAGCTTAAAAAATCAACTGTATCGGTATCACAAGGTATCCGTCAGAATATTTCTAACCAGAGTGAACACTTTAACAAGCCTTTTTTTACCACTATCCAGTTTACTATGGCTGGAAACAGTGCCGAAGGATTGCGTTACGGCACCATAGAAACATCTGAAAAGTATTACCTTGAATGGAAGAATGACGAAGTAAATACAGTGGCACAGCCGTTAGATGAAATGTCACTAAGCGTATTAGATAAGTGCAAATCCATGCCCGATAAGCTTGACTGGCAGCTTTTCAGTATGTTTTATAAGCGTAGATTCCTTGACCTTATGCACAACTTTATAGTTTATGATAAAGGAGTTAAGAAAGCGTGCAGACATAACCAATACTTTGGTATAAAGAAGGCTCAAATAAAGCTCAGTCGCAAGCAAGGCGGCATTATTTGGCATACACAGGGGAGCGGTAAAACGCTGACTATGGTGTGGTTATCTAAATGGATTCTCGAAAATAACTCTAATGCCCGTGTGCTTATCGTTACCGACCGTGATGAGCTTGACGAGCAAATGGAAAAGGTATACAAGGGTGTTGATGAGCATATTTATCGCACAAGCTCCTGTGCCGACCTTATTGAACGCTTAGACAAGAGCGAAAAGCGTCTTATAAGCGCACTTATTCATAAGTTTGGCGTTCGTAACAGTACCGAAAACACCGAGGCTCAAGCTATGAAAAATGTAGAGCAGTTTATTAAGGACTTAAAAGCTGCGTTACCTACCAACTTCAAGGTTAAGGGTGACTTTGTGGTGTTCGTAGATGAATGTCACAGAACGCAGAGCGGTCTTTTGCACAGAGCGATGAAAGAGGTACTTCCTAACGCTATCTTTGTAGGTTTTACCGGGACGCCGTTGCTTGTTAAGGACAAAGAAACCAGTATAGAGGTATTCTCGCCCGGCTACATTCACACATATAAGTATGACGAGGCTGTAGCTGATGGCGTTGTACTTGACTTGCGTTATGAGGCTCGTGACATTGAGCAAATTATTACCGCACAGGACAAGATTGACCTGTACTTTGAAACAAAGACACGTGGGCTTAATGATGCGGCTAAAGCTAAGCTTAAGTCTAAATGGGGCAGTATGCAAAAGATGTACAGCTCTCGCAAGCGTTTAGAGGTTATCGCTGAGGATATTATAGCAGACTTTGATACTAAGACTCGTATCGCTGATGGTAATGGTAACGCTATGCTTGTTGCCGACTCCATTTATTCAGCGTGTAAGTATTATGAAATATTCCAGTCACGTGGCTTTAAGCAGTGTGCGATAGTTACTTCTTTTGTACCTCTTGCAAGCAATTTGCGTACAGAGGCAGAAGATGCCGAGGAGTTTGAAAAGTACGAAGTTTACACTAAGATGCTTAACGGACAAACTGCTGAGGACTTTGAGTCTGAGGTTAAGCGTAAATTTATAGATGAGCCTGCACAGATGAAGTTACTTATTGTGGTTGATAAACTCCTTACAGGATTTGATGCTCCACCTTGCACTTATCTTTACATAGACAAATCAATGCACGACCATGGCTTATTCCAAGCTATCTGTCGTGTAAATCGTTTAGATGGTGAAGCGAAAGACTTCGGGTATATCGTAGACTATAAACAGCTATTTGGTAATCTTGCTGATGCACTTAATAAATACACCTCAGGAGCGTTTGAAGGTTATGCTGAGGAAGATATAGTAGGATTGATTAAAGATAGGCTCAGCGAGGCTAAAAAGCACTTAGACGCCATTTTAGAAGAACTGGATGACTTATGTGGTGGTGTGCCTACACCGAGGGAGGAAATAGACTTTATTCATTATTTCTGTGGTGAGTATGGTGTAGGTGGCATTGACGATGAATCATGCTCACGCAGTCGTGAAAAGCTTTATAAGCTTGTAAATAGTTTTGTACGTGCCTATGCGGAGATTAAGGGTGAAATGTCTGACGCTGGCTATAGCGATGCCGAGCAGGCTGAAATTGACAAGCTGGTACTGTTTTATACAGCTCTTAAAGAAACTATCGGCAAAGCAAGTGGTGACTTTATTGACCTTAAATCTTATGAGGCTGATATGCGTAGGCTTATTGATACATATATCAAAGCTGATGATAGCCGTAAACTTGGTGAATTTGATGATTACACATTACTTGACTTTGTTTTGGTACAAGGAGAGCAGCTTGGCGGTAAAGGTAAACAAGCGGCAGCCGAGGCTATCGAGAACAACATTCGGCGTAAGGTTGTAGAAAAGATACTTATTAACCCTAAGTACTATGCTCGAATGTCTGAGATACTTAACGAACTTGTAAAAGCACGTCATGAAGGTGCTATTGCATATGAACAACTATTACAGAAATATGTTGAGCTGGTTAAAAATGCAGAAACACCTGAAAATAACAAACATTACCCTGAAAGTGTTAGACACAGTGGTGCTTTAAGAGCCTTATTTGATAATTGTGGCGAGGACGAAGCACTTGCAATCGCTCTTGATAAGGCGGTTCGTGAGAGTAAGCAGGCTGATTTTAGACATAATGAGTTTAAGGAGCGACGCATCAAGCAAGCACTCCATAAAATACTTAAAAATAAAGATGAGGTTGAACGTGTATACAGCATAATCATAAAACAAGAGGAGTATTAATAGATGCTAACAATATCTGGCATACCGATAGAGGTGTGTAAAAAAAATATAAAGAATATGCATCTGTACGTAAAACCGCCTAATGGAGATGTATCTGTTTCTGCACCACTATCTATGAGTGATGAAGCAATAGAACGTTTTGTACGAACTAAGGCAAGCTGGATAAAGAGGCAAATTGCCAAGTACGACGAACAAGCAAGGCAGTCAGAGCGTGAGTATGTTTCAGGCGAAACGCTGTATGTATGGGGCAAGCAATATTATTTGCAGACCGAGTACGGTAAAAAGAACAGTATGGTTCTATCTGGTGACAAGGCAATACTTACCGTACGCAAGGAAAGTTCTGCGGCTTTAAGAGAGTGTTTTGTGCGTGAGTGGTACCGTGAACAACTAAAAACCGAGATTGAGCGTGTCCTTCCTAAGTGTATCAAGCTTACCGGATGTGTTCCAGCAGGCTGGCAGACAAAGTATATGACCTCTAAATGGGGTACTTGCAACACCGATACAGGTAAGCTATGGTTCAACTTACAGCTTGCGAAAAAGACCCCAGAGTGCTTAGAATATGTTATAATACATGAACTTACTCACCTGTTAGAAAGAACACACAACGAACGATTTTTGGCTTATATGGATAAATTTATGCCATTATGGCGTGAGGTAAAAGTCACTCTCAACGGGCAGACGTTGGACTTTATGGAATAATTTGAGTTATTGTGTTTGAGTTCTGGGACATGAGAAATTTACACTCCCAAAATAACTGACAATAAAAACGATTAACCCTTACCCCATAAGGCATTACACTTTTGTGTACCATTCTAATATTATTTGGATTATTATTTGATGCAACATTTACATCCATCATTATCAAGAATATAATCAGAGAATAAATTATCTTATTAAAAACTAATGAAAACCAAAGATGTTAGAAAATAATAATTGTCATTGTAGAGTCCTTAGCGTGGGAAACAGAGGTCTGGAAAGCAGATATGCCAGAGCATATGTTACATCTCAATGGTGATAGGTTTATGGGTCCCAGAAATTAAAACAATAGCCAAGAATAGTGGAGTGCAAGGATGTGCTTCTTAGTGAGATTGAGGAGAGTAATAAGATGAACGAAAAAGAAACACTCAAAAAGTTAATAGATGAGCCTAAACTCCCAAGCGTCATTGAATGGGTTTATGAAGTTGAGGCATTTTTAGAGAATACGAACGAGCCAGACAAAGAGGCTTGGACTTTGATAGATGGTATAAAGAGCCAAGGCGATAACTTCCTTCGTTGCGAAGGACTCGTTGCCTTGCTTAGACAATTGTATAAGCGTAAATATGATGGTATTACTCTACCGCCTATAACTAAGCGTAACCAAATATTTGTGGCGATGATGTTCTCGTCGGAAACATACGACATATACGAGAATGTGTTAAAACCTGTAATTCATTCGCTAAACTATACAGCTTTGCGTATTGATGAAAAGCAATACGGCGGTTCAATCATTGGTGAAATAACTGCGGAAATCTCTAATTCTGTTGCTTTGATAGCTGACCTGACTGGTAACCGAGGCGGTGTCTACTACGAGGCAGGAGTGGCAAGGGGCTTACAACTATGCAATCACCCAATCAAGTTGGTTTTCACTTGCCACAGAGACTATTTTGATAAAGATGGAGTGCATTTTGATGTTCGTGGCGATAACATAATTCTTTATGAGAATGATGAGGACTTGAAGCACAAATTAACGGTGCGGTTGCAAACTGTGCTGGCGGAGGATGGTGACGCATAAGTAATCTAGCTTCTTGATTGCGGAGCTTGCCCTGATGGAGTGGAATACAAACCCGTTGGAGATGTATATGATTCATAGTCACAGAGTTTTGAAGTCTAACTATTCCCAAAATGCGACATGATATGTTAGAATAGACCCATTCCCCAATACAACAATAAGATACGGCAATATATAGAATAAGCGACTGCATACGTTATTGTAAGCAGTCGCTTATTCTGTGTGTATACAGCAGAATACAAACACCCACAACACCTTATTTTCAAGGCATTTTATTTGTTTCACTTGTCATAGTATAACTAATTCTATGATTTATAGTATGTATAATATATGTATAATAAATCATTGACATTACATTTTTTGCCGCTTATAATTATAGATATAAAAGCATATTAATTAGATAACTATATCTAATATAATACACACAATAAAAGGAGGAAATCCCTATATGTCAACAATCGTCGCCCTTGCCAACCAAAAGGGAGAAATTGGAAAAACGACCAGCACCTATAACATCGGTGTTTCCCTTGCCAAGAGAGGTAAATCATTTTATTGGTCGACCTTGACCCTCAGGCCAGCTTAACTATATGTGCAGGCTTTTAGAACCAAACGACTATGAGTATAACATCACCACCCTATTACAAAGCTCACAGAACCCTACAGAATGCATCCAACCCATAAAGCCTAATCTCTCTATCATAACTTCAATCATAGACCTTGCAGGGCTTGAGATAGCTTTAACAGCACGAACTATGAGAGAGTTAATCCTTAAGAAAGCTCTTAAACAAATCCAAGCATCATATGATTATATTCTTATCGACTGTCCACCTCAGTTGAGCATCCTGACCATCAATGCTCTGTCCTGTGCTGACTATGTCTTAATCCCATCAAAGACGGATTATCTGTCTTACCGAGGCATTGAGCAGCTGTTGAATACCATCTCTGTTACTCAGCAAGAATGTAACGAAAACCTTGCTATAATGGGTGTAATTGCTACCATGTACGAGGAGAAAATAAAGGATTGCAGAGATGTTTTATCGGCTCTGGAAGAAAATTATGAAGTGCTGGGAGTAACAAAGAAATTGTCAATCGTGAATAAAGGCCTCTACGATGGTCTTGCTGTGACTGAGCAATCATCAACCAATCAAATTGCTTTAGCTTATGATAAAGTGTGTGATTACATAATCAGAAAGTGCGAGGTAGCATAATGAAAAACTTTATTGAAAAAGAAAAAAGTAGAGCAGAGCAAGCGTATGCACCGTTCTTTACAGCACGAGCACAGGCAGTAAAATCAGAATCCGAGGTCACTGTGGGATTCACAGCAGAATCCACGAAATCCGGAGTCACACCAACAGAACCCGAAACTGTTTTATCTGCGGAATTGCCTGACTCAGCAGAACCCGAAACCACAAAGTCCGAGGCTACTACATCTGAAACCACGAAATCCACTAGGAAAAAGGGGCGCCCCACAGTCAACCGTGAAACCAAGAAGCGTTACACCATCACTCTAATGCCTAGCCTCTACGCCAAAGCAAGTGATAAGGCTGCTGAGCAAGGACGGTCTTTGTCCGAGGTGATAGGCCGGTATTTGGAAGCATATATAAAGGAGTAGGACTAAACAAAGGAAGAACCCTTGTAAATACAGAATTCTTCCTTTGTTTTGAAAGCATACCTTATATGTATCTTATAAATAATTTATGTATATTTTATATGTATCTTATTAATAAATTATCTATAACTTATACGTAATAAAAACCGCTGTAACCCTTTATAACATAGGTAATTACAGCGGTTCACATTTTTATTTGCGTTATACTCCAAGCATCTTCACAGTTACCTGACAGTCTAAAACCAGCCACATACTTAGCCAATCAGCATCATAATACTCCGTAAGGCCACCTTATCTCTCGTATCCAAATATGCAGCCAGCTCCGCCACTATCAGCTTTATCCTCTCCTCAACGGTTTCATATTCGGTCAACACATACACCTTACAGTAACCCAGTATGCTTATAGGCCAGTCTGTACCGACTATCTGGGTGTAATACTTCCAGCCTGTGGCTAAATCTCCTAATATAGTTTTTATCGGATACTGATTTTTAAATTCCACCCTTAAGGAAATCCTATGTTCATAAATCGATTGTTGTTCTGGATATGTAAAACACGAAGCACTCATCACCTCGAATCCCAACTCATATAACCTGTCTGCCACAGGACGCATTTCCTTGGTAAGTGGGATTAAGCTCATAATATCGCACTTGTGCGTTTTATATGCCCATTTATGGCACTTACAACAATACAGCATATCAAATCACCTCCCTCACTTTGTGTATCCAGAACCAGTCCGAATACCTGAAATACTTGCTGTATAGCCTTTTATAAGAAGCTTTAGCTTCTTCTCTGCAATCATAGTGCGTCAATCTCCAGTCGCCTGTGTGACCATCATAATGACATAACCAATACCCGGCCTTTACCTCTATATCCTGTAATTGCGTGGTATTACGCAACTTTTTATTTGCATCATATGAAAGTATGACTGCAGTTGGTGAGGCTGTATCTATACTATATTCATTCAGTAGCTCATTAAAGGAGTTTAGGGCATAATCCTAATAGTTATTGCTGGAACTATACCTTAAATGCCCCATAAACTGCCCCATATAATGCTTATATGCCCTCTCTAATAACTCATATGCCGTCATAATATACTGCACCTCCTTATAAGTTTAAGTTGTTATAAACATCAGATATTACTTCCTTAGTAATACCAATGTATCTCAGCGTTACGGATGCACTACTATGGTTTAGCATTTTTTGCAACGTATTTACGATAGTGGGATTAGTTCGGATATTATTTATATAGATATGATAAGCAAAAGTCTTACGCAGGCTGTGTGTTCCGTAGTTACCTTTAATATTAAGTTCCCGTAGCGTGGTTTTAATAATTTTGTGAGCGGACTCGACGGTTAAGGCTCCTTCACCTTTTCTGCTTTTGAATAAGTAAGAGTTTGTTTCTACTATATTAATGGTATCAAGGTAAAGTCTTATAGCGACCTTTGCGCTACTGTTCAGCTCGAACTCCCGTTTCTTATCAGTCTTTTCTTCATATATAACTACCTTATCCACAATGATGCCATCTTGCATAATATCTTTGATTTTAAGACTCAGCAGGTCACCTGCTCTTAGTCCGATATTAATGCCTACGGTAAATAGCATATAATCACGTTTATTTTCCTTACCTATAAGATACTGTTTTACTTTTGCAATATCCTTGATACTTTTTATTGGCTCGACCTCGTCAGCTTTTACTCGTAGCATCGTATTTGCAGTCATGAGTACCTCTCCTTTCTAAAAGCTAACTTACGAGGTTCATACAGTATAAGTTAGCATACAATATAAGATTATTTTAATTAATCGTTGATGTAAATGCGTCAACCATAGATAAATCAAGGGTTGTAGCATTTTAGTCCAATGCTAACTTATACACAAAGTTAGCATTGAGCTTGAATTGCTACTATGTTAAAATACAATTGAGCCAGTCACTTCAACGGTGAATGTTCAGAAAGTAGCACTTACTCTTAGCCGGGAGGAGCTACTTCCATTTTTATTTGCCCAGTTCTTTTTTTAGTTCCTCATAAAGTTTGTGTACTGCTCTGCGTAGTGCCTCAGCCTGTGACACACCAAGTTGCTCACTACACTCTTTTAACATTTCCGATGTCTTATCGTCTGACCGAAACTTCAATTCGTTCTTCTTGGGTGCATCAGTCGGTCGCCCCATTTTCCTTGCTATAACGGCAACACCTCCTTATATGACTTTGTGGGGCACAAAACTACAGCCCTATAGTACACGGCCACGAGAGCTTTAGCAACATTTATTTTCAGGTTTTATCGGCTATGGCGTGCTTCGTGGCTCATTTATACTTAATTTTGAATAGATTATATTGTTGCACCTTAACTTTGTGTAGTGCCAGAAAGAAGTATTCGCAGAATAACTCTCCAAACTAGCAAGTTTAGGTACACTCTCTAAACCGACCCTGAAACAATAGTCAGATAACGCTATTACCTTTCCTAAGTTGTGTAAAGTCGTCGGGAATGAAAATTATAATTTAGTGAAAAAAAAGGATGACGTTTGTCATCCTTTAAATGTAAATGATATAGGGTTAATAATTATCATAATAAGTTTTTTATAGCGAATTGGAGTATTTGTAATGTAACATTTTTACGAGGCTTTGCTATAGCCATTCTTTCTAATTCCTTAACTTCAAATGCTGAATATAGTATAGAATTATTTGCAAATGAAGATAAATTACAATCTTCTTTATTGCCATAGTACCTATAAGTCCAACAGGGAATTGGTCTAACGGAATAAATAAGACATTCTTTATCTAAAGACAGAAAAGGACATTCTAAATGTAAATCAAAATATTTCTTTTGCATTTCTCCTTCTTGATTTAAATAGTGTGGAATTGCTAGTGCGTTATTAGGAAAACCATTATCATTAAGTATTTCACATTGTTTATTAACAGTTGACTTTATTTTTTCGATAATTGATTTGTCTATGTTATTTAAAGCATTTGTAAATGCTAGCACTTCAATGGGTATAACACCTATTAACATTCTACAACAAGAAGAACATCCTTTTGAGCAACTACAGTTCAAATCACAAGATTGTTCTACTTTATCAATCTCAGCTGTAAAATATTCAATTTCTTTAGCATACCATTTGGATAGCAAAAGCGGGTTAGGAGAATTTGGAATTGATTGCAGAGAAGTTAGGTTATTTGCAGCAATATTAGATAATTTAACAGCAGTATTAATAATATCTTCTATTCTTTTCATTTGTGGGTAATCCTTTCTTGGAACAGCATAATATTAGTAATGCAAGACATTGGTATATATTAACATTATAATATAAAATATTAATTATATCTACTAAGTATATTTGTAATGTATGAATTTAGAAGATAAAATTATTACAATTTTAAAACTTAGATTTAGCTACATAGGTGTAGGAGGGATAGGATAGTTGGGCTATTTAGCAAATAAAGGAATATTATGGCATAATAACAATTGAATATTTAAGATTTAAGAGTTATAATTTTCATATAAATTTTGAAGGGGGAATTATGAATGGATTTAATAAAAAACAAAGATGTAGGAAGAAGAATTACTGGCAAGAACAACTTTTGTCCAAAGTGCAACAATCGAGGAAGGGTAAAAATAGTAAAAGAATGTGACAAGGAAAAATTTAGCGACCTTTTTGATAGATATGATGCTACTGGTACATTAGAACATTATATATGCTATGATAGAGCAATGGAAGATTGTGAATACGATTATTTTTACTGCCCTAACTGTGAGGAAGGTCAAAAGTATAAGGACAAATATCCAGAGTATGATGGAATATAATTAAATACATATTTATCGACCAACCATCATTATTTGATGGTTGGATTTTTATTCACAAAACTAAAATTTAGTCAAGTAAGAAATATTGAAAATTAAATATTGATAGTTTATAAATAGTAAAAATTTCTTGAATGGTATAATAAAGCTAAAAAGGAGAAAATACATGAATCATTCTGAATGGAGAAAGAGAATTGCAAGAAGAAATGATATATCATCAAGAATTACACATTTAACAAATGGAAAAACTGATGATGATGCCTTTGATAATTTTATTAAAATTCTGACAGATAAAAAATTGGAAGGTGGTTTTGGCTATATAAGCGGAAATACTCCTGTAGTATGTTTACAAGAAGCACCACTTAGTTCTATTGGTGAAAATCTTATCTATGAAAAGTTATTAAGAGAAGAATCAAATTCTCAAAAATTTAGATATAGAGCTTTTGGTATAAGATTTGGAAAGCCTTTTATTTATAAAAAAGGTGGTAGACCAGTTATTTATGATAATTCTAAAGAAATTAAAAAAATAATACCTGAAAATGAATATTGGAGAATTGTTGATTTACAATTATCCGACTTAGATAAATTCGTTGATTGGAGTCACGAAAGAGAGTGGAGAATTAAGGAAGAACTTTCATTTGAATATAAAGATATTGAATTAATAGTCCCGTCAGCGAAGTATTATAAAAAATTCATTACATACTGTGAAGATAATAATAGAATGGATATTTTAAAAAAAGTGAATGGAATAATTACACTGAACAGTTTATATTATTAATTCAAAAATATACTAATTTTAATAAACGGAGGAAGTACTTTATGGATAGAAAATATTTTTCGGAGTTTGGATTAGGCGTTTATGCCTCATATAAGACATTAATTCCGGTTGAAGAACTTAAACATCTTGAAAAATATGACAAAAGAAAATATCATATATATCAAATATTAGCTTGCCCTAAAATATACTTCAACATGGATAAAACTTGCGTAGAGTTCACAAGACTGCCATAGCAAGCTGTGCCGCTGCAATATCTGAAAAAGCGGGTGTTAAGAGTAAATCTATACACTGTTACCGTAAAACCCTGTCATCTATGCTACACAGCCTTAAATTGTTGTCAGGTTTAGAGGTAAGTAGTATACTGGGTCATAGTGAAGAAGTGAACGCTAAGCATTATTCATTTGATTTATCGGAGATGGAACAGAAGCAAGAATCCCTCTCTAAGGCGAATAAGCAAGTGGTTGATTTAGCGGTCTATAAGGACCAAAATAGTGTAATCAAAAATGTAATCAAAAGTGGGGTAGTGTAATCAAACTCTTGAAGCAATAAAAAATCCCCAAAGCCTTGAATTTCAAGGCTCTGAGGACTTCTTAACCAGTGCGGATGGAGGGACTCGAACCCTCACACCCTCGCGAGTGGCAGATTTTGAGTCTGCTGCGTCTGCCATTCCGCCACATCCGCATCAGTGACGAAATTCATTCTAACACAATTAATTTGATATTTCAAGTATGAAAATAAAAAACTAGAAGAAAATAATTTCAACCATGTAAGGGAGCGATATTATATGACATGTATGAAGGCACAAAGTCTGATTACACCATTTATTAATAATAAATTGAATTTAAAAGAAATAGAAGAATTTCTGGATCATATTAGTTCCTGTTCGGTTTGCAAAGAGGAGCTTGAGGTTTACTATGCTCTATTGACGGCGATGAGGCAATTGAATGAGGATAAGAATTTATCCGATAATTATGTACTCGAGCTGTCAGGCAAGATAGAGAGAGCCCAGGAAAGAATTATTCATGTCAAGTATACATATTACCGAAAAAAAGCAATACTCTTTTTATCAATTTTTTTACTGGCAATTTTAATTGGTTTCCGTTATGCTTATAATAGTGAGGAAAATGAAAATATTATTACAGAAAGTGACTTTCATCTTCGGGAGAGCTTTCGTGATGAGAGAAATGTTTATATTGAACTGCAATTGCAACAGTATTTGGAAGGACAAGAGAATATTGGAGCAGTGACAAATCCTTAAAGTAGAGCAGACCTATAAAGTAATGCAGACTTATAGAGCAAAGCAGACCCTATAAATAAATGCACCCCTATGAAGTAATGAAACTCTTTAAAACAATTTGCAGCTTAAGAATAATAAAAAATACCAGTAAGAAGGGAGAATTCGTAAGAGCATTGAATACACAGCTTACGAAGAACAAATTATGGATAAAAAGATAGTTTTAATCGATGGACACAGCATATTAAATAGAGCCTTTTATGGTATACCGGATATGACAACCTCGAAGGGGGAGCATACGAATGCTGTCCTTGGATTTATCAACATTATGTTTAAAATCTTAGAGGAGGAAAAACCGGATTATCTGACGGTAGCCTTTGATACTCACCATCCAACCTTTCGTCATGATATGTTTACGGAGTATAAGGGGACGCGAAAAGGAATGCCTGAGGAGCTAAGAGAACAGGTACCTGTGATGAAAGAGGTCTTAAAGGCTATGAAAATCACAGTAATTGAAAAACCTGGTTTTGAGGCAGATGATATTCTCGGAACTCTTGCAACAAGGGCGGAACAGGCAGGTAACCTAGTATCCTTGGTTTCTGGTGATAGAGATTTACTTCAATTAGCCAGTGAGAAGATTAAAATTCGTATCCCAAAGACAAAGAAAACCGGAACAGAAATTGAAGATTATATGGCGAGTGACGTGCAGGAACGCTATAAGGTTACACCTCTTCAATTCATTGATCTAAAAGGTCTTATGGGTGATACCTCCGATAATATTCCAGGTGTTCCTGGAATCGGGGAAAAAACGGCAGGAAAACTAATTGATACTTATAAATCCATTGAGAATATCTATGAGCATATTGATGAATTGGCTCCCGGTAAGGTTACGACCTCTTTAAAAGAGAACCATGACTTAGCTATATTATCAAAGAAGCTTGCTACTATCTGTACCGATTGCGAATTGGATTTTCGGATTGAAGAAGCAAGTCTAGGAAATTTATATAATGAAGATGTTTATATGTTATTTAAGAAGTTAGAATTTAAAAACCTCTTATCAAGATTTCAAACAGAGGAAGTTAGCCATTCTACCGGTATTGAGAATAATTTTATTATGGTAGAAGACTTGGGAAAGGCAGATCAGATATTTGAGATAATGGAAGAAAAAGGTGCCCATCCGATAGGCCTGCAGATGATTATTGAAAATGATAGGGTCCTTGGTGTGTCTGTCTGTAAAGAAGAGGATAATGTATTCTTTATCAAATGCGGAGGTTTCATAACACAGGAATATCTGAGTGATAAAGCTAGTAACTTAGCCAAGGAGGGATACCTTTTGTCCGTAATCGGATTAAAGGTTCAATTACCTTTCCTTCCGGTTACAGAGAAGGATAATGTATTTGACGCATCCATTGCGGCTTATTTACTGAATCCATTAACAGATACCTACCATTATGATGATATAGCAAGAGATTATCTTAGCCTCACAGTTCCTTCAAGAGAGGATTTACTGGGTAAAACTTCATTAACAGAAGCAATTGGGGGAAATGAAACTGCTTTTCTTTCCTATGCCTGCTATAGTGCCTATGTTGCATACCGAGCTGCTGAGAAGCTACGCGATTTACTATTCCGAGCTGGGATGCAGCAATTATTTGAGACAATAGAGATGCCGTTAATTTATACTCTGTATGATATGGAAGTTAGAGGTATTAGGGTTAATAAAGAAGAACTAAAGGAATATGGGGATAAGCTTCAGATTGGTATATTAAAGTTGGAGAAGAATATCTATGAACTGGTGGGAGAAGAGTTTAATATCAATTCTCCGAAGCAGTTGGGAGTTATTTTGTTTGAAAAGCTCCATATGCCCTTTGGGAAGAAGACAAAGACAGGGTATTCCACCTCTGCAGATATCTTAGAGAAGCTACAAGGTGAGAGTCCAGTGGTTGGTATGATACTGGAATATCGACAACTTACAAAGCTTAAGTCTACCTATGCGGACGGTTTGGCAGTATACATCGGACCTGACGAACGCATACATGGACGATTTAATCAGACCATCGCTGCTACGGGTAGAATTAGCAGTACGGATCCCAATCTGCAGAATATCCCCATCAAGATGGAGCTTGGTAGACAAATCCGTAAAGTATTTATACCGGAAGAGGGTTACATCTTTCTTGATGCGGACTACTCTCAGATTGAATTACGTGTATTAGCGCATATGTCAGGGGATGAACGGTTGATTGCAGCTTATCGGGAAGCAAAGGATATCCATCGGATTACCGCTTCTGAAGTATTCCATACTCCTTTCGATGAGGTTACTCCTGCACAACGAAGTAATGCAAAGGCAGTTAACTTTGGTATAGTTTATGGAATCAGTTCCTTTGGATTGGGACAGGACTTAAATATAACAAGAAAAGAAGCAGAGCGTTATATAGAGAAATATTTTGAGACATATCCTAAGGTTAAGTCTTATTTGGATCAATTGGTTGCCGATGCCAAGGAGGAAGGATATTCCGCTACTATGTTTGGACGTAGAAGACCAATCCCAGAACTAAGTTCCAGTAACTTTATGCAGCGTTCTTTTGGGGATCGGGTTGCAATGAATTCGCCAATCCAGGGAACTGCAGCTGATATTATTAAGATTGCTATGATACGTGTAAATCAAAGGTTGAAGGATAAGCATTTTAGGTCAAAATTAATTCTTCAAATCCACGATGAACTTTTGGTCGAGACTCATATTGACGAGATAACCGAAGTAGCTAAAATTATGGTGGAGGAAATGCAAGGAGCAGCGGAACTTTCCATACCTTTAGAAGCCGAAGTTAAGGAAGGTAAGAACTGGTTTGAAGCAAAATAATATTGAGGAAAGTAAGAAACAAGATTAGGTGATGGTATGAAAGTTATAGGCATAACAGGTGGTATTGGCAGCGGAAAATCGCTCGTGGCGAATATCTTAAAGGAAAAGCATGGAGCTCAAATTTTGAATACGGATGCTATTGCAAGAGAACAGATGGAACCGGGTGGTGTTAGTTATCAAGGAGTAGTAGATTACTTTGGTAGTGGGATATTAGAAGCAGACGGTTCCATTGATCGGAGTAGACTTGCGGGTATCGTATTTCAAGATAAGGAAAAGCTTTTGAGATTAAATGAACTAACCCATCCAAAGGTTCTTACGCAGGTAAAGGAAGAGATAAGCTCTTTTCGTAGGAACGGAGCGGTTCCCTATCTTGTGATCGAGACGGCCTTGATGATTGAATCTGGCTATGATTTTGTCTGTGACGAGGTTTGGTATGTTCATACACCTGAGGAGGAAAGAAGAAAGCGTCTAATGAAAGAACGTGGTTATTCGGATGAGAAGATAAATTCCATCTTTGAAAGTCAGAGTAAAGCAGATGATTTTTGTAATAAATTCCCTAAGGTGATTGAGAATATTGGTGATATAGCAAGGTTGGAGCAGCAGGTGGCACAGTTGCTGAAAAATTGATAAGTAAAAGTGGAAGCTGAAAATCAGTTTCCACTTTTTTATGAAATAATTATATATTTATATTTGGGCACGAATTTCTTAAACTTGTGAGCACAAATTTATAATACTTGTGAGTACGAATTTTATAGTACTTGTAAGTATGATTTATAGTACTAGCAGGAATGAATTTTATTGAACTTATAATATGAATTATAAGTTCTACTAAGAAAAATTTATCTCATATTAGCATGTAATATTATCGCATTTAAGCATGAAAATTAGGACCTACACTAGAATAATCTTATTTGTTTGATTTATCATATTGTTTCGGAGATAATGTAAATTCCTTTTTAAAGGTTCGCACAAAGGTTGAATAGTCGCCAAAACCACACAAAGCACATACCTCTCCAGCCTGCATACCACTTTTAATTAAATCGGAAGCTCTAATCGCTCTCTTTTTTTGTATATAACTATATAATGTGTAGCCTGTTTCTTTTTTGAATAAGTGCATTAAATAATATTTATTTAGGTAAAATTTATTGGAAAGGATATCGATTGATAAATCAGCATCCAAATTTAAGTTTATATAGCTTAAAATATCTCCTATTCTAGGATCATATGTAATGTCAGCATTATTCTTGTTTAAATCCATTCCAAGAAATAACCGATTTATTTTCACCATGAACTGAAGAAATAACGCGTTTTTTAATATATCACTTCCGAAGGATTTATCTTGAATGGCACCTTCCAGGTCAACTAGATTTTGCTTTAAGTAATTTATGTCTGTTTTATTTGTTCGTATCAGATTAAACTTTCGTTCGGTTGCCAATTGAAAGCAGCTTAGAAGATTGCAGTTGTTTTTATTATGTTCTTCTAAAAATACGGGATTTAACCACAATATCATTCTTTCATAGGTTGCAGTCTCGCTAATGATAGGGAGATGAAGATCATTTCTGCCAACTAATAAGATATCCCATGGCTTAAGATTATAAGACTTTCCTTCAATGATATAAGTAACTTCTCCTGAGATAAAAATTATTATCTTATTAAAATCATGGTAGTGATATTCGAATTCACTCTTTTTCTGATCTTTTAAATTGAAAAAATGAAAGTCTTCATTTAGATAGCCTCTTTTAACTTTTTCTGAATAACCATTATTATTCATAAAACCTCCAATTACGTTAACATATTGTTCGATGCTCTAATTTGTCGTTGGAATTAGAGCGATTTCGATACCTTGAGTTTGAAATTCTTAAGAGTTATTTACTCTCACTCACTTGTAGCCTGTTGTAACTATTGTACTTAGTATAATTTATCAAAGCACTATATGCAATAAAATGAACATAAATTACAATAAAATTGTAATTAGAGCGAGTATAATAGTTAATATATAAGGAAAGGGAGGAATTAAATGTATGAAAAATTTTGTTAAGAATTATAGAATGTCATTAGTGTTACTTATATCCATCCTTCTAGGTGGATTATTGGGAGTTGTTTTAGGTCCAAAAGCTAAAGTTCTGGAGCCCTTCGGACAAATATTTCTGAACTTGATGTTTACCATCATAGTTCCATTGGTGTTCTTTAGTGTTACTGCATCAATTGCAAATATGGGCAGTATGAATCGACTTGGTAAAATAATAATTACAATAGCAATCGTATTTGTAACTACAGCTTTAATCTCTGGTCTCTTGTCGATTATAGGAGTACTTCTTTTTAACCCTACGAAAGGGATTGAGATGGATACAATTAAAGCTATTTTATCCGGCTCAGGAGATGATATTGCTAAAAGTGCCGAGCAGTTATCCTTACCGCAACAACTTGTGAATACCATTACAGTTGGCGATTTTTCGGGACTATTATCAAAAAGTAATATGCTTCAATTAATTGTTTTCTCAGTTTTATTTGGAATTTCAACCGCATTAGTTGGTGAAAAAGCAACGGTAGTGAAAGACTTTTTAAATGCAATGTCATCAATATTAATGAAGATAGTAAAAATTATTATGTACTATGCACCCATAGGATTGGGTTGCTATTTTGCTTCGGTTATAGGCCAGTTAGGTACACAAATACTGGAAGGATATCTAAGAGTGTTTCTCCTTTATTTGGGTCTAGCAATAATCAATTATTTTATATTTTTTAGTTTATATGCCTATCTATCCTCAGGGAAAGTTGGATTTAAGGCATTTTGGAAGAATGCTATCGCTCCAACGGTAACCGCATTGGCTACTTGTTCAAGTGCTGCAACAATTCCGGTGAATCTAGAAGCCACTAAGAAGATAGGGGTACCAAACGACATTGCAGAAACTGTCATTCCCCTTGGCGTTAACACACATAAGGACGGATCAGTCATTGGTGGTGTATTAAAAATTGTGTTTTTATTTGGTTTATTCGGTAAAGATATCAACAATCTTCCTATGTTACTATCAATATTGGCAGTAGGATTTCTGGTTGGCGCAGTGATGGGAGCAATACCTGGCGGTGGATTAATCGGAGAGATGCTTATCATAAGTGTCTATGGCTTCCCGCTTGCTGCACTTCCTATTATTGCGGTTATAAGTACGATTATAGATGCACCTGCTACAGTATTAAATTCAACTGGTAATACGGTTTGTGCTATGCTGGTTACAAGATTTGTTGACGGAAAGAAATGGTTAAGTAAAGTAAGTAATAAATAGTAACTTCAGAACATGGTTAAAAATCACTACAATAAAAGTATCTGAAAATAAGCGTGTCGTAATTTGACTTTTTTAGTTGAATTACGACACGCTCTTTTATAAATATCAGTTTTTGATCCGATTAGAGTTCAAGTCAACCTACACTTTGATGTCATTTATGGCTTAAACCGACATAGAATCCCAGACTTCTTCGATGAAATTTTCTTGACAAAATACAAGAAATGAGGGATACTCAGTTAGAATATAATGTGAAAAATAATGTTAGAATAGGAAGATAAATATGAAATTATGCAGTATTGCAAGCGGAAGTAGTGGAAACTGCATCTATGTCGGCAGTCAAAATACCAATCTGTTGGTGGATGCTGGAATCAGTGCAAAACGCATTGAGAATGGGCTAAATGGAATCGATATCATGCCAGATACCTTACAGGGTATCCTTATTACCCATGAACATTCGGACCATGTGTCCGGTCTTGGAATACTGGCTCGCAGATATCATATTCCGATATATGCAACTTATGAGACAGCACGTTCTATACAACAGATTAAGAATCTCGGGGATATCCCGGATGAGTTATTTCGTTTTATCAAGCCAAACGAAGCGTTTCAAATAAATGATATAAATGTAGAACCGTTTTCGACGTCCCATGATGCTTCTAATCCGGTTTGCTATACAATGCAATCCGAGGGACATAAGGTAGGGATTGCAACTGATTTAGGAAAATACGATGATTATATCGTGTCGAAATTAGAAGATTCGGAAATTTTATTAATTGAAGCAAATCATGATGTAAATATGCTTATGGTTGGGAAGTACCCCTATTATTTAAAACAAAGAATTTTGGGTGACCGAGGGCATTTATCCAATGAAACCTCAGCTGACCTAATCAGCCGATTAATCAGCTCAAGATTACAATATATTTTTCTGGCTCATCTTAGTAAGGAGAATAACTATGAGGAGCTGGCCTATGAAACAGTATGTTGCGAATTATCCACCCGTGGCAGCAGTTTTTCTGCAAATAAAGTAAGTGTAGCCCATCGGGAGCAACCTTCCCAGATGGTACTCATCTAAATAGGAGGCATCGTATGAAGAAGACAGTGATAACCGTAGTAGGGAAAGATACCGTAGGAATTATAGCAAAGGTTTGTACTTATCTGGCGAATAACAAAATTAATATTTTGGATATTACTCAGACAATTGTTCAGGGATATTTTAATATGATGATGATTGTGGATTTATCTGAGGCAACAAAGGGTTTTGATGTAATTTCTGACGAATTGGAACAAATTGGAGTTGAAATTGGAGTAATAATTAAGACCCAACGTGAAGATATTTTTGATAAAATGCACAGAATATAGATAACCGGAGGTTAAAATGATAAACATACATGAGGTCATCGAAACCAATAAGATGATAGAACAGGAAAATCTCGACGTAAGGACGATTACCCTTGGTATCAGTCTCTTAGATTGCGCAGATCCGAATCTGGAAGAACTTAATCGGAAAATCTATGAAAAAATTACATCCGTGGCAAAAGATCTCGTCGCTACCGGTAATAAAATTCAAAGAGAATATGGTATTCCTATTGTAAATAAGCGAATCTCTGTAACTCCAATATCTTTAGTAGGTGCGGCGGCTTGTAAATCTATAGAGGATTATGTGACGATAGCTAAAACCCTAGATCGTGCAGCAAAAACCGTTGGAGTTAATTTTATTGGGGGCTATTCCGCGCTGGTATCAAAATCAATGACCACAAGTGACCAACTTTTAATAAATTCAATTCCTCTGGCACTAAGTCAGACCGAACGAGTATGTAGTTCAGTTAATGTTGGTTCAACAAAGACCGGTATTGATATGAATGCAGTAAAGCTTTTGGGTGAAATCATTCTTAAGACTGCAGAGTATACGAAAGAAAAGGATTCCATTGGCTGTGCAAAATTAGTAGTGTTTTGCAATGCACCGGATGATAATCCCTTTATGGCAGGTGCTTTCCACGGGGTAACAGAGGGTGATGCAGTAATAAATGTCGGTGTCAGTGGACCAGGCGTAGTAAAGAAGGCACTGGAAAGTGTTCGTGGAGCTGATTTTGAAGTACTTTGTGAAACCATCAAAAAGACAGCCTTTAAGATTACACGTGTAGGTCAATTAGTAGCTCAGGAAGCCTCGCGATTACTTAATATCCCGTTTGGCATTATTGACTTATCGCTGGCACCTACTCCTGCAGTAGGGGATAGTGTAGCGGAAATTTTAGAAGAAATCGGGTTGGAATATGTTGGTGCACCTGGTACAACCGCTGCTTTAGCATTACTAAATGATTGTGTAAAAAAAGGTGGTGTTATGGCATCCTCCTATGTTGGTGGTTTAAGTGGTGCATTTATTCCTGTCAGTGAAGATCAAGGTATGATTAATGCAGTCGAGGCAGGAGCACTAACCATTGAAAAATTAGAAGCGATGACCTGTGTATGCTCCGTTGGACTTGATATGATTGCAATTCCTGGAGATACGAAGGCAACCACGATTTCCGGAATTATCGCAGATGAGATGGCGATTGGAATGATTAATCAGAAGACAACCGCAGTACGTCTTATTCCGGTAATTGGAAAGTCAATCGGTGACCGTGTGGAATTTGGCGGATTACTTGGTTATGCTCCGGTTATGAAGGTAAATGGATTTAGTTGTGATAATTTTATTAACAGAGGTGGAAGAATTCCAGCTCCGATACACAGCTTTAAGAACTAAAAACTATAAAAAGAAATTTATTATCTATACAAAATAAATTGTAAATAATTTACTTGAACCGAGCCAAGCATTTCATCGTCTAATGATATGTAACTTATCGTATACGTGATTTGTTCTTGGTTCTTTCATCTGTTTTTCATTAAGTAACATAAATACAAATAAGAAAGGCATGTGTTAATATGGACAAGAGCTTAGAACTGCTGGATTATAAAGGAGTCTTTAAATATTTCAGCGAAATATCAAAAATACCAAGGGGTTCGGGTAATGAAGGTGAAATTAGTAATTATCTGGTTTCCTTTGCAAAAGCGCATCAATTGGAGTATACTCAGGATGCTGCGAACAATGTAGTTATGATTAAGGAAGCAACTCCAGGATTTGAGCAGGAACCCGCAATTATTTTACAGGGCCATATGGATATGGTATGTGAGAAGCTTAAGGATTCGACACATGATTTTTTAAAGGATGAAATAAAGCTGATTGTAGAGGGAGATTTCCTTCATGCGGATGGTACAACATTAGGAGCAGATAACGGAATTGCTGTGGCATATATACTTGCATTGTTTTCTGATGAAACAATGGAGCATCCAAGGTTGGAAGCAATTATAACTACGGATGAAGAAGTGGGGATGAACGGTGCGAAACAATTGGATCTTTCCCATTTACAAGGTAAATACATGATAAATCTGGATTCGGAGGAAGAAGGATATATTCTTTGCAGCTGTGCCGGTGGTTTAAGGGGTACTAGCACACTCCCGATTAACCGAGTATCTGAGTTTGGTAAAAAGGTTAAGATTAGTATCGGTGGGTTACTTGGTGGTCATTCCGGTATTGATATCGTAAGTAATAGAGCGAATGCCACAAAGCTGATGGGCCGATTATTATTTGACTTAAGAGAAACGAGTTCATTTGGACTCATTCATATGCAAGGTGGGTTTAAGGATAATGTTATTCCTCGTGAGTCGAATGCGGAGCTCCTTATTTCAGCTGGAGAAGACAAAGATTTAAAGGAAGAGTTTAATAGCATTAAAAATAATATTACTGAGCTGATGACTATATATCAGCAGGAATTATCCGCTAGTGAACCGGAACTTCATTTTGAAGTGGAGGATTTGGGCGATGATACGTTTGAACCATTGCACCGGGTTTCCTTTGAAAAGCTGCTTTTTCTGTTAACAAATATGCCAAATGGAGTTCAGGTAATGAGTTCACATATTCAAGGTCTTGTAGAAAGCTCACTGAATCTAGGCATCTTTAATATCGAGGAAGAACAAGTTACCTTATGCTTTGCAGTGCGGAGCTCATTAAGTAGCTATAAACATTATCTGAGTAACAGATTAAGTTATATTTCTAACTTTTTAGGCGGGGATTATTTTATAAGGTTTGAATATCCATCCTGGGAATATAAAATGGATTCACCATTAAGAGAGCATTTTAAGAAATTGTACAAAGAGCAATACGGGAAAGATATGAAGGTTGAGGCTATTCATGCCGGATTAGAATGTGGATTAATCTACGAAAAACTACCTGGTATTGATATTGTTTCCATTGGACCGGATATGTTTGGGGTTCATACGATTGAGGAAAGACTTAACATTTCATCTACAATTCGTGTGTATAAATTCTTAGAAACGATAATTAAAGGGAAAATAGGGGCTTAATAACATTTCTCTGACACATTTACATGGTATTTATTGGTATAACGGAACTAGCATTGCTAGAGGCTTATATATTATTAGGAGATGAAAAAATGGGTAAGGATGACGTAAAGTCAACATTTGATTTCGACACTGATCCGGAATTTAATGAAAATTTTTATAAAAATATTGAAAACGCAATAGGTGATTCAAATGTTGAAACTATGAAATCAACTAAGGATAATGGTATAAAAGCTGAAGTGAAAGCAAAAAATACCGAGATAACGACAGAGAATGCTAAGGAATTAGTGAGTGCTACAGGTAATGATAGCTCGGAAGTTGTCGGGGAAGAGAGTGCTACGAAAGAACCTAATCCGGAAAGAGAAATATCCGAGGAAGAAATTGATGACGAGTTAGTTGGTATTAATGCTGCTCTTGCCAAGCAAATTTGTGAAGAAATGGATAGCATCGGAACCGAAAAAGGAAAGAAAAAGAAAAAGATGAAACGCTCTTTAAAAATACAGAGTGGCATTATCCTTACAATGCTATGCCTTGTGGGCTTTGGATTTTTCTTTGGATTTACAAAACCCGGCAATCAACTATTAATGAAAATGGGTGTTGATCTAAGTGGCAAGATCTGGGCAATCGGGACTGGTGGCTTTGACAAGGATACAGAATTAGCACCAGATGAAGATTATTTGGATCCGGAAGATTTAAGCTCCGATGCACAAGAGGTTGATCCCAGTCAAATTGTATGGCCAGATCATCCTGGTCAAGGTAGAAAAGAAGAAGGCGTCTACAACGTTCTATTAGTAGGTGAAGAGGCAATTGGTTCCGGATCTGCGAGAGGACGTACAGATGTTATTATCGTTGCTACTCTGAATACAAATAATAAAACAGTAAAACTCACCTCTCTTATGAGAGATATGTTAGTACAGATACTTGGTTATAAAGATAATAAATTGAATTCAGCATATGAAAAAGGTGGTGTTGACCTCCTTTATGAGACAATCGCATTGAATTTTGATCTTCGTTTGGATGGCTGCGTAAAGGTAAACTTTGAGAACTTTGAAAAGATTATCGATCAGCTGGGAGGACTTGATATAACTTTAACAGCTGGAGAAGCAAAGTATTTAAATACTACCAATTATATCTCGGATCCGGCAAATCGTGATGTGGTTGAAGGAAAACAACATTTAAACGGCAATCAAGTACTTGGTTATAGCCGTGTCCGCAAGAGAGCAACAATCACAGGTGAAAATAATGATTATGGTAGAACAGACAGACATCGTATCGTATTAAATGCTATATTTGATAAGTATAAGACAAAAAGTAAAGTTGAACTGGCTGGTATTATGTTAAAGGTACTTCCGATGATAACAACGGATATTGATAGTAAGAACTTTGAATCCTTGTTAAATACCTTTATAGAAATGGGTACGACAGAAATGTCACAATTAAGAATACCGGCCGACGGTACCTTTACAGATAATGTAAAAGTTCGTGGTATGGATGTTCTAATCCCTGACCTAGGTGAAAATGTAGAAATACTTCATAACTTCATCTTTGGAGAAGCGCCTGTGAGTAATACGGATAGTACTCAAAGCTCCGAAAGCACGAATAATACAAGTACTGCAACTGCTGAATAGAAATGTTACCGGAATAACGAATAGCTTTCGCAACTAGAAGCTGCTTCCTATAAGCTCTATCAAAGTTCAAGTGCATATGGTATCGGTGAGTATTTACGATACCAGTATGCACTTGAATCTTGCGTAGGAAGGTTCTTAGTTATATTAGCTCCCAAGCTTTCATATATTTATTTGTCCCGATTCTTAGAGTTTAGTCACTCCGTAGAATTGATATGGAACTAGGTATATTGGAGTGTGGAATTAATGAAACATAAAAATCAGATATTTAGACAGCAGAGTATTCCAAGTAAAAAGTTTTTGATGAAATATAAAAACAACGCACTATTTTTAAAGAAAAGTCTTTTACGAGATATGCTTATTTATATCATTATTATTACCACTGCACTGCTTATCACAGGGTTTGAACTGAACCATCTACAAACTCAGTTATTGATTAAGGATATCGAGAATAACGGAATTAATTATGATGCGTTTCGCGAGATCCAGTTGAACGAAGATAATTATTGGAAGGCTGAGAAAAAGGTTACGCACTTGATTAAGAAAAATCCGAAATTGCAAGAGGTATCTTATATCGATGGGATTGGATATCTTACCTTTAGTATGATGGCAAGATCGTTCGACCTAATGGATAAGGATTTAGTGGATGAAAAGACCTTTTTGCGTGGAATAGGAAAGATCATTCCAACAACAGGATTTCAAGAGCTGTATGAGTATTATAAGGCAATATTCTCTGATTTAGAGTACTTTCCAGTTCCAACCATTGATTCAAAGGAAGCTGACATCACTTATGGTGATTCGTGGAGTGACCTTCGAACCTACGGAGGAAATCGAAGACATGAAGGTACCGATTTGATGGCTTCGAATAAGAAGAGAGGTTTTTTTCCGGTAATCAGTATAACCGATGGAACCATTGAAAAGATGGGATGGCTGGAACAGGGAGGATATCGTATTGGGATACGATCGAAAGAAGGCGGCTATTTTTATTATGCCCACTTAGACTCTTATGCACCGGAACTTGCGCAGGGGGACTCGGTGATTGCAGGTCAACTACTTGGCTTCATGGGTGATAGTGGATATGGTAGTGAGGGTACGATAGGTAAGTTTGATGTGCATTTACACCTTGGTATTTATGTTGAGACAACCACTGGAGAAATGAGCGTCAATCCATATTGGATTTTAAAAATATTGGAAGATAATAGAACCCATTATGTAAGTGAATAAAACGAAAGTTTTTACACTTTACTTATTATTAAAAATTGAGGTATAATTATAAGCATAATTGTGCCAATATAATTAGGTGTTAATAAATTCTTAAGACAGAATAATTAAAAGTATAGATAATACGTTATTAAAGATAGTGTTCATCAGCATTTGCTGCCACTTTTATAGCCTTGCTGATTAGTATGAAGGTGTTACTATTTCATATTGAGTGTTGAGACCTTAGTAGGAATGCAAGTACTTGTTCTAAGAACTTGGAGGACAAATTATGGAAGTATATTTAGATAATTCGGCAACGACAAAAGTTACCGAAGGTGTTAGAGATAAAATGATAAAGGCTTTGTATGAGGATTATGGAAATCCCTCCTCAATGCACCGATTGGGAATGAAGGCGGAGCAATATCTAAAGGAAGCTGCAGCAATTATAGCAAGTTCGCTTAAAGTTGAACCAAAGGAGATTATCTTTACCTCTGGCGGTACCGAGGCAAATAATCTTGCATTGATTGGAACAGCACTTGCGAATAAACGTAGAGGAAATCATATCATTACCACTAGAATCGAACATCCTTCCGTTCATCAGCCGTTGGTTTTTTTAGAAGAGAATGGCTTTGAAATTAGCTTTGCTCCGGTGGATGCGACTGGTAAATTAATAAAAGAAAAATTATTTGAATTAATCAAAGAGAATACATTAATGATATCCATCATGTATGTCAACAACGAAATTGGTTCGGTTCAAGATATAGCGAATCTAGCAATGGAACTGAAAAACAGAAAAAAGGATCTCATTTTTCATGTAGATGCAGTACAAGCCTTTGGGAAATATCGGATTTACCCAAAGCGAGAGGGTATCGATTTATTATCCTTCAGCGGACATAAAATTCATGGACCAAAGGGAATTGGAGCCTTATATGTCAGCGATAAGGTGAAAATTAATCCAACGATGTTCGGTGGTGGGCATCAAAGAGGCTTGCGCTCAGGAACAGAGAATATTCCCGCAATCGCAGGG
Source organism: Herbinix sp. (assembly GCA_029256105.1). Taxonomy (GTDB): domain Bacteria; phylum Bacillota; class Clostridia; order Lachnospirales; family Lachnospiraceae; genus Mobilitalea. The sequence goes on from JAQSYO010000030.1 coordinate 43,457, forward strand.
TTAGGACAAGCCGTGGCAGAGCTTTATATCGATTATGATGCGAAGATGGCACGATTATATAAATTGAAACAACGGTTTTTACAAGAAGTAAGTAAGCTGGAAAGTGTCACTGTAAATGGAATGTCGAAGGAATGCACCGATGAATTCGAGATGGAGCAGCTTGTTAAAACAGCTCCACATATTATGAATGTAAGTTTTCAAGGAGTACGAAGTGAGGTATTTTTGCATGCTTTAGAGGATAAGGGAATCTATGTTTCCTCCGGCTCTGCCTGCAGCTCGCATCATCCAACGCCTAGCGTGACCCTCACTGCGATTGGAATGCCAAAGGACTTAATGGATTCAACGCTACGTTTTTCCATGTCAGAGATGAACACGGAAGAGGAGATCGAATACACCTTAGAGCAGATTAAAGAAATATTACCTCAGCTTAGAAGGTATACGAGAAAGAAGAAATAAATTTATGATGTGGATCAAAGAATTAAAGTGAAATCGAATTCTTCTGGAAGATCAATATGAGTTCTGTTGTAAATTCATACTGATATTTACAGTAAGTGAGAAATATATTCACGGATATCGTATGAAAGATGAAACATGTGCTTAAAGTATTTACTTAGCACATAGATGGAGGAAAAAATGTTTAAAGCATTTTTAATTAAATACGCAGAAATAGGACTTAAGGGAAATAATCGCTTCATTTTCGAGAATGCCTTAAGGGATCGAATTAAGGAAGCCTTGCATTTCTTGGGGGATTTTGAAGTAAGTAAGGAACAGGGTAGAATCTTTGTAGAGTGCCCGGACGAGTATGATTATGAGGAAACTGTGGCAGCAATACAAAAGGTGTTTGGTATCTCCTCAATTTGCCCGGTAGCAGTTATAGAGAGCTCTGATTGGGATACCCTTACACAAGGTGTAGGTGATTATGTTGAGGCAATGTATCCGGATCGTAATTTTACGTTCAAGGTGGAAGCAAAACGTGCGGATAAAAACTATAAATATACCTCTCCGGAAATCTGCATTGAGATGGGTGCTTATTTACTAAAGCGCTTTCCAGAGATGAAAGTAGATGTCCATGAACCCTCTGTTCGTTTTACAGTTGAGTTACGTACGAAGTGCTATGTGTATTCCATTATCATTCCGGGACTTGGCGGAATGCCGGTTGGCTCCAACGGTAAAGCAATGCTGCTTCTTTCCGGTGGTATTGACAGCCCAGTGGCCGGATATATGATATCCAAACGTGGTGTTTCCCTGGCAGCAACTTATTTTCATGCACCGCCATACACTAGCGATCGAGCAAAACAGAAGGTTGTGGATTTGGCTGAAAAGATATCAAAGTATACCGGTAAAATAAAACTATTTGTAATAAATTTTACTGATATCCAATTATATATATATGATCAATGCCCTCATGAAGAATTAACAATCATTATGAGAAGATATATGATGAAGATTGCAGAACGTTTGGCAGAACAGGAAAATTGTCTTGGACTCATTACGGGTGAAAGTATAGGTCAAGTAGCTAGTCAAACCTTGCAAAGCTTAGCCGCTACGAATGAAGTTTGCACAATGCCGGTATATCGTCCCTTGATTGCTTTTGACAAGAAGGATATTGTTGAAATCGCACAGAAGATTGATACCTTTGAGACATCAATTCTTCCTTTTGAAGATTGCTGCACCATATTTGTTGCAAAGCATCCAGTGACGAAACCAAGTATTAAGGTGATTAATAAATCTGAGAAAATGTTGGATGAGAAGATTAAAGAGATGATAGAGACAGCAATTAGCACAGTAGAAGTTATTACAGTAGGTTGAGATTAGCCTTGTTATATTAAAAAGAGGTTGTCACAAGTGACAACCTCTTCATAAGAAACATTCCATTAATCTACGATGTAAGGCTTTAAGATTGCAAGGATGCTTTCCATCTTTTCCTCGCTATGAATGTTCAAATCAATTGCTTTTGACAAATCAAGGCTGAAAATACCCATGATGGATTTTGCATCTATAACGTATCTACCAGAAACCAAATCAAAATCGGAATCAAATTTTGTCACGTCATTTACGAAAGCTTTTACCTTATCAATTGAATTTAAAGATATTTTAACTGTTTTCATAGAAGGCAAACTAGTTACAAAATATGGAAAAACTATTATAAATGGAAAGTAGATACATTTAAAGTAATTATTCAGTCTCCTCGAAAAACCTATAAAAGTAACGTATGCAGGGTTTCGAATGAACTGGCGCAAGCAGAAAGGCATGGATAAAAGATGTGCTTTCTTGCATTTGTTGATGGGTATAAATACCCTGGTTCGTATGTGCCGGTAGGGCTGAAGCGTTACCATGAAGAAAGGATTAGAAAGATACATGAAGAAAACAGCTGCATTTTTAAGTCTCGGTTGTAAAGTGAATTCCTATGAAACTGAGGCAATGCGTGGAATGTTTGAGATTGCAGGATATGATATTGTTGATTTTAAAGAGACGGCGGATGTTTATGTGGTTAACACCTGCACCGTAACAAATATTGCGGACCGTAAATCACGTCAGATGCTCCATCAAGCAAAACATAGAAATCCGGAAGCAATTATTGCTGCAGTAGGTTGTTATGTGCAAGCAGCGGAAGAGGTGCTACTGGAAGACAGCGCAGTAGATTTAGTGATCGGAAACAATAAAAAATCAGATATCGTATCTATGGTGGAA
>JAQSYO010000031.1 GCA_029256105.1 Herbinix sp.
TAGTATATTCTATGATGTCTCCTGATTCTGCTAACACAGTAACGATAACTTTATTTTCTCCTTCTTTTAGAAAATCATTACCGGAAATTGAAACTGATGCTTTATTATCTTCTGGTAGAGCGTCAATTATTAAATTTTCCGTCTCATAACCAACATTAACATTATAATTAAATACATTTTTATCAAATATAGGTTCAAGTATCGATGGATTAATTTTTAAAGATTTTAAATTTGCATTACTTGATGCGGTCACTGTTGGTTTCACTTCTAAGGTCAACACATTACTAGATACCGACATCTCTCGTTCTAATGCAAAATCAGAAACCATCGCTGGTCCACTGAAAGAGATTTCGCTGGTTCCCACTTGCAATGCTTCAAATTTTAATGTGTATTTTCTGGTATTACTTCCTTCTGTTATACCCATATCTGATATCTTCAGAAATCCGCTGCTACCAGTAATTACAGATGCTCCGCCTTGGTATTCCAAAATATTATCATCATAGGTAAGATTGGCTTCAAAATCACTAAATAAGGTATTTGAAGTAATCGTGATGTAGACATACACATTGTCTCCTACGGTTATCGATGAAGCCTCTGACGCTATCTCAATCTCTGCACTTGCTGCAAGGCATGGCTTTGCAGTTACAAAACCACCTGCGATAAAGAGCAGAATAAAAACTCCGATCTGTTTTTTTAATTTATTTCCCATAGATAATCCTCCTCAATATTTAAATAATAGCAATATCCGGCCGACAGGTTATATACCCGCGGCCGGATTTTTTATCTTTATGATCTGTAATTCCAAGCCTGCTTATATAGCATTTCAATTGCGAAGCTTATTACTCTCTAACGATATTAATAGTATAGTTTGCGATATCTCCATTCTCAGCGATAACAGGAATGGTAATCATATTGGTACCAACATTAAGATTGAAGTATCCGCAAGTACCCAACTTCGCCTTCTTGCTAACTGCCGTTGCTTTGATATCAACAACTTCAACAGTATTTGGAACAATAAGGTAATAGTTACTCTCTGTTTGGCTGAATGTAGGTGTAATCGGGAATTCTACTCCGTTGATATCCAAAACCTTTAAGCTCTTCATTCGATTATTCGGATTAAACATCGTAGTCGGTAATGGAGCTGCAGTTAATGGCATATTCTGATATACCGGAATCGAGAAAACAATCGGTGAATCCGTCATTCCATTATACGCTGTCAGGATCTTCTTACCCTCCGCCCACGGAGCTTCCACGTTGGTCATATATTGGTGAAAGTATGTTGAAATCGGTGTCACATTAAATTTCTGTAGATAAATCGTATCCTGTCCACGGTTGATGTAACTTCCACCAAGGAAATACGAGCCACCTACGATGGAACGGTAAGGACTTGTCCAAGGAATCATATATAGTGAGTTACTTACTGCATTACTACTACCATTCTTAGCATATTTAAGGCCATTTGCGACAGCACCGCCTCCAGCGCTATCATTAGCTCCAATATTATAAAAATTATAATATCCTTCATAGCCAGGATAAATACCAGATACGCTACTACTTAATGTTGTGGAGCCGGTTACTACCTCCTGCTTCACACGAGAAGCCAAGTGGTAAGGACTAACACCAGAGTATTCTGCAGCCTTGATAAAGGTCTCTGCGTAAGAATAAGATTGAGGAACACCATTTTCATCTACAAAATTATATCTGTTGTTATACATTGCAGTTCCCTTTAAAATATTCTCCACTCCTGCTAAATTTTGATATCCATTCTGATATCTTAGTAATTCAAATTGGAAGATACAGCTTGTTGTTAGGAAATTACGTGGGTCCATATAATATTCAATGGCCGCTTTTGATGCGGTTACCCAGGTAGATCCATCATAAACAGTAAAGACATCTGTCTTCCAGTTATATGCACCACTGTCGAAGGACTTCCATTCCACACTTTTGGTATTGGGAAGTAGATTTCTTCCGGGTACATTTTCTTGCGAAATCACTGTATTCCAATCTAGCCCGGTTTGATACGCTTTAAATTCCCACTGTGGATAGATACTATGTAATATCCTCAAAGAGGATTTGTAGCTCTCTGGAAATCCTTCCAAGGCCAATTTTGCTTCAAAATCCAGATTATTTGAATTTCCGGAGTTTGGTGTTGTCGGTGTCGGAGTTGGTGTTGGAAGCGTTGGAATCGTACTTCCTGTCGGAAGCTGGTCCCCTATATATACGTACTCCGCTTTAACATATCCATATATTCCGCTGTCTGTCGAAATATTATACCATGTAGATCCATCAACACGTACCACGTTGGTAACAAGTACTTTTTGTCCATTTACCAGCATGATTGCCTGATTATTATTATCATATAAATATTCGTTGGAAACCAAAGCATTTCTGATGATATTTAAGTAAACGGTATTACACACAAATCCATTCCTAGGTTGTCCAATTGAGTCATATATTACATTGTTTGGAATCTCTAAAAGATTCTGACCCGGCGTGGGTGATGGAGCAATCGTGGGTGATGGATTTATTGACGGTGTTGGAGCAACCGTTGGAGCCATGGTAGGTTTCCCTGTAGGCTTTGGTGTTGGCTTTGGTGTTGGCTTTGTAGTTGGTTTTGGCGTTGTTGTAGGTTTAGCCGTTGGTTTTGCAGTCGGTTTAGCCGTTGGCTTTGGGGTTGGTTTTACTGTTGGGGTCGGTGTTGCTGTTGGCACCGCTACTGAGATTTTAAAATCAACCTGGTTTGCTTCCACAAAACCTGTATATTTTTTATCCTCTGTGGTAAAGGATACTTTTAACCATTTCACATTGGAAATTGTTGTTTCGTCGATAATCGTTACCGCTTTATTTTCTTTTAATGAAATGATACTTCCACTTTTATTTTTCAGATAAGCTGCTTTGCTACCTGCTGCCGATCGAATTTTCAAATTACTCGCTGCTGCTTCTCCCTTAATTGTACCGCTAAAGGAGAGTTTAATATAAGTACTTAACACATAACCTGTTGTTGTCTTCCCATCGACTTTAAAAGAAATTCCATACCATTCTGCATTATCAATTATTTCTTCCTTGATAACAGTAATTGAATCTCCTTTTAATAAACCCGCAACTTTGGAATAGGTTGTTCCAGGTCCACTCCGTACGTTCAAGGTAGTCGCTGTTACTGCTGCTTTTATACTTACTTCTTTTTTGATTGTTACAGCTGCCGTTTCACCTGGTTTTGGAGTTACTGTCGGCGCTACCGTTGGTTTTGGTGTTGCGGTAGGTTTTACTGTTGGTTTCGGCGTTGGATTAGCTACCTTGGTTTTTTGGATAAAATCTTTATGTACATAACCCTCTACCGTTTTACCATTGAATTTTAACGATACCTGGTAGAAATCCCCATCCTCGTTCAGGATATTCACGGTTTCTCCTTTAATCAGGTATACATAAGTATCATTTAATTGCACCTTCTCAGCAGTGGCAGATGGCTCTGCTCTAACATTCAGCGTATTCGCTATAACCGTTCCCGTCTGTGCCGCTAATACTCGACTTGTTTTCCCCACGAGCCCATGTGGAATAACAATTGCCAAGATTAGAAGAAAAATCAGCCATCTGTTATAATACCGTTTTTTCATCAAATACCCCTTTCGTAAAAAAAACAATAATTTAGGATATATCCTACAATTATTGCTTTATTTTACAAAAGAACTATGGCACTTCTGTGGCATTTCCTGCTTTTTCTGCTATATGATGTAATAAAAAGATATATATTGTAGAAATGCCTTTATTTAACCTCTTCAATCGCCTTGCCAATATCATGTCGCATGTATTTATTTGCATAATCAATCCAGTTGGTTGCTTCATACGCTTTCTTTCTAGCTTCCATTAAGTTCATACCAGTTGCAGTAACACCTAGTACTCGTCCCCCATCGGTTACGATTGCCTCCCCATCTTTCTTAGTTCCAGCATGGAAGACAAAATAATCGTCTTTTCTATCGAAAGTCTCCAATCCACTGATTGGAAAACCTTTCACATAATGATCCGGATATCCATAAGACGCAAGTATTACGCAGACTGCAGCATTATCCTCAAACTCTAGAGTAATACGATCTAACTTACCATCAATACACGCTTCAAACACCTCAACTATATCATTTTTCATTCTAGGAAGAATTACTTGCGTCTCTGGATCACCAAAACGGGCATTGTATTCCAATACCTTAGGGCCTTCCTTTGTCAACATAAGTCCGACGAATAAAATACCAACAAATTCCCTACCCTCCGACTTCATGGCATCCATGGTTGGCTGGTAGATTTCTTTTTTGCAGAATTCATCCACTTCTGTGGTATAGAAAGGACTTGGTGAAAAGGTACCCATCCCTCCGGTATTTAGTCCCTGATCTCCATCCTTTGCTCTTTTATGATCCTGTGCACTGGTCATAGGTAGGATACGTGTTCCATCACAGAAAGCTAATACAGATACCTCTCGTCCTGTCATAAACTCTTCTATGACCAGACGATCTCCTGCTGAGCCAAACTGCTTGTCCTCCATAATCTGCTTCACACCATTTACGGCTTCCTCATAGCTATTACATATTAATACTCCTTTTCCTAAAGCTAATCCATCTGCTTTTAATACCATCGGATAACTACTTGTCTTAAGATAAGCAATCGCTTCCAAGGAATTATCAAAGGTATCATATGCCGCGGAAGGAATATTGTATTTTTTCATCAAATCCTTGGAAAACGCTTTTGAGCCTTCTATTATTGCTGCATTTTTTCTTGGTCCGAATACACGCAAGCCCTTATTCTCAAACGCATCTACGACGCCAGCCACCAGCGGATCATCAGGACCCACAATCGTAAGGTCAATACCTTCTTTTGTAGCAAAATCCACTAGTCCAGTAAAATCACTGACTGCTATATTCACACACTCTGCACATTCCGCAATTCCTGCATTCCCAGGAGCGCAATAAAGTTTGTTCACCTTAGGGCTCATGGAAACCTTTCTTGCAATAGCATGTTCTCTTCCACCGCCTCCAATAATTAAAACTTTCATTTTGAATTCCTCCGAATTAATTATTTATAAAACTTTTATTAAAATGTTCACGTTATAACTTAAATCACTTTGCGTCCATGCTTTATATGAAATCAGCTTATATTAATAGTTAAGATAAGCTTATATCTCATTATTTTACGTTTATCCTAGAATGGAAAATTCTATTCAACGGAAAAAACAGATAGCAGTTCCTCTGCTGTCTGTTTTTTCGTTTTCTCTATTTCTTTATCATAACAACATTATTCTCAATCACAATTTTATTCTCCGCAATAAGATGCACAGCTTCGGGGAGAAGCTCCCACTCTGCCTGCTCCATTACTCTTTGCTGAAGAAGCTCAGCAGTATCGCCATCCCTTACTAACACTGCCTTCTGCAAAATAATCGGACCAGTATCAGTCCCATCATCTACAAAATGCACCGTAGCTCCTGTTACCTTTACACCTCGAGCGAGAACAGCCTCATGCACCTTAAGACCATAAAAGCCATCTCCGCAAAAGGAGGGTATTAACGAGGGATGAACATTAATAATTCGATTTTTATAGCTCTGCACAACGATTGCTGGAATAATGAGCAGACAGCCTGCCAAGACTACCAAATCCACCTGATATCGATCAATTAGTCCGAGAAAAGCCTCTTCAAATTGCCCAAGGCTCTCATATTCTTTCTTAACAATCGCCTCAGCTGCGATCCCGTGCTGCTTCGCTCTTTCTAGGGCATATGCATTACGGTTGCTGCTGATAACAACTTCTATCTTAACATTAGGAAGCTTATTTAATTCTATCCGATCGATCAGGGCTTGAAGATTTGTACCTCCACCTGAAACAATGACCGCTAGTTTTAGCATAAGCTTACTCCTTTCGTACCACCGATTGCCTCTCCAATGATAAACGCCTTCTCTCCAGCTCCTGTAATCAGCTGGATTGCTTTATCCGCGTCCTTACTATCCACGCCAATGATCATACCAAGGCCCATATTATAGGTATTATACATTACTTGTTCTTCTATATCTCCATCCTTAGAAAGCATGCCAAAGATTGGAGGAATATCATAACTATTCTTCTTAATCATTGCATGAATTCCTTCGGGAAGCATTCTTGGAATGTTCTCATAAAATCCACCGCCAGTGATATGACTGCAGGCTTTCACCGTAACAGCACCCTTCTTTAAAGCTTGCAATGCTCTTACATAAATCTTAGTAGGAGTAAGTAAAGTCTCTCCTAAGGTTGAACCTAAGGATTCGTAATACGTATCCAAGGTCTCTCTCTGCATACGAAATACTCTACGTACTAATGAATACCCATTACTGTGAATTCCAGAGGAAGCGATACCAATCAAGGTATCTCCCTGTTTTAGGTTAGCGCCTGTAATTAATTGCTTCTGATCTACGATACCAACTGCAAAGCCAGCTAAATCATATTCGTCTACCGGATAAAATCCTGGCATCTCAGCAGTTTCTCCTCCGATTAATGCTGCATTCGACTGTTTGCAACCTTCTGCAACACCTTTAACAATTGTAGCAATTTTCTCAGGTTCGTTTTTACCACAGGCAATGTAATCTAAGAAAAATAAGGGTTCTGCTCCTGCACAAGCAATATCATTCACACACATAGCAACACAATCAATTCCAATGGTATCGTGCTTATCCAGAATAAATGCGATCTTAAGCTTTGTTCCTACGCCGTCCGTACCTGACACCAAGGTAGGCTGTTCTAAATTCTTAAAGCTCTCCAAGGAAAAAGCCCCTGAAAATCCGCCTATATTAGATAATACTTCCTTACGCATCGTTCCCTTGATATGCTCTTTCATCAGGTCAACCGCTTTATATCCAGCCTCAATATCTACTCCTGCTTTTTTATAATCCATTCGAAATACCTCCCAATCCGGATATGACAGCTTGCGCTGCTTTCTATTTAAGGTCATATGATTAATAAAAACTTATAACTTTCTGCTCACATTTTAGCATATTCCCTTCGGTTTGTCGTTAATTTTCGACAGATAATTTCTTATGTAATTTATTAGCACATCTAATATAGAATGTCTTATATATAAGTACAAATTATTGTTAATAATTGTATTTTGCCTTATAGTGTATTAAATCTCTTCTTTCCATAGGTCATTAAAATATGATACAACATAACATCGATTATTACTATTAGCATACAATAACTCGAATATGCAATCATTATTGACGGCAGGAATAAAAGGAATAAATATTGTACCCCTACGATTCCCATACCTGTAAAAAGAGCAATCATGGTGGCCGCACTTTGTTTAATTACGACTACCTCTGTAGTCCAATTAAAGTTAGGAAGCAACAAGTTCATGATAAGCCCAAAGAAGGAGATAAAAAATGCACAGACGATCGTTGTCATCACCATAAACAAGGTCTGTATAAATCCCATCTTTAATATAACACCAATTAAAATTGCATCAAATATTGAAGGTGAGATAATGGTTAGATTTACTGCAATCTTCGCTAAATATATCGTCTTAGTCGCCACTGGTATGGATTTGACAATCCAAAGGTTCTTTCCCTCCAAGGAGATAGAGGACATAGTGGTACAGCACATAACGACACAGAAGGAAACAAAGATTGGGCCACTTTTTATTAGTGTTTGGGCCGCCTGTGGGTCACCTATCAACTTATCCAAATCTACGAAAATAATTGCTATTGCACCCAGGGTTAACAGCACGATACCAAAGCCGGTATTTAGAACATACAAGGGTGAGGAAAAGTAACGTCTGAATTCCTTTATATACAATGCCTTAAACGGTGATCCCGTCTTAAGCTCCCCCATTTTATAATTAACACGGTATCTACCTGTCATTATCACGGTATTCATCTTCTTAAATACCTTCTGCACAATCACAGTATAGAGAAGGAACGCTATTATTGAAATAGCAAGAAACGCTACAAATGCTATTATATCAGAATTAACAACTGCGTTAGTATACATCTGTGCAAGAGGGTACATTGAATTCACCTGATTAGTTAAGGACCGGCTGATATCCACCAGTTCCTCACCTTTATCGCCCAGGATGAAGGACAGCATAACAAATGCCGCTAAAAACCCAACAGAGAAAATGATATTAAGTAAATTACTATAACGAAATTTAGAGGCGGCATAAGCGATGATGGTTCCTAGAAAAGAAGCCACCACGATTGGCACTAACGGCAGAAAAAACATGGATATAAGGCTGATAATGTAAAACATACTATTTGGCTGTGCCAAAATACCATATGTTATCATCATTGGAAACATCACAATGATTACAAATGCCATATTCAATGCATATAGAATGATCAAGCGGCTAGCAACAATAGTACCGGTACTTACCGGCAAAGCCATCACCATATCATAATCCCGAAAGCCAAAGATAGTCCCCTTTACCTTAAGAACGGTCGTCACAAGAACCATCAAGCAGGTGATTGCCATCATCATAGCCGGCAGAATGTCTAGACTTCCAAACATTTTCAAACCAATTCCAATCATATAGCTGTAGAAAAACGATAATCCACTCATTAATAAAAGAAATAGAATAACTCCTACATAGAGCACCTTGGGTTTTCTTTTGCGGTTATTACCGATGGACAGCATATCTCCCAACACTACCCATAGCTGTACACTAACTAAACGCATCACTTTTTTCATATTGATAATCCAGACCTTTCCACAGATTTTCTACTGCTCCTCGATCAATTCCATAAATACATCCTCAAGACTGCTGTTACCCTTAACCTCTTCCGTTGTTCCACAGGATACCAGCTTTCCGCCTTTGATGATTGCAATCTTATTACAGAGCTTTTCTGCAACCTCAAGTACATGGGTGGAGAAGAAAATAGCACTGCCTTCCTTACAGATCTGAGCCATAATGATCTTTAGTGTATGTGCCGCTTTTGGGTCTAAACCAACAAAGGGTTCGTCCAAAATAAGGAGCTTGGGTCTATGTATCAAAGCCGCAATAATTGCTAGTTTTTGTTTCATTCCATGGGAGTAGGAGGAAATCGAATCTCCCAAATTTTGCGTTAATTCAAAAGCATCGCTATATTTTTCAATCAAGGTTTCCCTATCGAATTTATTTACCTCATAAATATCTCCAATAAAATTTAAATAGCCGATTCCGGATAAGTGCTCATAAAGATCAGGATTATCAGGGATAAAGGCTGTCCTTTTCTTACAAGCAACCGGATCCTTCTTAATCGATATCCCATCGATTGTAATCTCCCCCTCTTCAAAATCAAGCACTCCAGCTACTGCACGAATGGTAGTCGTCTTTCCAGCTCCGTTATGACCGATAAACCCAAAAATATCCCCCTTGTTCACTTCTAAACTCAAGTGGTCTACAGCTTTTTTTTCACTTTTATAGCTCTTTGAGAAATTCGCTATCTTTAACATAATAACCTCCCACACCCGATTATTTAATTCCTTCAATTAATTATACTTCTCTTATATCACTAAATCAGAAAACCTTTTATTTATTATCTATTCCTTAAGTTCTTTAATAAATACGATTTACTATAATAATGACGATTTACATTATAAATGACGATTTACATTATAAATGACGATTTACATTATAAATGACGATTTACTTAATAATGATGATTTACTCTAATAATGATGATTTACTCTAATAATGATGATTTACTTAAGGTCAAACGCCTCATTTAATACTTCGGTTCCTTTTAGCACAAATCTCGCAGCTTGAATAATAGGAATGGAGGTGCCATCCTTTTTATATACCGCGATTTCTTTGATTTCATCATATGGCAGTGTAATATCTGTATGGCAGTTAAAATAAGCCTTGCCCGGTTCAGTTTTACGAAGTAAGGATATTTCGTTGTCCCTTGCAACAATCTCCTTGCCATCTGGATTAAATACCTTGATTTCCTCACTCATTTTATAACAGGTATCACCGATAGCAAAATGGGGGCCTGTCTTCTCTGCAATTAAAATTGGTAGGCGAGGTGCAATATCAAATTTCTTACCCATCATATAAGCCGTGGTGTTCGTGCCAATTGCAAACTCACCTAGTGGCAGATATTCCTGGCTATACAACAGATTTTCTTTAATAAAGCTCTTATTTTTCGCTTCCTCTGTAAAGTTCTTGCAACTATATTCTACGGTTTTTCCATCTTCAAATATAAGCTCCAGTTCACGATACTCTAAGTCATGCAAGTAAATCTTTGGCACATGCAAAACTCCTTTCGTTCCCTTTAGAACTGGGGAGGTAAATACCTCTCCTACCGGAATATTTACATCTGCGACACAGTTCTCAAAGATGGTTTCCTTGGAGCTGTCCTGAAGTGGGTATAACATCACCTTTATATCTGTATGATTTGTGCCAGCCCCTAAGATGTGAACATAATCTCCCTGATCTAGTGCATCAATAATATATTGCTGAATTTTACGATATGTTTCACTTTCCAGTGTATTTACCTTTACGGTTTCTGCAAATATTTCATTAAAATCCTTCCCAATCTCAGGAACCGGATAGGAAATAATCGTGAAGGAGGTTTCATCCATCTTTAAATATTCTTGTTTTATGAAATTGTCCTCTTTATAATAATCTACATATAACTTTTGTTGACGTTTATCCAGCTTTACTACTTCCTTTTTATCCTCCGGTGCAAAAAGTTCTTCCCCAAACACCTCAATAACAGCAGGGCCAGCATATAAATCAGCCTTTTGTTTGTATTGCTCCAAAGCAGCCTTTAAGCTTTCTAGTTTTCTTTCTTTAAAGGCTTTATCCATGAATAACCCAATATCATAACGATGGTCATAGTCATACTGCTTATTAGGGCTTGTTGCATGATAACCAATCTTTAGATGTTGCATTTTGTTGACCGCATTATAAGCGGCACGATAAATGGTAGGTTCTAAGCCTAATTTCTTAAAATTTATTACTGCATAACGAACCATTTTCTCAAAACCAATTTGATATCGGATATTTACGGTACCCTTTTTACTTAAATCCAGACGATTCGCTACAAAGCCCAAACGGTACCCCTCTGTAAAAGTGTTCGCCATAGCTTGAAGCTGATCCTCCGGTAGGGTATTTAAAAATTCTGCTGTCTTGATTTCATTCTCAGTAATATATTCACCAAATTGATAGAGGTATCGAAGATCAGATAATTCGGAATCCATAATGATATCTTTTGCAAAAGATAAATCAGTATCAATAAGTTCCCTCACTCTGTCAGTCATCAAGACTTCACAATAATCACTCATAAAGTCATAAATTGCACGTTTGACATCCTTATACGTATATTCATCTTCTTCTTCAAAATAATTATATATTTCAATTAATAACTCCAAATATATCGTGAGCTCATATAACTTGCTTTCATAAGCATAGATTATTAATCCGCGAAGCTCTGTCGTCAAGAAAGAAAGTAGTTTGCCAAACTTCTCTCCTAATTGCTCACAAGCATAGGTTGGATTCGCATAACTTACATAATAATTTTCACCTGTGATATCTTCATACAGAGTACGGTTTAGCGCTTGTAATTCTTTAAGAGAAAGGCTTGACATTCGGTCCTCTTCTACCATAGTTACAACATTTTTAACCATTCGTACAAAGGCTGCCATTTTATGAAAATATAACTGAAAAGGTTCCTTTACTGAAGTTTCCTGCTCCATTAATCCGATTCGTTCCATTGCTAATTCATATCTTTCTCTGATTGCTTCATTTTCTTCTTGAAATAAAAGTTTGTATTTCATATTTCCCTCCGTGCAACTCATTGATTAAATCCACTTTTCTACTTGTTGTTTATAATATTACATTGTTATTTCCATATGATTTCGAACCCTCTTGGGGGCATGGTGAATGTCATATTACCCTCCAGAGTAAACCAACGATATATAAAACTAGCAGTAATATCGTCATAAAACCATTGAGTGCTACTCCAATTATAGGATAGCGAAAGAAGATATCTTTTTTCTTAAATGACTTATAAGAGAGTACAAAACCAAATACCGCAAGACCAAATAAAAGTATTCCGAATACTCCCAAAATCATGTCACCTTTCCCTCCGGCCAAACCGGAAAGGACGCTGATAGTAAGGAAGCCGAGAACTACGATTATTCCGATGATTGCCGAGATAATCCCTGTCTTGGTATGCCTTCTACCCGAAAAGCGAATCATATCCTTATCTCGTTTCAGTGTCATCCTTATTTCCCCCTCTTTCTCTTTTTCTTTCCATGTGGTCCTCTAAATATGGCATTGCATATAGCAAAAAATAGATATCCTAAAATTCCTCCGATAGTATTTAATAGGATGTCATCCACATCAAATATTCCAACTTTTAATAACATCTGTGCCACTTCTACCGACAAACTAAATAATATACTCAAGAATGAAATTAAGAAGAACTTGCGATATTTCTTATTTAATAAGGGAAGCATAAATCCAAAGGGTGCAAACGCAAATACATTGCCCAGAATATTTACAATAAAGCTTTCAAAACCCAGTTGTTCGCGGTACGTGATAAAGCGCCTAATTTCCTTCAAAAATTGTAGATTATAACGGTATTCATTCAAAATATAATCTCTGCCATAATGCTCACTAAAAAACAAAAAATAAGATAACAAAATGATATATAAATAAAACAAAAGCCATCCGGCCTTAGTCAATCGCTTTTTATTATATTCCTTCAATTTTTTTCTCCATATCCTATATTTTCTAATTATATTTTCCTTAACATTTCAAAATATGCATATTATCATCAATCTCAGTTGCTAACTTCTACAGCCTTTTGGAGATTTATTGGTTTTGTTACCAAATATTATTATAAATCAAATCCAAATCCTAGTAAAGCATAATAAAGGGAGAAATGCGAATTATACTGGGGAGATATGAATTATGGAGTGTACTGAGAATTTCGGGAGGCAGGTAGGCATAAGTGCCGGCATGTATTTTCGGTTACAGTACATCTTCGTGCATTGTTCGTCTCTTGGAAGACATGGTAAGGAATCATGTCTTCTTGATACGAACAATTTGCACTCAGCTGTTCTGTAAACGAAATACATTTACCGGCACTTATGCCCACCTGCCTCCCTTAAAATTCTGACTTCTTGGACTTGGTTAAACTTTTTTATTGGTTTATTAATCGTAATCGAATTGATTTACGTTATTGTTGAGACATTCAAAACGGAAACAAAAAGATAGAATAAATACATAGCAACAAAAGTTGGATAAAGTAATAAAGGATGAAGTCTCAGAATAACCGAATGAGGTATTGCAAATTAGTACTTGGTACAAACTATTTATGTAGCTTAGTGGATTTTTCGGTGTAATTCGGTTAAAATTGATTTATGTACTTATGCTATTTTTATGCATCTATGGAAAGGATTACTGGTGAGGCTATTGAAGACGTTTGAAGAATTGTATTATGAGGTTTTGGTACGGACGTTAAAGGAGAAGGATTCTAGTTTTTTGGAGAAAATGGAGCTTTATGATACGCATCAGCTTGACTGTCTGCTTCATCCTGAGAAGCATCCTCTTGTTTGGCATAGTGGAGAATGTCATTGTGAAGATGGAGATCCTACTTGTGTAAAGGTTTGTCCGTTCCATGCTGTCCACCCTGGAGAATCAGGTGAGATGGTGATTGATGAAGATTTATGTGCAGGTTGTGCCATCTGCGTTCAAGAATGTCGTGCTAAGAATTTAACTAGCAGTAAGGATGTTATCCCTGCTCTGCAAGCAATTCGTTCTCATAAGGGTTTAGTTTATGCTTTGGTTGCACCTGCCTTCTTAGGTCAATTCAGTAGTGATGTTACTCCTGGAAAGCTACGGAGCGCACTGAAAGAGATTGGTTTTGACGGGATGATTGAGGTCGCTTTGTTTGCGGATATCTTAACTTTAAAGGAAGCTTTAGAGTTTGATGCAAATATTAAAACCGAGAAGGATTACCAACTTACTAGTTGCTGTTGTCCTATGTGGATTGCAATGATCCGTAAAATCTACAAAGATCTTGTTCCCCATGTGCCTCCGGCTGTGTCCCCGATGATTGCCAGTGGCCGTGCAGTTAAAGTTATGCATCCTGATGCCCTTACCATCTTTATCGGACCCTGCCTAGCGAAAAAGGCAGAGGCAAGAGAAAAGGATATCGCTGATGCGGTAGATTATGTACTGACCTTCCAGGAGATCCAAGATATCTTTAATGTTATGGAAATAGATCCCTCGAAGATGGAGGAAAGTGAGAAGGATCATTCCTCTCGAGCAGGCAGAATATATGCGCATACGGGCGGTGTTAGTGAAGCCGTCAGTGCTACCTTGGAACGACTTAATCCCAATCGCAAGATTACGATTCATACCCAACAGGCTGATGGTGTTCCTGCCTGTAAGGCTATGATTAATGATCTGTTATCTGGCAATACTACTGCAAACTTCTTTGAAGGAATGGGCTGTGTCGGCGGCTGTGTTGGAGGACCTAGAGTACTTATTCCACACGAGATTGGTAGAGTTCATGTGGAGGAATATGGTGCAGCTGCTCCCTATCCGACTCCGATTGATAATCCCTATGTAATCGAATTATTGCATCGCCTTGGTCTTGATACGATAGAAAGTTTATTAGAAAAGAGTGATATCTTCACTCGGAGCTTTGAATAGATTTATCATGTTTGATTAATTCAAATTTATAGGATAGATTAAATGTATTTGATTGAATGTTTTTGATTGAATGAATTTGATTGGTTGAATTTGATTGCTTGAGTTTGAATGCTTGAATTTGAATGAATTTGATTATATGAATTTGATTATTTGAATCAAAAAGGTTGATGTAAACAGGATACCACCTTTCTGTTTACATCAACCTTTTATTTTATTACTTTTACTTTATTTTTATATTTTATCATTTTTATTGTTAATATTTATCTAATAATTTTACTTTGTTACTATTATTTATTACTGTTACTTTATTACTGTTACTTTATTACTGTTAGTTTGTTACTGTTAGTTTGTTACTGTTATTAGAAGCCTACTTACACTCAATCTCAATTATTGCCCAATTAATTTATCACTTTCAAGAATATGGTGAACCAACCAATCAGCTAAGAAATTAAGGATTTCTAAGATTGCATCCTTTTGATTCTCATCCAAATTGGATAAATCGTAAGAAGATACTTTTTCAATAAATTCCTCATGCTCTGCTTTCTGCGAAAACAACTTTTTATAACGAATACTCATCATATATTCTTCTTCATGTTGAAAATGTGTTACAGTATAGTCTTTTAACTCATCCAAGATTTCAACAATATAATCATACTTATCCGGAATAAATTCATCTACTAATGTCTCATAAGCTCTGTTCGTAATCTCAAAAAGCTTCGCATGTTCCTTGTCAATACTTTCGATTCCTGTACGGAATTCGTCTTTAAATTCATACATATCCTTTTCCTCCGTTTAATATAAGTGCCCTCAAAACATCCAATTTGGGGTTTTGAGAGCACTTTCTCTCTAGTGATTATAATTTTATAATTCCTTATTCTTTATTAATTCTAATTAACTCCATTTACTAATAGGATGCCATTACTCCCATTGTAGTTGTCATTGCATTGGTTGAATTTCCACTTAGATCTGTAATCGCATTATTAATAATATCAATTTTTAAATAAGCCCCATTCATTGGAATATTAGTAAGATTAATATAAGCGCTGTTACCGCTAATTGTTACAGTGTTACTAAAATCAATTGCCACTGTTCCAATCTGTGTTACCTTCACTAACAAATTCCCCTTAATCTGTTCACTAAAATTTAATCGAATTATATTTTTCGAAGTCTTATCAAATACCGCATCAATGTAATAAGGTTTCTTGTTGTCCTTCAATTCTACAGATTTTGTAAATGTCGTAATGGCGGAGTAGCTTCCGTTATATCCTCTCACACCGGTGACAGTAACCGGTCGTTCTACAGTAACATCAATGGAACCGTCTGCTACCGTTAAAAGTACAGTTGCTCCGTTATCTGATGTGTTTTTTGTTACTCGGGCAGAAATTATAGTTGCACCTGCAATTTTATAATTACCTACTTGCTCTGCTGTAGCAACATCAAGTTTATTAATGAATTCTAAGCTGATTTCACTTAGGTTCGTCGAGGACTGGCTAATTAAATAAGGTCCCGGAAGCTCCCCTGATACTCCATTGGTATTACTAACAGTAATTACTCTTGCAAGACTCATGTTTTTAAAGCTATCAAGTGCAAAGCCCTGATCAAGATTAAACGTATAATTGCCTGCTAAGTTGATATTACTTAATTGTAATTTAATTATTTTTTTATTACCATCAACATTCGCAAGCTTGGTAAAGTTTACGTTCGTTCCTGGCTTGATATCATCATTTACTGTTATTAGTGTTGCACTAAAGATGCCTGTACTTGCGAGTACATTAACATCCTCATTATAAGTTAAGGTGAGTATGCCAGTCTTTGCATCATATTCATTCAGTAGCAATACCGGGCTCGTCTTATCTGCGGTAAAATCAACACTAAACTCTCTCATTTGCTGTGCAGTGTAGTCATTCTCCACTACATTATATCCATTCCAGTAGCCGACAGTCACTTTATTATAGCCGGAAAGCTGCGCGTCCGCTTCCGTTAAGGTATAATTTACTTTCTTGTTATCTGTAGTGTCTATGATACCATTAATCGGTGCACCACCTCTTACCTGCGCTATTCCTGCATCTTTGACGGCACGATTAAAGGTTGCTGTAATCGTGTAGTATGAAGTACGTACGATCATCACTGGTACTATCTGTGCCTTTTTCGTATTATCCGTTCTAAGATATGCTGGTAAGGTAAAGCTTGCCGGTGAATTACCGGATAAATCTTTAATACCGGTTATAATTACTGAGAATATCTTACCATAATCGCTTACACTTATTTTTGATAAATTAATAGTAAGTGATTTTTTATCTGTACTTGGAATATAATTCAATTTATTATTTAAAGTACTTATCGTAACTTGACTAGCAACCGTAGATGCATTCGACGTATTCACTTCTGCTGCATTCGTAACATTAAAGTTAGTAAAATCTACTGCTTCTGTAAATTTAATAGTAGCAATCATACCTGAATCATCAAGTTCAACGTTTGATATAGCCGGAGGAACAAGATCGATGTAAGTTATTTGCTTATAATATTGCTCCATTGCCACACCGTTTGTTGTTAATATCTTACTAGAAAAACTGATACCATAGATACCCTCTAGTGTATTGGCAGTCGTAATCGTCAAGGTTTGTAAGTCGGTTGATAAGCTAGCGGTCAATGCTCCAGGGTCTTTAGCTACAACTCCTTTTATATCCTTTAACATAGAAATTCCGATATTATCAGTTAATTTATTATTTATTCCAATGACAGTATTCTTGTCAACCGGACTATCAAATACCACTTTGATTTCTGAGGAACCAACAATCTCAGCGCTTCTTACCGTCGCAGTCGGTCCAACTACTTCAATTATAACAGCATCATTGATAATGCTGTTATTGGCAGCTGCTTGCGTCGCCGTTTTTGCTGCTGTTGCTCTAAGAACAACTGTACCGGCTTTCGTCGCTGTTATAGTACCCTCGGTATTGTTATCTATACGGATACAGTCTGCGTCGCCATCTTCTATGGACCAAAAGACTTTATCTGAAGAATTTGCCGGAGTAATTGTAGTATTAAAATCGAAGGTTTGACCCAGCGTCATTCTGTGGGATCCTTTCAATTCAACAGCATTCGAAATTGCAATCTCTGTTGCTGGAATAGTTACAGTTACTTTACAAGAAAGAGTCTTTGTCTTTTTTGAAGGATATGTAATCTTACATTTTATATTAGTAGAACCCTTATTTACTGTGGTAACCAAACCTTTGCTTGTTACTTTTGCGATTTTAGTATCCGATGAGGACCACTTATATTTACTTCCTGCTACTTTGTTCTTAATTCCTAATTGATAGGTTTCACCGACGCCAACAATTTCTACTTTACTCTTTACAAATGTCGGAGTCGTCGCCGCATTAGCAACAACAGTACCCTGATTCCAAAACAATGGTATAATAAGCATCATTACTAGGACCAGAGCAAATTTCTTGCTTCGATACAATTTCATTCTACCTTCCTCCTAATCTCTTCTCTGCTACTATGGAAATGTAGCCTTTGCCTTTGTGGTTGTGCCAGTATTATTACTATATATAGTATCATAACACATACATGTTGTCAAAATCTTGTCGAATTGTTTAATATTTTCTTACAATGTAATTTTTGGTCATATTACTTATATTTGTAAACTTTTTTCCATAATATAATCATCCATAACATAGCCTTGTCCAATATCTGCTACCTGCGTTCCTATTTTAACAAATCCGAGATTTTCGTAAATATTTATGCTTGCTTCATTATAACGATTAACAGTGAGCCTTATTTTACCCAGTTGCATATCCTCGCAGATTTGCTGAATATATTCTAAGAATTTACGTGCGTAACCCCTGCCGCGATATTTTTTTGCTATGTATAGCTTGCTTAGGAAAAGTGAATCATTATCTTCTCGTATCGCGATATATCCAACATTTCCTCCTAAACTGGATATCATATAGTATTGGTAGCCTTCTTCGTTTATCTGCTTGTTCATGGCTCTCACTGATTGAAACTTGTCGATCATGTAATTAACTTGATCCTTACCAATTATAGTTTCGTAATGCTCGTGCCAAATTTCCTCTGCCAAGGAGGCTACATCCCTAATCTGTTCCTCGTTTACTACTTTCTCAAACGTTATTGCATATAGAACTCGTTCAATAATCTCAGCTGCATCCTTCACTAACTGATCACAAGGTCTGGTGTTGTAATATAGATCCGTCCTTTTCTGAGGGGTAGTATCCTTCCCCTCTTCTTTCTCCAACCCTAATAATTCTCTGCAAATGATTGATTCGTTTCTAATTTTGAATTCTCCTGATAATTTTTGAACAACATCATAATTATATTTCTTACCATCATCATCCATTTTCTTAGCGGTACCGGTCTCTAAGCCTGCAATCATACACATACCTGAAACTGCTCCGCAGATTTCGCGCATTCGACCTACTCCTCCTCCGAAGGAGGTTGATAGCTTTAATGCGGTATCTTTGTCAATACCATACAAATCACTGTAAGCTGCGAAAATGGATTGAGAACAGTTATAACCCTCTTTAAAAAGCTTCTCAGCTAGTTCAACTCTCTTTGTCATTATAAGCCTCCTTTTGCTCACTGTACGGGTATTTTGAATTAATTGTCATATCCGTAAATTAATTACTTTCACTTCTTATATACGTTTTGTATCATAATCCGGTCTTTTGCAGAACACGCGGTCTCTGGACATTACCTGTTGGTACACTTTCTCCACTTGATAAGCAAACTCTTGGGTAGAATATTTCTTTACCTTATTCACGGCATTGTCACTGTAATTGGTGGTCTTGTCCAAGAATAAAATTTGATCCAGTCCATGGAACAAGCCCTGCGTTTCGGTAAAGGAATAACCATTTTTGCCTTCCTCCAGAATATCCTCCAAGCATTTATCCGCTCTTGCTACTATGGGTAATCCAGAAGCCATCGCCTCAATGTAGGTTAGTCCTTGGGTTTCACTACGAGAAGCACTGATAAATACATCTCCAAGTTGATAAAATAATCCGATGGTATCCCAAGGTTGTGAACCAGTGAATACGAAGCGCTCCACTAAACCCATCACTTGTACCAGATTCTCCAGCTTCTCGAGCGCAGGACCACTTCCAACAATAACAAATTTTACTGACTCTCTATTTTTCATATATTCTGGCATCGCATTTATAATTTCTTCGATATTCTTCTCTTGTGATACGCGGCCAATATATAGAAGCACCTTATCCTGAGGATTTATATCATATTTCATTTTTAAGGCCTTAACATCCTCTACAGAATAATGGTTGCGCGCAAATTTGCTCAAATCAATACCTGTTGGTACTACGGATATATCCTTATGAACACTATAGGTCATCAAAAGTTCCTTTGTTTTCTCTGTTGGAACAATAACCTGTTCTACTGTATTACAGCAAACCTTAGAATAGGTTCTGGCAAATGCTTTTGCTCTTCGATCCAATGCTTTAAAATGCGTTAAATAATGTGTATAATCCTCGTATATCGTATGATAGGTGTGAACGATTGGAAGCCTTAGTTCTCTGGCCATGATACGACCAAAAATACCAAGCGAAAACTCAGTATGCGTATGAATTATATCAAGACCTAACTTTTTAATAATATGAGCCAATTTAGGCTGATAAAATAATCCAACCCTACGTTCGGATATAAAAATAAAAGGCATACTAGGGACACGAAATACATTATGCTCATATTCCGGTGCTCCCGGTGTTGTAGTCGTAAAAACATAGACATTATGACCCCTATTTTCAAGCTCAGCTTTTAACATATAGACAGATGTTGCAACTCCATTAATTTCGGGATAATAGGTCTCCGAAAATAAACCGATATTCATTGTAATTTCCTACCTTTCCCACATATACATAATTCTCACAACCCTTTTCATCATAAAAGATTTAAAGTTAAAAGTAAAGGTAATATTCGTAAATAATATACATTTCAATATAAAAACAGGATACCCGAAAAGATCAAAAATGAACCTCACTTCATTCCAGTTGTAGCTTTTATTTATTTCATTCCAGGATTAATAAATCATTTAAAAAGTGAAATATCTGAACATGTTATTATCATTTCTCGTTTAAAAGATTATTGTAATTTACTAATAACAGCAATTTTAATGGGTTCCTCTATATTATTATCATTATTGAATAATTTTACGCCAAGTGCAACATACTTTCATACAGGCTCAAATACTTTCTCAATAAAGTCTTCTAAGATTAGTATCCCATACGCTTAGTACGAAGTACGTCCACTGATCCCCATTGGATTAATTACTTTGTCAACTACTTCCTAGGTATAAAAAACCTCGGGATAATAAGCTTTTCCTTACTTTTTGTTTACAAGCAGTTAGCAAAATTTTCAATTTTATAGAATTTTTACTTTATTTTTTACATGAATCGAATTATAATGAAATTATAGTATATAATTATATATAAAATGGAAAGGAAGATGTAGCATATGAAAAAGCTTGGAAAGTTTATTTTTGGTACTATCACTGTAGCTTCAGCTGCAGCCGGTGCCTATTATCTCTATAAGAATTATATTAAAAAGGATTCTTCCGACGATTTTGATGATTTTGAAGATGATTTTGAGGATTTCGATACAGAAGATGATTCTGATGAAGATTCAAGAGAATACGTGTCAATTAATATAAGTACACCTACAGGAAATTCTAAGGAAGCTGATGAGGATATTACAGCACCGCATGAAGAGGATTTCGATCCAGAAGACGAGTTATAAACATTTCTTACGATTAAAGTTTCAACATTCAAAGTGCTTGAAAGGGTTCTTGCAAATAACTCCTTATTTTACGGTGTTATTGCAAGAACCCTTTTTAATTTACTATTAAAGATCTACTCACTATATTTCTGATAAAACTCATCTAGATTTTGTTTAAAAACATCTGGATCTTCTACATTATAGATCACTTCGCTAACCGTATCCCCTTCTGTATACCGGACGATAAGATTTTGCCCAACTATCAAGGTATATAGAGACTCCGGCTCTGGACTTTTTACTTCTACCGTATAATTTTGGTTGGAAGTATTCTCTGTTCCATAGGTAAACGTATATTTATCCATCACCGAATAAAAATCTTGAATTGCCGTTTGATCAGTCAGAGATACCGAAGTATTATTAACCTCATCTTTGATTGTTAAATATTGTGCCTGCTCCGGGTCTGGTAGGAATATTTCCCGGAAGGTTAATATGTTGGTCCCATCGTTATTTCTCAACGCCATCGAAAGTTTCGGCTGTGCTACGTCTGCAACCTCTAAATCTGCATCCGAAGATCCTGCACTATTCTCTGAAGCGGCCTCTCCTGCACTAATATCTTTCGATTTTGCTGTATCCTCTGCTGTAATGGTATATTGAACTGATGCTTCTGGGGCAGTTGTTTCTGAAGCAGCTGATTCTGTAGTATCCACTGCTGCCGAGCTTGCAAAAGTATTATCACTTGTAGCTGCTTCTTGCGTGTTACTCGAATTCGTATCTGCATCTGTTGATTTTACAGTGGCACCATCATAAGCAATCTTCTGTTCTGAACTCAAATTGCTCGAATCACCCTTTTGACCTCCAAAGGGTACTTGCTTAATAACATTAAAACCGACTGCTACAATTAAAACCGCTGCTGCTACTCCAGCAAAACCACGAACGTATCTGTTCCATGGAATAACTTTCTTACTAGTTACATTTGAGTCTACTTGCTGCTCCTTATTTTCCGCCGGTTGTGCCTTAATTGCTGCCAGCGTTCTATTAATTAAATCCTCTGAGACATTAATTCCGCTTAAGTCAAGAGAAGTGTTCAGATGTGATTTGATATTCAATTCATCCATTTCTAACTCATTTTGTTTCTCATTTTTCTTATCGTTAAATTTCATCTGAAATCCTCCCCTCCAATACTGATTTTAGCTTCTGTCTAGCCCTTGATAGCCGGCTTTTAGCGGTTCCTTCTGCAATGTTCAAGGCTGCTGCCGCTTCGGTAATCGTCATCTCCTGAAAATAAACACAGAGTACAACATCCTTATATTTCGCCGGTAAGGAAAGAACCGATTTCTTAATCAATTCCTTCGTATCCTGTTTTTCCACTTCGTCATAATCAGATTCACTAATAATTGCATCCTCTTGGTACTCCATCATTGGTACCACACGCCGGTTATAAGCACTCTTTAAATAGTCCTTACACGTATTGATTGCAATCCGTATAATCCAAGTCTTAATGCTGGAATTTCCTTCAAAGGTTGAAAGCTTTTGATTCACCTTAATAAACACATCTTGAAAAATGTCCTCTGCCGTATGAATATCCTTGACGTACATATATGCCGTTCGCAACACATCGTTACCATATTGCCGAATAAGGTATTCTATATCATAAGCAGGCAATTCTTCTAAGAGGTCATTTTGCATATCCTTCTGCATCCTATTATCCCCCTATACTATACCTTTTAATTATCGTCTGTCTGAATTTTGTGCATAACTACAATATAGTATACATGTACCGATAGACGATGTAAATGATAAAATGGATGCACCGGGAACCATCTTCCCTTCTTAATGATTAGACGCGGGTACCCAGCGGACCGTTCCATAAAATGTGCTTAATTTTATATGCATTTTTTGTCAAAACCTATAACCTTCTTTCAGTATTATGTCTTTCACAATCTGACGGGAGTAGGGGGGAGTGGGAGGTACCTTATGAGAACTGTTGTCTGCAATCGATTGTACTAACCATAGAAGAGATAGAAATAAAAATGGATAGCATTCATAGAAAATTTGTAGGTCGGTGCAAATGGACATCCGTGTCCATTGCACCTAAATCCGCCTTCCATGGCGGATTTCCCTTAGTTTGAGTTCATTTTTATTTCTATCTCTTCTATGCTAAGTACAATTACGATTTTGACATATGTTTTCATAAGGTACCTCCCACTCCCCCCTGCTCCCTGATCTAGGTATCGTAAAATTCTTTTAAAGATTGAAACAAAGTAGTGCTCTTCATTTCATCAGAAGAGTAAAGTAATATTCAGATTAATTGATAAATTTATTCAAAGTTACTTTTTCATTTGCCATCCTAACCACTCATGCGTTCCAATATGCCCTCAGATTTCACAACCTGAGTGCTTAACATATATTGTCAAAACGTGATGGTAATTTAAATGTATTTGAATTATAATGTTTGTATTGTTTGTAGTTAGGTCAAAATTGATTATGATAACGAATTAATGGCTATTTATATACAAAAGGGAATGGAAGATATTATGGATGATTTTATAGAAACACATATTGGTACAATTAGCTGTATTATCATGGGTATTAGTAACGCTTTAATAGTAATTCCGTTTGCAATATGGAAAGGTAAAGCCGCAGTTCTTATCAGTGGTTTTAATTCGATTCCTAAAGAGGAAAGAAATAAATATGATACCGATAAAATGAGTAAGGATATGTTGAATTCCATGACTATACTTACTTTAATATGGATTGTAGGTGCAGTGTTATCATTACTAAATCAATATTTTACAATTTTAGTATTAGTCGTTTGCCTTATTATATTTTTAAAAGACGTACATTTAGATAATGAGAAGGCATTTGGTAAATATAAGAAATGAGTACCGAAAGAATCAAATATAAACATCCGGGCTGATTAAATTGTGTAGTAAAAGTAATTTAAAGTATTTAATTAAAATTAGGAGGTAATATTATGAAGAGATTTATATTTGGTGCGATGCTAGTGTTTATAGGTTTTATATTTTCTGCATTTTGCTTTATTTATGCAGTCATGAATCCTTGGGACTATAATGGAATTACAGGTTTAAAAGGCGCTTTTCTTGGAACATATACAGGAACTCCTTTTGTAATTTCAATAATAATATTGGTTATAGGTCTTTTGATTTGCTTTTATGAAGCATATATAAGTAAAAAATAGAACTACAAGCTTAATGTTTCCTATTAGATGATAAGGTAGAACACAATATTTAACTAAATTGACCTATGAATCACCTATAATTAACCCAACTCCTGAGCAAGCCACCGATTTCATTATTCCAGTTAAATTTCAATTTGAACATCCTATTAATTCTTCATCTTTCCATAAATCGTCACAACAATTAGAAACGGCAATTCAAAGTAGGTATAAACTTGGAGGTAATTTTATGAAGAAGTTAATTCTTTATTTTTGCAGTGTAATTATTGTAGTTATACTAATAACCGGTATTATTATTTTTGCAACAAGAGATTTTAATTTGACGAATAATACTGCTAATAATGATAATCCAGAGGTGTTATACAAACGAGACAATTCAATAGATTTACTAGTATACAATGATACTGCATATGTAAATGCTACAGACATTTACTGGGTTTCAGAATTGGAATTAAAAAGTGATATAAAATTAGGCGAAATTAAAAGGACTAATGTAACCAAGAAATTTAAGGATTTCGATGCTACTGTGTTGGAAGTAGGAACAGAGGTTTATTCTGTATTGGGAAGAGGAGATTTTGTCCTCGTGAATATTGATGGTACACTCGTTTCATATTATGCTCTTGTAGAAGGTTAATATTTATATTACATTAGGCTTGTGTTACTTCGCAATCTTATATAACGCAACTCAACTGTTACAGAATGTAAATTAACGAATGAATTGCAATTTATATAAAAAGTAGTACGTAATCGGCAATAAGTAAAACATACAATACTTCAAGGAGGTTCTATGAAAATAAAGAACTATAAGAAAATTATATTATATATTTCAACTTTGTTCTTAATTACTCTTGAGTGGTATTTACGTAACTTTACAAATGTAATTAATGGCAAGTACTCCTTAATTGGTAAAGGAATTGACGTATTAATGATCTTATTTATTACAGTCTTACTCTATATCCTAATCACCCTGCAGATAAAGGATTTCAAGACCAAAAAGTTTAAAGTAACGAATGCTATCTTAATTCTAATCTTAATATTGCTATGTACTCAATTCATTTCTCAATGTTTTGAGAAAACTCCTAAAATCATCACTGATATAGCAGAAGGAAAGCATTCCTCTTCCATCCAATTAAACGGTTCTACCATTATAACAGATAGCCTGTTCGGACACACTAGTTATCGCATCGGAGGTCGTACTCCTGAAGGAAAAGAACTATCCCTTGAAGTAAGTGTCGAAGATTTTTACAATATAATGAAAGCTAACAACAATAAAACTATTCATATTAACTACTGGGAACATACCGGTACCCTATACAACTGGGAGCCAATCGATTAACACTATTTACTGTATTCGAAACCTTCATTAAGAAAAATTTATTGGGCCCATACAAATTTCATTTGATAAGTGAATCTCTTGTGTAACCATGAAGCAATTAAACTTACCTATCATAATTAATTTCCTAAATTATAATTAATTTCCTAAATCATAATTACCTAATATAATTTCCTATTACATAATTACCTATAATATAATTACCTATAATATAATTACCTAAATTATAATTACCTATATCCCACAATCGCAGGAGCTCTCTGACTGTAGTCACCTCAAAATCATTTTATCAAAATCGTCATTGTACTTAGCTTTGCGGTTATAAGAATTTAAATGTACGATACCGGAAGGAAAATTCGCCATGGAGGGCGAATTTAGGTGCTATGGACAAGGATGTCCATAAGCACCGACCTGTAACCTCAACTCACATAAAACTCATTTAAATTCTTATAACCACAAAGCTTAGTACAATCGATTGCCGATACATGATTTCGAGTTGACTACAGTCAGAGAGCTCTTGCGATCGTGAGCTATAAACTACATCTCTTATCTTAATTTTTCCTCTCAAAGGTCATTCGATAAAGCCCCGCATAAATACCGTTTTTACTTAACAGTTCTTCATGTGTTCCAGTTTCCTTAATGCCCTCCTCGGTTAGTACTAGTATTTTCTTCGCATTTTTAATTGTAGAAAGCCGATGAGCTATTACAAAGGTGGTTCGGTTCTTTGCTAACTTCTCCAAAGAATCCTGAACTACCTTCTCACTCTCATTATCTAGGGCCGAAGTAGCTTCATCAAAGATTAGAATCGGAGGGTTTTTAAGAAATACCCTTGCAATACTCAAACGCTGTTTTTGACCTCCCGATAGCTTAATTCCGCGTTGCCCAATATAGGTGTGGTACCCATCCGGAAGTTCCATAATAAAATCATGGGCATTGGCATTCTTAGCAGCCTCTATAACTTCTTCCTCCGTTGCCTCCAGACAACCATACTGAATGTTATCCATAACTGTTCCAGCAAAGAGATAGACATCCTGTTGTACAATACCAATGTTCATTCTTAAGGACCGTAGCGTAATATTTCGTATATCTAACCCGTCAATAGTGATGCTTCCTTCCGATACTTCATAAAAGCGCGGTATGAGACTGCACAATGTGGTCTTTCCAACGCCGGAGGAACCCACCAACGCCATGTAATCACCGGCATCAACCTTTAGATTAATATCATGAAATACATCCGTTACGGTATCGTTATATTTAAAAGCTACCTTTTTAAATTCAATCTGGCCGCGAACTTGTTTCAGTTCGATCGCTCCTTTTTTATCTATGATATCTGGCTGTATTTCCATGATTGCATAAAAGCGGTCAAAACCAGTCATACCATTTTGGAATTGCTCCGTAAAGCTGATCAGCTTTTTCACCGGATCAATTAAAGTATTTATGTATAATAAGAAGGTTAGTAAATCACTTACTGTAATAATTTTATTGGCAATAAATAAACTACCACCTGCTATCATTGAAATATTGATAAGCGCAGTAAATAACGTAAGTCCCGAATGAAAAGCAGCCATGTTCCAATAGCTGTTTCGTTTACTTTCTACAAACCGTGCATTGCCCTGCTGAAACTTCTTTATCTCAACCGGCTCATTGGCAAAGGATTTTACTACTCGAATTCCGGATAAGTTATCCTCCACTTGCGCATTGATTTCTGCAATCCGCTCTCTGTTCTTACGAAAAGCCCGGCTCATCTTCCCCCTCATATAATAAGCAAAGGCGAACATAACCGGTAGAAATGCAAACACAAGGAGTGTAAGTGGCAGATTTATTTGGATCAATATAACAAATGCTCCCACTACTTTGATGATGGAAATAACAATATCCTCTGGACCATGGTGACATAGTTCCGTAATATCAAACAAATCATTGGTTATTCTGGACATTAACTGACCAGTCTTCTGATTATCGAAGTAGTTAAAGGATAGCTTCTGAAAATGTCCAAAGATATCATTACGCATATCATATTCCATCTTTGCTCCCATAATATGCCCTTTATAGGAGATAAAATAAGTACTGATATACTCCAATAATGCGAGTCCCAGCATCATAAATAGTAACCGAATAATTATTGGTGTCTCAACTGCTATCTCACCAGATACCAATACGTTATTCGTAATGTAACGGACAATCATTGGATAGACTAAGGAAATGGCTGCTGCCAGTAAAGCGAAGAACATATCCGCGAAAAACAAGCCAAGATATGGTCTGTAATAGGATAAAAATTTCTTTGACTTTCTACTCATCCACATACTCCTTCTTATATCATACTTTGTTAGATTTTTCCTCCTAATTAGGAAGAAAAAGACTGGGAAATAATCGGAAAACTGAATTACCCGATGACAACCCGGTCTTTTTATTAAGTACTTACTTTATTATTCTATGACCTACTGATTATTTGGAAAGTCTGATTGATAAATCATACATATATTGGTCAATGTCTTTTGTCATTGCCAAACCTTCTTCGATATCAAAATCTACAAATTGACCGTCTTTATAACCAACAATTCTCTTACTAGCACCAGAAACCAATAAATCAACTGCCTTAGCACCCATCATGGAAGCATAAACACGATCTCTTGTTGTTGGACTTCCACCTCTTTGTGCATGACCGATAATGGTTGCTCTGGTTTCCATTCCTGTTGCAGCTTCAATTCTCTTCGCCATACCGTTGGAATCGCCAACACCTTCTGCATTTACAATAATATAATGCTTTTTACCATTTTTACGTTTCTCAATAATACTATTTATAATTTTCTGCTCATCATAATCATAACGTTCTGCCATCAAGATTTCTTCAGCTCCGTTAGCTATACCACACCATAATGCGATATAACCAGCTTTTCTTCCCATAACCTCAATGATACTGCATCGTTCATGTGAGGTTGAGGTATCTCTAACCTTATCAATCGTCTCCATTGCAGTATTTACAGCAGTATCAAAGCCTATGGTGTAATCTGTACAAGCAATATCAAGATCAATGGTACCGGGAACACCTACCGCATTAATGCCTCTACGTGCTAACTTCTGAGCTCCTTTAAAGGAACCGTCACCACCGATAACAACTAAGCCGTCGATTTCATGTTTCCTACAAATTTCTGCACCTCTATCCTGGACTTCTGGTTTGAGAAATTCAAGGCAGCGAGCGGTATAAAGAATGGTACCGCCTCTTTGAATAATATCAGATACACTCTTGGAATCCATATCTATAATGTCTTCCTCTAATAAACCATTAAAACCTCTTCTAATTCCTTTTACCTTTAATCCTGCTGCTAATGCTGTTCGAACTACTGCTCTGATTGCAGCATTCATTCCCGGCGCATCCCCACCGCTGGTTAATACACCTATTGTCTTAATATTACTTCCCATTTATATAACCTCCGATTAATCAACAACTAAAGACTACAGTATTCTAATCCATTTTCCCCAGTTTTTCAATACTCTTTTCTGTGATTCGTACATTTTCTTCTGAATAAATTGTAAATAAACGATGAATTAGGTCTTTTCCTGCTCTAACACTCCTGCTTTTTGGAAGTTTTTTCATACATTTCTCTTCTTCGCAGAAAACGACTACGGAATCATTCCCATCATATTCATCTAATAATGCATATAACGATTGCTCGTCTTGTTGAAACTTTGCTAAATTTGAGTATTTAATCCATACCTCTTGCGGTATGCTGTCGAAGGGAATTATGTTCTGACAAATTAACTTTGCCGGTTTATCTTCTTCCACGGTGACCTTACCACGGATGAAAATCTTTTGATCCGGTTCAATCATGGATTTATACTTCTCGTAATCCTTCGGAAATATTATTACCTCAACAACCCCAAATAAATCCTCTAACATAATAAAAGCCATCATGCTGTTATTTCTGGTTGACTTTATTGTCTTTGTCGTTACCATTCCACCAATTATTTCTGTATTGCCATCTATTACTTTTGGTTTGTCAGTTTCTTCCTCTATCACAAAATCATTCGAGTTCACTGTTACATTTTTGCTAATCCGGTTTTCATATTCTTCTAGAGGATGTCCACTGACATAAATGCCTAACACTTCTTTTTCAAAAGCAAGTAATTGTTCCTTACTATATTCACTTACCTCCGGCATCGTAAGCTCATATTCAAACTTTTCTTCCTCTCCGGCAAGATCAAATAGTGTCATTTGACCAGTAAGAGACTTTTTCTTATCTGCTGCAATATGATCAAGGATCTGCACATAACTCATCATCAACTGTCGACGGTTTGGATGCAGATTACAAAATACTCCTGCTTTTATAAAACTTTCTATCGTCCTTTTATTAACTTCTTTTCCTGATAGTCGTGTAGCAAAATCCTTAAGATTAAGAAATGGCCCATTTTCTTCACGCTCTACTACTATGGCGTTAATCACTGGTTTACCTATTCCTTTGATTGCAGCTAGCGCATAACGAATCGAACCATTTGATACAGTAAACACGGTATCTCCTTCGTTAATATCGGGTGGTAATATCTCAATATTCATCTGTCTGCATGTATAAATGTATTCGGAAACCTTTCCCGGATTGTCAATTACGGAAGTCATGAGCGCTGCCATGAATTCAACCGGATAATAGCATTTTAAATATGCCGTCTCATAGGATACCACTGCATATGCCGCTGCATGGGATTTGTTAAATGCATATTTAGCAAAGTCCATCATATCATCAAAGATATGATTTGCTACTGCTTCCGAAATTCCGTTGCCGATACAACCAATTACATCTTCTTCCGGATTGCCATAGACGAAATTTTTACGTTCTTTAATCATTACTGACTCTTTTTTCTTTGACATGGCACGACGTACCAAATCACTTCGACCAAAGCTGTAGCCTGCCAGATCTCGAACAATCTGCATAACCTGTTCTTGATAAACAATACATCCATAGGTTGGTGATAAAATCGGTTCTAATTGTGGGCACTCATACATAATGTGTCCGGATTCATTTTTACCCTTAATGTACTTCGGTATAAATTCCATAGGACCTGGACGATAAAGTGAAATTCCTGCGATGATGTCTTCTAGTGTACGGGGCTTTAATTCCTTCATAAAGCTCTTCATACCGGCACTTTCTAACTGGAAGATACCTTCTGTCTTACCGGAGGCAATCACTTCAAAGACTTTATCGTCAGCGTAATCTATTTTTTTTATATTAAACTTGTGCAGAGCATCTCGGCTTTTATTCACCAAGGCTTCTGCACTCTGGATTACCGTAAGGGTGCGAAGACCCAAGAAATCCATCTTAAGTAACCCTAACTCTTCCAGAGTTGTCATCGTAAATTGGGTCGTGACGGATTCATCAGAGGAGCGGGAAAGTGGCACATATTCATCAATGCTTTCCTTACCGATTACAACTCCCGCTGCATGCATAGAAGTATGTCTCGGTAAGCCCTCAAGCCTCTTTGACATATCAATCAAATATTTTACTTCCGAATTAGATTCATAAAGCTGCTTCAAATCTTTATTTGCTACCAATGCTTTGTCAATCGTTATTCCCAGTTCTGTTGGAATCATCTTCGCTACAGTATCTACCTGTGCATAGGATAAATCCAGTGCACGTCCTACATCACGAATTACACCCCTAGCCGCCATCGTTCCAAAGGTTACGATCTGAACTACCTTATCCTTACCATACTTGGCAGTTACATAATCGATTACCTCTTGTCTACGTTCATAGCAGAAGTCAATATCAATATCAGGCATCGTTAGTCGCTCCGGATTAAGGAAACGTTCAAATAGCAAATTATATTTGATCGGATCAATATCGGTAATTCCGAGGGAATAAGATACAATAGAGCCGGCAGCACTTCCACGCCCAGGTCCAACAATAATATTATTATCCCTAGCGTACTTAATAAAATCCCACACGATTAAGAAATAATCAATAAAGCCCATACCTTTGATGGTATCCAGCTCATACTCTAACCGTTGTAACAACTCCTCCGAAACTGGTTCATATCTTACTTGCAAACCCTCAAGGCATAATTTATGTAAGTAATCATATGCATCAAAGGGCTCTGGTACGGGATACACCGGTAATTTATATTCACCAAAGGTTATTGATACATTACATCGCTTAGCAATATCGTAAGTATTCTCCAGTGCTTCCTTGGCATATGGAAACACCGTTAGCATCTCTTCCGGGGATTTTAAATAATACTGCCCACCCTCATATCGCATCCGGTTTTCATCGGTTACCTTCTTCTGCGTCTGGATGCAAAGAAGAATGTCATGAGGTTCCGTATCCTCAGCAAAGGTATAATGAATGTCATTGGTTGCAACCAGTTTAATCCCCGTCTCCTGTGATAATCTTAATAAACCTTGATTTACGGTCTTTTGCTCCTGCATTCCATGATCTTGAAGCTCAAGGAAGAAATTACCTTCTCCAAAGATACTCTGAAGTTTTAACGCTGAGTTCTTTGCTTCAGCATAAAAGCCTCTTCTAATGTTTGCAGCCACTTCTCCTGCAAGACAGGCACTTAAAGCGATAATACCCTCACTATACTCTGCAAGAACTTCATAATCAATTCTTGGTTTATAATAAAAGCCTTCCAAAAAACCTTTGGAAACAATTTTCATTAAATTTTGATAACCGGTATTATTCTCTGCCAAAAGGACGAGATGATGATACCGTTCCTCCGAGGCTCCAACTTCTCGATCAAATCTGGAATTAGGAGCGACATAAACCTCACAGCCAATGATTGGTTTAATTCCTTCTGCCAAACATGCTTTATAAAAATCGATTACTCCGTACATAACTCCATGATCCGTGATCGCCAAGCTATCCATGCCGAGTTCCTTCGTACGCGCAATCATTTCCTTAATCTTACCGGAGCCATCCAACAAACTATATTCTGTATGTACATGTAAATGTGTAAAATTCATGTTCATCCTCCTTCCTAAAGTATTTAGTAAACTAAATACTTTGTAAATACAAAAATGAATCCCATTGGAAACTAATTATTGTATTTACAGTTATAAATAAGCGAATAGATTATATATAAAGTATCATATTCCACCATAAAACAGTTGTCAATGGAAAAGGGGCTATTTCAGCCCCTTTCAGTTTACCAATTTTTTGGTGGTCGTTCCGGATCAATAATATCTTTGGCATCAAACAAATCCTTAAGTCGCTCAGGGAATTGTAAGAGTGCCTGACCATCCAATGGTCTTCTTGTCATTCTAATATAATCATCTTTCACATGCATCCAGGGCTTATCATATACTCCTATAAAATAATTAAATCCACTTTTCTTTAGAAATTTGAATTTATCACTACTGTAATGACCCATAGTGGTCTCAATGTCTACACCAAATGGAAATACAAAGATATCCGTAGGTCCAATTAAAGAACCAACTTCCTCCAACCACCGATTCGTATCTCTTTTTAATAATTCTAAGGATGCTTCTTGCACATTCTTATGACCCCAGCTATGGGAACCAAACTCCCAACCATCCGCTTTTAGAACCTCTACCACTTTCTTTACAGCTTCCTTATCTTGCTCATAAGTCGGAGATGCGGGATCATTGGTACGATATCCTAATGTACCATTATATCCGGTAATTGCTAATAATCCTCTGGCACCTTTATAAGAAAAATCCGGATGTTCTTCTATGAAAGCGTCTAGTAGGGGCACAACATCAAAAGCCCCAGTTACCGTTGTTCCATCCTCTAGAATCATCTCACAGGTGGGTTTTCCATCCTCGCCAATCACAATTCTTGATGCAAAGCCATCACCAGTCATATATTCATAATAATTAACATCATCCTCCGATAGGACGAAGGGCTTTTTTCCTTCACGCAGATAAATTTCTCCTTCAACATATTTTGTAGTTCCATCGTCTAAGGTTACCTGCTTTGCTATATCACTCATACGAACTAAAACATATCCATCATCATACATTTTCTGAATCATCTTATTGAATTCTGATATTGTAGTCATGTACATATTATAACCTTTTTCTCTGCTGTCACCATCAAATGCTTTGGAATTATCGGCAACCAAAGAGTGGAAAAAGATATGATTAATTTGAGTTACAGAAGTATATGAACCTCCATATAACACTAAAGCACTCTTTTCAGTTTCAAGTCGTTCCATTGCTGATACCAAAGAAGTATATACCTTATAGCTTCCCTCAGAACCTTCGTAACTTTTTATTAAATCAATAGCCCCGTCATAATCATAACCAAAAGCCAGAGAATCTGCTTGTGCTATGAGGTCCTGTCTTTCATTTTCTTCCTTCTTTAATCTTTCTTGTTCGGCTTGTGCTTCTTGTTCTTCTGGCGTCAATTCATCTTCTGCTTCCTCTTTATCCCCATCACTTGTTTGAGACGTATCCTCTTGTGTATTCGGTTTATCCTTCTCATCGGCCTTCATATATAGAAAAAGCCGATAGGACCCAAACAATACCAACAAGATTATTATCTCAAGAGCTACGATGCCCACTATCTTCTTGGTTTTTTTCGTTCCCTGTTTTTTATGTTTTTCATTTGACATACGCTACCTCTTTCCACGTAAACAAGGATAATTTAATATTCCTCATAAGTTTATTATGCTTCCTTTGCATAGTTTTCATTATAGCATAATGAGTTAATAATTTCCTTACGAAATTATTAAATTACTTACTAAATATTGTTAAATCGCATTAATTATTATGTAAAATATTTCATTCATTTATACATATTATTTGCAGTTCTCAGATGTAATTTGGAATATTGTGTTAGCCGGAATCAAAAAGGACACAGATACCTGATCTGTGTCCAGTCCTAAGCTTCGAATTATTTACTACTTAAATATTTTTCAATATTTTCAATGGCTGTTTTTTCGTCTGGACCATCTGCAGAAACAGTAACTGTTTCTCCGGCTGAAATACCCATACTCATCATACCCATAATACTCTTCGCATTCACACGCTTATCATCACTAACAACATAAATACTGCATTCGTATTGACTTGCTACTTGAACAAGCAATGCAACCGGTCTAGCTTCTAAGCCGGTAGGAATGTTAATTACTATTTCCTTCGTTATCATGACTATTTTCCTCCTTATGCTCCCGCAATTGATCTGCAATCATACTTAGTTTACGCAATCTATGGTTTACTCCTGATTTGCCGATTGGTGGTAGTAACATCGCACCGAGCTCCTTAAGGGACGCTTCCGGATATTCAATCCGTATCCTTGCAATGTCTTCCAATCCATCCGCTAAATCTCCTAACCCCACATTATCTCTGATATAAGTAATATCATCTATTTGCTTAGATGCAGCAACTACCGTTTTACTAATATTAGCAGCCTCACAATTCACCTGTCGGTTAATCGAATTGCGCATTTCCTTAAGTATTCTTACATTTTCCAAATCCATCAAAGCAACATGTGCTTCCATGACATTTAAAAGATCAACGATCTGAGAGCCTTCCTTAATATACACGACGTAATTTTTTTTACGCATTACAATCTTAGCATCAACCGAAAAGGTCTGTATCATATCCCGTAGTTGCTCAGCCTTATCATAATCAGAAACGACTATCTCAAAATGATAAGCTTTCTTTGGGTCACTCATGGAACCCGAGGATAAAAATGCTCCCCTGATAAAAGCTCGTTTACAACAGGCATTTTGCGTTATCTGCTGACTAGCTAAACCTATTTCATCAATAAATTTCTCTCCATCTTTTAAGTTCTCCCCAAGGAACCTTACACTTAATGGTAGCTTTGTTGCTTGCATTATCTGAGTAACTGTATCTGAATTACGAATAACTAGGGTGTACATACAGTTCTTATTCAGATTAGTATTAGTTTTAACAGAAACATCAATATTTATATTAAATGTTTTTCGGATTAATGTAAAGTACTTTCTTGCAACTACTAAATTTTCCGTCTGTAATTTCAGGTAGTTCTTCGATCCTACATGAATTATTCGCCCTTCATAAGATAGAATTGCTGCAAGCTCTGCTAATTTACAATGTCTCGCACTACTTACTTGTAATGAAAGTTCCTCCTTCACATCCTTTGAAAATGACATAGCAACCTCCAGTTGCTCGCATAGCAAGCACTCATACCAAAAATAACAAAAACTCTATCCTGCTTTAAAATTTTTCGATACCTCTGTTATATTAGATGAATTTCCAATGGAATTCATTCTACTATCTCTAATGGCTCGCATGCTTTATGCGAGACTATTCATCTCTTTCAATATCTCGGTGCTCTTTTTTTAGACCATATTCTGTTTTGTTTAATCTCTGTGCCAACTCATTAACTAACGTTACGGAACGATGTTTTCCTCCGGTACAACCAATGCTCACTACCAGTTGATTTTTCCCTTCCACAATATAATTAGGAATTAAAAAGAGTAGCATTTCTTCTAATTTATCTAAAAATTGTGCCGCAGTGCCTGAATCCATCACAAATTGTTTAACTTCTTCATCATTTCCCGTCTTCTTCTTTAACTCAGGAACATAATAAGGGTTTGGTAAAAATCGTACATCAAATACGAGATCAGCATCTACCGGAATACCGTATTTAAAACCAAACGATAATATCGTTATGAAAAAGTTGCTAAATTCCTCATTATCCATATATATCTTATTGATTTGCGTCTTCAGCTCTCTGATTAACAAATGGCTGGTATCAATAATAACATCTGCTTTTTTACGTAGAAAGTCAAGTCGTTCCCGTTCCAATGCAATTCCTTTTTCCACGCGTCCTACACCGGATAATGGATGACTTCTTCTTGTTTCTTTATAACGTTTGACTAATACTTCCGGCGTGCAATCCATAAAAAGTATTTCAAACTGAAAACCGGTTCGCTTCATGTCCTGAAGTACGGCACCCATTTCCTTTAATGCCTGTCCACTTCTAATATCAAGACCCAGGGCAACTTTATTCATGCTGCCCTGTTCTAGTAGCTTAACAAACTTTTTTACTAACTGTATTGGCAGATTATCTACACAGAAATATCCTGCATCCTCCAACATTTTAAGTACAGAGCTTTTACCTGCTCCGGACATTCCTGTTACTATTACAAATCTCATAAGTTCACCTCAATATTAAGCAAAACGTAACCATTCAGTCGTACCTCCTGAAAGTTACAATTAATGCATACAAATCACATAAAACGCGTGATTTGGCGTTATAACTCTCGAGCTTTGATATGCAAAACACCTCGCAGTACTGATAATGGAACAGTTACAGTAAATCAAGCTTTGCACGATATTCAAATTATGTGTTAAATTCGCCAAGGAATTTCACCTCAGGTTCTAGAGTGACTCCAAATTTCTCCTTGACAATACGGATAATATCCTCAATGATTGTCAGAAACTCCTTTGCTGTCGCATGGTCCTTATTTATCACAAAGCCACAATGCTTCTCTGATACGGCTGCACCGCCCACCTGGTAACCCCGCAGACCGGCATCATTAATTAGTTTACCTGCAAAATAGCCTTGTGGTCGTTTAAACGTACTTCCTGCACTATATTGATCCAAGGGTTGCTTTTCTCGTCTTTGTGAATTTAAATCATACATTTTCTGGCGTATCAGTTGCTCTTCACCCTCCGTCAGCTTGATATCCGCTTCCAATAAGATGTAATTCTTCTTTTGAAGGACACTGCTGCGATAACCTAATTCGAGGTCATCCTTCTTTAATTCTAGAATATTACCCTCTTCATTCATCACTCTTGCACCAATAAGGCACTGCTTCATTTCGCCATCATAAGCACCTGCATTCATCGTAACTGCTCCACCTAGAGTGCCTGGAATACCGGAAGCAAATTCAAAACCTGTTAAGTGGTGTTCTGCTGCTTTATTCGCCAATTTTGATAAAAGTATACCCGCCTGTGCTGTTATAATACCCTCTTCCTTCAACCATACAGTAGAAAAATCTTCGCCGAGCTTGATAATCAGGCCACGATATCCCAAATCAGAAACCAGAAGATTACTACCGTTTCCCATGATGAAATAGGGCATATTCTCTTTCTTACATAAGCATACTACTGCTTCGACATCTTTGGAATTCGTTGGGACAACAAAATAATCTGCTTCCCCTCCTATGTGAAGTGAGGTATGATTTTCCATTGGTTCTTTTAATTTAATTTGTTCCATCGGTAATGTAAGAATTAATTTACGATAAAATTGATCTTCCAATTTGTCCTCCTAAAACGCATACCTATTTCCACTATCTAGTGAGTAAAGTATTGAATTTTCTTTTAAAGGTTTATTACTCACTCAAATATATTCTAATGATTCGTGTTATCTTACTTAAAACTTATTAAAATTAATAGTAATTTATGCCAGAATTAGCTTTGCTGCTCCATAGATCCCTGCATCATTACCTAACGTTGCAAGTTTAAATTCTTTATTTTTCAGAGCATTCATAACATTATCGTTATAATACTTTTTCACTGTCTCTGTTAATATTTCACCTGCTTTTGAGACACCGCCTCCGATAACAAAAGCTTCTGGATCGATTATCTGACCAATATGTGATAACGCTATTCCTAGGTAACGGCAAGCTTTCTCTACAACCTCCAACGCTAACTTATCTCCATTATTAGCACAATCAAAGACCGTCTTTGCACTAATCTCCTCTTTATCTCGAAGTGCGGAAGCTTCTGTAGTTTCGCTCAAAATATTTTTTGCTAATCTTACGATACCGGTTGCAGAAGCGTATTGTTCCAAACATCCTTTTTTTCCACAACCACAAGTGTTTGTCTCGTCTTCATTCACAAGCACATGTCCAATTTCACCAGCTGCGCCGTTGCTACCAGCTAAGACCGTACCATTTAAAATAATTCCTCCACCAACTCCTGTTCCTAGTGTCACAAGTACCAAATTACGGTAACCTTTTCCTCCACCCATCCAATATTCGCCGAGTGCTGCTGAATTGGCATCATTTCCAGCCTTTACCTTAAGACCAGTTAAGGTTCGCATTTCCTCTTCTATATTAAAATGGCCTAAACCTAAGTTTGCTAATTCTAGAACTTCTCCATTATCCTTCACAGGACCTGGAATACCAACTCCAACGCCAACGATACTATCCTCTTCCAAATGCAATTCCTTAATTTTATCTTTGATGAATTCAGCCGAATCCTTTAGAATGTCTTTACCATTTCCTGTTTTCTTTGTTGCAAAGTCCCATTTGTTTAATAGTGTTCCTTCTGCATTAAATAAACCAACTTTAACTGCGGTTCCGCCGATATCAATTCCGAAGCATACCTTTTCCATGATGTACACTGCCTTTCTTCTACTTAATTTTTCATATTAATTTTATCTGGTTGTATCTATTACTATCCTTGTTTTTTATTATCTACTTGTATCGTTTTGAATCAGTTATATCTATTTGCATATTTCTATACTAATCGTTCTATTTAAAACCTAATTATCACTTTTCTTTAAGCTATTCGTTACACGATTATAAAGCTCTTGTGCTGCATTATATCCCATCTTTTTCTGACGATAATTAACTGCAGCTGCTTCGCAGATTATCGCAAGATTTCTACCTGGACGGATAGGTATCGAATGACATACTACTTTATTGCCAAGGAATTCAATATAGGACTCCTCAAGTCCAAGACGATCATATTGCTTTTCCTTATT
The DNA here is from genome assembly GCA_029256105.1 of Herbinix sp. GTDB lineage: Bacteria > Bacillota > Clostridia > Lachnospirales > Lachnospiraceae > Mobilitalea. The sequence continues at coordinate 39,579 of JAQSYO010000031.1, forward strand.
CCATTCTTCCAGTTTGATAACCAAATCAATTGCTTGTGTATTTTTTACACTTTCAACTCCAAACAATGTCTTTACATCAATAATACCTATTCCACGTAACTCTATAAAATGTCTTGTGATATCCGGCGAGGTACCGATTAAGGTATCGTCACTAACTTTTTTAATCTCAACGACATCATCGGTAACAAGACGATGTCCACGTTTAATCAACTCCAGCGCAGCTTCACTCTTACCAATACCACTCTCACCCATGATTAAGATTCCTTCGCCATATACATCGACAAGTCCACCATGGATTGTAATCCTAGGAGCTAATTCTACATTAAGCCAACGGATTACTTCTGCCATGAATGAGGAGGTAGTTTTTGCTGTTCTAAGAATTGGAACACCTTTTTCATTCGCTAATTTAATAAATTCCTCATCTACCGTAATATTTCGGCTAAATACAATACATGGAACTTTATAATCCATTAATCTGCATATAATTTTATAGCCCTGCTCCTTGTCCATCTGCTGCATATAAGCATATTCCACATGTCCGATAACCTGAACACGTTCTGAATCAAAGTGGTCAAAGAACCCTGCCAATTGAAGCGCAGGTCGATTCACATCGGGTTGGGAAATCTTTATATTTTTAATATCAATGTCCGGAGTGCAATTCTCCAAATTCATTTTTTCAATTAAAGCAACCAAGTTAACTGTATACATCCCATTCATCCTCTCTATAAATCTGAATTTTCTTTTTCATATTAAAATATCTATTTCTTTATTTCTAATTCTTGTTCTATCGCTCTTTGTTCACATTCTAGTAGTTCAAATTTAAATTCTATTTCTAGTTCTTATTCTATTTCTAGTTCTTATTCTAGTTCTAGTTATAGTTCTAGTTATATTTCTAGTTCTATTTCTATTTCTATTTCTATTTCTAGTTATTTTTAGTTCTATTTCTATTTTTAGTTCTATTTCTATTTTTATTTCTTATTCTATTTCTAGTTCTTATTCTAGTTCTAGTTTTTATTTAATTTTTATCTCTATTACCTATTCTAACTATAATACTAATTCCATTCTAACTCGATTTATAATCCGGTCTCTACTTCTTCCATCTAATTCTTTCTTATAAATTCCATTATTTCTTGTTTGCTACATTCTAACACATCTTTTTGCTAACTGTAAATGCCTATTGTATCGACTGCTTATGAAAAAAATCATAAACCTGTTCTGCTGCTTGTCTATTCATTGCTGGAAGCTTCATGATTTCCTCTACCTCTGCAGCTTGAATTGCTTCGAGGGACTGAAAATATTTCATCAAAGCCCTTCTTCTTGTCGGTCCAATTCCGCTAATATCATCCAAGATGGAATGAACCTGATGCTTCTGCCTTAATGATCTGTGATATTCAATTGCAAAACGATGCGTCTCATCTTGTATGCGTGTAATTAATTTAAACAATTCACTGCTCTTATCAATTGGTAACTCCTTGTTGTCATAAAACAATCCCCTCGTTCGATGGTTGTCATCCTTCACCATACCGCAGACTGCGATATTCATATTTAATTCTGATAGCACACGAAGAGCAATGCCAACTTGTCCTTTACCACCATCCATCAAGATTAAGTCAGGGTATTTTGTAAAGCTTCCTAGGGTTGTATCCAACTGTTTTTCCTTCCGTTGTTCCATTTCTTTCTGGCCGTGAGTAAATCTTCGGGTAAGCACTTCATACATGGACGCATAATCATCCGGACCTTGAATGGAACGAATTTTAAATTTACGGTAATCCGCTTTCTTTGGCTTACCTTTTTCATATACCACCATTGATCCAACCGATTCAAAGCCGGCGGTATTGGAGATATCAAAGGATTCAATACGTTCAACCAGTGGTAAGTCAAGATACTGGGCCAGTTCCTTTAGAGCTCCGATGGTTTTGGCTTCCTCACGCTTAATTTTATCCATATCTTGATTTAATACAATCTCCGCATTCTTTCTAGCCAACTCTACCAGCTTTTCCTTGTCCCCCTTCTGGGGTACTTTCAAGTAAACCTTTTGTTCTCTTTTCGAGGAGAGCCACTCTGTAAGTAGTTCTTCCTCATCCGTTTTAACGCTGAGAAAAATCTCTTTGGGAATATAAGGCGTTCCGGCATAAAATTGTTTGATAAAGCTTGCCATGACCTCTCCATCGGATTCATCCTGTACGCCGCCCAAATGAAAATGATCTCTACCAATCAGCTTACCAACACGAATGAAAAAGGTCTGAACCACCGCCTCATCATTGTTCCTTGCGAAGGCGATAATATCACGGTCCACCTGATCCGTATTCGTAATCTTCTGTCGATTCGCAATCTGCTTCACACTACCAAGTAAATCCCTGAACTCTGCTGCCTTTTCAAATTCTAAAGCTTCGGAAGCAGCTGACATCTTATCCTCTAACAGCTTTGCTACTCTGGAGTAATTACCATTTAAGAACTCAATTACTTCATCTATATTCGCTTTGTATTCTTTTTCTGAAACAAACCCCTGGCAAGGGGCGTCGCACTGACCCATATGATAATAAAGGCAAGGGCGCTCTTTTCCTATGTCTTTGGGGAGATTACGGTTACAGGTTCTTATTTTATATATTTTTCGAAGCAGCTCCAGCGAATCTTTTACTGCATTTACACTGGTATATGGTCCGAAATATTTTGCTTTGTCCTTCTTTTGCTCTCTTACGATTGATACCTTGGGAAACGCTTCATTTGTGGTCACACGAATATAGGGATACGTTTTATCATCCTTTAACATCGTGTTATATTTAGGCCAGTGTTCTTTGATTAAATTGCATTCTAAAACCAGAGCTTCAAGCTCCGAATCGGTAATAATATATTCAAAATGGTCGATGTGCTCCACCATTTGTTTGATTTTAGTCGTATGGTTCCTACTACTTTGAAAGTACGACCGCACCCTGTTCTTAAGGAGTATAGCTTTACCAACATAAATTATCGTATCCTTGCTATCGCGCATTATATATACACCCGGTTTGGCAGGTAACTTTTTTAATTCTTCTTCGATATCAAACATAAGTGCTCCTATCTATTACTGTTACTAGTCTCGTATATTATAGCATAGTTCGACGGTGGAGACAAATATAACTGAAGTCTGCTTCACACATAATTGCACAAACTTACTAGTGATACCCTCTTAAACGATCAATAACTCTGTAGGTTTTAATTAATAATATAATAAACAATAAATATATGGATTTTAATCAATATAAATATGATTTATTAGTATAAATTGTAATTAACAATTATACTTAGATGCTAAAAAGAGATTATGTGCACAATCATTCGTTCATGCATATAATCCCTTTTTACTAATAAAATACATATAGTCTTATTTACTTATGTCTCTCTTATTATTAAAAACTACATAATTTCCGGTTGATAATTTACCTCTTTTATTTCATCCTTCGGCTCTACCACTATACCTTTTACTTCATTGTAAATCTTCATAAATTCTTCACCGGTGATTGTCTCTTTGATAATTAAATAATCAGCGATTTTGTCAAGGACGTCACGATTACCAGCTAATAATTGTTCGGCTTTGTCATAACAGCCTTTTAAGATTTGCATTACTTCCTTATCAACATCACCTGATGTACTATCACTGCAGTTTAATACTGATCTGCCATCAAGATATTTGTTTTCAACTGATTCTAGTCCCATCAAACCGAATTTTTCTGACATTCCGTATTGAGTAACCATTGCTCTTGCAAGGGATGTAGCCTTCTCAATGTCATTAGAAGCACCTGTTGTGATTGAAGAGAATACAAGTTTTTCAGCCGCACGTCCACCATATAGAGTAACAATACGAGTCATTATTTCTTCTTGACTCATTAAGTATTTTTCTTCCTCCGGTACCTGCATTACATAACCTAATGAGCCCATCGTTCTAGGAACGATTGTAATCTTTTGAACAGGCTCCGCATTTTTCTCTAGCGCAGTAACTAAAGCATGACCTACTTCGTGATATGCAACAATCTTCTTTTCTTCCTTACCCAAGATGCGATCCTTTTTCTCTTTGCCGGCGATAACTACTTCTACGGATTCAAATAAATCCTCCTGCATTACTACGGTTCTTCCTTGTTTAACCGCTAGGATTGCTGCTTCATTGATCATGTTGGCTAAATCGGAACCTACTGCTCCTGAGGTTGCCCTAGCAATTGCCTCTAAATCCACTGAGTCGTGCATTAACACATTCTTTGAATGTACCTTTAATATATCTACCCTTCCCTTTAGGTCAGGTTTATCTACGATAATACGTCTGTCAAAACGGCCTGGACGAAGTAATGCCTTATCCAGTACTTCCGGTCGGTTTGTAGCACCTAGGATTACTAAGCCCTTGGAGGAATCGAAACCATCCATATTGGCTAACAACTGATTTAAAGTCTGCTCACGTTCATCATTACCACCACCGTAATGAGTATCTCTACTTTTACCGATCGCATCAATTTCATCAATAAATATAATACAGGGTGCTGATTGTTGGGCTTGTTTAAATAAATCTCTTACTCTAGAAGCACCAACACCAACGAACATCTCCACAAAATCCGAACCGGATAAAGAGAAGAATGGTACTTTTGCTTCTCCGGCGACCGCTTTCGCAAGTAACGTTTTACCGGTTCCCGGAGGTCCAACAAGCAATGCGCCTTTCGGAAGCTTTGCACCTATTCGGGTGTATTTCGTTGGATTATGCAAAAAGTCTACGATTTCCGTTAATGATTCTTTTGCTTCTTCCTGTCCAGCTACATCTTTAAAGGTTACACCGGTTGATTTTTCCACATATACCTTAGCATTACTCTTACCGACACCCATCATTCCGCCGCTGTTTTTTGATATCGCTTTAAATAAAAACCACATTACCACATAGATGGCAACAAACGGTAATACTAATGATATAATTGAATCAAAGATGGTATTTCGGTTATCCGGTACCTCTTGTTTAAAATCAATACCAGCATCATGAAGTCTGTTCACTAAATCAAAGTCAACAATATACCCAGTATAATAGGTAATCTCAGCGTTGGTATTTTCCTGTTCTTTTGGTACAATCTTAATTTTATTTGATTCTACTTCAACTGATTTAATCTTTCCCTCATCCAGCATCGCTAAAAATTCATTATAAGGGATTTCCTTTTTCGTTCCTTCTTCGATTTGCGCGGACACGAACGTAAACATATACCAAAGAATTAAAGCAGATACTAATGTTATAATTATTATCATTCTATTTGGCGTGTTGTTTTTGTTGTTATTTTGCTTGTTATTATTGTTATCCATGAAATCCTCCTATTCATAGAATCATATTTTTTATCGGATGGGATATGGCACCCTATTTCTACCAGATTAAAAGGTATAACTCATTATACTTATAGTCTTGCCATAAATCAATAAAATTGTTCTTAAAATTCTATGACTAAATTGTGTACAATTGAAATAATTTTTATAATTATTTAATTATTACACCCTATTAATTACATATATTCTAATTTCCTCCATGTTTCGTTTATTTTCGTCAATATGAAGCAAAGTTATTCTTTATCACAATTGACTTCCAACGCTAAATGTAGTATACTATAGCAAAAATTGTACATCATACCAGCGAGGGATCTGGGATGGATTGAGGTCTATCAAATCGATCAACCGGCTGATTTTATGTATTTTGCCTTAAACCTTATCCTTTGTTTAGGTTGATGGCTTTTTTTGTTGTTTTAATTTACTTATATAGGATGAATTGGCAATCCAATTCATTTGGCATGAATATAGAATAGAGGAGGAGAATAATGGCTGTAAAATATGTATTTGTAACCGGCGGTGTTGTATCAGGTTTGGGGAAAGGTATTACTGCAGCTTCC
>JAQSYO010000058.1 GCA_029256105.1 Herbinix sp.
TTCAAAGCCGGGGAAAATCATTGCTATACCAGAGGCAGATTCTCCGATGGCGATATCCTGATACTTGGATATAACACCAAATTGCTCCGGAGTCTCCTTGTGGAATAACATACTGGTCTCATTACTATTAACCGGATAATATCCTAAGATCTTAGCGGCTGTAACCAACCTCTCGACATCATTTGATTTTTCCTTCAGATTGTCGATGGGGATCAGTACGGTATCATTACCAAGCTCTAATGCTCTGTCAAATAAATATACATACCAGCCGTTTTCAACGGATGCATTGAGATTAACAATATTTGATGCGGTACCCGCTCCTTCCCAACCAGCTCCAAAGGTATAACTGACTCTGTTTCCAACGCCTGCGATATAATATGGAGCAAAAGAGCCATATTTGCTTAAATCCATATACGCCATTCGTTGCTTTGTTATTGCTTTGGCGCTAGTAATCAGAGCCTCATCTGCCCTCTGATCCAGGCTTGCCTGTACATCATCAATCCTAAATTCCGGAGGAAAATAGATATTTTGAATTGAGGTAGCACAATCTGCTGTCAGCAATATAACAAGGAGCAGAACAACCCATTTCTTAAGATCCTTCCATAATAGGAAAGATACCATCACAGCTGCCAATCCTATCGGAATGAAGCGAATCATCCATAAAAATTGACTGAAAGGTAGCTTAACAAATAACTGGTAGACAGATTTGGTGGTACATATTAGTAATACTAAAGCGGTCATGAATCCGGCTTTCGTATTCTTAGGAGCTAAAAGCGTACCCATGATACAGATAAGGAATATGGAGAAACCAAAATAGAAGGATACTATGTCTCCATTAATTCTTGTGAACGGATTCAAAGAAACGAGAACACTTTCAAAGAATATTTTCATTACCTGATTCGTAGACGAGCCACTTGCTGCTCCACCAATTAATGCCGGCACTACCCAAAGGCCTGCAAGAAGTACTCCGGATAAACTTGCACCCAATGCGCTCAGTGAGCTACGTGGGGTATGATTCATCGATGAATGGAACAAAGTAAAGATTACCATGGTGGCAATCAACATTAGCGTAATGCCTAAATGACATAAAGTGATTAGAAAGGTAACTATAATTAAAGGGAATATTGCATTTTTCTTTTTCTCAGCCATCACCCTCCATACAAAGTAAAAGAAGAAGGGGAGTAATGCATTGATCACACCTCTGGGAAGATTTCCTTCCAAAACTACAACTCTCATGTTCTCCGGCATGAAGAACCATAGTAGTCCGATTATTACGGATAATCCGATTCTGCGATACCGGATACCCCATTGAAGCCAGCCACACCCTCCGATCATAATGAGAAATCCTAAAAAAATTACATTTGCATCTAAGATACTAGTGTTGGTAGCCCATTTCAACCCGGCAAGGATATATAAGGGGAGAGGGCCCCAGTATCTCATTATTTCTACACCATTGTACCAGCTACTGTCATATAGTGGGAACCAGTTCCCCTTCTCAATATTCTCCAGGAGTAAATCGGCTCGGTACAAATGGCAGTAGGTATCATAGCCTTGTGAGTATCTTCCACTATCTTTTACTACATACATTGTTATCATTGCAAGTGCCGCAAAGCAGCTAAGTCCGATGATACATTTGAAGAAAACAAGAAATACATTCGGCTTACGCAAGGAGCGGATATCTTCGATGAAAGTCTGAGACTCTTCCTCCGGTTCTGCAGTAAGTGCGATATCCTTCAGATATTCCTCCTCATAGGTATGTCCGGAGTCGGCTTCCGCTGTCTTGATTGCAACGATCAGTTCACTGCCCTCGGGCTTGGCTGCAGGAACAGGTTCTGCCTCTCTTCCAATCTCAGGCTTCTCGTTATTGTCCTCCAAGTTAATAATCGGAATGCAGCCTAATGAAATACCACTGATCTGATTGATACTACTGTCAAGTCTATTGTTGGAGACAGAATATACTCGAATAGGGTTTTCAGCAATAGAAAGCTTTATAAGCACATAGCCTAACTTATGTATTAGATCATATAACGAATCAAATAACGTATCGCCGATCCCTTCTATCGTTGTAGCTTTTCCGCTAAAAAAGCTTGTCTTTGATAACAGCTTTCCCTGAAGCGGTTCAAGGTAATTCTGAATTGATTTCTCAATACCGTAATTATTGTCGATACTGCTACCGGCATGAACATATGCCGTTATCGTGAAGGTGTGAAAATGTATATTATCTTCACTGTTATTTACATTAGAATGTGCGGCAAATAAACTGAAGCGGTACTTGTAGCCACAAAAGCTACCAACCATTTGGTTTGTCACAACTTGTGCAGGTATAAATTCTTCGGTTTTGTCGGAGGAAGCAGTAAGGATATCCCCTTCTTGACTTGACTCCGAGGAGGTTAGATTTTGAGCAATCAGATGAGTTGTGTTTCTTTTGTAATTCTGATTATACTCAATTTTTGTTTTCGTAATATCCAGATCTAATTCAAGATCCTCCAAGAGGGCTTGTAGAGAACTAAGAGCTTGTATCACATCATTCTCATTATCACACAGAATGTTTATCTCGTCGTTATAACGCAACCATTTATCCCAAGCAATCGGATACTTGTCCCAGGCCTTGTCAAGATATTTATAATAAATACTCTTCAGAAGAGGAGATAAGGCAGAGTCTTTATCGATACCATAATGTGTTATTCTTTCGTTGTTCTTATAGATGGTTCCTAACGTGATCCATTGCTGTATAAGATATAGCATCTCATGATCACTGATTCTCTGTTGTATTAATTCCATTAGTGTTTCTTGGTTGATACTATTATAAATAGAACGGATTTGCGCTTTAATTATGTAATATTCCTTGCCATGAAAGGATCTATGGAGCTCTTCCAGAGCATTATTGAACTCATGCCTCGTTCGGAGTTCGGAGGAGCTTGTGTTAAAATCAACCTTGAAAATCGGGTTAATAATCATTTTCACTGCCATCTGAAGAATACGATTTTTAGCGAGGGCAATGTCTTTATCGATAAGTTCCTGTTTTGCAGGTCTTATTCTATATGTTTCATATTGCAGATCCGTCTGAAGCTCTTGAAGCAATTTGTCTATTCCATAGGCTGTAACCTTCATCAGAACATGATGATCTAACCGATCATTACCTCTGCTAATTTTTACTCGGTTCCAAGCCTCCTCTAATACAAATGGTTGATATACCTTACTATATAGATTAGGAAACCTTAGATTATCGTTCTTAGCAAGCTGATATAAGCTGTTTTGTAGCTGTTGTATTTTGGATCTTGAGTTCACTTAAGCTTGCCTCCTCGGTAATTAAAATAGTACAAATGAATGTAAAATACTTTCATCTCTGATGAATAAAAAAGCAACTAAAATGTACCGTTCATACATACTAGTTGCAACCGAACTGCCATAAGAGGATATAATCATTAATCAACCTCCCACCAGGCTCTGGCTTTGCGTCCTTATTTTTCAATAAGTTTGCTGACAATATTCTCTTTTATTCGATCTTTTTATATTATAACATATTATGATTTATTTCAAGTATAAGGAAAATAGGCTTGTTTATTGATTTTTAACAGATTTTAAGCCTATAAAAATACATTTGTTACATTATTATTCATTATACATCTTCTGAGTCTAATTTACTAGAAAAAAATTGTGCACATTAAAACCATTTATGACAGAAAACGAACAATTATGCCGTGTATTGGAAAAGAATCAAAAAGACTTCCACTGCAAACAATGGAAGTCTTAATATATCTTACTTATTCCCATAGACCCATTCGTTTCTCTTCCTGAGCCAGTTCTTAAGGAATTCAGTATTCCCTATATAGGTATCATCAGGGGTTTCTCTTTCATAGCGGCTATAGGTCTTTGTTAGATCCCAATAGGTATTACAATAATTCCTTTCCAAAGCATCCTTATACTGATGAACAAGCTGATCAATTACGCCCCCGTCTGAATAAATTTGTTTAAAGGAGTCTTCAACAAGGTCGAACTTATTAGCTACAAGCTGCTTGAAAAAATCGTAATTCATTAATAATTCATACCAGCCTGACAAGGCCCAAGTACCTTCTGTGCTGTTACCGGAGCCATTTCCGTAAGTAATGCCATTGATAATGGAATTGTTATAGATATAATAAGGCTCAAATTCGTAAACGGAAGAAACATTACCCATCGATAGATCCATATCCCAGATGGGCCCGGCATAAAGCTTGCCTCCCTTTATATAAAAGTAATTGGAATCAAAGGAGTAGTCAACATTTTTAAATAGCTCCTCGAAGACATACATAGCAGCAAAGGAATCTATATCAATGATTTTCTCTATTTCCGACTGCTTCTCTGATTTAATTGCCTCCTCTACCTTGCCGATGAAGTTATTTAGCTGCTTCTTTTGGTCCTCTGTTATTTCATCATAATCGGGGGCTTTAAAGCTTAAGTTGAGATTATAGATCGGTGATTGAAACATTTCTTTTGATGCCTTTTCATTATGGGTACATCTCTCGAAGATAAATTCACCAGCAGTAATGTCGATATCTACCCGGTTCTTACCATCGGATACAGGTTCCGAAAGCAAGTACAAACCTTCGTATACATTGTCTATATATAAGTCTACAAACTCCGTACCAAGCTTAATAGGTAAACCAAGGTTGTCTGCAAAATCATAGGAAATCTTATTTCTTAGCATGGTCTTATCAAAATGATTGGCCAATAAACACCATTTTCTGCCCTCGCCAAGTCCCAAGACATCTTTTTTAGAAGATAGTTTGAAATTATAGGACAATTTATTGGTCAGTGCGGTTGAATTACCTCGGATACATATGATAGCTTCATTGTCGTTAATTATTTCATTGGTACCTCCGGTACAATCTGTTATAGCGATGGAAACCGGCTGATACTCCTCTGTAAAAGTATTTAAATAAGTAGATTCTAATTCGTTGACATCTGATGAAACTTGTGCAGAGGTGCTAACTGAATATACTCCAAATTCAAATATACTATATCCATATTCTGTCCCGCGTTTTATTCCTTGCCATTTTATATATCTTGCAGTAACCTCATTAAAAGAATATTCCAATACACCGGCGTTTCCGTTTTTTTCATTAACGATTGGTGACCAGTTTGCATTATCGTCGGAGGCATAGATGGTATATTCTTTACCATAAGCACTTTCCCAATTTATATTTATATAACTGAATTGTTTGGATTCTCCAAGATCAATAATGAAATATTCATTATCTTCATAGCAAGAGGCCCATCTTGTAGTAGCATTACCATCAACAAGATAGGACGGACGAAAACAATCTGATTCGCAAGAATTTGCAGTTGCTTTTTTGTCAAGAGCGAGATTGCTTAATGAATTTAACTTATTCTGATAATTTGAAGTGGTAATATATAATCTTGGGATATCCCCCTGTGCATACACCATGTCTGAAGTATGACATACTGTATCCAAACTCTTTGTTTCTTTCTTCTCTTCACTATCAATTGGTGCCAGAGTTATTACAGTTGTATTAGAATTTGAAGACATATCAGATGAGATGGGATTATTGGCAGAACCACATCCAGTTAGTATCATAACAATCACTAGATAACAGAATATTGCTATCATTTTATCCTTCATGTACATTGCTCCTATCTATGATCTAGTTGTATCGTTCTATATGTCTGGTGCACTGATGTGAAATTAAAGTGGTTATGGTCGCGCTATATTCAAATAACAATATTTACCTTATTATCTTAACGTATCAAAATAGAAATGTCAATCATAGACAAATAATGTCATTAATATTTGAGCAAAGTAAAAAATGTTGAGGTTATTTAACGAACATTCAGATTTTAATATATAATTCCACTATGGTTTGTTATATAATGGAGGCACGGTTATCTTAGCACAATGAAATCATATGATGGTCCGATTATAGAGAAGTGATGTTATGAATCCAAGGAGGTTACAATGGAAGAGAAAGTGTTACGACATGTTGTTTTATTTAAATTTCTTGACGATGTAAATGAGGAAAGCATTGTATGTATTGAAGAGGCCTTTATGGAGCTAAAGAATAAAATACCGACAATTGTATCCATAGAGTGGGGCACAAATGTTAGTCCGGAAGGGCTCAGCCAGAAGTTTACCCATTGCTTCTTTGTAACCTTTTATAGTGAAGCAGATCGAGACGCATATCTACCGCATCCTGATCATCAGGTTTTTGGAAGTCTATTAAGCCCTTATCTAGATAAAGTATTAGTTGTTGATTACTGGACCAACCATTCATAGAATATACTTTTGCTGGTAAAGGTGGAGTTGATATTCTCGTTGTTTCATCCCAACATAAAAAATCAAGGGTTCCGGAGTTTGTTAAACTTTCGGAACCCTTGATCTATAAGTAGTGCAGTTGAGGGGACTTGAACCCCTACTCCCTTGTGAGAACTAGAACCTGAATCTAGCGAGGGGGGTATTATGGTTGCATTCCAAAGTAGCATTCTAGGGCTAGGTTCTATAAAAGATCTAAGAACTCGTCTAAAGATATTCCGGCCTGATCTAATATACTTTTTAAAGTACCGCGTGCAATTTCAGAATGCATTGGAATAATAAATGTTTTCACCGGAACGGTATCGGTCTTGTATTTGGCATGGCTACCCTTTTGAGCAACCTTCTGAAATCCCAACTTTGATAATGCACGAAGGATTTCATTTGGAGTTAAGATTGGATATTTTGAACCCATCAGATAGATACCTCCAATGTGGTTACTAGAGTCTGGGGGTGTTCAGTTATATTTGCGTCGTCTTCAAAGTATAGTTGTAAGGCCTCTGTTAGATTTGTGATGGCTTCTTCAACGGATTTTCCTTGGGAGGCAATATTGTTTTCTGCACATCTAGCAACGTACCAATCGTCTTCCTTTTGTATAATAACTGTTACTTTTACGCTCATTCATACACCTGCTTTCTTGAGAATGTTCATTGTATCAACACCTTTTGTAATAAGAAAATATATCTATTATGATAATAGTTTATTGATATTATACTACAGAAGGTTGCTCCTGTGTCAAAATAAACAAAACTAATTTTGTTGAAAATATAGCTTCAATATACTATGATAATGTCAGATGCTACTGAATTGGACTGTAAGAGGGCAAAAATGGCGAATGCTGAGATTCAATGGGATTTTGACAGAAATTTAAAGAGATACCGATTTGAACCCTTTTGCTATGGACCAAAATCCTCTGCACTGAGCGAAGAGGAGGGAATGGAATGGGTAGTTTACTTTTGCGGAGGAATAGATAGGAAGTTCAATTCTGCAAGAGCAAGAACTGAAATTATCAATATATTTAGGAGGTAGTCATGCTGGAATTTAAGTTGCCAAAGCATTTTTTTGAGGATAATCCATTGAAAGAAATATCAACAGCACAGATCACATATTTCCAGATGGTTACAGTTGCTATGCCAGGCTTTAATGAAGAAATTGCAGCTATTGTTGCGCCTGTAATGGAGCCTGCTAGACGTGAAGCATATGAACTTGAAAAAGAGCAGATTCTTAAGATTGACACTGCGGAAGATGTTATAAAATATATGAGAAAAATAAAGGAACTTCAAAATCGCAATTTAATACTTGAAAAGGCTCTTGCTATGCAAGTGGATGTTGTGCCTCTGATTTTGAAACGATTGTTGACTTCATCCCACAATGTGTTCATTGAAAATGCTGCAATCATTCTCGCAAATGCAGATATGAAATACGTGAAGCAACTATTTGATATTTTTAAAGAAATACAAAATCCATATGCCAGATCGGAGACAAGCCTGGTATTTGGTGTGAAGAAAAGATTTGCTTACACGTCGCTATTATTGGAACAGCATAGATTGATAAAACAGGAACGTCCAGATAAGAATTATGAACAAGGACCATTGCTGGCATTATATTTGACACATAGGTAATTTGAATATACCCATGTGCGATATTTACCAAAAGTCACAAGCTCACCTTTCAAAATAAAAAATACGTCTATAGGTACGAAGTAGATTAGAGAAAAACAACCCAATAATCTAGTGCGAATAGACGTAAAATCTCTCTTGCTTTATAACATAAAAAAATCCTACTAACATAAAGCTTGTAGGATTTACGATGCAGTCGAAGGGACTTGAACCCTCACTCCCTTACGAGAACTAGAACCTGAATCTAGCGCGTATGCCAATTCCGCCACAACTGCAAGGCATATTCCATATACGGAACGAATTTGATTATAACAT
>JAQSYO010000059.1 GCA_029256105.1 Herbinix sp.
CGCAGACTAGGACTGCGTCATCAACTTAGAATTAAATTTAAACGCAGACGAAAATTTAGCGTACGCTGCCTAGTGGCAGCTGTCGACCTTAAGCAACTCACGGCTTAAGAACTCGGCATCAAATTAGTGGGGACCTTTATCTTCAAAGCTTTGAGAGGATAAAAGACTTATGAAGCTACCAAAACCTTAAGCCTGTCTATTGGCGTTTGGCAGAGGGAACATGCGAACTTCGGGTTCGCAGTAAAAGATAGACTGTAATGGGAGAAACTGCAATGGAAGGGCTTTCGGACAGGGGTTCGATCCCCCTCAGCTCCATATATTTAAGATATTATATCTATATAAAAAAGTGCTGTAAACCTACAAATTCAGGTTGCAGCACTTTTTTGATACAAATCAAAAAGAATTTTATAGTGAATTTGAGGAAGCATTTTAAGGCATAACTCTTTAACTAATATGGAATATTGGGATTAGGAGTGGTATAATTGCTTTGTAATTTAACCAACAATATAATATTTCATGATGCTTAATAAGCCTAATGACTTATAGTCATAAAATAATAAAGTTATCGATAATAACTCTTTATAACAAAAAAAGGAGGCTCCAAATGGAAAACCTATACAACAAAGTAATGGAAACAATAAAATATATAAACTCAAGAACCACTCGTTGTCCTCAAATAGGTATAATACTTGGTTCGGGGTTAGGCGATATAGTTAAGAATATGACGAATAAAGAAATTATTGATTACAAGGACATTCCCAATTTCCCGAAATCAACGGTGGAAGGTCATCAAGGATGTCTAGTTATTGGTAAGCTTCATGGAGTAGAAGTACTTGCTATGAAAGGCCGTTTCCACTATTTTGAAGGTTATTCTATGAAGGAAGTTACCTATCCGGTCTTTGTGATGAAACAGCTCGGAATTGATACTCTTATTATCACCAATGCTTGTGGTGGAATAAATACTTCGTTTGAACCTGGGAACTTAATGATTATCAATGATTTTATTAATCTGATGCCTGGAAATCCTTTGATTGGTCTTAATGATGAACGCTTTGGACCTCGTTTTCCAGATATGACGGAGCCTTTTAAGCTTCAACTTATTGAAAAAGCAAAAGTGGTTGCAGATAAGCTTCATGTTCCTTATAAGGAAGGGGTATATGCTGGTTTTATGGGACCCTATTATGAAACAGCTGCTGAAATTAGAATGATAGGAAAGTTTGGTGCAGATGCTGTTGGTATGTCAACCGTTCCAGAAACAATAGTTGCTAATTATTTAGAAATGAATGTATTAGGTATTTCATGTATTACCAATATGGCTACTGGAATACAAAAAGTAAAGCACTCTCATGAAAGAGTAGTCGAGACAGCAAATAGGGCTTCTCAATTGTTTTGTATATGGTTAGAGGGAATAATTAAAGAACTGTAGAAATGAGTTATGCTTTTAAAAGCTATGTTGTTAGTTTAGCATCCGTTTCTCGAAATAAAGCGTTACAGAAAATTGTAATATGCTTAATAATATAGTATCATACTTAGAGAAAAGTATTTAATAACGGATAGATGTATTGTTATAAGCAACTTATATTAACCTTATAAAATCATTCGTATGATATACTTGCATCAAATCAAAATAGGAAAATTTAAAGGAGAGAAAGATCATGAAAATTAACGAAGATAAGATTTTGAAAATATTGGACAAATATGAGGATACAATTCGAAAAACAGGAGCATTCTTTTTAGAAATTGATGAAGATGAATTAATGATAACAGACGCTTGCGAAGGTGTTGATATGATACCATTGAATAAAGAGTTTTGTTTAAAATTGTCTGAGTTATTTAAAGAACTTGGAGATAGTCTATAATCATAACAGTATATAATTATAAGAGAATAAGAGAATAAGAGAATTAGAGAATTAGAGAATAAGAGAATTAGAGAATTAGTGAATTAGAGCATATAAGTATATAAGAGTTGATCTTATGATTATAAATTTGCTAATTGTAATGGAACAGGAGATTAAATGAATAATATACTCAAGGTAGAATTCTATGATGAATTCAACTGCATAGCCGATCGATGTTCTTTTACATGTTGCGAAGGATGGCAAATAATTATTGATACGGATACCTATAACAAATGGAATAGCAATAAAAATCAATCGAAATACTTTAGTAAAAATGTTAGATTAAAAAAGCGCACAGAAGAAGCAGAACATTATCTTAAAATGGGTCCACAAATGCATTGTCCCTTTTTAGATGAAAAAGGATTATGTAATATTGTTATAAAATTTGGTGAAGATTATTTGTCAAAAACCTGCAAAATATTCCCTAGACAAGAAAACCGACTCGGAGAAGTAAACGAACATTCACTTTCTTGTGCATGTCCAGCAGTCGTGGATATATTAAATAAAAGGAATGGAAAAATAAACTTTTTATATGAAGGGGATATAAGTTCTTACGAAAGCTATGGTGAAGCCTATAAAATTAAAGAAGTTATGTTAAAGGTTTTACAAAACAGTAGAGTTCCGTTTAGAGATAAAATTTTACTTAGTTTTCATATATTACTATCCTTGAAAAAAGAGCTAATAATAACCAACGAAATAATAAATAAATATGAAGACGATGAGTCCCTAATTTCCTTGATCAGTATTTGGAATGAAATAGAAATAGATTATGAGGACTCCTGTCAAGAGAAGAATGAATTATTTCTAGATATAGGACAGAATTATCGGAAAGAGAAAAACTTTAGTAAATACTTAATAGATTTATCGGAATACGCGGAAAATTTGGACATTGAAAATACTCAAGCTCAGTGGGATAAATTTAAAGTGGAATTTAAACAGTATGAGAAGTTGTTTGAGAATTGTATTGTTTCAAAAGTTTTTGCTAATTGTTGTAGTGATGATATTGATGAATTAGTAATGTCGTTTCAGGAAATTATAACAGAATATGTAATGGTTGAGCATACGTCCTTTTTAAAATGGTTAATGGATAAACAGAAAGAAATAAATTATTGCGATATAAGGGATTACATCGTAATTTATTCAAGAATTATAGGATATAATGCTGAAGGTATTAAAGAGTTTTGGGAAGACAGTTTTGATGATGCGGTATGGGACTTTGGTTATATGCTCTTGCTTCTTCGCTAGAGGATGCGGTGTAGCTTCACTTGTCAAGATAAGGAGAACTAGAATGATAAACAGTGAGATTTTAGAAATTAAAAAGCAATTTAAACATGAGAATTGCTCTATAACAAAGGTTAGTGGATGTTATGTTGATGGAGAGAAAGAGATTAAAACGAAGTTTACAGAATCCTTCCTATGCTTACCAGAGGAAGAAACCTTTAAATATTTTGAAATATTTAAGAAAACATTATCCGGGACTATCGGTAAAAATCTAATCAACATGGACTTTCCAACTTCCACAGAATTTGATGGTGGAACGCAGGAATTCCTTTTAAAACTAAGAGATAGTGAGTTGAAGGATGAAACCATCATAGATGAGTTTTATGATAAAATTATTCAGATGTATGATTTTGTAGGGAACTATCTGATTTTACTTCTTTATGCCGCATATGATGTGCCCGGTAAAACCAGTGATAAAATACTGATGGATGATGCTTCCGATGAAGTATATCGTTACATTCTTTGCTCTATTTGTCCGGTCAATCTTTCTAAGCCGGGGTTAAGTTACAATACGGATACGAACATGATTCAAAAACGTATTCAGGACTGGGTAGTAGCAGCGCCGAATAACGGATTTTTATTTCCTGGTTTTAATGATCGAAGCGCCGACATACATAGTATTTTATACTATTCAAAGGATACAGAAGAGCTACATAATGATTTTGTAAATCAACTCCTTGGCTGTGAGGTACCATTGTCAGCGGGTGTACAGAAGGAAACCTTTCAAACACTGATTAAAGAAACCCTTGGAGAAGATTGCGAATATGAAATAGTCAGGACCATACATGAAAAGTTAAACGAAATAATAGAAGAACACAAAGTCAAAGAAATTCCGGAACCGCTTGTTTTGGATAGATCGGAAGTGAAAAATCTTTTTACAGATAGCGGAGTTGAGAAAGAAAAGTTAATTGAGTTTGATAAAAATTATGAAAAAATGACCGGTGAAAATGTATCTCTATTAGCAGCAAATTTGGCGAGTACCAAGGTATTTGAAGTAAAAACACCGGATGTTATCGTTAAGGTCAATCCGGAACGTGCTGATTTGGTGCAGACAAAAATAGTGGACGGCCGTAAATGTCTGGTTATAGAAATAAATGATCAGGTGGAAGTAAATGGTATCCTTGTGAAAGCGTCATGCAATTAATACAATACCATCGAAAGCATACAAAAATTATATAAGGAAGCAATAACCATTAATATCTGTCTGTAAAATAACGGGAAAGTGCCAATAAAACCCTATATAATGTAGTTTAGGAGGTGAAGATATGGACTGGGTCGATAGAATGAATAATGTTATAGATTATGTGGAAGATCATTTGAACAGTGATATTGATTATGAAGAAATAAGTAAGATTATGTGTTGTCCATTTTCAGTATTCCAGCGTTCATTTACTCAGATTACCGGTATAACGTTATCAGAATATATCAGGAATAGGAAACTGACTTGTGCGGCATATGAATTGCAAAATACGAACATTAAAGTAATCGATATTGCCATGAAATATGGATATGAATCCTCGGATGCTTTCAGTGTAGCTTTTAAGCGGTTACATGGTGTTATGCCAGCTATGGCAAAAAAACCTGATGTAAAACTGGCTTTCTATTGTCGTCTGTACTTCGCACTTACTATTAAGGGGGTTTATAAGATGGATTATAGAAAAGTTGAACGAGAACAATTTAAAGTCATTGGTCGAAGAATGACAACTCCGTATGGAGGAGGTACTTGGGCAATCGTAAAAAGTGATGGCAGTGCCGACACGATGAAGGAACTGAGTGGGCATCTTTGCGATTTAGGGTTGTGCTTTGGTTTTGGCGAAGATGGAAGTAATGATTATATGTGTGGTATTGAGTGGGATAAAGAAGATATCCCTGAATTTGAAAGATATGTTTACCCAACCACCACCTGGTTAGTGTTTGAAGCAAGTGGAACAATAGTGGGTAATACGCTTGGGAATACTTGGCAGAGGATTAACCGTGAATTTCTTCCGCAAAGTATCTATAAGAAATCAGGACTACCCACGATTGAAAAGTATGTCGAATGGGATGAGACAGCAGATATTTGTAAAGTTGAGATCTGGATACCGGTTGCGAAGAAATAAACGCGCAAAAGATATTAATCCTCCTCAGTACTATTACAACATAACGCCTTCGAAGCTTTGAAGTAAAGGGTCGAAGGCGTTAAGCATTCCAACTGAATAAGTACAATTCCATATTGATACATCCATTATCTCTAAATATTACTCCTTCCTTCTCCAATAGTTCACGTTGCTTTTCTTCTCCTCCAAAGATATTACCTGGTGCCATTCGTCCTTCCTTATTTACAACCCGGTGACAGGGTAAATTAAGCTCTAGTGGAGCACTGTTCATTGCATATCCTACAATTCTGGCGGCGGATGGGTTACCTAACATCGTAGCTATCATACCATAAGTCATCACAGACCCTTCGGGAATTTTGCTGACGATGCGATAAACTTCTTCAAAAAAGCCTTTGTTAAGTTTTTTCATTTATCGAATTCTCCATTTATCAATAACGTAAAAATCGCTCCATACAAAAAGATGAGTGAGAGCTTAGCTAATCAATAATAATATACAACAGATATTCATAAATAACAAGAAAGTTTCGAATGTTATAAGTCATCATAGAAGTAAATCGATGAATATATACTTACTAGGAATGATACGCATATGAGTTTAACATTATATTATAGTCTATTAAAAGATGGGAAAGGTATATATGATTCTAGTTTGAGCTATTTATATAAAAAGAAAGTTAGTGTATTTAATTGTTATTACAATCGTAGCCTATCTGCTTCAGTCTAAATTATTTTCGGCTCTTATTACACTTTTGCCTTAATAACGGGAATTCGCCACTCTTTTTTACTTTGTTAAATCTTTCCGCCATATGGGCTTTCATAATTACAGCATCCGCTTTTTCCATAACACCATACTCAACTAGTTTATCCATAAGTTTATTTTCTGCTTGCATTTCATTTTCAATTAATGCGTAAATAGCAGCTTTTTGATCAACAGTAAGAGTACTCCATTTATCATTAGCTGCCTTCATTTTTTCTTCGAAAGCAGCTTTTTTCTCTTTGTGATCCTTATTCGTTTCCGACTGTTTTTCTGATTCAATATTTGTTTCAGCTGCAAAACTGGTAATTGGGCTTGTCCCCATAATTCCTACCATACATGCAATAGCAAATCCACATAATTTCGCTTTTAACATCTAGTTCCTCACTTTCCTAATAAACAACCAATACACTAACTTTCTAATTTAGTATTTCCAAAGACTGTGAAGAAATTGTGATTTGAGGGAAAAAATTTATAAAGTTTTCTAAATTTACTTTTTAATGATTAAAGCAGCTAATAAAAAGCATTAAAAAGGGAAGCTAATCTTCCCTAATTGACTTCATTGGTAGGTATTTCATTTGGGACTAAAGGGGTTGTAATTGAAGGATTTGTTTCTTCAAGCTCAGGGGTTGTACCATACTTGATACCGAATTCGTTATCTAAGTTGATATCATTTTTTGAGCTACTTCCATTGCCTGTGAAGTCTTGAGTATCATCCGCTCTTTCCATAATAAATTACTCCTTTCGTGATCTGTTTTAGTATAAATAGAAAAGAAAAAAATATTCTGTATTCAAGAGAAATATGTGCTATTATAAGTATGATCTAATATCTGGAATAAAAGGTGCTGATTTTAAGACGAAATCGGTTGGTTACTTCTATATAATGACGAAATTATTACAACTTTTAAATTAGAAAAATATACTTTTATTTATTAAATTAAAAATGATGTATACATAGGAGAAAATTATGCCAATGAAAACTATTCTTACTGCAGTTATTACATATCTGGTAACTAGCATTGATGAAATTCCAATACTCTTTTTGATTTATAAAAAAGCAGATAATAAGAATAATGGAATCGTTATTACAGCGACTTATTTTGTAGGAACATTTCTTCTGATAGCTGCGGGTATTGCGGGGGCTTTTGGACTAATTCAGATACCTGCACAATGGATGATTGGATTTGTTGGACTAATTCCAATAGTTATGGGGATAAGAAGTCTTCTTAATGACGATGACGATGAGGAAGAGAAAGCAATCGCCACTCTACAAAAAATCAAGACAAGATGGCTTCAAGTATTGATCGTAACGATCTCTTTAGGAGCAGATGATCTAGGAGTATATATTCCACTTTTTACAACCTTATCTCAGGGCGAGGTAATAATAATGCTAATAATCTTTGCTTTAGGAACAACAGGACTATGTATAGTCAGCTACCAACTTACTCGAATTGATGGACTTTCCTTGTTCATCGAAAAATATGAACGATTTATTATAGGCATTACTTTTATAATAATAGGTATTTTCGTAATGGTAGAAAGCAAAACATTTATTGCTCTATCAGAAATATTTCAGCATTAAGCAAACGGAATCGAAAGAGGGAGTAACAATATTGCCTGTAACAATATTGTTACTCCCTCTTTCGTTATGAATATTACTCCATATCCTATCTGAATCGCTGTCTTATTGTAACAAAACCAACATTATTATGATTAAATTCCATTCAATGTAACAAATACGTAATATATAATTAAAAATATTGCAATATATTAATAACATTTTTTTATTATAGAAGGTAATAAAAGTTTACCTAAATGGATCAACCATGTACACTTCCCCTTAAATCAGAAACACTGTATTTGTAAGGCTTTGAAGTGGATTGCCTATCACATAAACTGGATTGACATGGAAATAAAGTTACATAAAATGTAAAAATGTATACTAAAAATTGGTAATAAATTTGAAAGAGATGTGAACTCTACCAGTATCTAACTATTGAACCCCTATACCGTATATGTTACTCTAAGGGAGCAGCAGAGAGATACCATTAAGGAGGTACAAAATTTGGCATCAACCATAATTCATCAGATCTAAAAAGTTTATTTGATGCTAATTTAAATACTACAAGCGTAGAACAAAGTGTTACAAAATTTCAAGCGCAACAGGTTCTTCCAATCGACAATCAAGCAAACGTAACAGAGGATACATCAACCGATAATAATTCCGTTGATAAGGTAACCCCTCTACTATATACAACAGATACAAACACCAGTGTTAAATCGGGTACAACGCAGTCAGGTTCCTTTATGCAAGCATCGACTAAGAAAGTTGTAAACAAAGCAAAGAAGTCAGGCAAAAAGAAAAAAGTGGCAAAGAAAACGGCTACACCAAAGGTAAAATCAGCTTCAACTAGTAAAAACGGACAAACATTAACCTATAAAAATGTAGATTTATCAAAATGTGACTCTGTTAAGGAAGTTGTAAGTAAGTTACAGAAAAATGGTTATACCAATATTACAAAAGCTAATATTGGAAATATTAAATCCTTAGAGGATATACTAGCTACGATTAAAGAAAATGGAGCTACAAATAACAACTGTACACCTACAACTAAACCAGTACCAACAACAAAGCCTACACCAACAACAAAGCCTACACCAACAACAAAACCTACACCAACAACAAAACCTACACCAACAACAAAGCCTACACCTACTACAAAGCCTACACCTACAACAACACCTTCTACGAACACTGGAATAAATAGTTATGCAAGTGAAGTATTAAGATTAGTAAATGTGGAACGTGCAAAGGCGGGATTATCAGCTCTTACAACAAATACAAATTTAACAGCAGCAGCAAATAAACGTGCACAGGAAATCGTTCAATCCTTCTCTCATACAAGACCGAACGGATCGAGTTTTTCATCAGTATTGAAAGATTATAGTGTATCCTATAGAGCAGCTGGTGAAAATATTGCATACGGACAGAAAACACCGCAAGAAGTTGTAACCGCATGGATGAACTCACCAGGTCATAGAGCAAATATCTTAAATACAAACTATAATAAACTCGGTGTTGGTGTATACCAAAGTGGTGGAACTATATACTGGTCACAAGAGTTTACAAACTAAATTCTAGATACATCTGTTGTAACTAGAATAAAAAATATAGTTATTAATTAAATAAAGTTTTAACAACAGGGAGTGTATTGCTATTTTCATGCAATACGCTCCCTGTTTAAGATAAATCCAAAAGTTTTATCTATATGGTAGTCAAAGTAGAATTTTTTGTTATAAGAAACAAGGAAAAGGAGAACATATAAATTGGAATAACGTATAATTTATAATAACACATACTTCTTTTCATATTTGTTTAGGAAAAACAGAGGAGGCAACGTTTACAGGAAAGCTGAAAAGATAGCGTTCTACTTTTGACTGTTATCTTATTCGCCATGGATAAGAGAAATAATAAACAAAGGTTATACATCAGTTATAGATCTTACACTTGTTGTTGCAATAAAGTTAAGTTAATCATAGTAAAAGAAGGAGATGAAATTTTGGTTGGAGGAAATCTTAAGAATTAAATATTCAGCTGAGTTATCGGAAGCTTGCTTGTTGCCATTTTACGATAAGTCCAAAGACTTTCAGTACATTAATTTTAAACTAAACAACTGTAATTGCTCCTGGGAGGAAGTTATTACATTTGTAAACATAGGTCTTCATAATGAATTTTATACGAATGTTCAAAGTGTTCCAAATCCGTTCTGTATGTGTGTATTAGTAAATAAATATAATCAACTCCCGAGTACCTATATACCGGGTGACCTGGAGGTGATTGACCACCGCTTTAATTCAAGTAATTTGTTGCTTCGTCATGTTGCACGGGAAGCGTTTGAGGTTATGTGCCGAGCTGCTGAGGAGCAAGGATATCATTTGGAGGCTATATCAACCTTTCGTAGCTATACTTATCAAAATGAAGTCTATTATAGAAAAATGACACCTGAAATATCACTAGACGTTTATCAAAAGGAGAGAGATAGGGTATCTGCCCGAGCGGGGCATAGCGAACATCAAACAGGGTTAGCTGTGGATATTAATGATCTGGAGAAAACCTTTGAGGATACTCCGGAGGGAAGGTGGCTCGCAAAGAACGCCTATCGTTACGGCTATATCCTAAGATATCCCAAGGGGGAAGAGCCTATTACAGGATATGATTACGAACCCTGGCATTTTCGTTATTTAGGTCTTGAGATGGCAGAAGCAGTTTCTCAAAGCAATTTAACCTATGATGAATTTTATGTTAGATATTTATCTTATACAAAGCCGACTCTAATAAACAATTAACAAAATGGAAGAATTAAAAATAGGTGGCTCATAGGTAGATAGTTTACCGTTTGAGTCACCATTTTTTGATTAATCAGAAATACGAACAGTTTACACAATCTCAGATGCATATAATCTATAATAACCTTGTGGAAAACCACACACAGGACAAATCTCTGGAGCACAGACACCACTCATGATATTACCGCATTGCATACAGATCCATAGTGTTTCAACTGGCTTGCAGAACACTTCTCCCCGGACTACATTTTCATAACTCGTGCGGAAACGGAGATTGTGATTCAGTTCAATGTTGGCTACCCCATTAAATAAAGCTGCAATGTCATTATAACCTTCTTCGCGGGCAACCCTGGCATATTCACGGTAAGTAACATTTCCTGCTTCTGCTTCAATTTCTGAGGAGACGAGTAGGTTTCGTTCTGTTGTGGGTAGTGTTCCATCGTTTAAAATCCTTAACCATATACGGGCATGCTCCTTCTCGTTTCTGGCAGTGACATCAAAAATGTTACCAATTTCTATATAATCCTCAGATCTTGCTCTATCAGCATATATTTGATATGTTGTACTTACCATCAATTCAAAATTATATGCATTTTGTAGATTGCTAAAGGTTCTGCTTTGCTGAAAGTCCATAATTCCTCCTGCTAAATGTAATAACTTATTCTGTTATAACATATGAGCATTTCCCAATAATTATGAGATGAGGTGCTGAATATGATTCAAATGAGAATATTATCATTCTATGTGTTTGTGTTTCGTTGCATTTAAAAATTCTTTGCCTTCTCAGAGGCTATTTCTATAGTGCTTTGTACCAATGCCGCTACATCTTTACCGACAACATCCAAAGACTCAGCTGAAATTGTTGTATAATCTTGAATTCCAAGAAAGCCAAGTATCGTTCTTAGATAGCGGTCACCCATTTCATAGTCGGAGCCTGGGCCTTGCGAATATATACCACCTCTAGTCGTTATATTCACTGCTTTTTTGTCGCTACATAATCCAACTGGCCCGGTTTCTGTGTATTTGAAAGTGATTCCGGTGACGCAGATATAATCAATATAGGATTTTAAAATTGCAGGAACACTCAAATTCCACATGGGTTCTGCAAAGATATACTTATCTGATTCAAGAAATTGATATGCATATTTTAATATTGGATGATTTTTGCTTTCTTCTGTTTTAGGACCAAATACATCTTGGATGTCTTGTGCAGTTAATTCCCGAATACCTTCTTTATATAAATCGAGTGTTGTTATCTTATCTTTTGGGTTATACTTTTTATAGACCTCCAAAAAGGAATCTGAGATCTGAAACGTACGGGATGTACCTTCCGGCTTTGCATTTACTTTAATGTATAGAACTTTATGCATATTGATATTCTCCATTCATTGAAATATTGTTTAAGTTAGTATGTTTCAATAATAATAAATTATCAAATAATAATTGAATTATGGCTAGTCCATAATATAATAAATACATCAAACTATAAAATCACGTTAAGGAAGGGTAAAGTATGGAAGATAATAATATAAATCAAGAAATTTTAGATAAATTAACAAAAGTTTGTATCTGTAAGGGAATATCAAAAGCAACGATTAAAAACGCAATCAAGAATGGAGCAAAGACTGTTCTAGAAGTGC
>JAQSYO010000060.1 GCA_029256105.1 Herbinix sp.
TAAATTCGACGGGTATATTGCTATTGAATTTGAAGGTATGGAAGAAACGATAAACGCAATTACCATTGGGTTTAATAACTTGAAAAGGTATATTAGCGAGGCATAGATCAAACGTAGAACTCCAGTAAAAGAATAAAATCTTGGCTGGAGTTTTTTTTACTCTACGGACGAGGCGTGTAGATATAGTTATCAGAAATTCGGCTAAGATCTCTACGTCCTCTTTCGCTTATTTTAATAATATATGTAATTCGAGGTACCTCTAGTTTAGATATAATGTTATTCATATTTTGTTAAATTCCTTTCACCAATCAAATTTCAACCGACCAGTCTCAAAACAAACTTTATATCAGACATATCACTATACATTCCATTTGAAAACTGACAATTTTATTTGTCAACAAAACTGAGGTTTCAAATAAATACTTGCTTAAGATAAAGTAATCAGATAAAATATGTATAAAAATATAATGTCCGATACAACTACCAGTGAATTGAAGGGAGGAGTAGCTTTGAATTATGATAGTAATGAATACACTCGAATTGCTTATTATTATTATAAACGTGGTATGACTCAGGATGAAATCGCTCAAAAGTTAAATATGTCACGTCCACGGGTTAATCGTATATTGAATAGATGCAGAGAGCTTGGCATTGTCAAAATAACTATCCATGGAATCAGTGAAGAATATTATGATTTGGAAAGGAATCTAGAAAAGCTTTATCAGCTACGAGATGTTCGTATTGTTGAAACAAATGAGGAAGATTTGTATAATGCCTTAGGCATATTATCGGGTGATTATCTTACCGAGGTAATTAAAGATGGAGATATCATTGGATTTTCTAGAGGTCAAGCTGTTTCTGCGTTAGTTAATCATATGCAACCTATTAACCAGTGTAATCTTACGGTTACGCAGCTATTAGGTGGGTGGAATTATGATAACACTCAAACCAATGTTGATGATATTGTGCATCGTTTTTCTACCAAAATCAAAGCGAAAGCCCGTTATCTTTATGCTCCTGTTCTAGTGCATAGTAGTAAATTAAAAGAAGCTCTAATTGAGGAACCTTTTTTTATTGAGGCATATAATATCATAAAATCTTGTAATATAGCTGCTGTTGGTATCGGTAATGTTAAGGATAAGCCTTATTTTATGAATACTAGCATGATTGATGAGAACGATTACTGTAATTTGCAAAAAAATAATATCGTTGGCGAAATATGCTCTCATTATTTTGATGAAAATGGAAAAAGCATTCTTAGTAGTCTTAATGATAAAGTTATATCAGTTGTATTGGATGACTATATGAATATTCCATTACGTATAGGAATTGCAGGCGGAGAAGGTAAGCTTCATGCTATTTTAGGTGCGGTACGTGGTAGATATATTAATAGTCTGATAACAGATTTAAAGACTGCCCAAGCACTTGAACAAATATCCAATAATACACATGATGAGAAATAAATTTTCTAATATAATCATAGACTCTATATCAAATAATTCATATTTGATATAGAGTTTTTTATTGTATTACGCTATATGATTATACTAAGTTTAACCTTCCATAATAACAATCTTCATATAATAAAATTCCCTTTTCTATTGTCATTTCCACAGGAGCAACTACTGTTGCAAAGGCTGAAATAGAAATTCCTGCCCATTCCTTCATTCGAGTTTCATAATCCTCTCTGTTAATCCCCAACTCTTGAAATGAAGTCTTTAGATGTAATTTCTTCATGAATGCAATTAAATGTTTCATGAGCTGATTTGATAATTCAGCTTCATCTCCGTTATAACCCAGTCTCCTTGCTATGGTAGCATAAGAAGGGTGTGATCCGCACAGTTTCATCGTATACGGAAGCATTAAGCCGCATACCGTACCATGCGGCAGTTGAAATGCTGGTCCTGGATGATCATAAGAATGAGCAAGGCCGGTACACGAATTTGTAATAGCTACACCTGCCATAGCTGATGCTATATGCAATATTTCCCTGGCTGATCTATTCTGCTGTTCTAATTCTGTATTAGTAACGGCTTTTGGCAGGTTTTCAAATATATCCAATACAGCCTCCACTGCAATAGCTCTTGATAAAGAAGAAGCATTTTTCGCCGTACTAGCTTCGATTCCATGCGTTAGTGCATCCATTCCTGTCGCAATCATTATAGAATCTGGTAGGTAATCCGTGGTCTCTGAATCAAGAATTGCATAATGGGGAATCAGTGTATTATCCATAAGTAATTTTTTTGTGTGAGTTTTAGGATCGATAAATACAGCTGCAGAGGTGGCCTCACTACCCGTTCCACATGTTGTTGGAACAGAAATATGGATTGCTTTTTTCCCTAACTTTGGTAACGAAAACGGAATCAATGCATCTTCGAAAGACATATCCGGATTTTCATAAAATAAATGGATTGCCTTTGCTGTATCAAGTACGCTTCCTCCGCCTATAGCCAATATGATATCTGGCTCAAAAGATCTCACTTTATCCATACACATAAAAATATCATCAATAAAAGGTTCATTTCTTATTTGGGCCAGATAACATAATTCTGCACCACATTCGTAAGCTAACTGTTCAATCTTTGTCTTGAATGCATCATTCAAACTTCTTCCACCTCGTATTACACCAATTCGATTTCTGCCAAGTGTAGCAATAAAAGAAATAGAACCTCGCCCGGTAATAAATTTGGGTGTGTGTAAAATTGAATAATTTTGTGTCATAAAATACTCCTTTCCATGAAATAACGTCACAAATAGATAAGCATGTTAATTTCAATGATCTTATGTGATGTGTCAGTCATAATACAGCAATATACACAAAACTCATGCTAACATTATGTAACTATTGTTGGAATTAAGATGTACTTAAAAATTATAGTTGACCATACATTTGTAACATGCTATTATATATGTAACACATTACATTTGTAATTGCAAGTTACATATGATATTAGCTGCAATATTTTTATTTCCATATGTATCATTATTACTTGTATCAGTGCAGACTAAAAATTTGAAGGAGAATTGGATATGGGAAATGTAACACAACGAATGAATCATATTTTTAGACCGGATGGAAAAGCATTTATTATGGCTATGGATCATGGGAGCAATTTTAATGTATTACCGGCCATGAAGGATCCCCGAAAAATGATCCGAGAAATTGCTTCTGCAGGCGCAGATGCCTTCTTATCAACCGTAGGTATGGCAGATAAATTTGCAGAATCGTTTATGGGAAAAGGTATTATATTAAGAATTGATGGTGGAGTTTCTTATCTTGGAGATCACTCAAAGCCCACCTGTGTAGTAGCTACTGCGGAAGACGCTTTGCGATTAGGTGCCGATTCTGTTATAACCATGAGTTTTCCAGGTTCACAGTTTGAACATGAGATATTAAGTGCTCTCTCAAAGGTTGTCCTGGATTGTCACAAATGGGGAATTCCGGTTACCGCTGAAGCGCTTCCCAGAGGGTTTGAAAAAGCGGAGGATAGCAGAACGCCAGATAACATTATGTTTGCCTGTAGACAAAGCGTTGAATTGGGTGCAGATATTGTAAAGACTAATTATACTGGTGATATGGAAAGCTTCCGTCAACTTACAGAAAGTGTATATGCTCCTGTGGTAATCCTTGGCGGATCGAAGAAAGTACCTGAGTTGCAGCTTTTACAGGAAATTAGAGATGCATTAGATTCCGGTGCAGCCGGCATAGCTATGGGCCGGAATATCTGGGGTCATGAGAATCCAATCGGTTATACTGCTGCTATAGCAAAGCTTATCCACGAGGATTGTAGTGTAGAAATTGCATGTAAGGAAATGAACAAAAAAATTGCTTTTTAATTATTGAAATCGTATGCATAAGCTAGCCAATTATTTCATGGATTTATTAGATGTGCTGCGGTGGCAGCATTATGGAGGTAAAGATGGATACATATAAAGTTAGTACGCTTTTTGATGTTAAAAAAATCAACATCATAGAGGTAGAAAAAAAACAACCGTCAGGAAAACAGGTCCTTATTAAGGTGGATTCCTGTGCTATCTGTACCCTTGAGCAAAGAGTATATAATGGGGTAATGAAGCGTTACCCCTTTGCCGGTGGTCACGAAGCAGCCGGCATTGTTGAAGCAATTGGTAATCAGGTGAAATCAGTGAAACCAGGCGATAAAGTTGCCGTACGATTACTTAATTCCTGTGGTGAATGTTACTATTGCCGAAATGGTAATGAAAACCAGTGTGTTGTATCATTTATTGCAGAAACTCACGAAGGAATCGGCGGACCTGGCGGCTTATCGGAATACATGATGATCGATGCTGAGAATGTCTATAAGATGGAGCCTGATGTGAATTTAACCTATGCTGCCTTATCAGAACCTCTTGCCTGTTGCGTACATAGTGTAAGAAAAGCAAATATTGGTTTAGGTGATGATGTAGTGGTAATTGGCGTCGGCATCATGGGTGCATTCCACATTCAATTGGCTAAATTAAGCGGAGCCAGAGTAATCGCCTGTGAGGTTGATAACGCAAGACTAGAAACAGCTCAGAAGCTCGGCGCAGATATTGTCATTAACTCCAGCGAAATGGATGCAGTTGCTAAAATCAAAGAATTGACAGAGGGACGAGGCGCTGATGTTGTTTTTTGTACTGTTGCATTATCACAGATAGCAGAAAGTGCTGTACATATGGCCGGAAAGATAGGTAAAGTTATTTTTTATTCTTCTTTCCATCCAGACAACCCAATATCAATTAGTCCAAATAAAATCCATTCTACGGAGCAAATCATAACCGGATCTGTCAATCCCCAAAGGAAGGATTTCTTAACAGCTACAAGACTATTATCCTACCATCTGATTGATGTATCCATGTTAATCTCAGATATAGTACCATTTGCAGAGATCGATCGCGCCTTTATAGAGGCAGTTGAACCATCCTCTTATCGTATTATTGTTAAATGCTAGGAAATATATAGCTTTGAAAAAATATCTTATAATGATTTAATACCCTTTGTAGACTAACCGAAAATGAGATATATAATTCCCCATACAACATTTTCAATAGAAACATTGCTACAAAAAATCAGAAGTATCCCACACTAATCTACATGGTATAGTATAATGATAAAAACTAACAAGTTGTCTTTCAGGTAAACAAAAATGTATTGGATGTAATAGATAGCAAACAAATCAACTTTCCAATAGATGGAGAAGTTGATTTGAAATACTAAAAGGAGAGGGTAAGTGGATATCTATGGAAAATAATAATCAAAACGGTTCATTAGGTTTGCTTTCTTGTGTAACTATAATAGTTGGGGGTATGATTGGTAGTGCAATATTTTCACTTTCTGGTTTAACGATGTTTACGGCAGGTCCTTCTGCCGTGCTTTCTTGGGGGTTAGCAGCTATTGTTATGTTAATATATGGATTAGTAGTCGCGGAGTTATCAACTATTTTTCCTAAATCTGGTGGTGTTTTCGTTTTCCCAGCAAAAGCATTAGGAAAAAACGAAAAAACTGGTAAGCTTTGGGGATGGATATCTACTTGGGGATATATCAACGCAAATATTGTTGCTATTGCATTTGCAGCTATCTATGTAGCAACTTATTTGGGAGTTAGCTTTCCAATTTTCTCAAATCTGCAAATTCCTATGGCTATAATCGCAATTGCTTTTTGTTTTATTTTGAATGTCCTTAAAATAACTGTTTCAGGTAAAGCAAATAATATCTTAGTTATCTGTCTGGCTATTACCTTAATAATCTATGTCTGTGTTGCATTTTTTGGCGGAAGCTGGGACGCAAGTACAATCGTACCGTTCTTTTCACAAGGTTCGGGAGGTTCTACCGGATTTTTAAAAGCTGTACCTACTGCTATGGGGGTTATGGTTCAATCGTAGCAATTGCATTCATGGTATCCGAAGTTAAAAATCCAAATAAAAATGTTCCAAAATCAATTTTAATAGCTATGTCAATCGTGGTACTTTTATATTTACTGATCGTTCTTTCCACTATAGGTTTAGTTTCAGCATCCTATTTGACTGAGAACCCGGGTATGCGCTATATACCTTTATATGCCGCATGCTTTACTAAATTGTCTCAGTATGCATGGTTGACCAAGGTTGTTTCTATCGCTGCTGTTCTTGCATTGATCACTACCATGCTGGTTGTTATCGCTTTAACCTCAAGAGCAATTCAAGCTGCTGCCGAAGGAGGAATACTTCCAAAGAAACTCTCAAAAAACGGCAAAACAGGAACACCGTTATATGCCGCAATACTAATTTCTTTGTTAAGTATGATTGTCTCATGTTTCCCGAAATTTACCAGTGAAATAGTAAGCCTGGGAGCACTTTTTGCGGCCGTTACAATAACAATAAACATTATGTCTCTGATTGTTGCAAGAAAGCGATTTCCATATGTACCAGGCAATTTTAAAGCTCCCGGTAAAAATGTATTGCCTATAATTGCACTTGCTATAATCATACTATGCTATATTCCAGATGTGATTGGTGGAGGATGGAAAATTTGGTTATATACCATAGGCTGGTATTTGGTAGGTTTGATAATCTACAAATGCAGTCCTGCTAGCAAAGAAGTACACAATAAGTAAATGAAAGGTAGACGATTCGTATGATACATAAGCAGGGAATAGAAAAACATCATAATACCTGTGTTACTTTTGGATGTTTTGACGGTGTCCATAAAGGTCATAAAGTAGTTTTAGAAAAGTTGGTTGATGTCGCTAATAAGCGGAATTTATCTTCATTAGTACTAAGTATGTATACTCCTAACGAAAATGTATTGACTTCAGAAGCGGAAAAAGAGTATTATTTTAAAAAATTCCAACCCGACATCATGGTATCTTGTGAGTTAACAGAAAAAATAAAGCAGATGGACGCTGCATACTTTGTTAAAAGCATACTAATAGAGCAATTGGGTGCAAAGGTAATCGTAGTCGGTGAAGGCTGCTGCTTTGGTGAAAAACTGGATGGAAATCTTGCACTTCTTAAAAGGATCGCCGAAGATATGGGCATACAGATTGTCCCTTGTGAAACTGTCATGGAGGGAGATAGACCAATATCGGCAGAAATCTTGAAATCCACATTACATGACTGCGATTTTGAAAGTTATATGCGTATGTGTGGTGACCACCCTTATGTGATGATTGGAAATATTGTACATGGTAAAGCTTTAGGTAGAACTGTAGGAATGCCTACAGCGAACCTCAACGTATGTGCAAATAAATTAATTCCTCCCGATGGAGTTTATGCAACAATCTCAACCGTGGAGGGTCAAGAATATCAAGGTCTTACGAATATTGGAAAACGGCCATCTGTCGACAACTTTGATTTGGTTACCATTGAGACATTTTTATTGGACTTTGCACAGGATATTTATGGGAAGCCCTTCGTGTTGCAGATATATTTCTACATTCGCGGAGTAATTAAGTTCAATAATCTCTCAGAGGTTCAAAATCAGGTACAAAAAGATCTGGAGAGCGCCAGAATCAAGCTAAATACGTCAGTTAACTATAAAGTAATATAAATCACTTTCCTTACATAATATAAAAATACAGGGAGTATGGCAAATCCATAATTCCCTGTATTTTTTGGCGTATCTTCTTCCTTTTTAATTTTGCAATTTTATATTAAGTCTATGCACGTCATTGATGACTTTCAGAAGTCTTTCATGTCTGATACAGTTGATTCGCTTTCTCTGCACCTTCTTCGGTCATATTATGAGGTTTCAGTCTTTCCCATTTGAATTAAAGGAAAAAGCTGTTCTTGATGCATTACTCCTCCTCCTAAAATTACTTTTTGTGGTGAATATGTATATATGTAATTAATGATGGCTTGAGCAAGATAGTATGCTTCTAAAATATTATTCTTTCCACTTCAATGTTTTATTGTTATTCTTCATTATCTCATTTTATGATATAATCCAGTTTCCCTGGCAAATTAGATAAAATTCAAACAAACGCAAATGTGGCAAATCAACCTATATATAATAAATTATTTAAACTAATCTCCAAACCATCTTTTTCTAAGAAGGCTTTTCTATTCTCTATTTCGATATTCCAGGGGTGTTATTCCTA
>JAQSYO010000061.1 GCA_029256105.1 Herbinix sp.
AATATATTAATGTCATATAAGTATTATATTCCCAATCATACACATAATAACTTTATTGAATATAAGGAGTATCAAATATTATGTGTGCATATAAAAAAATTCCTTGCGATAAGACAATAGATAATAGTCTATTATTGTTATTAGAAGGTTACTCTTTTATACAAAACAGATGTTATAAGTATAAAACAGATATCTTTCAAACACGCTTATTAGGCCAAAAAGCTATTTGTATGACTGGAGAAGAAGCAGCTAAGGTTTTTTATGATAATAATTACTTTAAAAGAAAAGAGGTAGCCCCAAAGAGGGTGCAAAAGACACTAACAGGTCAAAATGGAGTACAAGGTCTAGATGGGAAGGCACATATAAATCGTAAGCAGATGTTTATGTCAATTATGACGCATGAAAACGTAAAGGTACTGATCGATTATACCACGGAGCAATGGGAAAAGAGTAGCGTAAGCTGGCAGAATAAGGACATTGTTCTGTTTGATGAAGCACAAATAATTATGTGTCAGGTGGCATGCAGATGGGCAGGGGTTCCTTTGCAACATAATGAAATAAAGCAAAGAGCCTCTGACTTAGGAAAAATGATCGATGGATTTGGAGGGGTTGGACTTAGATACAGGCAAGGGCGATGCGCACGTAAAAGATCGGAAGAATGGATTAGAGATATAATAACTAAAATACGCGCTCGAAAATTCACTCCTGCGAAAGGTACTGCTGCGGATACCATAGCATGGCAGATTGATCAGAATAAAAAGCTTTTAAGCACACAGATAGCAGCGGTTGAGTTGCTTAATATAATAAGGCCGATGGTTGCAATCGCTACCTATATAACCTTCGGCGTCTTAGCCATGTACGAAGAGCCCGAATACCGTAATAAATTTCAGAGGAGAGATAATGATTATAACCAAATGTTTGTGCAGGAGGTTCGACGGTTCTACCCGTTTACCCCGTATGTCGCAGCACAGGCAAAAAAGAGTTTTACCTGGAAACAATATTATATTACAAAAGGAACTCTTGTATTATTGGATATCTATGGTACAAATCATGACCCAAGATTATGGATGGATCCATATGAATTCATTCCGGAACGGTTTGATCATTGGGAATATAACGCTTTCTCATTCATGCCACAAGGTGGCGGAGACTGCAATAACGGGCATCGATGCGCAGGTGAATTAGTCACCACGGAGGTTATGAAGGCAAGTCTTGACTTTATTGTGAATCAACTAACCTACAAAGTTCCTAAACAAAACTTAAGATATCGTTTATCGCGAATACCTACACTACCAAAAAGTAGATTCAAAATGAGTAAGGTAAGGCGGATAATCTAGACATTTGACTAACCGGTACTATTAATAGCTAATTGGCTTGAGTTCACCAGGTATCATACTGGTTTTGCTCCACCTGATTACAAAGATTATAGAGCGCAGATATGCTATGTATCTGCGCCTTATTTAATGCTGTCAAATGACAGTTAATACTAGCGACGATGGCTGAAATCTTTTCCGTATCATCAAAATTGAATTTGTGCATTTCTTTACGGATTTGTTCAACTGCATATTTCTCACCCCGTGCACGCATAGAGAGCTTGAGTGCTTGAATGATCAAGATCTCGTCTATATGCATCTGTGTAAATGTTCTATAGTTGTTTGCTTCGCACCGACTTGCAGAGATAAGGCCTATCTTATCCCAATATCGTATTGTGGAGGGGATAATGCCCGTAGCTTTACTGATAGCATCTATTGAAAACTCTTTCGGTGTAGCAATTCTATTTTTCACTAGAAAGCGTTGTTTGATTTGGTCGCAAACGTATTTATCATTTTGAAGTGCAGACTGTGCCTTGTTCGCCATCCAAAGTGCATCGTCGGTCTGCTTCGCCATGATTGGCTTTAACATCTTTGCAATCTCTGATAATGTAAATCCGTGCATCATCTCCCGAATACAGAGGAAGTAAGCGATTTGTTCGGAGGTATAAATTCGGTAACCATTCGGTGAGCGCATAACATTGGGAATCATCCCAAAATCTTCATAATGTCTAAGCGTTGTTGTGCTTACCTTCAACCTTCTCGCTATATCAATGGGTCGCAACGCCATAACAGTTCCTCCTCCTTTTTTAAACATTCTAACACTACTCTAAGGTTTTAGCAATAAAGCTGTTGTTTAGCGTACAATATCCTCCATTATTGCGTTAATGTTATATAATATAAATGAAAGCAATTATAAAGGAGGTAATTAATATGGAATCAGATAAAATTGTGGAGCAGAGGTGGAAAAAGCGATTTGCTACTATTGTGGCAGGACAAACTATTTCTCTTATTGGGAGTAGTGCTGTACAGTTTTCGTTAATCTGGTGGCTGGCAAGTAAAACGGCTTCCCCCATTATGATGTCGTTGGCCGGGCTTTTTGCTTTTTTGCCGCAACTGTTACTGGGGCCGTTTGCCGGTGTGTGGATCGACCGCTTGAAACGAAAAACAGTCATTATTTGTGCCGATATGTTCATCGGTCTTGTAGCTGCGTTATTCGCACTTTCCTTCTTGTTGTGGGCGCCTCCTTACTGGATGGTCTGCGTTGTGCTCGGTGTTCGAGCGATTGCTAATGTGTTTCACACACCGGCCATTCAAGCTGTCGTACCCATGCTGGTACCAAGTAACGATTTGATGAAAGCTAACGGCTGGAGTCAGTTTTTGCAAGCCGGAGCTTTTATGCTCGGTCCTGTCATCGGTGCAGCGATGTATGCGGCTTTTTCGATGCCGGTTATCCTACTCACCGACCTATTAGGTGCAATTGTCGCAAGCATCTCGATAGCAATCGTGCACATACCGGAGATTGAACGCAAGCAGAAGATATCTTCTCGTTTTACTCAGGAATTAAAAGAGGGTATTGCCGTATATATGCAGGATAGAAAGCTGAGCTTTGTGACACTGATAGTTGCAGTTAGCTTGGTCTTCTTCATGCCGCTATCCTCGATGTATCCGTTGATGACGAGTGATTATTTTAAAGGAACAGCATGGCAGGCCAGCATAATACAGATAACCTATTCCCTCGGTATGATGTTAGGAGCGGGCATGATGAGCCAATTCAAGTTTAAAAACAAATTGTTTGTTGCACTTATTGGGATGATCGTATTGGGTGTGACTACTTTTGTATGTGGTGTCTTGCCCGCAAGCAACCTAGGCTTCTGGATTTTTGCGGTGGTGTGCCTTGCAATGGGGGCTAGTGTGAATATTTACAATATTCCATACATGTCATATATGCAAGAGAATATTCCCAGAGAAGCACAGGGCAGAGCATTTTCTCTTGTCGGCAGCTTGATGTCACTTACGATGCCTTTGGGACTGCTCGTCGCCGGACCGGTTGCTGAATTTTACGGTGTTCCTTTTTGGTTCACTATTGCAGGATTATTGATTCTTGCGATTACAATGGTAGGGATGATCTTTTATCGTAAAGTATAATGATATGTATAGCTGCCTAAAAATAGCAGTAGCACTTAAGTTGGTGCTACTGCTACTTTCCTATTCAAGTGGATCATATAAAAGATTAATGGATGCATTTATAAGGCCGCATCATTTCATTATCCTCATGATCCAGGATATGACAGTGCCATACATAGCCGGGTCCGGCGGTCGGATCAAAGCAATAATCATTACACCCAGGTTCAGATTCGTTCGGCGGAATATCCTGAGGTGCAAAACGTACTCGAATTCTAGTCACCTGATTCGGATTCATTCTAACAGTATCTTTCCAACCCAGCTCATTTTCATCCGGATCGATGGGTCCATCGATTAGATATGGTTCAACAGGGATTACTTCAGTAGGGTGATTAAGCGGAGGCATTCCGTTTTCTGCTTCCCATCTCATATTATATTCATTGGCATTGATATTCTAACGGTTTAGCAGCAAGAATTGTACTAAGTGTAGATGGATCGGGTGAGTGTCCATCGTCAGGTTCACGATCCACCAATCCTCTGTGGATCCGACTCTTGGTTTCTCGCTAATGGGTGCTGACCATAATTGCCCGTTCAGTAATACAACGGTTGGACCATTCTCCCCCATTACTTCATTAAGTGTTAATATTCTCGTGGGTGCGTCCGGCTTCAGCTTAGGAATGTAGTTTAATTGACACGGAAGCTTTGCTGGTTTTACAGGTTCCGGGGCATTGACAGGAACGCTGAATTGCATAATCTGTCCTACTGTGTCCGGATCAATAGGATCACCATCAGGGAAAGGGGCATTGGCATCATTCAGAAGTCGGAGGGAGGTTCCCGGAGTGATTGTTGAAAAGTCTACTAAAATATCAGCACGTTCCCCCGGTGCTAATAAAAGCGAAGTTAATACTACAGGTTCTGGTAAATAACCACCATCAGTGCCTATTTGGATAAATGACATTTCATTTGACATCGTTAAATTGTAAAAACGCGCATTGGATCCATTTAATAATCGGAACCGATATTGTCTACGGTCCACATTCAGATTTGGCCACACCTTACCATTGACCATAATGGTGTCTCCGAAAAACTCAGGTACCCAATACGGGTGAATCTCCGGATTGATGCCAACATTGTGAAAGAGTAAAGAGCCATCTTGGTTAAACATTCTATCTTGTATCACGATAGGAATTTCGTATTTCCCGGAAGGTAAGTTCAACGTTTCCTCAAAACAAAAGCAATTACGCTTACATTTATCGTCGTCACGCAGCAAATAAAATCCTGCTAACCCGGCGTATACATTCAGTCTGGTAATTCCAAGTGCATGATCATGGTACCAAAGAGTCGTAGGCTGCTGCTTATTCGGATAGGTATAAAGATCAGTCCTATAAGCTGGGCCATGTTTGTGGTTATAAGTGAACCAAGCATCAGGATGACCATCAAAAATTGATGGGACCTCCCCTCCATGCAAATGTGTTACAACAGGAACCGGTGCCTGAGCCTCAGGGAAGCCTGGTGGAAAAGGAGGCCAGGGCATCGGTGGATCCATCGGCATGTTATTTGGATTAGCCCAGTGCAGGGTAGGATCGACAGCAAATGGATGTCGTCCCTTAAGACGATTGATCCATTTTACGGTTGCAGGGATGCCTCGGATAGCTTCAAAGGTAGCACCCGGCGCGCTTCTGGAATATTTGATTTTCCCACTGACAGGATCCTTGATTAATCCGCCGTAACCCCATACTTTTGTCATCGGTAATCCTTCAGGAAGAATCTGCTGCTTAAATTCACTGATGTCAACAAAATAGAGATGCTGTTTTCTTGCGGAGCATTTTCTATGCTTTTTATGGTGTTCAATCACCAAGGGTTTGTAAACCGGAGGCTTTACTAGCTGGTTGACATACTTAGGAATTGTTGTAGGATCTAATTTTAATGTTTCTAAAGAATACTTTTTAGTTGGCTTTACATTTTGTTTTTTGGATAGTACTTTACCTATATATCTCTTGATTTTAACTATTTTTAGTTCTATTTTATTACGAATCATATAGATCCTCCTTTAATATCATTACAGGATATCTTATGTTAATTTCGCCATATAAGTTCTTGATTCGACAGAAATGCTTGGCGAATATAAATATCTTGGTTTTGCATTGGATATCCCCTAATCTGCCAAAGATTAATACCTTTTTATAGGAAGTTACTGAGCGTGCTAGGTAGTGCGAAAGAGGTGTAGAAATATTTACAATAAATGGTATAATTATAGTATAGAAAAGGTACCTACTTGAATTCCGTGCAAGCAAATAATTGTATTAAAACAGGTAAGAAGGGATGGATTCTATGGATCATTTTAAGCACTATATTAATCAAATTCCGGAAGGGGTATACCATAGTGCGGAAGTTTATGCGGGAGAACATATCGCATTATTAATGCCTAATAAATTTATGTCAGAGGTAACGATTCATACGGAAGACTATCATTTTGTATTACCTATTGAAATACCTCCACCCATATGGTTAGGTAAAAAAGAATTTGAATTTGAAAGGAATAAAATAATCGTATTCAATCCCGATATAGATGTATGTTGTAAAAAAAACAATACAATAACAAGTAGATATTCAACAATAACAATTAAAAAACAATTTCTTAATGAGGTTGCAGAGGATATGGGTTTCCATCATAATGTTATCTTCTCAAAAGTAGAAAACCCTTCTTCCGAAAATATTCGGCGAGCTATCTATAATTTCAAGCGGGAGATTGAAAACTATGGCAATCAGAGTTCTATGATTGTTGACAGCCTCAGTATTCAAATCGTTGCAACTATTTTAAGAGAAATAAATAGTAATAGTAATGTTGGAAGATATTGCATCACAGAAGGTGATGGATATGTGAAAAACGCGAAAGAATATATGCAGGGATTTTATAATTCTAACATTTCAATTATAGATATCTGCAGTGAGATTAATATATCACCGTACCATTTCATCCGCTTGTTCAAAGAAAAGACGGGAACTACCCCTCACGAATATTTATTGAATTTAAGGATTGAGAATGCAAAAAAAATGATAAAAGACAATGAAGATAATATAACGAGTATCGGTAAAAAATGTGGATTTATTAATAACTCTCATTTCTCTACTACCTTTAAACGCTTAACAGGTGTATCTCCGGTGGAATATAAAAGTAACTCCGACAAATGACACCCTAATTAAATATCCAAATAGTTTAATAGTACAAGAATAATCCCCATTTCATTATGAACTGGGGATTTTTGAATCCTGATATAAAAGCACCTACGAAAGCAACATTTGTATTATAGCAATTTTTCTAAATATAAGTCAGCAACTTATCAAAAGGTTTTGATCTCTGCAAATATTATAATCGAATTATCCTGTTCAGCTTTAAGTTCAGATTTAAGTCTATTTTATTATTTGTTTGGGAGGTCATCAGATGATGTGTAAAAACATGGTATTTACTATTCTTTTCATCGTGAGTGGTTTAATGCTTACCACACAGGCTAAAACAGCTTATGCCGGTGTTGATTTAATGGAACTCTATGAGGATGAGGAATATATGGAAGAGGAATTTATGGAAGAGGATTATGAGCTACCAACCGATAGTATTATCAAGGATGACAGTGCGAAACAAGGAAACATGTTGATTGCTCATTATAAGTTTGACACAGACTTAAAAGACGCCTCAGAAAATATAAATGACGGAACTATAGCTCATGGAGATATCATGTTTGAAAATGGTATGAAAGGAAAGGCTGCAGCATTTGATGGTGAAAGCTATATCGAGGTCGAAGATAACGATTCTTTAAATCTAGACGAAGCATTTACAATATCCGTATGGCTTTATAAATATGAGGATGAGAATTATGGATATGCCCCTATCCTGGCAAAAGGAACCGGCACAGCAACAGAGGCTTCTCCTTATGCCTTATTTTATGATGGACTTAGTCCTTATCTTATACTGCATAATAAGGAGGCAAGGAACAGCCTATCTCTATATGATAATTTTACAACAAAGTATAACGAATGGTATATGCTTACCGTAACCTTTGATGCGGCAAAGGAAAGGGTAAATTTCTATTTAAATGGAGCATTCAAAGGATTCGAAAGATGGGAATATGGAGCAATTTATAATACATATGAGAATCTATATATTGGATTTGGGGAGATCTATGGTGAACAAGTATTTTATAATGGATTAATGGATGAATTAAAAATATATAATTATACTTTGGGAGATAAAGAGATTAAATCACTATATAACGACGTGGTTCCTGAACAGAAAGAATATCAAGCTATCAATATTACTCCAAATAAGAAGGCTATGATCAAGGTAAAAGGTATTCTTAATATAACTGTAACAGGAGTAATCTCGAACGGAACGAAAGAGGATATTACGAAAAAGGCTACCTATCAATCTTCCGATGAAAATATTGCTATAGTCAATAACGAGGGAAAGATAACGACACTCTTAAAAGGAAATGTTACTATCACTGTTACTTATGGCAAGTTGGTAAAAAAGATAAACATAACAGTCAAATAGACTTTGTTCGTTATAACGGACGGATAGGAG
>JAQSYO010000062.1 GCA_029256105.1 Herbinix sp.
AGCACCCTCAATGCTTAAATGTCTCGTTATTATCCTATGTGTATTATTGACATAAAGTGCCTATCCCTCTTAAAAAAGGACAGAAGGACTTACTTTTTTCATTCCTCGTCCAGAATTGCAGGTCTTTTCTTCATAAAAGGACAGAAGGACGAATTATTCTTTCCTCCGAATGATATCATAGGCATCTAATTTCATACCAAAATCTACATAAATTATTTGTAGAGGATGTGGACAACTTTCCATCTCTACTCCACGATTATCTGTAATTCTTCGGACCATAGTTTCAATCGTTTCCCCATTTGGTTTAATTACCTCAACTGTATCACCTACACAGAACTTATTCTTCTGCTCTAATTCGTATAGACCATCCTTAACGCTTGCTATTGTACCAAGATAAGAATATGCTTTTTCATAGGTATTGTGATCATATATTTGGTCTTCCTGCGTTGGTTTATCAAAGAAAAAACCGGTTGTAAACTGACGGTTTACCCCTTTTCTAACTTCCTCAAGGTATTGAGACTTATTTACCTCGTAACGCATTGGATCCTCAAAAAAATCGTCAATTGCTTTACGATAGGTTCTTGCTACCGTTGCAACATAAAGCGCTGTCTTCATTCTTCCTTCTACCTTAAAGCTGTTAATTCCCGCTTTGACAAGTTCCGGAATATATTGGATCATACATAGATCTTTAGAATTAAAAATATAGGTGCCGCGTTCATTTTCTTCAATCGGCATGTATTCACCGGGTCTCGTCTCCTCAACAATATGATACTTCCAACGACAGGAATGTGTACAAGCACCCAAATTGGCATCTCTCCCGGTAAAATAATTGCTAAGTAAGCATCGTCCAGAATATGCGATACACATTGCACCATGAACGAAAGTTTCTATCTCCATCTCAGCAGGAATCTTAGAACGAAGCTCCCCTAATTCCTTAAGAGATAATTCTCTTGCCGATACAACTCTTGTAGCACCAAGTTTATGCCAAAATCGGTAAGTCTCATAATTCGTATTATTCGCTTGTGTACTGATATGTGCCTCTATTTCAGGAACTTCCTCCATCGCAATGCTAAATACTCCCGGATCAGAGATAATCAAGGCGTCTGGTCGGTCCTCACCAAATGCTTTCAACTCTTTAAAATACTTACGAATTCCCTCAAGATCTTGGTTATGTGCTGTTATATTCGCAGTTACATATGCCTTCTTACCATAGCTATGTGCAAATGCTATACCCTTTTTCATATCCTCCATGGAGAAATTCTTAGCTTTTGCACGGAGTCCATATAGGTCACCACCAATGTATACCGCATCTGCCCCATATATTATGGCAGTCTTCAATGTCTCCAAATTACCGGCCGGTATTAATAACTCTGGTTTTTTTATATCATTTAACATAAGTATCACTCTTTCTATTAATACAAAATTTATTAGGTAATCCAACTCAAATTTTATGAATGAAATGAGATATCCTTCATTGCATAGCAATCACTGATATCTCATTTGGTTAACTGCATTAAACTCTATAACTTAATGCGATACCATCACCCACCGGTAATATCGCGGTCTCAAGCTCTTCCATATGGGTAATTGTATACAGATATTCTCTCATTCTAGCATGAATGGTTCGGTCACGTCTAGTGATACTGTATCTGGAATTCGTTACCGTACCATCCTGCAATACATTATCCGTAACAAGCAATCCTCTATCATCAAGAAGCTTCATCAGTTCCGGAAGAAAGCTCATATATTGGGCCTTTGCAGCATCTAAAAAGATAAAA
This sequence comes from Herbinix sp., assembly GCA_029256105.1. Classification (GTDB taxonomy): domain Bacteria; phylum Bacillota; class Clostridia; order Lachnospirales; family Lachnospiraceae; genus Mobilitalea. The sequence continues at coordinate 1,779 of JAQSYO010000062.1, forward strand.
TCATAGGTTTGCTTCTCCTGCACCAAAGCTTTCAGTACTTCCAGTCCTTCTCCTTGTCGAAGTGTTATCTTATCTTTATGTCGAAATATCGTATTTGATAAGTTTTTTTCCGCTTCAACCAACCGCATCGGTACCTTTTCAATCGTTGTAATGGTGCAGTTATTTCTAGTATATTCACTCATAAAGAGGGCGGAAAAGCCAATGGCTGTTCCGACCTCTAAAATACGTTTGGGTTGTTGCAAGCGAAGTAAAAACTTTAATACTCCTTGTGTTTCTTTTTTAATAATTGGCACATGGTGTTCCAATGCTTCCTTCTCCAACGAAAGAAGTTCTGGTGATAGCTCCATCTCCAATGAATTGATATAGGCTGTTATTCTTTCGTCAACTATCATAATATAATCAAGCCTCTCTTAGCTTTCATCTCAATTAACGCCGATTTTGCCTACTTATTCTGCAGCTTCACCAGTATTATTATCGGTTTCTGCAGGTGTTCCAGAATCGGTCTCAGTATCTGTTGTATCCGTCGTCCCAGCCTCAGTATCTGTTTCCTCGTCTTTTACAATAGATGCCGAATAATCCGTAATAATAGCGAGAATCTCACTATACGTCATGGATGAGTTTATTTCATAGGTTCCCGGCATAATCGAAAAATTTTGAAGCTTCGTCTTCATATAAAACGAATATTTATTTTCAATAGTATGGGTAAGTGCTAATTTACTAGCAATGTCCATAGAAGATTCACCTTTTTTAATCTGCACGATTATATCTCTGCCCGGTGCCGGATCAACTGCATCCGGTCCATAGAGCTGATAGGTAAAAACATATGCATACTTACTGACATTGATAATAAGGATAACCACCAAAATATAAAAAACAATATTCATTAACAATCTTAAGATAAAGCTTGTTATTTTTAAAGTTAACTTTACTGATGTGGACTTCGTCGCCATTTGTTCGCCTCTCTTAATATCTTCCGCAAAGTTAAAGACTTTAGACTTTAACCCTATTGAATTCTATACGGAGAATGCTTTAGCATTCTCATAATGTCTTCCGCAGAGTTGAAAACTATGAGAAGAACGCTTGCGTTCTTCCAATGAATTCAACTCCGTTGAATTCTATACTTCCATAATAATTGGCAATATCATCGGGTTTCTCTTCGTCTTTTTCCAGATAAAATCACTTAGGGAATCTTTAATTTCTGTTTTCATTTTTCCCCAGTCAGCATTATTGCGGCTTAAGCATTTATCCAATGCTTTTTCTACCACGTCTCTGGCTTCATCCATCAGATTTTCCGATTCTCTAACATATACAAAGCCTCGAGAAACTATATCTGGGCCTGCCATAACCTGATTACTGTGCTTTTCAAGTGAAATGACAACGATAATCAAACCATTTTCTGACAGAAGCTGTCTGTCTCTAAGAACAATATTACCAACATCACCAACACCAAGACCATCCACAAGGATACCTTGTGCTGTTACTTCGCCAGTAATTGCTGCTTTTTCATCGGATAAAGTTAATACATTACCGGAGGATAATACAAATATATTTTCCTTTGGTATACCCATTGTCTGAGCTAACTCAGCATGACGAATTAAGTGCTTATATTCACCATGAACAGGTACAGCATATTTCGGCTTAGTTAACGAATATATTAATTTAATTTCTTCCTGACAAGCATGACCAGATACATGAGTATCTTGATATATTACCTTTGCACCCTTCATAGAAAGATCATTAATAACCTTTGAAACTGCCTTTTCATTACCAGGAATAGGAGTTGAGCTGAGTATTACTACATCACCTGGTTTAATCGAAAGTTTTTTATGAATCGATGCCGCCATACGAGGTAATGCTGCCATGGTCTCTCCCTGGCTTCCGGTTGTTATTAATACCAATTGATCGTCGTTATAATTCTTCATCTGCTCAATATCAATTAACATATTGTCAGCCATTTTTATATATCCAAGTTCTGTTGCTGTTGTAATGATATTTACCATACTACGGCCTTCAACTACAATCTTTCTACCATATTTTGCGGCAGAATTAATTACCTGCTGAACCCGGTCTACATTCGATGCAAAGGTAGCAACAATAATTCTTTGCTTAGCCTCTGAGAAAATACTGTCAAAGGTCTTTCCAACGGTACTTTCAGACATTGTGTAACCTGGACGTTCCACATTGGTACTATCGCAAAGAAGTGCTAAAACGCCTTTTTTGCCAATCTCACCAATTCTCTGAAGATCAATAGGTTCACCAAATACCGGTGTATAATCTACTTTAAAATCGCCGGTATGGAATATGATACCTGCCGGGGTAAAGATTGCAAGCGCTGCTGCATCTGCGATACTGTGGTTTGTCCTTATAAATTCAATTCGAAAGCAACCAAGATTAATGGATTGACCATACTTAATCACCTTACGTTTTGTATTTTTTAATAAATTGTGCTCTTTTAGCTTATTTTCGATTATAGCAACCGTAAGCTTTGTCGCATAAATTGGAACATTGATATCCTTTAAAATATATGGTAGTGAGCCAATATGGTCTTCATGACCATGCGTAATTACAAAACCCTTTACCTTATCAATATTATCCTTTAGATAAGTAACATCCGGAATAACCAAATCAATTCCCAACATTTCATCCTCTGGGAAGGATAATCCACAATCAATTACGATAATTGTATCCTCGTATTCAATTGCAGTAATATTCATACCGATTTGTTCCAACCCGCCAAGCGGAATAATTTTAACTCCTTTAAAATCACTAACTCTGTTGCTGTTTTTTTCTTTTAACTCTGCTTGCTTAAATATGTTTTTTTCTTTTTCTTTCAAACAACTGCACCTCCAATGGTTTTTATGTATTTTCTTTATCCATTAACTAAGTGCATTGATATCAAACAAATGAACGAAATAATTCATTTATTAATTAGATTCAATAGATTTATTTGCCCTTGCATTTTTTACAATGACCGTATAATTTTACCTCATGATCTACCACTTCAAAACCCATGGTCATATTAATCCGTTCTTCCAACGTCTCTAACAGATCATCCTGAAATGCGTAAATGTCACCGCAATCAAGGCATATCAAATGATGATGATGGTGGCTTGCTTCTCGCTTACCAGTTTTGCTAATTTCATAGCGTACGTATCCATCATCCAGATTCAATTTATCTATTAGATTTAACTCTGACAACATTTGAATTGTACGGTAAACAGTAGCTATTCCAATCTCGGGGTATTTCTTTTTGACATAATCGTATATTTCTTCTGCTGTCAAGTGTTTACCCGGTCTACTGTTTAAAACTTCCAGAATCGCCACACGTTGTGTGGTTACTTTAAGTCCGTTCTGCTTCAATAAATTCTTGAACTGTTCCTGATTTTCAGGCATATCATCACCTATTTTCATCTAATCATATATCTATGCATTTAATATAATTCTATATCATCCAATAACTCTTTGAAGATTCCGGCAACTAATTCAAGTTCCCCATCATCTTCCACAATATCATAAACTGCCTCTTCATCTGAATCTAAAGAGACATCTTTCAGAATGAGTGCTTCTGCATCCTCATCCTCCTCATCATCTCCTGTTGTACTAACCAGTAGATAATTTATTCCGCCAAGTCTCGTCTGCTCGATTATGCTAAAAACAACTTCTTCCCCATCTTCTGTGGTAAAAATTATTTCATCCGGTTTATTATTCATTATTACTCCTTTATTTCTCCATTCTTTATGAAGCTCAATTTATCAAGATAACCTTGTAATATAAGTACTGCCGCAAGCTTATCCACAACCATAGCTTTCTCTTTGTAATCCAAGTTACTCTGCGATAGCACCTGATGTGCTGCCACTGTAGTAAGTCGTTCATCCCAAAGGATAACTTCTAATCCTGTTCTCTGTCTAAGTTTATCTGCGAACTCTTCCGACTTAACTGCTCGTTCGCCTACTGTATTGTTCAAATGTTTTGGGTAACCCAATATTATTGTATCCACATTATACTCCGCAATAAGCTCTTCTATCCTTGCTAACGTCTGACGAAGCTTATTCTCCTGCTTTCTGCGAATAACCTCGATTCCTTGAGCAGTTATCAACAATGCATCGCTAATTGCTACTCCAACGGTCACAGAGCCATAATCCAGCCCCATTTTTCTATTCATGTATTTCTCCTTAACAGTTATTTGGTGCTTTCCTTATTAATTTCCTTATCAATGTAAAAACGTAACAACTCTTCAATAATCTCGTCGCGCTCCACTTTCATAATTAAGCTTCTAGCACCCTTATGACTCGTTATGTAGGTTGGATCTCCCGACATAACATATCCAACGATCTGATTAACCGGATTATATCCTTTTTCTGTAAGGGCGGAATATACGGTACGAATTACATCACTCACAACAACTTCCGTATCCTTTTGTACTTTAAAATATTGCGTATTGTTTAATTTCTGCATTGAATCACTTCCTTTTCCACAAATACAAGATGATTTGGCTGCCTAATGTTACGAACAGGCTTCAATCTCACTTGTCACGAATGTCATAAATTAAATAGCCCTCACAAGGCCAATCTACGAAATTGATATCTATTATCTATATATTAATCTATTTATCCAAAAATTTCAATGAGATATTTCACAAAGCAGAATTTCCTCTGTTAATTTACTAATTATCTTTACCTGAAGCAATTGATTCGTTAAATCCTGATTGTTACAAACCGCTAATTTCAGATATCTTTCATTATGCCCCACTTGATAAATTTTACCCTCTACCGTAATTTCTTCTTCGATAAGAATTTTCTCTATTTTACCCATAAACAGCTCTTTATATTCTTTCGACATGATTTCTGAAAGCGCAATCAAATCATTACTTCTTTGTGTTTTGATGTCTTCCGGAATCTGGTCAGCCATATCTGCAGCTTTGGTCCCAGCCCTTTTGGAATATTTAAATACATGGACATGGGAAAACCCAATATTTTTGACAAAATCCATCGTCTCTTTGAACTCTTCCTTTGTTTCTCCAGGAAAACCCACTATAACATCCGTGGTAAAAGAGGGTTGTTCAAAGTATTGCTTTATAAGTAAAACTTTATCCTGATATTCTTCTGCTGAATATTTGCGATTCATTCTTTTTAGGACGGAATTACTGCCACTTTGAAGAGATAGGTGAAAATGAGGACAAAATTGTTCTACCACAGAAATTGCATCTAAAAATCCTTTTGTAATAATCCTTGGTTCCAATGACCCAAGTCGTATTCGTTCAATTCCAACAATCTGTCCAATTTTCGTAATTAATTCTGATAGTGGCATATCATGTGTCGTATCCTGAAAACCAACTTCCTCCTGCTCAATCATATCATCCTGTATTTGATGCGGGTCCTTCTTTTCTTCCTTAACCCAGTCTGTCCCATAAGAGGAGATATGAATTCCGGTTAAAACGATTTCCTTATAGCCTTTTTTAGCCAGTTCTGTTATCTCAGTGAGGATTTCCTTCTCTTTTCTACTTCTTACCCTCCCTCGGACATATGGAATGATACAGTAAGAACAGAAACGGTTACAGCCGTCTTGTATTTTAATAAAAGCCCTTGTTTTTTCCATGGTAGTAATTACATTCAATTCTTCATAATCTTTCTCTTCATTAATGTCAATAACTAATTCTTCTTTATTTTTGCTATTTTTGCAGCGTTCCACCATTGATACGATATCAGATTTCTTGTTGTTGCCTATAACAAGATCTACTGCACTGTCCGCAAGAAGAACCTCTTCTGCAGCTTGGACATAACAGCCCACTGCGGCGATAATTGCTTCCGGGTTTCTATGTTTTGCCTGATGCAACATTTGACGTGATTTACGATCTGCGATATTCGTTACGGTACATGTGTTGACCACATATACATCGGCCGTATCTTTGAAATCTACAATTTCATATCCTGCTGTCTCAAACATTCCGCGCATTGCCTCAGTTTCATAAGAATTCACTTTACAACCAAGACTTAAAAATGCTGCTGTTTTCTTCATGTATCTTTCTAATCCTTTCTAATAGAGCTTTTTAAACCTTACTAATTTTTACATTTTTCGTTATTAGTTTGCCTACCTATACAACTTTTCCACGTTTTTTTATGAACTTTGTATATTGACTTTTAATTTGTTAAATTATAGTATATACATATACTGAATAAAGGAGGAGTTATA